>WRAN01000007.1 GCA_009780185.1 Defluviitaleaceae bacterium | reverse complement strand
CCTGTGCGGTGGGTTGACCCGTCTGGATTGGTTAAAAAACCGTCATTGCAATCTGCTCTTGGCCCTGCCGAAATTGGCGGTGGCGGCAGTGGTCGTACTATTGGAGGCGGTTCTGGCGGGGGCGTGTCAGTTGGTGGAGGAACCGTTAGTGGAGGCCGAAGCAATACTACCAACATAGTTACAGCGAGACCTGCCCCTGCTGCTCAGAGTGGAACTGGAGGTGGAGCTGGTACAGGCACCGCTACTCAACCGCGAGAAGTGGCACCTGCCGCTTCAGGCCAGTCTGGAGCTAGAAGTGGAGCTACACCAGGTGCCACCACCCAGCAGCGAGCGGTTGTGCCTGCGCCACAAGGTGGGGGGCCTGCGCCTCAAAATATATCACCTGCTCCTAGCACAGGTAATACGTCAAACACTACAACGGTAGTCACAAGTACATCCCGGGCACCAATAGCATCACAGTCGCTGGCGAATACAATATTCGAACAGATTGGCACTGATGGCACCGTAAGAAGCAGAACATTTTTTGATAGTCATGGACATCCTTTTGC
The DNA here is from genome assembly GCA_009780185.1 of Defluviitaleaceae bacterium. Lineage (GTDB taxonomy): Bacteria > Bacillota > Clostridia > Lachnospirales > WQUN01 > WRAN01. The sequence continues at coordinate 133,091 of WRAN01000007.1, read as the reverse complement.
GCGACAAGATTTTGACCACTCACATGGAGGTATGCGATTACACGAACATAATAGGGCTTTTAGCCCAGCCGGGCAACCAATTACCCCGCATACTGTAATCATATTGCCACCAGGCTATAGTAATATACCAACAAGGATTCATTAACTAAGACAAAGAACATGCGTTTGGAGGTGTTATATGCCAAAGTATTCTTTTTATGAAATTAGAGAAATAATGGAAAAAATGCTTGCTGCCCACATTGAACCAGAGCTACGTTTATTTTTAAATGACAAAGAGTATATGATTATTGGCTTTGAGAATGAATACTCTTTTCAACGATGTGGAACAGATTTCAGTAGTGGCGAATACTTTTTTAGGACATTAGAGGACTTATATCGCTCGGAAACAATTGACGGCATTGTCCTTCAACGCGATTGGCCTAAAATAACTGGTTTCGAATGTACTGATTACGAATGGTATTACGGTAAAAATTTCTAAAAGACAATAACCTGGGGAGATTCCGTATCTTACTTACGAAGATACGGAACCTCCCCAGCTAGTTTTGAAGATGGGGGATGGCGGCTCAGCATCTAACGAGTGTGGAGCAGTGTCCCCGCGTTAGAAGTTATAATCACCATAATGGGAAGGTTCACCCAGCCAGACCCATTCTGGAATGTTGGTAATATGCAAAGCAGTAATGCTGCTGTTTTGCAGAGTGCTAATTTATATGTATACACCATGAACAACCCCGTATTCTTTACAGACCCTAGTGGGATGATTGCTATCCCATTAGCGCCAGTTATAGCGGGAGGAGCTGCATTAGCGGCAGCCGGTGCACTAATTGCTTTAGACTCTATGATGCATGGCCAAAACAGTATGGTTGCAAGGGCAGCAGCCGGAGCCGACACTCTTATTAATGCAATAAGACCTGTATTTGCTGATGCCATAGATGCGGTTACGCCATCAAGAGGGGTAGCTACTCGGCCACAGGCACAAGCACAGGCGGGAACAGGCTTGACTGCTATCGGTGCCGCTGGGGTTGCTCAAGCAACGACTTACCAACCAAGTAACCAAGCAGCTTTACCACTAAGTAAACGCGCACGTGCAGTGGCTTCAAGTGCCGCGGCAGCACCCGCGATAACAAATGACGATTTGCAATTAGCAATAACAAGTGCAATTGGGATAGCTGGCACCACTAATGCACATGGTGAATCACTTAGGTTTATGGCGGCAACAATACCTAGGGGAGCAGGAGGGGTGCAACCTGGAATTATACCAACATCCCTTCCAATGACACTACAAGATGCTGCAAACTATATCATGAGCATTAGATCTCATGAGTGGTGGCGAGGTGTTATAGCTTTTTCCCATTACGATGCCTTTGAGTTAGTCCATCACCACCGACTTGGCGGACCAATTATTAGCCGAGCACAACCGGAGAATCAAGCTGGCTCTCCTCCTGGTTTTTTCTGGCATTATCATCCAAGAAATAGAGCTAACGCCCATATTTGGTTTCCAAGATGATAATTAAAGTTAAGGCCCGGTGTAAGCACAGAATAGATGAATTGGAGTAAATTTATGAGTGTAATCAGTTACTTTTCTTTACCTAGAAAGCCGAAAGCAATGCCTTTTCAATATGGAGATAAAAGGAAAATAAATGAACCAAAAATATTTTCTTTACCTGATGCAACCAATGGCTATCACTATATATATAATACATCATCAAATTTCCGTGACGATGATAATCATGACATAGGATTTTGGGAAGACGGAAATATTGCCGTTTTCAATAAATGTTTCAGAAATCCTTTCATATACAGATTTAGTTTTGGAGACATGCCAGGTTCACTTAAGAAAATTGATTCAATTTTTTTTGGAGATAATGATTTAGATTCCGAAGCTAAAAACGCAAAAATAAATGAGATACATGAAGCGTGCGATCTTTGGTTGCGTCAGGTGTTGTACAAATTCCTATATCATGCTTTAGAAGTGAGTGAGTTTGTAGAAATTTATGTTGGCTGGGAAGCTTGGGGGGATTATAATTTTGGCCCCCCGTCAACAGAATTTTTTATCAGTTTGGAAGATGTATTAAATGTTAATACAGTAAAGAATTTAGGCGAAGCTATATACAATCAACCATTTTCTGAGGGAGGGCATAGGCTAGTAATTACCAGGACAATCTAGCACAAAATAAAAAGGGATAGGTTTAATGATATATTTCGACTTGAGCTAGAAAAAATCTATCCCTCTTTTATACATATTTAAACCAGCTTAAAGCAACACAACATCAACCTATTCCGCTTTGCCTATAAATGCTATGACTGCGGAATACTACCTTCGAGCCAGAAGCCACAACCAACCTGCACCCTCGAACGCAGATATCAGACCCAAATAGAATTGTATCAGCAGATGGCTCCCGCTCAATTCGATTTTGAATTTACTAAGTGACAAGTATGGTGGCCACAAAAGCGCACTTCCATTTTTAGATATGGATATTTGATGCATCAGGCAATGTAATCCAGGTGCGAATATATTACAATGATTGCAAAATCGGAAGGGATAGCTATAGTGAAAATACATGTAGTAAAGGTGTTAGGCAAATCCGTATATGGATATACAAGCTATGGAGCAATAAATGTGGATTGGGATGGGACTATCCCTGAAATAGAAAAGAAGTATGATATTGAGCTAGATATAGATGAGCCTCTTATTTGGGGTGCAAATATAGTTTCATCCATTACCCCAAATAACACGATAACCATCAAAGACAATATGATATTAATTTCAGGTATCCTTGAAACCGTTCATCATGACGGATACTCAGTACTAAGAATAGGTGAGAGTATCATCACTTTTCTTGCACAAGGAAATTCATTAATTTGTGGTAGCAATATAACAATAATCGCAAAGTCAATGCGGGCTTTTCCAGTGAGTTATTAACACGTAAGACAGGGAAAGGGAGCGGTTCCACATCTTTCTAGATAAGGTGAGCAACCGCGCCTTGTTTTACTCGATTGCACTTACAGAGCAGACGACTCTAACAGTCATCAATTCCTTACAAAAGCAGATTAATCAGCTAAATTAAAACGAAAGGCTGGCAGAACATGAAAATCCGTCACTCTGATTTAATCCAAATTTATCAGATGCTTGTTTGTGCGCTCTTCAAAAACGAAGTTCTCCAAAATGAAGTCACATTACTGCACGATCTTTACTGGACTCCAGCAGTGGGGGAGCGACATGATTTGTACAATAATCCAGAGTTGACAATTGGGTCAATAGCTCATGATTTGGAAAGGATATCTCAATGCATTGATGATAAAGAACCAGTATTGCAACATTTTAGGTATTTAGGAAATGTTTTAATTGCTATAGCGGATACAATACAGCACCGCAATAATCAAGGTGAGAGTATTGTACTATCAGATTCATGTTCTTAGAAAGCTAGGCGGGCCGATTCGGCCTCCTGAAACAAGATTAGGTGCACCTGGCTTTTTTGGCATTATCTCCAGCAAGCAGAGATAACGCCCATATATGGTTTCCTAGATGGTGAGGAAATTGCGGGTCACTTTGAGCACAAAAATTAATCTATGATCGGAGCATGAACTCATGAGCTATATTAGCTATATCTCTTTCCCTAGCAAGATAGAGCATTTTGCTTTACCCGATGATGAAGGCGCCAAGATAAATGAATCTGGCGTATATTGTGTGACTGAACGCTACTTGGGTTACGAAAAAAACATCTATATATTCTTATCAGCTGGCTCATCTAGAGATGATATATGCATAGAATTTTATGAAGATACGGATAATGCAGCTTTTACTAACTGCTTCATAAATCCCTTTATATTTAGGTTTGACCTAGAATCAATGCCAAACTCAGATGAGAGATACTTTGAAATTGTTCGTGGGGATTTAGATAATGAATCAAAAATATCATTACAAAATAAGATACATGCAGAAGAAGAGTTCTGGCAACGGCAAGGATTACATGGGTTTCTTCATCATATTTTGAGTGAAGGAGAATTTGTTGAAATCTACACTGGATGGGAGGCCTGGGGTGACTACAATTTTGGCCCGCCATCAATAGAAAGCTGCATTAACTTGGATGATTTACTAAATTACGAAATAGTAAAAAGTCTGCGGGATATTATGAGCTCGGCAGGCAGTTCGAAAGGCGGCCAGAAGCTTAAAATTTTCAAAGCCGCCGACTCTGATAAATAAGATAGGAGATATTGTCTCCGAGCTAGGAGCTACAACCCCTGCTTATTTAGAAAGAAGGATGAAAAAATGATTGTCAATCGAGTTGCTCTATTTGATGGGATTGCGCCTTCATTTGGAGAATTGATAGGAAGTAAAAAGATAACCGATTGTGTGCAACAATATGATGACATCAGTAAGTTAGTTGGGAATCTTGACTGGAATATGCCTAAATGCGAACAAGAAAAAGCTATTGGCAAAATTTTAAATACTGTCAATGAGGATGATTATGATTTGTTAATCCTTTTAGGCAACAAGAACTCATGGCTTAATATAGTTAAAATCATAGAAGCGATGGGGTATCCCAAAAACAAAAAAGCTTTACCTAGCTTAATTTTACTATTGCAAGACCTTAATTGGCCGGGAGCCAATGAAGGAATTGGTATACTAAAGAACATTGAACATGAAGTACTTGTCCCAATGCTTGAGGCAGCAATTGAATCAGCCGCCATGAGTTGTGATTATATGTGGTTGGCAGGAATAAAACAGTTTCTAAGACTAGCTCATATTACGAAGCAAAAGTTTATTAACCAGGATTTGTTTGAAGAGCTTAAAAATGCTGACTGGTAGTACCTTAAGATTTACTAGGATGGTTCTGCACCTACTAATTCGGAGCAAACTATCATTTTTTGTTCGTCATTAATCTTCTAGCAAGAAGTTACACCCCCACCTAGGACGATTCACCCAACCAGACCCATTCTGGAATGTTGGTAATATGCAAAGCGGTCAATTAGTCTCCCAAGCAAGTTCCAACTCAATCCATTTCATAAGCATATTGCGCTCCGACTCGTCATTTATCAAAAAATCAAAGCCATTATGTTGGCATAGTTCAAATTTTTCACCCTTCAATGAAAATCTGTGCGGCACGCCCCCTCCGTATGGACATTTCACGAAATTAGGGCTGTTGAGTTTTGAGCAAGTTCTGCAATTTCGATTTTTTCTTCTCATGGTATCAAGCATAAATTTGGTAAGCTGATTTAATATATCGTTTGAATTTTCAAAATGGTTTACGCCAGGGATTACAGAGCTATTTTTTGCTCTCAGGTCGATTTTGCATACAACTTTTTTTGTTCGCCGTGAAGTATAAGTAAAAATTCCATCGCATAAAAAATACCTAACCTCGCCAGCAACTTTACAGCTTTGGGTTAATAATTCATGTAACCTAATAACCCATTTTACTATATCATGCGGCTGTGTATTGACGTATTCAATGATATTCACAATCGGCGGCTTTGGCTTTACATTTGCAAGAGGATAAAAATCCCCACGCATGAGTATGGTGGAGTATCGGTCGTATTTAGCCTTTACATTGGCTTGCGCTAAAGCCATCAATTTCAAGCCAGTGAGCAATGAATCGTCGTTTTCATATTGAACATAAAATGTACCAATTTTTGAGAAATCAATATCCTCAGAAAAATCCGCATCCTCGAAATAAAACCCCAAGCCAGACAACAAATCAAACAATTCCATTTTGCGAGCTTTCGACATTTTGTTCAAATGTTTATATTTTTGCATTGTGGAAATATGGAGCATATCTTCGCCGCAAATAATCAGTTCGTTTCTCGGCTCTGTTTCAAGTTTACCATGAAAACCCATTTGAAACAAAATCGCTCCTAAGTCCTCTATTATCGGAAATCGGGCAGGGATTGTTCCATCTTGCTTGCCTGTTTTTACATCAAACCTATCCTTGCTATTGGCTAAAGCCTCATAAAGCTCATGCAAAAAAGACCGGAACGCCGCTATTCCAGCCTTTAGCTCCTCGTCAAGCAAGCCTAACTTAAATCTTTCTGCGATAATAAAATCTTCCGGCGTATGTGGAATTACCGCCGCTTTTAAGTGGTTACAAATATCCGCTAAATCAAGTCGATTCACCTTTTTCCTCCGTTATGCAAAGCGGGAATATCCCCGCAAGAGAGTAATGGTTTTGTCTTGCGGGGATATGTTTGCACTACGCCGTTTTCCAACGCTTCAAGTTAGAAAGCTCTCCTTTGACACGCGCTCTTAATTCGTCATCTGTTTCGTTGCCTTCTTTTTCCCAAAACTCGATGTTGCTTTCAACAAATTCATCAAAAGTCGGTTTCCATGTAAAATCACCGTCTTTGTAACAATGACAGCAATAATCCACGCTTGCGTTTCCGTCTTTTTCCGTGCCGAAGTCTTTGGCTTCTTTCATTTGCATAGCACAGCTTTGACATTCCTTGACATTTTCCATGATACATTCCTCCAAAGAGTAAGATTTTATTCCTCTCCAAACATAGCAAAGAAAATATGACAACAGTATGGCATATTAAAAATAATTTGACAAAATGCTTTATTTTATGCATAAATAGAGATAGTTACCAAAAATTAATAGCATAGGTGGTGTAACAATGACAAAAAGTGATATCGAACGATTTATGAAAAAAACAAAAAGCAGAGCCAGCACAAGCATTACGAATACATTTAATGCAAGTGAATTGCAAACTATGTACATGGCTTTAGAGTTTCTGGTCAGAGAAACAACACTAAGCGGAATGATTATGTCATCTGATACAACTTTACGAGAAGCCACTTGGAAAATATTGAAAAATGCGCGGACTTCACTAGATAAGATTTCAAAAGTGCTTGAGATAAATAATATTCACCATTAACAACCATCCGCATGAAAGGCACAATCCATGAGAAAAATAATCCCAAACCTAATCCCTTTTGCATGGCACACATTTTACACTTTATTTATTATAGCTTTCGCTCCGGGCATAATATTTATCTTCTTTAGAAGCCGCATAGGGATGAGTCCCATCCTATTACCCTTTATTACTGTGGTTGTAGTCCTGCCTTTAATGATTGGCGCATGGCGGATAATCGGGCGCATTTCTTCATCCATTTCCGAAAAGACTCATAAGAGGATACTCATCATATTTATCGCTCTTTCGGCGATACTGCAATTTGTAATAGGAAACCGCCTGCGATTCACCCCCCTTTGGGATGTGGAAGCCATTTTTGGCGGGGCCCAGATGTGGGCCCTTACAGGGGAGTTGGATGGCCCTGGTGCTTTTGGCACTACATTTGGTATGCATGGCGGGGCAAGTTATGTTTTTCAAGGCTCTTACCTCAGGTATTTGGCAATGAAGTCGGTACAATGGGGCGGGGCTTTTTTATTTCGCTGGCTATTTTGGGTGTATAATTTATTTGGCGGCACAGATTTTCATATACCTGCCTTGGTATGGAATGTAACTATGGTTCAAGCTATGGTTTTTGCACTATATTCAGCGGCAAAGCGCTTAAAGGGGCTACAGGCTGGGCTGTATGTATTATTTTTGCTATGTATTTTTCTACCCTTTCATTTCTTTGGGGCGGTATATTATACAGATACCCTGTCCATGCCTTTTGTAGCTATAGCCTTCTCTTTATATCTTAAAGGAAGAGATGAAGCGACTCTACGCAAAAAGCTACTGTTTTTTGCCGCTTGTGGGCTGGCCGCGGCAGTTGGCTCAGTATTAAAAGCTACGGCAATGATTGTGCTTATCGCCATATTTATAGATTTTTTATTGGTGAAGGAAAAAAAAGGCTGGGCCCAGCGTCTATTATGTGCCGGTGCGTTGGCTTTTGGGTTCATTATAATTTACGGCGGATTTTATATGTACATGAGCAGGCGGGTAATAGGGCCTGAGTTAACCGAACGCTACCGTATCCCCAGAACCCACTGGGCTATGCTTGGCCTACAGGGCTACGGCCACTATAATACATGGGACTTTAACTTTACGTTAGGCTTCCGCGATTTAGAAACCAGACAAATAGAAACATCAAGGTTATTCCGCGAGCGCTTACGTGGCCAAGGGGTTATTGGGATGGGTAATTTATACTCAGCCAAATTTACCATTAATTTTGGCGACGGCACCTATGAGCTGCACCGCATCTTGCATCTTGCACCAGTTAATCAAACCAGGCTACATCATATGGTTCTTGGCCATGGATATAATTTCAATGCCTACAGGCATATTGCCACAGGCTTTACTACAGCGATGCTACTACTCATGCTGGTTATGGCTATTCGTGCTTTTATTAAACCAAGCCGGGAACATACCGCTGTACCGTGGCTATCCTTCTTTGGTTTGGCACTACTACTGACTTTTTGGGAAAGTGGCGGAAGGCTTACCATGGCCTATTTTCCTATGCTGGTTATTGGTGCTATTATTGGGCTTTCTGTTGTCCAGCCATGGCTTACAAATTTATTTGAGAATATATCAAAAAAGGAGCTGTCAACTTAGACAGCTCCTTTTATTATGCTACCAAAACCGTCTACGCCTAAAAAAGCGATTGAAGCGGTAATGAAGTGGCGAGAATTCAAATTCTTCACCTATAGGCCACCGAGCTACAGGCCATGCGAATCGGCCACCGAATATCCCGTGTCTCCTCCAAGTATTCATAGTATGTCCTCCTAATACCTGGTAAATATCCAGGCTTGTTGTATGGTACATACTATGCTTATATGGGACAAAGGGTTCCCCTATACCAACGGCAGCACCACTGAAGCCTCGCACCCGCTGCCTTCACTGGCTGATAACGTAAGCTGCCCCCCTACTCGCCCTAAAAGCCATTTACATATTGCAAGCCCCATGCCACTTGCGTGGCGTTTTAGCACCGTGTTTCCTATGCCGCTATCTTTTACGGTAATAACTCCATATCCTTTAGTTTTCTTTATGCCAATGCCAATAACCCCTGTAGAGCCTACGGCCTCCACAGCGTTTTTTAGCAGATTAGTGAAAACAATTTTCATATAAGATTCTTCACCGTGGTACATCAGACCTTCTCCTAATGAGTCTGCTTCCAGGGTAAAGGTAATCTGCGGCCATGCCACTTGATATACGTCTCGCATATCTACCAGCATATCTTCGATATCAAAATCATAGGCAGGAGCCGTTCCGTAGGTTACCAAAAGCATTTCTTGAACCAAGCAGCAAATATGCTCTATTGCTTCTTCTATATGGTCGCATGTATCTCCGATTCCTATTAAATCCTCGCGTTTTCTTAGCTGGGCTATATGAGCCAGGGCAAGAGCCGCGGGATTTTTTATTTCATGAGCCAGGGCAGCGGCAAGATGGCATAGGTCTTCTGTCTGATTTAACCCTGGCTCTGATCTATCTACCTTCATCTTCTGGGCAGGGCAATAGTACGCCCCGCAACTATATGGTTAGGGTCTTCTATACCGTTTAAGGCCATTATCTCCGCCACCATTTCTGGGTCATTGAAAAACCTCATGGCTATAGAAATAAGGCTATCCCCATACTGGATGGTATATGTCTCTGGGATATGGGCAAAGACCTCGGCTGTTTCGTTAGGTGGGTCAGTTGGAGTAGGCGTTGCTTCGTATGTTTGTGTAGGAGGAGTAGGTTCTGGGGTTGGCAGCTCGGTATAATTACCATCATCTTGTTGTGTTGTCGGGGGAACTTGCTCCGCAAAAACCGAAGCCAACGGGTCGTCAGCAACTTCCGGAGTCTCCGGAGTTGCCTGAGCCAAGACATTCCGCATACCTATAGATAAAAGGCGTATTTCTTCTTCCAGCATATCAATACGATCCTGGCTGCGTATAAACCCAACCCCAAGCACGAAGCTTACAATAAATAACACAGCACATAAACTTGCTACCATATTAAGCGCACGCTTTTGTTCCGCTACCGGTGCCTTGCGCCTGGCTTTATCTGCCTGATGGCGGCGGATTATTTCCTCCGGCTCCATCTGGGGACGTGATTTGGAAGAATAGCTGGAATAAAGAGGAGCCTCGTCCTTCATATCTTCATATAAGGGTTCTTCTTTATCTTCGTCTGCGTAGGAAAAATCAGCCCGGTCAATTATTGTTGGGTCTTTGGGAGTATACTCCACCACTTTATTGGCCAGCATGTATTCGTGCATGTTTACGTTCTTTTCATAATAGATAAAGTACCCGCTTACCTCGCCCATTCTTTCAGAGGGCGTTAATGAATCCGGGTCAGGGAAGTAGAAGGCATTACTTCTTTCAATTGGGTCAAGGACATACATCACCTGATATGCCTTCCTAAACTGACGCAGATGATAGGAGGCATAATGCTGATTTAAATATGTGCCATAACTAGGCTGGGACTGCATCCAGCCCACAATTTCCATCATAGGAAAATGCTCATCCAGCATACGTTCAGCATAATCACGGCTTTTTTCCGAAAACCGTAAAAAGCCGTCAACCTCTTCCACATGCTTGCCATGGATGGCACCATTGACAAACAAAATAGGCTGACCATCAATAACTATCTGCCGCCCTACAAGAAAGGCCAAGCGCTCTCCATAGCCCCCCGCTTCCGCATACTGGTGCAAAAACGTACAGACATAATCCTCCATGTAAATCCGTAAGCCGTCCCCGATACTGCCTATTTGCTTTATATTTGTAGGCAATGTAAAATCGCTCATGCTTCTCCCGTCCTTTGTTAATTGGATTCTGTATCTGGGTACAAGCCTACCATATCCAAATGGTAGTTATTGGCAAATTAATGAAGTTGTGTTACATTTTTTACCGTCAAAATCTGATAAAAGCTGGGCGGGCTAAGGCGGGTTAAGACCTTGGGGCTCTGCCCCAAACCCTGTAAACTTTTTGAAAAAAGTTTAATCAAAAACTTTATAAGGAACCGCGCGTTTGCGCGGTTTGGGGTTGGATTGCATGTTTTATGACTTAGAGGCCTCATCCTTTTTTTGATTTTGATGATTTTGTCATAACCGGGAAAGTAACGCTTTTTATTGCTTTGGGGATTTGAAAAAACTTATAAACGGTGCGGTTAGCCCGCTTTATTTTGGAAGGACTGGTGCTATGAATAGATTCTTTTATGAGCATAAGCAGCTATTGGATCGTGCTGCTTTTTTTGTAATTATTACTTTGGCAGTGTGGATTTTCTTTAATTTTCTTTTTGGATTCCTTGCGCCGTTTTTCTTTGGGCTTTTAATCGCCCTAATAATGGAGCCTTTAATTCGCTTGATGGTTAATCGGCTTAAATGGAAACGGTGGGTCGCTGCCTGCCTGTGTTTACTTCTTTTTCTTGTTGTCACCAGCAGCCTTGGGATATGGGTTATAAGTACTTTGGTACGTCAGATTTCTGCCTTTGTGTCATCAGCGCCAGAGCATATAGAAGATATAACTTATCGTATAAATGAATCTACAGCTGTGTGGATGGCTCGTTTGGATGAGTTATTGCCGGAAGCCTGGCAGTTACCAGACTTACAAGAAATCCTTCTTCCCGCAATTACGGCTCTATTTGGAGGAGACTTCCTTGACCAAGCCATGAACATCGCTACTGGGGTCCCCAATTTCTTTATAGGTTTTATACTTGCGCTTGTTAGTGCTTACTTCTTTATGGCTGACCGGAAACTGATCTTTGAAACAGTGAAAAAAAGCATCCCTCCTTGGCTGTCAGGGCATATGCGCCAAACCAGAGCCGGATTAAGCCGTGCTGTAGGCGGTTATATCCGTGCCCAGTATATACTTATGACTATGGTAGGGATTATTAGTATCGTCGGGCTGCTGATTTTAAGAAGCCCATATGCATTGCTACTGGGGCTTTTGTTCGCGGCACTGGATTTCCTTCCGATTCTAGGCCCTGCAATTGTAATCGTTCCCTGGGCATTGATATCGGTAATTGTGGGAGATATAAGAATGGCCGTAGGCCTTGCCGTGATTTATGGTGTTATAACCATAACCAGACAAGTTCTTCAGCCAAAAATTTTGGGTGACCAAATGGGAGCGCATCCGCTGGCTAGTTTGATGTCTATTTTTATTGGTTTTAGGGTCTTTGGCCTGTTGGGGCTTATAATTGGGCCTTCTTTATTGATGATTTTTATTGCTATAAGAGAGCGAAGTATGGAAGATGTAAGTCAGTAGATTAAGACATACTAGAAAAACACCTGCTTGCAGTATGTAAGCAGGTGTTTTTTTGTGCGGAAAGGTGGAAAAAGATGTTGACCTTTGTTGTTTGTGGGTCTATAATGTTTCTATAAGTTGTTGACATTTTTGTACTTAGGTCAAACGCGGAATGAGTTCCGCACTTTTGATAAATTAATCTTACACTGGAGCGATTGCCTAATGGTTACATTGCAAAGAGGAAAGCAATCTGTAGGAGAAAAAGTTCGCATTCTTAGGGAGCACCATGGCGTAACCCAGGAGCAGCTATCGACAATAATTCTGTCTAAAGAACGAGTTGCCCGGGTTGAAAGTGGCGAGGAGGAGTATACCGATAGGCAACTCCTTCTTATAAAAGGCCATTTTAAGTTAAGAGGCTTGCCATTAACTGATGATGAATGTGAAGGATTTGAAAATCGGATGCATCATTGGCGTGAGCTTTTGCGAACCAGAAGTATGCCTGAAGCCAGACGCATATATGGCGAGGTTACATTTGTTGACAGGATTGAGCCATATGCCCCTGACTTAGTTATGCAATGTAAGCTTATTGAGGTTCAATATTTTATAACTGATAATAGACCTGAAGAGGCAGAGATTAGGCTCAACATCCTTAAAGACAAGCTTGAGAAAATGAATGATGAATGTCTATATTATTATCATCATACAAAGGGTCACTTGGATATGTATTACGAGATGTATGAACGTGCACTGGTGCATCTGCAAGAGGCCTATAAAGTATTAGAAAATAATAAAGCCCTTTTGATACAAAAGAAAGCAATACTTTACCATAATATAGCTGTATGCCATACGCATATTGAAATGCCATATAAATCTATAATTTTTATGCAGAAGGCGCAATATGAAGGCGTAGAAGCCATGGTCCCAAATTTTGAGCTATTCTCTAGTCAGATTCTTGCAATAAACTATATAAAGGTGAATGAGCTTGACGAAGCGGAAAGGCTGCTTAAGAAATGCATTGCAATAGCCAATGGACTTAAATCTAATGAACACATTGGTTATACTGCATTTATTTATGGTTATATGCACAAGAAAGCAGGAAACTGGACAGAAGCAATAGATAGTTTCGAAAAGGCTACTAAATATTTGCCTGCAAACTCTAATAATTATTTTGCATCTCTTTATCACGGAATACATGCTCATATAGGAACAAGGCAGTATGTTAAATCCAGAGAATTATTGCAAGAGGCAGAAGATATTTATATCAATAACCAAACGTGGACTGTATATTTTGAGGCCTTAGGTCATTATTTGTCTTTGCGTAAACAGATGACTTACAGAAATGAAGTAGCCAGTAATTATATATTAGATAAGGCAATACCATTTTTTATTGAGATGAATGATCATTTCGTTGCGCTTGATTATTACATCCTCTTAGAAGAGCATTTCGAAAGCATTAGGAGTCATGCAAAGTCTACAAAGATGGCAAAAGCCATTCGTAATATTTATCAGCGAGTGTTTTGCCGTAAATAAGAAAGGTGTGAGGTAATGAAAAAAAAGGTACTTACTTTAGTAGTTGCAGTAGCTATATTTTTTGTGGCCTTTCCAGCAATAGATATCTATGATTTTGATTGCGAACCTTTAATCCCACCAACGATTATGATTACCCCATCCTCAGCAGGGCCAGGAGGTGGTTCGCCTCCCCCTCTCGACCCATAAGCGACACAAAATCTTAAAATAGCTGATTACTGAAAAATTAGAGCAATACAAAAAGGGACGTTGCGCGGCGTCCCTTTTTTGTATTATATATTACTTATATAAAATGACAATGGCCTCCTTTAAACACAGGGACGTTGTAAAATAGAAAAGATATAAACAAAAATATGATAACATTCGCAAAATATTTCCCTCAAAAACGTCTTGTATTCTTTCTCGAATGTCCTATAATAGATATAGAAGTCAGACGAAATCTGACATAAAAAATAGAAATCTGTTGAAAAGCAGAGCAGCGGCGTTATCCCACAAGGAGGAGAAGTTCATGAAAAAGGAAAACAGTATTACAGTATCAAAGACAACAATACACCCAGAAGAAAGTGATCCTAGAGCTTTAGAGTTCTGTATTCATCAGCTAACAGGCTATGAAGGTGAAATCCTGTATGGACTGAAGGTAATCATGCGCACTGTTGACGGCACTCTGCTGGAAGAAGAAGACACCCCAGCCCTAACACCATCCCTGACAGAAATAGTCAGGCTGGCTGAAATGCTTGTAAAAGGTGAAGTACCACCAAGCGGGCTTCTAAGCATGATAGACGAATATTTCGATCTAAACCTCCCATCTTGCGTACATGCCGCAAGGCAAAACAATGCCGCTACAAGCCTGTAAACCAACCTCCCCAAAACTAGTACCACCAGAAAATGTTTTCATAACTAGAGAAAGAATATTACCGTACACGGCAGGAGATAACCCTGCCGTGTATCCATTTATAAGCATAAATAAAGGATCGGCAGACAAAATTGAAGCGGTGGCGGCAACAAGCTCATGTAACCTCTCCTCCAACTTCCATAGCTCACCCTTTGGGCCACGGCCAAACACCGGCGGGTCCATAATAATGCCGTCGTAGCAGTTTCCGCGGCGGCTTTCTCTTTGCACAAATTTCATTACATCATCTGCCATAATACGATGAGAGGCATCCCCCAACCCAGAAAGCACAATATTATCCTTTGCCCATGCATTCATGCCTTTAGCGGCATCTATATGCACAATGCTAGCCCCCGCACTAAGACATGCCACAGATGCCCCGCCTGTATAAGCAAAAAGATTAAGGATTTTTATGGGCCGCCCAGCGGTCTTTATTTTATTAATCATCCAATCCCAGTTAACAGCCTGTTCCGGAAAAAGCCCCATATGCTTAAACCCAGTAGGCCGAATATGAAAACGAAGCTCGCCATAAGATATCTCCCACGCCTCAGGAGTGGGTTTTAGTTTTTCCCACTGCCCTCCGCCGGATTTTGAGCGGTGATAATACATATGTGGGTTTTTCCATGCCTCTGGGTTTGTACGCGGCCATATAGCCTGCGGGTCAGGGCGCACTACTTTTATATCCCCCCATAGTTCAACCTTCTCGCCGCCGCCGGCATCCAGTAAAACATAATCTTTCCAGTCCTGTGGAGTTAGCATAATATTATCTCCTTACACTGATTAAAATGAGTAACAACATAATCCGCATGGGTAAAATCTTGCCCATGGGTATTAGGGTTTACATATCCTATACACGTAAAACCAGCGTTTTTAGCCGCCAATATCCCCAAAGGAGCATCCTCTACCGCGAAACACTCCTCCGGCATCAGCCCGAAAACCTTTGCGGTTTTGATATATATATCAGGCGCAGGCTTGCCTTCCTTTACATCTTCGCCCGAGACTAGATGAGTAAAATACCGTTTGATTTTACATTTTTCCAAAACCAAATTAATAAGTTCATGAGAAGAAGAGGAAGCCACGGCGCAAGGGATATCATGATCATTTAAAGCTTGCAGCAGTTCTGGAATACCATCAATAGCTCCCTGATTTGCGCGGGTAAAAATCTCCATTTGAAACCCGGTCTGCAATTCTATCAATCTATCGACAGACTCCATAAGACCCAACGAGCTTTTATACCTAGGCCATCGGTCAGGATTAGAAATACCTGTGTATGGGGTTACGGTTTCTAATGTAGCCGGATAACCACAGGCTTTTAGTACCTCTATATCTATTTCATAATGCAACGGCTGGCTATCTATTAATACACCGTCCATATCAAATGCTACTGCTTTAATCATTGTTGACCTCCTAATTAATGAGCATAGATCGCAATGCTTTAATCTTATGTCAAATAATAAGTTAATGTAAGATTTATTTTTTTATTTCACTTGCTATTTCCGACATACTTTGATTATAATATGTGCATAATAAAAACGAGCGGGTTTACCCGCCCATATTATGTAAGCAAGGCGCTACGGCTAAGTCCCGTAGTGTAACTAAAAGCGATAGCCGTTCACTTATGAGGGAGAGCGGCTATTTTTTTTGTTTATCTTTTAGTTCTATGATCAATAACACCAGTGTAATTAACGCAACTACCGCTATTACTGTCTGAGCATCCATATACATAGGGCATCCCTCCTTTCATGTTTCGGGAGGTCAGCCGAGCAAATGCCGCCTTGCCTTGTTGCAATTAAATTATAACACAAAAAAAGGATATCTCGCCAAGAGATATCCTTTTTGCTATTATTATATAAATACCAACGTATCCGGAGGATATTATGATTATTACTTGCCAATATTGCAACAAAGAAATAATAAAAGCCACAGACACATGCCCTATGTGCGGAGCACCCGTTCCCCAAAGTGCATTCATAAAACAGGAAAAAGAAGACAAACGCTCTCCAATGCCAATGGTTGCCCTTGGCTTAATCGCCATAGCAACTATTATTTTTCTTGTTGTTATAACAACTCGCCCAAGAACATCTGGGCCTACTGCTCCGGAACCTATCACTAATTGGGTTACCGAGTACCAGCCTACCCCAGACCCCGAACCAGAGATATACACCCCGGCCTACAGATACCCTCCCCACGAAGCATTTACCGACCCTGGCCTTAGGCAGGCATTGGAATTATTCTTCGCAAGAGAGATTACCCACATCAATTGGGAAGACATAGACGAAATACATGTGTTATTGATAGAAAGAGAGAGCGTGTCTTTTGGGCTTAACAATGAAGACGACCCAGTCATGACCCATCCCAATTCTGACGTTCAAAACTTATATCAACTGGCCTATTTTGCAAACCTAGAGGTTCTTACTCTTTCTTCAACGCCCACCCAAGATGCCCTCTCAGGATTACCCAACATAAGGATTTTGGATGTCCCTGCAGGAAGAACCATAACCAATCTTTCCACATTCACCGTGCTGCCAAAGCTTGAAAGACTAACCGTAAACGGTAGAAATTTTACAGCACTACAAGGCATTACTGACCTTCCAAACCTTTATGCCATTAATCTAACCGCTACCGGTGTTGTTGATCTTTCTATTTTAAGCCAGCAAAGAAATATTACAGAGCTTTCTTTTACCGATAATCGAGAGTTGGCATCTTTCAACACCCTACAAGATATGACCTGGCTTCGTTCACTGCATATAGAGCGCAGCAGCGACAGGGATTTGCATTTTATAAGCCACCTAACAAACCTGGAATCGCTAACCCTAATACGTACAGACACACGCACCTATAACTTTATCTTACCCCTTGTAAATCTGCGATACTTACGCCTGTTTGATAATCGCGACGTGCCTGAAATCCCATCCCTTGCAGGGTTTACGGTATTAGAAGAGCTTCATCTTGACACGGGCCGCAATACAGGGACTGTAAGACCTGTAGATTTCTTGGAAGGATTAACCTCAGTATGGCGTATGTCTCTGCATAATCCTGATAATATTGATGGAATAAGAGGGATGACAAACCTAGAGGAGCTTGCTATTAGCTTTGGATGGCTGCTGACAGATGCCTCACCTCTGGGAGATTTAACGAACCTACGGTTTTTGCAAATACACAGCAGCCGGGTATTCGGCAGCGAGGTTAGCAACATGAGCGCAATAGGAAGACTTACAAACCTCAGATACCTAAACCTATCAGGGAATGAGTTATACTTCAATTGGAACTTCATTTTTGCAATGGAAAATCTGGAGGAACTAAACATATCCCGCAATAATGTTGTAGGCGATATCTCCAGGATTAGTGCCATGCAAAACTTGCATACACTTCATATGAATAACATAAACCTTATGGGCAACTACCGAATACAGATAGATGGCGGAATGACAAGTATATTCTTTATAGATAGATACGATTTACAAGACCACACCAACGCCCTTGCCGCCCTTACAGGGCTTACAGCACTGAGCATCTCTAGCAATGATATCCGAAGCATAGACTTTGTAAGCAGTATGGAAAATCTACAGATTTTCATAGCTGAGGATAACTTTATAAGTGATGTATCCCCACTGGCACACCTTGAAAATTTAGAGCTAGTAGACCTACGAAGAAATGCGGTGGGCAACTGGGGCGAGCTTGATCATATGATTAACACTACTATACTGGGGAGGTAGAGCAAAACTTGCATAAACCACATCCTATGCTCATACATTAATGTAAGTTAATTAGTGAGAGAGGTTTATTTATGATGGGTGGTACGAGGATTTTTGTACTACAGATGAAGGATCTAATAAGGATAGGGATTTTCTCCCTGCTAGGGCTGGCATTAATCATTTTACTACTGGTTCTTTTGGTTCCGCGTGGGCGCGGTGATGTGCCTGAAGATAGGCCGCCATATAACCAAGACACCCAGCGATTCATGCCAGGTACATATGTATCAACAATTATTCTTAACGACGAACCCGTAGAAGTTAGAGTAACCGTAAGCGAAAATGATATCTTAATGGTATATCTAGCGGGGATGGATGATGTACAGCGCACATTCTATCCACTGTTTGAGCCAAGGATGAGAGATTTAGCAGAAGAAGTATTAAGACATCAGTCCGCGTATATCACGCCCCAAACAGATTATCCGGTAACAACAGGAATCTTGCAGGATGCGGTTATTGCAGCACTTAGGATGGCATATGCGGATTAATGTATTATAGCTTTATGTTTATGTAAAAAATAATCCACTTAAAAAAACACCTGCTTGCATATAAATTTTCGCAAGCAGGTGTTTTATTGTTAAACCGATACAACCTCAGTCTCAGTAATTATCTCATGGCCACCTGTTTTACCAAGCAAAACAGGAAAGCACAGCAGATAGCCTGAGGCAACTTTAGCAAAAAGCTCTCTTTGAAGTACGATAGCAACCGTCAAAGGCCTCTCAGTATTTGTTGAAACAATTTTTAATCTGAAAAACGCCTTCCCTATGGTTTGATGTACTTTAATAAAAGGATATTGTATCCCTGTGATAATCGCAATAAGAAGCAATAATACAATAACCCCGGCAATAGTCGGGTTAGCTATAAAGCCTGACACCACCGGGGAAACATGCAAAAACAGCATAACAAGAAGCGCAAAGAATAAAACGATATCAATGATATTAGCGCAAACACGCTTTATTGTAAGCAGCATACTATTCCTTGCCGCCGGAGGTAGCTACACTCTCCACAAAGTACCTTGAACAAGCAAAGAAAACTGCCAGCACAGGTATAAGCGCTATAGCGGCCGCCGCAAAAATCGAGCCATAGTTTGTAAGCGTATCGGCATCACCCATAAGGCCACGCAAAGCCTGTGCTAATACATGGTTGCTGGGGCTGTTTAAATAAATAAGAGGGCCTAAAAACTCATTGGAGCCCCACATAAAAGTAAGCAAAGCTACTGTTATAACTATTGGCCGCAGTACAGGAACTAGTATATACGCCAAAGTACGTAGTGGCCCGCAGCCATCAATAGCGGCCGCCTCATCAAGATCCCTTGGAATCGTGCGCATAAACTGGATTATCATAAACACAAAGAAGGAGTTCACTGCAAGCATTTCCTGAACATACAACGAAGCAAATGTGTCTATTAAGCCCAAATCCCTAAAGATGAAAAAAATCGGGATTCTGAAAGCCACATCAGGCATCAGAAGTGTAAGCATAACCGCACCGAAAACAAGCTTCTTACCTGGGAAGCTAAAACGCGCAATAGCGTAGGCAGTAATCGTACAAGAAATAACCTGAAGAACTACCCTGGGTATTAAAAAGCGCAGCGTATTCATGTAATAAAACAACATGCTGTTATTCCGAGAAATATTCCATGCTCCAGGAAAGTTATCCAAAGTCATTCTTCCAGGAGGAGGCAAAATAGCAACGCTGTTAAAGATATCAACATTCTCTTTAAAAGCACTACCAATCATCCAGAATAAGGGGTACGCCATAAATAACCCTACCACAATGAGGATAACATAACGAATCCCCGCGCTTATTCTGGCTTTGCGTATCGTGCGCAGATTTGCTTCAGACATATACCCTCACCCCCTTAATCACTATAGTGAACCCAGAACTTGGATGTAAGCCAGAGAATCAGGGTAACAGCACCAATCCCCAAAAGCAAAACCCATGTCAGCGCCGAGCCGTACCCAAAGTCAAACCCCTGGAACGAGCGCCTATATATATACACATTCATAAACAATGTAGCATTGAATGGGCCGCCCTCTGTTATAAGGAAAGCTGAGTTAAATTCTCCAAAATGTCTCAACATTACGTTTATAGCGTTAAACAATAGCACCGGAGAGATTACCGGCAATGTAATGTGGAACAATTGCTGATGTTTCTTTGCCCCATCTATAGAGGCCGCCTCGTAAAGGCTTGGAGATACGTTTTGAAGTGCCGCAAGGAATATCAACATCGTAGAACCAAACTGCCATGCTGACAACATAATTAGTACAAACGGGGCAAATGTCTCCGATCTAAGCCACATAATAGGCTCTACGCCAAACATACCAAGGGCCGCGTTTACAAGTCCATTATTGCGGAACATCTGTAGCCAAAGAATAGCCACCGCAACATTCCCACCCAATATCGATGGGATGTAATAGGCAGTCCGAAAAAGATTTACACCTTTTAGCTTAAAATTGAGAACATAGGCAATAAAAAACGACACAATCAAAACTATCGGGGTGCCCAAAAGCACATAACGTAAAGTCGCCGCAACCGAATCTCGGAATAAGTTGTCCGTTGTAAACATACGCACATAATTATCAAGTCCGATAAATCGGGGGTAGCGATCCATTATGTGAAAATGTGTTAGGCTTAGATAAAATGATCTTAGAATCGGATACACCCTAAATGCTGCTAAGCCTATAAACCAAGGAATCAACAGCACAAAAGGCGCTATCGGAATTTTACTCCGTCTTTTTCTGGGCCGTTTCCGAAGCCCCGCAGCATCAGCTGCGGGGCTTTCGGAAGGCATATTTTTTACAGTAGCCATTATCTATAGATAGTATCAAGTGCTTCTTGTTGCTCGCGCACCATGCGTTCTGCGGCTTCACGTACAGTAATACGGCCAGTTCTTAATTCGTCGTATATGGCGTATCTAGGATTTCTTAGTGTTGCGTCTTCCCAATATACACCCATAAAGCCTACAGGCAGTTCATTTATAAGGTCAATACCTTGCTGTTGAAGAGGATGAAGTACTCCATCTTCAACCATGATTGCAAAGGCATCACGAGAACCTGGAACGCCAAGCTCTGTGCCAACCGCTCTTATTGCATCTGGGTCAGTATAGAACCAGTTAAGGAAATACGCAGCTACCTCAGGATGATCAGAGTTGCGAGAAAGTGCGTGGGCAAGACTCGCTCTGGCTACAGCCACTGTATTGCCGCCGGGCTGTGGGAATGGGAACAGAACCATCTCATCCATATATTCGCCGCCGCCATAATGTGTGGCTTGATTTTGTGGGACGTTAATCCACTGGAATGAAGATGCTGCACGGGCGCTGGTCCATACTTGGTTTTGATCATTGTCGATTGGGTCATGATTTTCAAATGTTGGTTGGCCACCAGCTGCGTCTAGACGCAATAAAAGCTCAAGTACCGCTTCAACTTCTTCTACAGTGTAATTCCATTGGCCATCAACTACGTTATCTCTACCGGTCATGCTGTAGAACATCGTAAGCACGAAATGGTCGATATCAAGGTTTGAAAAAGGTACATGGATATAGCGGTTGTTTCCTGAGTCAACTACATCGTTGTTAGCAGAAATCTGCTCGGCGAGGGCAATAAACTCATCAAAATCGGTAGGCATTGCTTCTAAGCCAAACTCCCTAAGAAACGCTGTATTGGTCAATAGCATACGAGCATTCATGCCGTGAGGCAATCCGGCAATTTCGCCGCTTCCTAAAGTCAAGCTGGCGATATCGCTATCAGTAAACTGACTGAAGTCGATAATGTGGTCAAAATCCCCAAGATCGGCAAAGACATTATTACCCCGCCCAAACAAGTGTACCCAGTTAAAGTTTACTTGGTTGATGTCGGCCTCGGTGCCTGCCGCCACTCTTGTAATCATCGCGTCGGTAATATCGGAAAACGCGCCTGAAGCCGGCTGAGGTTCAATAGTTATGTTTTCATACCTATCGGTAAAGATGCTTATAGCTTCTTCTACTGCGGCATGTCTGGAATCGCCGCCCCACCAGGAGAAGGTCAAAGTTATAGGGGTTGTGGGCATAACAAATTCGCCATCCACAGTTACTGAGCCTTGTCCATTTTCATTGTTTCTGTCGCAGGCGGTAAACGCTACAACAATCAACAGTGCCATTACGGCAAGTACGGTTACTTTCTTTAAGATTTTCAAAAAAAATCCTCCTTTTTGATGTCTTTCTTTTTGTTTTGTTACATGTGCTTCAGAATTTTTTACTCGCCTCCACTCTTAGCAGTGTATAAATAATATGTGAGAATTGCCAAAATCATACTAACTCATGCATACAAATATGTCAACATAAACATAGACCTGCTTGTAAGATTTCTGACATCTTGTAAGCAGGTCTATTCTAGTGGACTACTCAAAAAGCTCTGACAATAGTGGCGTAATCTTCTCTTCGATGCGGCGGTCTATCTCTTCTAGGGCTTCCATAGCCTGTATAGTAAAGAAGGGGATTTTTGTACGTCTTGGGCGATATAACTTTTGTAGGATTTTGTTCTTGATACGAATACGGTATTGGTACATGGTTATTCTCCCTATTTATTTATAAAGTAGTATATGCCTACTTTGGCGGAGTGGCCTCAAGGCGGTATATCGGGAAGCCTTTTGTTGAGAACTTTTCTTCATACTCCGTCATTATATTATCTTCCATATCGCTTTGATGCAGGTCTAGGGATATATTCTTCATCAGCCATCCTTGCTCGCTAAAGCTTTGTAAGGAGAACTCGAATAGAGAGCGGTTATCGGTTTTAAAATGCAATTCTGGGATTTTTAGTTCTTCGTACATGGACAAATATTTCTCGTGGGTCAAGCGTCTCTTAGCTCGCTTCTTTTTTCCTGGCCATGGGTCGCAGAAATTTATAAATAGCCTCTGAATATCTCCAGGCTTAAAATAATCCAACAGTACGTCTGCATCCAGCAGTAAAAAAGCCAAGGAGTTAGCGCCACGCTCCTCAGCTTGCCTTGCGGCGGCGGCTAGGATTACGGGTTCTCGCTCCATGGCTATGAAATTTATATCCGGGTAAAGGCGTGAGGACTCGGCGGCAAAACGCCCCTTTCCACAGCCTATTTCAAGATATAGGGGATTATTGTTATCGAAGTATTCCTTTAGCTTTCTTGCATGAGCGTCCGCGTCTCTTATTATTCTTGGATTATTTGCCAGTACGTCAGGAGCCCATTTCTTCTTACGTGCGCGCATTGGTATCCTCATTTCATGATTAATGATATGAGTTTAGCATAAAGTTACGAACATTAGCCAGTATCCCGCTTCGCCCCAAGTTGGGTATGCATCTTTACAGCATTTAAATTGATTAAAGCCCAGCCGTCTGGCCTTTTGTCTGCTTTCTTGGTCATATACTCCGGGTATGCCGATTATATAACGACAGGGGCCTTGATCTATAGTCATACCAAAAATTAGATGTCCATATTCCTCGTGAGCAGCTTGGATGAATGGGTCTTGGAATAGGTTAGGCATATTGCAGGGTGGTGGAACATTGTCTGATAAAGTGAAGCTTACCCACTTGGTTTTTCTGTTTTGGGTAATAAAGGGGGTAACAGGCTCGTTGTTGGAGAATAATAGAAGTATATTTGGTTGTGGGTCGCACTTGGCTGAAGATTGGATGGTTTCTGCACGGAGTTTTTCTAATGCATTGCGGAAAGCCTTGGCCATCTCGCCTTGGGGTAGGGTATCCGCCCAGTGCATTGTTAGCTGCTCTTCGGGTTCGGGGATAGGCTCTGGTTCTTGCTTTGGTTCTAGCACAAGCTTGGGAATTGGCTCAGGTATAATTTCGGGTTCCGGTTCGGGAATAGGTTCTAGAACAGGAATAGGTTCTGGCTCAGGGATAGGCTTTGGCTCGGGTTCTGAAATCGGTTCGGGTTCTGGAACAGGCTCTAGCGTCATTTCAAACTCATAAAACCCATGCCGCCAAGACACAGCGCCGTCTTTATATCCGCAAAGAGGACTCACAACCCCACTTGCGCCCCTAACCACAACTACCACAGCTACAATATCAGCAATGGCGAATCTACCTAAAATATCATCCAAGAACTCTCTCCGCATTTCCCCTTTGCCTTTTTCATCTACAGTAAGGCTTCCCATAGCTACCCCGGCATAACGCCTATCATCCGAAAACAGCAAAAACACATTATAAAAAGTCTCAGCCCTCAAATCTTGTACCCAAACGGTAAGCTTATAATTACCACTTCGTCCTTCTACAATCGAGCGACCCGCAGGCTGGCGGTTTTTAAATCCATATCCGGTAGCCTCACTAATCATTGGCATAAAAAAGCGAATATAAGACATATGCACCTCCTATATACTTACATTCTATGCAATCAAAACCACTCTATGATACAATAACCAGGCATTTTCATATGAAGGAGCCATATATGCACGAATCATTTGTAAAAGCTACAACCTTACCGGAGGCATACCACAAAGCCCTATTAGAGTTATCCAATAACGGCAAAGTAATGTCCTGCAAAGATTACAATCAAAACCAAAAAGAGCTATCCATGACCATAGTAGTAGAAGAACCCCTAGCCGAACCCATGGTAAGCCGCCTGATAATAGGCGGATTTTACGAGCTTCAACAGTATGTAATGGAGGTACTAGAAGGCATACTAGACTTTAAAATAGGAGACTCCGAAAACGCATGGGAATACACCTACCACGACCGAATAAATAACTTCAACTTAACGGTCGGCAAAAAACTAAACCAAATCCAATTCGTAATAGACGAGTTAAAACGAAGCCCAGACAGCCGCCGTGCCGTAATAGATATCCGAGATAACAATGTGGACCCATTCAATCCCCATCCGGCATGTCTACAACATCTACAATTCTTCATCCGGGACGGAAAACTCCATATGAAGGTACTAATGCGATCCAATGACGCGGCAGAAGCCACTTTCATGAACGCATTCGCATTCATTATGCTGCAAAAGCAGGTAGCCGACACATTGGGATTACCAATAGGCACATACACCCACCGAGCCAACAGCTTCCACTGCTATGAAAAAGACTTCCCGCTATTAGACCAGTACATTAACGGAATAAAAACTAAGCCCATAGATGATCTAACATACGAATATGACGGCTTTTTCCAAGACCTAATGGAGGAAGCCATCCCGGATATCAAAGAGGCTGTAGAGAAACTAATGAAAAAATAAAATCAGTTTTGATGATAGTGACAAAACCGATAAAGTAACACTTTAGGAGGCAATAATGATCACCCACAACATGAGTAAAATCCGCAACTTTTGCATAATAGCTCATATAGACCACGGCAAATCTACCCTAGCAGATCGTCTGATAGAGCTAGCCGGTACCCTAACCCAGCGTGAAATGCAAAGCCAAGTCTTAGATAATATGGATCTAGAAAGGGAACGAGGCATTACAATCAAAGCCCAAAGTGTGCGTTTGGTATACGCCGCACCTGATGGTGAAGAGTATATCCTTAACCTAATAGACACCCCAGGCCATGTAGACTTTACCTACGAGGTAAGCCGTTCCCTTGCCGCCTGCGAAGGAGCATTACTAATCGTTGATGCCGCTCAAGGCATAGAAGCTCAAACCCTAGCCAATGTATATCTGGCAATGGACAATAACCTGGAAATTGTCCCAGTAATAAATAAAATCGACCTAGTAGCCGCCGACCCAGAACGTACAAAGGACGATATAGAAAATGTCATCGGCCTAGATGCATCAAGCGCTCCACTTATATCCGCAAAAAATTCTATAAATATCCAAGATGTATTCACCAGTATAGTAGCCTCCATTCCGCCCCCTCAAGGCAACCTGGATGCTCCCCTTAAAGCCCTAATCTTTGACTCACTATACGATGCATATAAAGGTGTAATTGTATTTATACGAGTACTGGATGGTAGCATAAAAAAAGGTACAAAGGCTCTGTTTATGGCAACGGGCAAAGAATTTGAAATAGTAGAGACAGGCTACTTCGGCCCAGGCAAATTCATCCCCAGTCCTGAACTTAAAGCAGGGGAAGTAGGCTATATAACAGCCAGCATTAAAAACGTCCGTGACACCACCATCGGCGACACCGTAACAGAAGTAAGCCGCCCAACCGAGGAACCCTTTCCTGGATATAAGCAGGTAAACTCAATGGTATTTTGCGGTGTTTTCCCAGCAGATGGTGCCAAATACCAAGACCTACGGGATTCCCTAGATAAACTGCGTCTAAACGATGCTGCCCTACAATTTGAGCCAGAAACCTCTGTAGCGCTGGGCTTTGGCTTCCGTTGCGGCTTCCTAGGCCTTCTCCATCTAGAAATCATCCAAGAACGCCTAGAGCGAGAATACAACCTAGACCTAATCACCACAGCCCCAAGCGTAATCTACAAAGTCCACAAAACAGACGGCGAGATAATTGACCTATCCAACCCCGCAGACCTACCAGACCCATCTCGTATAGACTTCATGGAAGAACCCATAGTAAAAGCCGAAATCCTAGTCCCAGCCGACTATATAGGCCCGGTAATGGAGCTATGCCAAGAACGCCGCGGCGTATATTTAGAAATGGAGTATATAGACGCATCTCGTGCTATCCTGCGTTACGAACTACCCCTAAACGAAATCATCTACGACTTCTTCGATACACTAAAATCCCGGAGTAAGGGTTATGCCTCCTTCGACTATGAATTAATCGGATATAAGCAATCCAACTTGGTAAAACTAGATATCCTAGTACATCACGAACCGGTTGATGCCCTTTCATTTATCGTATACGCTAAAACCGCAGCAGAACGTGGCCGCCGCATGACAGAAAAGCTTAAGAAAGAAATCCCACGCCACCAATTTGAAATCCCGATACAAGCAGCTATAGGAAGCAAAGTAGTGGCAAGAGAAACCATAGGAGCTATGCGTAAAGATGTACTGGCCAAATGTTATGGCGGCGATATAACCCGTAAGAAAAAGCTATTAGAAAAACAAAAAGAAGGTAAAAAGCGTATGCGTTCCATAGGCGTAGTAGAAGTACCCCAACAAGCATTTATGAATGTGCTAAAGTTGGATGAATCATGAGTTATGGGCTTTATATCCATATCCCATTTTGTGTATCAAAATGCTCATATTGCGATTTTCTTTCCTTCGAAAGTACAGATTATGAACCATATGTACAGGCTTTGCTTACAGAACTAAAATCAGCCCATATCACCAACAAGGTAGACACAGTATATATAGGGGGAGGTACGCCTACAGCGCTACCTTCCCCTTTCTTGTACGAAATTTTACAAGAAGTCCATAACTTCAACTTAACCCCTGATGCAGAAATCACTGTAGAAACAAATCCCAACTCCCAACTACCCGACTTAAAATCATACGGAGTAAACCGCCTAAGCATAGGCCTGCAAGCCTGGCAAGATGATTTGCTAGGAAGAATAAAGAGAACCCACACAGCCCACGACTTTACAAAAACCATTCAAACCGCAAAAGCAGCAGGTATCCACAATATCAACGTTGACTTGATGTTTGGACTCCCGGGTCAAACAATGGCACATTGGAAAGAAAGCATAACCCAAGTATTAGCCCTAAATCCAACACATATCTCAACCTACAGCTTAACCCCGGCAGAAAATACCCCCATGTGGGATGAGCAAGACAATCTACCAGATGAATCTACAGATCGAGCCATGTACCACAAGGCCATAAACCTACTAACATCCGCCGGATACCAGCACTACGAGCTTTCCAATTTCGCCAAACCAGGCTATCGAAGCCGACACAATGTAAACTGTTGGCGCAGAAAGCCTTATATAGGCTTCGGCCTGGGGGCTCATTCTTTTGACGGCACCACTAGATGGAATAATTCTACCAACATAACCCAATACTTATCAGGAAGCAAAAAAGAAAATATTCAAATCCTAACCTCACAGGATGCAGCAGCAGAAATCATGTTTCTGGGTCTACGTATGACAGAAGGTATATCCCCTCCCCCGCAGTTCAAACCCAGCATAGATAAATTAATAGACAAAGGATTACTAACCTACAATGACGAGAAAATAGCATTAACCCCCCAAGGCCTAGACCTGGCAAACCAAGTTTTCACGGAATTCATATAAATGTAAATAAAACTTAAGGAGGAATATATGGGAAAATTATTTGGTACAGACGGAGTAAGAGGAGTAGCTAATAAGGAATTAACTCCAGAACTAGCCTTAAACCTAGGCCGTGCAGGAGGATATGTATTAACAAAAGCCGCGAAAGGCGCACCCAAGGTATTAGTGGCAATGGATTCTAGACGGTCAGGCGACATGCTGGCCGCGGCACTTTCCGCCGGGCTATGCTCTGTTGGGGCTGAAGTACACCTAGCCGGAGTTATCCCAACACCAGCAGTAGCTTATTACGTAAGAGAAAACAACTTCGACGCGGGAGTAATGATATCCGCATCCCATAACCCCATGGCAGACAACGGAATAAAATTCTTCAGTGGCACTGGATATAAGCTTCCTGATGCCCTGGAAGATGAAATAGAAACCTATATGACTACCCCAGAAAAACTTCCCGCACCAATAGGCAAAGATGTAGGCATAACCATCCCCTGTAAAGAAGCGGAAAATGATTATATTAATTACTTGCTCTCGACAGTAAAAGACAAAAAACTAAATGGCCTAAAAATAGCCCTAGACTGTGCCAATGGTGCCACCAGCCAAGTGGCCTCAAAAGTCTTTGAAGCGCTAGGAGGCACTGTACACAAGCTTTCTAATACACCAAACGGCCTTAATATAAATGAAAACTGCGGCTCCACCCATATGGAAAATCTATGCCAATACGTAAAAACCAACAATCTAGATTTAGGCCTAGCCTTCGACGGCGATGGCGATCGTATGCTGGCAGTAGACAATAACGGTAACATGGTAGACGGCGATGAAATACTAGCCATCTGTGGTTATGACCTAAGCCAACAAGGCCAATTACCCCAAAATGCTATAGTAGCCACAACAATGAGCAACCAAGGCCTAGAAGTAATGTGCAAAAACCACGGCCTAACCCTACACCGCACAGATGTAGGAGATAGATATGTACTTGAAAAAATGCTAGCCGACAACCTGGCCCTGGGAGGCGAGCAATCCGGCCATATAATATTTACAAAATACAGCACCACCGGAGACGGAATACTGGCCGGTCTTCTCCTTGTAGAAATAGTCATCCGAAACCAAAAACCTCTGTCCGAGCTAAAAACCGTTATGGAACACTTCCCACAAGTGCTAATAAATGTAAAAGTAGCCAACGACAAAAAACGTAAGTGGAGTAACTACCCAGAAATAACAACCCCCATGAAGGAAATGGAAGATCAAATGAATGGGGAAGGCCGAATCCTAATCCGCCCCTCTGGAACGGAACCCCTAGTCCGGGTAATGATAGAAGGCCGAGATAAGGCCGATATCCAAGCTAAAGCTGAAAGGTTGGCGGATATTATTGTTATAACACTTGCGCCATAAATTCAGCAATATGCCTTGCAATCATTTTTGCAATTCTTTCTCTTTTAGATATACTACCTTTAGATAGATTCAGAACCAATAAGAATGGGGATGATGAAATTGAAGAGACTAATAAAATTAGCAACTTTTTTCACAGTGCTACTTCTATTAGCCGCTTGTAGTAATACCCATGCATCTTTAACGTACGAAACGCCTTTAGATGCTAACGTACATGATGAAGAAATACATTTGCTTGATTTTTCGCAGTACAACATTGTTGTAAATAATAGTGGGCTTGAAGATACTTTTCTTTATACATTAGGGGAGAGTGATACTCCTACTCATGTCCCACTAAGGGAGGTGTTGGAGGCTCTTGGAATACGGCCTTTATATAACACTGAAACCCACCAGATTACTCTGGAAGGAGTAGAAGGATCAATTAGTATTACAAGAGACTCAGAGGATTTTTGGGTAAATGGAGATATCATTACAATCCCCGGACTACCAGCCATAATTGTTGATGGTACTGCATATGTTCCTGTTCAATTCTTTACAGAGGTTTTAGGGATAGGAAATGCCTACTATAGTAATGGAAGCATTTTTATCTATGACTAATATTGAAAAAGACCTCGAATCCCAATTAGGATTCGAGGTCTTTTTAATATATCAGGCATAGTTACCTGTTGTAATTTAACTTAAAACCATGACTCACGCTATATATTCCGGGTTGGTATCCTCTGAACCTTTATGTGCATAACCGCAACCACGGCAGAAATGGTTTTCATCTTTGTTAAGTATCTGACAACAACTACAACGCCATCCCATTCCACCAAGGTATTCTCCACAGGTTCCACAATATTTATCAGCATTGTGGAAACCGTGCTCGCAACATGGGTTGATAATAATACTTTCATATTCTGTAGTTTTTTCATGTAGCGCACATTCTACTTCCCTTGCACGTTCTAGAGCTTCATTTATGTCGTTTAGGGATAAGGAGTAACTGTCTGCGCTCGCACAATTAGAAAGCCTTGCTATATCATCCAAACATGGCTGTATGCGATGTCTAAGCTCTTCTATTTCGTGCCCAAGTATTGCTTTTTTCTCTTTCTTTTGGGCATAGTTTAGCTCTTCCGGCGTACGTGGAGCTTCTTCTGGGCATTGCTCCTGGCACTCGTTAGGTTCAAGCTCTTCGCTTTGTTCCTGACAATCGCAAGATTCAGACTCTTCGCATTGCTCCTGACTCTCGTAGGATTTTGGTTCTTCGTATTGCTCTTGGCTTTCACGGGAATCTGGTTCTTCGTATTGTTCCTGACTCTCAAATGTTTCCTCATCTTCATATTGCTCATACGTAGGTGCCATATCTTCCTCAGGGGTTGGTTCGTCACCTGTTTCTTGTGTGGTATTGGGTGTTGAGTCTGGTATTGAATCGTATGCGGACTCAGGCATTGTTTCATAGTTCCTTACCATACCTGATTCTATATTTGTGTTGGGCAGCTGCCGTCCGCACTGGGTGCAAATCAATTTTCCGTAACCCAGCTCAAAACCACATTGGTCACAATACATTGCTTTCACCTCACTTTTTCTTGGGGCTTTTAACTCCGTCAGCCACGATACATCAGTTTTTTTACTTTCCTGGCTGGAAAAAAGATTAAGTATAAATCCAAATAACCCACTTTTTGCTGTAGATTCTCTAACCATAGCAGAAAGCCTATCCCCCTCACATACCAATTAACAAAAACAAATTTGTGTCAAACTAACAGCATATTGTCTTTGTGTCAATTATTGAATTGCTGATTACACGTAAGTTCACAAAAAAACAGTAGTTCTTATCTTCATCGAGTTAATATTCCATATTTAAACAAAAAGCGGGAGCAAATGCTCCCGCTTTATTTTTACTCATTTTCTGAGGTTTCCTCAGCTTCGCTTTCAGCAATCTTAGCCATGCCAACTACAGTAACTCCATCATCCATATTAATAAGCTTAACCCCAGAAGCATATCGTCCCTGAGTAGAAATATCCGCTACTCTAATTCGTATAATCACACCTTCTGAGTTAATAAGCATAAGCTCGTCATTTTCATGCACCGCGGCAATACCAACTACCGGGCCTGATTTTGGTGATGGTTTATATATAATTATCCCTTTACCGCCACGATTTTGACCTCGGCAGTCTTCCAGCGGAGTACACTTACCAAGTCCGTTGGCAGAAACCAGAAGCACCTGCCCGTCTGCCACGGTGGCACCGATAATATGATCTTCCTCGCGGAGCCTCATACCCCGTACACCTACAGCGGCACGCCCCATGGAGCGCACGTCGGTTTCGGCAAAGCGTATACCACGGCCACCGGCAGTAGCAAGGAATACTTCCCGTGCCCCATCTGAGCGAAGTACCGTTATAAGATTATCTCCATCCCTAATACCAAGGGCATTAAGTCCGGACTTATTAATCTTGGCAAAGGCAGAAAGCTCACACCGCTTTATTACGCCTTCACGTGTAACCATAATAAGATACCCATCCCACTGATCTTTAGACACAGGGATCATAGCCGCGATTGTCTCACCGGGGCTAAGGTTTAACAAGTTAACCAAGGCCATACCCATTGCCTGCCGCCCGGCCTCTGGTATCTCAAAGGTACGCAAATGATAAGCCCGGCCAAAGTTGGTAAAGAACAATATATGGTCATGGGAATGTGCCACAAATAAATCCTTCACCCAATCCTCTTCACGAGTCTGCATACCCACAACCCCACGCCCGCCACGAGCCTGGGAGCGGTAAGTATCAAGCGGAATCCGCTTAATATAATTGAGATGAGATAATGTAATGGCAAACTCAGCCTCGTCTATTAAGTCTTCGTCAAGAATCTCACCGGGGTCGTGAAGAATAGCCGTACGCCGCTCATCTCCAAACTTATCCTTTATCAATGTAATTTCGGTTTTAAGTACTTCCAAAAGATAAATCTCGTCGCCAAGGATACGTCTAAGCTCTGCAATAAGGACTTGAAGCTCGGAATATTCCTTTTCTAGTCTATCTCTTTCAAGACCGGTAAGGGCGCGAAGGCGCATATCTACAATAGCTTGAGCCTGAACCTCAGTAAACTGGAACCGCTCCATAAGTTTGGCCCTAGCTTCTGACGCGTCTTGTGAAGAACGAATCAGCGCGATAATTTCATCAATATGATCAAGTGCTTTCAAAAGCCCTTCTAAGATATGAGCACGACGCTCGGCCTTATCTAAGTCGAACTGAGTACGCCTGGTTATTACCTCTTTTTGATGGGTAATATAATGCTCTATCACTTCCGCAAGGTTCAATATCTTTGGCTCGTTGTTTACAAGGGCAAGCATGGTAATACCAAAGCTCTCTTGTAGTGGTGAGAGCTTATATAACTGATTTAGCACAACATTGGCGTTTGCATCTTTGCGAAGCTCTATAATAATGCGCACACCTTCACGGTTGGACTCATCACGTATATCTGAAATTCCGTCTATTTTCTTATCTTTAACCAAGTCGGCAATCTTAATAATAAGATTAGCCTTATTTACCTGGTAAGGGATAGCCGTAACTCTAATCTGCTCCCGGCCATTGCCCATTGGTTCAATGGTAGCCTCAGCCCTAAGCACCAAGCGTCCCTTACCTGTGCGGTAGGCCTGCTTAATATTTTCGGTACCAAGAATAGCCCCGCCTGTTGGATAATCAGGGGCTTTTACTATATCTATAAGTTCCTTAATAGGGGTCTCTATACCTTCTTGCTGGTGATTAATACGATGAACCACAGCAGAAATTACGTCCGTGAGATTATGTGGAGGAATATTGGTAGCCATACCAACAGCAATCCCCATAGAGCCATTAACCAGCAGATTGGGAAAGCGGGCAGGAAGTACCGTTGGTTCCGTTTCAACTCCATCATAGTTGGGGGCAAAGTCTACGGTATTTTTATCAATATCCGTAAGCATTTCTACAGATAGCCGTGAAAGCCGCGCCTCTGTATAACGTGACGCAGCTGCACCGTCTCCATCCATAGAGCCATAGTTACCATGGCCGTCCACCAGAGGGTATCGCATAGCAAAATCCTGTACCATACGCACCATAGACCCATAAATAGATTCACCATGAGGGTGATATTTACCCATGGTTTCACCGACAATACGGGCGGATTTTTTATATGACTTGTTGGGGTCAAGACCCATTTCGTTCATGGCGTAGAGTATGCGTCGGTGTACCGGCTTCAATCCATCTCGTACATCAGGAAGCGCCCTTGCTACGATTACACTCATCGCGTAATCAATAAATGACTCTTCCATTTCTGTTACGATATTTCTATCAGAAATGCGATCAAAATCTTTTGTGGGTTCCATATAATCTCCTTAAATGTCCAAATTCCGCACTTTATTTGCAAAGGCTTCTATAAACTCGCGCCTAGGCTCTACCTTATCACCCATAAGCTGAGAAAAAATATTATCCGCGGAAATTGCGTCATCCATTTTTACTTGTAGAAGTGTCCGACGCTCTGGGTCCATTGTGGTATCCCATAACTGCTCGGCGTTCATTTCTCCTAGGCCTTTGTAACGCTGTATGGTTTTGTTACCGTCTCGGCCAATTTCATCCAAAACGGCTTCAAGCTGGTCATCGTTGTAGGCATAGTATTTATTTTTTCCTTTTTCCACCTGATAAAGCGGAGGCTGAGCTATATATACATATCCTTCAGATATAAGCTCGGGCATAAACCTATACATAAATGTCAGTAGAAGCGTACGAATATGAGAACCATCAACATCAGCGTCCGTCATAAGGACAATCTTATGATACCGTAGCTTACTAACATCAAAATCTTCGTGGATACCGGTGCCAAAGGCGGTTATCATAGCCCGGATTTCTTTGTTGGCAAGGATATTATCTAGCCGCGCTTTTTCCACATTCATGATCTTGCCCCTAAGTGGCAGGATTGCCTGAGTCTTTGGAGTACGGGCATTTTTGGCACTACCACCGGCAGAATCACCCTCGACTATGAATATTTCGCATTTAGCCGGGTCTTTTTCAGAGCAATCTGTAAGCTTACCAGGAAGTCTGCCGCTGTCCAGTGCAGATTTACGCCGTACATCTTCTCTGGCCTTTCTAGCGGCATCACGTGCACGCGCAGAAATAAGACATTTATCCAATATGGCCTTTCCGGCGGAAGGATTTTCTTCTAGGAAGTAGGTAAACTGCTCCCCAAGAACCGACTCAACTGCCGTACGGGCTTCACTGTTATTTAGCTTTCCCTTTCCTTGGCTGTCGAATTGCGGCTCTTCTAGCTTAATGCTAATAACCGCGGTAATCCCTTCCCGTACATCTTCCCCGGTAAGATTACGGTCTTTTTCCTTTAAAATACCAAATTTACGCCCATAATCATTGAGGGTCTTGGTCAAGCTGCTTCTAAACCCGGTAGTATGAGTTCCCCCATCATGGGTGTTGATATTGTTTACAAATGAATAGGTATTTTCTTGAAAACCGTCATTGTATTGGATGGCAATCTCAACCAGCACATTTTCATACTTGGCCTCTGAGTAAAATACCTCTGGTGTCACAGGAGTTCTGTTCTGGTTAATATAGCCAATAAACTCCTTAATACCACCCTCATAGCAATATGAACGTGTGGTAAAAGGATCCGTTCTTTCGTCTATAATTTCTATAGTCAGCCCTTTGGTAAGGTAGGCGATCTCTCTAAAGCGCTGCTTCAGCGTATCAAAGCTATATTCTAGATCTCCAAAAATTTGAGGGTCAGGCTTAAAGTGAACAAAGGTACCATGCTCTGTGGTATCGCCTATTACAGTTAACTCCGTAACCTTAGGCCCACGGGCAAATTTCTGCTCATACAGCTTTCCATCCTTGTGAATTTGCACAACCAACCATTCACTAAGAGCATTAACAACAGAAGCTCCAACACCATGAAGCCCGCCGGATGTCTTATATCCGCCTTGCCCAAACTTACCACCGGCATGAAGCACAGTAAAAATAACCTCAACGGCAGGAAGTCCTTTTTGAGCCTGAATCCCTACAGGAATACCACGGCCATTATCCCGTACACTTATGCTATTATCCGGGTGAATACGCACTTTAATATCATCGCACTCATCCATTAAAGCCTCGTCAACGGCATTATCCACGATTTCATATACGAGATGATGCAAGCCCTCAACGGATGTATTACGGGCATACATCCCAGGCCGCTTCCTAACCGCCTCAAGGCCTTCTAGTATCTGAATACTGTCTGCTGTGTATTCCATTTGTCCCTCCAATTAAGTTCTAATGATCGCTTTCGTCATTATCATCAAAACCCATTCTTATCTATCTTTCCAGCCATAACACGCATAATGTTGGCGTCATTCACATTTTTTGCAAGTACATCCTCAAGGCCAGTGCATGTAATAATTGTTTGTAAGTCTGTTATTTGTGTTAATAAAAATTTCTGTCGGCCGCCATCCAACTCCGAAAGTACATCATCCAATAATAATATCGGGGTAGATTTTGCACTGTCTCGCATTATTTCAATCTCTGCAAGCTTAGCCGAAAGCGCCGCCGTTCGCTGCTGACCTTGTGAGCCAAAACTCCGGGCTGGTATTCCGTTTATAGTAAAAATAATATCGTCTTTGTGTATTCCTACGGAAGTCGTACCACATAGGATATCTTTATCCTGAGCCTTTTCCATAGTCTTGGAATAATCCTCAGAGTTTTCCACATTGGGCTGATAAGTTAGGGATAACTCTTCCTTACCGTCTGTTATATGGCTGTGTATTTCCTTTGCAATAGCGCTTATCTTATTTACAAATGCGCTACGCGTACGCATTATCCTTTGCCCATGGGTACTTAGCTGCTGACCCCATACAGGTAGCATATCAATCTGCTTACGATCTTTGCGTAAAATCTTTAGCAGGTTATTACGCTGCTTAAGCGCCCGATGGTAGTCTCTTAAATCACTATAATAAACAGGTGAAAGCTGGCATATTTCCATATCCATAAACCGCCGCCGCTCCGCAGGCCCAGCCTTTATAAGCCGTAAATCCTCAGGAGAAAAAAGCACCACCATCAACCGCCCAAACAGCTCCCGCGTATTTTTAACAACTACTCGGTCTATACTAAAGGTCTTGATAGACTTATTACCACAAATCTGAATATGGGAATCAATAACAAATGAATAATCATCCCGGTTAGCCTCTACTCTAACATGAGCCTCATCCAAACCAAACCGCACCAGTTCCCGATTATTATCTGCCCTAGAGCTTCGTCCAAGAGCACAAAAATACACAGCCTCCAAGATATTGGTCTTACCCTGGGCATTGTCTCCATAAAGTATATTTATACCTGGCGAAAACTCTACGTTAGAAAGAGAAAGATTTCTATAGTTTGATGCCGAGATGGTGCGTACCCACATTAGGCAGGGCCTCTTAGAGGTACTATTAGATATTTATACTCTGTGAGGGTGTCATCTTTACGCGATTCCTCTGAAAGGCTTTGAATAGTACAAGGGCTGCGTGAGGTATTAAACTTTAGTACAATGCTTTCTTCATCTATTGCCCTAAGCGCCTCAATTAAGTAGCGAGGGTTAAAGAATATTGTCATATCCGTTCCGTCGGTTTCACAAGGAATTTCATCGTAAGTCTGACCCTTTTCTGACTTGGATGTGATAACTAATCTGTCGTCATGGATTTCTAAAGTAATGGAAATCTGTCTATTTTCCATAGCCACCAATACAGACCGCTCAAGAGAACCAAGCAATGCCCCACGATTTATTACCATCATTGTAGAGAAGTCTTGGTTAAATATCTGGTTATACCGGATAAAGTCTCCCTCAAGAAGCCTTACAGACAATGTAAAGCTCTTGGTTTCAAAGAACGCCCGTTTATCTGTAAAGTAAAAACTTACTACCTCTTCATTATCCCCGGAAATAGCCCTACTTAATTCAGTAAGAGCCTTTGCGGGTATTACAGCGTTACAGTCCTTAGAACCGTCTATTAAATCCACAGATCTATATGAAATCCGGAACATATCCACAGCTACAACACGGAGGGAATTATCATTAATCTCAAAAAGCTCTCCTGTAAGAATGGCCTTACTGGGATCTACAGACACAGAAAAAATCGTCTGCTTAATCATATCCCTGAGGGTATTTGCTTTTACTGAATAGGTTGCCTTATCACCTTCAAGCTCTTCATCTGATATCACAGGAAACTCTTCGGCAGGTAAACCGGATATCTCAAGCTTGGCCTGGCCGGACTTACATCTTGTTATTAACTTTTCATCTGTTTCTATTTCAATATAATCCCCTGGCATTTTTCTTATTATCTCTGTAAAGAGCCGTGCGTTAAGGGCTACAGAACCAGATACCTCTATATCAGCAGGTATAGGGGTCGTATTTATACTCATTTCCATATCATTGGCATAAAGGGTAATACCCTCACCTTCAACTGCATTAAAAAGAACACATTCAAGTATAGGTAAAGTAGTCCGGCTGGATACGGTTCTGCCAACAAGACTCAGTGCGTCTTGCAATAAATTTTTTTCACATAGCAGTTTCATAATTTCTCCTTATTAACATTATTATATTTATAGTAGTAGTTATAATAGGGGATGTGGATATGTGGGAAAGTCGTCCCAGACTGTTCCATATATAGATTTTAGACGTGGATAAGAGCGTAGATAATTTTCGGGAAATTTGGCAGTTATACGGGAAATCCACAGGCATAAAAAATGCAATATTTCATCCACAGTTTTAGAAAATCTATCAACATATTTATACACAAATTTCCCAACATATTGCCCAATTAATCGCCTTTTATGTTTCTCTCCAGATCGTTTACAATTGTCCTTAGTTTTGTATCAGTTTCTATTTCATTAGCAATCTTTTCACAGCTATGAATCACAGTGGAATGATCACGCCCTCCAAAGTGCTTACCCACATCCGGAAGTGACACATCCAAGAGCTTTCGACTAAGATACATAGCAATCTGCCTAGGCAGAACAATGCTTTGGGTGCGTTTGCGTCCTGAAAGGTCCATTGTTGTAAGCCCAAAGTGAGCAGCCACTATCTGCTGAATAAGCGGAACTGTTACATCAGGCTTTTCTTCTGGGGTTAATAAGTCTTTAAGTGCCTGCTCCGCAAGGTCTAAGGTTATCTTAGCGTTGGTGAGCTTGGCATAAGCCGTTACTTTATTAAGCGCCCCTTCTAAATCCCTTATATTAGAAACAATATTTCTGGTAATAAAATCTTTAACGATTAATGGAATGTCCAGATGCTCTAGATCCAGCTTCTTTTCTAATATAGCAGTCCGTGTTTCATAATCTGGGACATTAATATCCGCAGTAAGCCCCATAGCAAACCTGGAAGTCAGCCGAGCTTCTAAATCTGTAAGCTCTTTAGGAGGCTGGTCACTGGTAAGCACGATCTGCTTATTATTATTGTGAAGGGTATTAAAGGTATGGAACATCTCCTCTTGAGTCCCTAATTTCCCCTCAAGAAACTGCACATCATCCATTAGAAGTATATCTACTTCCCGATACTTCTTTTTAAACTCGTCTATCTGCTCTTCCCTTATTGCTGTAATAAACTCAGAGGTAAAAGTCTCACTGGTTACATACAACACTTTTAAATCTGGATATTTATCCACTACATAGTTTCCAATAGAGTGCATAATATGGGTCTTTCCTAGGCCTACCCCTCCATATAAAAACAAGGGGTTATACTCAGTTTTACCAGGATTTTCAGCTATAGCTTCTGCGGCGGCATATGCAAGCTCATTGCACTTACCCTTTACAAAGGTGTCAAAGTTATATCTCCGCCTTAGATTAGTCTCTTCATAGTTTTTGCGTCGGGCAAGGTTGTCCTCATCAAAGTCTTCCGGGGCAACTATTCTTACATCTATGTCCTGCATGCCGGAGACAGTACGAACACACCGGGTTATTTCCGATAAATATCGCTTCTCAATAGAAGGCTTATAAAAATCATTGGTTGTCTTTAACGTAAGTACACCATTTTCGAAGGAAAGAGGAATAATAGATAAAATAGTAGTATCATAAATAACCTGAGTCATAGAATTTTCTAAAAGAGGCAGTGCTTCTTGCCAGATTTTTTGAATATCCACGTAAAATTTCCCCTCATCAGTAGATTTACTCAAGTTATCCACATGGCTTTCCACAGGATGTGTATAACTAATACAAATGTCTTAGAAATATAACAGAGTTATCATATTTTTTCAACGGTCTTTCCACATAAATAAAGGTAAATGTGCACATGAGAGCGGGTTTGCTATTGTAAAAATCTTGACGATAATTAAACGAGAGAATATAATGACCTTTGTCAAATTGAAGTTTATTCCGAATGAGGTGACAACATGAGCAAAAGAACTTACCAGCCAAAGAAAAGGCAGCGCAGCAAGGAACATGGCTTCCGCAAGCGTATGAGCACGTCCAACGGGCGTAAAGTACTACAAAGACGTAGATTGAAAGGTAGACATGTATTGTCTGCATAATTGCACAATAAAGCCCGCAAAGCGGGCTTTTATGCAATCCATTAAAAAAACGAAATCTTTTAAAACCGTATATGACGGTGGCCGCCATTATGTAAATCTATACTTCGTAGTTTACGCTATTGCCAATAACGAGGAATTTAACCGATTAGGTGTTACTGTAAGTAAAAAAGTTGGCAATGCAGTTATACGAAATAGAGTAAGGCGATTAATTAAAGAGAGTTGTCGTCTTAAAGCCTCCATGTTAAGGCAGGGCTTTGATATAGTAATCGTTGCCCGTGCTACAGTAGGCGAATTGCCAAAAGAAGGCTCATTTATAAAGGTGGACAAGTCTCTAAAGTCTT
Organism: Defluviitaleaceae bacterium; assembly: GCA_009780185.1. GTDB lineage: Bacteria > Bacillota > Clostridia > Lachnospirales > WQUN01 > WRAN01. Next base: position 92,534 of record WRAN01000007.1, on the reverse strand, counting down.
TATTTAGTAAACTACGGCTCATTAAAAAAGAGGTAGATTTGAAATGAGTCGGGTTATTTTGGCTTTGTTGCGGTTTTACAAGCAGGCTATATCTCCGCTTTTAGGTGCTCGTTGTAGGTTCGAACCGACTTGTTCAGAATATATGTACATTGCGGTAGAACAATATGGAGCTATAAAAGGTGTATGGATGGGATTAAAACGTCTAGCACGCTGCCAGCCATGCTGCCGCGGTGGATATGATCCTGTGCCTTAATCGGAACCATAATTAACTAGAAATGCATACTTTGCGCGCATATGCGGTGTATATATAAGAAAATGCATATGCGGAGAGGAATTTGTAACATGCCATTTCCCTTTTTTCAAGACATGTTGGTACTTGCCAGGCAAGTACAAGCTGACCCAGGTTTTATTGTAGGCCCAATTGCGGCTTTTTTTGGATTTATCCTAAACTTTTTATTTAATCTGGTTTACGCATTAAACCCCAACAACTCATTGGGGTTTGCAATTATTCTACTTACCATAGTAGCTATGGCACTGATGCTTCCTTTGGGTATAAAAACTCAAAAGTCCATGACCAAGATGCAGCAGCTAGCCCCTGAAACAGATAAAATTAAAGCAAAATATGGTGACACGAAAGATCCTGAATTAAGAAAGAAAATGAATGCAGAAATACAAGGCTTATATAGCAAAAATAAGGTCAACCCTCTAGGTGGTTGCCTACCAATGTTAATACAGATGCCTTTATTCTTTGCGCTTCTTTATATCATGCAGCAAAGCTTTTTGTATGTAGGTACTCTCAGTGATATTTATTATGGTTTGGCAGAAGCTGTACATGCATATCCAGGATATATGGCTGTAGTGGAGCCACTTGCTGAAGCATATATACCAGATGCATGGATACGTAACGGGCTTGAGATAGGAAGGCATATCCAAGGCTTTGTAGATGCCAATAATGTACAAATTGGGCCAATGTCATATTCTGCCGCGGTTGAGATTGTAGGCGGTAACTACATTAATCTCACAAATTCATCCCATTTAGCCAGAGTTCTAAACAGATTCTACGCAGAAGATTGGAATGTTATAGTTACTCAATTTCCAAACGCATATGCCGATCCTATTAGGACATTGTTAGTCCGCAAAGACAGCATAGAAGTATTCTTTGGCCTGCCCCTGCTTGAGAACAGTGGTATGCGCTGGCCTGGAGTAATAATCCCGTTCTTTACTGTGCTTACAACGGTAGGTCAGTCTTGGCTTTCTCAGCTTGTAAATAAACCAAAAGACGACAGAGCCAAAACCCAGCAAACCATTATGATGGTAGTTATGCCACTATTCATGGGCTTTATCACAATCACAATGCCAGCAGGTGTAGGGCTTTATTGGATATTCTCCAACCTGTTTAGGTTAATCCAACAGATATTTATGAACGCAAAACAAGGTATAAAATTCCGTTTACCTTTTATGAAATCTTCTGAGGCTGACGCGTAGGCTTAGTATCAGATGGAGGTTGTATATGGAAAAATTCGATAAAATTGAGGTATCGGCAAAAACAGAAGAATCAGCAATTGCCGAGGCTTTAGCGTCACTAGGCGCAACTAAGGATGAAGTAGTTATTACCCTGCTAGATCCAGGTTCAAAAGGCGGTCTTTTTGGTTTTGGCTCGAAACCTGTAAAAATAAGCGTAACCCGCAAAAAAAGCCCCGCAGATGTAGCCAAGGAGTTCTTAAAAGAAGTAACCCTTGCCATGGGTCTAAGTGTAAGTCTAGAAGTCCGTACATGGGATAGACAAATAAACATTAACATGTCTGGTGACAATATGGGTTTACTTATAGGAAAGCGGGGCCATACCCTAGATGCCTTGCAGTATCTTGTAAACTTGGCAGTAAATCAAAATGCTGACGCTAGTATAAGCGTTGTTTTGGATACGGAAAATTACCGCAAGCGCCGCCGGGAAACTTTGGAGTCTCTGGCATACGGCATAGCCAGAAAAGTAAAATCCACCAAAAAAAGCGTAACCTTAGAGCCTATGAGCCGTTTTGAGCGCCATATTATCCACACAGCCCTGCAAAACGACCGCTTTGTACGTACAACCAGCGAAGGAAGCGAACCTTATCGCTATGTGGTGGTTAATCCAAAATGACAGATTCCAAAGTCATTGCCGCAATAGCCACACCTCCAGGTCGTGGAGCTATAGGTATAGTGCGTCTTTCAGGAAGCGGAGTACTGGACGTGTTTACACGGATTTTTAAGCCTATACAAAAATGGGAAAGTCACCGCATGTACTATGGCTATATCTATAATGAATCAAATGAGGTAATAGACGAGGTAATGGCCTGCCCAATGCTGGCACCTCGAAGCTACACGATGGAAGATACAGTAGAAATATATGCCCATGGAGGTATTGCTACACTCCATGGTGTGCTTGATGTTGCTCTAAATAATGGAGCGCGCTTGGCCCTTCCCGGGGAGTTTACCAAGCGCGCTTTTTTGAATGGTCGGATTAATCTGACCCAAGCAGAAGCGGTAATGGATTTAATATCTGCTAAAGCAAGCGCCGCAAGAAGAGCCGGGCTTCGCCAGTTAGGCGGGGGTTTAAGCCAGCGTATAATCAAAGGCCGAGACAGGCTTCTAGGATGGCTTGCAAATATAGAATTATCCATTGACTATCCAGAGCATGAAGAAGAAGCAATGAACCGAAATGCAATACTGTCGGAAGGCAAAGTCTGGATTGACGAAATGGGAGCATTACTTAAAACAGCTGATTATGGCCGAGTAATAAGAGAAGGCATAAAGACAGTTATTCTAGGGCGCCCAAATGCAGGAAAATCCACCCTACTCAACGCGATTCTGGGAGAAGACAGAGCCATTGTCCATGAGATTCCCGGAACAACTAGGGATGTACTGACAGAAGAAGTTCAGATAGGAGATATTGTGCTTCGCTTAATGGATACAGCAGGTTTACGAGAAACAGCTGATCCGATAGAACGCATAGGTGTGGATAAGTCCTATGAAGCCGCCAAAGATGCAGAGCTTGTAATATATGTAATGGATCGCTCTATTCCTCCGGCGGCAGATGATATTGATATCTTAGAAAAACTAAATGATAAACACGTGATAATAGTATTAAATAAATGTGATTTACCCACGGCTACAGGGTGGGACGAATTTTCAAATGCCCATCAAATATCAGCCCAAAACCGGGATGGATTAGAATCTATATACAACGATATTAAGCAAAGATTTTTGAAAGGGCTGCTATCTCAAGATGAGGAAACAGATATAATCACCAGTCAGCGGCACAAAATCCTTTTGCAATCCGCAATCAACTGTGTAAGCAGGGCGATGGAAGAGTTTTTGATAGGTGTGGAAGAGGATTTAGTTTCTATTGGGCTTCGTGAAGCCTATACATTATTAGGGGAAATATTAGGTCTGGAAGTAAGTGACGACATAGTCGACCGCATTTTTTCAGAGTTTTGCGTAGGTAAATAAAATGAATAGACACATAATTGTAATAGGCGGTGGTCACGCCGGGTGCGAAGCAGCTCTTGCTGCTGCAAGAATAGGCCAAAAAGTAACGCTATTTGCCCTTAATTTAGACAGCCTTGCAATGATGCCATGCAACCCCTGTATAGGCGGAAGTGCCAAAGGCCATCTGGTAAGGGAAATAGATGCTCTAGGTGGACAGATGGGTAAAGCCATTGATGCTACATTTATACAAAGCCGTATGCTCAACGCCTCCAAAGGCCCGGCGGTGTATTCACTGCGCGCCCAGGCAGATAAAAAACAGTATATGTCTTATATGAAACAAGTCCTTGAATCCGAACCAAACATATCTTTAAAAGAAGCTGAAGTTATAGATATAATAGAAGAAAACAATGGAATAACCGGAGTGATTACAGAATCCGGCTCAACAAAAAAAGCTGATGCAGTAATAATCTGTACCGGAACCTATCTAAACGCCCGTTGCCTTTATGGAGAAACCATCAATCATAATGGCCCAAACGGTCAACGTGCTTCCAAAGGTTTAAGCATAGCCCTTAATAAGCTGGGCTTTACCATGCAACGCTTCAAAACGGGTACCCCAGCCAGGGTTCACCGCCGAAGCGTAGATTTTGACCAAATGGCCATTCAACCAGGGGACCCGAAACTGGTGCCATTTTCATTCGAAAGCGATCCTGGGCTCCTTGCCCGGGAGCAAATCCCATGTCATTTAACATACACAAACCTGACCACACATGAACTCATTCGCGGCTCCTTGCATCGTTCATCTATGTACAGCGGCCTTATAGATGCCACCGGAACTAGGTACTGCCCTTCCATTGAAGATAAAATCGTTCGATTTGCAGACAAAGACCGCCATCCGGTTTTTATTGAGCCAGAAGGCCTGGATACAGAAGAAATGTATGTACAAGGAATGTCCTCGGCTCTACCGTATGAGGTGCAAGAAGAAGTGTATCGCAGTATCCCAGGCTTAAATCGCTGTGAAATAATGCGCCCGGCATACGCAATAGAATACGACTGTATAGATCCCACAATGCTTAATCTAAAACTAGAGGCAAAGCATATAAAAGGTCTATATTTTGCCGGTCAGATAAACGGCTCCTCCGGATACGAAGAAGCCGCAGCTCAAGGCCTTATCGCAGGAGTAAACGCGGCAGGTGCCCACTTGGAAATAACCCGCGCTGAAGGATATATAGGCGTACTAATAGACGACCTAGTAACGAAAGGTACCAACGAGCCTTATAGAATGATGACCTCAAGGGCGGAATACAGGCTACTGTTACGCCAAGACAATGCAGACCTTCGCCTGACGGAAAAAGGCTACAAAGCAGGCCTAATCACAGAAGAACGATATACCATGTTTCAAGAAAAACAAGAAGCCATTGAAAAGGAAATAAAGCGTCTGACAAAGATTACTCTAAGCCCCGATACAGTAAACGAAGTACTTTCTCAAAAATGCAGTTCACAAGTAACCACAGGTATAAAAATAAAAGACCTAATAAAACGCCCAGAGCTTTCCTATTGGGATGTTATAAATCTAACCCCAAACACCGACCGTCTACCGATAAAATTCATACAAGAAGCCGTTGAAGAACAAGTCAACATTCAAATAAAATACGCAGGCTACATCTCCATGCAGTTAGCCCAAGCCGAAGTTTTTGCAAAAATGGAGTATAAATCACTCCCATACGAGATTGATTACAACCAAATCACAGGTCTAAGATTGGAAGCCAGACAAAAACTAACAAAACTGCGCCCACAAAACCTAGGCCAAGCCTCAAGAATAACAGGGGTATCCCCGGCAGATTTAAGCATCTTGCTGGTATATCTAAAAACTTGTAAAAGCACTTAGCCATAAGCCATCGCATATAGTATTAGACAGATTCCTCTATCTAAAAATACTAAATGGCCGTATGGCAGTACATAATCTCTTTGAGATTAGAAATGGGCAAGGGAATATCCAAGCCCTTTAGGAGGAATCGAAAGTGCAATTTGGAGTACTTATGTACAAGCAACCTATTAGGCCATCCGTTGGCGCATATATACCATATCTGAACGACTGTGGAGTAGCAACATGCTTTTTGGAAGCAGTCCAAATAAATCCAGATACTGCCTGGGCTTTTGTAAGTAAAATATGCGCCCAAAACCTTGACCTAGAGGCACTGCAGGAAATACTAAGCCAAGACGTTTCATATAGGCAAGTTCCCATTGCCGCATATATAAACGATACAAACAATTCCATGACCCGCGCCATATATATTGAAGACCCAAAGCGCAATCTAAAAAGGGTACTTCATCTAAGGATGGTAAAAGAGCCGGATAAGTACGGCCCATGGAAAATATACAGTGTGGAGCAAGAAGAATGCGCAAGGATTTAATTATCAACTGGCTGGAAAAAAACGGCCAAACCCTAACAGATACACAGCTTTGCCATATGGAAATATATCAAAATATGGTATTATCAGCCCCAATGAACTTAACCGCAATAAAGGATGATGAAGGCTTTGCAATAAAGCACTTCATAGACAGTCTTACACTATTACCCTGGATAGATGCACTTACCAATAATGCGAAAGTTATAGATATAGGCACAGGGGCAGGCTTTCCTGGAGTACCACTTAAAATTGCCCGTCCTAACCTGGACATTACATTACTGGATTCGTTGCAAAAACGAGTCCTTTTTTTGCGTAAAGCCCTGGACGAGCTGGGGTATGCTGATGTGGAAACTGTTCATGCCAGAGTGGAAGATTATGTAAAAAATGTGGGGGAAATGTACGATATAGCCGTAGCCCGTGCAGTGGCGAGGCTGGAAAAGCTTGCAGACTATGCCTTGCCGTTAGTAAAACCAGGCGGACTGTTCCTTGCAATGAAGGGTCCTAACATAGAAGAGGAAATAAAAAACGCCAAACCTGTATTGCACAAGTTAGGCGGGGAAATAATAAATATTAGTGCCGTGGAAATTTCCCAGGAAATGTTCCATACGATTATTGCCATACAGAAGAAATAAGTTTATGGGCTAGGTGAAAACACTGATGAACCAGGTTCGAGGCTTGTGACTAGCACCAAGGTAGCAGAAGGATTTATGTGAATAGTAAGCTGTATGGAAGCCGGGTTTTTTCTAGTGCCGGCGGCAAAAGCTGTGTCAAAAGGGATGTTGTTATTTATAAGGATCCCTGTAAGGAAGTTAAACTCTAATAATGTCAGTTGCTCGTTGGCTAATATTTTTCTAAAGAGGCTACCGGATAATAAGGTAGACAAATGAGTGTCAAACATAAAGCCCCCTGTACATGTGGATATTACAACATATGCAGGGGGCCGTTTTATGTGTGAGCCTTACTTCGTACTAGTTTATACCGATTCCAAATTAAAACACAGGTACAACGCCGCTATAATTTTCTAATATATAATCCCTTACCCTCTCGGATTGAAGATGGCGAAGTAATGCGAGTATAGCTGGATTATCCGCATCATCTGGACGTACAACCAAGACATTGGCATAAGGAGAATCAGTTGTTTCCATAATAAGGGAATCTTCAACTGGGTCAATACCGGGAGCTCCAGATAGTACGTGATTGGTGTTTATAATTGATAGGTCTGCTTCTTGGTCCAACATCACACGTGGAAGCAGTGCAGCAGCAATTTGTATAAATTGCAGATTTAAGGGGTTGTCTGTTATATCATGTATACTGGCTCTACTGCCTACATCAGGGTTAAGAGTGAGGATGTTATGAGTTTCAAGGAGCATCAAAGCCCGTGGGCCGTTGACTGCGCAGTCTGGTATGGCAACTAATGCCCCATAGTGCAGTTCGTCTATATGATCCAAAGAAACTGAGTAGGCACCCATTGGTTCTATATGGATGGCTCCCACTACGTGAAGAGTGTTGCCGCTTTGGGCAATGTAATTCTCTAAAAACGGTATGTGTTGGAAAAAATTAGCCTCTAAAGAACCATTTGCAAGAGCCGGGTTGGGGGCTGAAAAGTCTGTAAATTCTGTAATTTCAAGCCTGATACCTTCTTCAAGTAGATAAGGGCTGATGAGATTAAGTAATTCGGCATGAGGCCGGGGGGTTGCACCTATACGGATAACTACAACATCGTCATTGCCGCCGCGGCCACAGCCGGAGAGACTTACTGCCAATAAAATAATACATAGTGCTAAAGATAATAGTTTTTTCATTAAAAATTCCTCCTTGTAATTGTAGCAGGGCTTTTGGCCAAAAGCCTTGCCATTTGATTTTGCGCAAAAAAATAAGCCTCGTCAGGGCTTATATCCATTATTCTCGGACGTTACACTTATATCTCTATAAGCGCTCATCTTCCAGGTGATTAATCACCTGGGGGAATTAGCACCGTGCGTCCGCCGGTTGCTGGGTTTCATCGGGCCCTGGTCCCTCCACCTCTCTGGATGTGATATTCAGTTGTTGGAGGGTATGATACCAGAAAAATTTCGTTTGTCAACAGGCAAGACCGATTTCGAATTAATTCGCTATGCTAAATGAGGCTCCCTCCACAGATAGCACCATATGCACAGTACTGACATGGGTTCTTTGGGCCTTTGGGGCAAGGTTGTGGGGTTATATCTCCATCTATCATCCGCTGACTTAGTTCTTTTGCTTTATCTTCCGCCACCTGCCCAAGTGCAAAAAAATCATCAGTAGAAAGAACCGTTTCTTTGATAGTCTTGGAAATGCTCCCATCCTTATTTAGCCTCACAGGAATGACAGACGAATCCATCCCGGGGGCTATCCTCTTATCCATTCCTTGTAGAACTTTTTCTCCATCCAATGTTACACCTGACATGCGGAAGTTCTTGAGTAAGGCCTCATCCAAGGCGGCTTCTCCTATATCATTATCTGTATCTATTATAGGATTATCTATAGGGAAATAGAATACTCCTGCTGGATGTGTAATCTTACCGCCTGTAATCTCAGGGGATTTTATTATCGCGTTCATGTATAGCATAAGCTGTAGCTGCAATCCTTGGTGTACATCCTTCATATCAAAACGAGCTTGGCCGGATTTATAGTCTATTACCCTTATATATTGCTGGTTATTTTCTGTTGGTAGTATGTCTATTCGGTCAATCCTTCCTGTTAGTATAAGGTTAGTATTCTCCATGGGGATACTATTTTTTCCAAAGTCTAGCTCTGCGCCTAACGGCATAAAACTGCCTCGTTTTAGGTGCTGGCACATTGCCCAAATGGATGTGCTACAGATATCCTCCACTTTAGTTAGCATATGCTTATTGCGGCCGGAGGTCTGGAAAATCCCCATATTGGGGGTGGATGCGGTTATAAGATTTCCTACTATGGCGTTTATAGCGCTTCGGTCAATATTGGTTATATCAATCTCTCCAGAAGCTACTCCTTTGGTAAACTGTGCCAAAATATCGTGATACAAGTTGCCTAGGTCTGTAGGCAATACTTCGTAGCGCTGGCGAGGCCTTGCCTCTAGCAGATAATTCATGAAATATTGAAATGGGCATCTGGCAAAGGCTTCAAGGCGGGAAGCTGCTGTAATAATTGTTGAGCCATAAATACTTTGTGCTGTGGTTAGAATGTCGATTTTATTATCCTGGATATTATGAGCTGGAATGTATTCGTTTAAAATAGGAGCCTTTTCCACCTCAAGTTGTTGATACAGCCCTTGAATCCGCTTTAATACATGAGAAGGCCGCAATATTTTACCTTTTGGGTCTCCTTCTGGATAAATAAAGCAAAGCCTTTCACTTGGCTGGCTTAGTACACAGTAAAGTGAGTAGTATTGCTCCTTAATCCGCTGTAGATTATCCGGAGCCAACTCTACTGCTGTATTAATAAGCTGTGCACGTTCATCTTCAGAAAATAATCCGGGACTTGGTGCCATGGGGGGAAGATTTCCTTCATTGGCTCCAAGTACAATCATGGCTTTAATTTGTGGATATCTTGACCGCCCGGTATCTCCAAGTACTACCTGATCCACTGTAGGTGGGATACGTCCAAGGCTTACTTGGGCTAACCCTGCATCTAAAATGGATGCAAAGGAGTCTATGTTTACGACTTCATCCCCTAATATTTCCACCAGCTTATCAAATACTTGACAAATCTTTGGCCATATCTGTTTATGAATCTGAGCCGTCTCAGGGTCTGATATTTTCATATGGTGATCATACCACTGCTGTAGTTGGTGGGGTACGTTTAAGCGATATTGCGTATCAAATATCTTTTGGCTAAAGCCCCGCACTGTATCTTTTTTCTGCCCGGTTCCAAAATCCTCAAGACATTTAAGGATATGAAGCCGTCCGGCTTCCGCGATTCCTTTAAAGGGGTACTGCCATTTATAGCCGGTGATACCATGAGCCAAGGCATAATTTTCTATTATATCTATGTCATCAGATGCCATACCTGTAAGGCGGGTTTTAAGAAGCCGAAAAACACCTTCGTATGTCCAGTTGTGAGCTAAAATACTAAGGGCAGCACGGATAAACTCTGTAAGAGGATGAGAAAGTATATCAATCTCCGAATCTACGAACAAAGGGATTCCCAAGCGGTCGAAGGTCGTATGCAAGGTTTTTTCATAATGACCCTTGTCCCCACATACTATTGCTATGTCCCTATATCTATAGCCTTCATTAACCATCGTGATAATCCTCTGGGCAGCTGTAAAAATGGCACCGTATCTATCTGCGGAGGAAAGGATTTCAATGCTTGTTCTATCTGGAAATGGCTTTATTTTTTTGGGAATCATCGTGAAATTTTCTGCAAAAAAGGCCAGAGATGGATTATTTATGTGGCGGTAATTCGTGTCTAAATATATAGGCGGTAGTATTGGGATATGAGCACTTTTTGCTAAAGCGGTTATGCTTTCTTCGGTTCTTCTAGGAGTGGTGAAAAGTGGATCAGGGGCTTTTCTTGGGGTAGTACGTGTTGTTAAGGTTATTTTTATGTCTGCTCCATGCTTTAATAAACATAGAAGAACATTGCGCTCTTGTGGGGTAAAGCCGGTGAAGCCGTCTACCCATATCTGAGCATTTTTTAGTATGGGGATATCATTGTTTTCATTTAATTTTTGGATAAGCAAACTAAGCATATCATCTGCCAGTATATATCGGTCTTTTACTGCGCTGCGGTATCGGGATAATATTAGGGCAAGGTCTTGGAGTTTTGCCCCAAGTGATGGCCCCATGCTGTGGCTTCGTAGTGCCAAGTCCTCACTGGAAATACAGTAGTGATTTAGCTCGGTGATAGTAGTGGCGAGGGCATCTACAAAACCGTGCCTTTCGACCTGTCTTTTATAAAATATAAGCTCTGGCGCAAGCTCTAATAAAACCTTACGCAGTAGCATTGTTTTGCCTAAATCGTCAGCTACTTGCCCCGACGGCCCACCCATGTAGGCAAAGAACCTATAAGCAAGCCGATTAAAGCTAAGCACCTGTACGCGGGTTGAGGCGGTACGTTTAGCTAGAATAAGCTTTTCAGATTGAAGGGAAAATTGCTCTGGCACTAAGTAATAAAGAGGCGCGTTACTGTCTATAGCAGCTTCAATCCCTTGTAAGCAGTAGGTTGTCTTTCCGGTGCCTGGCGAGCCTAGAATAAATTGTAAGGGCATAATGCCTCCTTGTTAGACATAGAAGTGTTACTTTTACGGTTTTGATATTATCATCAAAACCGTCTATTAAATTATTGTAACATATTTCTATTTCGCGATAAAAATGGTATAATATAGGTCATACAATACTTTAAACCTTTTGAATACTTTAACGTATTTCTTAGCAATAATATAAAAATGAAAATGAATGGAGGATACACCCATGAACAATGAAAAAATGAAAGTATTGGAAATGCTAGAATCCGGCAAAATCAATGCCGACGAGGCTGCAAAGCTGCTGGAAGCCCTTAAAGGCGGTGGCCAAAGCTTTGTAAACAAAGAAACCCGTGACAATGTAGAAGAAAAACTGCGCAACTTTGCCCACGACTGCGGCAAACTAGCCAAAGAAGTAGGCGGAAAGGTTCAAGTCTTTTATAAAGGCGTAGAACCCAAAATCAAAAAAGCAAGCCAAACCGCATTAGAAAAGGCAGCTTGTGTACTTGAAGATTTAGCATGTGCCATCAACGATTCTTTAAACAAAGAATGTTGTGGAGATGAAGATTGTTGCTGCGAAGAAGCCTCACAAGCCGAGTGCTGTGGCGAAGAAGCTCCTCGCGAAAACTAAATAATTTAGTAAACACAAACAGCCCCTGATTCTAATATGAACCAGGGGCTGTTTTACATATGAAAACATGTTAAAATTAACAACGGAAAGTTGATGAATATCAATGTGCAAAGCAGGGAACACTCATGGACACTAATGATTTAAGTGCAATAGGTGCAAACCCATCAATTCCAGACATGACACCGATGTCTCAAGCTCGTCATACAAAGCATTTGCAAGCTGGTAAAAGCTATCCTGGGATGTCCATGGAGGAATATGTAAGAAAATCAGGAGAGTTAGCTCGTTCAGAAGTCGGTGGGGATGTTGATGGATACAAAGCAAGTGATGGAGGCATTATTAGATATAATAGAATCACAGGAGATTGGGTAAAGGCATACACCACAGGCGTTGCATCTATGTATAAACCCAAGCGAGGTATAGATTATTTTAATGATACAAGGATTGAAGATGGAGGTTGATAAGAGTGTTCGAGTGGATTTGTCCAATATGCAATAGTATAAATAAAGGTGAAACTCCAACGCATGACGTATGCGCTGGATGTGACTGGGAAGATGATCCTATACAGCGAAAAGACCCTACTTACTGGGGTGGTGCTAATGATTTATGTCTTAACGATTATAAAGCTGCATGGAATAAAAAATGCAAAGAGGCTAGAGAGAAAAACAAGCAACATGTGGCAGCGGCAGTATAAGAGTAAAAGAATAAATAGAAATGCCTTATCTATATAAAGCAACAAACTGCCCCGATACTTTTGACAAAAGCTATTTTTGGAAAATTGTAGACAAACCGCAGTATATGCTATAACATAGGCATAGAAGCTAATGGCAGGTAATTATTCCAGCCAAGTACAAGTAAGTGAAGAAGTGAATGAAGTAAATGAAACACAAGTAAAAAAGCAACTGAAATAAGGAAAACTGCGGAACCATTGAGATTCGACCCCTCAATGGCGCCTGAAGGGATGCACAGACATCGCCTCCAAACACAGGTATACACCTGCTACCGCAGCCCACGAAGTATATAACATTCCCACCCCCTCTTCAAGCTTGAATTCTCCTCCAAGCTAGAGGTTGGTAGCTGGTATTGTTGTATGCGCGTGAGCTGTCGGCAAGCCGATTGTATTATCTATGTAACGCTACATAAATTTGATAAGAATTTATAGATAGCGCGAAGGCGATGACGATGTGTAAATACACAGCGTCTCCCTTCGCGCTTTTTGCTTGCCGTTAGCTTACTAAACTACAAGGAGGCAATACAATGAAACTGGAGCGAAAGCACAAGATTGATTTTTTGGGGAGGATACTTATTCCCAAAGAGCTAAGGGCAAAGCTAGGCGCAGATATAGGGGATGATCTCGCTCTTTGTTATGAAGATGGTATAGCAACTATGTATTTGGCGGAAAATAATCTGGACGACGACAGCGTTATATCCTGCGGCGACATAAGTAAGGAAAGCAATGTAGAGATGTTTTTATGCCCGTCATGTAATGAAATAAAAAACGCAAATGAAGGCATTATAAAAATCACAGTATAGCGATTTCGTTTGAAATTGAGCTTCAGCTCATTTCAAATCGAAACGCCTATATAATCCAATTGCTATGCTATTAAGGGGCTTGTTTATCTGAATAAGGTAAACAAGCCCTTATTATTCAGACAGGGACAGATTTATTCTTTCCGCAAAATTATTTTTATACTTGACGGTATCCAAATACCATGGTAAAACTCTCCCGAACTAAGTGCTTGTTTATACAATTATATATTAATAAAATGTGGTGCCCATGGCCAGCTATAAATAAGTAGCGGCTCATGGGATAATAGGGAATTGGGTTAGAATCCCAAACAGTCCTGCTGCCGTATTGACTAGTGATATCTCATGTTAATGACAACCATTGGGAAGACTAAGACTGCGCAAATCGAAACGCCTATATGACAGCGCAGTCTATATCCTGAGAAGGTGAAATATCGCGTTTGAAGTCTAAGTCGGAAGACCTGCCTCATTTTGCGCCTTAGGCGTAGCTATACGACTCCACAGAGTATGGGGCGGTATGGTATTGTAAGTGCGTGGGTTATGGTTCATAATCCCGCTTTGCGGTGCATTTGCATTATCTTACAATATAATCCCGGTTCCCAGCCTGTATTGGCACGTGGAACCGGGATTTTTTATTTCAGGGAGGAAATTATGTTGAAGAAATTTTTAGCTGAAGTTAAACCCCTAGACAGCACAGCGATGAAATCAGCCCAGGAAAGACTTGATAGTTTAATTAAGCCACCGGGCAGCTTGGGTGAGCTGGAAGCTATTGCGGTAAAGCTTGCGGGAATAAGCGGCAAACTTTATGGCGATATCTCCAAACGATGCGTGATTATTTTTGCATCGGACAATGGTGTAGTTGAAGAAGGGATATCATCCGCGCCACAGGTGGTTACGCAGATGCAAACCCTGAACTTTACCAAGGGCATAACCGGCGTGGCGGTTCTTGCTAAGCAATTTAATTCTGATTTGATTGTTGTTGATGTTGGTGTCAATGCGGACATAGAAAATACCGCTATCAAAAATAAAAAAATCCGCAAAGGCACATGGAATATTGCAAAGCAACCGGCCATGACCCGTGACGAAGCCGTTCAAGCAATTCTGGTTGGCATAGAAACCGCAATAGATGCCGTTAACAACGGCTATAAGCTAATCGGTATAGGTGAAATGGGCATTGGAAATACAACCACATCTGCGGCAATTCTATGCGCACTCACCAATTTGCCATCAAAGCAAATTGCCGGAAAGGGCGCAGGGTTGAGCGAGGAAAGTTACCGCAACAAAATAAATGTGATACAGGAAGCCTTAGAGCGCAACAAGCCAGACCCATCAGACCCAATAGATGTGATATCAAAAGTAGGCGGCTTTGATATTGCGGCAATGGCGGGTGCGTACATCGGTGCCGCATATATGAAAGTGCCTGTGGTGATAGATGGTTTTATTTCTATCGTTGCAGCCTTATGCGCTGCAAAGTTAAATCCACTTGTAAAAGAGTATATGATTGCATCCCATGCTTCCTTCGAGCAGGGATATAAAGTTGCGGCCGAGGCCTTAGGGGTCGCGCCCTACCTTCATTTTGGTATGCGCCTTGGTGAAGGGAGCGGCTGCCCGCTTATGTTTGGGATGATGGACGCCGCTTGTGTGATAATAAAAGATATGGGAACTTTTGAGCAAGGTAACATTGATGATGAATACTTAGAGGAAGTGCGAGATGCGGATTTTCATATCAGGGGGCTGTAAAAACGGCAAATCCACCTATGCCCAGCAATTAGCAAAGCACCAAAATAATCCGCCACATCCCATTTACTATGTTGCAACAATGGCCGCCACTGACCATGAAGATGAAGAGCGTATCGCACGGCACCAACATGAGCGAGATGGCTGGGGCTTTACTACAGTGGAACAACCAAAAAATATCGAAGGCATTTTGACAACATGTAACCACAGCGGCTCATTTTTGCTAGACAGCCTAACGGCGCTTTTGGCCAATGAGATGTTTTTGGCCACCGGGGAAGTGGATAGCAGTGCATATGAAAAAATTGCCACAGGGCTAAGCCAAGTATTATCCAAGGTAAGCAATATCGTGATTGTGTCTGATTATATCTACAGCGATGCATTTATATACGATTCTGTTACAGAAGATTACAGAAAATCCTTAGCATACCTTGACCGCTTTGTGGCAAAGCATTGTGATGTGGTGCTGGAAGCGGCATATACCCAAATAGTTATTCATAAGGGTGAGGGGATGCTTAATGCGATTTATTAGAGGGTTCTATATGGCATTAGGGATGTTCGTCGGTATCCCTTTACCGTTTCATATATGGGATGAAAAATTAACGTCAATTATGATTGTATCCTTTCCGTTGGTTGGGGTTGTCATTGGCGCGATATGGTGGGGCGCTGGCTTACTGCTGCTTATGCCCAATTTTCCTATTGTGATAGTAGCGGCACTGCTTACAGTAGCACCATTTTTCATAGCAGGGTTTATTCATCTGGATGGATATATGGATACTAGTGATGCCCTATTATCCCGCCGTCCTTTGGAAGATAAGTTGCGTATTTTGAAAGACCCTAATGTAGGAGCCTTTGCCGTTGTTATGCTTGGTATTTTGTTTCTTTTGCAATTTGCGTCTATGTATGCAGTAGTTGACGGCGGGCGATTTTTGGCACTCTTGATAGTCATTTGTGTTTTGTCACGGTGTTGCTCTGCTCTTGCTATATTTGTGGTGCGCCATATGCCTAACAGCGATTACACTGCACTGCTTGGCAAAGGCATTACCGCGGTACACAAAACTATAGTGATTATTATTGCCATTGGCGCAGTCGGTTTTTCCTATCTTTATGCCGGGGTATACGGTCTTATTGTAATAGCAGCGGTTGTGCTGGGTTATATATGGTCGATGAGGGTTGTATATAGGGATTTTAAAGGTATATCAGGGGATTTGCTGGGATATTCGCTAGTAATAAGTGAATTATTCGGACTTATTGCGCTGGCTCTCGTACAAGGGGCTGGGCGTTCGCTTTACGAACTGCTCGCCCATGCAACCTGAATGGAGATGAGAATATGATTTTGATTTTTGGCGGGGTTTATCAAGGCAAGTTATGCTATGCCGAAGACAGATTTGGAGACACGAGAACAATTGTCAATGATGTGGATAAGTGGCTCTTATCTCTCATTCAAGATGGTAAAGATGTTTCCGAGGAAATATCACGCTTTTTTGATGAAAACAAAGATGCCGTTGTCATCTGCAATGACATATCCTGCGGCGTTGTGCCCATTGACCCAGTTTTACGGAAGTGGCGAGAAGATGTGGGTAGATTTATGGCTCAAGCGGCAGAAAAAGCGGATGAAGTAGTGCGGTTGTTTTGCGGAATACCTACGAGGATAAAATGATGCAGATCCATATAGTACGCCACGGTAAAACGGTGGCAAACGAACAAAGACTATATTGTGGAGCAACAGACCTCCCCCTATCAGAAAATGGAATCACTGAACTGAAAGAATTAAAAGCACAGGGCATTTATCCAAAGCACGTTGACCTCTACTTTACAAGTGGATTAATGCGCACTGATGAGACCTTAGACCTGTTGTATGGCCCTGTGCAAAGAGAAACCCTGCCGCAGCTTATGGAATATCACTTTGGCGAGTTCGAAATGAAAGATTATGAGACTCTGAAAGATCAAGACGATTACCAGGCATGGATAACAGATGAAAATGGACAAGTTTCCTGCCCCGGCGGCGACAATAAGCAAGACTTCACTCGCCGGGTAATAGAGGGCTTAGAACTACTTAAAAAAAGAGCAAACGAAAAAAGCGCACTTGCGGTTGTGCATGGCGGCGTAATTGCCTCCATCATGGAGCATTTATTCCCCAACACCCGCAACTTCTATGAGTGGCAGCCAAAGCCGGGGTATGGATATACGCTTACCCACACACCGGATGGGCAATTACTATATAAATCAATTTAAAAGGAGGACTTTCAAATGTCCAATAAAAGAAATATCACCATATTTTTTAGTTTACTTATCATGATTGTGGTTTTGGCCGCCTGTAATAGTGGCACGACCCAAGAACCACGCACAATGTATGACCGTGAAGGCTATACCGTTAATTTACCCGATGAAATCAACACCATTGTCGCACTTGGTGCTTCCAATGCGGAAATCCTTGTTGGGTTGGGCTTTGCCGATAGGATAGTCCTGGTAGACAGTTTTTCCTTCGATGTTGCAGGGCTGCCCAGCGGCGTAGTGGCCGATTTTGGATTTATGGATTTTGATGCAGAGTATATAGTCAACATGATGCCCGATATTATCTTTGTTACAGGTATGGCTCGTGGCGGCGGCGATGATGACCCAATGGCACCAGTTTCCGCGGCAGGTATTTCTGTAATTTATATGCCCACCAGTACAAGCATTGCGGAAATCAAAGAGGATATTCGTTTCATAGCTACAGTAATGGAATCAACAGATGTTGGCGAAACAATTATTTCCAGGATGGAAGCAGAAATTAACGAAATAGCGGAAATAGCCGCTAATATCACAACCACAAGGACAGTATACTTCGAAATTTCCCCCGCGCCATGGATGTACAGCTTCGGCACAGGAACATTTATGAATGAAATGATTGAGCTTGTAGGGGCAATAAACGTCTTTGCCGACCAAGAGGGCTGGATTTTTGTATCGGATGAGATGCTTCTCGAACTCAATCCCGACATAATACTCACTTCAACAGACTTCCTTCCCGACCCCATTGTTGACATTTTAGAAAGACCGGGCTTTGATGCAATCACAGCAGTTATAAACGGTGATGTATTCTACATTGATACGGCGTCTAGCAGCCGTCCAACGCACAATATCACAAGAGCTTTGAGAGAAATGGCTCAGGCTGTGTTCCCAGAATATTTCCAATGAAATCAAAACTGATTATCGCAGTATGTATAAGTTTTATTGCCGTAATCTTAGCTATAGCAATAGGTAGCGTAAATATATTACCGTTGAATGTATTGCGTGTTATCGGGCATAACGTGTTCGGACTTGAGTTGTCCGAACACGTTACCCCTGCCCATGCTTCAATTGTGTGGCATCAACGCTTGCCTCGCACATTGCTGGCTTTTATTGCGGGGGCGGCATTGTCGGTAAGTGGGGCCATTATGCAGAGCGTACTGCGTAACCCTCTGGCCTCATCTTACACGTTGGGCGTATCCTCGGGCGCGTCACTAGGCGCGTCCTTGGTGATTTTAATGGGGGTTACGCTCCCTTTTTTGTCAGCCCTCACTTTACCTATATTGGGCTTTTCTTTTGGCCTTGGCACAATTTTAGTGGTAATGGCACTTGCAAGGCAGCTTGATATCCGTATGGAAAACCACACAATCATTTTAACTGGCATGGTATTTGCATTATTTATCAATTCTATTACAACGCTGATGTTCACCTTCTTCCGCGAAGGGGTGCAAAACATGATTTTTTGGCAGATGGGCACCTTCAGGCTCAGGGGATGGGTTCCTGTATATATCTTATTCCCTATAGTTTTGTCAGGGATTTTATTTATCTCACGCTTTAAGTGGGAGCTGGATGTAATGACCTTCGGCGAAGAGCAAGCGCAGACCATAGGTGTAAACATTAGGCGCGTGAAACTGATACTGCTTATAACCGCTGCCGCTTTAACAGGAAGCACAATTGCATTTGTAGGTGTAATTGGCTTTGTTGATTTAGTTGCCCCCCATATCGTGCGAAAAATTTTTGGATCGGCCCATAGATATGTAATTCCGATGTCTGCTTTGGTGGGTGGGATATTTATGGTGGTTTCCGATTTAGCTGCGCGAACGGTGACTTCTCCTGTAGAGCTTCCTATAGGTGCTGTGACAGCCATAATAGGCGCACCGTTTTTTGCCTATATCTATTTCAGCAGACGTAAGAAAGAGGCATAACAATGGCAAAAGTAATTATGATACAAGGCACAGCTTCAGGCGTTGGAAAAACAATGCTTACCCTTGCACTGTGCCGCATTTTCAAGCAAGATGGTTATTCCGTTGCGCCATTTAAGGCACAGAACATGACTGCCAACACTCATATAACCGAAGCAGGGGACGAAATAGCGGTATCCCAGTGGCTACAATCACTTGCGGCAGGTATAGAGCCATCACCCGATATGAACCCAATTATTCTTAAACCATCTACCGAGCATAACACAACGTTGATTATGTTGAATGGCAAGCCCTTTGACACAATCAATGCTTATAACTATAAGGGCGTCAAGCAAAAACTTGTAACTGAGATTATGGCGGCTTACACTCGACTTTCAACTAAGTACGATGTAATTATCATTGAAGGAGCAGGTAGCCCCGTAGAATTGAACCTGAACAAGGACGATATTGTAAACATGGGCATGGCAAAAAGAGCAAATACTCCGGTGCTACTGGTGGCAGATATTGACCGTGGCGGAGTTTTTGCTTCGCTATATGGCACAATAAACCTTATGGATGAAACAGAACGCGCATATGTAAAAGCAACGGTAGTAAACCGTTTCAAAGGTGAGCCGGTGTATTTTGCTGATGGAATAAAAATACTTGAGGATATTACAAAGCTGCCTGTTGCCGGGGTAATCCCGTATATAGCTATTAATTTAGATGAAGAAGATAGTCTGTTTTATGGAGATGCTCATGCGTTGCAGTCAATTGATTATGAAAGCCAATTCGACAACATAGCAGACAATGTCCGTAAATCCCTTGATATGGAATTGATATACAAAATATTGAATGATGGGGTATAAGCAATGAAATTTGTAGCATCATACAGCGGTGGCAAAGAAAGTGCATTGGCAGTATATCGGGCTATAAAAGAAGGGCATGAGCCGATTGCTCTAATCACAACATACAACACAGACGCAAACCGCTCGCATTTTCACGGCCTGACAGAAGAAATACTGGAACGAGTATCAAATGCGTTGGATATCCCTCTTTGGCTGATAAAGACAAGTGGTGAGGAATACGCGCAAAACTTTGAAAAGACCTTACTTCGTGCCAAAGAGCAAGGCGCGGAGGCCTGTGTTTTTGGGGATATCGACATCGAAGGGCACATCCAGTGGTGTAGCCAGCGGTGTAATAATGTTGGAATTAAGGCATTGTTCCCCCTTTTAAATGAAAGCCGGAAAGATGTAGTATACGAGTTAATAGACAATGGATTTATAGCAAATATAACGATAGTCAATACCAAGCAAGTACGCGATGAGTTTTTGGGTAAACAATTAACAAAGGCAATCGCGGAGCAAATTGCCGCTGGAGGTGCCGATATTTGTGGTGAAAACGGCGAGTATCATACCTTTGTCTCAGCCGGGCCGAATTTTAAGCATCCTGTAATCTTTTCCTTTGGAGAGAAATTTTCTAGGGATGGATATGCCTTTTTACCTGTGTTGTTATAATGGCAGGGCATATGGCAATTATCATTTTAATTGCATTTTTGCTGGACTGTGCAATCGGCGACCCTCAAAACCCTTTTCACCCAATAAGGCTGATTGGGAATGGTATAAACTGGGGTATCAAGGCGTTTAAGAGAGCAAAAATAGAAAGCCGTATTATTCAATTTATAGCGGGCATGGCTTTAGTGATTGTAATTATATGTCTTTCATTTATGATAACAAGGCTGATTACATGGGGTTTTTATCGCATTAACTGGTGGGTTGGTCTTATCGCGGAAGCCGTCATCTGCTATTTCCTAATCGCGGCAAAGGCATTAAAGGTTGAGAGCATGAAAGTGCATCAATCTTTAATCACAGGGGATTTGCAAGGAGCACGTAAAAATCTTTCCTTCATTGTCGGCCGGGAGACACAGAGACTTGACGAGAAAGGCATTGTAAAAGCCGCTGTGGAAACAGTTGCAGAAAACCTATCAGATGGAGTTATAGCTCCTCTTGTATTTATCTTCATAGGCGGCGCACCATTGGGGATGGCCTACAAAGCCATTAACACCCTTGACTCTATGATCGGCTACAGAAACGAGGATTATGAGTATTTTGGTAAGTTTGCGGCAAGGTTGGATGATGCAATCAATTTTTTTCCCTCAAGATTTTCTGCATTATTGATGATAGTGGGGAGTGTATTCGTGGGCGGTGATATAAAAGGTGCAATGCGGGTCTATAGCAGAGATAGGCGCAACCACAAAAGCCCCAATTCTGCCCAAACTGAGTCCGTTTGTGCAGGTGCGCTAGGTTTGTGTCTTGGTGGGGATAGTTATTACCGCGGCAAACTTGTGCACAAGCCCACAATTGGCGATGATATAAATGCTCCGGTACCATCTCACATAAAGGAAGCTAACCGCTTGATGTATGCCGCCGCCATACTTGCGGTTGTAATTTTGTCAGTAGCCAGTTTCATTTTAAGGAGATTAGGATAAGTGTGAAATATCCGATTTGTTTCGCCGACGAAGGAGGTATGGATTTATGTATGAATATAGCCATGGCGGCAATGCTGTTTTTGAAGAAGGCAATGAGAATATCATTGATTTATCCGCAAACATAAACCCTCTAGGGCTGCCAAAAAATGTAGCGGAAGCGATTATCCGCGAAATTCCTAATATCAACCGCTATCCCGATAACTTTTCTACATTGCTTCGTGAAAAAACATCAGTATTTGAAGGTGTTAATCCTGATTGGATTATCTTTGGGAATGGCGCGTCAGATATTATTTTTCGTCTCCCAAGGGCAACAAGCGCATCGAAAATTATGGTTTGCGCCCCTACTTTTGCTGATTATGAAAGGTCAGCACAGTCATATGGCGCGGAAGTATGCCGCTATTTTACCAGCAAAGAAAACGGTTTCGCATTAGATGAAGATTTTATTAATGCGGTGCAAACCGAAAAGCCTAGATTAGTGTATGTTTGTAATCCCAATAATCCCACCGGAAAAATTACGGAAGCGGGCTTGATTAGGAAATTACTAGACTGCTGTAACAAAATTGGGACATGGGTTGCCATTGACGAATGTTTTATGGATTTTGCTAAGGACGGTAATATTCAAACCAGCAAAGTATTTCTTGATAAATACTCTAATCTTGTTATCTTAAAAGCCTTTACAAAAATGTTCACCTTGCCTGGTGTCCGTCTTGGATATGCCATGTGTTCCAATAAAGCCCTGATTAACAGCCTGTACTTTCACGGGACAGACTGGGCCGTGTCTAACTTGGCGCAGGCTGCGGGCATTGCAGCCCTTGAGGATGCCAAAACCTTCATCGGGGAAACGGTAGTGCATGTAGCAAAGGAGCGTAACATAGTCGAACGTGAGTTGGCTTGCCTCGGTTACTTGGTTTATGCATCATCAGCCAATTACATATTCTTTCAAAGTCCATTTTCTTTTGATTTGCGTAAGGCCCTTGATGATAAAGGCGTGCGAATCCGTTCATGTGGTAATTATCATGGGTTAGATAACACCTATTACCGCGTAGCGGTTTCTACAAAAGCAAATAACAAAAAATTTTTGGACGCTATAAGGAGCTCTCTATAAGATGCTGACTTTAAGTAACGTATCTGCCGGATATGGCGGCGTAGATGTAATACGGGATATTTCAATTGAAGTGAATGGAAATGTGTCAATTATCGGCCCCAACGGCTGTGGTAAAACCACCCTGCTAAAAGTCATTGCCAATATTCTGCCATCAAAAGGCAAGGTTGAAATAATGGGCAAACAATTCAGTGAAATGAAACGCCGCGAAATTTCATTAAACATAGCCATGTTGAGCCAACAGCCAAGTATCTATTTTGCCTTTAGCGTATTTGATACGGTGATGATGGGGCGGTATCTGCATATAAGAGGGCGTATCTCAGATAGCCCCATAAAGGAAGATAAAGATGTTGTAATTAAGGCTTTGGAAGCCGTGAATCTTCTGTCAGAAAGAGATAAGGACATTACAAAGCTTTCGGGCGGCCAGCTTCAGCGGGTATTTCTTGCCCGTGCCCTAGCTCAGGAGCCAAAAATAATCCTACTAGATGAGCCAACAAATCACTTAGACCTAAAATGCCAGATAGAGATAATTGATTACCTAAAGCAATGGGCCAAAGAAGGCAATAGGGCAGTAGTAGGTGTGCTACATGACATTAATCTAGCGATGAACCTAAGCTCACATTTTGTAGTAATGAAAGACGGCATAATAAAAGCCGATGGCGATATAGACAGTATAATCACCAGCGGCTTATTAAATGAAGTCTATGAAATGGAAGTAGGGGAGTATATGAAGGAGTCCTTATCAAAGTGGAGTTTGTGATATAAAGAAGGGGCTATAGACAAATCTACTGCTTATTCAATTGTGTAATCGTCAAAATACCCTCTCACCACCACCACTGGTGTTCCCTTATCTCCGCTACCTCCCATAAGGTCGCAAAGGCTACCTAGGAGGTCAGCATAGACTCGCGGGGTGGTGCCTTCATTATAGGCATCAGGGTTATTGGCTTTATCCTTTATAACTCGGCTAACGGCTTCGCGCTTTTCATCTGGCGTTAGGCCCTGAGTTGCCACGTCAGCCACAAGCTTAATCTTTACCTCCTGAGGCATACCACCAAGTCGAGGTGTAAACCCAGGTGACACGACTGGGTCTGCCAGTTCCCATATCCCACATACCGGGTCTTTAAATGCCCCATCTCCGTATACCATAACTTCAGGGGCTACCCCAGTTTTTTCTTTTAATATGCATTGAAGTCTTGCCACAAACTCTGGTGCTTTATTAGGAAACAGTTTTAGCTGGCCTTCACTAGAAAGATTAGACCCAAGCACTCCGTATTGGGAGTTAAATCCACTGCCGTTTACGCTCTTATTTAAGATATCAGACAGTGTATACACAGTCTTGGCTCCGGCTTTTATAAGGCGGCTTTGGGTTATAAATCGGTTGTGAATCTCCCCAACCAGTACATGTGGGGTAAGCTTCAAGATATCCCGAGGGTCTTTGGATAGATATATCTCAATGTTATCCCCGGCAGACTGATACAGCTTAATATAATCAATATTGGTGAAAGGATGTACAAAATCCCCGGCAATAGCTACAAAATCAGCCGCACTTACCAGCCCCTGTGGCAGAGCATCAGATATCTCATCCAACCGATTAATATCAAGAATAGGATTGCCAACCTCATCATGAGGATAGCTTAAAAGTACATGAAGCTTCTTTGCGCCCTTAGCGATGCCTTTCAACACAGAGAGAAAACGGTTACGAGAAAACATAGGAAATACAAGTCCAACTTCTACATTCCCATACTTATCACGGACATCAGCCGCTATGTTATCTTCACTGGCAAAATTGCCCTCAGTCTTAGCCACCAGCGCTTCCGTTACAGCAACCACATCCGATGATGTAAGTGGAGCATCTTTAGTCACTGCCAGCACATGCTCAGCGGTGATAGTCGCTAAATCATCACCAGGGCTGACTATAGGTAAGCGAATCCCCATTGCAGTAGTGCCTGTTAATCGCATCTTATTCTTCCTCTCGGAGCCGTTCTTGCACGGTTCCTTATAAAGTTTTGCCAAACCTAAGCTTTTATCCAAAGTATCGGAACGAATTGAATCTAGTGAACTATTCCTTCCCGTATACAGCGACCCACTCCTCCGGCGTGATAGCGCTCACCGGGGAATTGCGAAACCCTTCAACATTACGGGTAATAATATGAGCTGCCTTAAGCTTTCTAGCACATGTAGCAATAATGGCAAGCTCAAAATCCTCCATATCCATTTCCAGGGCTCTAATACAGTCAGACTTATCTATAGCCACAACTTGAAAAGCGTTAAGCAGCTTAGATATTATAACACGGGCGGCATAGGTATCATGCCTAGATTGCATTGTTGCATAAAAGACATCAGTAAGGGTACTAACAGGAACCCATATCTTTGCTTTACGGCTGACTAAGATATCAATACACGCCTTGGCCGACGCCGCATGAGGTTCCCGCTTTAGTACATAATCAAGAATTACGTTCGTACCAATCAATACGATCATAGCGTTTTGCCCTCTCTTCCTGAGCTGTGTCCTTTTTTTCTTCGGCACCAGCGAGAATCCCATAGAGAGATTGCACCTCTGCCAGTACATCTTCCTCATCTCGTATAAGCCGTGCCACTCGGCGACCATTGCGGGTTACGATTATGTCATCGGTATCTAGCAAGTCCAAATACTTGCCCAAGTTTGTCTTCAAATCCGTAGCAGTAACAACCATAATAACCCTCCTTTATGTAATTTACGCACTTTCATCAATTATATAAATATTGATTAATATGCGCAATGGATATAAGCCAGGTAAACATTACATGTTGATTAATTATTTCTCATGAAATGATTAACCTGAAATAATCCGCAGGCCATTGCATGTTTTTTATTTTGACCTTTCTTTAACAACATATACAGGCCGTCCTTTTACCTCAAGGTAAGCCTTAGAAAGATACATACCCATAATTCCGGTACACAAAAGCTGAATGCCTCCAACAAACAAAACAATACTCACAATGGAAGCCCATCCAGCCACAGGGTCACCAAAAATAATCCACCTTACAGCAATAAACATAATCCCTATAAAGGCCAAAAAGCAAAACAAAACCCCCATGAAGGAAGCCAATGCCAAAGGTTTAACAGAAAATGCCGCTATCCCATCCATAGAATAAAGTAAAAGCTGCCAAAAATTCCACTTAGTAGTGCCGGCAGAGCGGGGAATGCTCTCATATTCCATCCACTTAGTATTAAATCCAACCCAGCTAAATAACCCCTTAGAAAAGCGGTTATACTCTTTTAAGTCAAGGATGGCATCTACCATCTGCCGGGTCATAAGCCTAAAATCCCGGGCACCGTCTACCATTTTAGTCTCTGATATTTTATTGATAAATTTATAGAACCTATTGGCAAAGAAGGATCGTATAGGCGGCTCTCCTTTTCTATCTACCCGGCGAGTAGCCACACAGTCATATCCTTCATCAACTATAGATTTATACATCTGCGGCAACAGCTCTGGCGGGTCTTGCATATCCGCGTCCATTACCGCCATAAAGTCTCCAGTGGCGGCTTCAAGGCCGGCAAGAAGTCCGGCTTCTTTTCCAAAGTTGCGAGAAAAGGATAGGTACTTAAACGCCTCATTCTCCTTTGCCATCTCTCGCAAAACACGTAAGGTTCCGTCTTTAGAGCCATCATCGATAAAAATATACTCGAAAGTAACCTGAGGCATAGAATCGGCAACCTTAATAATAGCCTCCTTAAATATCGGAAGAGCCTCTTCTTCGTTATAACAAGGAACTACAATACTTATCTTAGGTAAATTATCTGCCATTGCACTATCATCCTGTCATTTTTTTATACCTGTTTTATACCACCGCCGTCAATAAGCGTCAATTTCCTTGACATAGTTGTAATGAATACGTAATGTAAAGCAGGTTAAATAAAGAATGGACTCGTCCAAAACCGAGGGAGATGGTTACGATTAATATATTAGGGATTTCGTTCTCCATAATTGCAAGTCTGTTATTTTGGGCTGTGACAATAGCTATAGTGATGCGGATTATTTTAGTAGCCTTAGGATATGAAAAGGCACGGCGCTTTTCCGGCCCATGGGCGAAGAAATACCTGCCATTATTCTTAACCCACGAGCACCCCACTAATCCACCGATGGTAAAACCATGGAAAACCAACATAAAAATAATCCTGTTTGGCCTGTGGGTAAGGTTAGTAACCTTGATGCTTGCGTATATATTCTTACATCTGGAAGGCCTTGATACATCTATTGTAGATATTTTTAGGAGCTTCTCCAGATGGGATGCCAATCATTATCTAGTGCTGGCGGAAACAGGTTATATACACACCGAAGGCGGACATCACCTCTTTGTGGTGTTCTTCCCATTGTACCCATGGCTTATACGCTTAGTAAGCTTAGTAACCCGCAGCTACTTTGCCGCGGCATATGTAGTATCTTTTGCTAGTTATGTTGCTGGGCTTTGCTATGTATACCATCTTGTAAAGCTTGATTTTAGTGAGAAAACCGCATGGTGGGCGGTAGTTCTTATCTCGATTTTTCCTACGTCATTCTTCTTCGGCGCACCCCACACAGAAAGCTTATTTATGCTTACCACAGCCGCGAGCCTGTACTATATCCGGTCTCACAAGTGGTGCCTTGCAGGAATATTTGGCGCTCTGGCAACCACCACACGGATGGTAGGTGTAGTGCTAATCGCTGCTGCCGGGGTAGAGTTTGTAATGCATTATAGTCTTTTCACCTTAATGAAGAAGGGAAAGTGGACGCAATTCTTTGACCTGGTACTGAAAAAAGGCCTCTTCATTTTGTTGATACTGGTTGGGATAATTGTCTACCTATTTATCAACTGGCGCATAACCGGAGATCCTCTAAGATTTTTGTACTACCAAAGTTCCAACTGGAACAATGGCTTCCTATACTTCGGTGCCGCAATGAGGATGCAGTTTAACGGGATGCCACCAATAATAATGGATAATATCCTAAACAACTCCATGATATTTATCCACGGCCCCAATATCCTAGGCTTTGCCTTTGTAATATGGATGATTGTGTACGCCGCTATAAAGCGCCATAATGCTGGATATATCACATATTCCTTAGGCTATACTTTTGTTTCCTTCTCTATGGTTTGGCTATTGAGCGGCGGAAGATATGCCGCCGCGCTAGTGCCAGCTTTTGTGTTTCTTGCTGATTATGTAGAAAAAAAGCCCCACAGGGGGGCTATCATAATTGCATTATTCTTATTACTCCTTATCCCCATACTACGGATATACGTAATGGGTGGGTGGGTCATGTGATTTAGTATAACTAAAACACAAAATTATCTACAACAAACTCATGAAAATACAGCGCAAACAAAACCAAGTAGGCTATAGTCAACACTAGATTATAGCCTTTTTTCTTACTGGCAATTTTAGCCCCAACCAATGCCAGAGGAAAAAGCACCGCAGCATACCGTGGCCCACTAAGAAGCCATGTAGGCCCAAAGGCAAAAATAAAATACCCCAAGGCAAACATAGTCAAAGACACCCGTATTTTATTAGCTCCGTAGACAATAATCCCGAGGGTAAGCCCAAAGGCAATAACGCCAGGCCCAGCAAGCCCGACAGCCCAATCTCGTCCATATTCAAACATATGCGCCATCAAATAATTGATGGTATGCCAAAAGAAATAAAGACTCTGGTCCCAATTCTCGTACTGATAAACCATAAACTGGGTAGCATTACCGTAAACCATAAAATTGATAAGAAGATAAATCCCCATACCAAGTGGAAATGCCAGCAAACAAGCAAACTTTGCAATGTCTTTACGGTTAAACCCCCTGAGAAGCTCGCATGCCACAGGAATAAATAGAAGTGCCCCCGCGGAACGAGTCAGTGTCGCCAGCAGGCCAAAAGCAAAAACATGTACATGTTTCCCCTTCAACACATAATAAATGACCCCAATTGAAAGGAATAAAAACAAGCTTTCGGTAAGCGGCACAATAAAGAAAAACGCAGAAGGCAGTATATACAAGAATTTGACGGCGAGCCGCGCCTCTTTCTCATTAGCAAGCAGCAGCACTAGTTTATAAAACATAACCCCACTGGCAACAGCAAAAAAATTGCTTACAGCCCAAGCCGCAAACATATAACTAGGTGACACGAAATATATAACCCTAATAAAAATTGAGTAAAGGGGGAAAAACACAATATTAAGGCGATGTTCGCAAAGGCTGTTTTCATACCACCGCTGGGCAATAGAAATATAATGAGGGGTATCATTGCCATACCGCCCAAAAAAGTTTTCCAAAATCATATGAAAAGGAACGATATTTTCAGGGTCATAACCGAAAGCAATAATCAGAGAGTTAAGAAATAAAACCCATAGCCCAATCCCAATATAAACACATATAGGGTGAGTGATATTAATCCGAGTACGAGTAAGCCCCCAAAAATCTTCCAAAACGGGAACCGTCCGATAGACACCATACATAAATGCAATAACTGAAAAAAGTGCGGGGAGGTGCCTTCGAAATTCCATAGCTTCCTGATACCCCAGCCACTGAAAAAAAAGAAAATATATAACCGCGCAAGACCCAATGCCAATCATTGCCACAATTGAAATGTTATCCACAATTTCTAGGATGGTTGTGGATATTCCTCTAAGCTTATCCATGATTATTTCACCTCTTGACAATATTCTACCAGTAATAGCGAATTAAATGAAGAAAGACGTGACTGATTTTGAATTAATTCGCGATATATGATTTTTATTGAATCTGCGGTAATATATTTAAGTAGAATTTCCGTCGCACAAATGCGTCATTGTCGAAGTTGAATACAGCTTCTAAGAAACGAGGAAAAACGGAATGACAAAACCCTTCATCCATTTGCACGTCCATACAGAATACAGCCTTCTAGATGGCTCAGCCAAGATTAAAGAACTGGTATCCACAGCTAAATCCTACGGTATGAACTCCTTAGCAATAACCGACCACGGAGTAATGTATGGTGTAATAGACTTCTATAAAGCCGCGGTAGATGCTGGAATAAAACCCATACTAGGCTGTGAAGTATACGTATCCCCAGGCTCCCGCCACGAAAAAAAGCAAACCTCGGACGGAGTATACCAGCATCTAGTCCTACTAGCCGAGAACCTTGAGGGCTACCACAACCTTGTGAAACTAGTATCCCTAGGCTTTACAGAAGGCTTCTACTACCGTCCAAGAGTAGATGTAGAATTACTCCGCCAATACAGCAGCGGCCTAATAGCCCTATCCGGCTGTCTATCCGGCGTAGTAGCTCGCGTATTACAAAACAGCACCTATGAGGCCGGAGTAGAGCGAGCCTTACAATATCAAGAAATTTTTGGCAAAGACAACTTTTACTTAGAAATCCAAGATTACAACATGGCAGATCAGCAAGCAATAAACCAGCAGCTAATCCGCATGTCGGCCGAAACCGGCATCCCTCTAGTAGCAACCAATGACGTCCACTACATCAACAAAGAAGACTCCAAAGCCCACGAAGTATTATTATGTATCCAAACCGGCAAAACCATGCTGGACGAAAACCGCATGTCCTTCGATAGCGACGAATTTTATCTAAAAACCCAAGAAGAAATGTACAACCTCTTCTCCTACGCTAAAGAAGCCTTAGAAAACACCCAAAAAATAGCCGACCGCTGCAATGTAGAAATAAAGTTTAACGAATACAAACTCCCGATATTTGAAGTCCCAGGCGGCCTTGACGCTTACGACTATATAAAACAGCTATGCGAGTTAGGCTTAGAAGAACGCTACGGTGACAAAGCTGGGGAACATCATCCTCGCCTACATTATGAGCTTGACACCATCAACAATATGGGCTTTATAGAGTACTTTCTAATAGTATGGGACTTCATCCGTTATGCAAGAGAAAACAAAATCATGGTAGGCCCAGGGCGTGGCAGCGGCGCTGGCAGTTTGGTAGCCTACGCACTCCGCATCACCGACATTGATCCCATCCCATATAACCTGCTCTTCGAACGCTTCCTAAATCCAGAACGTGTTTCCATGCCTGACTTTGATATAGATTTCTGCTACGAGCGCCGCCAGGAAGTAATCAACTATGTAAACGAAAAATACGGCAACGACCATGTAGCCCAGATAATAACCTTCGGAACCATGGCCGCCAAAGCCGCGATAAGAGACGTAGGCCGCGCCTTGGCAATGCCCTACTCAGATGTAGACCGCATAGCCAAAATGATACCAGGGGAGCTAGGCATAACCCTAACCAAAGCCCTAACAATGAACCCAGAGTTAAAATCCGCCTACGATGCGGAAGAAGATACGAAAAAACTATACGACATGGCTCTACGCCTAGAAGGCCTGCCCCGTCACGCCTCAACCCACGCCGCTGGGGTAGTAATCTGTGATAAACCTGTATCAGAATATATCCCCCTAAACCTGAACGACGGTGTAGTGACAACCCAGTTCCCTATGAACACGGTGGAAGAACTAGGCCTATTAAAAATGGACTTCCTAGGTCTTAGAACCCTAACCGTAATCCGCCTAGCCGCTGAAGAAGCAAAGCGCTCCCAAGGGGTAGATATAGACCTAGACGACTGGACATACGACGACCCAAAAGTCTTCGAGTTAATATCTCAAGCCAAAACAGACGGTGTATTCCAGCTAGAAAGCGGCGGAATGAAAAACTTCATGCGGGAACTTGGCCCAACCAGCATGGAAGATATAACTGCCGGAATATCCCTGTACCGTCCAGGCCCAATGGACTCTATCCCAAAGTATGTAGCAGGGAAGCGTAACCCCGCAAAAGTGAAATACATCCACCCGACACTAGAACCCATACTTAACACCACCTACGGCTGTATTGTATACCAGGAACAAGTAATGCAAATAGTAAGAGACCTGGCTGGCTACTCCATGGGTAGAAGCGACCTAATCCGCCGCGCCATGTCCAAGAAAAAAGCCGATGTAATGGAAGAAGAGCGCAAAAACTTCATCCATGGCCTAGAAAAAGACAATGTACCGGGCTGCATAAAAAACGGCATCCCTGAAAGTATAGCCACTCAAATCTTCAATGATATGACAGACTTCGCAGCCTACGCCTTCAATAAATCCCACGCGGCAGGGTACGCGGTAGTCTGCTATCAAACCGCCTGGCTAAAGTGCTACTACCCGGTAGAATTTATGGCAGCAACAATGACATCAGTAATGGACTCCATGGACAAAGTTTCTGGCTATATGCACGAGTGTAAAAAGATGGGCATAAAACTCCTACCCCCAGATATCAACGAGGGAGAAGTTGCCTTCTCTGTATCAGACGGAAATATCCGCTTTGCCCTTTCCGCCATACGCAATGTAGGTCGTGGCATGGTAGCGGCAATGGTTGAAGAGCGCGCAAGCGGCGGTAAGTTTCAAGGCATAACAGACTTTATCCGCCGTATGTCTCCACATGACATAAATAAACGCTGTGTAGAAAGCCTTATAAAAGCCGGTGCCTTTGATACCCTCGGCGGCAACCGTGCCCAATACATGGCCATATACGAAAATATAATGTCTGGCCAGCAAATAACCAAAAAAAGCACATTAGAAGGCCAGATGTCTCTATTCGACCTAGACGACTCAGAAGAAGAAGCCTTTGAGGCAGATACTTTGCCCAATATAGGCGAACTACCCATGCGTCTGCTGCTGGCCAATGAAAAGGACATGCTAGGCATCTATGTAAGCGGCCATCCCCTGCAAGACTATGAGGACGTACTACGCCGTTACACCAACTACACAAGCTTAGACTTCGCAGCCAAAGAGGAAAGCGAAAAAGACGAACACGACCTAGTAGACGGCCAATCAGTAAAATACGGAGGTATGATAACAGCTAAGTCTGTGAAATACACAAAAGAAGGTTCAAAACCCTTCTGCTTCCTAACAGTGGAAGATATGTATGGCTCTGTTGAGGTAGCTGTATTCCCAAAAATGTACGAAAAAGTAGGCCATAAATTAGCGACAGATCAAGTAGTAATAATTCAAGGTAAAGCAGGGGTAAGGGAAGATGAAGATACAAAAATCATAGCCAACGACATGCTAACCTACGACGAAATCCCCCAAGATAACACCACAGTCCGCACTCTATGGGTAAAGGTACCAAAAAACAAGCCCATACCCCCAAGCCATATAACAGATGTACTGGCGTCTTTCAAAGGCGACACCCAGGTAATGATATACAACGAAGCCCAAAACAGATCATTTCAGGCTCACCGCTCATACTGGGTAAGCCTAAGCGACAATTTAACACAAGCCCTAGAGGAACTACTAGGTCCAGGAACCGTTAAAGTTACTGCAAAGTGAAAACAGGGAGGGAAATCAATGAAAATGAAAGCAACTGCAATATTATGTATATTTGCAGGCATACTGCTACTAGCCGCCTGCGGAAATAGTGCCGCCGCAGAGGAATATGCCCGAGAACAAGAACGAATACAGTTGCAACAAGAACATGAGGCTAAAGAGGCCGAAGAAGCGAGGCGACTAGCCGCAGAACTTGAAGCCTTGGAGAGAGAACTCGAAGAAGCTCGTCTAGAAGCTGAGCGTCTAGAGGCAGAGCTATTGGAGGCGGAAAGAGCCATAATAAGGGATGAAATTTTAGCCGAAGCCAGATGGTTAGCCAGGGGGTACTTCTACGAAGAAGCCCTAGCTCTTTTAAATGAGGATCAATATCTAATAAATGACGAAACCAAAGCTCTAGAAATCGAAATCCTACAGATGATAGACAACCTAGTATTATTCGAAGATGAGATCCGCCATATCTTCTTCCATAGCCTAGTTCTATACCCAGAGCATCTTTTCCCCAATATCAACATCCCAACTGGTGGTATAAACGAAGGATTCATCTTCCAGCGTGAGTTCATACGTATGCTGCCTCAACTACTAGAACGAGGCTATGTGTTATACAGCGTACATGACATATGGAGCCGAGATGAATACGGCAACATGCAGCAGCACCCCATCTACTTACCCCCCGGAAAGCGTCCCCTTATCCTTTCAATAGATGATCCCACCTTCCACTATGGCATTGGCTTAGCCAACCGTATGATAATAGATGAAGATGGCCGTCTGGCTACAGAAGTAATAACCCCAGAGCGGGAAACCATAATCACCCACGATGGAGATATCCAGTTGATTCTGAACGATTTCGTAAGGGAGCACCCAGAATTCTCCTTCCGTGGCCACAGAGGTATAATTGCCGCCACAGGCTTCATGGGTATCTTCGGCCACGACCTTCTCACAGAAGAATCCATAGCCGAAGCTGTGGCAGTAGTAGAATATTTAAAGAACACAGGCTGGCTTTTCGCAAACCACAGCTACACCCACAATAGGGTGGGCTTCTGGGGCCCCAACTCCAACCCCAATAATATAAGAAGAGACGTTGCCCAGTGGAGAGCGCGCATAGAGCCGGTAGTAGGCCCCACCAATATCTTTATAGCGCCATTCGGGTTTACACTAAGAGGGGAGGGGTTGCAGGTAGTCCTAGATAACGGCTACGATCTCTACTTCAATGTAGATTTTAGGCAGCCCGTAACAGTCTATCCCACACATGTACTAGCCGGCAGGATAGAAATAGGCGGCTATGCCCTGGTAAGATGGAGAGATATATTAAACCGTGATTTCTTTAATGTAGATGAAGTAATGGATGCCCATAGGCCGCCAATTATAAGCCCCTGATATAATAGAAAAGGCTCGCAGACGATGCGGGCCTTTTTTTATTTAATATGATATCATTATCCCATGATAAAAACAGAAAACCTGTATTTCGCCTATCCAAGCGAAGGTGCGTCCCATGATGTCTTAAAAGGATTAGATATATCCATTGCTCAAGGGGAGTTTGTTGCTGTACTAGGGCATAATGGTTCTGGAAAATCTACATTAGCGCGTCAACTAAACGCCCTGTTAACCCCAACCAAAGGAACCATATGGATAAATGGCAAAGACACTAAATCACTGGACCATCTATGGGAAATCCGCCAGACCATGGGCATGGTATTTCAAAACCCGGATAACCAGCTGGTAGCCACAGTGGTAGAGGAGGACGTAGCTTTTGGCCCGGAAAACCTAGGCGTCCCACCAGATGAAATCCGCAAGCGAGTAGACGAGACTCTAAAAACCGTAGGCATGGAGGCTTTTGCCCTATCTGCCCCCCATAATCTATCCGGTGGACAAAAGCAACGGGTAGCAATAGCGGGGGTACTTGCCATGCACCCAGATTGCATAGTCCTGGATGAACCCACGGCAATGCTAGACCCTTCTGGCCGGCATGAAGTCTTAAATACCATCGCAAGGCTAAATAAAGAAGGTATCACAATAATTCTTATAACCCACTTTATGGAGGAGGCCGTATTGGCCGACCGAGTAATTGTTATGCACGAAGGGGAAGTGGTGCTGGACGACATACCAAAAAAGGTATTTTCTCAAGTGGATACAATGAAGGGTTATACCCTATCCGTCCCCCCAGTAACAGATTTAGCTCACACTTTACGCCGCGCAGGCCTGAACCTGGGTGATAGCATCATGACCGTGGACGAGTTTATAGAAGACGAGACTGTGAGAAAGCTTTTACCCAAAAAAACAAATCAGTTTGCAGCGGTTTCGCCAGCTAAAACTGTGCCTTTCACCCAAGAATCTACCCCTGCTATAGAAATAAAAAACCTATCTCACATCTACAGCCCAGACTCAGTATTTGAAATGCGCGCCCTAGAAGATATAAGCCTAACCATACATCAAGGAGAAATGGTTGCTTTAATAGGCCACACAGGCTCAGGCAAAAGTACATTAATCCAGCATCTTAACGGCCTTCTACACCCAACCTCCGGCCACGTTTTTATAGAAGGGGAAGACATCCAATCCGATAAATCAAAGCTAAAATCTATCCGTCAAAAAGTAGGTCTAGTATTCCAATATCCAGAACACCAGCTTTTCGAAGCCAGTGTATATAACGATGTAGCCTTTGGCCCGTCTAAGATGAACCTGACCCCAGAAGAAATTGATACCCATGTAAAAGAAGCCCTAGCCACCGTGGGCCTGGGAGAAGAATATTATCAAAAATCCCCCTTCGAGCTATCAGGGGGGCAAAAACGCCGCGTTGCCATAGCTGGCGTATTAGCCATGCGCCCAAAAATCCTGATACTAGACGAGCCCGCTGCCGGTCTAGACCCAAAAGGCCGGGACGAAATTCTTTCCCAAATAAAACATATGCATGAAACCCTGGGTATAACCGTAATCCTGGTATCCCACAGCATGGACGATGCTGCACGCCTCACAGATAGGATAATAGTTCTAAATAAAGGAAAGCTGCTTTACGATGACACCCCTGCCAAGGTTTTTGGTCAAGCCCAAAATCTACAAAGCATAGGCCTAGACATCCCACAAATAAGCAAACTAGCCGCGCGCTTAGGCGAAATCAACCCTGCCATAACATCGGATATATTTTCAATGGATGAACTGGCAGCCAGAATCCTAGACCTAGTTGGCAAAGGAGGGCTGGTATCATGACCCGTATAGTCATAGGACAGTACTACCCCTCTAACTCAGTAATTCACCGCTTAGACCCTCGAATTAAGCTGCTGGGGATAATGTTTTATATCACAGCTTTATTCTTTGTAACCAACTTCATAGGGTACGGAGTAGCCGCAGTATTTTTGTTGGTGATGGTAAAGATTGCAAAAGTACCGCTGCTGTTCCTTTTCCGTGGACTAAGGACAATTTTGTTCATCCTATGTTTTGCGGTTATTCTCAACCTCTTTATGACGCCTGGGGAGAATGTAATCTTTGCGGTAGGCTTTCTTCGCCTAACTATGGAAGGTGTATATATGGCAGGGCAAATGGCTGCCCGCCTAGTGCTCCTAATTACAGGCTCCTCAATCCTAACCCTAACAACATCTCCAATCCAGCTAACAGACGGTGTGGAAGCCCTACTAAAACCCCTAAAAATCATTAAAGTCCCGGCTCACGATATAGCCATAATGATGACCATAGCGTTGCGCAATATCCCAACCCTGGCAGAAGAAATGGATAAAATAATGAAAGCCCAAAAAGCCAGAGGCGCAGACCTAGATACAGGTGGCCTGATAAAACGGGCAAAAAGCCTGCTTCCAATCCTAATCCCTTTATTCGTGTCCGCTTTTAAACGGGCAGATGAACTAGCAACAGCAATGGAAGCTAGATGCTACCGCGGCGACATGGGTAGAACCAGAATGAAGGTAATGAAAATAGCCAAACCCGATATACTTGCATTAGCGGTTTTGGCTATCTATGGTACATTGCTGTTTCTCACCAGGCTTCTATAGCCTGTTTTCATCCACCCATTCTTTGGCCTGCTCAACGGCAAGCTCGCTGGGAATGGCCACATTAGAATCTACATCGCGCCCCGCAGAGTCGTCAAGAATGGCCAAGGTATCAAATAAAGGTGTATCATACTTCACATTAATCCCTGTAGAATGAACTTGTAACCCCTGATCCGTTGCGATGGGGTTATTTTTTTTATTTTCCATAAAAATCTCCTCCAAATGGTTTTTTTGTAGTATTCAACCCTTTGCAGTATACTATGCATACAACGGAATAAATAATATCGGGCTATAGGAGGAAATATGGATTTAAACAAAGATAAAATAATCTTCGATGGAGCTATGGGAACCCAGCTGCAATCCCTAGGATTAAGGGACGATCCCGTCCTATTAAACCTATCCCACCCAGAGGAAATCATAAACATCCACAAGCAATACTTAGAAGCCGGGGCAGACATAATCACCTCCAACACCTTTGGAGCCTATGCATATAAATATGAAAACGCAGCCGAAATAATAAAATCCGCCATATCTCACGCACGCAAAGCCCTAAAAGAATATCCTAGCTGCCTATTAGCTCTAGACCTTGGCCCTACAGGCCTAATGCTGGAGCCTTATGGTGACACAACCCACGAGGAAACTACAGCTATATTCGAAGAAGCCATAAAATCCGGCATAGAATCAGGAGTAGACCTAATCCTGATAGAAACTATGATGGACCCTGAAGAACTGCGCCTGGCAGTAGAGGCCGCAAAAACAACTAGCCTCCCTATAATAGCCACCATGTCCTTTAATGAAAATGGCAGAACCATGATGGGGACATCAGTCCAAGATATGGTCTTCTTATTGGAAGGCCTTGAAGTAACTGCTATAGGAATGAACTGTGGCTTCGGCCCAGATATATACGCCAAACTCCTCCCTAGCCTAAAATCAAACCTGCCAATAATATTGCAGCCCAACGCAGGCTTGCCTATAGTAGAAGATGGTACCGTACGCTATAACCAATCCCCAGAAGACTATGCAAAAATAGTAACCCAGACAAATGTAAAAATAATGGGCGGCTGCTGCGGCACAACCCCCGCCCATATAGCCGCACTGGCAAGGATGGTAAAATAATGTCCATATTCGGCTTTATATCCATGTTCATTGCAGTAGTAAGCGTAGCCGCAATAGTACTCCACTATAAAATAATGAAAAGGCGCGCCCCGGTAGATATTCACATGGAAGAACTGGAAGAATTAATGCGCCAAAGGCAAGAACAAGAAAGCCCAGAAGAAATAGAAGTAATCGAAAACACCATATCGGAAGCCATCACAATCTTAAATACAGCAATAACCGAATACAACACCTATATAGCAAAAGACCCAACTATAGCCCTAATGGCCAAAATCTTAGGCCTATCCCAAGAAGAATCCATACAAAACATACACCCAAGAGAGGATGATGCAAATGAAGATGACATTCCGCTGGTTCGGGACTAACCAAGACCCAATAAGCCTAGAATACATTAGACAAATCCCAGGCATGACGGGAGTAGTAACAAGCCTACTTACCTATCCCGTAGGTGAAGCCTGGCCTATGGATCAAATCCAAGCTATGAAAGATGAAATATCAGCCCATAACTTAG
Organism: Defluviitaleaceae bacterium; assembly: GCA_009780185.1. Taxonomy (GTDB): domain Bacteria; phylum Bacillota; class Clostridia; order Lachnospirales; family WQUN01; genus WRAN01. The sequence continues at coordinate 53,901 of WRAN01000007.1, read as the reverse complement.
AAGTAGAAGTAATAGAAAGCGTAAATATCCACGAAGATATAAAACTAGGCGCCCCATCTAGAGACGAAAAAATCGAAAACTATATCACAACCATGGAACGCCTTGCCAAGATAGGTATAAAGTGCATCTGTTACAACATGATGCCGGTACTAGACTGGGCTAGAAGCCATCTGTACTACAACCTGCCAGACGGCTCCAACACGATGCGCTATGAAGCGGACTTCATTAACTCCGTTTCAGTAGAAGAACTAGCCGCCCGCTACGCAAAAGAAGCTGACACCTATGAAATGCCAGGCTGGGAACCAGAGCGTATGAAAACCATCCGCCAAACTCTAGAAAAATATAAAGACATGAAAGAAGACACTTTCTACGCCAACATGAAATACTTCCTAGACGCCATAATCCCCCACGCAGAAAAACTAGACATAAAAATGGCCGTCCACCCAGACGACCCCCCACAACCTATATTCGGCCTGCCAAAACTAATAATAAGCCGAGACAATATCCGCCGCTACCTAGATATTAACCCAAGCCCCAATAACGGCATAACCTTGTGCACAGGATCACTAGGCGCAAGAAAAGAATCTGATATCCCCTCGATGATAAGAGAATTCGGCAAAGAGGGCAGAATCCACTTTGCCCATGTAAGAAATCTTCGTTTCGAAAACGAAACCGATTTCTACGAATCCGCCCACTTTACCCCTTATGGTTCGCTAGATATGTACGCAATAATGAAAGCCTTCCATGACATCAACTTCAAAGGCTGGGTACGCCCAGATCATGGTCGTATGATATGGGATGAAACAATAAAAAAAGGACGCCCAGGCTATGGCCTATATGACCGTGCATTGGGTGCCACCTACCTACAAGGCTTATGGGAAGCCATGACCCGCGTGAAACAGGAGAGCTAAAATGCCCAGACAAGAAAGAACTCAAAAACCAGAACGCCCAAGCAAACCAGAAAAAAAGCAAAACAAGCTAAGCCGCATGGCGTTTGTTATCCTATGCCTAATCATAATAATAACTTTTGCAGCCCTGATAAGAGGCCAGGCCGTAAGATACAATAATCTAAGAGTCCAAAATGACCGTATCCAGGCAGAACTGGCAAGGGAGGAAGCAATCTACCGAGACCTAAGATATCAAATAGCCCACTTCGACTCCGACGCATATATAGAAGAACTAGCAAGAACCCGCCTAGGGTGGGTAAGGCCTAACGAGATTGTGTTCAGAAAAATTACCGACTAATAGGGTTTGTTCCAATCATCAAAACCCCATTACGCTCTAATTAGATGAAGCTGCAAAGCCCTTAACTTCAGCCGAAGTCAAATGCCGCCACTCTCCGCGAGGTAGCCCTCCAAGCTTAACATGTCCAACTTCAACCCTTTTCAAGGCCAAAATCCGATGCCCGATAGCCTCACACATCTTACGAACCTGACGATTCCGCCCCTCACGGAGCCTAATGCGGACCCTAGCATTAGGTTCTTTTTTTATTACTTCAATGTCGCATGAAGAAGTAAGCCTCCCCTCAATAACCAGCCCCGAACGAAACCGCTCCAGTGCTTCCCTATCAGGCATACCCTTAACAGTAGCAATATAAACCTTAGACACCTCATGCCTAGGATGTGCAAGATGCTGGGCAAAAGCCCCGTCATTAGTAAGTAGAATAAGTCCGCTAGTGTCATAATCCAGCCGCCCCACAGGATAAATCCCAATCCCCCCAGGTACATAATTCATAACAGTAGCCCGGTTATAAGGATCAGAAGTAGTAGTAACTACACCTTCAGGTTTATGCAGCGCAATATAAACCTTTTTATGGTCAAGTCTGCACTCCACTCCCTGGGCCATAACAATATCTATATCAGTATCAGCCAAAGTTCCTAAAGTAGTAACTACAGTTCCATTAACTGTTACTTCCCCAGCAAGAATAAGCTCCTCAGCCTTGCGTCGAGAAGCCACTCCAGACTGGGAAATCCACTTCTGTAATCTAATCAACATAATTTCCACTCCTAAAACATCAAAAAATCTAATATTCACTATTGCATTTTAAACAACCATATGATATCATATTTTTTGCTGACGCGGAGTGGAGCAGTTTGGTAGCTCGTCGGGCTCATAACCCGAAGGTCGTAGGTTCAAATCCTGCCTCCGCAAGACTTTTTAGCCTTGTAAACAATCATGTTTGCAGGGCTTTTTTCATGAGGAATTATTATGTGCAAAAGGATTATAGGTTTGGTTTTGACATTTGTGATGCTTGCGAGTGTTTTTGCCACAGTAGTAAAGGCGGCTCCGTGGTGGGACGCGGATATAATCGGTGTAACAGAGGAAGAATACAGGATAAACCAGGCAGAGGCCTCGCTCCAGATACGAGCAATGTATCAGGGATTTGTACGGGCTAATTTGGCACGTAGTATATCTTATATTTACCCTGATTTTTATGCCGGTCTTTCTCTTGATACCCACGGGCGGCTAGTAATTTTTATTGTGGAGCCTAGCTTAGAACAGGCCCGCAACCATAGCAGTATCGGGTCCTTGTTGGAAGCCGGGGTACAGTACACGCTTGTGGAGTTTTCGTATGCGGAGTTACGCGAGGCAGAGGCTGCGATGTGGGACGTCGTAGGTGAAAGGCTCGTTTCAAGACACGAAAGACGCTTGTTGCGCGATTGGTGCAGATACACAAACTATATCAGAGACAACATGACCTGGGGCTATGTTTCTCTCGAGCATAATCGGTCTGTTATAGGTTTATATAGATACGACGAAGAAATGATTGCGAGGTTTAGAAAATATGTATATGAAGCGCCAATGATAATGTTTGTACAGGGTAGTTGGTTATCTCTTAGTGGTGGCAAGGGTACAATATTGCCTACAGTTGTTATTGTGGTTTTACTAGCAGCAGTGATTGTTGTGGTAGTGATTATTATAAGGAAGCATAAAATGAAAAATACAACCCCTGAATGTTAAGTTCAGGGGTGCACAAAATCTTTTATTCTTTTTCTTACCCTGAATCTCCGGCACCGGAGGCTCAGGGTTTTTTATTCTGCATACAGTTATCTATGGGCATTGCGCCCCAATGCCGCCTTGTGAATCTCTTTATTCTGGTCAGGGTTTTGTACTGTAGTGCCGCTAGATTCTTGCATAAAATCATTAGCTGCTTCCAAGCTACCCACATTGCCAGTCGCGCTTCCATCTTTCTTATTCTTAGACATACCTCACCTCCTAGCTTTTCCATAGTATCTGTATTTTTCATATTGATTATTCGTTTAGCGTCATCAATCATCAAGGCAAATGCAAGGCTATCCCAGGCGTGGGTAAGCTGTGATGATTGCTATGCCAATGTTATAATCATCATAGTTATTTGCAGTGTATGTACAGCAAACGGAGGAACAATATGGCTGAGTTTTGGGATATACTAGATGAAAATGGCAGTGCAACGGGCCGCCTGCACGAGCGCGGTAAACCTATGGGCAAAGACGAATATCACCTTACAGTTCAAGTATGGATTGAAAACGACAAAGGCGAATATCTTATTTCGCAAAGATCTCCGAATAAGCCGTTCCCCAATCTGTGGGAATGTACCGGCGGAAACGCGGTTACAGGCGATGATAGCTTAACTACGGCACTAAAAGAAGTAAAAGAGGAATTAGGCATTATTCTTGAACCGCAGAACGGGCGAATGATTAAACATCGTTTGCGGCGTTGTAATGCTTGTAACCATTGCTTGGCTGATGTGTGGCTGTTCCGGCAAAATGTTGATATATCAACTGTAACTCTTGCTCCTGATGAAACCAGCGGCGTAATGTGGGCAAACCGCGATGAAATTAACCGTATGATTGACGAGGGAACATTCACAACGTGGGGATCATTTGCGCACATGGACGAATTATTCGAGGGCGTTTAAATAACGGATTTCACTGCCTTATATCAGGAGCTATAAATAAAACTTTCATTACCTGCACGGCAATTGAAATACTGATCCCAGGCATGCCCCTGACATGCAAGTGCTGTATTCCGTAAAAGACTAAACTCGTCTTTATTTAAATCAATTATCAGCTCACCACTTGTCAAATCGCCAACTGTTCTTACTGCCAGTAATATTTTGTGAGCATGGATTTCGACTCTTGTAATTTTAATACTTGGATCCAAATCTGTCTTATCGGGTTCCGAAATAGGAATGATTCTATATTTAAATATGTATCTGTGTAACCCAATTTTCTTTGGTGGATAGAGGAAAATGTTAAAGTCAGGGTCTACTTGTGTTTTTTTTAGCTGCATGGCGCCAACCCTAGGTGGCGGAGGATATTTATCAGGTCCGAATTGATTCCATAAATGAAGCCTGACCCGACTGAACGCTCGGTCACCATTTATAAATATGTGAGCAGGGTCAGTTTCTCCAATTCCGTTTTTCTTTGCTTCTTCTAAAAGGGGAATACTTCTTAAATCAAAACCCATTAGATTTGTAGCTGCAACATCAAGCGCAACTGGGTCAAGTGAAGCCATTATACAGTTGGTAAGAATAAAGTCTGCTTTTTGGTCGGTATCAGCGATGTCTGTTATTAGACCCATTGGCAATGCAGGCCCTTGCAGGTTAAGTGTTAGTGCATCAAGTATCGAATAATCATAACTTCTGATTAAATGCTGGGCGCAAAGGTAGTCAACTAAGTTATGGCGACCATGCATATTGCCCGTCTCATCAAAATAGATGCCATTATGGCCATAACGTCCCGCGTCGGAGTGGGCCCCATACATACTTCTTATCCCATAATGAAGCTTCAAGGCACCTGTCATTCCCATAAGGCCATGTGTTTTAAATATTGGCAAGCCTATAAAGACATCGGTATATTCATTGGGCTCTCTTGCACGCCATGCTTCTTCTCGTGTTCGAAGGAATTTAGGAAACGCAACATCAACTCTTGTACCATTATTGAGGGATATTGTTCGACAAAATCGCTCGTTTTCACCTAGGGCATCAAGATTAATAAGTCTAGCATTGGAAGTGCCATCAAGTATTCCATCGGCATTTCCATCATAACAAATATCCACATAAGGATTTACTGCATTATTGCCGCTTCTCCCCAATTTTGCCCAAAAAAAGCTTGTTGCCTCCTCTTTCAAGGATGGGTTTTTATGATAATAGTGAGTGGTGCCAATAACTTTTATGACACCTCTTGGGCCGATAATTTCACGAACCTTTTCAGCTACATACCTGACTATTCGTGGGTCTGTAATAATAGCGCGCCCTTTTTCGCCCCTCGCGCCCAGATGAGCGCCAACAAGGTTGACCTTGATTGTAACGCGGTTACCAGCACTAATAATTTGACTTAAGCCTCTAGGCCCTAATGTTTGGAAAATCACTTTATCAATCATATCATAAACTTCTTGATCGCAAATTTCATGTATCGCGTCGCATTGCATTAACTGATACGCAAACCCCACATTTTTAAATGCATTCATTTTTCACCTTCTTCCAATAAGAGGATCGAAGCGCCCGGTATAAAGATATCTCATCACATTCATAGCTTCGATGTCTGGATATGAATAAATTTTTCTGACATCAACAACAAAATTATTGTTTCTAGCCCAAGACCCGCCCAGAACTTTAGCGATTTTTATTTCGCCCCACGGGTCATATATAGAAGACCGGAGCCTAATTTGGGCATAGGCCGGCTCGTAATGAAAGTAGAACGTTGGGCTGTTGTAATAAAATATTTGCATATTATGTAGGCCATTTACATCATCTGTACTATATCGATGTGTTAAAACTCCTCCTTCTTGCGTTATACCTTTTGCAAGATTAGCGCTCTCCAGCCCATTCGAAAATCCAGGATCGTTGTAGCTGCTGATGTTAAGCTGGGCATCGAGGAGCCTTACTCCATTTCGTTCGACGTGGAAAAAAACTTTGTTATGTATGCGTTTTAGGTTTATTGAGCTGGCAAATTTTTTGGGTAATCCTGCTTCTTCACGCCCCATGAATGTGGCGTTTTGTGATCCCCTGCCGTATAGCTGTAAACTAAAATAATAAAGACCGGTGTGCGTGACGCCATTATTATCTTTGAGATTTGTTAAAGCTCCGATGCCTCCTTCCATGTACGGCGCAGTGAACGTAGGCTTGTTGATATTTGATACATAAATAGTAAGAAGAGCCGGATTAGCAAGCTCTAGTGGCGGGGGGATTAATGCCTTGATAGATGGGTCAGCGATAGCGTATATAGTAGCCGCTGAAATATCATTCATCTCACTGTACTCAGGATTTGACTTTTTCATTAGCTCATCCATTGGGACGATAAAGCTATTCATTTTTTCAACTCCTCATTCTTTTAAATTTATTCCTGATAGCTTGGTATCGTTCCCATCAGGTTAAAACAAATGAATCATATGTCCCAGTCTTATGTATAAAAAAAGGCGACTGCAACATGGTGTATGCAATCGCCAATGAATATTTTATTGTGATTAAATATGAGTCTGGATAACTACATATGTCTGTGAATGGATATCTTTACATTTTTATTTCGCTTGAGATGGAACAATACCAGTAATCCCATCCCAAAAACAATAACTGCCATGCCTGCAAAGTGAATCAGCCTAGTGCCGCCGCCACCAGAAACTGGTAGGTCGAAATCTACGCGGTTGCCTACGTAATATATCGCTTCGTCAGGATTCGGCCTTAAGATATTAGGCACATCTCCGATATTGGTTATCGACAGCCTTAGTATAGGGGCTTCCTCAACACTAATGCGCCATTGGCCAAAGGGTGCTCTGTATCCATCCGGGGCGACATGCTCTACCAATTGGTAGAATCGGTTCGGTGCCATTGGGAAGAGCATTTGCCCAAGGATGGCTGGGTTGGGGTTGCTTGTTTGGGTTATTACATATGACCATTGGTAGCCTTCGTTTGCGGGGCCTACCATATCTGGCGTTACCAGTACATGCCCAGGGTCACCACTGCCGTTGTATACATATAGGCTGAATATGGCACCATCCAGGTATATCCTGTTATTGAAATCAGAATATATTGACCAGTTGGTTTTATATATCGGCCATTGCTTGACAGTGGGGCTGTTGCCTACATGCCAGATTGGGGGCGGATTGCACTCACAAGGATCAAGGTTGCATTCCGATGTGGCGGTATTAACAAAGGCTGGATTGTTGCCATGAGGAGCAAAGCCTGTTATTACTCCCCGTTCGTCAAACTCTATAACCCAGAAGCCTGTGGGCGTATCATGGCCGTACGGCGCATTTATTTCCCGTAGTATATACATGCCAGCGGGAGAAAAATTCCAGTTTAATACAATGCGGCCATCAGTATTGTTTATAGGTATGGTGTGTAGCAGCGTGGTATATATGGGGTCGCCATTTGGGGCCATGTCCCCTTGATATATGGCAAACTCTGCGCCGGATAGCTGGTTTATTTCTCTCGGGTATTCGTATAGCCCCATATCTGTTTTTATAAACTCTGGTGTCCACCAGCGGGCTTCAAAGATTCTTCTGCCGGTAACAATTGCGTCTGCTGTTTGAGCTGGGGTAAGTATATCGCCTATCGGAACGCCTGTTGAATCTAGTTCTTGCCAACCAAGGAAACTATCAAAGTTACGCGTTGGGTTTGCAGGCACCCCATACTGAGGCCATTGTAGGTCAAAATCTGTTGTTGTCACTGTAGGGTCTAAAGTGGCTATAGGTGTAAATCCTGTGCCTATCTGAAAGCCTCTTAGGCGGTTATTGCGGATTATTGGGCCGTTGTCTATACCTATGCTGCCCCCGTTGAGGCGGAACTCGACCTCGTATGCGGGATGGATTACAACATGAAGGTTGCCATCTTCATCTACATAATCATCGGCTGCCCTTAGATAGCCGGATGGAATGTTTATTGTTGTGTTATCGTTAAAGTGGTTTCCCCCAGGAGGGTCATCTATCACTATGGTAATACGGCCAGTGGTTCCATCAGGGCCAGTTATGTCTACATGTTGAGTTTGGTTAAACCCTGGGTAGTAGTCTTCATGGTCAGGGATAGTGATCACTGTGCCGCCTGATTCTGGCCTTGTGATGTTTACTGTTGGCACAGGGATTGGCGCAAATACAACCACTAACTGCTGCCTGTAGGTGGTCTCTCCGCTATCATTGCAAGTGATAGGCACATATACCAGCTCGCGGGAAACTTCAGTGTAACCTTGGGGTGGGGTTATCTCTATGTCTGTATATGGGAATCCACATGTGGATGGCCCATTGAATACGGTGAAGTCGTCGGGAGATAGGATTTCTACTGTTATGTTTTGTTGGTTGCGGTCGCGGCGGGTTGTGGCGGCTGGGTTGGCGTAGGTGTAAGGTAGGTTTCCTAGTGGGTATTCTTCTTCTGTTATTACAGTTGTGTTTGGGTCCCACATGTCGCGGATGGTTGGGGTTACGCTTACTTCTTGAGTGCTTTGGTTTTGATTATCGAAGAGGAGCTCGGTTATTGGGCGTATTACTGTGAAGGTTAGGTTGAAATAGCCTACTTGTGCGGGGCCGTGGCGGAGGAGGACAGTATCATCGTGGTGGCCTACCCGTAGGTTGTTTTCTACGCCCATGTTGAGGGTGTATTCCCAGTGGCTTGGGGTGTTGCGGATGTCTACAGGTTGCAGGCCGAATGGATTTGGCACACCATTGAAGCGGAATGCGTTAGATGTTTGTGAATCGAATATTGCATTAAAGTCGGGGCCGGGTTGTGGAAGGCGTGGTGGAATTGGGGGGAATGGCTCGTCTTCATCGCTTGTGTGTACGGATGGGAAAATTTGTGTCCGAAAAGCTTCTAAAGTATTATTGATGATATTTGCTTGTGATATAGGAGGTGACGTGTATCCGACAATTCTTACCCCAAAGTCGATATCATCAGCGTCTAACTCTAATTTAAGAAAATTCATGGCTACTCGCGTGTTGGGATTAAACACTTGAATATTTATCTGGTAATAGATTCCACCAATAGGGTCTGGAAGTAATTGCCTCACAGGTGAGCCTGTTTCTAGCATGGTAGCGCTCCCCTGATAAATGGCCCATTGGAAGGCCGCGTAACCGTATCTTGGTTCGACGAAAAAGGCATAGATGTTTGGTACAACATGCCCTAGTATCGGTGATTGTGGTGGTGAATAATCCCTCCAATGAGGATTTCCGGGTAGTGCAGATTGACCTTGAATGAATACACCAGTTTCATTTGACATGATGGTGTAACCTTGACTCAATAGTTCATTTAGGGGAATAATGGGTATGTATTCTGGTGCTTCGTTTAAATCGCCACCTTGATGTAATGCGTCATTCTCATTATTTGTGTTGTTGTCAATCTCTTCATTGTAGATATTTTCATATCCAGTTTCCAAATAAAGAGACCGATTTTCATAAGCTTCTTGATATACTTCATTTTCTGTATATGTATTTTGCAATTGTGTGTCAGTATCTTCCGTGTATGCTCCAAGCGCTATCATCACGCCAACTATCAGCACGATTGATATAAGCATCGGTATAATTTTCCAATAGCGCATATTGCTAGCATTGACCTTATGTTTTGGGTTTTTGTCCATCGTTTATTGCCTCCATAATCTAATGTTCGCTGAATCTTGGATATATAGTATAATATATTTAACACAACATGTTGTTACAACACAATAACGATGCCATTACGATAATATTACTGCGGTGATAAACTATGACACACAGCTAATTTTTTGGTGCGTTTTCCCAACAACATATGGCGGCTATTATATAACACAATCCCCCTGCCAATGCAAGTGCTTAGCAGGGGGATTGTGATTTTTTTTTGTATTAAAGCTACTGGTTAATATCTTCAGGTTTTGAATAAGGTCTTTCCAAGAGGTACCATCTGCGGGGTTCAATCAATTCTTCCCATGTTTCGTGTATACCATCCTCAGTCATTATAAAATAGTGGGAGTTAGAAGCCTCTTGGATATATAGGAAGTACCAGGCATCTTCATCGGTGTTGTCTGGCCAGTGGATCATACTTGGAAGCAATGCCTCCGTCCCATAAGGCAGCCTGCCTAGGGCGCGGTTCATAAGTGCGGCAACTTCTGCCCTTGTAATGTGTCCGTTGGGCATGAATCTTCCTCCTATGCCTTCAACGCCAAGTACCCATCCTTCTAATGTAATTGCATTGATGTATGGCTCAGTCCAGTGACCGGTGGTGTCTCGAAACAGTGACTCGCCATATACAGGTGTTAATCCCATAAACTTAGATGCGGCCGCTGCAAACTCTCCTCGGGTAATTGCATCATTAGGCCGGAAAGGTGTATCAGGTGTTGTTGTAAATATTCCGGCATTTGTAGTGGTTGATATTGCGTTGTTGAACCAGCGCCGATAGGATATATCTGAGAAGTCATTTTCTGTATGCCAGTAGTATGCTCTGTCTTCGTCTGACATAAGGCGGAAGAAAACAGTGGCGGCCTGTGCTCGGGTCATGGAATGGTTTGGGCGGATATAGCCGTCTGTAAAACCGATGATAAATGCGTGATGATCTCCACTTATCGGGTCAGGGGATGGCTCTGGTGTTGGTGTGGGCGTTGGTCTTGGCGAAGCGGCGGGGCGTTGTGTTGGTTCTGGCTCTGGTTCCGATGTCGGAGGGCTGGTTATTGGTGGTGAGGTAGGGGGTGGTGGCCCGGTAGTCGATATAGGTTCAAATACCACAGTTAACGAACTTCCATCGGTGCTTAGGCTCCGTGTGCCCGGTACTTCTACAAAACCTGAAGGTGCGGTGATATAAATTTCACTTAGTATAAAATCATTATCATTATCTCTATAAGCTGAATCTATAGACTGATTTTGATCAAAAAAAGAATGGATGCATGGGCGTTGAATCACTACTTCTATCCTGTTACTGCTTGGGATAGGGGCATGGGTAACAGTAATGGGAACGGAAGTTTCTGAAGCAATTGTATATGTTGATGCAAATGAATCATAATTACGATCAGTTACTACAGTTGCTTCGGCTGTGCCTGCGCTTATTACAGTGTACAAGTCTATCTCGACAACAGGGCGCATAACATTGAAAATCATCCTAAATTTCCCTACTGGATGGCCAGTTGCAATTGGGCCATGAATTATTTCTACTATTTGTCGATGACGACCAATGCCTAAACCTGTTTCCACACCTACATAAAAGTCATCATATGTGTTTTCATCATAGACAATATGGAGAGTATAATGACTTTGCTGCTGGCCTGTGGTGGTGATGCCTGATGAATAAAAATAAAAATGAGATTGTGTGGATTGGAAATTTGCATAAAAGTTGGGATTGCCTGATGGCGGCCCTGTAGGGGGGAATGTCTCCACACTAGTAATATCTACATGAGGAAAATATACTGGCGCTGACTCGAAGGGGATTGTTGCATTAGTAAGGATATGCTGTCGTGGGGCAATAGGCGAATAGCCAACTATTCTTGTGCCAAAATTAGCAGAAGCCGCATCAATTTCTATCTCTATAAAATGAGCAATGAGTGTTTCGTCGGTTTGGCGTGATATCATATTTGTGTAGTAATCATTAAGAGCATTTAGTTGTCTGCTTGCTGTAGTAGTTGTACTTAATCCCGTATTACTCAGTGTTGTTCTCCATTGCACCAGCGAAAACCCATATCTGGGTCTCACATAGTGAATAAGTCCAAACGATGGTTCTCGTGATGGCGGATCGTAGTTCTCCCACATTGGATTATTTGGAAGTATGATGTTTCCATCCGTAAAGTGGGTTGCGGCAGAAGCTCTATTTTGTACTACATAGACTTGACGAGGCGGCGGACCAAACGGTACTGGCGTAATATTGCCCCCGGCAGGCTCAGGATTTTCTATGCCTTCTTCCTCCAGACAGAGTCCATACTCTTCACAGAGGCATTCATACTCCTCTGTATGCCCAAAGGCAGGTATCCCGCCACTCACCATAAGCAGAAGCGTCAAGACAACTGCAAAAACTTTCTTGCATGCTCCTGTAATCACTTCCCGTGATTTTCTCTTTTTTTTCATTTTAACTACTCTCCTTTTTTGTACATACAACTAGGGCACATAGCTGTGATGCGCCCCTATCCCACGTTAAGTTAATAATTTGCGAAAGTCTATACTATTTCATCAAAGAATGCAATGTCTTGTTGCAGGAAATTAGAATATTTCCCAAGGTTTTTTGAGCCGCGAAGTGCAAAGTGTTATATTTCCCATATTTCCCGGCACAAAATCAATGTTTGCATGTCAGTTTTTACATTTGCCGTTGATTTCAATCTGATGATTTTATTTTAATAGATTTCCCAATACATCATATGCAAGCAGTATGTAAGCATGTGTTTTATTTATAGATTTTTTTATGTAAAAAGGTTATATTTTACCCATGCCGCAATTTTCGCCATACATACCGCCTACAGCTAACGTACATTAATGTAAATATTCAAAAAATATACTAGCGAAACTTCAAGGAGGCACTTATGGGCACTTTAGGACTGGACACAGAACGGGGTTTATTCCTCGGTATTGACTTTGGCACCACCAACTCAGTTGTAAGTATCTACAATTTTGGGGAGGGCGAGGCTCAAACCATCCCTATAGACGGCAGTAATATCTTCCCAACAGCTATTCAATTCGAATCAGACCCGGAAGATGAGAGCAAGCTATCTAGGATATTTGGAGTACAAGCAAAGGAAGCTGCTATTATCTATCCCCTTTCCACTATTCTTTCAATTAAGCGCTACCTAGGTAGTGATGCAAAGCTTACTGTTTCTGTAGATGATAAAGATTACCAATTCACCCCAGAGCAGATAGCTGGGGAAATCCTGGGGCATCTTAAACAAAAGGCAGACGAATATGCTCAAGAAGAGCTTGGCATTACCGGTGAATTTTCCGGTTGTGTAATTACCGTTCCCGCCAACTCCACAGACAAGCAAAAGAAAATGACCAAGGAAGCAGCGATTTTAGCCGGATTTGACCCAGAAAGTATTTACTTGCGCTTAGAGCCTGCGGCAGCGGCTATTTCCTATGCGGTTAATGAAGTCAGTGATAAAAAAATCTTGGTATACGACTTTGGCGGCGGAACTTTTGATGCCTGCGTACTTCAAGTCAAGGTGGAAGAAGCGGGAGAGCCAACTATATCCATAGTCAGCACCTACGGTGACAATAACTTAGGTGGCAATGATATTGATAAAATCATTATGGATATCGTATATGAAGAATTTAAAAAGTTGACCAACGAAGAAATTGATCTTTTCGATGACACATTAGACGACGGCGTGTCCAAGCGCCAAAAGAAGGTAGCATTGGTGCGCCTTCAGCAAGCCGCGAACCAAGCCAAAGAACGCCTAAGCCAAACCAAAGCCACAAAAATCACCCTAGCTCCCTTTGTGCAGGAGCCACGGATTGTTAATATCAATATGGAAATAACCAGAGAGCAATTCCTGACCCATCAGCGGGTTAATCAACTGGGAGACAGCCTAGATGCCTTTGAAAAATTCAAAGGAAAGAGTGTAACAGACCTGATTGCAGAAACTTTGATCTGTGTAAGTCACTGTTTAGAAGCCGGGGGCTTAACAGAGGCAGATATTGACGAGGTCTTCTTAGTTGGAGGCAGCTCTTCTATTTTATATGTAAGCGAGCAGATAACCGAGCGGTTTAAGAAAGAGCCATTCAAATCCCGTATTAGTCCCGCTCTTAGCATATCCCAAGGTGCGGCTCACTATTGCAATATGATTATGATGCCAACGGTTCGTGGGCCTGTGGTTCAAGAGCGAACCATCCACCCCCTTGGCCTAGAAATAGCAGGACGTAGGTTTATGGAAATCGTTCCGGCTGGGCTGGATATCCCCAAAGACGGCCTAACAATAGATGCCGCCGAGCCCCTAATCACCAATTTCGACAATGTATCCAGCATGGCGATTGTAGTATACGAGAGTACCTTGCCCAAAGCCTCGGACAAGCTGCAACACGTAAGTCAAGAAGGCATGAAACGCTTGGCCGGGACATCCCTCAGAGGCATACCCCAAGGCGTACGCGGCCAGGAAAAAGTAAAAGTTACTTTCAGCGTCGGCCAGGATAATATGCTACAGGTTACGGCTCGCAGCCTTTCTACGGATGGCGTGATTACACAATTGTCTGTAGATGAGCTGTATTAGTTGGGCTGTTTTTCTGATAAAGGCTTATATTCATAACAGAAGCAAAAGGGGAAATTATGGCAACGATGGATACCTTATGGCCTGCATGGGAAGCCTTGCAGGCTTCGGCTGACGAGGCTCTGCGTATAGGCACGACTCACTATTTTAAATGCATAAGGCAGGCAGTTTGTGATAAGCTGGCTTTGGATGCCTTGTCTTTTGCAAGGCTAGGACAGAAGGATGAGGCAGTTTACGACCACCTGGTGTATCTTATGGAGACTTACCGGGAGGTCGTAAGTCTATTCGAAAGCCAAGAAGGAAACCCCGCTCCAGACTTGGTGGCGGGGCTTTGTGATGTCTTAAATTCTCGAATGAGGCAGTTTGAAGATGTAGACATGGGCCAGGGCAACCCTGTTGTCAATGAAAAGCGTACTATTTTGGAAAAAGCCCTAATGCGTAACGTAGAGCAAATCGAAAACTTAGAGAAGGAATATCCCATAGAGCCTGAAAAGCATCATGCCAAACTGCTAAAGGGCACATGGAAATCATTAAAAGACTCAATCGTAAACAATGTCTTTCCAGCCCTCCAAGTCATCTACCAAGAAGCCCTCGAACGTTGTTTATCCAGTATAAACGATCTGCATAACCGCGAAACCGCCAACTACTACACGGATTTACTGGAGCGGGAATGGGAAGTACTTGGCCTAATCATTCAAGTACAGGTAAAAGCCATAGAATCCGCTAGTGGCAGTGCTAATGGTGTAGCTACTATTTTAACCAAACTGCGAGAAGCGTATCAGCAAACAGGTCCAGTGATTAGCGGGTTTAGAAAGCTGATGCAAAGCGCCCCAGAGGTAATAGTCCCTGAGCTACTGCGAGAGGACGTGGAAAATATCTCTGATCCATGCGCTGAGCTGGACACCCAGATGTTTATCCAAGAACTGGTCTGCAATGGTGATACAATCTTTGAGGAAATGCGCCTGTGGTATCTGGAGGCCATGTCTGTAAATGCCCATAACTTCATTATTACGGAGCTATGTTTTGCAAAAAAGGTCGTGGCCACATTTTCCAGCGGAGCAGATAATATCGAAGACACAGAAAATGACATAATCAATGGCATAGTCGAAACACTGAAAATCAAAATCGAAAGCCTAAACGAAAGCCTCGAAATTTATGAGACAGATAACCGCAAACTCTTGGAAAGTATATCCTCACAGATTCCAAGGCTCACAGGTCAAGATATAGAAGAAGCGGCAAGCCAGCTTTTTACTGCCTGGTGCGAAGCTCCGCCAGAGCAAGAAAGTATTCCGGCCTTTTTTGAGTTGCAGGAATCCCTTGGTGCATTTGGAGGCTATCACAAGCAGCTAGTCAAGCTAATGGCCGCCAACACAGAAAAACTAGAAAAGTCCGCTCTTCGCTTCAAAAAAGAAACGTTGCTATACGAAATTAGCACATACGAAGAAATCTTATTCTACAGCGTCACTAGGCTAAGAGATTCGGATCAGCCGGAAGTGCTGGCGGCAGTGACAATATTCGATGAGACATTCAATTCCTTAGAATCCTTAATAGCAGACGCGGGTATAACCGTAATTCGTCCGATCCCTCACGACCCTTTCAATGGTAAAGAGCACGAAGTCCTAACCGCTGAAGAGCAAGAAGGCTTCGCAAAAGGCGAAATAATAAAAACAATGACCAGTGGCTTCAAGCAAGGCGACCAAGTAATAATCCGAGCCAATGTTGTAGCCGCGAGGTAATATATGAATTGGAAACATTACAAGGCTCTGCCTCCTGACAAAAAGCAAAACGAGGCCTATTATATTATTGGCCTGGATATAGGCAACGAATCATCAGGGATAGCCTTTTACAACTTATATGAAAATACTCCGGAGCCCATAGACCTAAGTGGAGGTTATGGCAAGCCCTCTATACCTACGGTGATACAGTACATCCCCGAAACCAAAGAATGGGTTTTTGGGGAGTACGCAGTGCTTAACCAAGGGGCAGGTACGGAAATAACTCTGAAATCATTAGTGCGGCGCTTAGGCAACTTTGACTATATAGAAATAGACGGCAAAAATCTGAGTATTGCCTCCATTTTGGGGCTATTTATCAAGGAGCTTTTGGGAAGCGTAAAAAACATCAACCCAAAAGCCGAAATCGTAGGTATAATAGCCGCGATTCCCGACAGACTTACCCCAGATGCCCAGGATGAACTAAAGCGGGCTTTTAGATTGGCTGGATATGAAAAGGAGCTAGTGGCGCTACTTCCAAGTCGGGAAATTCTCCTCTCATATTATTATGGCAGTCGCTCTCCAAAAAATGAAAAGATAATGGTACTGGACTATGGAAGCCGAGAAGTGCGCGGCGGTGTTTATGAAGTGGGCGACATTGTGACAGCTATGTCCAGCTTATTTAACGAAAAAATCGGAACAGGGGCAATACTTGCCGATGTATATAATCTTTTCGAGGCTTATATTTCTACACCAGGCTATGAAGAGCAACTTACCGCTTTCACCTATCAGCATAAAGATATACTTTTCCAAAAAAACATCCGAATAAAGCCCGCGAAAATATATTACAACTTCGTTTATCCCCCATTTCAGCAGACGATAACTCATGCCGATGTTGATGCGTTAGTGGCTCCATACAGGCAAAGTTTTAACCGTTTTATATCAGATACACTGGAGAAAAATATCGCAGGTAAGGGGATTTCTCCGCGCGAGATTTCTTCAGTGCTATGCGTAGGCGGCGGCTTTGAAATGCTGTGGGCAAGGGAAGCTGTGTCAGAGATTTTTGCCCATGCGCAAATAAATATGTACAAGAACTCCAAGATGATAGTAGCAGAAGGCGCCGCCGAGGTTGCTGCTGTTCTTCTTGGAGTAATACCTGGCAATACTTTTAACATAGTGGACGAGCATCAGTTATCTGGAGATATTGGTATAAAATCTGGAGATGTATTTTTGCCTTTGGTTATGCTGGGTGCTTTCTGGTGGCAGAATCATCAGCCCCAACTGGTATTAGTAAACAGCCAAGTAGATGGAGAGATTCCCCTATCCATAGCAAGGCGCTCCTCAAAAGGAGATGAGCAAATCTTGGCATCTCATATATTAAAGGGGTTGCCGCCACGCCCCAAGGGCACTACACGGTTGAGCTTTGGAGTAGATTTTTCATCCAATACCCGTATGACCTTAAAGGTTGCCGACATGGGCTTTGGAGAACTGCATCCAAAAACTGACTATAGCCAAACTATTAGCGTGAAAATCCGCTTTTGATTTTCATGCCAACCATATTATACCGCCGCCAAAGTCGGCAAAAATTCAATGAAAATAGGTGTTTAACATGAACTGGGAAGCTTATCGCAAAGAAATTGAAGAATCAGGAAAGTATCCAGAGGATTGGTATGTGCTAGGTATAGACTTGGGCACTACTAACTCTGTAATTTCCTATTGGGATAACAGCCAAAGCCGCCCAGTGCCAATAGATGTCAGCAATGGTTTCGGTAAAGTACCCTTGCCATCGGTAGTGCAGTACCGCCAAGATGACGACAATGACGAATGGGTGATAGGTGAAGAGGCCTACCGCTCAATGAAAATATACCCGGAAACCACTGTTCGCTCCATCAAACGGAAAATGGGCACTAACGAAACCAAAAGACTGGGCAGCAAAGACTATCTGCCAGAAGAAATTTCAGCAAAAATCTTACAAGAGCTGGTTGCCCATGCCCAGGGCTTAAACCCAAAAGCTGAAATCGCGGGGCTGGTGGTATCTGTGCCTTATGACTTTGACGATGCAGCGCAAAAGGCCACCGTCCGGGCCTGTGAAATAGCAGGGCTTAAAGATAAGCTAATCTGCCTAATCAAAGAACCCAACGCGGCGGCCCTTGCATACAACTTCCGTCAACAACTTAAGCAAGATGAGCGGATTATGGTTTTCGACTTTGGTGGCGGCACCTTGGATATTACCCTTTTTAATGTAACAGACCGTGATGAAAGCCGAATCAAGCTGCAAGTAATAAGTCAAGGTGGTGAGGCCCATCACGGTGGCGACGATATAGATGCCGCCCTAATCGAATATTGCGGCGGCCTAGTAGAAGCCAAAACCGGACATCCCGCGGCCGAGCTGGCTATAGAAAATCAAGTTGAGCTCGCCAGCAGGGCCAGGGAGGCCAAAGAACGTCTCTCCGGGGTCGGGCGCTTCCGTATACCCTTCACTTTCTGCATTCCGCCATTCGTGGAGCAAATCTCTAGGGACGATTTTCATAATCTAATCCAACCTTTCATTGATAAAACCCGCAAGCTTGTGCTAAAGGCTCTTAGGGAAACCTACTCTGGCAGCCTTACTCCAGGGGATATAGATAGGGTGCTGCTGGAGGGTGGCTCTTCCAAGATGCCTTGGGTTAAAGAAATGCTTTTAGATATCTTTAGCGACGAAATGAAAATTTATTCATCGGAGCACCCGGCGTATGATATTTCTTATGGCGCGACCTATTATGCCGCTATGAAAATGGGATTGCTTTCTAGTCCGGATGTGGAATCCGAAAAAATAACTGAAAAGCTGTCAGTGGAATTCGAAGTAACGGTAAGCCATGATATTGGCTTGGAGCTGGATTCCGGTACCAGAAAAAGCTTTTTTCCGATGATACGCCGCGGCACATCCTTTGCATTGGCTAAAAAAAGCCACGTCTTCACTCTAAGCGGCGCAACCCCAGAGGAAATGACTCGTCTGGATTTGAAAATATTAGAAAGAATTGATGCCAACGACCCATATGAGGCTTGTAAGATTATCGGAGAAGTAAGCATCACAGGCCTTCCCGAACGCCCCAGTGGAAAAACAAAACTGCGGGTAACCCTGATGGTAGAGGAAGAGGGCGGACTAGTGCGGGGCATGGTAGAAGATATGGGCAGCGACTACAAAGAAACCTTTGACCCAGATAGATTCAAGAAAACAGTAATATAAAGGAGTGAAAAATATGGGATATCTAGGAATTGACTTAGGCACAACCAACTCGGCGGCCATAATTTACAACGACAAAATCGATGCGTTGGAAGTAGTAAAAGTAGACGGAACAGATGAAATACTGCCAAGCGTGGTGTGCTACCACGACGAAGGAGTGATAGTAGGCGCAGAGGCCAAAGCTGGAGCCATCATCTATCCAGAGAGCACAATAATCTCTGTAAAGCGCCTAATGGGTAGCGGCGATAAGCTAAACATCAATGGAATGGAAAAATCTCCAGAAGATATAAGCGCGGAAATCTTGCGCAAGCTAAAGCAAGCCGCTGAAGCTCAATCAGGAGAGCGGTTTGATGAAGTGGTAATCACCCATCCAGCTTATTTCAATGACAGACAAATATTCGCAACCCAGCAAGCAGGGCTTTTGGCAGGGTTTAAAAACGTATATCTGTTATCTGAGCCGCTGGCTGCCGCAATTGAATACGGCTATCGCCAAAGCTATGCCCAAACCCTACTTGTATACGACCTAGGCGGCGGCACCTTCGACGCTTGTGTATTACGAGTAGACACTGATGAAAACGGCCAAGAAACATTCCAAGAGCTATCTGACGTAGGGGATATGAACCTAGGCGGAGATGACTTCGATGCAGAACTGGTGCGCTGGATGAAGGCAACCTTCACCCAGCAAACAGGCGTAGATCTAGACACCCTAGAAGTAGCTGAGCGCAAACGTGTAATGCAAAAGCTAAAGCAAGAAGCTGAGCAAACAAAGAAAAAGCTATCCGGAACCAACAAAGTAGCCGTTCGCATTAATCCTTTGGTTATAGTAGACGGTGTTCCCAAAAATCTAAACGCAGAAATAACCCGTGAAGATTTTGAGGCAATGATTCGCAAATATGTAGATCGTAGCCGTGACATTATAGAAGAAGCTCTAAAGCGTGCAGGAAAACATACAGATGAAATCTCAAAAGTGGTATTAGTGGGTGGCTCTACCCTAATCCCCATGGTACGCCGCATGGTAGCCGGATATCTAAAAGAGCCATATAGAGCCACAGATCCAGCAAAAAGCGTAGCCATGGGCGCAAGCATTTACAACTATCTAATACATCTGCCAGACAGACAAGTAAAAGTAGGTCAAATCACCCGTCAAGTATTCGGCACAGAAGCGGTTACCAATATCGCCACCATGGAGCGTCAAGCCATTCCCATAATCCCAATGGGTAGCCCAATCCCCAGCCGCTATTCCGACAGTAATTTCGCCTCGATGTCAGGTGCCAATCAGGTAAATGTTGATGTATTTCAATGGGAGCAAGGCCAGGAAGCTGCCCGCAAATATGTAGGTACAGTAGCCCTTACAGGCCTGGCCGGGGTTACTCAAATAGAGATCACATACGCCATTGATGAGAATAATATCTTTGAAGTATATGTAAAAGATTTAGCTACGGGCCGTTCCGAGCGGGCCGAAATTGATCGATCAAACCCCACAGCCCCACCACCAAAAGCTCCAGTCGGGAGCGAAAGGGTGAATATAGTATTCCTTATAGACACCACTGGCTCCATGGACACCTATATCAATGGTGTAAAAGACCGCGCAATTGAATTCTCCAACATCCTAGCCTCCAAAGGTGCAAGTAATAAGCTGGGGCTAATCGGCTTTGGCGATTTGGGCGAAAATGAACATCCCAGCGTATACAACTTTACCGATGATATACCCAAATTCCAGAAGCAAGTAAAAAATATCCCAAGAACCTACGGAGGCGATATCCCTGAATCCTCCCTCGATGCCCTAGAAACCGGGGTAGAGCTACTAAAATCCCACAGGGACGAAGGCGGGCGTAACATCTTTATATTAATAACAGATGCTCCGCCGCATGTACCAACCGTAGCAGGACGCTCCGTAAATGATGTATGCCGTTTGCTGGAGGAGCGAGGCGTTACAACCTATGTCGTAGCCCGTAAAGACAGAGAAAGCATAGATGCATACGACCCGCTAACCAAACCAAATGGCAAGTACTATGATCTAAACGATAAATTCTTTGATATCTTGGATAATATCGCTATGAGCATTGCTGAGTTGATACGGTTGTAAGTTATATAAAGTGAAAAGGCCCTCCATCCGATTTGGTTCGGATAGAGGGCCTTTTTATGTATCACTTTCAATACCCAAACACTATTGACAGATTCATTAGTCAGTCATAAAATACTAAAACTTAATGCAATGATTTATGGAAGCACCCCATTTCATTTGTGGCGGAGGCTTTGTTTTGTTACTTCTTGCGTGTCTGTGATGGATAAGCTTAAGTTAATCTGGGACTTTATAATTGAAAGGTCGGAATTTACATAATGAGCGATGAGCCTTCTGTAATGGATAAGCTTAGTGAAGAACTAGACCTGAAAAAGGGCAATAGCAGGGGTGTGCATCGGAGGTTTTCCAATTGCTATATGATGTTTGTAGAGACTGTCCTCAGTATAGATGCTGCTTTTGCAATTCATGTAGCACATGATTCTATTTACAATGTTCGTAGCCTCAATGGTAATAGTGCGATTGTATATTTTTCTGTACGAATTATTTTTATAATCCTGTTGTATATTAAAGCCATATTTGTTTCCATTAATTCTGCGGTAGATTTTGACGAAATCGTTTCTAAGGAGCTGGAGCGCCGCCGCATTCCTTATGTTAATCATAAATTCTCAAACTATCATCGTATACTTTACATGGGATTAATCTTGATTTTTGCGGCTTTGGTTATCGCAACTGTCATAAGTGCATTTTACGCCGGCATTATATATGTAGTAATGGGGCCCATATATGTGTTAATAGGTGTCGGTTTGATAGTTAACATTATATATGCTATATTTTCTTTGTATAAAATGGAGCCAGATATAGAAAAAATAATAAAAAGGTCAAGTGTATGACACATAGTGGGTGAACAATATTTGTCGGACAGGCAAGCATTGTTGCCCTTTTCATAAAATGAAACTAACAATCAATGTAATAACAAAGCGAACGCCAATGGTGTTTGCTTGCGCAAAGGAGGATATATATGGAATTAATAGTAACGTGGTTTGTATTAGGTGTAATTTTTGTAGCGGTTTTCATCTCATTAATATACGCTCGAGCCCACAGCAGGAGGCTTAGTCAAAGGCATAGTGCCTTTGTGCGCTCTATGTTTGTTAAAGATAAAGCAAGCTATTTAAAGATGGTAAATGATAGTATACATTCTATAGATAGTATGCCAACTCAGTACAAAGAATTTGTGCCAGTATTCCCCACTGTCGATAAAAAAGAAATGGAGTAACCGTAAATGGCGAGAACTATACTTACAGGTATGTTTTGGAATCTGTATTTAGAAGGTATAAAGCTCTATCAAAGTCGCGAGGATCTTGCGAGGGTGGTAGTCTTTGATAATAGCGATGAGGCTAAAGAGCGATTCGAAGGCCGATTTAACTATTTGTACGACTATATATATGATAAGTATATGATGAACACAGTCAGGTCACTGGATAGGCATAAGACAGGGGCAATCGCTGCCATTTCTATTGCCGATGCTGAATTGATCGCGGCGCATAATAAAGAGGAAGATGAAGTGTTTGTTGGCGACTGGATGATTGCGATTAATATTGGGCTCACATATCTACTGGCACAGCTAAACGATGCCTTGCACAAATATGGCCAGGAGGTAGATAAGCTGTATATGCCTCCTGTTTTTTCATGTCCTAGGCCATATCCGGAAGTAATGGAAAGGCATTTGTTCTATAATCAAAGGGATGGGGGCAGAGTAAGTCCCTTAGATTTAGCGGAGAAATTTTATTTATTAGAATGTCTTACTTTGGAAAGGAATAATATAGGCTGTGAAATTTTGGCTCATGATGACTAAAGAGAAAAATGTTTCTAGATATCAATGCCCTTGCATGTGTAACCTTGCAAGGGCATATTTTTTGTTAAATGCTTAGTGTCCGCTATGTGACATGATGGTGCATTGAAGTTATAATGAGTAAGCCTTTCACCTAAGTTAGATGAAGGGCTTTTTACTTGTAAAGGACTGATGAGCATGGAAGTGTGTAAATATTTTGGCGCATGCGGCGGTTGCGCGTACCTGAATATTCCATATGAAGAAGAGCTAGCAGAAAAAGAAAGGGCACTTAGGGATGTTCTTGGGACTACTGAGCATCTTTTAGAGGGCGTAATCCCTGCACCTGCCTCTAAAGGCTACCGTAATAAAATGGAGCTTGCTTTCGGCGATGAGTCCAAAGATGGGCGGCTGGCCTTGGGTATGCGCAAGCGCCGTAGCTTTTACGAAGTGGCATCTTTAGAGGAATGCCAGTTAATCCCTGATGATTTTAGGAAAATTGCTTTGTATACACAGGGCTTTTTCCGCGAAACAGGGGAGGCTTTCTACCACCGAAAGCGCCACATTGGAAGCCTGCGTCACCTTGTGCTTAGGCGTGGGGAGTTTACTGGTGAGATTCTTATAAATTTATCTACGACCTCTAGTTTGCAATCTGATCTTTGGCAGTGGGTGTCTGGGCTTAAGGCCTTGGAGCTTGACGGAGAAATGGTGGGCATCCTTCATAGTGTCAATGATGGCGTTGCTGATGTGGTTAAGGATGAAGATATTCGAGTTCTACTTGGGCGAGATTATTTTTATGAGCGAATATGTGGACTGGATTTTAAGGTAACAGCCTCTTCCTTTTTCCAAACCAACTCCGCCGGGGCGGAAAAGCTATACGGTGTTGTAAATGATATGGCTCCTAGTCAAAATGTGGCATATGACCTTTATTGTGGGACTGGAACCATTGCTCAGGTGCTTTCTCCCAACTTTGAAAAGGTAATTGGGGTAGAGCTTAATGCTGCCGCAATAGCTGCCGCTAAGGAAAACGCCAAGCTCAACGGAATCACTAACTGCGAATTTTACGCAGGTGATGTGACGGCTGTATTAAATGAAAAAACAGATTTTCCAATCGCGGAAGTAACCATTGTAGACCCACCTCGGGACGGTCTCCACCCAAAAGCCCTTGCAAAATTAATAGAAATAGCTCCGCCAAATCTAATATATGTAGCTTGCAAGCCCGCATCTTTGGCTAGAGACCTGGTAACTCTAATAGCGGCAGGATATGAGCCTATCCGTGCAATTGGGGTGGATATGTTCCCTCGGACTCCTCATGTAGAACTTGTTATGTTTTTACGTTTTTCCAAAAAAACAAAAAATATTTTGCAAACCCCTTGACGTCCATTTATTTCTTTGGTATTATCCCGCCTGTTCTGACAATTTCTTTGGACGAATACCAAAGCTATGCCACTTACCGCGACACACCCGGCTACGTATCAGGGCATGAAAAGCATAAAAACCTCAGTCAGAATAACTAAATGGAGGGATCTCATGCAGAATCAAGTAATACGCATCAATTTAAAGGGCTATGATCATAAATTAATAGATCAATCTGTAGCTCAAATCATTGAAACCGCAAAGCGCACAGGCGCTAGAGTTTCAGGCCCCATCCCACTCCCTACGAAGAAGGAAATCGTGACAATACTTCGTGCTGTCCATAAGTATAAGGACTCTAGGGAACAATTTGAAATGCGCACTCACAAGAGAGTAATCGACATTCACGCCTCAACACCAAAAACAGCAGATGCTCTAGGCCGCCTGGATTTGCCCGAAGGCGTAGACATTAAAGTAGAAGTAAAATAAAACCTGCCAAATGCCAAAAGGAAGTGACTATAAATGAAAAAAGCAATTCTTGCGACGAAACTTGGCATGACTCAAGTATTTGCAGAAGACGGAACACTGATTCCCGTAACAGTGCTTGAGGCAGGCCCTTGTCTGGTAGTTCAGAAGAAATCAAAAGACAATGACGGCTATGAAGCCATTCAAGTAGGCTTTGGCAGCATTAAGCCAAAGCAAACAAATAAAGCAGTAAAAGGCCACTTCGAAGCCAATGTAAAAGGCCAAGCCCCTAAGAAGTATCTTAAAGAGTTTAGGCTGGAAGATTGCGCCCAGTACGAAGTAGGCACAGAGATTAAAGCAGATGTATTTGCCCCTGGCGACTTGGTAGATGTAAGCGCAAAGTCAAAAGGCAAGGGGTTTCAAGGTGCCATCAAGCGTCACGGTCAACATCGCGGTCCACTTACTCACGGTTCTAAATACCATCGCGGTCTCGGCTCCATGGGTGCCGGTACCACCCCCGGTAGAGTGCGCAAAGGCAAAAAAATGCCAGGGCACATGGGTGCAGTAAGAGTAACGGTTCAAAACCTGGAAGTAGTTCGCGCAGTTCCTGAAAAAAATCTGCTTCTTATTAAAGGTGCAGTTCCTGGAATCAAAGGCGCACTGGTAGAAATTAAAAACACTGTAAAGCAATAAGTACTCCCCGGGGTTCTTCCCCAGCAGAGGCAATAGATTAGGAGTGAACCACATGCCATCAGTACCTATAAAAAACCTCCAGGGTCAAACCGTCGGAAATATGGAACTAGACGATGCCCTATTCGGAATAGAAGTAAATGAACATGCAGTTCATGCAGCAGTAAAGCAATATCTCGCTAACCAGCGCCAAGGTACAAAGTCAACCAAGACCCGTGCGGAAGTTCGTGGTGGTGGGCGTAAACCTTGGAGACAAAAAGGCACAGGCCGTGCCCGTCAGGGTACCATCAGGGCACCTCAATGGGTTGGCGGCGGAGTAGTTTTTGCACCAAAGCCAAGGGATTTCTCTATAAGGCTTAACAAGAAGCAAAAGAGACTTGCCCTTAAATCTGCTCTTACAGACAAAGTAAATCAAGGCAAGTTGGTAGTTCTGGAGCACATGGATTTACCTGAAATCAAAACTAAAGCTATGATTGATGTATGCGAAAAGCTGGAAGTTGGAAAAGCCTTGTTTGTAATGACAGGCAGCAACACCAACGCAATCTTGTCGGCCCGTAACATCCCTCACATCAAAACTGCGGCAGTCAACACCATCAATGTATATGATATTCTCAACCATGATAACTTTGTAGTAACCAAGGAAGCTGTAGAGAAAATGCAGGAGGTGTATGCATAATGGCGGATCTCAAATATTACGACATCATACTTAAGCCTCTTATGACTGAAAAAAGTATGACTTTGCTTGAAGACCAATGCTATGCTTTCTATGTACACCCTCAGGCAACCAAGACTCAAATCAAAGAAGCGGTAGAAAAGCTATTCTCTGGTACGAAGGTAGCAAAGGTTAATACCCTTACCACTCACCCTAAGAAGAGACATCGCCGCTCTCAAGAGCAAGGATTTAGACCAGGCCGGACAGTAAAGCGCAAAAAAGCACTTGTAACTCTGTCAGCCGGAAGTATTGAATTATTCGAAGGAATCTAATCCCGAAGTCATCTTGATATAAAGGAGCATCAGCAATGGGCGTAAAACGTTATAGACCCATAACCCCCTCTCAGCGGCAGATGACGGTTTCTGACTTTGCAGAAATTACAAAGTCAACACCGGAAAAAAGCCTTACCGTTCACTTAAAGAAACATTCTGGACGCAACGGGCAAGGTAAAATCACTGTACGCCACAGAGGCGGCGGGGCCAAAATAAAGTACCGCATAATTGATTTCAAGCGCAGCAAAGACGGCGTACCAGCCAAGGTAGCTGCAATAGAATATGATCCAAACCGTACCGCCAACATAGCTCTTCTACACTATGCCGATGGGGAAAAGAGTTACATCCTAGCCCCTAAAGGCCTTAACGTAGGTGACAAGCTAATGAGCGGCACCGAAGCGGAAGTAAGAGTAGGCAACTCTCTTCCAATGAAAGCCATCCCAGTTGGCACAGAAATCCACAATATAGAAATGAAGCCAGGCGCAGGCGGTCAGCTGGTTCGTTCAGCAGGCAATGTAGCTCAGCTAATGGCAAAAGACGAAAAATACGCCACAGTGCGTCTTCCATCTAGCGAAATGAGAATGGTACCTGTAAACTGCCGCGCAACCATTGGCCAAATCGGTAACCTAGATCATGAGCTTATCAACATCGGTAAGGCTGGTAAGAAGCGCCACATGGGTATTCGCCCAACGGTTCGTGGTTCTGTCATGAACCCCAACGACCATCCTCACGGTGGTGGTGAAGGTCGTGCGCCGATAGGCCGCCCAGCTCCATCAACGCCTTGGGGCAAGCCCGCACTAGGCTATAAAACTCGTAAGAAGAACAAGCAAAGCAATAAATATATCGTCCGTAAACGCGGTAGTAAGTAGGAGGACATATGGGTAGATCACTAAAAAAAGGTCCCTTTGTAGACGACCATTTGATGAAAAAAGTAGAAGCGATGAACCAAGTCACCAACAAGCAAGTAATTAAAACTTGGTCACGCCGTTCCACCATATTCCCAGAAATGATTGGTCATACAATCGCAGTACACGATGGCCGCAAGCACGTGCCTGTATACATCACCGAAGATATGGTAGGGCACAAATTAGGCGAATTTGCCTCAACCCGCACTTATCGCGGTCATGGTAAAGATGCTGAAAAAAGAAGCCGCGTAAAGTAGGAGGCAGGTTATGGCAAAAGGATCAAGAAGCCAATACAAGCAAACTCGTAACAAAGAAAATAAAGAAATGCGTCCACATGCTCATCATAAATTTGCCCGTATATCCGACCGCAAGGCTAGAATTGTACTAGAGCAGATTAAAGGAAAAGGTGTTGTGGAAGCCGCGGCAATCTTAGATTATTCGCCAAGATACGGTGCATATCTTATAGCCAAAGTGCTAAAGTCAGCCGCAGCCAACGCAGAAGAAAACCACGGCCTGGATCAGTCCGAGCTATTTGTAGAAGAAGTAATCGCCAACCAGGGGCCCACCTTGAAGCGTATCCAGCCCAGAGCAAAGGGCAGAGCATACCGCATTAACAAGAAGATGAGCCATATCACGATTATCTTAAACGAGAGGTGAATCCATGGGCCAAAAAGTAAATCCCCACGGCCTGCGTCTGGGCATAAATAAAGAATGGGACTCCGTATGGTATGCAGAAAGAGATTTTGCTAAGTTCTTACTGGAAGACCATAAAATCCGTACCCATCTGAAAAATAAGTTATATAAAGCGCAGGTATCAAAAATCAGAATCCAGCGCACCACTGACAGGGTAAAGGTTACAATCCATACCGCAAGCCCCGGTATCATTATCGGACGTAGCGGGCAGGCCATTGTTGACCTAACTAGCGAGCTTCAAAAGCTGATTGGCGCAAACCCTGACGAGCGCAAAGTGGATATAAATATTGTAGAAATCAAGCGCAAAGAGCTTGATGCTCAACTGGTAGCAGAAGATATCGCTCTCCAACTAGAAAATCGTGTGACCTTCCGCCGCGCAATGCGCCAGGCAATGGGGCGCACAATGAAAATGGGAGCAAGAGGTATCAAGACAGCAGTATCCGGACGCCTAGGCGGAGCCGATATTGCCAGAACCGAAAGCTACCACGAAGGAACCATTCCACTGCAAACACTACGTGCAGATATAGACTACGGCTTTGCAGAAGCTAAGACCACTTACGGCAAACTTGGCGTAAAAGTGTGGCTCTATAAGGGCGAAGTCATCCCCGGTGCTCCGGCTCCTCGCGAAAGAAGAGAGCGGAGAGATAGAAGGGAAGGAGGAAACGATTATGCTAATGCCAAAAAGGGTAAAAAGACGGAAGCAGTTTCGCGGCAGAATGACAGGCAAGGCAATCAGAGGTAGTTCCATCACCTACGGAGATTATGGTCTAGTAGCCATGGAGCCAACCTGGATTACCTCCAATCAAATAGAGGCAGCGCGTATCGTTTTAAACCGTACTATGCGCCGTGGCGGTAAAGTTTGGATTAAAATCTTCCCAGACAAGCCAGTAACCCAAAAGCCTGCTGAAACCCGTATGGGTAGCGGTAAAGGTTCACCAGAGTACTGGGTAGCAGTTGTTAAGCCCGGTAGAGTAATGTTCGAGATTTCAGGTGCAGACGAAGAGCTATCCCGTCGTGCTTTGAAGCTGGCAAGCTATAAACTTCCAATCAAATGTAAAATCGTGACCAAAGCAGAGCAAAAAGCAGAAGCCGAGGCACTTGAAGCTGCTAATAAAGCGCAATAAACCCAAAGGAGGCTGAGGTCATGAAATCAAAGAAATACCTGGCATCCCTTAACGATAAATCCGTTGAAGAATTGAACCTGGAGCTGGTTAATACAAAGAAAGAGCTGTTTAACCTAAGATTCCAGAACGCAACAAATCAGTTGGATAACACCGCCCGTATCACCGAGGTTCGTAAGAATATCGCACGGATACAAACCGTAATCACCCAGCGAGTAAAGGGAGAAGTCGGTAAGAAGCCTCTTTCAAGAGCGGCACGTAAAAAGGCGGCAGCCACATCTTAATGAGTAAGTAAGGGAGGCAACACAGTGCAAAATCAAGCTCAAGAGCGGAACCTGCGCAAAACTCGGATTGGCCGGGTAATAAGCGATAAAATGGATAAAACCATTGTCGTAGCCGTAGAAAACCGCGTTAAGCACCCCGTAATAGGGAAAATAGTAAAGCGCACTTATAAGCTCAAGGCCCATGACGAAGCCAATACATGTGGCATCGGTGATAGGGTTAGAGTTATGGAAACACGTCCACTATCTAAAGATAAGCGCTGGCGTTTGGTTTCCATCATCGAGAAAGCGAAGTAGGAGGGAAACTGAATGATTCAACAAGAAACCAGGCTCCGCTCCGCTGATAACTCAGGCGCGAAAGAGCTATTATGTATCCGCGTATTAGGCGGTAGTAAGCGCAGATATGGCAATGTTGGGGATATCATCGTTGCCACAGTAAAAGACGCTAACCCAGGCGGCGTTGTAAAAAAAGGCGAAGTAGTACGCGCAGTTATCGTACGTACCGTTAAAGGCTTAAGCCGCCCAGACGGTTCATCTATCCGCTTTGACGAAAACGCAGCCGTTATTATTAAAGAAGACTTGACCCCAAGGGGCACACGTATCTTTGGCCCGGTAGCACGGGAGCTAAGAGAAAAGCAATTCGCACGTATAATTTCATTGGCACCGGAAGTGCTGTAAAGTGAGGAAAAGCCATGAAAACAGAAACCCCCAAAACAAAATCAAAGATAAGGCGCGAAGATACGGTTCAGGTCGTAGCAGGTAAAGAAATTGGCCGAACAGGCAAAGTTCTCAAGGTAGACCGTGAAAAAAATCGTGTAATCGTGGAAGGGCTTAACCTGCAAACAAAGCATCAAAAGCCCAATCGTGCCAACCAAACAGGTGGCATAACCCGCACAGAAGCGCCTCTTCATCTATCCAATGTAATGTATCTTCATAAAGGTAAGCCTACCCGTCTAGGTTACAAGGTTGAAGTAGATGTAAAAAATGTAGACGGAAAAACCCAGCGGACAGTTACCAAGAAGCGCTATGCAAAGTCCACAGGGGAAATCATTGACTAATAAAAAATCGCGCTACAGATGCGGATGGAATCGCGTTAATAAGTAGCAACCTAGCATATGTGATACCAACTGCTGGGCAGTACTAGGAGGAAATCCATGAGCCGGTTAAGAGGCATATACGATACTGAAATCATCGATGCCATGATGAAGAAGTTCGGATACAAGAATAAACTAGCTGTTCCTAAAATTGAAAAGGTAGTGGTCAACATTGGCCTAGGCGAAGCAAAAGAAAACGCCAAGGTTATTGAGCACGCCACTAACGATATGGCAATTATAACAGGTCAAAAACCTGTAGTAACAAAAGCCAAAAAATCCATCTCAGCCTTTAAGCTAAGAGCCGGTATGCCGGTTGGTTGCAAGGTTACCTTAAGAGGCTCAAAGATGTATAGCTTCGTTGACCGTCTGATAAATGTAGCAATGCCTCGCGTAAGAGACTTCCGCGGCGTAAGCCCAGATGCCTTTGATGGTAGAGGAAACTATACCCTGGGAATCAAAGAACAACTTATCTTCCCAGAAATATCATATGACCAGATTGACAAGCTTAGAGGCATGGAAGTGGTTTTCGTAACCACTGCCAATACAGACGAAGAAGCTCGTGAGCTTTTATCACTGTTTGGTATGCCATTTATTAGAGCAGGGCAATAGGAGGTTAAAATGGCAAAGAAAGCACTGATACTAAAGTCACAAAAACCGCCTAAGTTCTCAACAAGAGCGTACAGGCGTTGTAATATCTGCGGTAGGCCTCATGCAACATTGCGCAAGTATGGCGTATGTCGCATATGTTTCCGTGAATTGGCGTATAAAGGCCAAATACCGGGAGTACGTAAGGCAAGCTGGTAAAAGTTAAGAGGCTCATTTGTATCGAATCAATGTGATTCATGCAGATGCGGATAGAAACGTAATGAAGGAGGAGCGCTAATGTTGTCCGATCCTATAGCGGATATGCTCACCAGGATTCGTAATGCGAATATGGCAAGACATTCAACCGTAGACATCCCATCATCCCAGATGAAGGTAGCCATTGCTTCCATTTTGGAAAAAGAAGGCTATGTCAGAGGTTATGAAATTATAAAAGACGGTGTAAAGCAAACTATGCGAATCACCCTAAAATATGGCCGTAACAAGAATGATAAGGTTATTGCAGGGTTAAAACGTATTTCAAAGCCAGGACTTAGGGTCTATGCCAACTGTGAAGATTTGCCAAAGGTTCTAAATGGGCTTGGTTTGGCTATCGTTTCCACTAATAAAGGCGTAGTAACTGACAGGGAAGCCCGTAAATTGGGTGTTGGCGGCGAAGTGCTAGCCTACGTGTGGTAAAAAGGTTTGCTGGTATCATCAAAACGTAATAATGGTATAAAGACAGGAGGTGCAGAACATGTCAAGGATCGGAAAGCTTCCGGTGGTAATCCCAGCAGGTGTAAAAATAGATCTGAAAGAAGGCAATCTACTGACAGTAGAAGGGCCAAAGGGTAAGCTAACTAGAAAGTTGTCGTCAGACATGAACATCGCACAAGAAGATGGGCAGTTAAAAATAACCCGCCCCAATGATTTAAAGCGTTTTAAAGCGCTACATGGCCTTACTCGTACTCTCATCAACAACATGGTAGTAGGTGTAACCCAGGGCTATGAAAAGAAACTTGAGATTAATGGTACCGGTTATCGTGCTGCAAAGTCCGGCAATAAGTTAACTCTTACACTAGGTTATTCCCATCCAGTAGAGATGGAGGATCCAGAAGGAGTAACAGCCACAGTTGAAGGGACCAATAAAATTATAGTTTCCGGTATAGATAAAGAAAAAGTCGGTCAGTACGCTGCTAATATTCGCTCCAAGCGCGAACCAGAGCCGTACAAAGGCAAGGGTGTCAAGTACGAAACCGAAAGAATTAGACGTAAGGCCGGTAAAGCCGGTAAGAAATAAAGACGGTAGGTGAGAGGCAATGATTAAAAAACCATCCCGCGCTGCGGCGCGTCAGAAGCGTCATTATAAATTAAGGCGCTATCTAATGGGTACGGCCGAGCGCCCCCGCCTGTCCGTATTTAGATCCAACAAGCATATTTATGCACAAGTAATTGATGACGATAAAGGGCATACCCTAGCCAGCGCTTCCACAGCGACCCTTGGCTTTAAAGAATCTGATTTAGATTCTTCCTCCAATGTTGAGGCTGCTAAGGCTGTTGGTAAGGAAGTCGCAGAAAAAGCAAAAGCCCTTGGTATTGAAACAATTGTTTTTGACCGTGGCGGCTATCTTTATCACGGAAAAGTTAAAGCCTTGGCCGATGCTGCCAGGGAAGCCGGGTTGAAATTCTAGTCTGGCAGTAAGCCTTTAAAGGAGATTTCCTATGAACAAAGTAGACGCAAACGCTTTAGAGCTTCAAGATCGCGTAGTTGCGATAAATCGCGTAACAAAGGTAGTAAAAGGTGGACGTATCTTCCGCTTTGCCGCGCTTGTAATCGTAGGTGATGGAAATGGTAGGGTCGGTGCCGGACTAGGCAAGGCCAAAGAAATTCCAGAAGCTATACGCAAAGGCAAGGAAGACGCCCAAAAGAATATGGTTACGCTTGAGAAGAATGACAATGATAGCTTATATCATGAAGTCATCGGCCATTATGGCGCAGCCAAGGTGCTAATGCGCCCAGCTCCCGAAGGAACCGGTGTTATCTCTGGTGGCGCGATGCGTGCCGTTCTAGAGCTTGCTGGTATCCGTAACGTTGTAACTAAGTCTATCGGTTCCAACAACAAGCACAACGTAGTTAAGGCCACATTGGAAGGTTTAAAAAGAATTAAAACCCCATCCGAAGTAGCTAGATTGCGTGGTAAGACTGTGCAAGAAATCTTAGAGGCGTAAGCCTTTACCCAAAAAACAATCCAATAAGTATCACAAAATAATTCGCCGCCGATGGCGGGATAGGATAGGTATGAACATGGCTCAACTGCAAATAACCTTAGTACGTTCGACTATCGGCGTAAAACCAAAGCATAAGCTTACAGTGGAAGCTCTTGGACTTAAGAAGCTTAATTCTACTGTCATCCAAAAAGACAATGAAGCAATCCGTGGCATGGTTCACCAAGTACGGCATCTGCTTAAAGTCGAAGAAGTAGCACAATAGTTAAAGTAAGAAGGAGACTGCCATGAAATTAGGGGAACTTAAACCCGCCGAGGGTTCAACAACTAAAGGCTGGCGGCGTGGTAGAGGCCACGGTTCTGGTAACGGAAAGACGGCAGGAAGGGGCCATAAGGGTCAAAAGTCTCGCTCAGGCAGTGGCGGTAAGGTCGGATTCGAAGGCGGACAGATGCCTTTATATAGACGCTTACCAAAGAGAGGCTTTAAATGTCGTAATACCAAAGAAATAGTTGCGATTAATGTAGCTTTATTAAACGTATTCGACGATGGCGCTGTTGTGGATATAGCTGCCCTTAAACAAAAGGGATTGGTATCAAATCCACGTGATGGTGTAAAAATCCTCGGAAACGGTGAACTAGAGAAAAAGCTTACTGTCCAGGTCAACCAGTACAGCAAGACCGCCGCCGACAAAATAGTAGCACTGGGCGGTAAAGCAGAGGTGGTTTAGTTGTTTAAGATATTTATCAACGCTTGGCGTGTTCAGGATATCCGAAAGAAATTGCTGTTTATTTTCCTATTGCTGTTAATCTATAGGTTTGGTACAGCGATTCCGCTACCGGGTGTTGACTTAGAAACGCTTAACTTCTTTAGATATGGCGCAGGAATGGCTACATGGGATACCATGGACACCCTGTTTGGCATGATTATGGGCGGGGGTATTGGGTCGATATTCGCTATGGGTATCGCGCCATACATTACAGCCTCCATTATTATGCAGCTATTAACTTATGCAATACCGCAACTTTCCCAGATGCAAAAAGAAGGGGAAGACGGACGTAAAAAAATCGGTCAAATTACACGTTATATGTCTGTAGGTTTGGCTGGATTACAAGCTGCTGCAACGGTTTTCTCATATACAAACTTTCACGGAAGTGGAATGAACCTATTTAGATATGAAACTATGCTTGTTTACGCTGTGGCTACACTGGCTATGGTGACCGGTACGATTTTCATCATGTGGCTTGCTGAGTTATTGACCGAGAAAGGTATCGGCAACGGTGCGTCTTTCCTGATCTTTGCCAACATATTGTCCCAGATACCAATGGGTATACAAATGTTATGGGGATATATACGCAATCCTGAAAATAATACCTTAGTCAGTATCATAATCATAATTGTTATTTTGGCAGTGTTCGCACTTATTATTGCTTTTGTTGTTGCTGTTCATGAAGGTGAAAGACGTATTCCTGTTCAGTATTCTAAAGGTGCTGCAGGCGGACGTTCAATGTTTGGAAATCAGAGTTCTTATATTCCGTTAAAAGTAAATATTGCTGGTGTACTTTCAATCATATTTGCGGTAACTCTATTGCAGTTCCCGACTATGGTTGCACAGTTCTTCCCACCCTCCGGTGATCCAGGCTGGTTTATGCGTACTTTTGGCCCAACGGGTGTTCTGCGTATTGGTGGGCCAGCTGGTGTTCACTGGATTGGGCTTACACTGTATGTAATCTTGATTTTCGCCTTTACACATTTCTATACATCTTTTGCAGTTAATCCAGTTGAGATGGCAGAGAACATGAAGAAAAATGGCGGGTTTATACCAGGGATTCGTCCCGGAAAGCCCACTAGTGAGTTTATCCAGACAACGGTTAATCGTCTAAGCTGGATTGGTTCTGTGTTTTATGCACTTATTGCTTTGTCTCCGATACTGCTTGATTGGGCAACAGGCATACCTATAGGATTTGGTGGAACAACACTATTAATCGTAATTGGTGTAGCTCTTGAATTTATTAAGCAATTGGAATCTCAATTACTCATGCGCCACTATAAAGGCTTCCTAAGTTAATTTTAGGAGCTAATGCATGGGGATTTTTATCAAGAATGAATCGCAGATTGCGCTTATGCGCACTGCATCTCAGATATGCGCTAGAACCCACGAATTACTTGCGAAATATGTTAAGCCTGGCATAACAACAGAAGAGCTGAGTAAAATCGCCGAGGAGTATATAAGAGGACAGGATGCTAAACCTACCTTCCTTGGGTACCGCGG
This sequence comes from Defluviitaleaceae bacterium, assembly GCA_009780185.1. Lineage (GTDB taxonomy): Bacteria > Bacillota > Clostridia > Lachnospirales > WQUN01 > WRAN01. Next base: position 18,346 of record WRAN01000007.1, on the reverse strand, counting down.
CTTTCCCGGAGCGATTTGTACTTCTGTCAATGAGCAAGTAATTCATGGAATACCGGGTTTAACGCGATTAAAAAACGGCGATATTATTAGTATTGACATTGGTGTAAGTTATAAGCGTTTTCATGGTGATGCCGCTAGAACCCATCCTGTGGGTAAGATAACACCAGAGCACCAACGGTTAATTGATGTAGCTCGCGACTGTTTTTTTGAAAGTATGCGCTATGCGCGGCAAGGTTGCTATCTTCATGAGATATCAGCATCTATTGATGATTATGTAATCGGCCAAGGTTTTAGCGTTGTACAGGAATGGTGTGGTCATGGGATAGGTCGTCAATTACATGAGGATCCTCAAATCCCTAACACCAGGCAAGAGAATCGCGGTCCGCGACTTGTTAAGGGTATGACTTTGGCCATTGAGCCTATGATTAATGTTGGGAACCATGAGCTTAACATATTGGATGATACATGGACTGTTGTTACCCGAGACGGAAAATACTCTGCCCATTATGAAAATACCATACTGATAACCACGGCTGACCCCGAAATATTAACCCTATGATCCCAGGACAAATAGTTATCTCTAAGATGGGTAGGGATAAGGGGAAATCTATGGTTGTAATAGCTGTAGATGGTGAGTTTGCTTATCTGGCAGATGGCAAATTACGCAAACTAGATAGGCCAAAGAAGAAAAAGGCTAAGCATATACAGCCAACGAATACAATTGTTGATATGGCTTCCCACTCAGGGAGAGCTTTACAGGATGCAGATATTCGTAAATATCTAGCTTTATTCAATCAGAGTGGTTAGTACTAATCTCTTATGTCGAAAACTGTGACGACAACCTTAAGAATGCAGGCTTTTGTGCGTTTTTAGGTGACAGAGGAACAGCTTTGAGATTTGGATTTGTACAGAATAAGGAGGAGGTAGGCCGCATGTCAAAGGACGACGTTATTGAAGTAGAAGGTAAGGTAATAGAAAAGTTACCCAATGCTACATTTCAAGTGCAGTTAGAAAACGGACATACCATACTTGCGCATATTTCCGGCAAGCTAAGGATGAACTTTATCCGGATTATCCCTGGTGACAAGGTTCTTATTGAGATGTCGCCCTATGATTTGACCAAGGGGCGGATTGTATGGCGCGACAAATAAATTTAGTATGAAACTTTTTGCCTTCGGCAAAAACCGCAAATTTGATTCTCAAGTAGAAGTACTGCAGAATTAAATTTACTAGGTGAGGTGTTGAGCTATGAAAGTTAGACCATCGGTAAAACCGATTTGCGAGAAATGTAAAATAATCCGCCGCAAAGGTGCGATTAGGGTTATTTGTGAAAATCCTAGGCACAAACAGCGCCAAGGGTAGTCTCGCGTCAATAGTAGCTTCAAATTTATTCTTAGGAAGCTGCTAAATAAGGAGGATTTCGTATGGCACGTATTGCAGGCGTAGACTTGCCAAGAGAAAAACGGGTCGAGATTGGCCTTACCTATATATTTGGAATTGGCCGTTCCAGCTCTGTTCGTATATTGAATGAAGCAGGAATTAACCCGGATACCCGTGTACGGGATTTAACGGATGATGAAGTTGTACGAATCCGTAGTACAATTGAAACCACTCAAATGGTAGAAGGTGATCTCCGCCGTGAGGTAGCCCTTAATATCAAGCGATTGGTTGAAATCGGATGCTACAGAGGTATTCGTCATCGTCGTAACTTGCCTGTAAGAGGCCAACGTACCCGTACAAACGCACGTACCCGTAAGGGTAAGGCCAGAACAGTAGCCAATAAGAAGAAGTAATAGATGAAATTTTTTTGCCTTCGGCAAAAACTGTAAAGTTATTTCTGTGTAGAAGCACTACAGAAATAATTTGCTGGAAATTGGAATCTTTTTGCCCTTGGCAAAAACCGTAAATTTATTTCTGCATAGAAACATTGCAGAAAAAATTTACTGAAAAATGGAAATCTTTTTGCCTTTGGCAAAAACCGTAAATTTATTTCTGCGTAGAAGCATCGCAGAAAAAATTTACTGATTAGGAGGATAATATGCCAAAAAGAGCAGTGAGACGGGCGGCAACCCGTAGAAGGCGCGATAGAAAGTTTGTAGATCGTGGCCAGGTTCATATTCAATCATCCTTTAACAATACTATTGTTACTATAACTGATGCATCTGGAAATGCACTAAGCTGGGCGTCTGCCGGGCAGCTTGGATTTAGAGGTAGCCGTAAGTCTACCCCTTACGCTGCGCAAATGGCTGCTGATACTGCTGCCGGGGCTGCAAAAGAATACGGCCTCAAGATTGTGGAAGTATATGTAAACGGCCCAGGAAGTGGTAGAGAAGCTGCTATCCGTGCGCTACAAGCCGCTGGTCTTGAAGTTACTCTTATTAAAGACGTAACCCCGGTGCCTCATAATGGATGTAGGCCACCTAAGCGCAGACGCGTTTGATTTCAGCTGTTTCTAGATTTTTCAACTTATTGTATATAATCTTACCGCGCAAAGCGCGGCCCCGCAACGCAGTGAGGAAACGGAGACGGGTTTTGCCCGTTGTAGTGGCGGGGGCTTGGGGGCAGAGCCCCCATTAAGGAGGACGAATATGGCGAGATATATTGGGCCTGTTTGCAGACTCTGCCGCAGAGAGGGCGAAAAGCTGTTCTTAAAAGGCGAGAAATGCGCAAAAAATTCCTGCCCTGTTAGCAAGCGCCCCACCGCGCCTGGTCAACATGGTACATCCAGAAAGAAGCTTTCTGGTTATGGGCAGATGTTAAGAGAAAAGCAAAAAACAAAAAGGATTTACGGCGTGCTTGAGAGCCAATTCCGTAAGTATTTTGATATAGCTGCCAATACCCCCGGTATTACCGGTGAAAACCTGCTTAGACAACTTGAGCTTAGGCTTGATAATGTTGTTTATCGTATGGGTCTTGGCCGCTCAAGAACTGAAGCGCGTCAGGTTGTAAGGCATAACCTTGTGACAGTAAATGGCAAGAGAGTTAATATACCTTCTTATCAAGTTAAGGTTGGAGATGTTATTCAGGTAAGGGAAAAATCGCGTGGCATGGATCGTTTTAAAGACATCCTTGCTGTTACAGACAGACGTGCCGTACCTGAGTGGCTTAACAGCGATTATGCAGAGCTAAAGGGTGTAATCAATGCTGTGCCTACTCGTGCACAGATTACTACAGACGTGCGTGAGACACTCATCGTTGAATTCTATTCTAATAAGTAATTTCCACTGTTTGGCAAATTGCGACAGATGTTTATGAGATACTTATGTTTAGAGTTATATATAATGACGGTTGTACGAGAGGGAGGTTTGCGGAAGCGTGCTAGATTTAGAAAAACCTCGTATTGAAATTTTAGAAGCCAAGAATGTGACCTTTGGGCGATTTGTAATCGACCAGTTGGGCAGAGGTTTTGGTACTACTTTGGGTAACTCCTTGCGGAGGGTTTTATTATCGAGCCTTCCAGGGGCTGCTGTTAGCAATATCCGTGTAGATGGCGTGTTGCATGAGTTTAGCCACTTGCCTGGAGTTAAAGAAGATATTACCGAGATAGTGCTAAACCTTAAAAACCTGGCTCTTAAGCATAGCGGTGACGGCTTTGAGCCTAAGACGGCTATAATAGAGGCTAGCGGTACTTGTGTAGTTACTGCTGGAGATATAAAGTTTGATGCGGATATTGAGGTTATGAACCCTGAGCTTATAATAGCTACCTTAGATGGTGACGATGCCAAACTTTATATTGAAATGACCATTAAAAAAGGTCAAGGATATGTTGGTGCTGATAAAAACAAAAGTGCTGATCACGCGATTGGTTTGATACCTATAGATTCTATCTTTACACCGGTTAGAAAGGTTAATTTTCTTGTTGACCAAACTCGTATCGGTGATGTTACAGACTACGATAAGCTGACTATTGAGGTCACCACCAATGGCACCCTTACTCCTAGCGAGGCTTTGTGTTTAGGAGCGCGGATTTTGTCCGAGCATTTTGCATTATTTGTTGATTTGTCTGATAGAATAGACAATTCAGAGGTAGCAGTGGACAGGGAAGAGAGTCAGCGGGAAAAGATGATGGAAATGAGCATCGAAGAGCTTGATTTATCGGTGCGTTCATATAACTGCTTAAAACGTGCTGGAATTAATTCGGTTGAAGATTTGGCTAATAAGACCGAAGAGGATATGATGAAGGTGCGTAACCTTGGGCGCAAGTCCTTGGAAGAAGTGTTAAATAAGATGGCGGATTTGGGTCTTGCTCTTACGCCTTCTGAAGAGTAATTTATTATCTGAATAAATTGCCGCGCAAAGCGCGGCTCCGCAAGCAAAGCTGAGGAAGCGCCGCAGGGGTTTCCCCTGCGACGTGGCGGGGTTTGGGGCGGAGCCCCATTCGAAAGGAGAATAGGTATGCCTGGTTATCGGAAATTAGGACGTACTTCTAGTCAGCGAAAGGCTATGCTTCGCAGCCTTGCTACTCAGCTTATATATCATGGTAAGATTCAAACCACTGAGACTCGTGCTAAAGAAGTGCGCCGTATTGCTGAGAAGCTGATTACATTGGCAGTGAAGGAAAAAGATAATTTTACAACCGTGACTGTTACCGCTAAGGTACCTCAGAAAGACAGGGATGGTAAGCGGATTAAGAATGAAGTCAATGGCCGTAAGATTACTGTCTATAATGAAGTTGAAAAAGAAATCAAGAAAGATGAACCATCTAGGCTTGCTGCTCGCCGGAAGATTCTTAGTGTGCTTTATCCCGTTACTAAGACTCCTGAAGATAAGAGACGTATGCGTAGTGAATCTAAGGCAGTGGATATGGCGGGGCTTATGTTTGATAAATGGGCACCGCGGTATGCGGATCGTAATGGCGGATATACCCGTATGATTAAGATGGGGCCACGCCGTGGGGATGCTGCTGAGATGGTTTTATTGGAACTTGTGTAAGCTGTGTTAACTAAATATTGATATTGAAACCGTGAGCTGGTGCTTGCGGTTTTTTTTGTGGTTTTCCACGTGAATATGTGGAATGGACACTGTTAAACTGTTTTCTTATTTCTTCGTATATTATTGTTGGTGAGCTTTATAATGTGCCCTAATTAGGAACCCATATACTGATTAGTGATCGCGTGCTAATTGCAATGGGTTTAAGGGTGTGCTATATTTGCGTTATTACTTAGATTATGGAGGTTTAATATGTTTTGTTCTGGCTGTGGATATAATTTATCTGGTGAAAGAGGGACTCATTGTCCTAGTTGCGGCACGGTTCGGGCTATGACTTCCGGTGGTGGGGGTAGCAATCCTAATCCTAATCCCGGTTTTCAAGGGGCTCCGGATATTTGCTCTATTTGTGGGCTTAACTTGGCATTTGAGATGGGGACGCATTGTCCTAACTGTGGTACCGCTAAGGGGTTTTCTTCTGGAGGGCCACAAGGCAATCATGGAGCCAATCATGGCCATGATCAGAACTTTAATCAGACATTTAATAGTGGCCAGGGCTTCAACAGTGGTCAAGGTTTTCATGGTGGCCCGGGTTTTGGTGGAAACCACATGCCTTATAATTATGGAGGAGTTAATAGGAGCCAAGCCGGGCAAACCAAGGCTATTATGTCTTTGATTTTTGGTATTGTTGCTATGTGGCTGCCTATTCCTGTTATTGATGTAATCTTTGGTGTTATTGGGATTGTACTGGCTGTGATGTCTAAAAACGAAGGATATCGAGGTGGTTTACGTACTGCTGGGTTGATTGCCTCTATTATTGGTACACTCCTTGCTCTTAGTTATACTGTTAGCTTCATGAATAGCGGATGGATGTGGTTTAACTGGTTTAGATTTATCTGGTAGGCGACTTGCGATTTTCGCTTTCTTATGAAACTGTTAAATTATTACCAAAATTGGAAAATTATATGATAAAAACGCTTCTATTATAGAAGCGTTTTTTGTGTTATAGGTAGTTGCTTTTACAGTATGCTTGCTTCATAATTCTACTCAGTGGACTATATTTTATGGAGGATGGACTTATGATGAATAAGATTCGCATTATGGAAATGACTGAGGAGTACGCGGAGGTTATTACTCAGTGGAAATATGATGGTGAGTATTCATTTTACGACAATCGCGATGGAGATGCGAGCGGGTATATGGATGGCACGCATTTTGTTTGTATTGGCTCGGATGGGGAGATGATTGGATATTATAGTTTCGGGGATGACGCACGGGTGCCCACTGTGGAAGAGGGTGTTTATTGTGATGAGTACATGGACATTGGATTAGGATTGAGGCCTGATTTATGTGGCCAGGGGTTTGGTAAATATTTTTTTGCTGCGGGGATAAGCTTTGTTTCTGAGCGGTTTGGCACTGGGAAGTTTCGACTATCTGTTGCTGTCTTTAATGAAAGGGCTATTAAGACATATAAGCGGGCTGGATTTTATATTGATAGGGAGGTTACCAATTCTTTTTTCATGAATAAATTTATTATTATGAAAATGGAGATTTAGTTATACATCTAATTACGGTGCACTGTTATTTGATTACGGTTTACTAACAATTGTAAAATTATGTTGTTCCTTGTCAGATCGTGTGATAAATTCTCTGTATCTCGTATAATCGGAGGTATGGATAATGAGGAAAGTACGATTTTTGGTATTTATGTTGGCTTTGATGCTTTCACTTGGAGGGCTGGGTTTTAGGACTGAGGTGCAGGGGATGACTCCATTTGAGGGTTTGCCAGGGGTTGCGGTGCCCTATCCTGTGGAGTTGGCTCACTGGGATGAGATTCGGGATCTGATTACGCTGCGGGAACCTTTCAGGGTTTTGGATATTGGTACGGGGATTTATTATTATGTGCTTAGTATGTCTAATGGGAACCATGCTGATGTTGAGCCTATTTCTGCTGGGGATACTGCGCGTTTGATGGAGAGTTTTGGCGGGGTGGCCACTTGGAGTGGGCGGCCTGTTTGGGTCACTGTAGGGAATCGGACTTTTTCTGCAGCTATACATAGTGTGGGTCATGCCCAGGAGACTGTGGCTGGCAACGGTATGACGGGGCATGTTTGTTTGCATTTTTATGGTAGCACTACTCATAATACAAGGCTTCCGGTTTACCGGGATGTGATACTTGCTGCTCAGAGATATTTTGAAATGCTTAGTCCGGCTCCAGAGCCGACGCCGACCTCGACCCCAGAGCCGTTACCTACACCTGTAGCTACACATTCTCCTTCTCCTGCTCCTATTTCTTCTCCAGGACCTGTAGAAAGCCGTGAGCCGGCTATCGCTGCTCCTACTGAGGCTACTGTGTTTATTGATGGGGTTGTTGTGGATTTTCCTGCCTTTCATATTAATGGGCATAACTATTTCCGGCTTCGGGATTTGGCCTTTGCTTTGAATGGTAGTGCTGTGGAGTTTAACCTTGGATGGGATGGAGTCAATAATGGGATTTTCATTGTTACCGGAGAGCGGTATTGGCCTAATGGGGATGAGATGAGCGCTGTAACGGGTGAGGCTTGGTTGGCTACCCCTACTCAGGCTGATATGTTCTTAGATGGAGTTCGGATACGGCCTCGGGCTTATCATATTGATGGTAGTAACTTTTTTATGTTGGCAGAGATGGCAGAGCTAATGGGGTTTCGGGTCAGCTGGGATGCTGAGGCTCGAGCTATTTGGGTTATGACTCATTAGTTTGTGCGTTACCCTGGCTGGCTTTCGTCATGAAGCCGGTTGACGGCAGTTATTGCAAAGTGATAATTGTCTGTACCTTCAGGGATTTCCCATGAGTAGTATGTTTGCCCTGGTTGTGCCGGTACAATAGCCAATATGTTGGCAGGGTTGTTAGTATTAATTGGTTCGTAAATGGAGCGGTAGATTACAAAGTACCGGGGTGTTATAAGCTGACATGTGCTGGTTTCTGTATTCTCCCAGGAAATGAAATTGCCCTCTATTATTACATTGGCTGGACGGGAGGGTGCACTGCCTCCTAAATGGGGCATGGGGGGTACAAGGGCGGGATATCGCCACATGCTGCTTCGTAGGGTTTCCATCGTGTCTCTCATTCCATGTCCTCGGCCAGGCTGCATTTGATTTTGAGAAAAAAACATCGAGCCGTTGATATTGGGATGCCCTAAGTTATAAGCTTCTTGGCGTAACAGAGTACGCATACCCTCATATTCGAATCCTGGTGTATTGCGCCATTTATACGGTACATTGACTGTTGCCGAGCGATAAAGATTATCCATACGATACAAACCGACACCTATGAATAATTGAGCGTTAGTATACTCTCCATAAGAGTTGCGCAGATGACCATCTGGGCCGAAGTCATTAAATAGCCTGGCCCACCATTCAGCGATTATTCCGTAAGGTGCTGTATTATGTGTCCAATCCCAATAAATTTGTGGGGTAAGATAGTCGATAAGGTTTTCAATTACCCATCTTCGGGTATCCGCAAATGAAGTATTGTAGTTGGACCAAGTGGTTGTGGAGCGAGAACCTGTACCGGAATCGTACCCACCGCCGTCTAGTCCGGTGCTGCCTTCCGGAGCTGATTTCCATACGCCGCCTGGGCTTATGCCAAACTTGACCCAGGGTGCCGCGTCCCTGACGGCCGCTTGTACATCGCGGACCATCATTTCGGTATTTTCTCTGCGCCAATCCGCTCTGCCTTGTGTTGTATCTGGAAAGGCTATCCTTGATATCTGATTGTGTTCCGGGGTGTTGTATCGGGCGAAGGTATCTGCGATAGGGAAGTTTTCGGGGTAGAAATAATCGTCAAAATGAACTGCATCAATATCGTAATTATTTACTACTTCCAAAACTCGCCGGACAATCCAGTCACGAACCCCGGGTGTGGCGGGGTCTACAACGTAACGATTCTCACCTATTTTTACATAATCTCCAAAGAGATAAAATGCTGTACCGGGAATTTGAGCCCATTCCTGCCTTATTTGCTCTAAGCTAGTGACATGCTCTCCGGTGGAGGACAAAATAATATCGCGATAATTACCTACAGTGTGGGTAATTCGATATGGATTTAACCATGCGTGAACCTCAATATTCCTGGCGCGGGCTAGCTCTATCGTATACTCCAGCGGGTCAAACGCTACACCTTGCGAATCAACTAGCACCCCTGTAAAGTTCGTTTCCCCTGTAAGCCATGCCGCCCATGGGGAAATTGTTGAATTGAAAAATGCGTCTCCTGTGGGGCTTATTTGAAATACCACTGCGTTGAATCCCAAGTCCGCAATCTCATCGAAGCGCTTACGCAGTTCGTATTTTTGTAAATCTACATGTTCTGGGGTTGTCCCTCGGGCATCTACAGATGGCCAGTCTATGTTCAAAACTGTTGCAATCCAAGCGGCTCGCAGGTAGTGTTTTTGTGGGGTATCTTCGCCATATGCGATGGTTTCCAAAAAAGGACGGTATTTACCATCAGGGTCAATTATTGCGTTACGGAAATTCTCTATGGAGCGAAGTAAAGCGGCGATGCTTTCTTGTGCGATCGCATCGATTAAGTCGACTCCGACCTCTGCCATCAAGTCTTGGCTTTCTCGAATAGCGGCATCAAAAATAATCATGTCTACATAGGTATGCCTGCCGGTTCGGATATTGCTGCCCTCTTCTTGCGCCCAGTGGAGTCTATTGATGGCGTAGTCGGTTAAAGCGACTAGTTGCTCTACATAGGTTAGATGAGCGGGGATATACTCGGACAAAGCCCGCCAAACAGTCTCTGGCTCTACTAGAGGAGCGGTGTCATAAGAAGGCGTCTCAAACTCATCATTGTCTGTATATTGAGCAGATATATCAAGTTCATTTTCATAAGGAGACGTTTCGCTGTCTGATGCAATGGGCATGTAAGGCAGTTCGGTTTCTGGGATTGTATTCCAGATTATAATAAATGTTATAAACCCTATTGCCATAATAAGAATTGCCAAACCTATAAGATGTTTTTTCAAGCCAATTCTCCTTTGGGTTAAGCGATTGCGGTTAATTTATGTTTTGTTGTGCTCTGTTGTATAGGTCGTAAAATGATTGCTGTTTGTTTAGTAGGTCTGTGAAATTGCCTTGTTCAGTTATTTGGCCGTCTTGGAATAGGAGTATTTTGTCGAAAGTTTTTATTGAATCTAGGCGGTGGGCTACGGCTATTACAGTTTTTCCTTCTAGTTCTTTCATTACGTTTTTTATTACGGATTCTTCTGTTAGGTTGTCTATGGCCGAGGTTGCTTCGTCTAGAATTACAATTTGGGCTTTTGAGAACCATAAGCGTGCTAGGGCTAGTTGTTGGCGTTCTCCGCCTGATAGACTGATGCCTTTTTCCCCTAGTGGTGTGTCTAGCCCCTTTTCAAGCTTGGCAAACAATCCGTCCAGGCCTGCCTTTGCTATGGCGTTTATTAATTGGGCATTGTCAACTGTTTCGTCAAATACAAGGTTCTCCCTTAGTGTACCGTCAAACACCGACGGCTCTTGTTGTAGGTATGCGATGTGCTTGTAGTAGCTGTTTAGGTTGGTTTTGTTTAGATCAAAGTTATCCACAGTGATAGTACCTTTGCTGGGTTGCAATAACCCTGCCATAAGCCTTACTGCTGTAGATTTCCCCGATCCGCTTTCGCCTACGAAGGCTGTGTTTTTGCCTTTTTCAATGTTTAAATTAAAATTGGTAAAGATTTCACGTTCGCCATAGTTAAAGCTGACCTCTGAAAAAGAAATGCTTCCTTCAAGCGTGGAAACGGTATCTCCTTGTAAAAGTCGGCTATCCTCTTTGCCGTCAAGGAACTGTGTATAGCGGGCAAAGGCGATTTTATCCAACTTGTACGCTACATAATCCACGTTGAAAATAGCAATGGGTTGATAGGCATTGTCTACAAGTAGCATGAGAGCCACAATCTGCCCAATAGTGAGTGCGCCAGTATTCCAGCCATAAATGATGATGCCGATTTTAACAAATCCCACCAGGATTGCGAAAATTGTAAAGAAAGCTTCATGAACCATCCGTATCTTTACCGCCGAAGATACGATCTCTTGTGAAGCATCTTTTGCCTTTTGGATCTCCCTGTTAAAGCGGCGATTGATGCGAAATGTTACCATTTCCATAAAGCCGCGCACAAGGAAATGATTAAACCTTTCCTCGTTTACAAGAATACGCTCCTTGACTTTGTACAGTATTTTCAGCAAAAGATTGGATACGGCAAATACAATAAGGTATCCCAATACAATCACCGCCATAACTGTCCGATTGATAATAAAGACGAAAACGATACTAAAAATCATCGAAGGCAATAGCTCACCAATAAGGCGTAAATAAAAATCAAAAAGAATACTCTTGCCAGCAGAAGCCCCATTTTCTATCCGCTGTATAAGGGAGCCTGTGCCGAGTTTTGTATATGTCTGATAATCAATGACAGAGATTTTACGAAGTGCAGTGAGTTTCAAGCTCTGGGCTATGCTTCGTGACAGCTTATCCCACGGATAATTTGTCAGATAACCCATGATATAAAGCCCCAGCAAAGCCACGCCATACACGACGATATTAGCAACCGACAAAGAGCCATCGGTAAAATTGTCCACAACAGTCTGAAAATAAAGGGGCACAAAATTTTGTAAAAAAGTCCAAACAAGCCCCATCACAATAAACACGGCAATAAGTGCTGTGTGCTTTCTAGCCACTATTTTTAAATGTTTCACAACCATTCTCCTTCAATTATATTAATAGAAAACCAGAGTTTATGGTTGAGCCTTCCCGCGTCATAGTTCCTATGCTCAGCACGACCGCAGAAGGTCATTCAACCATGCTGAGCTAAATTTTCGCTTTATCCTCACAACGAGTTCACCATCTTTCATATAAACTATAAATTGACAAACAATCTATCACCAACAGAAAATAATAGCAAGGAAGCCCCTAGTACTGATAACCACAATGCTAAAGGCAAACAAAATACTCTCAGCGCCAATATTTTTTCATTGGCAAGGAGAGTCTTTTGTTTGCCGGGCTTGGCATGTGCTTCGTACTTACAGCAATGTACTAAGGGATGTATATTCCATATCAAAAGCTTCTGCAACTTCTTTACAGGTCAATTTCCCCTGATAACAGTTAATGCCCAATTTCAGGCCTTCATCATCTTTGACGGCAGCTTCTAGCCCCATATTGGCAATCTTTATACCATAATCCAGTGTTGCATTAGTTAGCGCGGTAGTAGATGTTTGACTTACCGCACCAGGCATATTGGCAACACAATAATGAACAATATCATCCACAATAAATGTAGGATTATCATGATAGGTAGGGGTAGTTGTTTCACAACAGCCCCCTTGATCTACTGCCACGTCTACTATTACTGCTCCGGGTTTCATAAGTTTTAGATGATGGCGGCGTATTAGCTTTGGCGCTTTGGCTCCGGGGATTAGCACCGCACCTACAACCAGGTCAGCAGTTGGTAGTACTTCTTCTATTGCCGCATTGGTGGAGTACATGGTCTGGATGCGGCTGCCAAAAACATCGTCAAGATAGCCTAGGCGGTCGAAGCTTTTATCTAAGACTGTCACATTAGCTCCCAGGCCTATGGCCATCTTCATTGCAGCTGTGCCTACTATCCCTGCACCAATGATTACACATTCGGCTTTTTTTACTCCTACTGCACCGCCAAGTAGTACTCCACGGCCGCCCATTGGTTTTTCCAGGCATCGTGCACCCGCCTGGATACTTAGCTTCCCGGCTATTTCGCTCATTGGGCGAAGCAGCGGCAGGCCTCCAGCCTTATCCTCTATGGTTTCATAAGCTACGGCTTTAGACTTAGATTTTAGCATGGCTTCTGTAAGCTCGCGAGAAGCGGCTAGGTGTAAGTAGGTATAGATGATTTGGTTCTCTCTCATTAATGGGTATTCGTCTGGAAGTGGCTCTTTTACCTTTACTATCATGTCGCAGGTGCCCCAGACTTCCTTCGCGGTACTTAAAATAGTAGCGCCGGCAGCAATGTATTCTTCAGATGAGAAGGACGCGCCTGCCCCCGCCCCAGCTTGGACGTAAACCTCATGCCCATGGGATACATACTCTTTTACGTTACTGGGGGTAAGGCCCACCCGGTATTCGTAGCGTTTGATTTCCTTGACTGTGCCAATTTTCATGAAAAAGCCCTCCATTGGAATGAATTTGTATAATTATACTGCATAACATGGCCTCTTCATATACATATACCAAAAGGTTTATATGGGAGGGCGCAATGGAGGAGTTTTTGCTTCTGATTTTTTTATTATTATTCATTGCATTTTTACAAAAGGGAGCGGAATGGATATTGGATAAATATGGACTTGATGGACATAAAAAAGTGGTAAATATTGCTTGTATTATAACCAGCTACATAGCCGTTGGCCGATATGCCTATGTCCATGTATTTGAGGAGCTTATGGCCTTTATTGGGTTTATCATTTAGGGTATACTACAAAACATGAAAAATATAGCGAATTAATTTGAAATCAGTCCCGCCTGTCGCTGATTGGCCGAGACTGTTTCTCATTTGATTCGCTATACTTAGGAGGAAAAATCGTGAACTATAAAAATGAATTGGCCAATCTGCTCAGCCGTTGCACCAGCCTGCCAGCAGACGAGTTGCTTCAGGCAATAGAGACTCCGCAAGATCAAAAGATGGGGCATTTGGCCTTCCCATGCTTCCGATTTGCTAAGGAAATGAAAAAAGCGCCCCCCGTCATTGCCCAGGAAATGTCCGAAAAACTAAAAAACGAATGTCCCCCTTGGATTGAAGAAATCCGCGCCACTGGCCCGTATATAAATGTTTTTTTTGATAAAGCCGCATTTGCCGCTGACACGCTTGAAGCTGTATATAAAGAAAGTGAGGCTTACGGGTCAAGTACTCAAGGCGCAGGGCAGAAGGTTTTGGTAGAATATTCCTCACCTAATATTGCTAAAGATTTCCATGTGGGCCACTTTGCCAATACTGTCTTAGGGAAGGCCCTGGATAATATTTTCCGGCATCTTGGTTATGATGTAACCAGTATCAACCATCTTGGTGACTGGGGCACTCAATTTGGGAAGCTAATAACCGCCTACCTAAAATGGGGCAGTAAAGAAGAAATAGAAAAAACCGAGATAGCCGGACTGGTGAAGTTATATGTACGATTCCACGAAGAAGCGGACAATGACCCGTCTCTTAACGATGAAGCCCGCAGCTGGGTAGTAAAAATGGAAAAAGGGGATGAAGAAGGTCTGGCCCTATGGCGCTGGTTTATAAGCCTAAGCCTGCGTGAGTTTGACCGGATATATAAGCGCTTAAACGTAGAGTTTGACCTAACCCGTGGTGAGAGTTACTACACCGATAAAATGGAAGCGGTAGCCAAAACCTTAGCAGATAAAGGCTTGATGGTAGAAAGCGAAGGTGCGCAAATCGTGGACTTAGAGGCCTATGGTATGCCGCCATGTTTGATACTCCGTTCAGATGGCGGTACGCTATACCCTACCAGAGATATAGCCGCCGCGTTAGATAGATATCAGACCTTCAAATTCGACAAGTGTCTTTATCTGACCGGAAACGAGCAGATACTGCACTTTGCCCAGTGGATGAAGGTTATTGAGCTAATGGGGAACGAATGGGCTAAAGGCCTAGTCCATGTATCCTACGGTATGTATAACTTCGAAGATGGAAAAATGTCTACCCGTCGGGGCCAGGTAATAAAGGCAGAAGATGTATTAAATGAAGCCGTAGCCAAAACCAGGGAAATAATAGAAGAAAAAAATCCAAACCTCTCCGATAAAGAAACCGTGGCCGAGCAAGTTGGGCTGGGCGCGCTCATATTTAATAAGCTATATAACAGCCGAGTCAAGGATACGGTATTTAATTGGAAGCATATCCTCAACTTTGATGGTGAGACGGGGCCATATGTACAGTATGCCCATGCCAGGTGTTGTAGTGTGCTGGCAAAAGCGGGATTAAGCAAAGATGCTGACCTAATAGGCTCATTTGATGCAAAGCATTTGGCAGATGATGAAGCCTTTGCGGTAGCAAGGCTATTGTACGATTTCCCCGCCAGCATAGTGGATGCTGCATCAAAATATGAGCCATTCCTGATAGCACGGCATCTAATGGCCATAGCTCAGGCGTACAATGCTTTTTATCATAAGCATATTATCTTGGTAGATGACCAAGAAGTAAAAAATGCCCGTCTAGCCCTTACATCTGCCACCCGGCAGGTGCTTAGGGGCGGATTAAAATTGCTAAATATAACCGCACCTGAATCTATGTAAACTTTCTGAAATTTGCGGCGTATATCATTTCAAGAAAGTAAATTTCAACAAAAACTAAAGGAGTGGATGTTATGCAATGCAGAACCCATCCCACCACCCCGGCTTTTAACACATGTAACCAGTGCGGTGATTGGCTCTGTGAAGAATGTACTGTAGATGTGCAAGGGCGGCTTTATTGCCGTGGGTGCTTGATGAAGATGGCAACACCATGTAGCGGTTCCCCCGGCCCGGCACCAGCTACCCCAGGAGGAAGGCGTATTAGTTGGGGATTATTGTTTATGTTTACCATTCCCCCATTCCCCACAGGTGTAAACTATATGTTTATGGGGCTAATTAAAAAGGGCCTTGCGGCACTTTGTGGATTCTTCCTTCTTATTTTCCTGATTAGTATAACCAGCGGGCCTCTTACATGGCTATTGGGTCTTGCCCTTCCTATATACTGGCTTACATGTGCCTTTGATGGCTTTAATCTCCGCAGACGGATAAACGCGGGCGAGCATGTGCCAGATAGTATAGATGAGGTGCTTAGGGCTATCAGAGGTAATAAATATGTCCTTTGGGCTATTATTATCCTTGTAGGGCTTAGTGTACTTGGAACTGTTGTTGGGGCTGTTATGGGCCTTATACGCTGGCTTATGCCCCTTATTGTTATTGGTCTTGGGTTGTATGTGTTGTTTAGGCGTAGAACGCCTCCCAGTGGGCCGACTGAGTAAGTCTTAATATAGATGAACACGGCGATAAGCCAAAAAGGCAAGACTCGACATGAAAATGTTGAGTCTTGTTTTTTTGCGCGTTTATGTAAGCTATATGGAATATTTTTAACATTCTACATCTTATATCCTGCATATTATATGCCTAAGTCTAATAAGAGCTAAAAAACATTGACGAACATATATTTGACACCTTGCCCACAATAACTAACCCCAAAGCAAAAGAAGAAATCCTGGGCCGCTTAGCTATGTTAAAACCTCAGCTATCTGCCCTGTTGGAAAAATTCGAAAATCTGAAGTAGTAAAAGAGCCGTCTAATTAAGCGGAAAAATCCATTGATATAAGGTAGGATGCGGCCAAGGATATAGGGACAGCAGAACAAGCGGTGCAAAACTATGTGACATTTAAAAGGTGTGAGGCAATGAAGCAGTGCTCAGTCAAGCCAGTGGCAATATTGAGTGCTGTTTTTTTATTGTATTTGTCGTGTTGGCTGAAAACAAAGTATTGACATATTTATCCGTATCGCTTATTATCTGCTTGAAAAATATGTCGAATCTTACATCCTAGTATATGCGTTCATTCGGGATGCGTATTTATTTCGATGGTTTTTTCATAAAAGTGATGCTTGAGGTGATTGACTTGTCCACATTGCAAAGAGAAACATTATCTGTTGGTGAGAAAATAGCCTTACTTAGAATACATAATAAGATAACCCAGGTGGCATTTGCTGAAGAAATAAAAGCAGGGCCGGGGAGGGTTAGCAAAGTTGAAAATGGCAAGGGCGAGTATACCAAGGCTCAAGAGAAGGCCGCAAAAATACTTTTTAAAATTGTAGATTTGCCTTTATCAGAGCGTGAACGCGTTGTATTTAGAGCACGGCTTTATCGCTGGATAGATGCAATTGGAGCTAGAGATATGGAGGAAGCGAGAAAGATATGTAAGGAAATGGCCAATATTGAGAATTTAGAGCCATGTGATTTTGACATGGTGATGTTGTGTAAGATGATTGAGGCCTATATGATGATAGTTGAGAATGATTATGTATCCGCAGAGAAGATTCTTAGCTCCGCCAATAGCAAGCTTGAAAGAATGAACGCTGAAAACCAATATCATTATTATATGAATAAGGGTGTAATGGGGCTGATTCATTATCAGCCTGAGAATGGTTTATCTGCTTTCCATGAAGCAAACAAAATACTGGGTGAAATTGAAGGTGATTTACCAGAAAAGGGCGAACGCCTTTATTACAATATGGGGCAATGCTATTCTTACATGGAAGTTACCTCTAAAGCTATCCGCTACTTTATTAAAGCACAACAGCTATATATAGACAGCAAAAAATTTTTTTTATATCAATATTTAGAGCAGTCACTTTCATTAAATTATATTAAAGCGAATCAATTGGATGAAGCTAAAGAATTACTTGATAGATATCTTTTGAGGGCTGAAGCCGCAAAAGATGGCGCTATGATCGGCTACGCATTATTTGGATTTGGTCATTTCTACAAAAAAACTAGCAATTGGAAGTTAGCAATTGAAAATTTTAAGGAGTCAATAGATTATCTGCCAAGCAACACTGATAATTATTTTGGTGCGCTTTTTCATATGATAATCTGCATCACAAAATCTAGGTCATTCTCAAAAGCAGAAGATGAGCTGGAAATAGCGCAAGCTGAAAGCGGAAATAATGAGCTATGGTCAACGTATTTTCAGGCACTTGAGCATTTCCTTAATATTAGTCAACGTATGACTACTATCAATGATGAATCCTCTGATTATATTGAAAACATAGCAATACCGTATTTCCGTAAAAATCATGATTATTTTATTGCATTAGAGTTTTGCATGCTTCTTGATGAGCATTATATGAAATCAAGACGTGTTATGAAGACAGTACAAATTAAAAATGAAATCATAGATATTAAAAATTGGGTTTTTCAATAAGTGAGGTGAGTAATAAATGAAAAAGAAGTTAGTTATCGTTTTTGTCTTCTTTATTCTACTATTAAGCCCTGTTATTCCTGTTTACGCTGGCCCTGGTGGTGGAATAGGCCCTCCGGGAGCACCCCCTCGCGGACGAAGTATGCCTATTAGCGTCACATTTATTGACTTAAATGATTTATAGCCCACAATAAAACAAGTAAATGTAAAAAGCCTAGTAACCATTTGCCATGGTACTAGGCTTTTTCTGTGCACCAGATAATTCCCCTCACTCTTTTCATTTTTATCTCTTTTAGCAAAATATTGCAAACTCATCTAAAATGCAAGTATTTCCATAAAGAAGCACTTATATTATTCTATGTACGCGATAAGAGTTGCTTAGCGCCACAGTATTCTACAACTCCTCGCTTTTATCGCACAGATTTCTATTTTTTGTCTCTGCCGTTGGCTGTAGTAGTTAAACGTCCTT
>WRAN01000006.1 GCA_009780185.1 Defluviitaleaceae bacterium | reverse complement strand
TCTTGAGGCGTTGGCCCGATGCTTGCTCCCTGCTATTCAATCTTATTTCGAAAGCGAAGAGGGTCAGCGTGAATTTGAGCAGTGGAAAAAATCACGTCAAAGTATCGATCAGCGTTCTGGCAAGAGCGGAACTGATTCCGGCGATGCCGCTTAGCGGTATGTGCAGAAGGGTCACCGATATGGTGACCTTTCACTTTTTATTTTCCTGCTGGTATGTGTGAAAACCTCATTGCTCCCTGCTACTACATCAGTTTCATTATGCTATTGTAGATTAGGTTAGTGATTTGAGAAACAGCACAATGCAATTTTTGATTGTTGCACCTAATGCACCAATACGATGCGTCAGCTTAATGAACGAAACAAAATAGCGGCCAACTGGTCGCGTAGCCGTCGCCGCAACGCGGTGACGATCTGGGGGTCTGGGGGCGTGCCACCAGCGAGCAAGCTAGATTGGCACCGCGGCGTTTTTCGCCGTGGAGTCAATCTAGCACTGCTCGCGACATGATGCGCGTGGCACTATCGCGCATTGCTCGGCGGATATTACTTTTGCTCGACCTGCCCCCATGAGCATTCAATTCGCTCTGCTTCTTCTATAATCTTTAATATTTGCTGGTCGCTATATTCATTTTTCTTCATAGCCTCTATCATCGCACACAAAGCATTTTCATGTCCTCTGCTAAAACTAACTTCGGCTAGTTCCCTAATCGCTTTTTCAAATTTCGGCTTCGGCTTCATGGAATTACTGAAATATGACTTAATTTCTTTTTCAGCACGATTCAAAATTGCAGGAATGTAAATACGAACACTATCATTAATCCACACATTAAGGCTTTCGGCGATTGCATCAGGTACTCCACCAAATGCTTTTTCGGTAAAGCCATTTTTATTTTCCTCGCCCACTTGCATCCTCCTAAGTACAATAATATTTCAACACGCTGCTACCACTTTTTGTTACCCTAAAAGTTGGCGAATTTTACTCGCCATCACATTTTTACGTGCTTCATAAAACGATTCAAAATGTTCAAGTTCAAGAGATGTACCATTCGGTATCATAGCTTCATCAAAAAAGCTAGCCCGTTGAGTGTCATTCATATCGTTATAATAATCAATTAGCCGCATATCACTCTTACTTGCGTTGCTACGCCCAATTAGCAAATGAAGATTGGGAAGTCTGTTGCGCATCCCACGCCATCGCTTCCAATCTTCCACAGAAATTGACGGCGGCTTATTGCCGTCAAATCTACTGTCTGGGTGGAGATGGTCTTGCTCATATTTGGAGTGTCTGTTCAACCAGTCGAGATTCAAGTAATAAAGAACTTCACCCCCAACTCTGCTGCCTTTTTCTGAGTTAAGCACATCTTCAATTCTTCCTTCGGTAACTCTTAAATCCCCCATTTGATTGAGCATTTCAATTGTAATTTCGCAATCAAAACTGTTCATGTTATTTTTCATCTGTTGCAGTTTGCCTGTTGTTCCTGATTTGAAATAGGAAAAGAATATTGCTCTAAGCAAATATGCGCGAACAGCATGTATGTTGCTGCTATAGTCTGAGTTAAAATAAATGTAGTAGACTATTGGTAGCAAGACGTTCCAGCTACTCGAAAAGCGACTAACATCTATTTTCATTCCGCTAAGTAGGCTTTCCAAATTGACTAATGCTTTCTTGAAATCGCTCCAATCATTTTTCAGAGTTTCGGCAACATTTTTATTGATATTTGACTTAACCACATCACCATACAGCATAAGAGCAGTACGAATTATGAAGTCAGTACCGTAACCTTCATACGAGTCAACAAGGATTTTTCCAAATTCACTTTTAGCACTCGGCCAGTAGGCTTCCAAAATAGACATTGTAATATCTGATTTGCGTAGTGGCCGCCCACCACTATTAAATCTGACAAACATTTCAAGGGCATCATCTTGGCTCATTTCAAGCATTTCTGTGTATCTTACCAGCTTATCAACAAAAATCTTTTTATAAAGCGTTTGCAAAATGTTCCGGGCATACTCCTTGCTATCCGCAGAAACATTTTGAATCGCTTCTTCAATAGCACTATCTCGTGTATTGCCATCTTGAAATTTATCAGACAAAATATCTTTAATTTCAAATTGCGTAGGGCTGACTTTACCAATCTTATCACTAAACGTGATGTCAAACTTTTTACTATTGTATTCTTCTTCATCAATGGAAATTTTGTTTTTGTTCAACTCGATCAATAACTTGGTTATGATTTTAGCTCCTGTATTCTTTCTCGCATTTTTAGGGCGTATTGATGCTTCACCGTATAAGGACAGAAATAGCGACGTAAGCCGTTGCTGTCCGTCTAATATCGCCGTGTCTGTGTGCTTTACATTTATACTGGTTAATTCATAATTTACACTATCAGCCGTTTTTCTACTGTCAAAGGTTACATCCTTCAAAAATTCACAGAAATATGTATCCCATGTCACATTGGAATCATCAACATGCCAAAACAAAAATGTAGCTATTGGATAATCCAATAAAATTGAATCCCACAGCTTTTCAATTTGCTCCATACTCCAGACATATTGCCGCTGAAATGCTGGCATTACATATTTTCCATTTTTTATATGTTGTAGTGCTTCATATATCGTTATGTTACCCTCAATAATTTTGTCCATTATCATTACACTCCTTCAAGTCCATTGTAGCACAGGCAGGAGGACAATCTCAACGAAAACATGTCAAATTTTTCATAGCTGAAATGAAAAACGACTTGGGGCTATAAGCCACCAAGCCGTTCTAACGACAGGATATCATTTGAAAACTACTGTCACATAGCCGAACGCATCCCCAACGAGTTTAACTTCGCTACGAATGGTTCGACTACGTACATTAATAAGTGGAGACGAGGGGAGTCGAACCCCTGACCTCTTGAATGCCATTCAAGCGCGCTCCCAACTGCGCCACGCCCCCAGATTTTCCATTTATGGATATTTATTACTTTTTACAGAATGCCATTCACTCGGAGGAAGAATGCCATTCATTTGGGTGTAAACTTTCGGGGTGCTAACCGACCAGCTCGTCCTCCCAACTGCGCCACGCCCCCATGGTTCATTGCTTGCCTTTGCCTCTTTTAATTTAGAGGGTTATCAGCTCCGCGGGAAGTAATATAGCATATACCAATACTAATATGCAAGGGTTTTTTATTATGTTGTTTCTAACTGGGGGAAAGCTTTGCTGGTTATGCTATTAGCTCTATGGCTTTCTCTAGGCAGCTGGGGCAGATATCTTTGCCGCCTACGCGGATTTCTCTTTCGGGGCTTTTGCATACATAACATTCTGGGGATGGGCATTTTTCCTTTAGGTGCATGGTTACTGTGCCGTCGAAATAGGCGAAGGATACTGAATCCCCGTAATCCAAGCATAATGCCTGGCGTAGCTCTTTGGGCAGGGATATCCTGCCTTGGGAATCTAGTGTACGGATAAATTCTTTGGTCATGGTTTTACTGTCTCCTTTTGGGGTGCTAAAGGCCAAGGGCATGAAAAAGCGCGGAGGGAGACGGTGTGTACTGCGTACACCCGTCATCGCATCCGCGCTTGTAATTTATATATCAAATTTACATAGCTATAGCACAAAGTTAGCACTTGCCTGCGGCTAAAGAGCATGCTACGTCCATTATGTCTTACAAGAGCGCAGTTATGCTGCCACTGGGTGAGGGGTACCCAGGCGCCGCATTGGCTCGCCTTGAAGAACATGAAGGAATGTAATATACTGCTTTGGCTGCGGTGGCAGGTGAAAACCTGTGTACGGAGGCGATGTTCCTGCATCCCTTCGTGCGCCATTGAGGGTTGAGATACTCAATGGTTCCGCAGTTCCTTTATTTGCTTATTTTTTGGTCATGTGCTGGGGTGGAATATTTCATGCCAGCATTGGCCTTTGCTTGTTGATGATATAACATATTTTGCTATAACGCAACACCTATATACAACGGAAAATCATTAATGCAGGATTTATTACTCCCCTGCTTTATATAAAACATCATCATACAAGGCACGGCTAATAAACCGCTCATTGCTAATGAGTTTATCGCATAGTGGTTTTATTACAGGAATATAGCCGCGGCGCTTAGCTATCAATAATATTCCTAGAGTGCCAATGACATCTAGCCCAAGCAGACTTGCATATTGGCGCCCAGCAAACTCGTCTATACATACCAGCGAAATTTTTTGATCTTTCGCAACTGTTATAACTTCTGCTTCGCCCTCATCTAATTGAACCTTTATGCTGCGCTTTAATTCAATATTAGCAACATCAATGACACGAAACCAGTCTATATTTGATAACTGGGAATATCCAGCTTTGCCTTTACCTTCTTTGATTACTTCATTAAATACAGCGCGAGGCAATACTACATCACCAAAGATTCTTTGAAGCAAATCCAATTGGTGTATGATGGCTAGACTGATTAACGGGGTGGAGTTGACAATGATACTCAATATACATCCTCCGCTATTTTATCAACCAGATTAAACTCATTTTGCAATTCTTCAGTGGTGTATTGGTAAATATCAACGTTGTACTTGCCTAACAAAGCTACAAATTCATTTTTTTGGACTCCTGCCATTCTAGATGCCAGACCTAGACCTAAACGCCGTTCTTTGAAGTATTGCACGGCCAAGGCTTGCATAAAATCGGATTGTATATTATTAATATCCATTTTAAGGGTAAATAAAATCTCGTCATCGACAGGTATTGTTACTGTTCTCATATGATAGTCCTTTCATATTTAATATCAACTTGTATCTCTGTATTTATTATACAGCATACAAGATGTCACTTCAAGAATGAGGAAAATATATATCTTTTATAAAGGTATCTACCCCTATTTTTTAAAGTTCATTCCAATATCAACTATGGCTTTTGTATTTAATGCCCCTAAATTGGCTTCTCCCTTATTAAAGTTTATGAAGCTTTTGTTATGATTAATGGTTATGTTAAATTTCTTCATGATATCCTCTATTGGGATACCGGCATATTCATTAGTCCCATCATCGCGCATTTGCAGGATTACATTAGTTGATACGTACCCTGTGGGAAGCTGTATTTCGTCTCTGTCCCACTGTAAGCGGTGGTCTTGCAGAAGCGCTTCTAGCTTGTTGTGCAGTTCTTCTAGGTAGTCGCTCTTATTTTCTCCCCATACTTTTATCTCTATTTTTCTTGTTTCCTTTGTAACTGTGGCATATGTGTTATTTTTTGTTAGGGACATACCGCCAAACCACATCGTATATTTATCATCTTGCTGTTCTAGCTGTTCGTGGTTTCGCTGTATATATCTTGGGAAGATGCTGTCGGCTAGGGCAATGTCAAAGCCATATCTGCGGACTAGTGCTTCTTCATTCTCTTTTGGCCCGGAAAGGTTAGTGGGTTCATTGTTGGAAAGCACCGACGGGACTATTAGGGTGTTGGGCCTGCTGCCTTTCATTTCGAAGGCTAGTTCGTATTTTATCATTAGCTCGTATAGGCGCTGGCATTTTGCTGCACTGTAACGCCATGGCTCTTTGCCGGTGAAGACTTTGGGGATATCGTCCATATGTATGGAGATATCTTTTTTATTTTGCATATAGTTGATTATTGTGTAGATGCCGTTGCTTATCCATGTGGGGTTTAGCACTATGCCTGGGATATTGTCGTAGCGTAGTGCCACGCCTAAGGTATTGAGATATTTTAGGGCATCTTGTGGGGATTCTTTTAAGCCCAGGTTTGACGCAATTTTTATTACTTCTGACTCGGGTAGGGTTTCTTTTTTATGCTTTCTAAATTGGCGCTCTAGCTCTTTTTTTATGTCGAAGTATTTTGCTGGTAGTTTGCGTACGAAGTTAGCTTCAATGTATTTTCTTATGTCTTCTTTGAAGCTGTGTAGTTTCTTTTTGTCACGCTTGATGTTAAAGGAGTAGAAGCCTTCTATTAGATTGGGGAATTCTTCGTTTAGCTTTTTTTCTGGCATTTCTCTTAGATGGTTGTCTACTGTATTAACTACTACAAAAACCTTTGATTTTCCTTCTGAGTATGTTTTTACGGTTGTTAGCCATTTTCTGTGTAGGTCTGTGTCTTGTTGCTGCTCTTCTCTTCCGCTTAGTACTAGAATGTATACACATTCTGCGGACATGAAGCATTTGTGGGCGGCTTGGGCTATTACGTGGCCTCCGAAGTCCCATAGATGGGTTGTTTCTTTTGGGATTAGTTTTAGCTTTGAGGTGTCTACTCCTGGGGTGCTTTTTGACATTAGTGGCATGAAGGCCAATGAGTTGTGTAGCTTTCGCGCGAGAGAGGTTTTGCCTACTCCTTTTTCGCCTAGTAGGATTATTCGGGCTTCTTTTGTTTCTTTAAGCCCTTGCTGCACTAGGCTTTCCATGTGCTTGGCTACGGCGGCAGCGCCTTCTTTGCGTATGGATTCAGGTACGGCAAGGCGGCGATTGACTTCGCCTTTGTTTGTGATGAAATTATTGTTAAACAGTGCTTCATATTGATTAGCCCAATATATGCAACCGTTGGCTTTAAGGGTGTCAAGGAAATTCTTCCATAATGGGCCATATATGCTAACATCACTGTTAATTTGTGAAGGGTTATTTGCTTTAATTGCTTTTAAATCTGATTGGATTAGCTGTATAAAATTATCTATTTTGATGCCTGAGTAAGCGGCGCGGGCGGCGTCGGCGGCGCGGACTGTGGCATCGGCGGCACGGACTGCGGCGTAGGCGGCGTAGGCGGCGGCGACATCGGCGACATCGACGGCGTCGGCGACGGCGTAGGCGGTGTAGACGGCTTCGATGACGGCGTCGGCGGCGTAGGCGGAATGGGCGGCGGCGTAGGCGAAATGGGTGGCGTCGATGGCGGCGTCGACAGAATTACTAAATGTCATGCAAATATCATGAACATAAAAGATAGAAAATAGATGAATTTGTGCTTTATCGCCCCAAAAATCAAAGTTTTTATTTATGCATAAAAAAGGCAATGCCCGGACAGAACATAGCCAAGCGAAGTGAATCACTTGCTTTTTTGGCAATACGTTTAATCGATCTTCAATCTCATCACGGAATAAACTTAAATCAAATTTTGACATACTCCACCTCATTTTTAATAGTACATTACGCCTTACCTAAAATGCTCACACAAACATTACACAAAATCAGCGCAAACACTTATGTAGTGATGATATTATACATAAAGCGACTTGAAAGTAAAATATAGCCATAATAAAAATCCTCACCAAGAAGAAATCTCAGCGAGGATTTTTTATATCTTTACAGTTTACAGATTTATCACTTCTTACAGTGCGTTGGAGGGATTGCCTCCGGTTACCATACTTAGCACAGTGGTAAGGAAAGCGAGTGCCAGCCCTTGTCCCCAGCCTTGAATCCATTCCCGGCTGATATTCATATAACCTTCACGGTCGCGCATTATTGCGGTGCCGCCGGACACGTTTTGGACTTTACCGTCGGGGGTGATATTGGCTAACACCCCATCTAGGGCCTTTTTAATATATTTAAGATGTAGAGGGTTGCCTCTGGCAGCCATGGACGCGGCTATCCCGCAGGAGGCGGAGATTTCTTCATAGCTTTCTGGGTCATCTAGCAAAGTGCGCCATAGGCCGTTTTCTGTTTGCAGTAGTTTTATGTTGGAAAGTTGCTCGTTGAGAGAGCCGAACACGTCCATGGATTTGGGGTACAGGTACCAGGCGGGGAGTACTCTGCCTACCTGACTCATTGTGTAGGCGGCCCAGGCGTTGGCTCTGCCCCAGAAGAAGCCGCTCATATGAGTTTTATTTATATGCTCGTAACCGTGGTACCATAGGCCTGTGGTTTCGTCTTGCAGGAATTTTATATGCCAGTAGTATTGGTTTAGTGCGTCGTTTTTTAGATCTTCATCTTCCATTATTACTGCGGCCCTTAGCATGAAGAAGGCAGCCATGAATAGAGTGTCGGCCCAGGCTTGCTCTGGGAAGTCGTTTTTGGAGCTTACTGTGTGTTGTAGTACGTTGTCGCCGAATCTTAGGGCGCGGTTTCTTAGGAAGTCTATTTTGTCTAGCACTACTTCCCAGTATTTATTGTCACCTGTGGCTTCGTATAGGGTTATCATGCAGTGGCCCATGGCACAGGCGTTTACTGACCATGCTGGTAGGCCTAGCTCCATGTATTCGTCTACTCTGTCTTTTAGTAGTTGCAGGTATTCTTCTTTGCCTGTTACTCGGTAGGCTTCGGATATGCCGTAGTAGGCTACTCCGCAAGGCCAGTCCCAGGTCATGTCCATGCGCATTGTGCGCTTTACTACGGCGTCTATTACTGGGAGTAGGATATTGGGGTCGGATATATGTGCTACTTGATTTTGCATATTTATCACTCCTTAAAAGTGTTACTTTCCCGGTTATGACAATAAAAACAACCCTCTTTGTACCCGCTTACCAGTTCGGATTTGGACTGGGGCAGGTTTGGGCTTTTTTTGCGGTGCGTACTTCAACATAGCAGCCACAGTGCTTGCACATGCCGTTTATTAGGTTGTTGCAGTTGCGGCAGTGATCTAGGCGCTTACGGATTACTGCCGCATCTGCTTTTATTTCTGGTGGTAAGGATTCTATATATTCGTAGATATGCTTTGCTTGGGCTTTGTCGTTAAGTTCGTGTAATAAGCAGCGCTTACATATCACTTTGCGGTTACCAGGATTACGCTGTTTGGTGGGATTTCGAAGATTAGGTTGTTGTCTTGGATTTTTGCGTTGTTGTAGTCTGTTATGGTTACTGTGTCTGGGGCTTCGAAGGTGTTGTGAGCATCCACTTTTCCGGTTAGGATGCGACCAGTTATGGATTTTGGGTTCATTCCTGTGATATCACAGGTTACTGGGGCGGAACTGGTCATGGATAGATTGGCGGCGGTTATATTTAGCGCGCCATCTTTATCTACTGAGGCGGATACGCTTAGGTTGGGGATATTGTGGCCTTCTACTGTGCCGCTGTCTACATAGCTTCCAACTAAAGTGGCATCTTGGTGTACTTTGTACATATCGAAAACATGATATGTGGGGGTCAGCACCATTTTTGCGCCTTCGGTTAGAATTACAGCCTGTAGTACGTTTACGGTTTGGGCAATATTGGCCATCACAACACGATTGCTGTATTTGTTGAAGATGTTTAGGGTTATGGCGGCTACCATTGCGTCACGAATTGTGTTTTGCTGGTATAAGAAGCCTGGGTTTGTGCCTGGTTCTACATTGTACCAGGTGCCCCATTCGTCTACAATCAGGCCCACTTTGTGTTCTGGGTCGAATTTGTTCATGATTTGCAAATGATTGGAGATTAGCTCCTCCATTTTTAGGCAGTTGATCATGGTGCTGTAGTATTCTTCCTCTGGGAAGCCCGTTGCGTCGCCCTTGTTTTGCCATACTCCTGTAGGGAGTGTGTAGTGGTGTAGAGTTATGGCATCCATGAAGCGGCCTGCTATTTCCATAACTTTTTCTGTC
Organism: Defluviitaleaceae bacterium; assembly: GCA_009780185.1. GTDB lineage: Bacteria > Bacillota > Clostridia > Lachnospirales > WQUN01 > WRAN01. The sequence continues at coordinate 132,739 of WRAN01000006.1, read as the reverse complement.
CAGTTATAGTCGAAGCCATTGCTTCCGCAGCCTATTTTGTATAACTTGTTGCCGCTGAAGTTGCGGAGATAAGTGGCATAGCGGCGGTACTCGTCGGCGTAGTATTCTGGGCGCATATTGCCGCCGCAGCCCCAGTTTTCGTTGCCTACGCCAAAGTATTGCATCTTCCAAGGGGACTGAGCGCCATTTTCTTTACGCCAGTCAGACATGGGAGAAAGACCATCAAAGGTGATGTATTCTACCCATTCGCTCATTTCTTGTACGGTGCCGCTGCCTAGATTTCCGTTTACATATGGCTCGCAGCCTAGCTGGGCGCATAGCTCAAAAAACTCGTGGGTGCCAAAGGAGTTATCTTCCACTACCCCACCCCAGTGGGTGTTGATCATTTTTTTGCGGTTTTGCTTTGGGCCTACGCCGTCTTTCCAGTGATATTCGTCTGCAAAGCAGCCACCGGGCCAGCGCAACACTGGGATTTTAATCTGACGCAGCGCCGCCACTACGTCATTCCTCATACCCTTGGTGTTGGGTATTGGGGAGTCTTCTCCTACAAAAATCCCTTCATATATACAGCGGCCCAGATGCTCGGCAAAGTGACCATAGATATTGGGGTTGATTGTATTTTTTTTCTCAGCGGCATTTATATATACTTTGTACAAAAGCGTCATCTCCTATCCTTTTAGCCCAGAGGTGCTAATCCCTTCAACCAAGTAACGCTGGAAGAAGATAAAAATCAGAACCGCAGGTAAAAGGGATAATGTACTCATTGCAAAGAAGGCACCCCAGTCAGTGATAGTGGTAGCATCAGCAAAAACGCGCAGTGCTAAGCTAACAGGGAAGCGTTCTGTACTGCCTTGGATATACAGTAGTGGCCCGAGGAAGTCGTCCCAGCGCCATATAAACGAAAACAGTGCTGCGGTAATCAGTGCAGGTACGGATAGTGGCATAATGATGCGCACATAGATTCCATAGAAGGAGCAACCGTCGATTTTAGCGGCCTCGTCCAGCTCCTTGGGGATGGCATTCATGAAGTTGGTGATTAGGAAAATAAAAAACGCCGCGCCAAAGAAAGCGGGAAGAATCAAAGGAATATACGTACCGACCCAGCCAAGCCAGTGGAACCAAAGGTACGTAGGTACCATTAGCACTTGCCCGGGAAGCAGCAATGTTCCTATCATAATTGCAAATAGCGCCTTGCGCCCGCGATACTGCCCGCGAGAGAAGCTATACGCAATCATCGAAGAAGAAAGCACCGCGCCAATTGTGGCCGTTCCGGCATAGAAAAAGGAATTCCAGAAGAAGTTGGTAAAAGTCCAGCGCCCTCCAATGCCCCGCCAACCGGTAATATAGTTTTGAAAATACAATTCTCGGGGGATAAGACCTGGATCGTGGAAGATTATATCGCTGGGTTTTAAGGAGCTCATAAGCATCCATATAAGGGGGTAAATCATAATAAACCCAATGATTAGCACAATAATATGCTTAGCAATACCCCAAGCAAACTGACGCTGACGTCTGCGTTTTAAGACTTGAGAAGCATTTTGAATACTCATTAGGAGAACCCTCCTTCGTATACCCAAAAACGCTTTGTAATAAATAAAATACTGGCCAAGATAGCAAGAAGCAACAGCATAAACCACGCAAGTGCAGCAGCATAACCTGCATTACTCCAGGCAAAGGTATGGTTAAACATATACAAGGCGAAGAAGTTAGTAGACCCTAGTGGCCCACCTTCTGTAATAATAAAGGCAGAGTTAAAGGTTAGGAATCCGCCGATAGTTTGCATGATTAGATTAAAGAAAATAGTTGGAGTGATTAGGGGTAAAGTAATACGAAAGAACTGTCTAGATTTTCCGGCACCGTCAATGCTTGCCGCTTCGTAATATGAGTCTGGTATTTGCTTGAGCCCCGCCAGGAAAATAAGCATAGCAGAGCCAAACTGCCATACCGCCAATAAAATCAGTGTCCAGATAGCGGTACGAACATCCCCAAGCCATGGAAAGTTACGATTAAGGCCGAATACATCTAAGATACTGTTAAAAGTTCCGGTTACAAAGAACATACGCCGCCATAGGATTGCCACAGCCACAGAGCCACCTAGCAAAGATGGAAGATAGTACATGGCTCTATATATCCCCATCATCTTGGTAGACTTAAACAGCAACATAGCTATTCCTAGAGCAAATGCAAGGCGTAGCGGTACGGACACAAATACAAAATAGAACGTGGCTTGCATTGAATCTCTAAGCCTTACATCTTGAAGCATACGCCTATAATTATCCAAGCCTATAAATTCCGGTGGCCTAAGGATATTAAATCGTGTTAGTGAGTAATAGAAACTCATGGCCATTGGCACCAGCAAAAATGCTACAAGCCCAATGACGAAGGGTAGCACAAAGATAATAGCCGCTACATTATCTCTGCGAAGGAAGTGATAGATTGCCCTCACGGTTAGTCTCCTTCTTGCAAAATTTATAGCCATTTGCTATATGTTCAAAAAGGGGCTATCTCGCTAGAAGACAGCCCCTTTTTTAGATTAGAGCAGATATTGAAATTTATTTATTACCAAAGGATACCGCTGGCTACTTGATAGAAGTGCTCGGCGGCGGCTTCTGGGGTCATGTTGCCATGAGTTACTTGATCTCTTACGTCGTTAAGCTCTGCAATAACTTCGGCAGCGCCTTCTGGACGGGTTGGGTTGAATGGAGAAGAGTTGCCATTGTTTACCCAGCCTACAAACTCGGTTTGGCGGCGTGGGCCTTCGTCTAGTTGGTCATATACAGCGGCGGCGATAACTGGGTTTACAATAACGCCACGCTCACCAAGCATATGCTCATGAGCTTCAAGGCTGTTCATCCAGAAGCTGATAAGAGAAGCTGCTGCATCTGGGTGGTTGGTGTGAGAAGTCATGGAAAGGAACATAGATGCACGACCAAAGTTACCTGCGATTGGGTTGTTTGAAGGATAGGTGGTCATACCGATTTCCATATCTTCTGGTGAATCATGAAGATAACCGTTAAGCATGTTGGACCATACTGGGGTATTCCAGGTTCTAAGATTGGCGTTTTCGTCACCTGGTGGGTACCACATGGAGTTTTGCTCTGCACCCTCACGGCCAGCAATATGCTCTGGGCGGATATGCCATCCATCGTTGATACCTCTTGCGATGGTAGCAAAGAACTCTACAAAGTGGTCCGCTGTTGCACCAAGACCATTGCCTTCAAAGAAGTTTACGCCTTGAGCGCGAAGATGAACTTCCATTTGATTGGCTGGGTCATTATGTGCCCAGTTGGTTCTTACGCCGCTCATTTCGTAAATGGTTTCTGCCAATTCGATAAATTGGTCAAGAGTCATGTTACGGGGAGCTTCTAGGCCTAATTCTTCAAGGAGAGTAGCATTATAAAGCATAGCTGCTACGTTCATACCGATTGGAAGAGCGATAACTTCACCACCGATGGTTCCCGCGTCTACTACAGACTGAGGAATATCGGTAAGGTTGATTCTACCATCGGCAATGAAAGGTGCCATATTGGTGAACAGGTTGGATGCTTGGTACTCAAGAAGACGGGATACGTCTTGCTGCATTACATCTGGAAGAGTACCGGCTGCGGCTTGGATTGCAAGCATTGGCCAGTAGTCTGCAAATGACGCAACACTACGATGGATATAGCTTACTTGATCTGATTGCTCGATGAACATGTCAAGAACATAATGGGTTTGCTCGGCTCTAAAGTCGCCGCCCCACCATGCAAAGGTGAGTTCTACTTGATCTACTGGTTCGTCACCAGGCTCTTCAGTTGGCTCTGGGGTTGCTTCGGCTTGAGCCTCTGGGGTTGGGGTTGGTTCTGGGGTAGCTACTGGTTCTGGCTCGTCATTACGACATGCCACTACTACTAGTGCAAGAGCAACTAGGATAGCAATAACCACGGTAAAACGTAGTGCTTTTTTCATAATTTCATAACCTCCTATGATTATGTGGATTCCTTAGACTTCATTATCTACAAATGAAGCCATTTACATGTACAATGTGAAAGCAAAGATTCGCAAAAAATCGCGCAACCGCTTTCGCAGTATATGTTACAATCATGTTACATCATATTCAATATGTAATTATCAACAAAAATAGCCTGCCAAAATTGTGCATATTCTACAATTTTGATAGGCTATTTTATTATTGCAATAAATTTAAACTTATATAATGTGCTAATTTTGACACTGATGTTCCAATATTGCTATAAACGAAACTTGTAATCCAGTTGAGTGGTTAGTGGCGTTTCCATTCCTTTAATTTTGCTTAATAGCTTCTGGCATGCTACATCTCCAAGGCGGCCCGGGTCTAGAGTTACTACCGGGATTTCCGGGTGGAAGGTTTTTAGATAGTGACTGTCATGGAATGAGGCTAGGTTTATGTCATTGTCACTTGTGATATTGAGTAGGGTAGCGCATATTACGTCATCGCCGCAGATTATATTTTTTATGCCTTTGCTAAGCATAAATGTGAAAGCGCCAATCATGTCTTCTTCTGTGTCTGCATCCCAAGATACTAGAGGCTTAGGCATATCTTTTGAGGTGACTGCGTCTGTGAATGCTTGGGCACGGGCTTGATTTGCCGGATAGGCTTTGTTGGTTACAATTAAGCCTACAGGGCCTACCCATAGGTCCAAGAGTTGCCAGGTTAGGTCTTTGAAAGCTTCTACTGAATCATAAAATACTTGCATTATATTGGGGACTAAGGTTACGCCTGTTAGCACTATAGGGATACCTGATTGAGCTAGTTTTTCTAAGTCGGCGTCGCCAATTATATGGCGGGTTAGTACCATACCATCGGCTTTACGACTTTGGATTATTCGGCTTATTTGCTCTAGTCGATCACCCACCATTATTACATCATAGGCAGCAGTGGAAGCCATTTTGCTTACACCGAAGAAGCACTCAAGGAAGTAAGCAGAGCGGGTGGCGTCACGGTTTAATGGCATGGAGAAGGCAATATTGCGGGTACGGGTGGTGGCAAGATTGCTTGCGGCGGCATTGGGGACATAGCCAATCTCAGCTGTATAGCGAAGGATGCGTTCACGAGTTTTTTCGGATACTCGGCCATTACCGCTTATTGCACGAGATACTGTGGTTTTGGAGACCCCTAGGGCTTTTGCAATATTATCAATCATAAAATCGCCACCTTCACAAAAAATGCGCAACACTGTTGCGCATATGGAAGGTACTATACAATTTTGTGATTGTCAACGGGTATACTGCGTACCGCAGTTAGATGTAGTTGATTTTTCAAAAATCCGCACGCTTCAAGCGGTTTTTGGAAAATCATTACTACATCTTACGAGGAACGCGGGGGGAACGCGCCTGTGGATAGAATTTTAATATGAAGGTTGCGCCTTTGTGGTCGCTTCTGCCTTTCACCTCTATATCACCGTTTTGCTCTCGCATTATTGCCAAGGATAGAGCTAGACCTATGCCGTTGCCTTTGCGGGAATTGCCAAAGCGATTGAATAAGCCTTTTATTTGCGAATCGGGGATTCCTTGGCCTTGGTCTGTTATAGATATTTGGGTGCTTATGGGGTTTGTGGATATATTTACTTCTATAGCGCAGCCTTCGGGAGAATGTTCTGATGCGTTTTTGATAATATTGGTTAGAGCTTGGGCTGTCCAGTTCTTGTCACAGTATAATTGGGAATCGCCAGTTATATTCACCTTTTGATCTTTGATATCTAACAGGATGTGTAGGGGATATAGGGCTATATCCAGCAAGTGAGATGCATGGATATATACTGGGTTTAGGGCGGCGGTGCCTGATTCTAGTTTTGCCATTTTTAATAAGGTGCTCGCAAGCCATTCAGTTTGAGTTAAACCTTGTTTTAAGTTATATATGAATTCTGCACGCTTATCAGACGGAGCAGTTTCTAATAGTTCTACCATTACTATCATGGCGGTTAGTGGAGTTTTTAGTTGATGGGAGATATCTGCTAAAGTATTGGCCATTGCGGATTTCTCCTTTTTTAAACTGGCTGATTCCTCATTCAAGCGGCCTGCCAGTGTGTGGATATCATTTTTAAGTATAGAAAGACGGCCTTCTAAGTTGTCTCTGAGGTCAACTTCTTGGCCGTCTATTATTCTTCTTATATCTTTTGACAGGGATTCTATCTCTTTGCGGCTAATTATCATTGGCACGATATCCCATTCCCCTTACTGTTTCTATATTTGCGGCGGTACCCAACTTGTCTCGTAGACGCTTGATGTATACGGTTAGGGTGTTATCTTCCACAAAAATCCCGGCGGAATCCCATATTTGGCTTAGTATTTGCTCGCGGGCTAAGATTTGATTTTTGTTATTTGTGAAGGTCAGAAGAAGACGGTATTCCAAGGCGGTTAGCTCTAATGGGACTGTGCCAATATAGGCCTTACCCTCGACTGGGTTCACGGTTACCTGACCAAGATTCATGGAATCCACCTGTCCGCCCCGGCGGCGAAGCACAGCTTTTACCCGTGCCATTAGCTCCCCTAAGCGGAAGGGCTTAGTTACATAATCCTCAGCGCCTCCTTCAAAGGCTTTGATAATATTGCCTTCATCATCCACTGCCGTTAGGAAAATTATGGAGGTTCCCTTACCCTTTAGCCCTTCTACCAAATCAAATCCGGTTCCGTCAGGCAACCCTACATCAAGTATTGCCAAATCAAAGACCTCTGTCTCGTCCCGCGCAGATTTTATGTCCTTTGCATGAACTACGCCATATCCGGCTTGCTCTAAGGCATACACTAGCCCGGAAGCTATGATGGCATCATCTTCTACAAGTAATATGCGTTCCATTACAGTCTCGCACCTTCATAAAATCCTTCAACATAGCCCAGCTTATATAGCAACCACAAGAAAGGCTCATCCACTCTAACCGGGGCAAACTGAGCCAACCGCTGATTAATCGCGTCGGGATTAGTCCCAACAGACGAAACCCCGAACATCCCAAGATGTGCAAAGCGTCGCTGCAGGGCATTGCGGAAGTTAGGATCAATGCGCTGAATAAATTCATCTATCTCGTAGTTGACGATATCCGTTTGGGTTAGATTTAAGTGATCTTGATGGGTATAGCGGGAAAACACATTGCTTCTTGGGCGAATATAATCCCCTTCGTAGCTTATGGCTTCCAGTAGGTCGGTTTTGGTTAGCACTACTGCTGTGGGGATATTGGAAATACCATTGGATTGTTTATAGATATAGTTTTCTACAAGGGTGCTTAAAACCTCCGCAGGCTCACGTGAGGCGCCGATATCGTAGTTCATTTGGTTCATCATGTGGATTCTGCGGGATATAGGGCGAAATTGCTGCGGGTCTACCATAAACATTACCCCTGAAGAATTGCGCACATGTGCGGCGAAAATTTCCAGGTACTCAAGGTTAGCCCTGCCTTCGCCAACAATATCAAAAAAAGCGATATTTATCTCTGGCTTGGTGCCATCGGCAAAAGAGAATGTAAAGATTAGAGGCTCTTGCTGCTTTTGAGTTGAGTCTGCCAAATATCCGGTATCCAACAGTGGGTCTTCGTATTCGAATTTGAACTTGCGTCCCATTTCGTTGGATATTGGGGTGCAAAACACATCAAAATTATGGGAAGTTACGGATTTTAATGTGTGGATTAGACTGGTTAGGTATACGGATTTCCCTGCACCGGGGGCGCCTATTATTGAGATTATCGTACTGGGTGCAAAGCCCGCAATGGCGGGCACATCGTTATGGCAATAAGGACATAGACGCTTAGTTGAGGTGTTGCCATGGCTATCTTTTAATGAGGAGAGAATACCACGCAGATAACCTTTATTTGCCTCTCCTACTTCGTCTGGGTCCAATACTACTGGAAGCTCCCCTAGCGAACCCATAAAAAAGCGGGCACGATATTCGTCTAACGGATGATCTATCGCAGCACGATAACCCTCCGAGTCGATGGCGCTTACAGCACGAAAGAGTACCCTATCGTGGTTGAAGTTACGGAAGCAGTACAAGCATATGATTTCGTGGGTTTTTTCTATTTTGGCCTTTTCTATGGCTAGTTTTTTCTTTTTAAATAATCCCATTAGAAACTCCTTTTAAATGAGGGCGCTGCCCGCATTAAATCTCTGTTTCATTTTAGCACAAAAAAAGGACTATGTTTTCACATAGCCCCAAATCCAATTTAATGTAAATGTAATTGCTACATGGAGCACACCGTAAACCAAGCCGAAGAATATTGGCTCCATATCCCAAGTAAATATAAATGGCCATATCCAAGATATACAAAAGCACAATATCATACCTAATAAGGCATTGAGAAAAAAGAAACAAACCTGATTCTTTCGCTTATTAGCCTTCCCTTCGCCGAAGAACTCAGGCGGTGGGGCAGATGCTGTAGCAAACAGCCCAATCCCTACCCCAGTTACAACAAAGCCGGCGCTTAGGGAGTAAGCCAGAAAAAAAGACATCATCCCAGCACCCCAGGCCATGAGCAAAAAACGCTTAATCAATCTTGCTCACCTTGGGATATTTTCGCACTTGCAAATAGGGCTTTGCTGCCTACACCACTGGCATATAAGGCATAGAACACACCGGTAAAGCCTAGCTCGTGGGCTTCTGTGGATACATGGCGGGTTAGGCCTTTGCCTAAGTATACTTTTTTGCCGTCCACTTTTGCGCAGAAACAGTATTCCAAGGGTTTTGCGCAGATTTTAATCGTTATATTGTTGGTCTTGGTTGGTATTTTCTTTTCCAGATGGACAATATCTCCCACTACCTTGCGGAAGCATAGGTAGTTCTTTTTGCCTTCGCGAGTCATGAAAATATCGAAGTGGGCGTCGAACTTATAGAAAACGGATACGCCTGCTTCACCTTTGGAATCTGGGAGAAGCTCCATTTCAAATTCGGCTTTGCCTGTGAGATGAGGCTGACGGATTCCCAAAAACGCGGGATTAGCTATATCAGAGAGTGTATATTCGTTGCCTGATAAAACTAAGCCTTTTTCGGTGAAGTCGTAACAGGACTGGTCTGGGTTGCGTAGGTATACCCAGTTCATATCCCAGGATTTTAGGCCTGTGGTGTAAGCGGTTTTTGGTCTTTGCACTACATCATGGTTATAATCATGTTCCATTTCTATTTCTATGGCTTTGCCGCCGTTTATTATCGGCCAGTCATCGACCCATTCTACCGGGGCTAAGAAGGTTTCCCGGCCCAAGTGGTGGAAGTATTGATGGGTTTGACGGTATCCTAAGAATACTGCCCACCAGCGTCCTTGGTCATCTTCTATTAGGTCGGCGTGGCCTGTGGCTTGTATTAAGTGGCCTTTTTGGTTTTGGTGGGTCAGTATCGGGTTCATTGGAAATGGCTCGTAATGTCCGTAAAGCTCGCGGCTTCGGGCTATGGTTACCATGTGGTTAAGCTCTGTTCCGCCTTCTGCTATTAGTTGGTAGTACCAGCCGTTTCGCTTGTAGATATGGGGGGCTTCCGGGGCGTTTTGGCCTATACCGCCCCACAATGGGACTGGCGGACTTGTAAATTCACCGGTTTGCAGGTTAATGGGCCCCATCAAAAAGCCTGCCTTGTGGACGCTTCTATCCCGTGCGTTGGAAATAAAATGGGCAGTTCCATCGTCTTCAAAGTAAAAAGAAGGGTCTATACCGCCCTGGTCTACTAACACAGGTTCTGACCATGGGCCTGCCGGGTCTTTGGCGGATACATAAAAGTTACCTATCTTAGTCACGTTGGTAGTTACCATATAAAATAGGTCATCATGTGGGTTGTAGCGGATGGTTGCGGCGTAGATACCCTTGGATGCGGGTATATTTTCTAGGTCTAGTTGGCTTTTGCGGGTTAGACAGTGGCCTATTTGCTTCCAGTTTACTAGGTCTTTTGAGTGGAAGATGGGCACACCCGGGAAGAACTCGAATGAGGATGTGACTAGGTAGTAGTCATCTCCTTTTTTACAGATGCTTGGGTCTGGGTAAAAGCCTGGTATTATGGGATTAGTGTATTTCATCATTTATCACCTTTCTTGTGATTACTGGCTTTGAATACTTTTGTCAAAAGTATCGAGACAGTTCGTTTATGATATTTGTGCCGCTTATGTGATAATAGTAGAAGGTTAAGGGATAGTACCCTTGGGCAAAGCCTTTCGGCCCGGCTCCATCGTGTAGCACTCCGTCGGTGACTCTGGATTTTTTTCCGGGGCCACTGTTTTTTTTGCTTATGTTTGCAATAAAAGTGGGGATTCCGGCTCTTAGGTATTTCTCATCTCCTGTTAGCTCATAAGCACAGGCTAAGGCTTCAAGTACTATGGGGTTTGCTCCTGGGCGGTTTAGGCTTGGCAGCTCTTTGTAGTAGAACATGCCGTTTTCCAGGATGGCGTTTTCACATAGGTCGTCCATTGCGCTTACAATCATGTTTTTGATTTTGGGCTCGGGCTTTACTCGGTAGTAGCGCATTAGGCTTGCTACCGCTACCCCTATCATAAATGGTACTCGCACCAGGGTATGATCCGTATATGGGGCGAAGAAGCCGCCATATGTCTCTTGCCAATCTTCGAAGTGGGAGATAATGAAGTCAGCTTTCTCCAGCCACTTTTTGTCTCCGGTTTCTTGGTATAAGGACATTAGAGCACGTAGCGCCCAGCCGGTTTCTCTTGCGTTTACGTTGCCTTTCTGGTGGTATCTTGGGAGGTCTAAATATCGGGATATATTCTCCCCTACTCCAATGGCTGTATTATAGGCGAATTTGTCCCCTGTTTGATGATAGTATTCAAATAAGCCTTCTACCCATTGGTGAGAGATGTTTACATCTCCGGTTACATGGTCGCGAGAATGTTCTATTTGTGCGCCTTGCCGCAGCGGGTCATCGCTGGAGTGGCAGATATCTATATCTACCAAATGCGCTGCGGCGGTTAGAGCATAGTCTAGGACGCGGCGCTCACCTGTTTGGGCGTATAACTGTATGGCCTGGTATGGGAAATCATATTCATTGTTGGTCCAGACAGACATACCGCCGCCTCGTCCTTGTTGGGAATATCCGCCGTCTGGAGTGTCACCCCAATGTAGTATGCCGTAGGCCTTGCCTCGGTTGTCGGCCAGGTTCATTATATAAGAATGGAATGGTTGCCACTTATTTTTAGCGAAGATGCCTGTGAATACGCCGCTTTCTCCGTACACCTCAGCTGGAAGATTTGGCCTGTCTGGTTGTTGCATCATTAGGCTGCGCTTATTGATATCGTCTGTTTTGTTGTGAAGGTGCAGGAAGAAAGTATGGCTTTTGGCCATGCCTCTATAATATTTTAAACTGCCATATTCTTCTGGCAAGATTTCTATGGACAGTAGATTTTTTTCTATTTTAAGGCCTTTGGGGAAGTTTTGATAGGCTTGGTAGTGGGTGGCGCATATGCCTTCTTGCTCGCCAACCCAGTCTGCGAAGAACGTGCCGTAAAATACTTCAGGGGTGTGTTCGTTGGGGTCTAGAAGCAGGTATTCGTCGTCTATTATAAAGTGGGATTCTCCTTTTTGGATATTGGTTAGGTAATTGGATGTTGCCAGGCTTAAATCGGTAGCCTGGGCAGATTTTAGATGTATGTCAAAAGCAATTTTTTTAATGGTTACATATTCCGCGTTGTGGCGGTTGATTATTCTGTAAGAGATTTCAAACCATGGGGTATTGGCGTAGATGGTTACTGTGAGCATGAAGTCTAGAAAATGACTACCTTTTACACAAAGCTTTGTTAGAACCGGGCCATGCTCTTCAATTTCCCATGGGCCACTTATTATTGCTATACGCTGATTATCATCTTCATCAATGATGTACGGGCCATTTATTTGGTCTTGGGTTAAGAATCCTATGGAGTGGAAAGGTTTTGTGCCTGGGGTGTTGTTTAAGTTTATTTTTATAGCTCCGTTATCTATTTCTATAATGGATTCTGCTTTGGTTATATTGATTGGCTTGGACTCTACACCTTCAAAGTCGAAACCGTATTCATATTCTTTGCTTGCATTTGCCGGCAGGTCTGCCAGGAAATCTACCTTTGCCCATTTTACTGAGCCATCCTCCCAGTAGCTTAGAGCCTTTGTTTGGGTTACTGTGTCTTTTACTTGCAATTTTTCTGTATCCATCAATTTTCCTTTTGGGAAGGGGATGGAAACCCTTACGGGTTCGTTTTTTCTTTCAAAGTTGGCGTATTTTTCAAAATATAACCGACTCATTAAATCATCTCCTTTTTTCAATTTTATACCGATTCCAATTAAAATCCTATCTGCCTATCGCAGCAAAACTACTTGAAACGCTTATTTCGCGTTTCAAGCCGCCGCTCTGTCAGACAGGTTTTAATTTGGAATCGGTATTATGTAAAATTTGATTACTAAACAAGAGCCGCGCAAAGCGCGGCTCCTTTTAAAGTTTTGATCAAGCTTTTTCAAAAGCTTGCGGGGTATGGGGCAGAGCCCCATGGTTTTTACCGCCTATGGCTGTGGTGTACGGTTAAAGGCTTCTGTGCGGATTTCAATTGCGCGCTCTAAGCCCAGTTGGTTCATTGTGTTGATATAGTTTGCCCATGCTGTATCGTCGTTGATATCTACATGACCCATTACAAATCTTGCAAAGTAGGTGTCTCTGGTTTGGTTTAGAAGGGTTTGGATATCGGCAAGATCTCTGGTTTCGTCGGCTGTAAAGTGGATGATTGGGGCTACATGATAGTAGTAATTGGGGCGGCCTACAAAAGTTTCGGCCAGTTCTACCATGATTGGACGGTAGAAGTTGTTTTGGTTGTGATGATGCGGGGTACCAAGTACCACCCAACCATAGTGCATTAGTTGATGCCCTGCAGCACGGATTGGGGAGTTCATATGGTCGAGGAAACGATAGTAGGTGCCTTGAACTTCATGGTGTACGCCTTCGATTCCGAAGGTGGTGAAGCGCATACCTTCATCTGAGTATAGCCAGTTGAGGATATATAGGAAGCGCTCTACTGCAATGTCAGAAGCGTCTGCGTTAAAGCCTACGCCGTCCGCTGCGAAGAATGGATCCATTTTAAAGAAGTGGCCTGTTGCTGGGTCGGCGGTGATCATGTCACGTGACCATTCCCAACGGGCGTCTGGATTATCTGTTTGGGATAGTTCGTTAAGCTGGGTTGGAATTTGCTCTGGCCAGCCCCAGATTACATGACGATGACCGCGAGCCATAAGGCTGTCACGTTGTTCTGCTGTGCCTGTTGCAAATTCTGGCCACATTAGACCTTCTTCGAATAGGCGATTAAGGAAACTAAGCACATCGCGGTACATATCGGTTGTGAAGATAAAAGGAATGAATTCGCCGGTGCGTGGGTCTACCATTGAGATATCACGAGCGGCAAGTTCGGGCATACCAAAGGCTTGAAGCCAGCCTGCAAAGGCCCAAATCGCTGTATCTGGGTCGGCTTCTACGATTGGATACATGCCTGTGTGGTCCCTAAGCTGCACAAGCACATCAAAGAGATCATCTGTGGTGTATGGGAAGGCTAGGTCCAGCTCTTCAAAGATATCTGCACGGTACATCCAGGTCATGTTAAGGTCTTGAGCACGGCGGCCTGGGAAGCGGTAGATAAGACCATCAGAGTGAACATTGCTGGCCCATACTACTGGGAATCTGCCATCTGCAAAGTGATCAACAAAATTTGGCAGGAAGCGAAGAGTATCTTCATAGGTGAATCCACGAAGGTATCCAGCTTCAATCCAGTCGTTGAGCATAAAGTCTGGACGGTGAGCAATAGATACGTCATCGGCTTCACCGGCTGCGAACATTAAGTTCATACGGGTTACATAGTCCGCGTTGGAGATATCTGTCACGTCAAGAATGGCGTTGAAGTTCTCCAGCATAAACTCTGCCCACATGTTCTCTTGAGAAACATCGCGAGGGCCGCCACGGCGGGTGATGGTGATGGTTACTTGCTCGCTAAGGTCGATATTTGACCAGTCGGCAAGATGGCCGTTGGGGCCGTTGGGGCCTTCGTGTACTACAGGTTCGTCTACTTCTGGGCCGTTGTCAGTGGCATCGGCTTGGTCTTGCTGCTGCTGTTCTGGTGTTGGGGTTGCAACAGGGGCTTGGGTGTCTTCTTCGCTGTTACATGCTGATAGTAAGCCAATAAGCAAACCAGCAAGTACCACTAGTGACACCAATGTAAAAATACGTTTCATGGTGAATCCTCCTTTTTAATGGGGCGCTGCCCCAAGCCCCGCCGCCCAGCCGGGCAAAGCCCGTCAGGGCTTCCTCGCTGTGCTGCGGGATCGCGCCTTGCGCGATCAGCCTTTTAATGATCCTATCATTACACCCTTAATAAAGTGCCTTTGCACAAAGGGATATATGATCAACATTGGTACTATGGCAATACATACAACAGCGTAGCGTATCGCAATTACATTTATCTGCCCAAGGAAGCCAACAGCGTGCAGCTCCCCTGTCATAGCAGCGTCACGGATATCTCCGGCAAGTACTACAATCTGGCGAAGAATAAGCTGCAACGGGAACATATCCGGGTCTCTGAGGTAAATCATAGCTGGGAACCAGGAGTTCCAGTGCCCAACCGCGTAGAATAACCCGATTGTATAAAGCACAGCCTTGGAAAGTGGCAGGATAATTCTAAAGAAAATAGTAAGGTCGTTGGCTCCGTCCAGCCTCGCGCTTTCCTCAAGCTCCGCAGGGAGGTTTTGGAAGAATGTGCGCATGATTATCATATTGGTGATACCCATAGCAGGAGGAAGTACCAGCGCCCACATCGTGCCAAGCAGGTTAAGATTCCTAACCAACATAAACGTAGGAATCATACCACCAGAGAAATACATAGTGAAAATTGCAAAGAAGGTAAGGAAGCCCCTAAGCGGCACACCTTTGCGTGAAAGCGCATAGGCAAAAGAGGTAGTCACCAACATCTGTATCAAAACCCCAACTGCCGTATACTGCACAGAGTTGACAAATGCATTAGGAACCGTCCCGGCTTGCCAAATCATTACATAAGCTTCAACAGTAAAATCTACCGGGTAAAAACTCACCAAACCTGCTTCATTAGCAATACGCCCGCTTAAACTAGAAGCTAATACATGAAGCACAGGATAGATAGTTACTACTAGCACAAAAATCATAATAATATGGATAATTACGTCCATTAGCATGGAGGAAATGCTTTTATCCCTAACCATAATATCCTCCTCCTACCACAGACTGGTTTCTGAAACACGTCGGCTTATTGTGTTGGCAATGGTCAATATTGCGATGTTTATTATGGAGTTAAAGAACTGAACAGCAGTTGCAAAACTGTAATCTAGAGACTCAAGCCCTCGCCTAAATACAAAGGTACTGATAATCTCCCCTGTTTCCAGGTTAAGAGAATTTTGCATCAGAAGCGCCTTTTCATGTCCCAGACTCATAATAGTACCTACATTTAATAGGAAGAGAATGATAATTGTAGGGGCAATTGAAGGTATGGAGATATGCCGCATCATTTTAAGGCGGCTGGCACCGTCTATTACCGCGCTTTCATATAATTCAGGGTTTACCCCGGCTAATGCTGCAATATAAATGATGGCAGCCCAACCTAAAGTCGTCCATATTTCTGAGATTATGAACAGCGGGCGGAACCATTCTGGGCGGGCCATAAAGTGAACGGCTTCGCCACCTAGGCTCACGATTATACGATTAACAAAACCGTCTGTTGGAGATACGAACATTATCATCATACCTATGATGGCAGGCATGGAGATAAAATTAGGAAGATAGCTGACTGTCTGGACGGTTTTCTTAAAGCGTTTTCCTCTAAGCTCGTTAAGTAGAAGGGCAAAGATTATAGGAAGAGGGAATACAAATAAAAGCTGGTACACATTAAGGATTACCGTATTTGAAATCAGCCGCCAGAAATGAGGATGATCAAAGAAGCGTTGGAAGTTGGCAAGGCCTACCCACTGGCTTCCCATGATACCGTCACGTGGACGGAAGTTTTGGAAGGCCATAAGTACCCCGTACATAGGCCCGTATTGGAAAATAGCCAAGTATACAATCCCAGGCAACGCGAGCAGGTAAATGAAACGAGCTTTCCACATTTGAAGGCCATAGTTCCGTAACCGTGCGCTGACTGCTGGCTTGGTTGATGCTTGTTCCATACAGCACAACCTTTCATTAAGAATAGGGCTCTGACCCCGCCGCCCAATTAGGTAAGCGCATAGTAAATCTCTGGTGCAAGAGGCACAAGAATCATTTAAAAGGATATTGTGCGATTTGATAGGAAAATCCAAATTTTGATAGGGTGCAGTTGGCTAGATTTACTATCATTTTCTTAGTATACGAGTGTCTACATTGGCATATATCCTTGTATTTCTTAGGACTTAGGTGTTACAATGCTCATCACTTCATTTTCAGGTGGTGAGGATATGCGGGGCATACATATCATGCGGGATAAAAATTTTAAGCGCTTTGTTATTTCTTACGTGCTTATCCTATTCATCCCTTTGGCAATAACTTTATACGCCAACGCACGTGCCACAGATATTATTGAGGCTAATGTAATCCAAACCAATATCTTTAAGCTAAGTAATTTCCGGGATATTTTTGATGAAAGGCTTGCACGGATAGATAACGCAGTACTAGAGCTTAGCTTTGACGAGCGGCTTCAGCGGATAATTCATCTGCCTATTACAGATGCAAGTTCACCCAATATGTACTGGTTCTATGTATTCTTTCATGAGTTTAACCGCTTTGCCTTTCATAGTGTGCAAGATGGGGATCGAAGTTTTCTTTTCTTGCGTAACAATGGTGTCGTTTTTGGACATAACTTTTTCAGTTCTAATTTTTGGGATTTCTATGGGGATTCTGATGAGGATTTCTTGCAGTTTGGGGATATGCCCTATGAGGAGTTTACACACCTGCTGTTTAACCAGAGGCATTTTTCCCGCTTTATGCCTGCACAGCGGGTTACCTTTCTCAACCGCACGGGGCTGTATATTCCTTATATTTTCTCAATGCCTACGATTTTCGGCATACCAGAATATGACACTACCAGAGTCTGGGGTGCTATGATGTATCTACTCAATGCCAATGAGCTTTACGATATGATTACCGGCTCTTTGGATGAATACGGCGGGGAAACCTTTATCCTAGATGGCGGCCGCATAATAGCCTCAACAGGAAGCTTCCAGGGCGAATACTTGAATATTGACCTAAACAGGTCAGGAGACGTACATGTAAGTGAAATAACCTGGGATGGCAATGATACATTGGCCATTTACATCCCATCTGGTTTTAGCAACTTGAGTTTTTTAACCCTGCTGCCTTTGGATGCTATCCGAGCGGATATGATAATGCTTCGTACAGTTGTAATCTCCTTGACAATGGCGGCTCTGCTTATTGGGCTTATTGCCTCTATTATTCTTTCTTATCGCAATACTTTACCAATCACCCAGTTGCTTTCTTTTAATATAGGCCTTCAAGAGCTGGTAAGCGAGCAGCGTAAATCCATGGAGACTTTATATGTAGATAAACTTCTAAAAAATAATTTCACCTCAATAGAAAAATTGGAAGTAAGCTTAAAACATGTTGGCATCCAATTTGGCGGTAATAGTTACCGTGTTATTTTGGTGCGGATTTTACCCAGCAGTTTTATCCCAACAGATGCGCCTCTTAGCGACTGGGATATGTATCGAGCCTTTTTCATTAACCTAGCCACACCGCGGTTTGTCGTGCATACTCTTGGGAATAACGAACTCGCCCTTATTGCGTCCTTTGAAACCGAAGATGAAATTGAGCCTACTATCCGCGCAATGCAAGAGGGGTTTAACGGGCAATTTGGGTTTATTCCCTTATGCGGCATCGGGGAGGCTTATGATAATCCTGGGGATATTCATATGTCTTTACAAGAGGCAACTACTGCCGCCGACTATGCAGATATCTTGCAACAGGATAATCATACAATATGGTTTATAGATATCACTCCAGGCGACACCGATGACCTGTTTGGCAAAGAGCAAGAACAATGCCTGATAAAATTGGTACGCCAAGGAGACAAGAATACACTAGGCAAATATCTGGATGAGGCATACGAAAGAGTCAGAATCCGATGGGCCTCCACCAATGTAAGGCAGCTATACCTCTCTGGCCTTCATGTTATATTGATAAAATTATCCGCAGAGACTAAAATTAGCGTGAATTTCAAGGCACTTGAGAAAAAATTGACAGAAAAACCTAGCGAGTATTACCTGGCTATAAGAAGCGCCTATTTAGATTTTTGTACACAGCTAAATACCTCCAAAAAAGGCCGCAAGGAAAAGCTTAAAGAAAGCATCCTTTCCTATATAAACGAGTACCACCATAATAGCAATCTTAATGTGGCTATACTCGCGTCCCATTTTAATGTAGCGGAAAACTATTTCTCTCAATTCTTTTCAGAGCAAGTAGGAGAGCCCTTTAGCCGCTACCTAGAGCGTATCCGCATCGAGCACGCCTGTAAGCTTCTTGAAGATAATTCGATTACAATAGATAATGTGGCTTTGCAGTCTGGCTATAGCAATACCAATACCTTCCGCCGAGCGTTTAAACGAGTTACCGGGACTACCCCCTCCGGCTATGTGAAAATATAAGGAGAATAAAATGACAAATCAAACCATCAAGCAAGTATCTGACCAGCACATATTGCCAACCTATGGCCGTTATCCGGTGGCCTTTGTAAAGGGTCAAGGCTGCCGCCTTTGGGATGCGGACGGCAAGGAGTACATTGACTTTATGTCAGGGATAGGGGTTAACTCCATTGGCTATGCACACCCTAAGTGGGTGCAAGCTGTTACTAACCAAGCCCAAAACCTAGCCCATGTTTCTAATCTCTACTATACAGAACCCGCATCAAAACTAGCCGCAAAACTTTGCGGCGACGAGTTTAAAGTATTCTTTTGCAACTCTGGCGCAGAGGCCAACGAGGGCCTGATTAAAATCGCTCGAAAATATAGCCGGGATAAATACGGAGAAGGCCGAGCCACCATTGTCACATTAAGAGATTCCTTCCACGGGCGCACCATTACAACCCTTGCCGCTACAGGCCAAGATAAATTCCATCACCACTTTCACCCTTTTACCCCAGGCTTTAGGCACATATCTCCTGAAAACTTAAAACTTATCGACCCATGGGATGATGTTTGCGCAATATTACTTGAGCCCATCCAAGGTGAAGGGGGAGTTATACCTCTAGATCCAAAGCAAGTACAGATTGCCGCCGAGGCATGTCGCAAAAATGACTGGCTACTCCTCTTCGACGAAATCCAAACAGGCATAGGCCGCACAGGTAAAATGTTTGGTTATCAGCACTTTGACGTACAGCCTGACGGCATAAGCTTTGCCAAAGGCATAGCCGGAGGCTTGCCCCTAGGCGGCTTTATGGTGTCCGAAAAACTACAGTCAACCTTGGGCCCAGGGGATCATGGTACTACTTATGGCGCAAACCCTATCTGCTGTGCCGCGGCTTTAACCGTACTGGATATCATCGAACCCCAACTTTCCACCATCACCGAAAATGGTGACTACATCCGCGAAAAAGTAAGTTCCATGAATCTTAGCTGTGTAGAAGAAATTAGAGGCCGAGGCCTAATGATAGGTATAAAAATGAAAAACCACCCTCCAGCCGCCATCAATGCAAGGCTACTAGAAGCGGGCTTGGCCGCCTTAACTGCGGGCACTGACATACTACGCCTACTGCCCCCACTAATAATCGAAAGAAATGATATTGACGCCGGACTCAAAATTATGCATAATGTGCTGAGTACTGATTTTTGAGATGATTCTTGCTCAGCGCTGATTTACATGATATTTTCAATTTGATTAATAGCACGGCAATGAATAAATATGCAGTTATTTTGCATAAACCCCCTCAAAAATCCAATCAAAAATAGCGATTTCGTTTGAAATTAGGCTTCAGCCCATTTCAAATCGCAACGCTTATACGAGGAGGATCGCCGTGATTAAGCACTTAACTAAGATGCTGGATCTTTCCAAGGAGGATATTATTACAATCCTAGACTTGGCTGATTCTATGAAATCCCAGCAGAAAAAAGGCAATGCACCACAGCCCCTAAAGGGCAAAACATTAGCTATGATATTCCAAAAAGCGTCCACCCGCACTAGAGTCTCATTTGAGACAGGTATGTACCAACTAGGCGGGCAGGCGCTTTTTTTATCGGCTTCAGACCTGCAAATGGGCCGAGGAGAACCGATAGAAGACACGGCAAGAGTACTGGGCCGCTATGTAGATGGGATTATGATCCGCACCTTCAAACAGCAAGATGTGGAAGATTTAGCAAAATGGTCTGGCATCCCGGTAATCAATGGCCTAACAGACTACGACCACCCATGCCAAATCCTTGCTGACCTTATGACCATCAGAGAGTATAAAGGAAAGCTAGAGGGCCTAAAGCTGGCCTATATAGGCGATGGTAATAACATGTGCAACTCCCTAGTAATAGGCTGTTTAACAGTAGGCATGAAAATATCCGTGGCAGTACCCAAAGGCCATGAGCCGCATCAAGATGTGATTAACTTTGCCAAAAGCTACAGCGACGCCTTCGAACTGGTGCAAGACCCATCCAAAGCCGCCATCCAAGCTGATGTACTGGCAACAGATGTATGGGCAAGCATGGGGCAGGAAGCCGAAGCCGCCGCCAGAATGAAAACTTTTGCCAATTATCAAATAAACGCCGAGCTTATGAACAAAGCAAACCCTGACGCAATAGTACTACACTGCCTACCCGCCCATCGCGGCGAAGAAATTACATCAGACATATTCGAAGCCCACACCAATGTAATCTTCGATGAAGCGGAAAACCGCCTACATGCCCAAAAAGCTGTAATGGCACTGCTTATGCAGTAAGCTTTTACCCAAAAAAAAACAAATCAACCAGAAGGGGACAAACTATGCCAAAAAGAACAGATATCAAGAAAATCCTAATCATCGGCTCAGGCCCAATCGTAATCGGACAAGCCTGTGAGTTCGATTACTCCGGTACCCAAGCCTGCCAAGCCCTTAAAGCCCTGGGGTATGAAATAGTACTGGTAAACTCTAACCCGGCCACAATCATGACAGACCCTGACATAGCCCATATCACCTACATCGAGCCGCTCAACGCAAAGCGCATAGAGCTGATAATAGCCAAAGAGCGCCCGGATGCTCTACTACCCAACTGCGGCGGCCAAACAGCTCTTAACCTGGCAATGGAGCTGGATAAGACCGGAATACTAAAAAAATACGAAGTGGAAGTAATAGGGATAAACCTAGCCGCAATAGAGCGGGGCGAGGATAGAATAATCTTTAAAGAAATGATGGCAGAGTTAGGGGTAGAGATGGCCCGCTCCGCCGAGACATATACCGTAGAAGGCGCGGTAGAAATCGCCAATGGGCTAGGCTACCCCTGTGTTGTGCGCCCGGCATACACGATGGGTGGCACAGGGGGCGGAATCTGCTACAACGAAGAAGAACTCCGTACCGTATCCGCCAGAGGTATAGCCGCAAGTCTTATCAACCAAGTTCTAATCGAAGAAAGCATACTGGGCTGGGAAGAGCTGGAGCTGGAAATAGTGCGTGACAACACCGGTCATATGATTACCGCCTGTTTCATAGAAAATCTAGACCCAATGGGAGTACACACCGGGGACTCTATCTGCTGCGCGCCCATGCTTGATGTAAAAGAAGATGTACAACGCCGTCTACAAGAAGCCGCTTATAAAGTGGTAGGAAGCGTTGGAGTAATCGGAGGCTGCAACTGCCAATTCGCCTATAATCCCATAGATGACCGTATCGTTATTATAGAAATCAACCCTCGCACATCCCGCTCCTCAGCCCTGGCATCCAAAGCTACCGGCTTTCCAATAGCGCGTGTAGCCGCACAGCTAGCCGCTGGGCTTAACCTAAACGAGCTTCCATACTGGAAAGAAGGCACATTGGATAAATACACCCCGCCAGGTGACTATGTAGTAGTAAAATTCCCAAGATGGGCATTTGAAAAATTCTCAGAAGCAACAGATATACTGGGCACCCAGATGAAGGCCGTAGGCGAGTCCATGAGCATAGGCAAAAGCTTCAAAGAATCCCTACAAAAGTCTATCCGCTCATTGGAAAATGGCCGCCACGGTCTAGGCTTTGCCAGCAATTTCAATGATCTAAGTAAAGAAGAGTTAATGAAAATGCTAGAACGCCCCTCAAGCGAGCGGCTTTTCATTGTATATGAAGCCTTGCGTAAAGGCGTAACCGTAGACGAAATGCATAAGCATACATTCATAAAGCCCTTCTTCCTAAACCATCTAAAAGAAATGATAGATATGGAAGAAGAAATAATAGCCCATCGCGGTCAGCCACTACCTGATACATTACTAATTCGCGCAAAAAAAGACGGCTTTGCCGATAAATACATTGCCAAACTACTGCAAGTCGATGAAATCGCCGTAGCAAGCAAGCGAGCCGCCCTTGGAATTTACAAAAGCTTTGACTCCATCCAAGTAAGCGGTGCAGATGAAGCTTTCTATTATTATTCCACCTATCTAGGCAAAACCCAGCAGACAAAGATTCCTTCTAAGAAGAAAATCATGATCCTTGGCGGCGGCCCCAACCGTATCGGCCAGGGGATAGAATTTGACTATTGCTGTGTCCACGCAACCTACTCCTTACGCGACCTAGGCTATGAAACCGTAATGGTTAACTGTAACCCTGAAACCGTATCTACCGACTACGACACTGCCGACTGTCTATACTTCGAGCCACTGACAGTAGAAGATGTAATGGCCATCTACCGACACGAGCAACCCTCGGGTGTAGTTGTACAGTTTGGGGGCCAGACCCCTCTTAATATCGCAGAGGAGTTAAAGGCTTTGGGTGTCCCGATACTAGGCACTCAACCAGATATTATTGCCACAGCAGAAGATCGTGACTTATTCCGAGCAATGATGGAAAGACTGGAGATCCCAATGCCTGAAAGCGGAATGGCCAAAACCGTAGCCGAAGCCCTTAATGTTGCCAAGGGTATTGGTTACCCGGTAATAGTAAGGCCTTCTTACGTACTAGGTGGCCGCGGCATGGAAGTAGTACACAATGCCGAGCACCTTGCCGCATATATGGAAAGAGCCATAAATCAAAGCGGCTCGGATATGGCTCCGATTTTGATAGACCGCTTCCTAGATCGGGCCCTTGAGTGCGAAGCCGATGCCATAAGCGACGGCGAAAACGTGCTAGTTCCTGCGATAATTGAGCATATCGAGTCCACTGGGGTACACTCCGGCGACAGCGCATGCAGCATCCCACCAATAACCATCCGCCAAGTACATCAGCTAATCATCAGAGAATACACCAAAAAAATAGCCCAAGAACTCAAGGTAGTGGGCTTGATGAATATACAATATGCTATCGACCAAGACAGCGGCAAGGTATACGTATTAGAGGCCAACCCAAGAGCGTCGAGGACTGTGCCGCTAGTGTCTAAAGTCTGCGATATCCAAATGGCGAAGCTTGCAACAGAAGTAATGATTAAAGCCAGAGAAGGCCAATGTACTGCCGATATCCTTAACCAAGAGCCACGCAAACTCAATGTTTATGGGGTAAAGGAAGCTATCTTTCCTTTTAATATGTTCCATGAAGTTGACCCGGTTCTGGGGCCAGAAATGCGCTCAACGGGTGAGGTGCTGGGCCTAAGCGACAACTTCCATCGGGCATTTTTCCTTTCTCAAGAAGGAGGAAAACACCGCCTGCCCAACGAGGGTACTGTGCTGCTATCTATATCCGAAGGGTTCTATCCAGAGCTTGCGGGGATTGCCAATGCGTTTTTGGCCTTAGGCTTTAAAATTATGGCGACCCAAAGCACCTATAATAAAGCTGTGGAGCTAGGCATTGATTGCCAGCCGGTAGCGCCACTAGTTGAAGGTGGTAAGCCCATTGCAGATTTGATAATGGACGGCACTGTTAATATCGTAGTAAACACTCGCCGCCGCGATACAGATAATATGGGGCCAAATATACGCCGAGCCGCGGTTCGGAAGTCTATTCCTATGTTTACGACATTAGAGGCCGCGCGCACTGCTATTGACGCAATTGCGGCATGGCGGGTCGAGCCTGCTGGGGTTATGAGCTTGCAGGATTATCATAAATAAATCTTTTGTGTAAATAAACCTTTACCATTATCATCAAAACCGGAAATCTTGAACCTTTATACTGCACTATGCTATATTTAAGGTGGTAAAAGCGAATTAATTCGCTTTTACTGCCTTCTTTTTTTGCGCTTTTATGGAGAGGAATGTTCTAACTCAAGATGATAGATATAGCATTAGTAGGCACAGGTGGTATGATGCCATTACCGGGGCGGTTTTTATCTTCTATGTTGTGCCGAGTAAATGGTAAGATGATTTTAGTGGATTGCGGTGAAGGCACCCAGGTAAGCCTTCGGATGCTGGGCTGGGGGTTTAAGCAGATTGATATGATTTGCTTTACACATTTTCATGGGGACCATATTTCAGGGCTGCCTGGGTTACTGCTTACCATGGCCAATGCGGAAAGGACTGAGCCGCTGAAGCTCTTTGGCCCAACCGGCCTTCAGCATGTGGTGAAGTGCCTATGTGTTATAGCTCAAGATTTGCCTTTTCCTATTGAGTTTATAGAATGGCCAAAGTCCCAGGAGTCTATTTATACAGAAGAGATGCTGGTAATCAAAACCCTACCCCTACAACACCGCACTCCCTGTTTTGGATATTGCATTGAACTTATGCGCAGAGGAAAGTTTGATTCCGACAGAGCAAAGGCCCAGAATATTCCATTAAAATTATGGAGTGCATTGCAAAAACAAACGGACACTTCTATCGTATATGAAGGTAAGGAGTTCACAAGTGATATGGTGCTTGGGCCTCCAAGAAAGGGTTTAAAGGTAGTATTTTGTACAGATACACGCCCTGTAACTGGGATGGCCCACTTTGCAAAAGATGCGGATTTATTTATATGTGAAGGGTTATACGGCGATGAAGAACGGCAAGAAAAAGCCACAGCCAGAAAGCATATGACTTTTATGGAGGCGGCAAGGATTGCAAAGGCCGCAAACGCAAAGGAATTGTGGTTGACTCACTTTAGCCCGGCGCTACCAGACCCTTGGAACTATCTAAATAACGCGACAGATATCTTTCCCAATACAAAAGTAGGAAAAGATCGTATGTATAAAACGATTAAATATACTGAAGATTAAATTTATATAAGTAAATGTAAGGGGTGACGCATGGTCGAAAAAGATATCAGAACCGATATGGAGCTAATCGAAGCTTGCCTAGCCGGAGATCAAGAGTGCTTTACAGAGCTTGTAAACCGCTATAAAAATCTAGTCTATTCCATTATCTTGCGTATGACAAAAGACAACGATGAAGCCAGTGATCTGGCTCAAGATGTGTTTCTTAAAGTGTATAAAAATCTAAAGTCGTATACCTCGGCTTTTAGATTTTCTACGTGGATCATGCGGATTACCAGTAACCATGTAATTGACCATCACCGGAAGAAGAAGTTAGACACTATATCCCTTGAAGCCCATATGACTGATACTGGGTTTAGTGGTGGTACTGTTTCATCTCCAGAAAATATCTATATTAAGCGGGAGCAGACCGCCAGGATTAATAAAATCGTGGCCGAGCTTCCTGATATGTATAAGGTTCCTGTAGTGCTGTATCACCAAGAAGGGCTTAGCTATCAGGAGATTTCTGACAGGACTGGGGAGCCACTTTCTAAGGTCAAAAACAGAATTTTTCGCGGCCGGAAGCTACTTAAAGGCCTGATTGAAGCTAGAACTTAATTTAGAAGCATCGCGATTTTTGCTCATTATATGAAATCTTTTTGCCTAACGGCAAAAAACATTCACAAAAACACGTAAAAGCATCGCGATTTTTGCTCATTGATTAGGAGGTAATTATGGACTGCAATAAAGCACAATTGGCAATGATGGAGCATATGGAAAAAACTATCCATCCTGCAAGTGCAAAAGAACTGGCACTCCATGTGCTGGAATGTGAAGATTGCCGAGAATATTATATAGGTTTTGATATGGCTCTTGAGGTACTGGATGACGCGGAGCTTAGCGTGCCACCAATTGACTTTACCGCCAATGTAATGGAAGCAGTACGAAAGATGCCGGTACATTCGAAGCCTATACCTATGTCGATGCGGATTATCTGGGGACTTGGTGCCATTTTCTTAGGAATTGCATTGTTATTTGCATTTAATCCCGCATGGCTTACAGCTCTGACTACCGCGTCTCCTGCTGTATATAGCGCAATGGCTGCTATGGGCAGTGCACAGGTTTATATAACCGAATGGCTTGCGGATTTAACCGCATATTTCCAAGGATCTGAGTTTGCAATGGTTAATGTTGCTATCATTTTTGTGGCTGTAGTTGGGGCGCTTCTTGTGATTTTACAGCGCTCAGAAAAGAGCACCAAAGCATGATTGTACTGGGAATAGAAACAAGCTGTGACGAAACCGCCGCCTCTGTCGTAAAAGACGGGCGGCTTGTTCTTTCTAATATAATTGCGTCTCAAGTAGAACTTCATGCCCCTTTTGGCGGGGTAGTACCGGAGCTTGCCGCCAGGCAGCATATCGAGTCAATTGGATTTATAGTGAATAGTGCCATTAAAGAAGCGAGAGTGAAATTGACTGATATCGACGGATATGCCGTTGCCAATGGCCCTGGTCTTGCTGGAGCATTGTTGGTTGGTTTGAACTACGCAAAGGGATTGGCATATGTAAATAAGAAGCCCCTCGTTGGTGTGCATCACATTGAGGGGCATGTTTGCGCTAATTATCTAGATAGCGGCTTAGAGCCGCCTTTTTTATGCCTGGTGGTTAGCGGCGGGCATACAGTTATACTTGCGGTGGATGATTATGATAGCTACCGGGTTATAGGCAGTACAAGAGACGATGCCGCCGGAGAGGCCTTTGATAAGGTTGCGCGGCTTCTTGAGCTTGGGTATCCCGGTGGGCCTAAAATTGATAAGCTTGCTATGACTGGGAATCCGGAAGCGCATCATTTTCCCAGAGCTAGGGTTGATGGGTTTGATTTTAGCTTTAGTGGGCTTAAAACAGCCACAAGAGATGTAATTAATCGCTTGCAACTTCCTATAGAGGATATTGCGGCTTCTTTTCAGCAGGCTGTGGTGGATGTATTAGTTGGCAAGACTTTAAAGGCTTGTGATGAGTTAGGATATAAACAGGTAGCGATGGCTGGGGGTGTAGCTTGTAATAAAGGGTTGCGCAAGAGTATGGAAGAGGCTTGTAGATTAAAAGGGCTTCCGTTTTTTATGCCACAGCCGATTTACTGTACAGACAACGCTGCTATGATTGCCTCCAGAGGATACTATCGTCTAAAAGATGGTATTTCAGACGGGATGGAGCTTAACGCCTATCCCGGACGTATGGTATAATCTACACGAAACAGCAAACTTTACATATAGCGAACGGTATTGAGAAACGTGATTGCAGGAAGGCTCGCGGAACATATGACAAAAGATAACACATGGTTGCAGGAGAATTTTCTTAAAAAGCCTTACAGGGTTCATGGGGCTTTGTTTGTGATTTTTATTTTGCAGGGATTTTTTTATGCGTCACCTGGTGAGATTATTCGTGGACTAGGGGCTATTATTTCTGGGCCTGATATTTTGGTTACGGATTATATTTATACTGGCGGCCTTGGAGCTGCCTTCGTTAATGTTGGGCTGGCTGGACTGCTTTCCCTGGCAGTGTTTGTAATTGTAAAACATGAACCCGTCGGGCTTACTATAGGTACTTTGGGTCTGGTTACAGGCTTTGCTTTTTTTGGTAAAAATCCATTAAATATGCTCCCTATTATTTTAGGGGGCTATTTTTATGCAAAGTTTACACATAAACATTATAGAGACTGTGTGCTTCCGGCAGTGCTGGCTACCTGCCTTGCACCCGTGGTTACTACCCTTTTGCATTTGTCTGCGCTACCCAGCGCTTTAGGGCTTGGGCTGGGGGTTGGTATTGGGATTTTTATTGGATTTATTATGAACCCGCTGGCAGCGGCTATGAAGCGGTCTTACGAGGATTTTAATCTTTACAATGTTGGGTTTGCCTCTGGTATTTTGGGACTTTGTTTGTTTGCACTGTATCGCAATCTTGGCATTGCGTTTGAAACGCTGAGTATCTGGAGTAGCGGATATAATTTCGAACTGGCTCTATTCTTAGCAATTCTTTCTGTCTATTTGATTACTTGCGGGTGGCTGTCTACTCATAAGTTGCGGCCTATTAAGGAAATTTTGAATCCCAATGTTGTGGGGCATGATTATTTTAGTGCTCATGCTGAGGAGTCTTATATTTCAATGGGGGCACTTGGGCTTGGGTGTTTAGCATTTATGCTGGCGGTTCGGGGGGACTACTCCGGGCCTGTAATCGGGGCCATTCTTTCAGTTGTGGGGTTTGGGGCTTTTGGGAAGGCACTTCGCAGCGCTGCACCTATTGTGGCGGGGGCAATGCTTGCGGCTTGTGCCAATTGGCTTATTACCGGGATGGCTTTTAATAGTCCTGGGTTTCTTGTTGCGGCACTGTTTTCTACTTGTCTTTCTCCTATTTCCAAAAGATATGGAGTGTTTTGGGGGATTGTTGCCGGGTTTGTGCATCTAAGCCTTGCGTCACATGTTGGCTTTTTTCATGGTGGGATGAACTTGTATAATAACGGGTTTGCTGGTGGATTCGCGGCTATTATGCTACTTCCTGTGATACGGTTTTTTACTAAGGAAAATGAGGCGAAGACATGACATCTCATGAATTATTAAAGCAGTACTTCGGATATGATAGCTTCCGTGCGGGGCAGGAGGAGCTTATTAGTGATATCCTGGATGGTCAAGATGTACTTGGGATAATGCCAACTGGGGCTGGGAAGTCTATGTGCTTTCAAATTCCGGCATTGATGCTTACAGGGATTACACTTGTTATTTCGCCACTTATTTCACTTATGAAGGATCAAGTTAATGCCCTTACGCAAGCTGGAATTGGGGCGGCCTTTATCAACTCGTCTCTTACCGAGGGGCAGATTTCAAAAGCACTTTTTAATGCCAGAAATGGGGCTTATAAGCTTATTTACGTGGCTCCGGAGCGGCTTACAACATATGATTTTATAACCTTTGCGCGGTCTGTGGATATTTCAATGCTTACTGTGGATGAGGCTCACTGTATATCCCAGTGGGGGCAGGATTTTAGGCCTAGTTATGCCAAAATTCCGGAGTTTATAGCTGAACTTCCTGTGCGGCCTAGGGTATCGGCTTTTACCGCTACGGCTACCCCTATCGTTAAAGATGATATTGTGAATCAATTGCAGCTGGCAGATCCCACTGTGCTGGTAACTGGATTTGACAGGGATAATTTATTTTTCCAGGTACAAAAACCAGATGACAAGTTTCTGGCTTTGATTAAATTTCTAAAGGCGAAGCCTGACCGCACCGGGATAATTTACTGCTCTACACGTGCGGCGGTGGAGGAGACTTGTCATAGGCTAAAGCATCAAGGATTTAAGGCCTCCCGCTATCATGCGGGGCTACCGGACAATGAGCGGCGAAATAACCAGGATGACTTCCTGTATGACCGAGTGCAGATTATGGTTGCAACCAATGCCTTTGGCATGGGGATTGATAAGTCTAATGTATCCTTTGTGGTGCATTACAATATGCCTATGAACCTGGAGGCATACTACCAAGAGGCAGGACGAGCCGGACGGGATGGGCAGCCTGCTGACTGTGTTTTACTGTATAGCGGCCAGGATGTACATACAAACCTGTGGATGATTGATAACCCGCGGGATGTGGAATATCCGGATGCCGAAACGGAGATGGTGTTAAAAGAGCGGGACCGAAAGCGCTTGAAGGAGATGACTTTTTACTGCACAACAACGGATTGCTTACGAGGATATATATTAAAATACTTTGGGGAGCGGCCACCTCATTACTGCGGCAATTGTGCCAACTGCAACACCCACTATGAAACCGTGGACGTAACCAAGGATGCGCAAATGATAATCTCCTGCGTTGCCCGGATGAAGGAGCGCTATGGGGTAATTATGATTATCGATGTGTTACGTGGGTCAAAGAATGAAAAAGTGCTTAAGTGGGGATTGGATCGGCTTTCCACATACAACATCAGCAAAAAATCAGCTAAACAATTGCGAGATATTATTGATTATCTGATATTAAACGACGGCCTTTATAAAACCGATGATGAATATCCAGTGATAAAGCTTGGAGCGCGGGCAACAGCGATACTCCAGGGTGAACCTGTAGTAATCAAGATTGCAAAAGACGAGCCACCACCAGAAAAAATAACTCCAAAACCTAATAAAAAAACCGCAACAAAGGATAAGAAGAAGGAAATCAAAGATGTAGACCAAAACCTATTCGAAGCTCTAAAGGAACTACGCCTAGTTATTGCCACCGAGCAAAAAGTCCCAGCCTTTGTAATTTTACATGATAGCTCTCTAGCTGATATGTGTGAAAAGATACCTAAGTCAATAGATGATCTTATGAAGGTTTCGGGGATTGGCAGAGTTAAGGCTGAACGGTTTGGGGGGAGGTTTTTGAAAGTTATTGCAGAATATGCAAAATAAAGACATTACAAATCCTATACCATATGATATAGTTATACTAAATGCATTGAAGCCTTCCCAGGGCTTCTTTGAATAAATAAAAAACGGAGGAAATGCGAATGAAAAAAGCAAGAAAAGTAATAGTTGCTTTGGTGCTGGCCTTTATTATGGCTGCGGTGCCAGTGGTACCTTTTTTCCAACCTGTTGCAGTAGCAGCACAAGAGCTTTCTATGGAAGAACAAGGCTTTGTGTCAATTAGGGATATATTTGAGGCAGAGGGCGGAGTAGTAACGTGGGTAAGAACCCCCAGAAGCATACATATCGCCATACTTGGCGGTACTATTGTGTTTGTTCCTGGAAGCAATATTGTAGTTATTAATGACGTTAATGTTGAAATTGAGTTTCCGGTAGCGCTTTTTGAGGGTACCGCCTACATCTTTATTGATGATCTTTTATTTGTAATTGATATGTTTAACTATCTTAATCAGACAGAGCCTGGGCATACCTTTTACTTGACTCCCGAAGCCAGGGATATTGTACTTGAGGATTTTGACTATGCAGTAGCTGCAATCCTTGAAAACACCCCATGGGAAAGTGTAATTAATAGACGTCTTGATATGGATTTTGTGGAATATGTAACTATTCTGCGTGAACATATCTATCTTATGGATTCACTGACTTTACCGCTAACATTGGAAGCTTATGAGGAGCTGCTTGGAGTACCTATTTATGAAGTGGCTTTCCCAATAAGAGACACCGATGATCCATTGGATATTGCAGCGGATTATCTTGCTTATCTGCTGGCTCTTACTATGGATCTTCATGTTTTTGAAGGAATAGGCCATATAGGGCCGCGTTCACTTGATATGTTTGAAATACTTTACAGAGCAATAAGAATTTCAGACTATCATGACAGCATTGACCCTGAAACCCAACCACACAATGCCGCACGTCTTGCTACATTTACGCATCCTTTAGTAAGATGGTTTTATGGTGAGGTTGAAGTAGATTTCTACATTGAGGGAGGGGCAACTGCCGCATTCCCCAATGTACCTGGAAATATTGTTACAGAGATTATTGCTCCTGGTGAGATTGCCTACTTTGGAATCCAATCATTTTTGGCTAATCCAGACTATGATAATCTAATCACCATCCCCTTCTTTGAGGAAATCTATGATTTTGATCACCTAATTATAGATATAAGAGGCAACGGCGGCGGACTTATGAACTATTTCGACGCGAATATACTGCCTTGGCTAGTAAACGAAACATCACTTCTTGTGACCCATGAGTTTTTCGCTGGCGGTAACTATGCGGTAGACCACTTTGAAGGCCTGCTTCATTTCTTGACAATCTTGATTGAAGAGTATGAATGGCAGGATTATTTTTATGTTGAAATCATGTCTGCTACTGATTTTATAGCTGAGCAAGAAATGGTAGCTTTCAACCGCAATGACTTGGCACGTCTTGAGTATGCTTATGTTACTAGATCTTGGGTTTTTCCAGACACGTATCGCAACACATTCCAAGGCAAGGTGTGGCTATTGATTGATGAAGGTGTTGCTTCAGCATCTTCTGCTGCTACTCTGATGTTGATGAACCTAGGCATTGCTACTGTTGTAGGCACTAACACCTCTGGCGTAATGGCAGCTCAACATGTATATGTAATGCTTCCAAACACTGGACTATTGTTCCGTATTGATATCGGATACATGGCTGACTATTTTGGCAACTCTCTTGAAGCCTACGGCATTGCCCCTCATGTATTCAACATCGAAGGCATGGACGCACTAGAAACCGTGCTTGAGCTGATTGCAGCTTGGGAAGCCGAGCTTGTGGAAGATGTAGAAGAAGTTGAGGAAGTAGAAGAGCCAGAACTTTAAGAATCTAACGGTACTAATCACAATAATATAGTAATATAAAAAACGCTCCCAACCGCTACTTCTCGGCTGGGAGCGTTTTTTATGCCATTGTCAGCGCAAATCACACTCAAATGCTATGATAGCTTATGCTTATAAAGCTGCACAGCAAGTATAAAGGATACAGCAATAAATCCTGCACACCAGACAAGAGAAAGGATTAGTGCATTATCAGGTATAGGAACCCCTAACATTAAGGCTCGTACTGTATCGACTATTGGTGTCATTGGTTGATTGGCAGCAAACCATCTAAGCCCACCAGACAGTGCCTCTATTGGCATAAAGCCAGAACTTAAAAATGGCAGAAGGAATAATAAGAAAAGCATGGTGCTGGCGCTTTCCGGGGTTTTAGCAATAATACCAGCGATTACTCCCATCCAGGTTATTGCCAGCATAAGAAGGATTAGTACTCCTGATATTATCAGCCAGTCAAGAATTCCGGCCTGTGGCCTAAAGCCTATGATAATTGCAACAGCTACAATAACAATGGTAGTGATAATATTACGCACAACGGATGAAAGAACATGGCCTGTAAGTACAGCCGACTTAGCTATTGGCATAGAACGGAAGCGGTCTACTATACCTTTGGACATATCATTATTGACACTAATGGCTGTAGAGGCTACACCTTGGGCTACTGTTTGCATAATAATACCCGGCACAATGAAGTTGATGGCGTCAAGCTCTCCAAAATCCATTATTGTGCCAAATACAGAGCCAAAGAGCCACATAAGAAATGCAGGGACTATTATTGCCGCCCCAAAGGCGTCTGGGTTTCTAAACGTGGTTGTAAGGCAGCGCTTTGTCATTGCCCATGAATCTGTGAATATTCTCATGATTACTTATCCCCCTTCGTTTGAGTGGTGGCATCTTTTTCGCCGATCATTGTCAGGAATACATCCTCCAAGGATGGCTGAAATTGAGTAAATCGTGTTAGAGGGATGTTGTGGTTATTTATACGGGTTAATACATCAGCAAACTGGGCAGGACTGCCATCTGTTGATACATCTATATTGGTTGGTTTATCTTCTTGGGTGCTTAGCCGATACCCTCCTAGAATACTTCTGGCGTTGGCGGCGTCTTCTATTGTTGGGAAGTCTAGTTTAATGCCTCCTCTTGGCAGGGTTGTTTTTAGCTGGTTGGCTGTACCTTCCGCTGTGATTATCCCTTGATGGAGTATGGCTATGTGGTTTGCAAGGTATTCTGCTTCTTCAAGGTACTGGGTGGTTAGGAATACAGTAGTACCACTACCTGCAAGGCCTTTTACCATTTCCCACATTGCTATACGGCTTTGTGGGTCTAGGCCTGTTGTTGGCTCATCTAAAAATATTACCTTTGGGTCCCCCATTAGGCTCATGGCAATGTCCAGACGGCGGCGCATTCCTCCTGAGTAGGTTTGGGCGCGGCGGTTGGCGGCATCTTCTAGGTTAAAGACTGCCAGCATTTCGTCAGCTTTTTGGTTAGGGTTTTTTAGACGGCGCAAGTTACCTATTAGGCGCAAGTTTTCCCGGCCTGTTAGGATTTCGTCTACGGCGGCGTATTGGCCTGTTAGACTTATGGATTCTCTTACTTTGTCTGCTTGACGTAGTACATCATAACCGCATATGGTGGCCTTGCCGCCGTCAGGCCTTAGCAGGGTTGAAAGAATCCTGACAGCGGTGGTCTTGCCTGCACCGTTTGAACCTAGAAGGGCGAATATACTACCTTTGTATACGTCAAAGCTTACCCCTTTTAGGACTTTGTTAGCTTTGAAGGATTTCTCTAGGTTTGAAACTGAGATGATAGTTTCCATATCGTGCTCCTTTTTAATTAGTGATTATACATACGTGATGTATGTATGTGGAGTCTGCAAAAAAAATAGCGCCTCCAAAAATATTTTTTGTCGGCGCTTTTATTTTTATTCTTTTGCCCAGCCAAACATGTCCACAGCCTTCATAAAGAGCTCTCCGACTTCCTCATCAAGCACATTAAGTCCAATGGCTGTTAAAACTTGCTCTATCACTTCTACTTTGGCTAGGGTTTCCTCTATGCCACAGGGGAAGATGTCGGGTATCAACCAGAAGTTTAGTAGTAGCATGGACATTTCCGCTATAACCTTTGGGTTGCCTGGTTTTATAGAGCCGTCCTCCATGCCTTCCGCAATCATGGGTGTTAGCATGGCCGCTATTTCTTGGTTGCCTTTTAACTGCTCGGCCATGAATCGGGGTTTTTGTATTAGAGACATTGCTAGGCGGGCTATATCCCCTACGTCACTATTTTCAAAGTTGGCCTTCATGCCGTACTTCATGGCCAGTTTTACTCGTTCTAGACCGTTTTCTACCTGGGCACTTTGGGCTTTCTTTATCGGGTGAGTATCATCTGTAAATTCTTCTGCAAAGATGGCTTCTAGTACTTCTTCTTTGGATTTAAAGTGGTGATAGAAAGCACCGCGAGTTAGGCCCCCTAAGTTATTTACTATGTCTAGAACAGTGGTTTCATCATAGCCTTTTTCTAAAAAGAGTTTTAATGATACTTCTTTGATTTTTTTAATGGTTTCTTCTGGGTTTTTATTTCTGGGCATGACGCACCCCTTTACCTAAAGCGTTGAAAAAACTCCCGCATTATGCTTGCACATTCATCTTCACATACCCCGGTTATTACCTGGGCTTGATGGTTGAACTTGGGCTCTTCCAGTATATTTAGAATGGACCCGGCGCAGCCTGCTTTTGGGTTCTTTGCACCGTATATTACCACAGGTATCCGGGCTTGGATAATAGCCCCGGCACACATTGGGCAGGGTTCTATGGTTACATATATGCGGCAGTCTTCTAATCGCCAGTCACCTATAGCTTCGCAAGCTTGGTTTATTGCAGTTATTTCTGCGTGGTGCAGGGCGTTTTTCTTTGTTGCGCGCTCGTTAGCTCCACGGGCTATTATTTCGCCGTCTTTGGTGATTACACAGCCGATGGGGACTTCACCTAGGTCGTAGGCGCGTCGTGCTTCTTTTAAGGCTTCACCCATGAAGTATTTATCCTCGTTGGTTTCCATAGGTGTCCTTTAGATATACATCGTGGGCGCCGCCTTCTATTATACTTGATGGGGATACGGCGGTTAGGCGGGCTTTTTCCTGAAATTCGGCAAGGCTCAAGGCACCGCAGTTGCACATCGTGGCTTTTATTTTGCTTAGTGTGGTGGCTAGGTTTTCTCTTAGACTTCCGGCATATGGTACATAGGCATCTACGCCTTCTTCGAAGGGGAGGGCACCGCCGGCTTCGTAGCGCTGCCAGTTTCTGGCTCGTTCTGTCCCTTCACCCCAGTATTCTTTCATATAATTGCCGCCTACCATTACCCGGTTGGTTGGGCTCTCGTCAAAGCGGGCAAAATAGCGGCCTTGCATACAAAAATCAGCCCCCATAGCAAGGGCTACGGTAATGTGATAATCGTGGACTATGCCACCATCTGAGCAGATTGGAATATAGATGCCCGTTTCTTTGAAATACTCATTGCGGGCTTCGGCTACCTCTATTAGAGCTGTGGCTTGGCCTCGGCCTATGCCTTTGGCTTCCCTGGTTATGCAGATTGCTCCGCCGCCTATGCCTACTTTTATGAAATCAGCTCCAGCTTCAGCTAGGAAGCGGAAGCCTTCTTTACATACGATGTTACCTGCGCCTATTTTTACATCATCGCCGTATTTTTCACGCACGAACTGGATTGTGCGCTTCTGCCATTCGGTAAATCCTTCTGATGAGTCTATGCATAACACATCCGCTCCGGCTTCTACCAGGGCTGGGATGCGGGTAGCGTAGTCGTGGGTGTTCACCCCTGCGCCTACGATGTAGCGCTTTTTGCTGTCTAGTAGTTCCAGCGGATTATCTTTGTGCATTATATAGTCTTTGCGGAATACAAAGGAGGAAAGGCTGCCGTCTTTGCTTATTACCGGCAGGGCATTGAGCTTGTGCTGCCATAATAGGTCGTTGCACTGGCTGATGTTTGCCCCTTCTTCAGCGTAGATTAATTTTTCTACCGGGGTCATAAACTCGGATATTACGGTTTCAGGGGCCATTCTGCTTACACGATAATCTTTGCCTGTTACTAAGCCGATAAAGCGGCCTGTTGGAGTGCCATCTTGGGTTACCGCTACTGTGGAGTGGCCTGTTTTTTCTTTTAGGGCTAGGATGTCAGCTAAGGTTTGGTCAGGCCTTATATTGGAGGTACTAACTACAAAACCTGCCTTATACAGCTTTACCCGCTGCACCATTGCAGCTTGTGACTCCACAGATTGGGAGCCGAAAATAAAAGAAATTCCGCCTTCTTTGGCAAGTGCAATGGCCATTGTGTCATCTGAGACCGATTGCATTATTGCCGAAACCAGCGGAATGTTCATGGTGAGTTTGGGCGCATCTGTGCCCTTGTATTTTACCAGAGGGGTTTTAAGTGAGACATTTTGCGAAATGCACTCACATGATGAGTACCCTGGCACCAACAGGTATTCGCTGAAGGTGCGTGACTCCTGCTCATAGAAATAAGCCATTGCGATCAACTCCCTAATTTTTATTTCAAGCATTATACACATAAACTTGTGTCAAAGCCATATAGGGCGTAAAATGAGAAAAAATATTTCGGAGGGCAATATGAGCATAAATCGAAAACCACTGTTATTAGAAAAATGGGACTTCATTGTGTTGCTGGGAGAATCCGGCGGGGGTAAGGGAACCCTTGTTGGCAATATCAAGCATTATTGGCTTGAAAATCTATATTCCGCCAGTATGGGCGACATATTTAGGAAGAAAGCCCAAGAAGACCCGGCTATCAAAAGCCTTACAGAGCAAGGTGTACTTGTAGATGATTCTATTACATGCGGCATATTTAGAGAATTTGCTCTTTCTCATACGCCTGGGCTTATAGACGGCTTCCCCCGTAATCGTGCACAGGTTTTGGATTTGATTAAATTTATCAAAGACAATAACTGGCGTGTACTGGTAGTGGATATTCAGTGCCGGATAGAAAAAATTATTGAGCGGCTTCTTGCCCGTAAACGCGCTGACGACAGCCTTTCTATAGTGTACAAGCGCCATAAAGACCATAACGAGCTTCATCCGACAGTTATGGCGGAAGTGGCTACCCGCCCCGATCTTTTTGATGTAATTACTCTTGACGGTAATCTTGGGGCGGAAATCACCTTTAGCAACTTCTTGCTTGGGGTACTTAGGCTTGTAGATATGCTTTATTTCTATGACATGACTGATATAAATACGTCCTTTGCTGTGAGAGGCGATGAAACCACAATTAATCCTGCCATTAACCGCTGGATTTGCGGGTTCTTGAAAAGTATTCAAAGAAAACTGGATGAAGCCCAGGAGGGCAGAGCATGATTAGTGTAAAGGGTCTTACAAAGAAATACGGAAAGCTTATCGCCAATGATAATATATCCCTAGAGTTAAAAGCTGGGGAACTTGGGGTACTTCTTGGACCAAATGGCGCAGGGAAGTCAACCTTAATAAAATCCATATGCGGACTGCTGCGCTTTGATGGTAGCATTACCGTAGATGGCCATGACAACCGCTCATTAGAGGCTAAGGCTGTACTTGGTTACGCTCCAGAGATTGCAGTCCCCTACCCCATGCTAACCGTGGCAGAGCATATGGAGTTTATTGCTCGCGCCTACCGTATGGAAGATAACTGGAAAGACCGAGCTGACGAACTAATGACCCAGTTTGATCTAGATGACAAGCGTAATAAGCTTGGAAAAGAGTTATCCAAGGGCATGAAGCAGAAGGTAAGCCTATGCTGTGCTATGCTTCCTGACCCAAAAGTTATTATCCTTGATGAGCCATTAAGCGGCCTAGACCCTCACGGTATACGCCAGCTACAACGTGCTATTGAGGAAATGCGTGAGGCTGGAAAGTCTGTATTGGTAAGTACTCATATGATTGATACCGTAGAATCCTCCTGGGATGTTACTTTTATAATGAAAAAAGGCCAGATGGTGCGGGAATGTCGCCGGGCCGAGCAAGCTGAAACTCTGGAAGATATCTACTTCTCCCTATTTGAGGAAGGGGAGCTTTCTACCGATGCGTAGCCTTACGTTTTTACTGCTGCGGCAGACAAAGAACCGATTTTTAGAACTAAAAACTACGCCCGCTAAGCTTATAATTTATATCATTGCCATTGGGGCTTTGGCTTATTTCGTCGTGATGGGAATGAGCATGGAAATGCCTGAAGTGCCTAGTGACCCCGTACTGTTGAAGGGGATACTGGCTGGATTCTTTATGTTTAGCTTTGTGGTAACTTTGCTGCCAGCGTTTACTCGGGGGGCATCCTTGTTTGAGATGGAAGATGCCAATTTTTTGTTTGTTGCGCCTATTCGGCCTCGTACCGTGCTTTTATATGGGTTGGTTAAGACTGCCAAAACTATTGTTATTGGAAGCTGGTTTATGGTATTTCAAATCCAGTGGATGCGTGGATCTTTTGGGGTAAGCCTCGGCGGTGTAGTTTTAGCTGCCCTGGGCTATATCCTTTTGACCTTGGTTTGTCAGGTGCTCAATCTATTTATCTATGCGTTTACCAATGCTAATGCCAAGCGCAAGATGTGGGCTAAGATTATTTTAGTTGCAGTTTTTATGCCTGCTGTTGCTTTGTTTTGTGTTGCGTTTTTAAATGAAGGCACTCTGATGGGTGCCCTCAATGGGCTTATTGCATCTCCTGTTTTGGATTTTACCCCTATTGTTGGTTGGGCCTCTGCGGGCATTACCGCCATCCTTCTAGGCGAGATGCTTACAGGAATATTGCTTTTGGGGCTTTTAGTGTTAGCCGGGGTTGTGTTTTTTGGCGCTGTGTTTTTTGGTAGCCCGGATTATTATGAAGATGTGCTGGGGGCTACAGAGTCAGCATTTGAGAAAGTGCGGGCTGTTCAGGAAGATAGCGCGGCAGCTATTGGCACTTTATCCGGTACTAATCGGGATATAAAGATTAAAGCAGTAGGGATTGGCCGCGGACGCGGAGCCGATACGTTTTTTTATAAGCATATACGGGAATCTTTCCGGGCCAACTACCTAGGGCTTTGGGGGATTCCTTCCATTATTGTTGTAATTGGAGCGGTGGTTTGGGCTTTTTTTAGTACGGGTAATCCAGAATTCCATTTGTTTGCTGTGCTTATTACCCTTTCAATTATCGAGATGTTTGGTTCCGGATATTGCCGGGGGCTTCTTGAGACTTATAACCATTATATTTATATGGTGCCGGACAGACCTTTTACTAAGTGGATCTGGGCTAATATGGAGAGCATGTTTACGGTTGCAGTAGAGGCTATTATTATTTTTGTAGCGACGGGGATTATTGTTGGAGCTCCTATTTGGATTACCTTTGCGGCATTGGTGACATATATTGTCTATGCGTTTTACCTTTCTGGGATTAGTCTTGCGTCTATGCGCGTCACGGGTACTAAATTGAATACTATGCTGCTTCTTGTGATTTATTTCGCTGTTGTGCTTATTCCTTTGGTGCCTGGAGTTATTGGGGCTGCGCTTGTGTTTGCTGTTGCTCCTTATGCCTTGGCTATGACATTGGCGCTGCTTGTGGTTTCTGCGTGGATGCTTTTGGTTGGAATCGGATGTTTCGCGCTTAGCAAAGGAGCTCTCCACAACAGCGATATGCCTGTTATGCCTAAGATATAGACCTTAAGCCCTTATCAGAAAAAACAACCCTATTAGGAGGCATATATGTCAGCCCTTTTGTATCTATATACACGTAGTCTAAAAAATCGGTTACTGGTAGCACTCAAAAGCCCTAAGTTTATTGTCAAAGCTTTAGGGCTTGTTTTCTTTGGGGTTATTCTTGTGGTTAGTGCTCTTACCGGGGTGTTTATACGTGGAGAGTTGCCTGAATGGGCTTTTGCTGGGGTCTTGCTTTTGCTGTTTTTGGTACCTTACTTTGTCGGTCGGTTTAGCGGCGGCGGGTCTTATGAAATGAGTGATGTAAACTTTGTGTTTACTGCACCTATTTTGCCTCGCTCTGTGGTTCTTAGCGGGCTTTTTCGGCGGCTTGGGGGTATGGTTTTAATCTCTGTGTTTATAATGGTTATTCTTGGGTTTATATCTACTAGGAATATCATTACTATGCCTCAGATTTTGTGGGCAGGTGTTTTTGGGTTTGTTTTGATGGTTGTGTGTAAGCTCTTTGGCATGTACTTATTTGTGGAATATAAAAAAGCAGTGGGGGGGGAAATTCGTTCTTGGGTATTTTTTTTAATTATGGCGGTTATCATTTTACACGTCGGATTTGAGGGTTTGACAAACTACCCCTTACTTCTTTTAGCTGCGCCCGTTGTAGGCTGGGCGGCTGGTGGAGCTAATAGCTTTGCTTCTGGGCAAATGATTTGGGGGATTGGATATACTGCTTTGCTGCTTTGGATCGGTGGATATTTTTTCAGAGCTGTTTATCGTTCTTCTCCTGATTTTTATGACGAAGCCCTAGCTAGCGGCGGCGAGTTAAAACGAGACAAGGAGCAGACTTCCGGGGTATTTAGGGGTGCTGGGGCTCAGGTGTTTTTTTATAAGCAGATTAAGGAAATAATCAGAGCCAAAGGTGGGGAGATTTTTGGCATCATAGGTTGGATGGTATTTGCTATCCTTTGGGGGATATATGCCAAGAATCCGTATTTAAATATTGATGGACTGGCTATTTTGTTTATGATGGTTGGAGTACCTAGTAATAACATTTTAGCTGTTTTACTGCCTTTGATTTTTTCTATCACGCTTAGCCCTAAGTTTGACCGGGGATTCGGGGAGCTTAATCATCAGTATTTTTATATGCTGCCGGATGGCATAACACGTAAACTTCTTTGGGCTTCTATGTCACGGGTTATTTATGTCGGTGTTGTTTCGATACTTGTGATTAGCCTTGGTGGGTTTATTTCTCGCACGGCTCCTGATATTGTGTTTGTAGCTGTAATTGCTTATATCACCGGGGCTTTTATGGTACTGGGGGTTAGGGCGGCAACCGTGGGGTTATTTGCTTTAGGCTCAGGAGCTGGGAAGAAGCTTGCTGCTACTTTGCCGGTTTTATTTTTTGTGCTGGTAGGATGGGTTGGTATGATGGCTATATTCTTTTTGCAACCTTTTGGATTTGGGCTTTTTGTTGCGCTGATGGTATTTTCCGCCTGGTGTGGAGTTATTGGCGGGTTAGGATTTTTGATTGCAGTTAAGACTTTGCATAATTTGGATGCGCCTGTATAGGAGGGTAGCGTGGATATATTTGAAGATAACAGAGCCAATGTATTAAAAAAAGAAGCCCCTCTAGCTGCCAGGATGCGCCCGGCGTCCTTGAAAGAATGGGTAGGCCAGGAGCATATAATTGGAAAAAATACCTTGTTATACAGGGCTATTATCGCGGATAGAGTTAGCTCCTTGGTACTTTATGGCCCTCCCGGCACCGGAAAAACTACCCTCGCGCGGATAATCGCCAATTCTACTCAGTCAGTATTTATGCAAATAAACGCTACTGCCGCCGGGATAAAGGATATACAACGGGCTATTGAAGATGCCAAGTCCACATTGGCACTGTATAGTAAACGAACGATTCTTTTCGTTGATGAGATTCATCGTTTTAATAAGCTGCAACAAGATGCCATGCTTCCCTATGTAGAAGACGGAACGTTGATATTAATCGGGGCCACTACCGAGAATCCATATTTCGAAGTTAACAAGGCCTTGGTATCTCGCTCCATGGTGTTTGAATTGTATCCCCTCACCCAAGAAAACATCTCCGCATTGCTGACGCGAGCTGTGGAAGATAAAGAAAAAGGCCTGGGATATCTCCCACTCCACATAGAAGACGAGGCCCTAGCCTTCCTGGCAGACCGAGCAAACGGCGACGCCCGCACAGCCTTAAATGCACTAGAGCTGGCGGCCCTAACAACTCAGCCAAATAATGACGGAAAAATAATCGTTGACTTAGAAGTAGCTGCAGCATGCATCCAAAAGCGTGCCTTGCGGTACGAAAAAAACGGTGACAACCACTATGACACGATCTCAGCCTTTATAAAAAGTATGCGCGGCTCCGACCCTGACGCGGCAGTGTACTATCTCGCCCGTATGCTCTATGCCGGGGAAGATCCTAAATTTATAGCCCGCAGGATAGTGATTTGCGCCGCAGAAGATGTAGGTAACGCAGACCCTCACGCCCTTATGGTGGCAATGGCGGCCGCCCAGGCTGTGGACTTTATAGGACTACCGGAAGGGCGGATACCTCTTAGTCAGGCGGCAATTTATATTGCATGTGCTCCAAAAAGCAATGCTTC
Organism: Defluviitaleaceae bacterium; assembly: GCA_009780185.1. Classification (GTDB taxonomy): domain Bacteria; phylum Bacillota; class Clostridia; order Lachnospirales; family WQUN01; genus WRAN01. Next base: position 89,947 of record WRAN01000006.1, on the reverse strand, counting down.
TGACGGAGCGATCCTTAGAGCCATGAATGATGTGGCCACTATTCCTATAAAGTCTATACCCAACCACCTCCGCGACCCAGGCAAAAAAGGCAGCAGCACCCTAGGCCACGGTGATGGATATCAATATGCCCATTCATTCCCTGGGCATTATGTAGATCAGGCATATTTGCCTGATGAATTGGCTGATAAAGTGTACTATCAGCCTACCGAAAATGGAGTTGAAAAGAAGATTGGAGAATCTTTGAGGAAGCTTAGACCGGGCAGAAACTATGACTAAGGCTCAACCTTTGTAAGTCCTTTTACTGTAAGTTCATATACAGTATCGCAAACCTCTTCCAAGTATTTTCTATCATGAGATACGCTTATTATGGCCCCGCCAAAATTGGTGAGGGTCTTTCTTATTTCCGGGGCAGAAAGGGGGCTGAAGTTGCGGGTTGGCTCGTCCAGCACCAGTACATTGGCACCCTTTAACACCATGTCAAGGAATAGAATCTTGGCTTTTTGCCCGCCGCTTAGCTTACCTATTTTACCTAGCATTTCATCTGGAGTGAACTTCATACTGCCTAGGTAGGTGCGTACTTTGGTTATTGTGGATTTGTGGGCGTCTGCCGCCAGGAAGTCTATTACCGGCTGGTTGTAGTCCAGCACTTCGGCATAATCTTGGGGCATGTATGCGGGTTTTATATCAGCTCTTTGTTGCAGAGATTCCCAGATTTTTTTTAGAAGAGTGGACTTACCTGTGCCGTTTTTGCCTATTATGCCAATACGGGCAGGGCCGACTACAGTCAGATTAATCGTGCCAGTCAACTTTCGCCTGTCAACGCCGGCACTGTAACCTACATCTACGCAACTACTTACACCTACATCTATGCAATTACGTATACCTTCTCTATCACACACACCCGCGCTATCATTTTCGCCCACATATAACCCACTCAACTCCAACATGAGCATTACTTTTCCTTGAGGTAGGAATATCTGGGGGGCAAACTGGGTCAGGATCGCATCTTCCATTTCCGGGATTTCTAAGAAGTCCTCGGATTGCTTTTCTAAGCGCTTCCCTGTGGCTTTTACACCTGCCATCTTCTTTTTAAGGCGGCCTCCGATGAAGTCTCTATCAGCTTTGGCAATATTGCGGCCTTGATGATCTACCCTATCATGAATTTGCTTCCAGCGCTGCATTTGGGTTTTATGATCGGCTCGCTGTTTCCTCGCTACCTGAGTCTGCTTGTCAAAGGCTTGGTTGCGGGCTTCTACATAATCTGTGTAGCCAGTGCGGGCTATTGTGATTTTAGGTTTAGTTTTACGCATTAACTGCTCCATGTGGATGATTACATTGGCTGTTTTTTCTATTAAAGTTTCGTCATGAGATATGAAAAGGATTGGCTCCCGGCTATTTGCTATAAAGCCCTCCAGCCAATCTAGGGTAGCAATGTCTATATCGTTGGTGGGTTCATCCAGAAGCAGAACATCCGGCTCGGAGAATAGAATTTTGGCTAGTTGGATTTTTATTTTTTCTCCACCAGACAGGGTACGGATAAGCTGATGAGAAGAAGTAAAGGTTACATTAAGCCCTAGCCGTGCCAGAACTTGAGCGTTTTTGGCGACTTCTTCACCTGAAAAATATGTTTCTATTGTACTATCCAGACCTTCTTCCGGGAAAGATTGCGGAAGATAGGCTAGCCTGCCTTTTTTGATAATTTGGCCTGAGTGCTGACAGTAATCCTCTACTAGTGATTCGTCATAAATCAGTTTTAGCAATGTAGACTTCCCATTACCTTCTTCACCTATTAATACCGCTTTGTCACCTTGGCTTAGGGTAAAGTTAAAGTTTTCTACTAATTTTCTATCGTTGATGGATAGGTTTACGGATACGTTTTTTATCTCTAACATATAGTTTCCTCCAAAAAAATAAGACTTCATCTCCTGTATGCCGGAAATAAAGTCTTTTCTTTGCATAAAAATAACGCAATAAAAAAATAACCCAAATTCCGGCATCACAAGCTGCCCCCTGTTGGGGCTTTGTTTTACCAGTCATACTGCGTACCGCAGTTAATTTTTGGATTATCTATCTATCACGCTCTTGCCACCTGTCTGATGATTTTTATTAATCTAACATATGGCTGAGTAAAATACAATAGGCTATGTGTCGGGCAAAATCACCCAAAAACGCTTGTTTCGCGTTTTTAGGTGCCCTCCTTCAATCACTTTTCCCAATGTCGTTCGCTATAGTAAGTGATATGTTTCTATGATAAGCTATTAAAAATATAACATAAGGAGCAGATTCCATATGACTCTGAAACCAATTGGAATTGACCTCGCTCAGTATCCAGAGGAGCTACATGGTTTGCTATCCAATGCCTGCATCTACGATAGCAGTTGCTCCCAGGAAGCCAAAACCATTTTCATAGATAAAGATCAGGGCTACTTCCTAAAATCTGCACCAAAAGGCCGATTGGAGCGGCAAGCTAAGATAACAAAATTCTTCTACGACAAGGGCCTATCCGCTAATGTGCTACTCTATTTAGCAAATGACCAAGACTGGATTCTAACAGAAAAAATCCCAGGGAATGACTGCATCGCGACAAAATACTTAGAACATCCAACCCGTTTATGCGATACACTAGCCGAGACGCTGGTATTGCTTCATAGTACAGACTTCACAGGCTGCCCCATAACAAATCATACCCAAATGTATTTAGCCAAAGTTGAAGGTAATATGAAAAGTGGCAGTTATGACACAAGCCATTTTCCAGATAGTTATGGTTACAAAAGCGCCGAAGAAGCATGGACTGTTGTCAAAACCCATGGCAATCTATTACAAAACGATACCCTATTACATGGTGACTATTGCCTGCCTAACGTAATGCTAGACAATTGGAAATTCTCGGGCTTTATAGACTTAGACCAGGGAGGAGTAGGAGACCGCCATGTGGATATATTTGGGGGATTATGGTCGCTATCATTTAATCTAAAAACAGACAGATATCGGCAACGCTTCATAGATGCATACGGGCGAGAGAAGGTTAATGAAGAAGTTTTGCGCGTGGTTGCGGCGGCAGAAGTGTTTGGATAAAATAAGTGAAAAAGCAGAAGGGTAAGTGGAAGGACATGCAAAATGTTTGATTATAACGAAGTAAAATCATATCTAGATAAATGGCAGAGTATCCTGCGCCTAAGAGACTGGGATATAAAACTGGAATTTATCACAACCAAGTGGCGCAAAACCGGAGATATAAAAATAGATGCTGACGATAAAAAGGCGATTCTGTTAATCAATAACTTCAATCCAAAGCAAACCAACATAGAGGCAACAGTCATTCATGAGTTGTTGCATGTGAAGCTATGGGGCATGGATCAGATGATTGAACGCTTGCTTCACGCAGTATACGGCGATGATGAATCTGACCCTAAGTTTGAATTTGCTTATACACAATTCATGGGATTACTGGAGCAAACCACAGAGGACTTGGCCAAGGGATACAAAGAACTTGGTGCTACTGATAAATCAGACTCATTTGGAAGGATACAACAAGAAGCGGATGCCGAATGGAAGATCACTGATTAGCTCGACAGTTGCCCCCAAAGGTAGTGTAAAATTAGGAGACGTATGACCGCAAGCCAGCCCTGCCAGGGTCGGCTTTTTTTCTGGAATTATTAATTCATTTATGGATATATGAAGGGTTTCCAAGGTTTGGGGCGTGAAGTCACCTAGCAGTATTCCAGCGGCGTCCTTAAATTTTCCAGCGTGTTTTAGTTGTAGCAACATTCTATCTACGCTGTAGGGCTCTTCATCTATTTCTTCAATGAAAAGTATTTTTCCTCGTGTATCCAGTTCGAAAGGCGTGCCTATAGAGGCAGTTAGTAAGCTTAAATTGCCGCCGGTTAAAGGGCCTCTGGCACGGCCTGGAATTATTGTAACCCCAGATAATGGGGGCGCTATTCCTTCAAAAATCATTCTTTTAAAAGATTCTAGGGTAAGCGGATGGATTTCCTTGCTAAAATCTACCGCTGACATTGGCCCATGGAAGGTAATAAACCCACAACGCTGGTTTATTGCTATATGAAGGGCCGTGACATCGCTATATCCTACAAATACTTTGGGGTTATTACGGATTAAGTCAAAGTCAATATAGGGCAACAGTCTCGCGGCTCCATAGCCGCCCCGGGCAACAAAAATGCCGCGCACATCCGGCGCGGCAAAGGCTGTATGCAAGTCCTTTAATCTTATGTCATCGGTGCCTGCAAGGAAACCATGACGGCTGCGGCAGCTTTCCATCACCCATGGCACTAGACCCATGGCCTTAATAATCTCTAGGCCTGTGTCTAATCGCTCAGGGTCACATGGGCCTGACGTGGCTATTATGGCTACGGTATCTCCTTGGCGAAGCAGTTTTGGCATTTTCATTTATTCATCACTTTCCACCAGGATTTTATTAGTGTCACATTCTACCAATACTATGTCTTCACCTATTTTAATAATCTTATCCCAGGGGATTTTGTATTCTTGGTCCCGGCCAAATACTCCCAACACTCGCCCTGGACCTGGAACAATTACAGACTTGATTCGTCCTTCCGCTACATCTATATCCAAGTCACTTACAAAGCCGTACCTAGAGCCGTCGTTTGTATTTATTACTTCCTTCTGGCGTAAGTCATACATACGCGCCATATATTCTCCTTAAAAGAAACGGTTAAATATCATCCAATCCGCAAAAAGTAACAACGCTAAACCCCATAGGTAAAATGAAAAATATTTAAGATTGCAGGCTTTGAGAAGCTTCAGCAACAGACCAATACTTAAATACCCCACCACCAAAGCGACAACAAAACCTACAATTATAGGCATCACACCAATTGCGGCAATATTTGCCTCAGCACCGCGAGAGATTTCTTGATACGCCTCAAGCACTCCTGCCCCGAATATTGCAATAATAGCCAGCAGGAATGAAAAACGCGCTGCTGTTTCCCGGTTAAGGCCGCGGGCTAAGCCTCCGGTGATTGTAGTGCCTGAGCGAGAAATACCAGGAGGGATGGCAAGTGCCTGACAGCAACCGATAAACAATGCATCAAACCATGTAATATCCCGCTCTTCCTTTTTGCCTTTGGTCAAACGGTCTGCAATCAATAAAAGTACACCTGTAAGGGTAAAAGCGGCAGCCAGCCATATTCCTGTGCGAAAATTATCCTCAATAACATTGCGCAAAAAGAACCCGGCGATTACCGCAGGGATGGTACCGATAATCAAAAGCCCTGTGAGTTTCTGGAATGGATTTTTTATCAAAGCCCAAATATCGTGCCTGAAATAAATAATTACAGCCACTAAAGTCCCTAGATGCACTACGATGTCAAAAGTGAATGCACCTTTATCTATGCCAAAAAACTGATGAAGTAAAATCAAATGCCCAGAGGAGCTAATGGGCAAAAACTCTGAAATACCTTGTACTATACCTAAAATAATCGCTTCAAAAATACTCATCTGTATCCCCTTTCAATGAGGGCCCCGCCCTCAAGCTATCTTCTTATATTTATCCCCAGTATACCGCCTAATCCGCCCCCCGCAATAGATAATATAATAACCGTTGCGGTACGGCCATCGGCAAAAAAGCCCGGCAACATTACCATCATGATAATACCCATAATCACTACATAGATAAACCCTGCAATCATGCCCCACATCCAGCCCTTACTTGTAGCTCCCTTAGCTGCGTCAAAGCCGGCTATCATTACTGATAGTAAGGTTGTGACTGCCACTACCATGGGTAAGTTGCGCTCACTCATTTGGGTGTATGTAATAAGCATGGCATAGGCCAGAAACACGATGCAGGTTATCGCATAGCCGATCATTACACCTATTACTAGTTGCTTTATTTGGGATTTATTTTCTTCCGTTACTAGATTTGTGGAAATTTCTCTTCGCATATTTTACTCCTAATATAGTTGTATTTCCACTATACGAGGAGGTTTGTAGAATTATGCAAGTACCCATCCTGTAGGCAGATGGTTTTTTAACCGCCCTTGTACCAGCCTTGCCCAGCCTAAGGGGTGGCCTTGATAGCAGATTAGTATCCAAGGCTTACCGGGAATATCCTTTTCCGTAGCTAGGGATTCTCCTTTTAGATAACGTGTAGCATCTGATTCGGATAAATCCACTGCGTGGCGAGCTTGGGTTTTTATAATACCCATAGCAAGGGCTTGGGATGGAATGAATCGGCCTTTAGATATCTCTCCGAGTAACCACCCACTTCGAGCCACCCGTAAACCACTAAGCTCAAGCGCCTGTGGCAAAAAAAATAACCTCTGAGAATTTGATTTTGCTATATCTCCTAGATAAAATCTGCCTCCTGTAAAAGGAAAGCTCTCAAGCGCCTCATCACAAAAAGCCTCAAATTCCCTTGGAGGTTTATTTATTGGTATATCTGGACTAAAATCCCTTTTCCCTGCTTTTGTCATATGGGCAATAAAATGCCCCTCACCGGGGTCTTTGTGGGGCCAGATACGCTTTATCAGATTAAGTTTATAACCCTCATAGGAGGAGATAAAATCATTAATGCTGCCTTCGTTTTCCACAGTATTAAAAGTACATGTGGAATAAACCATGCGACCGCCTGGTTTTAGCATACGGCTGGCATGATGAAGTATATCCTGCTGAATTTGGGCGCAGGCCTCCGGTTTATTGGCGGTATAGGCTTTAATCGCGTCCGGATCTCGCCGGAACATCCCCTCGCCGGAGCAAGGCGCATCCACCAAAATACAATCAAAATATCCCTCAAACCTATCGGCTAAGCGGTAAGGCATTTCTGTTAGCACGATGGCATTAGTAACCCCGGCCAGTTCCAGGTTTTTCACCAAGGCCTTGGCACGAGAAGGGCTGGCATCGTTGGATACCAGCACTCCCCTACCCTGCATATATCCAGCCAGCTGCACAGATTTTCCACCTGGGGCGGCGCATAAATCCAATACCCTATCTCCCGGCTCGGGCCGCAAAATTGCCGCCGGGCACATGGCGCTGGGTTCTTGAATATAAAATAACCCCGCGTTATAAAGAATACTCTTAGCCGGACGCATATCCCCAGGATACTCATAACCCTCACCACACCATGGTACAGGGATTAGATTTCTGAAAGTGTCATCAGAACTATCCCCCTGACACCTCACCAGCGTAGCACAGGATGTTTTAAGCAAGTTAAACCGCAATCCTCGCCGAGTAGGGTCGTTATAACTGCCGAGGAAGGCCTCATACTCCTCCCCCAGCAGCTCCTTCATATTAGTTAAAAATAATTCTGGAAGTTGAATCATATAGCCGATTCAGCCTTCCATTTCTCAAGAAGAGTAGCCAAATCTTGCTGACCTTCGTCACCATTAGCGTGGCTTCTTACGGATACTTTATTTTCTTCCACTTCTTTATCACCAATAATCAGCATTACAGGAATCTTTTGCAGCTGAGCCTCTCTTATCTTAAAGCCCATTTTTTCCCCTCGATCATCCATCTCTACTCTTATTCCAGCGGCATCAATCTCCTCATATACTTTCCTTGCTGCCTCATGATGGCGCTCAGATATTGGGATAATCACAATCTGAACCGGGGTTAGCCAGAATGGATACCATCCGGCACAATGCTCTGTAAGTATCGCGATAAAGCGCTCGATACTGCCAAAACAGGTGCGGTGTATCATCACCGGCCTATGTTTTGCTCCGTCGGGGCCAATATAAGTCAAGTCGAAGCGCTCGGGAAGGTTCATATCACACTGGATTGTACCGCATTGGAAGCTTCTGCCCATACAATCCTTGATATGGAAGTCGATTTTTGGCCCGTAGAATGCCCCGTCACCTTCGTTTACCTGGTATGGCCTGCCAAGCTCGTCCAAAGCCTGGCGCAAGCTTTCTGTTGCTTTTTCCCAAGCTTCGGCAGAGCCTATGCTTTTTTCTGGGCGAGTAGAAAGTTCAAATTTAAACTCCGTCAAGCCAAAGGCATTGTATACATCTTCGTATAACTTGATGATATTGATAATTTCTCCTGTTAGCTGCTCTTCCGTCATATAAATATGGGCATCATCCTGGGTAAAACACCGCGCCCGCGCCATGCCATGGAGCGCACCAGAAAGCTCGTTCCTGTGTACGATTCCAAGCTCTGCCATTCGCAGTGGGAATTCTTTGTACGAATGAAGCTCCAACCCATAGGTAAGCATACCACCGGGGCAGTTCATGGGCTTAATAAAATATTCCTCTTCGTCGATAATAGAATTGTACATATCATCCCGGTAGTTTTCATAGTGGCCAGAACGCCTCCATAGGTCACCGTTAAGCATTATAGGAGTAGAAATTTCTTGATAGCCGTATTTCTTGTGTACCTTGCGCCAATATTCGATAAGTCTGTTTTTGAGAATAAGACCTTTTGGTAAATAAAATGGGAAACCAGGCCCTTCTTGCATAAAGGTGAATAGCTTCATATCCTTACCAAGTTTACGGTGGTCACGTTTTTTAGCTTCCTCTATACGTTCCAGATGGGTTGCCAGCTCTTCTTTAGTAAAGAAGGCAGTACCATAAATCCGGGATAGCATGGCGTTTTTCTCATCCCCGCGCCAGTAGGCTCCGGCTACGGATTGGAGTTTAAAGGCCTTAACAGCCCCGGTTTTTGGCATATGCGGACCGGCACATAAATCGGTAAATTCACCTTGTTTATAAAAAGAAGCTTCCTCTGTAAGGCCTTCCAATAGCTCGCGTTTATAAGGTTCTCCTTGCTCATCAACAAAAGCAAAGGCCTCTTCCCTGCCTAGGCTAAATTGCTCAATTGGCAGATTTGCCTTTACGATTTTTTTCATTTCCTTTTCTATTGCTTCCAGATCCCCGGGTGTGAAAGGATTTGGGGTATCGAAATCATAGTAAAAACCATCCTCTATTGCCGGGCCTATGGCAACTTTTACATGGGGAAATAGACGCTTTACAGCCTGAGCCATAATATGTGCCGCTGTATGGCGTAAAGCTTGCAGGTCTTGTTGCATGTATATCGCTCCTTTGTGGTTATTTTTGCGGTATAATACCATAATTCAAACACACAATAAATGTCGGGCCATAGGAGCAAAGTTACCATGCATATGGACAATCCATTCAAAGAAACAGAAGACCGCCTGCAATTTGCCAAGGCTTTAGACCGTTTCAAGGCAGCTCAAAATAGAAGCCATGCCACCTTTACAGATTTTATGAATCCTCAGCGCAGCGTGGTTTTTTTGCAACAATTTACAAAAATGAAAATTGAGGCACAGCTATACGGCGGCTACGAAGATGCCGAGCGGAAAATGATAGGTTTTACCTCTTATGAGCCTCTTTTAGATGATAATTTCCCAATAATCCCACTGGCCATATCATACAATGGCCGCTTCTCCCGGCAGCTAACCCACCGGGATTTCCTCGGTTCGGTACTAGGTCTTGGTTTAGACCGTGGGAAAATAGGGGATATCCGTATAGGAGATTCTGGTGCGGTAATGTACGTGGCTCATGAAGTGGCAGATTTCATCACAGAAAGCCTATGTGAGGTAGGCCGCACTTCCGTAACCGCATCACGTAGCACAGAGGTTTCTGGAATAGAGACTCCAGGCACCCAAAAGCGCATAACAGTATCATCTATGCGCCTAGACACTGTGATAAGCACAGCGCTTCATTTGTCCAGAGGCAAAGCTGCATCCCTAATCGAAGCTGAGAAAGTATTTGTAAACTGGGCCATCGGAAAGAAGACCATGCAGCTATCAACAGATGATATTATTACTGTACGCAAAGTAGGTCGCATAAAAATAGAGCAAGTTATCGGAACTACTAAAAAAGACAGAATAGCACTGGTGATAACAGTGTTTTAATGATGCTTTTACCCAAAAAAACAAATCTTCCACGCATTGTTATTTCGGTGCATTTTGATAAAGGTTCCAAATAAGGGCTGCCGCCTCAACACGAGTCATATATCTTCTGGGATTAAGATTTGACCCATCTCCAGCAATAATTCCGGCTCTTGCTAAGGATGAGATGGGCAATCTCGCATAGTGGGCAATTTGCACCACATCTCTAAACTGGCCTAGGGCAGATAGTTCATAGTCAGGCTCCACAAGCCCTTGAGCAAGCATTATATTGTAAAGCATGGTCATCATATCCTGGCGGGATATGCCTCTATCTGGGGCAAATTGATTATTGCCAACCCCTGTTACCAGGCCTAGCCTCCGAGCTACATCTATATAATAACCCCGCCCCCAAGTCTCTACATCTGCAAAGGCACTGTATTCCATATCAGGTGCGCGTGGCGCTGTTAGCCCTAGAGCTTTTACCGCCGCTGCCAGTACATCCCCTCGAGTTGCATTGCCTGAGGCATTAAAGTTAATGTATTCTCCTGTATCTGGACACATATACATATCCATTAAGTCCCTGGCAACAATAAATTCAACAGCCTCCCGCGCCCAGCTAAAACCGCTTAGCCCTGTAATGGCTGATACCACGCCATCTTCTAGAGGGTTTAGTAGTTCATCCTGGGCGTATAGGCGTATCTGCTGCCTTGTTCCGTTTTCATCCACTATAAAGCCTATCCATACTATGCTTCCATCTATCATAAAGGGGAGGCGGTCTATCCGCTGTATGCCATAGGCGGGCAACTCTAGAGTAGGAATTTCAGTAAACCGTTCAAAGTCTCCAAATACATAAGACATCGTATAAATCCATCCCGCAATATCCCCGGTATAATCATCTGGAGGTGTAGGAAAGAACCGCCAATCATCTTGCCAATCGGATGTGGAATGAAGGCCATTCATATACCAATAATAATTTCCGTTGAAAAATACATACCACCCTGAAGATGGGCTTCTGATTTCCCAATCAATCATATTGGATGAGGTTGCAAAAAACGCGTCGCTATCTGGACATTCTGGGCACTGGGAAATTAGGGCTACTGCAATATCTTCATTCATTGCCACTAGGCGGAAGCTGTATAGATCGCTGGTTAGCTCTAGACTCTCAATGCATACATCTTCCCAGGATAATGGTATATTCGCTGAAATATATTCTTCCGGCTCTGTCTCTTCTTGCGCGGCGTATGCAAGCCTTGGAGTGGTAACTGCGGCGATCATGATAACTACCGCTAAAAAAATTGCTACTATTCCTCTTATGTTCATCTGCTGTTGCATTATTTCTCCTCCTGTAGTACAGCAATTGTCTGGGCAATTATTTGGCCAATAATTTCCAGGAAATATTGCCATACATTTCCTAGTCTTGTCAATCATTTCCATTTTGCAAATTTCTTGACCCTTTGCCATGATTTCGCAATAATTAGCAAAGAACTTCAGCGGAGGTGTTCATGAAATCAAATAAAGCCATAATCATCACCATTGTGGTTATTGCCATGGCGGCAGTTACAATAGTTATCACATGGCTAGGCGCCAACTTGCCCAACACAGAAGAAAATGGATATATTGAGGAGGATTATATGTACCAAGAACAGCCTCCCGAAGAAGAGGCTTATTTTGCGTATGATGAAGATGAAGACATTGATGAAGCTAGGGAGGATAAGATGAACGAGATAGAAGTGATTGAAGAAGAATACTTAGAGGAAGAGGCATTGGAAGAATATGAGTTTATCCCCATATTTACAATGGAACCCTTGCCGGACCATATTATTGCCCAGATAACCGGAGTAACCTTTCACGACAATACTCCATTCGGCTACGACTTTCTTACGTATCTTACGGTGACCCATGTCAATTTTAATGGCGAAAGTGTCATCGGGCATCTTATCGTTGCGGCAGAAATCGGGACTGAGGTTTTGGAAATTTTCCAGGAAATATATGAGGCTGCTTTCCCCATCCACAGTATCCGTCTTATAGATTATTTTGGCGCCAGTGACTATGAATCCATGGCAGCCAATAACTCACACGCTTTTAACTTCCGCTATATCGCAGGCACCAACGTAATCTCTCGTCATGGCTTTGGCATGGCTATTGATATCAACCCCATCCAAAACCCATATTACCGCCACGGTGTTATTTGGCCTGCCGCCGGAGAGCCGTATTTAGACCGCAGTTATATACGTCCGGGTATGATTATTCCTGGGGATGCGGTGTATACCGCATTTATAGGTAGGGGATGGATTTGGGGTGGTAATTGGACTAGCCCCAGAGATTATCATCACTTTGAGAGGCGTAACTAACTAGATATGCTATACTAGTCCAAAGGAGGCGCGATATGAAGGAATATATCCACACCATCCCGGTGCTAGAAGCTTTGCGCGACCCGAAAAATTGCGCGTTTTGCGTAATGCATAAACGTATAGAAGAACACGCAATCCAGTTTATTATGGGGCCTGCCTATATGGAAGACGATATAAGAATGGAAACCAATAAAATTGGCTTCTGCCACACACATATGGAATCCATGTATAAAGAGCAAAACCGCCTAGGCCTAGCCCTAATGCTGCATACGCATATACAGCAGCTGAATAAAGATATCACCGCAATAATAAACGCAAAAGCATCCTCACCCCTATTTGGCAAAGATACGACCAGTCCACTTGCCAAAATGCAAAGCTATCTGGATAAGTCAATAAACTCCTGTTACGTATGTAAAAAGGTGGAGCACAACTTTGCCCTATATATTGATACATTTTTACATCTATGGAATAAGGGCGGGGAAGAGGCAAAGCTTATAAAAGACCAAAAAAGCTACTGTCTGCCACACTTTACCCGTCTTGTAGCAACAGCTACTGAAAAGCTAAGTCGCGGGAAGCGAGAACGGTTCATTGAAGAAATAGCTAAGCCCCAGCTAGCCGACATGAAGCAACTGGAAGAAGATGTAGAATGGTTTACATTAAAATTCGATCACCGCAACGCAGATCAACCCTGGAAAAATGCCAAAGATGCCATTCCTCGTGCGCTGGCTATGTTTGGGTCTACAAAGGAGTTTTAACATGATACGAAATTTCTTTAGAACAGAGGGCGCAAAGCTCAAGAAAATGAACTTTACAGAAAAGCGCCAATATATCTGGGAATACTATAAGCTACACATATTTGTAGCCATTATTATCATTTTCATTGCTGGAAGCCTTATTAATACCTGGTTTATCAATCCGCCAAAACAAGAATATCTATATATTGCGTGGCAAGCACCCGCAACATCTATTCAGCTTAATGCCCTAAGTGAAGCACTAGACCCGATTATAGGCGATCCTGACCGCTACCGGGTATCAATTAGCTCATATATGTTTACGGGAGATCCTCAGATGGATCAGGCCATTGTTACTAGATTCTTTGCCATGGTTCATGTTGGGGATTTACATGGGGTTGTTGCTACCAAAGAAGATATGATCGCCAACGTGGGAGGGGATTTAATAAAACCCATACATGGCTTACTAGCTGAGATTGAGACATTTGATATTAATCTGTTTAACCATGTATCTAATCACCTATTGCATGTACCAATAACACTAGAAGATGGCACCACGGTATATGATGTTGTGGGCATAGACTTAAGCTCTTCACCCATGATTGCATCTGTTGGGGTTTTTGTGGATGATTTATATCTTGGTGTGATTTCAAATTCATATCATTATTATGAAATCGCAAAGGCTCTGGAGATTTTGTTCTTTGGAGATGTCATTCCTGAGGTAGTTTGGTAATGGGTAAGCACACAGAAGGCAGTAAATTTATGCTAGTTATCCTTGTATGGTTTGTAGGCTTTCAGTTTGTTTCTGTTACGCCAGTAGCGATACTTGGGGAACTAGGGATTTGGGATATGAATCTTATTTTGCAGTCTCCTTGGTTTATTATAGCTATGCAGCTTGGTGGATTAATTCTTCCATTAGTGGTGTGGAGCCGCATAAAAAAAGAGTCTCTCCTGGCACATCTTCCAAGGCAGAAGCTTAGCGGCATTAGCATCCTGATTATTGTGGTACTTGGCTTCTTGCTTCAGCCGGCAATGATGACTATATCTGGTATATCCTCACTTTTCTTCCCTAATCTTGTATCCGAGATGATTTATACTTTTATGGAACAGCCTTTGTGGCTTATTCTACTTGCCTCTGCTGTTACACCTGCTGTATGCGAAGAGCTGGTTTTCCGGGGGTATATCCAGACAAAGCATGGGGTATTTCCAATAAGAAAGGCCGCTTTATTAAACGGCCTCTTCTTTGGGATTATTCATCTTAACTTGCAGCAGTTTGCTTATGCCTTTGCGTTAGGGGCAATCTTTGCGTACATGGTACATTATACCAAGAGTATATGGGCAGGGATATTACCTCACTTCATAATCAATGCATCTCAAGGGATTTTGGGGAGGCTTGTATTTTTAATAGAACCGACAGAGGTTGCAAGTCCATCCACTGGGCTAAGCGCTGAAGCCCAAGCGATTCTAGTCATGGGCAGCATAACCATTTTGCTTATGCCTGTAATTATAATTTTGTTTAGGATGCTTAAAAAACACAGCAAACGTTGCGACGATGCTCCAACACCTATAACTGATACAAACACCTATAATACCTTTGGCGAGCAGTCCCCCCCACACGATTTCCCCGAAACTACCAGGCACTATACACATGACCCATATTTTAAAGCAATTATTATAGTCTTTCTAATACTTGTAACCATGTTTTCCATTATCCCCTTAATATCCCCTTAAAAGGAATAGCCCGACCACAGGGGGGGTGGGGCCGGGCTTGAGGGGGGATATTTAGTTGTTCCTTAAACCTAAGTTTAAGGTCACAGGTATAATATTTACCATTTTAAGAGGAATTATACAAGTACCTAATAAAAATTTTACACAATTGTAAAATAAGTCCTACTCTACGGCTCCCTTCGGGGCCTTTTTTATTCTCAGCCACCAAATACCTGCGGCTATAATCCTAAGCACAAAAACAATGGCAAATGTTATTCTTAGACCTGTGATATTGCCTCCTAAACTGCGATATAAAGCTACCCCGGCAAGAGGCATCACTGCATTGCTTAGGGTCATAAGGCAAGTGTACACCGAGACAGAAAAACTTCGATATTCCTCATCAAGCACTGGAATAAGACACTGGAAAAAATTAAGCCCGACAGTGACTGTAAACATCATAGCAAAGGTATGAATCATCAAAAATACAGTAGGCCCAAAAGCTATAGGCAGGCTTGTTGATACTAGTATTGCCACAGGACAAAGGGCAAAGCCTAATATGCTAAAGGTTACAGGCTTTTCCACACCATGACGCTGATTGCGCTTACTCCAGAATTTTAATGTAAGAAAATGAGCCGCCGTAGAACCCACTGCCGTAAGACTTAGCTGAAACTCATTCATATGAAGATAATTGGCCTGACCAATAAAGTACAGCGTCCAGTCCATCTGCCATGTCATGTGAAAAAATAGAGCTACAAGAGTAAAAATGACAAATGGTTTATTCCTAAGCAGGCGAGAGCTTGCTTTTTTTATTTCTCTAAGTTTTAGATTAGTAGGAGGAGCCGGTTTTGTGGCTTTAATTTTCTTGAGATGAAATGCATTGCCCAACAGCATTATGGCGACAATGGCATAAAATACCTGATGAGCGATTATTTTTCCTTCTTCACTGGGAATGGAAGCCAGTATCCCACCGCTTATAAGTGGGGCAATTAAGGATACAAGTATACTAACCCTTGAGCGTATAGTAAGAACGGCATTACGCTTCTCAGCTTCCACGACTTCCGGGAAGAAACCTTGCCAGCCGATGTTGTACACCATACTGGACGCATTGGCCAAAGCCAGAAAAATAAGAAAAAAGTAAAGAGGCTGATCTGTAATAAAACTGATACCAGCAACTACCATAAAGAAAAACGAAGCGGCAACCAAAGCTCCTGAAACCATACGCGCCTTATTTCGCAAGCTGTCGGCAAATAACCCCGCCGGGATAATAATCAAAAGATTAATACTCTGAGGCAAAAACTGCATCATAGCCAGATGAAAATCCCCTGCCCCAAGGCGCTGGGCAAATATATTATTATTACTTCCTGCAAGATTAAGCGCCCCTATTACCAAAAGCCCATCGATAGCGTAATTAGTAGCCACAGGGTTGTGTGTGGCAAAGCTTCGCATACGAGCAAAGTACATCCATATGGCGGTAAAAGGATTTCTTATTTTTATTCTTCTCACGGGCATATTCCTATCTATTGATTTTTCATCTTGGATTATATCGCTTTTTAACAAATCATCAAAACAAAAAAACCTTTGTCGGTATCATCAAAACTGCATACGTCCAATTTTTTCTTGACTTTTGTCGAGACATCTTTTAAGATGAGATTGATTTCCGCCCCGGAATCACGAAATGCTTCTAAATAAGAAACACAATAACAAACAACTGTTTAAAAAGTGGAGGTATTCATGCGCACCACCCATATCACTAAGCCCCAGGAAGTCCAGCGCAAGTGGCATGTTGTAGATGCCGAAGGTATGCTCCTGGGCCGTTTGAGTTCCCAAATAGCCGCTATTTTACGCGGAAAGCATAAGCCTGAATTCAGTCCAAACGTAGACTGTGGGGACTATGTAATTATAGTAAACGCTGACAAAGTTCGCGTAACAGGCAAAAAGCTAGACCAAAAGTTATATGTCCGCCACTCAGGTTGGATTGGACATCGCAAAGAAACCGTACTCAAAGAAGTGCTAAAGCGCAAACCAGAGTACGTCCTTACACATGCAATTAAAGGCATGTTGCCTAAGAACAACCTAGGTCGGCAGATGTTCAAAAAACTTCACGTATACGCTGGCCCGACTCATAAACACGAGGCTCAAAAGCCTGAAGTACTGACTATAACAAATCTGTAAAAGGTTTATAAAGGAGATTTTTATGGCAGCAGTTTCATATTATGGTACAGGCAGAAGAAAAAGCGCCGTCGCCAGGGTGTACCTATTGCCAGGTAAGGGCGACATTATTATCAATAAGCGCGGTATAGATGATTATTTTGGCTTAGAAACCCTGAAGCTGATTGTACGCCAACCTCTTGAGCTGACAGGTACCACAGCCAAGTTTGATGTAAAAGTCAATGTATTTGGTGGTGGCTACACAGGCCAAGCCGGCGCAATCCGCCACGGCATATCTAGGGCTTTGCTTGAAGCCGACGGTGACTTCAGACAGCCCCTAAAGCGTGCAGGCTTTCTGACACGTGACCCACGGATGAAAGAGCGTAAAAAGTATGGACTCAAAGGTGCAAGACGTGCGCCTCAGTTCTCCAAGCGTTAATTTTATGGCGCATGTATGCGCATACCCAAAAGACCCCCGGCCAAGCGCCGGGGGTTTTGTGCAGATGAGGGCTTTTTCCAAAATTAACCTTATTTTGGATGTTCTAAGAAAAAGATCTGACGGTTATCACGACCTGCGATCTGTAATGCAGATGCTGGCGTTACATGACACAGTGACTATATCTATATCTAAGAACAATAATGGGTTTCAGTTAATATGCAGTGATCCAGCTCTCCCCACAGATGATCGTAATCTTGTAACCAAAGCCGCGAAATTCTTGATAAAAGAGTACAATATCGTTCAACCGATTTGCATACAATTAGAAAAGCGAATACCTCAGGCGGCAGGCTTAGCTGGAGGAAGCAGCGATTGTGCCGCGACCCTGGTGGGAATAAATCAGTTATTTGACCTTAACATCCCCCTACATACCCTAATGGAAATAGGGCAGCGCTTCGGGGCGGATGTGCCTTTTTGTTTACTAGGGGGCACTGCATTGGCGGAAGGGATAGGAGAAAAACTAACCCCCCTACCCGTCCATCCTCACTGCTGGGTACTTCTGGCTTGCCCTGATATTTATGTATCCACAGCAGCAATCTTTAATAAGTGCAAACCTGGAGTAAGCAATAACATAGATGATATGATAACTGCATTGGCCAAAGGAAACCTGAGAGACATAGCAAAAAATTTCAATAATGACCTTGCTGATGTAACCATAAAATTACATCCAATAATTCAAAAGCTTATTAACGAAATGATAACTCAAGGTGCCATGAATGCTGCAATGAGCGGCTCTGGGCCATCGGTTTTCGGATATTTTTTAGATAAAGAAACTGCTAAAAAAACGCAAGTGAAAATTGAAAATATAACGGGAAGGACATTCCTGACTGAAACGATAAACTAAACCAACGCAAGCCGTGCAAAGCACGACCCCGCAGCGAAGCGAGGAAGCGGAGTGGGGCTTAGCCTCGCGAAGCGGCGGGAGCTTGAGGGCAAAGCCCTCATTTAAAAGGAGGTGCCGATATGCCCAGACCACATAATCCTGACTCTGAAGGTCTCAGGCAACTTCCAAAACCCATTGTCCTTGATTTGCCACCAAAGCAACAGGGAAAAAAACAACGCCGTTTGCATGAGCCTGAAACAGATGACCGCCATTCTCATTACGATTATGCTCCGCCAGACGGACGAAGCGAACAAACAAAGCACCACAAATCAGAAAAAGATGAACCTCAAAAACAATCAACAGGCTTTTACAAATCCGCTCAAAAAGCCTACGGTCAAAAACGGCCACGTCAGCCAAAACCTGAAAAGAAAAAGCCAACACGGAAGCAGGCAGGGTCGCAAAAGCCCCGTCTAGGCCAAGGAGACAGGTTATATAATCCGCCTCAGGCAAAAGAACCCTTAATCCCTCCTGGTGCAAAAAGAGTGCTTAGATTTTGGGCGCTAGGACTCATTGCGGTTGCATTTATTGTACTAGCACTTATGAGTATGCTTAGGCATAATGCCTGGGCTGTGTATGTAGATGATAGATTTGTTGGGTATATGCCCATAAACCGGGAAGTGGAAACTCACACTGTCCATGAAGATGCGGTTAGGCATTTATCTGAGTCACTAGGTGCACAGATTCAAGTCAATGAAGAAACAGTTATTGACACTGCCCGAGCCCGCAGGGGTGAGATAGTTGCGGCTCCCGAAATGATTGTACGGCTAAGCCAGCAATTTACTTATCGTATTGTAGGAGCGGCTATCTATATCGACGGTGAGCGTATCGCAGTGCTTCGCAACGAATCTGATGCTGACCATGTTGCCGCTGAGCTTAAGCGCCCGTATGTTGACGATGAAACTACGATAGATTCTAGCTTTGAAGAAGGATGGCAAATAAGGCCTGCACTTGTTGACCAAGATGAGTTGGATAATCCAAGCGACGTAATTCAACTGCTTGAGCGACCCGTCAGCGATGTAATAGAACATACAATAAGACCAGGCGATACCCAGGGCAGTTTAGCAATCGAATTTGGTACCACCCTCGAAAGTCTAGGCCGCCTTAATAATATTACAGTAGATGACATCATACGAACCGGCTCAACAATATTAATAGAAACCACCAGGCCACGGCTTACTGTACGAACTATAGAAGAAATAAGAATGCTTGAAGATATACCTATGGAAATAGAAACAAGAGAAAACTCGAATATGCATGTATCTGCTTCCAATATAATCACGGAAGGCAGTTACGGCCAACAAGAAGTTACAAAACGCATAATGCGAATAAACGGCCAACAGGTGGGAGACCCGGAAATCGTCTCACGCAGAGAGCTAAGGGCACCAGTAACACGAGTTATAGAGGTAGGGACTTCCGAAACAGTTGTACAAGTACGATAATATATTTACCAAGGAAAAGGGGAGGGTTTTAAATGCCTGAAAAAATTTTAGTTGTGGATGACGAAACTAATATCGTGGAAATACTAACATATAACCTACGTAAAGCAGGTTATGAAACCATTGAAGCATATGATGGTGAAACAGGACTAAAAATGGCAACAGAAGAAAATCCAGATCTGGTAATGCTGGATATAATGATGCCAAAAATGGACGGATATGAAGTATGTAGGCAACTAAGACTGCAATCTCAAGTGCCAGTAATCATGCTAACCGCCCGAGCCGAGGAAACAGATAAGGTTCTTAGTTTTGAGCTAGGTGCTGACGATTACATCACCAAACCTTTTAGTGTAAGAGAGCTTCTTGCCAGAGTTATGGCCAACTTACGTCGTAGTAGCGGCGGTCTTTCCGGAGAGCAGCAAACCAATAACAAGCTAGTCTTTGGAGAAGTTGTAATTGATCTTGATATGCATGAGGTAAAACGTGGAGGTGTAGTTGTAGAGCTTACCCGCCGTGAGTTTGAGCTGGTAAAATTCCTAGCGCAGCGTAACAATCAGGTATTTTCTCGCGAGCAACTATTTGAAAAAGTATGGCAGTATGAGCATTTTGGCGATATGCGTACCGTTGATGTAACCGTAAGGCGCCTTAGAGCCAAGCTTGAACCGGATGATACAGAGCCTACTTATATCCTTACAAAACGTAAGGTGGGCTATTATTTTACACAGGAGTTTGGTGACGGGACCCCTAATGAATAGTATTAAGCTAAAACTAATGATTATATATGTCTCTGTTGTATTAGTTGTTATGATTTTAAGCGGCACATATATGATTTACAGTGTACGTAACGAAGAAATAAACCGTGTTAGAAGCAGACTAAGCTCACATGCAGATATAGTAGCGGACGAAATAGTACACCAATATGACCCTACGCAATTTTGGCAAGCCCCTGAATGGGGCATCCTCGCTGCGTATAACATTGAAAGCATGATCTTAAGCGACATAGGAATTCCTATGGCTCCTCAGCCATTTGTGGCACTTCTTGGTGCACAGCGGATTAATGATGAAGCTGTGCTTTTGGCCATAGGGATGGAAGAAGGTTTTACTACAAGAAGCCGAGCCATAGACACCAACCGTGTCACACAGACATGGATTGCATATGCCAGGCCGGTTAGTGTAGGGGCTACAACGTTTATTGTGTATACCCGGGTAAGTGCGGACGCGTTAAATGAGAGTATGTCTAGACTGATGTTTCATTTGGTGATCATGGTACTGATAGCTGTTGTTATTACGGCTATTTTGTGGTTTTTTCTGGCCAATACGATTACCAACCCTATTGTAACAATGATTGACCGAGCCAAGGCCATGGCAGAAGGGGAGCTATCTCAAGAGATACCTGTTCATGGCAAAGATGAAATAGGACAGCTGGCATATAATTTTAATCATATGGCCAAAGAGCTTTCTCAGCTTGACACAATGCGAAAGGAGTTCGTGGCCAATGTTTCTCATGAGCTTCGCACGCCGCTTACTTCCATTCGTACTTATACCGAGACGCTTTTAGAAGGTGCTTTAGAGGATCCGCAAACAGCAACACGCTTTTTGACGATTGTAGATGATGAAGCCCAGCGTATGTCCTTGCTGGTTTCGGATTTACTTGAGCTTAGCCGTTTAGACAGTGCTAGAAGTAAACTTGATCAGGATGTTCTGGACTTGGTTGGGCTTTTGCGTGTAACCATTCGTCAAAGCCAAATTCTTGCGGAGCAAAAAAACCAGACAATTCAATTTGAAACACCTGTGGATGCGTGCTTTATTTTGGGCAACTCTCCGCGGGTTAACCAGGTTATTTCTAATATTTTGTCTAACGCGATTAAGTATAGCCCGGAGGATACAACGATTTCTGTATCTGTAGAGACTACGGATACAGACCACCGGGTTTATATAAAAGATGAAGGCGTAGGTATTCCAGAGGATAGTATTAGCCGGATATTCGAGCGTTTTTACCGGGTAGACAAAGGGCGTAGCCGGGCTATGGGCGGTACCGGACTTGGCCTTGCCATTGCCAAAGAGATTATTGAAGAGCATGGTGGCAACATTTACGCCTCTAGTACACCAGGTGAAGGCACTACTATGGTACTAAGGTTTAACAGATACTTTGAAGCGGCGGTGGACAGTGAAAAGGATTAAGAATTCATTTGCGCGTGGCTTTCATCGTGTAAGTGAAGCCTTGCGTGGAACAAAAACTATGTATCGGCGGCTGAAATCATTACTGATTTTGATTTTTGTGGCCCTTGCTATATATCAGACTGGGCAGTTATGGTTTGTGAACCTTTCAAACCGTAACTTTTTTTTATACCTTGCGGATCGCTGGAACCCATCTGTGGCAGCAGGGTACCGGGAATTTGTGCGGCCAATGCGTTTAGTGTATGGGGACGGGTCTGGCCGATTTGGGATTAGTGCCAGCGGGTTAATGGATACCCAGCAGCGTGCTTATTTCGATACGGTTCTTACTGCGATGTTTGACAGGGGTAATTTTATCGGATCATCAGAAACGGATTTTAATCGGTTACTTTCTCGGCCGATGCTTCTTTCTGAGTATGCGTTTTTAATGCCTAGTCATGTGTTTCCTTTAGGATTTAATCAGCGTACGGGGGGATTCCTTACTAGCCGCGGTATTGTAGACTTTACAAAAGTGGTAATATGGCTGCCTTATGAGAATTATGATGATTTGCGAGTATTTTTTGTATCTGGAGATCAGACATGGGAGTTTACTATAGATCATAACGGACTTGAGATTTTTCCTATTCATCCTGTTTCAACTGGTTCTTTATATTTTGTCTCTGCCGCCTTGGAGGGATATGAAGGCTTGGATGCAAGTACTTTTGTGCCTAGGGCCGGAGATCTAAATAGGTTTGCGTCTACCACTGTTGTAATGACTAATCCCTATCGTACGCAAGTTGGCATAAGCTTGGATTTTGTTGGCAATCAAGTTGCACAATTTTTTGACAATCCGGCTACTATCAATGGGCGAGTTGCTGCGGATGGAGTATGGACATATAGCAATGTCCATACAACGGTTAGATATTTTGATACGGATGTGTTGGAGTATGCTAGCTTCAGGCCCCGCAGACAGAACGCAACTACCAGCTTAATGGATGATTTTTCTGCTGCTATTGCTTTTATTGATGAGGATAATCATGTAGTCAACGAGTTCTTTTTAATGGATTTTGAATGTCGCGGGATTGGATATGTATTTTGGTTTGGGTATATTGTGGATAATTTCCCCATTCTGATGCCTGATGGGTGGAGGGTTTCTTCTCATGATGATATTTTAACGGCGCCTATTGAAGTAGTTGTAGAGCAAGGGCGTGTGGTGCTGTATCGCAGACTGGCTCATAATTTCCATATAAATGAATCTGGGCATCGCTGGATAAATGAATGGGATTTGGATTTTGAAGGGCTTTTGGATGAAGAAGAGATTGTGGACCTGCGGCTGGGATATACACTAAGACCGGGCTTACTTACCAGTCCTGATGATTATTTGCGCTTAAACTTATATGCAGTGCCTCTGGAGGATGAATAGATATGGAATGGGAGCGTGCTAAAACTTATATCTTGCTGTTTTTTGTGATTGTGAATGTTTTTCTTGGTGGGTTTTTATTGATGGAACGCCGTCGCTATACAGTTTCTAATGCGCGCCAGCAGGCTATTGTTGAGATTATGGCCCAAAACAATATTACTATGGATGCACGGATACTCAGGCGCTTTCCTCCTATGCGGCTTATTAATGTTTCTGGATTTTATTATGATGAAAATGAGCTTATAGAGATATTTTTTGGAAATGCTACTGTGGGGCGGAGTTCTAATGCCCGTGGATATGTTTTTACTCATGGACAGGGGGAGCTTAGTATCGCTCATGGGTTCATTTCTTACTACAACACTTCTGGGCATGGCGGGCCTGGTGAGTGGCTTACTAATGTGAGTAGGACTGAAGCTCAGTCTTTGACTGACGCGTTTGTGGGTCAGCATTTTTCTGACTTTCGGCTGGATGATGTAGATGTATTTGTAGATCAGGGATTGATTCGGTTTTCTTACCGCCAGGTTTATCGGGGATATGTGATTCACAGCAATTTTGTTGAGCTTATTGTTACTGATAGGGGTATTGTGCAGGTTGATATGCAGTTTGGGCAGATTTTGGATATGGATCGGGAGCGACATCCTATTGCTGCACCTGATGAGGTCTTGCTTACTTTTGTGCAAAGAGTCTGGCAGCATGCGCTTATATCGCCTATGGTAGTTATTCATATGGATTTAGTTTATTTTCAGGATGAGGGCAGCCCTGACCCTGAGCGTCCTTATCGATTAGAGCCTTTTTACCGGGTATTTATTGCTGGAGATGAAGGGGATCCCCTTCTTATAAATGCTCTTACTAATGAGATTATAAATTAATAATCTTGACAATATCAATTACAGCGTGCATAATTATGCAAATTAACTGCATAATTATGCACGCTGTTTTTTTATATAGGCGATTAGTATTGATGGGGGATTTTTTAATATGATTTTCTCTTTTTCAGAATCCTGGGGTCGCTTCGGGGATTTAGATTTAGTAATAAACCTTGAGCGCACTTTAGGAGGTGGCCGGGCTTGGGATCTCTTGGGTGGTATGTGGATTACTATCCAGATATCCATCGGGGCAATGATACTGGGTATTGTTATTGGCAGTATCATTGTGGCATTTAAGCTTTCACGTTTTAAATTGCTTAGAGCTGTGGCTTTCGTTTATCTGGGGGTAATCCGAGGTACTCCGGCAGTTACACAGCTGTTAATTGTAAGTGCAACTGTTTTTGCCACAACTAGGGGCGCGCCTCTTCGCATCGGCATTGTGGCACTGGGTATCAATAGCGGTGCTTATGTGGCTGAGATTATCCGGGCAGGACTTATGTCTATTGACAAAGGACAAACAGAGGCTGGGCTTTCTCTTGGGCTTAGTAAGTGGCAGACAATGTTTTATATCGTGTTGCCACAGGCTATAAAGAATATTTTACCCACCTTTGTCAACGAGTTTATTGTACTTATTAAAGAAACAGCCATTGTGGGCTTTGTAGCCATCAGGGACGTGACACGGGTGGCAAACCTGATTATGAGCCGCACCATGGAGCCTACCCCCTTGTTTGTATCCGCGGCAATGTACCTTATTGTAATATCTATTTTGACAATGCTGCTGGGGCTTTTGGAAAAGCGGCTTAGGAAAGCGGATACGCCCCAAGTTAAGAGCCGTAAGCGATTGGATGGGTGAGAAGATGATTAGCGTAAAAGATTTACATGTTCGCTTTGGGGAACTGCATGTGCTTCGCGGTATCAACCAGGAGATAAAGCAAGGTGAAAAAGTAGTAGTAATTGGCCCATCTGGCTCAGGTAAAAGTACTTTCTTGCGCTCATTAAACATGTTGGATACCCCTTGGAGGGGCGAAATATTCATATACGGACAAAAGATTAATGACCCCGAAACCGATATAAATAAAGTCCGCCAGAAAATGGGCATGGTCTTTCAACAGTTTCACCTATTTCCCCATATGACTGTGCTTGAGAACATAACCCTTGCACCTATGAAAATAAAAAATGTCACTGCTGACACTGCTAAAAAACTTGCATTGTCTTTACTTGAGAAAGTAGGCTTGCTGGATAAAACCAATGAGTATCCGGGAAAATTATCTGGCGGACAAAAACAGCGTGTGGCCATAGCACGGGCCTTGGCAATGGAGCCGGAGGTGATGCTCTTTGACGAGCCAACCTCAGCCTTGGACCCGGAAATGGTAGGAGAAGTGCTTGGGGTTATGAAGGATTTGGCAAAGGAAGGCATGACCATGATTGTAGTAACTCATGAAATGGGATTTGCAAAAGAAGTGGCCTCACGGGTGCTTTTTATGGATGCCGGGGCAATTGTAGAAGAAGGATTGCCTCAAGATATTTTTGATAACCCCCAGCATGAAAGAACTCAATCGTTTTTACAGAAGATTTTATACTAGCGTTCTTCTGAAATCAAAAGGCGTGATTTCAGAAGAAGCAAAAGACTCATAATGAAACCTACTTTCGAAATCATAAAACGTGATTTCGAAAGAAGTCTACTAAAAAAATAACTTTAAAAGGAGATTTTTAAATGCGTAAATTATTATTTGTATTACTGTTAATGCTAGCTTTTGGTGTTGTTGTTGGATGCTCTAGTGGAGAGGACGAAGAAAGGCCAATAATAGTGATGGGAACATCCGCTGACTTCCCTCCATTTGAATTTATCGCCGACGGTGGCGAAGGCCGCCATGGTCAATACTCTGGCCTAGATGTAGCAATAGCTGTGCGTATTGCTGAGGCTCTGGGTGCGGACCTGATTATCCATGACGCAGCCTTCGAAGGGCTTATTATGGACTTGCAGGGCGGAAGCATTGACTTTATTGCCGCCGCGATGACAATTAGACCCGATAGGATGGAGTCTGTTAATTTTTCTATACCATATTTTGCGGCAGTACAGTACATGGTTGTAGCTATGGATAATGAGTCTATTACTACTGCGGCGGATTTGGACGGCAGATATGTTGCAGTACAGGGCGGCACCACTGGGTACTTCTTTGCCATGGATGAAACCGATGCTGATGTGTTACCATTTATCCGCGCATCAGAGGCATTTGCTGCACTCCTTGGCGGCAGAGTTGACGCTGTAGTTATCGACTCGGCGGTGGCCCAAAGATTTGTGAATGCTAACCCAAATGACTTGAGAATCATACGAGATAATTATGCTTTTGGTGATGAGAACTATGGCATTGCGGTGCGTTTTGGCGAGTATGACTTGCTAGATACTATTAACGAAGTAATTGCCGCAATGCAAGCATCAGGGGAACTTGCTGAGTTGTACTATTATTATACTGAAGGGGCAGGCGCGCCAGAGTAAAAGAACCAAAAAGAGCTACTGCAAAACCTGTCACAGTTTGCAGTAGCTCTTATCAATTACCATTTAACACTAATTCAGAGATATTTATTCAAATAGGGATTTTAGGGTTTTAAGACTAGCTTTAATCTCCGCTGTTATATCTTCTGGTGAGGTAGAGTTTAGAGAGCCTTCTACGCTTATCATTCCGTTATAGTTTAGGGCCTTTACCATTTTTACGAAGTCTTCGTAGACAGTCATGTCATCTGTTATGGATGGGACTTTTCTTCCTATGGGATAGGCTGTGTGGAGATGCTTTAAATGGGTTGGGTAGTTGTATAGATCATCGTAGCTTAGATTGTTTACATATTGGTGGTAACTGTCTACCATTGCTGACACGTGTTCTAGTCCTTGGGTTAGGCTTACTGCGTCACCGTAGGAGAAGATGATATTAGTTTCGTTTTTGTGCTCCCTTCATTTTCATAATAGCGCAATTATAACATTGCAAGTCTAAACACGTCTCCTTTCCCGTATAAATATAGAAATGACTATTGGAGGTAAATATGAGAAAGAGATTATGGGCTTTGGCAGTGGGACTAATTTTGTTGCTATTATTGGTGGCTTGTGGAAGTGATGGGCTTCGTGGGCCGGCTGATGCCGCTGAAATTACTGCTTTTGAACGGATTCAGCGGATGCTGTTTGAAATGCAGTCTTATAGAGCCATAGCTACTGTAGAGTATCGGTCTAATCGAGGGGTTAACACTTATGAGACTGTGCAGCATGCCCGTATTACCGGCGAGTATCGCATTGAGGTTACAGGGCCTGCAGCTGTTGCAGGGAGTGTAACCACTAGTGATGGACAACAGATTTTACAATTTAATAATCGTGTTAATGGCCGGGTCAGCCTTGCTGTGCAGGAGACCCCTGAGCGCAGCGAGATTTTTCTAACCAGTTTCATACGAAACTATAAGCAGAGCGAAGAAGTTAGTGTAAGTGTTGCTGATATGGATGAAGGGACAAGGACAGTCTTGGAGGCTAACATACCAGGGAACCATCCATATTTATCCATTGCTCGTTTGTGGGTAGACAATGAAACCATGCTTCCTGTAAAATTAATAATCTTTGATGCCGATGGCGCTGAAAGAATTGTGGTAACTTACCATGTTTTCGAGTATAATATGGTCTTGGATGATGGATTGTTTACTATGTAAAACCATATGATGTACATAGGGGAGTACAACATGGAATACCAAAGAGCTTGGGCTGAGATTAACTTGGATAATCTTGCTCATAATGTTAAAGTGATACGAGGGTGTTTGCCTTCAGGTACAGCCTTAATGGGGATTGTAAAAGCCGATGGATATGGTCATGGGGCAGTTAGAGTTGCTGCTACCATGCTTAGAAACGGGGCAGATTCTCTAGGTGTCGCTATTTGCGAAGAAGGACTTCAGCTTCGAGAGGCCGGTATCAGCGGGTCTATTTTGGTAATGGGTTTTACCCCTGAGCCTTTAGTTGCCTCTGTTGTCCGAAATAATTTGACTCAAACTATATTTTCCTTAGAGGGCGCAAAAACCCTTAGTAAAATAGCCGCCCGCCATAATACGCGGGCAGTAATACATATTAAGATTGATACAGGTATGAGCCGATTGGGTTTCTTGCCTAATAAAGATAGCATTGATGCGATTTGCGCCATTGCAGAAGATCCTAATCTTTTTGTACAAGGAATTTATTCCCATTGTGCTACCAGTGACCAACTCGATCATGGTTTTATTTTTGAGCAGGAGGCTCGGTTTAACTGGGTTTTAGAGGAACTGGGACAGCGTGGCCTGAATATAATGCAGCGGCATCTAGCTAATTCTGGCGCTGTAGCTCAGACTTTGCGCAAGGAGGATTCCCGTATCCCTGGATATAGTGCACCTCTTTGTGGGGGTAGTATACTTAAAGATGTTGCACGGGTTGGGATTTTACTGTATGGGTTGCCCCCTTCTTCTGAGATGGCAGGGGTATGTGCGCCTCTTGGGCTAAAGCCAGTTATGCGCCTTATGGCTCAGGTAAGCAGCGTCAAGCGCCTTTCTGCCGGAGTTGGGGTGTCTTACGGGCATATTTACAAAACCGAAAGGGAAAGCATTATAGCTGTAATTCCTATTGGTTATGCAGACGGGTATCCACGTCGCCTTTCTCGTGGAGGCCGCGTACTTATTAATGGACAGCTTGCTCCTATTGCCGGGGCTATTTGTATGGATCAGTGCATGATTGATGTAACGGATGTTCCTGGGATTACCGCAGGAAATATTGCAGTGCTTCTTGGTAACAAGGATGAGCAGGTTTGTGCTGATGACTTGGCTGATATTGTGGGCACTATCAGCTATGAAGTAGTATGTGGAATTGGTAAGCGTGTGCCTCGCGTATATGTAAGTTCTTTTAATACATAGATGTATAGAACCGCATAATAAGGGAAACAATTTAGCCACCAGAAACTTTATGGAAATTTGAGGTGAAAAAATGCAACAAGTCAGGCGAGGCGATATCTTTTATGCGGATTTAAGCCCTGTTATAGGGTCTGAGCAAGGGGGCGTACGCCCAGTGCTTATTATACAAAATGATATAGGCAATAAGTACAGCCCTACAGTTATATGTGCTGCTATTACGTCCCAGATTAATAAGGCTAAGCTTCCTACTCATATAGAGATTGATTCGGTAAGCTCTACATTGGTTAAGGATTCGGTGATTCTCTTAGAGCAGATAAGGACTATTGACAAGAAGCGTTTACGGGAAAAGATTTGTTGGTTAGATGAAGCGCTTATGAAAAAGGCAGATAAGGCTATCATGGTTAGCTTGGGGTTGATACATAACAACAGCGGCGGGTGATGGATCAACAACCAAAACAAAGACAAAAAAATAACACCTGTAGAGATAGGTTAATCTCACAGGTGTTATTTTTATTCTTCTGAGTTAATATTTAGGAAACGATTCCGGACATCATGGTAACTTCTATGCCTGACTCTGCCCATTTTTTTGCTATGGCGTTAAGGCCTACAGAGTCGCTGGACATATGCCCTGCTACTATTACATTGCCTGTCTTTTGCTCTTTTACTGCTTTTACATCCTTTTCTGGGATGTGCATTAGTATTAATGTGCCTACACCCGCTTCAAAGTAGGCTTTTGTTATTTCTGGGCCGGGGCCGGTTAGTCCTGACATTAATACATAGATTTTTCCGGCATAGCTGTCTTTTCCGCCCACTCTTATTACTGGCTTTCTGGCTGAGTTTTTGTACTCGTCAATTTCTTCTATAGCTTTTACAATGTCGTCTAGTTTTGTGTCGGGTTTATCGGCGAATTTTTCGTCTAAGAAGCTTTGCACACGGGCTTCGCTTATAACGTCGGCTGGGGTGTGGATACTCATAAAGGGCATGTTGAGAAGTTTTGCGGCGCTTTCGCTTCTGCGGGAGTTGGACACATGCTGGCCATAGCTAAGTTCGTCTTTGCGCTCTGCCAGTAGCTTTTGGGCTCTGTTTCTGGGGAGGCCCAATGCTTCTAACTTTAGGATGTGGGCATCCATTACTTTTAGCATGTCGATGTTGGTGTTTCTGGGGTGATGGGTTACCACGCAGTCATAGCCTAGCTCACGAGCCAGCAGTAGTTCTGGGGTGTCCATGTCTACGCCCATTAGTACTTTCTTGATGTTTTCTCCTGGGTGAGAGATGCCACTGTCTTGGGGCATTTCCTTTAAGCCTGCCAGGGCTAGGGCGGAGTCCATTAGTTGCTGGGTGTTCATCATTGCGCTTCATCCTCTCTGGGTGATTTTTGCTATTGTAACATATTTTGGCCATGCGTTGGTGCTGCCTCTGAAATTATGACACCAAACTGGCGTATACTCCGTTTTTAGCCAGAA
Organism: Defluviitaleaceae bacterium; assembly: GCA_009780185.1. Classification (GTDB taxonomy): domain Bacteria; phylum Bacillota; class Clostridia; order Lachnospirales; family WQUN01; genus WRAN01. The sequence goes on along the minus strand of WRAN01000006.1, from coordinate 59,563 downwards.
GCTCTTCATGGGTACCTACTTCGGCGATTCTTCCGCCTTCCATTACCACAATTTTATCCGCAGTAACTACATTGTGCAGGTTGTGGGTGGTTAGCAATATAGTGTGGTTTTTCCTAAAGGTTTCTATACTTTCCATAATGCGTTGTTCTGATTCTGTGTCCAGGGCTGAGGTAGCTTCGTCAAATACCATTATAGGCGCGCCCTTACATAAGGCACGGGCTATGGCTATCCGCTGGCGCTGGCCACCGGAAAGAGATGCGCCTTTTTCGCCGCAATTGCTGGCGTAGCCGTCTGGCAACACTTCTATAAAGTCACTGGCGAATGCTTCTGTCGCGGCTTTTTTTATTTCATCTTCTGTGGCGACCCCTTTTTTGCCCATGGCAATATTTTCGCCAATGGTCATATCAAAAAGCTTGCAGCTTTGATCTACATAGGAGAAATGATCCCGCCAGGATTGTATACATCCACCTCTAAAGTGAAGGTTTCCACAGTCCATAGCCAAGTCTGGCCGCTGGTACATACCTATTATCGTACGCAATAATGTAGATTTTCCGCTGCCTGAGGCCCCTACAAAGGCTACCATTTCGTTTTCCTTAATTTCTAAGTTTATATCAGAAAGAGCGTTATCGGTACCATCAAGATATGCAAAGTTAAGACCATCTATTTTAATTCCATATCTGCCATCCCACGGGGCAGCCTCCACTTTTGCCTCTTCTGGAGGAACAGAATCTATGATAGCAAGAACCCGGCCTGCCGCCACAATAGGAGGTTGCAACCCAGCCCAGTTGGTTCCGACGGAAGACATAGCTCCGGTTATTGCAGATGCCATGGCAGGTACCATAATCAGCAGATTAAACTCCAACCTATTAGTAGCTACAAGCCAACCACCAAGGGCAAACACTAGCACTAAGCTAAGCCATCCTTGCACGGTCGTAAATAAGTTCTGCCACATGCCAATAAAAGCCTCTTTCAAGCTAATGGATTTAAGCTGACCATTTTCTACATTAAATACCTTCCAGGCCTTTTGCTGGCGCCCCAAAGCTCTTATCGCAAGCCCTCCGGAAAAGATATTGCTCATAGCCTTTACACCTTCAGCGTTGGTTTCCAATCTTGCAGTCCCAAGGCGCGCAAGGCGTGGGGCAAAGCTGGCTTGGATAGCGAAGGCAATAACGCCGATTCCAATAGCCCCGAAACCCAGACGGTAATCTATGACAAAAATCGTTGTTATCGCACCAACAATAGCCCAGATGTTAAACATCAAGCTATCCAGTGCATTGCCAAATACATCCGACGCTGTACTAGCATCAGTATTAATTGCGGCTATTCCCTCCCCTGAATGCTTAGTAGAAGCCCGCTCAAGGTCGGCCCGTACAAAGGCGGAAAACAGCTTTTCTCTAAGATTCATATCTCCTTGGGCTATGCTAAGCACATAAACATATACCCCAATGGCAATTACCAGCATTACCAAAGAAATAGTAATAGCCAGCCTAATAAGTGAATTGTATACCCCACTCATGCTTCCGGTCATGATACCGGCCATCATTCCGCCCATGAATAAAGAAATAATAAAATTGAAAATAAATTGCTGTGAAGTATAAATCAGCATGCTTATAGCATATCTAAAGCGAACAGGCTTTATAAAGGTGAACATTCTAAAGAAGTTGCGGAAATTGGGTTTTGTGTTAGTTTCCATTTGACACCTCCAGGCGAGCGTATTCGGGACAAGAAGCCAGTAGTTCTTCATGTTTGCCTATGCCTACTATTTTTCCTTGTGCCATTACTACAATAGTGTCACAGAAGGCAATAGCCTTTGGCCTGTGGGCCACCATGATTACGGTTTTATCCGGCTCATGAGATAGCATAGTTTCAAAGCTTGTAAGGACTTCCACTTCTGTTGTTGGGTCTAGAGCAGAGGTGGCTTCGTCGAATAGTACTATTGGAGCGTTTTGGTAGAAGGCGCGAGCTAAGGCTATACGCTGCTTTTGGCCGCCGGATACATTTTCTGCGGATTCTGATAACACACCTTCAAATTTATTGGGCAGACTCTGGATAAAATCCCAAATGCCCGCGTCTTTGCAGGCCGTTTCCAGGCGTGCTGTATCTGGTGTACCGCCACCGGTGATATTGTCTCCAATGCTTTCTGGGAAGAGGAAGCTATCCTGGGGCACATATGCAAACGCGTTTATTGGCACATCTTCCTGGCCAAACACCTGCACCTGGCCTGATGTAGGGGAATAAAGCCCTAGCATTAGTTTAAGCAAGGTACTTTTCCCGCTGCCGCTACCACCTACAAAAGCCACCTTGCTTCCTTTGGGGATGGAAAGGTCTATTGCAGATACAGCAGCCTCTCCTTCCTCTGAATAGGAAAAATCAACTCCTGTAAAGCATACCGCTGTAGATTCTTTTACATCAGGTTTTAACGCAGGCATTGGCTCGGGGAGAGTTAAATCTACAGTCTCTGTAGTGTGATCAAGAAGGCGCTTAGCCCCACCCGCAGATACTTGGAAGCCAGTAAGCCGCTGACTTAGCATCATCAACCATCCACCGCACTGGAAGGCCAAAGTAGTAAAGGCCAGATACTCGGCAATGTTAAGCTGCCCACCAATAACTCGTGAAGCCGCCATTGTTGTGATAATTAGCAAGGGAGAAAGACTGACCAAAATCCCGGATACCACCATGGTTGACATGGACTTGATAAAGCTTTTTATTGCCTGGAAGAACAAGAGATAAGCGTCCATATAACGCTTTTTCATTACTTCCTCAAGTGAGTATGCGGCAATAACCGATGTATTTTGAAGAGAGTCATTGACAATGGCGTTGAAATCCGCCTGACGCTCTGACATTGTTATCTGCTTTTTCTGGATAGGGCCGGATATCAGCACCTGCATAACCACCAAAACAGGGAACATAGCAAAGAAGATAAGTGTAAGGCTGGTAGTAAGCATTATCATGTAAACAAACATGACGATTAACTGAATAAAATCCGCCACCATTTGAAACCAACCTCGAGAGACAAAGGACGCGCCAAGGGGCAAGTCGTTGGTATAGATAGAAAGACTTTCACCAGTCTGTTCTTTTTCAAGCTTGGAAAAAGGCAGCCGTAAGAAATATCTGGCGAAATTATCTCTAAAACGATATCCTGCCGTTGCCTCAAATCGCCCGACTATCAGCGCAGATAACGCCGCACTTACGGCTTGCACTCCCATCAATGCAGTAAGTAAACCAAGAAATTGTAACAAAGTCTGGACATCTGCCCCATAAGCAGCCTGCCCCATTTCACCAGTGAGCCGGGCGGATAGCACTATGGAGATAGATACAGCCACAGACAATACAGAGTAAATAAGTAATGCAAGAAAGAATTTTTGATTATTCTTCTTTAGTACGGTAATGAAGGTTTTGATAAAAAGCCCTCCCTTTATTTTATTGTTCTAATATACATACGTAGAAAAACATTAGCAAGCAAGTGATAGTTGACAAAAGATTTTAAAAGTATTATTATCGCGTTAATGAGTTAAGTCATTAACTGATTAAGAATAAGGCAGGTGAGAGGATGAATGATACACAACCTATTTTCCAACAAATAATGGAGCGCATAGAAAGCGACATAATCACAGGCACATACCAAACCGATGAGCTAATAATCTCCACAACCCAAATAGCCAAAGTCTACGCCGTAAACCACACAACAGCAGTAAAAGCAATAAGTAAACTAACAGACGCAGGCATACTATACAAAAAACGAGGCATAGGCATGTGTGTAGCCAAAGGCGCAAAGGAAAAAATCTCTGCCCGGCGAAAGGATATTTTCCTAAATCAAACCATATCGGCAGTATTAGCTGAAGCAAAGACCCTAGGCATCACAATAGAAGATTTAATTAGTGAATTAAAGAAAGGGGAACACCCACATGATTAATCTAAAGTACGTAACAAAAAAATACGGCAAATCCACAGCGATTAAAAACATGAGCCTATCCATCCCTGAGAGCGGCATCTATTGTCTTTTAGGCCGCAATGGCGCCGGCAAAACCACTCTAATGAAAATGCTGGCAGGCCACATACCAGCCACAGAAGGAAAAATAGCCGTAGATAACAAAAAGGTATCTCCAGGCAATATGCCTGAAGCCGTAAGCTATATAGAAAGCGGCTCGGTGCAATTCAATATGCGCATTAGTACATTAATAGAAATGGCCTCTAAGCTCCACAAAGACTTCGATCAAGACTTTGCCAACAAAATGGTAAAACGCTTTGAGCTAGACCCGAGAAAGAGGTTTGCAAAACTATCCTTTGGCATGAAAACTATGCTAACCACAATCCTGACCCTTGCGAACCAATCCAAAGTAGTACTACTAGACGAGCCAACCCTAGGTTTTGACGCGATAATGCGCAACCAGTTCAATGCCCTTCTATTAGAAAGCTACCAAAACAACCCAAGAGTGATAATTGTATCCACACACCTTATAGATGAAATAGCAAAAGTAATAGAGCGCCTGATAGTCATAGACAAAGGCAATCTGCTGCTGGAAGCAGCCTTAGAAGATATAGACGAGATGGCATATACCCTATCCGGCGCCTCAAAAGACATAATCCCATTAATCCAAGACCTTAACTGCATAGGCCAAACCACAGCCGGCAGTGTAATGGCTGCCCATATCTACGGCCCACGCATCACCCCACCGGAAGGCATAGCAATAGACCGGATAAGCCTTCAAGACTTCTTTATCAACCTGGTAGGAGGAAATAGCCATGAATAATAAAGCCTGGACAATCGCCAAAATCAATTATAAAACCTTGAGGGTTCTACTCATTCCAACGTTAAGCACGATGTTTGCATTGGCAATATCCGATATCATTAATTATTTTGTTATGTCAGGGACAGGGGGAACGGGAATAAGCATCTCTCCTGCCAATGCCTTATGGCTGCTTCCTGTAATGGTGGCAATTGCACTCCCGGCTTTTAGCCTTCGCAGGATTATCAACTTAGGAGGCAAACGTGACGGGTTCTTCTGGGGCGGAATACTCACCTATGTAATACTGGCGGCCGTGGCGTCTTTACTCGTAACCCTTTCCCATTTTACAATAGAGCAGCTACTCGAACGCTCCCCTTACTTTGACCCTAACTTCCTAGGCGGCATAGTAAATCTGGTAGAAGTCTTTGGCTGGTCAGATCGCGGCTTCGTAATTACATTTTTTCAGCAGACTGCCCTTCTGATTCTATTCGCGGCATTTGTTCATACCCTAACCGCCTCGCAAGGTAAATGGTATGGGTGGGTAGCCAATGTGGCTATTGTTGCCATCATTTCTGTGTTTACTCCGATCCCTGTGCTTCGCAGAGCTTTGGTTTGGTTCTTTAATCTTATACTGTTCCATCCCAATGCCTGGATGCAAATTATCGGGTGTTTGGTGATTGCAGCAGGAGTTTATGCACTTAGCAAGCCAATAATTGCGCGAAAAGCAATATAAGAAAAACCAAAGGAGGGGCTGTCACGTCAAAATCATGAAACCGCAGGGCTCCGCCCCGCACCCCGCAAGCTTTTTGTAAAAAGCTTAACCAAAAACTTTATCGAAAAACCAAAATCGCGCGTATGCGCGATTTTATGTTAAAATTTTGATTAAACTTTTTCAAAAGTTTACAGGGTTTGGGACGGAGTCCCAAGGTTTTCTTAACGTGACAGCCCCTTTTTATTTGTAAAACATCGTCATACTATGTACAATACCGTCATAAAATATATGGAGGTTTTTCATGGGCTTTTTCAATAAACTAACCCAACCTATATTCCTAAAAGACAGCAGCAGTGCCTTACGCCAGCTAGAACAGTTAAAATCCATTGATAAAAACCGTCTGCCTACGGATATTCAGACTAAGCTTGACAATGAAATAAATATAATTTCTCTAGGCATAACGGGAGAAAACAATGTATCTTACGAGCTGAAACATAGCGGTATGGCCATGTATATCCTGCAAGATATCTATCTTGAACACAATGGCCTTTCCTCACAAATTGACTTTATAGCCGTCACCCGTAAAGGCATTTTTGTAATCGAGTGCAAAAACCTGTATGGGGATATTAAAATTAACGATAGAGGCGACTTTATCCGTTCAGGCGGCTATAACAAAGACGAGGGCATGTACTCACCTATAGAGCAAAACCGAAAGCATATGAACATAATCAAAGAGTTACGGCTAAAAGAGAAAGGGTTCTTCACCAGTAAAGTGTCCTTTGAAGCGTCTTTTAATAATATATTCCGTTCAGTGGTGGTTTTGGCAAATAACAGAAACATCATAATTGACAGATATGCCCCAGAGGATATAAAAGCCCTAGTTACCCGGTCGGACAGTCTAATCCGTCATATTACTAATGTTAATAACCAAATCCCCATTACCGAACTTACAGACAAAGAAATGAAATCCATGGCTGACTTTTTCGTAGAGGCCCACATAGAACGCATGATAGATCATACAACGGTATATTGCGATCAAATGCTTCCATCTAACACTAAAATGTGCCCGAAGTGCGGGAAAGAAATGAAGCTAAGGACCGCACAAAAAGGCGATAACCCAGGATCACAGTTTTGGGGTTGCTCTGGTTTTCCGGGATGCAAAACTACTGTCAAAATAAATTAATGTTACAGAATACTTTTCAAATATTATAAATAGATAAATAAAAATAGCGTTTGGGATTAGCGTGTGATTACACTAATGTCCGAACGCTATTTTTTTATAGTGATATCTATATTATAGCAACTTACTGCACATAATGGGCAATATCAAGGATAATCTTCCCATCCTTATCTGCTTCGGTAAAACGTGGGCATGCATAACGCTCGAAAAACCAACATGCCCCGTGTTCGTCGTTAATAACTTTCATACCTTCTTCGCTAAGTTTGCGGCCACATTTCTCTTCTTGCATATACACTTCGCCCTCATGCCCTTGCACCCAGCATACACCTAAATCACCAGCAGGGAAATCAACATGTTCAAAGCCTTCTGGGACATCGGTGTCTGGTGGCATAAACATACCAATCCAGTATTGGAAAGGATCGCCTTCCTTCCAGCGCATCAATCCAATGTATGCGGCACCGTCTTCACACGTTTGTCCGGGGTCATCAACTAGCTGTTCTATAGTCGAAAACCATCCATTTTCAAAAAACTGGCCCCACTTGGCTCCAAATGTTCCGTTTATACGGTCTTCGTCACTATAAAGTTTGCCAATAAACCGTAACGATCCGACCTTCTGCCGATATGCTTTAATAATTTCTGGCATTTTTCTTTCTCCTTTTATCATTATTTTACCGCCTGAATTAAACCCACCCTCAATACTTTAGCACAGCACAAGATGCTATGCCCGTCATTTATAGTGCGGCTTTGGAAGGAACGATAACGGTCCTTAAACAACTATCCTTTTCAATAAAATCCAGTGCCCTTTCGAAGCTATCCGGCTCAGATAAAATTGAATAAAAATTACTCTTTATAGATGGGGCAAGTTTCAGTGCCGTCACAAATTCCTGATAGCTAAACGGGTCTTTCCTGACGAAATCCATAAATCCGGTTCGCTCAAATACATCCTTAATATCATCAACTTGTGGGTTATCTTGCAAAAGTGCACAAAGATATGTGGCTACTCCTACTTGGATGCCGTGCATTTTAGGCTTTGCGCTTACTTCATCCAGCGCATGGGAGATTAAATGCTCGGAGCCGCTTGCCGGCCTTGAGGAGCCTGCTATTTCCATAGCAAGGCCACTAATCATCAATGACGAAGCTAGGCTTCTTTGGAAATATTCGCAGTGGATATCAAGTGAGTGTTTTAAGAATAAAATATCCAATGAGTTATATGCCATCATTGAAGCAAAGTCCACAAACCGCTCAAGTCCTTTATCCCGCGCCATCTGCCAGTCTTTAAGGGCTGTTATTTTCGAAGCCATATCCCCAATACCGGAATACATAAAAATATCAGGGCTGTTTTTTATTACATCCAAGTCAATTACAATACCAAATGGACTGGCGGCTTTTACAGACTTCTTCTTGCCAAGCACAGTCAAGGAACAAGAAGGGCTGCCGAAACCATCATTGGAAACGGCCGTAGGGATACTAATAAAAGGCACCCTTAAAAGATGAGCAGAATACTTTGCAAAATCCAAGGCCTTGCCACCCCCTACCCCAACAATGGCATCAATAGAAGGAAGTGAAAACGCCGAATGAGTAATATCATCTATATCGGTAGATGTCACGAGCTGCTCATGGATTATCACAACACCCCATTCCATTAACCCCGCTCTAAATGGTTCCCCGATTAGATCATCGATCCCATCCCCCATATATAGGGCAATACGCATAAAACTTTTATCATAAAGATATTTCCCTACTCTTGAGGTTTTACCGTTTCCTATTTTAAGGAGATATGGTATCTCTATTTGCTTATTGGTTGGGTTTAGCGCTCTCATTTATTCAACTCCTTTTCGAAAAAAGAATATATATCATTAAAACTATCGAACTTTAAAGTCTCAATACCTTCCGCGATGCATTTATCAAGCAGCATCTTCTTGGCAAAGACTGCTTCGGAAATCCTTGCAGGCTCGATATCCGGTGGGCCATCTCCCGCAAAAACTACATATTTTTTAGCCTCGTGAAGGTGCTCTACTATTTTTTTCTTTGATATGCCTACTTTTTCATCATAATATGGGCAGTCTACTGGCGGCCTTTCCATTACTAGATTGCCGTCTTGAGCATAGTGGCTGGGGTTTGTTATGAGTTTAATATTATATTTTTTTATTTCTTTGCCCAGCAGTAAATTAATATAATAATCACAACCGGCACTTGCTATATAAATAGGTATCCCTGCCCTATAAAGGAGATCAAGCGTAGGGATTACCCATTCGTCTACCTTTACATTTTTAATAAGCGCTACTAGCTTATCCTCCTTGACCTTTAATGCTCCATACATTTCTTTTAAGGCATCGAAATGGAAAAGTTTATCTTCAAGATAGCGTTCCCAAGGCTCTAAAGCCGAGTCATCTAAAAAAGCATCTTTCACATACTGGAAGAAATCATCATCTGTTATGGTTCCGTCAAAATCTGTTACAAACGCTATATTTTTCATAATTTAATTCATGCCTCCTTTGTCGGCGGAATAAATAGGTTGGTTCTCAGACAGGTTTTAATTTGGAATCGGTATCAACTTATCACGCTTTATTATTGCGGTCAATTATAGCGAATTAATTCGCTATAACACAAAAAAGAACCTGATCTAATCCAGTGGATTAGATCAGGCTCTCTCAGTTTCTTGATCTTCTTGCATATTCAAACCTCTACAGGTTCCCCCATTTCTTTGCCTATCTTTCCTAGGGCTTTTTTTTCGATTCTGGAAACGTAGGATCTTGAGATATCAAGCATGGACGCAATTTCACGCTGGGTCATTTCATCAGCATTTACAAGGCCGTAACGCAGTTCAATTACTGTCTTTTCTCGTCCATGAAGCACCTTGCGTATCACTTCGTATAGGCGGCGAATCTGCATTTTAAGATTTACTTGGTCGTCTACTGGGTCTGTATCGTCTGCGATTTTATCTTCTATCCGTACTTCGTTGCCTTCGCGGTCTACTCCTACTATATCTTGCAGGTATACATCACCGCTGTATTTTTTTGCGGCTCTTATGTGCATTAGGATTTCATTATCTATGCATCTGGCGGCATAAGTGGCAAGCCTAGTTCCTTTATCGGGCTTGTACGATGCAATGGCCTTAATTAACCCAATAGTACCTACAGATATCAAGTCCTCACTGTCCTTGCTGTGGTTGGAGTACTTCTTTGCCACATGAGCCACTAGGCGTAGATTGCGCTCTATTAGTATATTTTTGGCATCATCGTTGCCATTTGCGTATTCTTGTAAGTATTTTTGCTCTTCTTCTGCATTAAGCGGCTGTGGGAAGGAGTTGCCGCCGGACAGGTACCCCAAAAAAAAGAAGCCCTGTAAAAGGTGCAATAGCCCAAAAAACACAAAAAACACCTCCCTTGCGGTTCATCATATGCTTAGGTGGTATCTTTTGTGCGTGTCTGGTTTTTTGAGATTTTTAATGTCAATTACTAATTTATATCTAAGAATTCATTGCCATGCTTTCATACATTAAAGAAGTCATATATAATATCTATCGGAAAGGAAAAATATTTCTTATAAAGAGGAACTAATATGTGAAATAAATAGTTATAATATTTATTGGAATAGAAAACTAAAAGGAGGAACTTATATGCAAGTAAAACAGATTCGCGGTAGTTTCAGTAAAAGATTTTTAGCTTTTGCTATGGCTTTGATCATGGCGATTGGAGCTATCGGATTTAGCGGTGTACGGGCTTATGCCAGCCTTCCGCAAACAAGAGTTATGATTCTCGGGCATTTTGTGGATTTTGAAGGCACCCAGCCAATCCACGAATCCGGGAGGGTTCTCGTACCTATTAGAGGTGTTTTTACTCTGATGGGGTTTGAACCTGTTTGGAATCAAGCAACACAGACAGCGACTTTGTTTGATGGTGAAATTCTTATTACAGTAACTGTAGGACAGAGTACGCTTACAGCAGGCAATCAGGTTATACCGCTAGATGTACCTGCGCGGAATATTGGGGGCCGTATTATGATTCCCCTGCGTGCCGTGACTGAGGCAATAGGCGGCACTCCCAATTGGGACAATGCTAATCGTATCGCGGTCATCACCCCACCAACCGCGATGATACCAAGAACTCAAGCCAATATAAACGCGATTACCGGCAACAATGTGGGGTTACCTTCAGTAACAACAGCAACCCTGCCCAATGCCAGAACAGGTCAGGCCTATAACCAAACCCTGGCTGCAATTGGCATAACACCAATAACTTGGAGCGTCATAAGTGGTGCATTGCCAGCAGGGCTAAGCCTAAACGCAACTACAGGCGCAATCACTGGCACACCTACTACTACCGGCACATCCAACTTTACAGTACTCGCTCAAAATGCGGTAGGCAGCGCATCAAGAGCATTAACACTTGTTGTTGAGGCCGGCACATTGCCAAATAGGCGGCTAACCCAAGAAGAAAGAAACGCATGGATTGCCGACTACAGAGCCAGAGGCGGCGCGACTGCCGTAGAGCTGGAGGTAATAAGGCTAATAAATATTGAAAGAGCCAATCATGGCTTGGTTCAAGTCGCAAGAGACGATTATCTTATGATGGCCGCCAGATTATTTGCACAACAGGCCAATGATCTGAGAGGGCTTTATACTGGGACTCATAACTTTGGACCATATGCCACCAACGCTAATGCCACACATGGGGCATCTGCCAATGTAGCCGCGTCCTTTGGAACAACTCTGCGCTGGAATGGCGGAAACTGGCATAGCAGTGGCACAGCTTCTGCTGCGGACTTGGTAAGTGGCTGGATGGCTTCTACTGAGCACCGCAACTATATTTTATCTCCAGAGCATAGGTTTATAGGAATAGGCCAGTTCCCAGGCGGCATTTCCTATCTATTCTTAAATGATACCGCAAGTGTTGGGCAAGGCCAGTTTACTGTGACCTTCAATGCCAATGGCGGAACAGGAACGATGCAGAATCAAACCTTTACTGCAGGCGTTGCTCAGAATTTAAACAATAACGTCTTTACCAGACAAGGCTGGACATTTGTAGGATGGAGTACTTCGCCTACTGGTAACGTCCAGCATGGTAACGGCGAAAATATGATTTTAACCGCCAACCGTAATCTATATGCTATATGGACTCAGGGAAATGTTGTAACCTTTAACGCCAACGGCGGTACAGGCACTACACTGCCTCAAGTATTCCAGAATAATGTTGCGCAGAACTTACGCACCAATAGCTTTACCAGACAGGGCTTCACATTTGCTGGATGGAGTACTTCCGCTACAGGAGCAGTTGTTTATAATAATGGGCAAAGTATTACCAATAATACAACCCGTACACTGTTTGCGGTTTGGACACAAGGAGCTACTATTACTTTTAACAACAATGGTGGGACAGGAACAATGACAAACCAAGTCTTCCAGCCTAATGTAGCGCAAAACCTAACCAATAATGCATTTACCCGGTCAGGCTGGACATTTGCTGGCTGGAGCACTTCTGCGTCAGGAACAGTGGTATATAATAATGGGCAGAGCATTACCAATAATACTAACCGTACGTTGTTTGCAGTTTGGACTCAGGGAACCGTCGTAACCTTTAACGCCAATGGTGGTACAGGTACAATGCCTAACCAAGTCTTCCAGAACAATGTGGCGCAAAATTTGAGCAACAATGCTTTTACCAGGACAGGATTCACATTTGCTGGATGGAGTACTTCCGCTACAGGAGCAGTGGTATATAATAATGGGCAAAGTATTACCAATACTGCAACTCGTACGTTGTTTGCGGTTTGGACACAGGGAACTACTGTAACCTTTAATGCCAACGGTGGTACAGGTACAATGCCAAACCAAATTTTCCAGCCAAATGTAGCGCAAAATCTTAACAATAATACCTTTACCAGAGCAGGATTCACATTTGCTGGCTGGAGTACTTCTGCATCAGGGTCAGTGGTATATAATAATGGACAAAGTATAACGAATAATACAAATCGCACATTGTTTGCGGTTTGGACCCAGGGAACTACTGTAACTTTTAATGCCAACGGTGGTACAGGTACAATGCCAAACCAAATTTTCCAGCCCAATGTGGCACAAAATCTAAGCAACAATGCCTTTACCAGAACAGGCTTCACTTTTGCTGGGTGGAGTACTTCTGCATCAGGAGCAGTGGAATTTACTAATGGGCAAAGTATTATTAATAATACAAACCGTACATTATTTGCGGTTTGGACACAGGCGACTACTGTGACCTTTAATGCCAACAGTGGTACGGGTACAATGCCCGCTCAAACCTTCCAGACTAATGTGGCACAAAACCTAAACAACAACACATTTACAAGAGCAGGCTTCACATTTGCCGGCTGGAGTACTTCCGCGTCAGGGTCGGTAGTATATACAAATGGGCAAAGTATAATAAATAATACTAACCGCACGCTATTTGCGGTTTGGACACCTGCGAATGCAGTCGTGCCAGATGTGGTTGGTCAGACTTTAGCAGCTGCAACTTCTACCCTTTCGTCTGCACCAGGCAATTTTGGAATAGCACAAGGCCCAGCACAACATCACGCCATAATACCGGCAGGATCTGTAATTAGCCAAACTCCTGCCGCCGGCTCACAATTGACGCCAGGTTCTCCTGTTACCGTTATATTAAGTCTTGGGCCGGCCCTAGTTATAAATAATCCTGGACCACAAACCGCAACAATTGGCATGCAATTTGATTTCCAAATGACTCACTCTATTGGTGCTGCCCCGACAACTTGGTCTGCAGCAGACCTTCCTGATGGGCTAAGTATTAGCAGTACCGGATTAATTTCTGGCACACCAACTGCAGCAGCAGTTACTTCTACCGTAACCGTTACTGCGACGAATGCAGCAGGTAGCCATCAAGTAACATTTACAATCACTGTAAGCTAATAGCAGGATAGAGAATGAAAGGATAGCAATAGGACAATCACTTGGTCATCTTATCCTTTCCCAATACTAAACGGCCAAGCTTTACAGGGGCAGATAAAAAAAGGATTGAGTCAAAACGGCTCAATCCTTTTTATTATCAAATGCTAGTGAGGTCAGCCTATACTGCGGTGGTAACGACATGCTGTCATCTATTCTCCTCTACCAGCTATGCTTCCGCCCAAGTGCATCCCATATTACTAGGTTATCCTCATCATCCCGCAAACCATCATCCCCATCAGTGCCGCGCCTGCGGGTAATATAAGTGAAGGCACTTTCTGCCGCGGCTTTCGCGTCTACTATCCCAGTCAGCGGATCAAAAACCCGGAATGTATAGCCCAAGGGCGCAAGTTTATTGCGGGATAAATGGATAAACATATGCAATGCGGTCTTGCTCATATTATAGCCGTATCCTGTAGTGCTTTCAGTCTCATTGATAGAGGCTCTTGACTGGGTTAGGTAAAATAACCGCTTTTCTTCCCCTGCATCAAGTAAGGGTAAATGAGCTTCTAGTAAGGCCATGGATTTTAGAGGATTATTGCGGAAGGTTGCTTCTACTGCATCCCAGTTCACGCCTTCGCGGACAGAGCTACCATCGTTTTCATGTACATAGTCTGTTGTGTCAATAAAGAAATCCAACTTTTCTACACCTAAGGTTTTGCCATCTTCTAATATAAACACATCATAGCCTTCAGCCATAAATTTTTTTGCCAGGCAGTTGTCAAAATCGCTGTTTATGCCTGTAATCAATACATTTTTCATATTATCACCCCTAAAATGGCCAATCATATTCTCTGTAGTCCACCATTGCTAACCGATGCTCGTCGGCACGTGGTGTTTCGAAATATTTCGCCGCCCACTGACCTATATAATCTGGGTCAAAGCGTCCAGATTCCTCTAAATTGCCGTCTTGCTTGCGGAATTTCATCCAGCCTGGATGTATTATCCTAAAAGAATATCCATCTTTATAAAGCTGGTTGTGCAGCATCCGCACGCCCATATTCATTGCGGCTTTACTCATAGAGTAAGGGAATGGATGCGCCCCCCGGTGCTTCATCAGGGTGATGCTTCCGGCTTCACTGGATACAAAGCATAGGCGTTTCATTTCGCCTTGATCCATAATGGGAAGAAGTGTCTCTACAAGCTTTATGGTTCCCAAGGCATTGATGCGGAAATAATCCCACGGGATTTCTAAGTCCATAGGAGGTTTGTATAGTTCGCAGTTTACATCCCCCATCAAGGCGGCATTGGATACTATCATATCTAGCGAATTGGTAACCTTCAATACTGCTTCCTTAGCAGCAGCAATGCTTTTCATGCAGCCTATATCCAGCTTGATGACGTGCAGCGCCGGGTGAGCAAGGCTTTCCAACAATGCAAAGTCCTCCATATACTTTCCAGCAAACACCCTCCACCCGCGATTTAGATATTCTTTGCACAAAGAAAGGCCTAGGCCTCTGTCCGCACCTGTTATAAATACATTTGGCATGGTATCCCTCCTTCTAAAAAAAGCACCCTGCAAACGCAAGGTGCTTTTTCATATATGATTACAAACTTAGATCTGTCTTACCGGTAAGTTTAAAGAACAGAGCAAGTGAAACAATAGTAGTAGACGTAAGAATAGTAGCAAGCGCGGCAGCCGTACCAAAGTTGCTGTTCATAATTGTCTGGAAGATGGCTACCGTCATAGTACGGGTACGTACAGTAAACAGCAAGATAGTTGAACTTAGCTCATTGACAATTGTAATCCAGCTTAGTATTGCGCCGGATACTACCCCTGGTATCATCATAATAGCCGTGACCTTGAAGAAGGCCTTCATTGGCGTGTCTCCTAGGCTTATTGCAGCCTCCTCCATTGAAGGACTTATCTGCTGTAGGATAGCCGCACTGGAACGCAGGGTAAATGGCAATCGCCTGATAACAAAGGCCAACACCATAATAGTCGGGGTACCGATAAGAAGTAATGGCCGAGTATTAAAGGCCAAAATCAAGATAATACCAACAATAGAGCCTGGAATTACAAATGGAAGCATAGTAATAGTATCCAGTACATTGGTAAGAGGATTGCGCCTACGTACAGTCAGATATGAGAACAACAGTGCCAATGCCAAGATTATAACAATAGCGTAAATACCATAAACATAGGTATTGCGGATGGCCGTTCCCAAAGTCCTAAATGTACCGCGATAGCTGTCTAAGCTAAAACCTTCTACAAAGATTGGCCCGCGAGTAGCCCTGAAAGAGGTAGTAATTACCACCAGCTGAGGAATACAAGCGATTGCGGTAATCAAGTATACAAACCCATGGGCAAAGAAATTTGGCATGGGTTTTAGTTTATCCGGCTGAATTGGGCGCAGGGAGCTCATGGCATATGACTTACGGTTGACGATATACTTTTGTAGCGCGAACAAAATAGTAGTAATTACTACCATGATTACGGCAACAGCAGCACCAAAATTGCGATTAC
Source organism: Defluviitaleaceae bacterium (assembly GCA_009780185.1). Taxonomy (GTDB): domain Bacteria; phylum Bacillota; class Clostridia; order Lachnospirales; family WQUN01; genus WRAN01. The sequence goes on along the minus strand of WRAN01000006.1, from coordinate 43,543 downwards.
CTGCTAAGTCACCCATAAAGGTGTTGAACACCAATAGGGGCATAACCATATAACCCTGCCCAATCAAAAGAGGTGTACCAAAGTCTGTAAACGCGTCCATAAACCCAAGCAACCCTGCTGCCAATATAGTTGGGGTTATAAGAGGAAAGATTATTGTAAAGGCTTTCTTAATGGGTCGGCACCCGAGGCTTTCTGCCGCCTCAATGATGGAGGCATCAACCTTCTTCAAGGCCCCGCGAGTAAATAAATAAATTAGCGGGAAGGAAGATAGTGTCATAACAAGCACAATGCCACCGGCACCAAAAATAGGAGGTATGCTAATGCCAAAGTTATTTTGGAAGAACTGAACAACAAACCCAGCCCGTCCAAACATCAATATCCATGAATATGAACCGAGAAACGGAGGCGAAAGCATGGATATAATAATCAAAACATCAATGATTTTCTTACCCCGTATCTTAAAGGCTGTTGTAAGATACGCAAGCGTCACCCCTATAAGCGCACCAAATAGCGTTGCTGTAGTAGATACAAACATACTATTGCGGAACATCCTAAAGAAAAACGGCGTATTGAAAAATCTATCAAAATTACTCAGGGTAAGGTCCCCGGTTTGCTGATCCTGGAATCCAGTTATCAACAAAGACCAAAGTGGGTAAACAAGAAACAGTAACACAAGGCCAATGCTGACAACAAGAACAAAGAACCAAAAATCAAACTTAATCCGCTTTGGGCGAGTCATCTACTCTACCCCCTCGTTGCTTGTTTCATCTTCTTCCGGGCCACTGTGCTGAACCACTCCTTGGATTAGACTGGTTTCTGTGTCCTTGTTAAAGAGGTTAATCTTTTGCACATTGGGTTTTAGCATAATGGTTTCGCCGGGGCTATATATTCTTTCGCTTTGGCCTACATCTTGGCTTAATTGCGCTTCAAGCTCTGGCATACTTTGGCAGCTTAGGTTGTAGATTACGTATTTTCCTAAGAAGACTTTTTCGTCTACTTGGAAGTTGATACCGCCCGTCTCGCATACAGTAAATTCTTCCGGCCTTACAGATACCAGTACTTCCCCTTCCGGGATATCCGGTATCAGGTTATCCATTTCCATTTCGCATCCGTCCGCAAGACTGAGCTTATATCCTTTATGGGATGGGGTAAGCTTTCCAGTCATAAGATTGGAGTGGCCTATAAATGTGGATACGAAGATATTGTAAGGGCGGGTATAGATGCTTTCCGGGGTACCTAGCTGCTGGATTACACCTTCATACATAACTGCAATACGGTCAGAAATTGCTAAAGCTTCTTCCTGATCGTGAGTTACATATACCGTGGTAATGCCTACTTTTTTCTGGATATCGCGGATAGCACCGCGCATTTCTATACGAAGCTTTGCATCTAGGTTCGAAAGAGGCTCGTCCATTAACAGTACGCTGGGTAGGATTACAATTGCTCTGGCAAGGGCTACACGCTGCTGCTGTCCGCCGGAGAGCCTGTCTGGAGAGCGATCTTGGTACTCTGTTATTTTTACAACATCCAAAATTTCGTCTGTACGCCGCTTGATATCAGGCTTTGCGATTTTACGAAGTTTTAACCCGTACTCTACATTTTTACGTACGGTTAAGTGAGGGAAAATGGCATAATTTTGAAACACCATACCTATGTTGCGCTTGTGTGCAGGCAGGTTGTTTATTACCTTTTCTCCAAACTTTATTTCTCCGCCTTCTACTGACGCAAAGCCTGCAATCATACGAAGTAAAGTTGTTTTTCCGCAGCCGGAAGGCCCAAGTAGAGTGAAGAATTCTCCATTCTTTATGGTTGCACTAAGCCCCGGAATAATAGTTAAATCGCCGTAACGCTTTACGGCATCTGAAATGGTAATTGTTACACTCATGAGTTCTCCTTGTCTAAAAAGGGGCTCCGCTTAGCGAAGCCCCTCCTCATGTTAAATATTGAGGAATTATGAAAGCGATTTTGCTTCGCAAAACGCTCTAATGATGAGCCATCCACAACTCTTGGAAGGTTTCAAGCCAAGAATCTCTATGCTCTAGGATATAGCTATTGTCCGCAGGAATCCAGTTAAGTTCTGCGTTAGCAGTTAGGCCGCCGGTTGAAGGTACATCAACACGTACAACTCTTCTAAAGAGTTGGCTTTCAACAAAAACTTGGATTTCATAAGATGTAACAAAGTTGATGAAGTTTTCTGCCATTGTACGGTTACGGGCTCCTGCTACAATTGCAACACCGGTAGAGGTGGCAACGATACCTTCGTCGATGTAAACCACGGCAACAGGCGCACCTGCTTCGATATATGGGAATGGTGCCTCTTCATAGGTAAGGCCTACGATAAACTCGCCGTCAGCTACGCCCATGTGTACCGCTGATGAACCTGGAAGCATAATGCCATCGGTATTGATGATAAATTGCTCCATGTAATCCCAACCGGCATGTGGATTATTGCCTGCACCCATTGCGTATAACTGGTTTACAAGATGATTGAAAGAAGACGCACTTGCGGCTGGGTCTGTGATAGCGATTTGGCCGCGCAGAGCTGGATTTAGAAGACAGGCATAACCTTTGATTTCTATGTCACCGATTAGGTCAGTGTTGACCATAAGAAGACGAGCGCTTGTGATAAAGCGGGTAATGTTTCCTTCTACGTTTTGTTGACCTGGCATCATGTAGGGTTCATTGATTGATGTAAAATCCTCGAAGAGATCAGCCTCAGGAATTACTGAGAATAAACCACCGCCCCACATAAGATCGGCTTGGGGGTTTTCTTGCTCTGCACGGAGGCGGGCAAGGGTTGGGCCTGTGCCGGCGAGCATAAGCTCTACAGTTACGCCATACGCATCTTCGAACATCTCGATAATAGGCCCGGCAAAGTCCTCAGAGAAAGTTGAGTAGATAACAAGAACATTATCGTCATCTGAGCTACAGCCAGTAACAAATACTAAAGCTGAAAATAGTATCCCTACTAAAAGGAACATTAAAATTTTACTACGCTTCATGGAAGATTCCACCTTTCTGGTTCTGGTTTTATTTTTCTCACGAATTAATTCGAAATCAGTCGAGACTGTTTTTTATTTAATTCGCTATACATGTTTGGGCTATTTCCCACAACGCGGGACTAGTATACATATATTACATAATCGTTACAAGGGGGTTATAGTATTTTTCATGAAATTTACATAGAAAAACCTCCAGCGGAGCATATCCACGGGAGGTTTTGATAAATTTCTTGATTAATATGTGCAGTAATATTGCCTCTTACACAAAATCCTTATCACTGGTGTAAGAGCAGCCATTCTCATCACAATCACAATCTTCTTCGAAATCGTCGTCCATATCATCTAGGTCATAATGTAGGCAGTCAAACTTCTTTTTTAGCCATAGGAATTTTACAATAGCACCAATTACTACAAGGCATACAATTACTCCAATGGTTATGCCAACGATAAGGCCACGCTTATTGCTTGCTTGAAGTTTTTGAGCTAATTTCCAGTCACTGATTTTACTCATTTGGGAGTCATCCTTTCGTGTGTATGTTATTTTATTAATGTATATATTTGACATGTAATCCATCCTTTCATACCTGTTCTATGATGGATTTGTATGGGCTTTATATTCTGCAAAAGCTTGGCTCATAATTCTGCGTTCGTCGTGGAACTTTAGTAAGTAGTAAGCTTCATGCTGCTTATAATAGCCTACATCTGCGAAATATTCCTCCGCTTGAGGCTTACAGTCAAAGGAGTTTGTGGCCATTAGGTACCAGTATACGGTCTTGGATATGCGGTGACCTTGATTTGTTCCGTTCAAGTAAAATGAATACTGGGTTTTTCCAAGGTATCTACGCACTTTGGCTGTGACACCGCTTTCTTCTTGCACTTCTCTTGTCGCGGCAGCTTTGTAGGTCTCATTTGGCTCTAAAGTTCCTTTAGGCAAAACCCAGCCCATATGCTTACCGTTCTGATTTTTATATAAAAGAAGTACCTTGTTGCGGAATATTACTACTCCGCCACAGCTTATTGTGGAAGTATTTACTAATTTCAAGTATAACGTCACGCCATTCGTTTTTCAATATGGTGCGTGGATTTTGAAGAAATTATGCATTTGTACGGTTTTAAAAGGTTTATTCCTATTATAAAAGACGAACTCGATCGCTTTCGTCATTATCATCAAAACCGAAAATAAAAATGCCCGTGCGCCTAACCGTTGACAGTGCTTCATAGACGTAACCCAGACAGTTGGCTCTGGCCAAGCGACCCCACGGCACATAAGCTGACTTGCTTAGCGCTGCTTCCTTCCGGACCTGACGCGGTTCACAAGGGCCTATTGCGCGGGACTTGACCGTCAACGCTACTTACCTGGGGCAGACTCTACAAAGACAATGCCTAAGGAAAGACATCACCCCAACTATGGCGGATTGAAGGTACAGGGAGCCGCCACTTCCCCAGCTTGCACGGGCAAAGCTTAATGTAACAGGAATTTAGTGGCCTGTAAAGCCTGTTTGTAGTGATTTTTTATGTTATAATCCTTTCGTAAATATTATCTGAGGAGGAATACTATGCGTTTTGTATTCACCGGCAAGAACATGACAGTAACCGAAGGTTTAAAAGAGCGTACTATTAAGAAGCTTTCCAAGCTGGAAAAACTTCTCCCAGACAATGCAGAGGTTCATGTTACCTATAGCATGAACAAGCACCTAACCAAAATGGAAGTATCTGTACCCATGCATAAGCGGCTTTTAAGAGCCGAAGTTACAGATCAAGATGTAGGCAATTGTATTGATGGCGCCGTGGATATTTTGGAAAGGCAAGTAGTAAAATACAAAACCCGCCTTCGTGACCGCCGCCGCCGCAGTGTGGCTACCAATGAAGAGCTATTGTATATAGAAGGAATGGAAATACCTCAGACAGAACCTTCACAGCAAGAAATCGTAATCCATCGTACTAAGCGCTTCGCATTAAAGCCTATGGACGCTCAGGAAGCGGTTATGGAGATGGAACTGCTAAACCATGATTTTTATGTATTCCGCAACAGCTGGACTGATGAAGTAAACGTTGTGTATAAGCGCAACGATGGGGAGTACGGCCTGATCGAGCCCCAATAATGAACTCAGAAATGACATATTTATTAGCAACCAATAACCCCGGAAAAGCCAAGGAGATAGCACCTATGTTTGAAAAAGCTGGGCTTTTACTTATCTCCTTGGCTGACCTCGGGCTTAAGTTCGAAGCAGGGGAAGATGGAGATACCTTCCTTCACAATGCTACCCAAAAAGCTAGGGAAACCGCGGATTTTTTAAAGGAGCATGGGCATAGCTATGCCGTGCTGGCAGACGATTCAGGCCTGGAAATTGATGCCCTTGAGGGAAAACCCGGGGTACACTCGGCGTTATTTATGGGACGGGACACTCCTTATCACGAAAGGTGCCAGGCAATTCTAGAAAAACTTGCCCATGTACATGATGAATGGCGCTTGGCCAGATTTATATGTACACTTGTATGCATATTTCCAGACGGGTCACAACTGACGACCAAGGGCGCTATCGAAGGGCGCATCGCCTGGGATTTATTTGGGGATGGAGGCTTTGGCTACGACCCTATTTTCTATTATCCACCTTATGAAAAGACTTTGGCCGAGCTTTCTAAAGAAGAAAAAAACCAAATAAGCCACCGCGGACAAGCTATACAAAAGATGATAGGTTTGATATTAAATGAAAATTCTGGTACTTAGTGACTCCCATAGGAAAGTCGCATCTATTCCATATCTCCTTGATGACTATATCAATGAGGTAGAAACCGTTATACATCTTGGGGATAATGTGGATGATTTATTGCAATTCCAGTCCGATTACTCTGCTATTAACTTTGTTGCCGTAGCTGGAAATTGTGATTTTGGCACTAAGGCACCAAAGGAACGGATTTTAGCCTTTGGCTCTAAAAAAATATTACTAATGCACGGCCACAGCCATGGCGTAAAAAGCCAATATGACCGTCTTATGTACTATGCACTGGAAAAAGAAGTGGATGCCTGTTTATTTGGGCATTCTCACTTTCCTGTTGTGTTTAGACATGAGTCGGTTTTTTTTATGAATCCGGGGAGTATTAGTGAGCCTCGTGGTGGCAGCAAGGCTTCTTATGGGATACTGACAATAGACGATGGGGGTAATATTTCTGGGGAAGTGATTAATCTATGAAAACAAGCCGCTGGGTAGTTTTAGAAACCGATGCTGATCTGACTCTTATGTCTAAAGTACTGGGAATAAGCCCAGTTACGGCCAATGTAATGGCCAATCGGGGACTAAGAACTAAGAAAACAGCCCTTAATTTCCTTGCGCCTTCAAGCGCAAAGATGCATGATACGCTTGAAATGAAGGGTGTAGCTAAGGCTATTGCCCTGTTATCTCAAGCAATAAAAGAAAAATCAAAAATCATGATTTATGGGGATTATGACGTTGACGGGGTAATGAGCACGGTAATCCTGTATAAGATGCTTGTACTTAACGGGGCAAATGTAGATTTTTACATACCACACCGTATTGAAGAAGGATACGGTCTTAACGAGAAGGCCGTTCGTCAGTTATATGAGGACGGGGTGGAGATTTTATTAACTGTGGATAATGGGATTTCTGCGATGAATGAAATTACCATTGCCAACGAGCTGGGTATGAAAGTAATTGTTTTAGACCATCACGAGCCTGGGTTTGTGGAAACAGATGCAGGCAGGGAGGATGAACTGCCCCCAGCTGCTGTAATTATAGACCCAAAACAGGCAGACTGTCCCTATCCTTTTAAGGAGTTATGTGCCGGAGGGCTTGCGTACAAGCTGGCTATTGCCCTGGGTGGGCTTACCGGAGATCAACAAGATGAGCTTTTGGCCCTTGCAGCTATCGCAACAGTTTGCGATATCGTAAATCTGCAAGATGAAAATAGAATCATCGTAAAGGAAGGGCTTAAAATCCTCAACGCTAATAAACTAATCAACCCCGGTCTTGGAAGCTTAATTACTACCCGGGGGTATTTGGATAAACCTATAGATGGCTTTTGTATCGGGTTTGTGCTGGGGCCATGCCTCAACGCTACGGGCAGGCTTGGGAGTGCCAGAAAATCCGTAGAGCTTCTACTAACAGTAGAATCCACAATGCGGATTGCAATAGCAGCAGAGCTTTGTAGCCTCAACGACGAAAGAAAAAAACTAACTACTGACTGTGTTAGCCGCGCTATTTCCAGCTTGTCAGAGCCTCTGGATAAGATATTGGTACTGACCGACATAGAGGCTCATGAAAGTGTTGCCGGTATAGTAGCTGGCAGAATAAAAGAAGATACAGGCCGCCCGACGATTTTGCTTACCCAGGGAGATGGGGCGATGAAGGGGTCGGGACGCTCTATAGAAGGATATAATCTTTTTGAAGCTTTGTTTGCCCACAAACACCTTTTTACCCGCTTTGGAGGACATCCTATGGCAGCGGGGCTAACTATGCCTTCTGAAAATATTCCGAAACTGCGTGAGGCGCTTAATGGAGAGTGTAGTCTAACAGAGAATGATTTCATCCCATCTATTTTTATAGATAGGGAACTTGAAGCAGCAGATATAAACCTAAAACTTTCCAACGAGCTTACAAGACTGGCACCATTTGGCAAGGGCAACAGAGAGCCGCTATTTTTGAGCCGCAAATTATATGTAGAACACTGTCGTGTCATCAATGAGAAAAGCACGCTAATTTTTACTTTCTCTACTGTAGCCGGGAAGCTTAAGGGTATAACCTTTGGTATGAACGAGGCCTACACAAATGCCGTAAAAGCCGCAGGAGTTAGGCCGCTTGGAGGTTTTTATATGGATGTGGTATACGGTATCGAAACTAATACCTATAATGGAATATCCTCCGTTCAAATTCGCCTGAAGGACTTTAAAGTTAATATGTAATACCGATTCCAAATTAAAACCTGTCTGACAGAGCGGCGGCTTGAAACGCGAAACAAGCGTTTCAAGTGGTTTTGCCGCGATAGGCAGATAGGATTTTAATTGGAATCGGTATAACCTATTTTCGAAATCAATAAAGATGATTTCGAAAAAGGTTTTATTATTTTTTTTTGAACAAATGTTTGCACATTTACCAAATATATGTTAGACTCCTTTTAAATCTACTTGAATGTGCAAAATATGAAAGGAGAGATTCACATGGCAGGCACTCTCACAGCCAAACAACAATTGATTCTCAATTTCTTAAAAACCGAAATAAGGCAGAATGGGTATCCGCCTACAGTAAGAGAGATTTGCGACGCTGTGGGTCTTAGTTCCACATCTACTGTACATGCCCATCTAGAGACATTGGAGCGGAAGGGATATATACGCCGTACCGCAACAAAGAACCGTTCGACTGAGATTTTGGAAGAAGATTTTTATGGTAATACCAGGGAATTGGTAAATGTGCCCATAGTAGGGCGTGTAGCGGCAGGTATGCCTATTTTAGCTGAAGAAAATATCGAAGATACCTTCCCTATTCCTATTGATTATATAAAGAATGATACCTGTTACATGCTACATGTAAAGGGTGATAGCATGATAGACGAAGGTATTTTTGACGGAGATTTGGTGCTTGTACGCCAGCAGCAAGATGCCACTGACGGCGATATCGTTATTGCTCTTTTGGAGGATAGCGCTACGGTTAAAACATTTTACAGGGATGGGGAATTTATACGCCTTGACCCTGCCAATGCTGATTTTGAGCCTATTGTTACTAGGGAATGTGATATCCTTGGTAAGGTTATTGGGCTTTATCGTAGATATTAATATTACCGCGCTTCCGGCTATGCTGACTGCCTGGAGGCGTTATTTATTAATAGGAGGCATGTAATGGACAATCGTTTTGCTGAAGTACTTAAAGGTGAGGATTTAAAGAATGGACTACTGTTTGCCGAGTATCTAAAAGAAAATGACATGGCTATAAACGGCAGCGAGATTGCTTACAAGGGTAAGGCTATATGTTATATGCATCTTGGGGAATCGGATGAATACCCTAGTCCTTGGACTGTGTGGGTCGGCGGTGATTTTAGCAAAGAACATGAAGCTGTGCCTATAAGTGATGCCCAGAAGGATATTGCCTGGGCCAATGTTAATATCTGTTCATGTTGTGGATGTGCCGACGCACCGGGGAATACTAAAGTGATTTTTGGAAAGACATTTGAGAAGTTGTGTAGCTCGGATATGGCATTTTATAAGCCTGGTGGCGATAACTTAGAGGTTTTGAAGAAATTATTGGAAATGAAAAAGTAAGCAAATTAAATATAAACCAATAAAAGCGGCTGCGCCAAAAGGTGTAGCCGTTTTTGTTGTTGTGTGGAACTTTTCCATGGCTTGCGAGTTTTGTAATATAATTGTAATATTAAACCCCTTGACAATTTAATGTTGAGGTTATTGCCCTAAGGAGGATATGTTATGGCTAGAAAAACTACTCGGTATATATTGGCTGGTATTATTATTTTTATATGCCTGTTCTTTGTATATCAGCGAGGAAGCAATTTTATTGCTGCGCGGAGGGCGGCTGCTTTGCCTGGGCCGAGGCATCAACTCACACTAACCACTAATCGTACTTATTATACTGACACTGCCGTTGTTGCGGCTGTTCAGGTACGGGATTTATTTGGGCAGCCTTTGCAGGCGGAACTTGATGTGCATATTATTGATTTCAATGCCAATCGGCCAGGGTTTGACAATGCTATATTTAGTACGAATTACAGCGGCAGTGCTGTTATTTCATTGCCAATGGATGCAACCGGAAGTGGATGGTACTCCCTTAGTATAAATGTATCCTCTGAGCTTGGTGAAGAGAGCTTTATTAGGGATATATATATTACCCAGCCAGAAGGACAGAATCATATTATCCACTTTGACAAAGGGCTTTATAAACCTGGGGATGATGTACTGTTTCGTATTCTTGCGGTAAACAGCAATGATGCTACCCCTTTTGCTAGTGGAGATTATGTAATTTCTATTTTTGACGGAAATGATAATCGTGTTTTTATGGAAGAGGCTACAACTTCTGATTTTGGCATTATGAGCGGGCGGTTTCGCCTTGGGGATGAGGTTAACAGTGGATTTTATCGGTTATTGGTAGAGCGAGATGGAGTTTTTCAGGCTCAAGCTCAGTTTGAGGTGAGTCCTTATGTACTGCCTAAGTTTGAGATTGTTCTTTCTACAGATCGGAATCAATACCATGTGGAAGATGATATTTACATTACCGGATATGTCCGGTATTTCTTTGGAGAGCCTGTAAATCAGGGGCATGTTACCGTTACTATAAACGGGGAACAAGTTCTTGATCGTGTGGATTTGAATGAGGATGGTAGTTTTCATGTGACTCACCGCGCTTATATGGCCGGGATTTATACTGTTTTTGTTGAGGTTATTGACAATTCTAATTACCGTGTAGAAGAGACTATGCATGTACGGGTAGCTGAGGGGCCGTTTGTGATTGAGCTCTTGCCGGAACATGGATACTTGGTACAAGGGTTGCCTAATCGGGTTTATATTTTTACTAACAGGGCTGACGGTTCTCCGGTTAGGGCTCATTTGCAGGTATCAGGTCAGGCATTTAGTCGTCAGGTTGCCACTGATGATAATGGTATGGGGTTCTTTATACTAGAGGATGTAACTTCCCGGAATGATATTATTGTGCGTGGCGTTGACATGGATGATAATGATATCCATGCAGACTTTAGAATCCCAGGGCAGTCTAGGAATGTAACTCTATCGACAGATAGACCTCGTTATACCATGGGGGATGCTATACATCTATCTTTGCATAGCCAAGAGCGCGGCGGAAGCTTTGTGATTTATGCCTACAGGAATAACCAGCTGCTTCAGATATTGATAACCGAGCAGGATACTGCAGAGCTTTATCTTGGGGATGTATACGGTCTTATTGATATATACGCTATGTGGATTGGGCCAAACGATAATAGAGATTATGAGGCTATCCCTTTTGCACGGAAGACTGTGTTTGTCGATCCTGGCAGATTTATGCATCTTACTGTTGATGCGGATAGGCCAGAGTATCGCCCTGGGGAATTTGTGAATCTCAATATTGGAGTTACCGACTCTGACGGGATGCCTCTGGATGCGGCGCTGTTGGTGAGTATTGTAGATGAGGCTATGCTTAGCCTTGCGGCTAATGATCTGTCTATTGATAATATCCGGCTGGCTTTGGCTGATATACGTTTTAGCGAAGGGTTAGATGCCGCAACATTATATGCGACTCTTATTTCCGGGGCTTCCGAGCAGGCTATATCACGGCTTTTACTCAGGCAGGGAGGCATATCTCCTTCTATCCAGACTTCCAGGATTATTAATCCCCCACCCCGGGCGCCTGAACAAAGAGGTAGTGGAGTTATGACTGCTTTTCTTGTATATGTTGTTTTTGTAGCAACTATAATGTTCTTTGTATTTAGGGACAAACCCCATTTATCGCCTACACATCATCATAAGTATCCGGATATCCCTGGATATTTACAGAATAAATCGCCGTCCACTGTAGTACAGAAGGATGAAAAAGCGATTTCTTGGGTTGTACTTGGGGCTATCGTAATATTTATTTTTGCATTATTCTTTTTATCTTCTTGTAGTAGTGCCAGGGATAGCGAAGAATCAATGGCTGACCGGATTCCACCCCCACAAACGGCAGAGGCAGATGACAGTGCTCCGGCTTCAGAGCCCTCATTCGATTTGGAAGATGCTGATGATGCTTTTGAAGCCCCAGGCAGGCCCGCAGGCGAAATTGAAACCCAAACAGCACGAGTTCGCCGCCTTTTCTTAGAGACTATGCTCTTTATCCCTGAAGTGATGGCACGGGATGGTCAAGCAGAGCTTGGATTCATGCTGGCGGATAATATTACTACTTGGAATATTCAAGTTGTGGGCAATACACAGGATGGACTTGTAGGGCATACTGAGGGCAGTATCCGCGCATTTCAGCCATTCTTTATGGATTTTGAGCTGCCTCGCAACTCTATCCGAGGAGATAGGGTAAGTATTCCTGTTACTGTGTTTAACTACACCGAAGAGGAGCAAATAGTAATCCTTACTATTGCAGAGCTTCCTTGGTTCACTCTTAACACCGAGCCGGTGCAGACCCTTACTGTTCCTGTCAACCAGTCTGTGATGGTGTACATTCCTATTACTATTTTAGATTTTGGAGATTTTGTATTCCGGGCTTACGCTGATACCCATGGCTTTGCCGATGCAGTTGAAAAAGGCCTTAGGGTTAATCCGGAAGGGTTTAGGATTGAGCGAGTAGTTTCCAGCGGGACTATAGAGAGGGATATTATGCAGCATATTCTCTTTATGGATGTGGATATCCCTGATACCCGGCGGGCTACTATTAAGTTTTATCCTTCTGTTATGGCTCAGGTGGTTGAAGGTATGGAGAATATATTCCGTATGCCCTTTGGGTGTTTTGAGCAGACATCTTCTATTTTATTCCCTAATATTTTGGCTTTACGATATATGCAGGAAAATAATCTGGATAACCCTGCTATAACCAGCCGGGCATTGGAGTTTATTTCTTCTGGTTATCAGCGGCTTTTGACTTTTGAGGTGCGGTCTGAGCCTGGTGGCTTTTCCCTCTTTGGTCATGCTCCCGCTGAGACGGTGCTTACCGCTTACGGGCTTATGCAGCTAGTGAACTTGACTTCGGTTTACACAATTGACGAGCGGGTTATGGAGCGGATGGCGGAATTTATGTTTAGCCATCAAAACCGCGACGGGTCTTTCAATATCACTGGCCCTAATGTGCATAGGCTTACAGATGCCCAGCATCTTGCATTTAATGCATATATTATTTGGGCTATGTCTGAAGCTATTCCCCGCGATTCGCGGCTACAGATTTCTGTGGATTATTTGCTTAGTAGACTGCATTTGGTGGATGATAATTTTACTTTGGCGCTTATTGCCAATGCGCTTGTTAATGTAGGCTCACCACAAGCTAGTGATGTATTGGCTGATTTGGCTGGGAATGTGGAACGCATAGGTGATTCCGCTTATGTATCCGCTAATCTGCGGGATTACTTTGGCACCAGCGGCCATGCGCAAAACCTGCAAACTACTGCACTTACTTCTTTGGTATTTTCTCGGTATGGGGTTTACACCGATACTAATGCCATGCTGGTAAATCATATTTTGGCAAATCAAGACTCCTGGGGTACATGGCATAGTACCCAGGCTACGATTTTGTCACTTATGGCACTTACTAATCACGCCACAGCGTCTCCGCTTAAAGATGGGGAGATTACCGTTACCATTGGGGAGCAAGAGCAGGTTATTCGTGTTAGTGGAGATAACACCCTAGACTTATATCAAGTGACTTTTACGGGGCTTGATGCTGAAAATACTATGCATATCCGGTTCCCCGATTTGGGAACTATGACTTACAAGATTACTTTGGATTTCTACGTGCCATATGATTCCGTGGAGCTTGACCGCGGGTTTGAGGTCATAACTTCGATGGACACGGATTTAATTATTCATCAGTGGGTGGATCAGGATATTCGGGTTATTAATCGGTCTGGTATGGTTATTAATAATGCCATGGTGGTTGTAAGTATCCCACAAGGATTTAGGGTTGAGGCTTCTAGCCTGGCGGCTCTTAGGAATCAGGGGTTAATAGAGCGGTATGAAACCCGGTTTGATGTTGTCAACCTTTATCTACGGGATGTGGAAGCCGGGGAGATTATTGATTTGGTTGTAGCGTATCGGCCCAGCTATCCTGTTATTGTTACCGGAGGGCACGTGCGGGTATTCGACTACTATAACCCTACTATTGAAGGGTTTGCTATGCCGATGGAGATTGTTGTAGGATAAATACCATTAAGAAACTGCGTACGGCCAGTAAACTAAAAAATGCGCATATCATCCTTCGTGTTCGGATGATATGCGCGTTTTTATTGGGGAGTTGTTACCCCGATGCCATACTAACCCCTGGTTGGAATTCCACAAGTATTACATGGCCATCTGATATGTCTGTAGTTATATAGAAGTATCTCGGCCTATTATTAGCGTCGGTAAAGCTTATCCCTCTGTGGGGCGGGTTTTCTTCTTGCCAATTTATCACAAAGGGGCGCTCTGGCAATAGCTCATCCAACGTATGGATTACGGCGCTCTCGTTAAAGGATAGATTTGACTCGTTTAGACTTATTGCTATATATCTGGCATTGGTTATTACTATTCCTGATATGATTACTATCCGCTGGGTGCCTTGGTCGTAGTCTGTAAGAGATTCGAAGGCATCGAAGTTATTAAGAATATCCGATGTAGCCCAGATTGCGTTAATTAGCAAAGGGTCTGATGGCATTTCTGATGCAGGAGTATAGCTTGGAAGTTCTTCTGTGGCTGTAAATTCTTCTATATATGCTTCTTCCACTTCATATTCTTCTGGGACATTTTCCTCTTCTTCAGAAGTAGAGGGTGGGGTTGTGTTAGGTATAGGGGTTGGCCTTCCTTGGTTAAAGTCATTGGAACAGGCGGTTATTGCTAGTGCTAGTGTTGCCAATATCAGGAGTAGTACCGGCTTTGTTATTTTCATATAACCTCATCCAATCTTTGGAGCTTGCGCCCATTGATATAGTGCCAAATCAGTAACCATACACTTTTTACTGTCATGGCTACCGCTATACCCCACCATACCCCTGTTATACCTAGGGCAGTGGCAGCTAGGGCGTAAGTTACTATTACGCGGAGTATATTGCTTCCTGCACTTACAATCGTGGGCTTCATGGTTAGGCCTCTACCTCTAAAGGAGCCTACGGCTACCCCTTCCATGCAGAATAATAACTGAGTAAGGGCAATTATCCGTAGATAGTCGCCTCCCATTTGGATTTCATTTGCGCTATTTAGGAAAATAGATACTAGGGGTTCCGCAAAAATAAATAATATAAAGGTGATAACCAAGCCATATGCAGCCATTACTTTTATGGATGCTTTATAGCCGCTGTGGAGACGGCTCCACTTTTTTGCGCCGTAGTTTTGGCCTACGAAGGAGCCATAAGCCATGGCGAAGCCTCCCCCTACCATGAAACTTAGCGCTTCAACTTGGTAGCCAACCCTGTGGGCGGCTATGGCTTCTATTCCAAAGTCGGAAATAAGGCGCGACACTACCATGAACAAGAAAGTGAAGGTCATGGATTCTACCGCAACGGGTATCCCCCACTTACATATTTGTACAAGCTTGTCTTTAACAATTTGGAAACGGAATGAGAAATCCTCAAATGGGCGGCCGCTATAGCGTTTTATTGCCCATATCTTTAGTACCACATTGACTATCGTGGCTATTACCGTGCCTATGGCGGCACCTATAATACCCAAGCCAAATACGAAGATTAAAATCGGACTTAAGATGATATTTAGGGCAAGGCCTAGAGAATTGATATAAAAAGGAAGCTTTGTATTACCATAGCCATTGAAGCAACCCGTTATAACGTTATGAACAAACATAAAGGGCATCGCTATTGCAGATACTGCAAGGTACTGCTGAGCCTGAAGTACTACCCCTGGGTCGTTGATATTAAAAAAGCCGATAAGCGGCCTACGGGCAACTATCATAATAACGGAGTATATTACCCCTAACACAATGGACAACATAATAGAGTTTTGAGCAAAACCTTTAGCAGCTTTAGTATCGCCTCGACCCATGTTTTGAGATACACCTATCTCCGCGCCCATACGCCCCAAGGATATTAGACCCATGGACAACCATAGGTATAGCGCGGCAGTTCCCACGGCGGCTACAGCCCCGCTTGCGCCATAGTCACGGGATAATATCCCCATCCAAAAGGTGTCTGAAAGGCTATAGGCCATTTGCATAAAAGATGTGGCCATTATCGGGACTGACAGGGCTATCAGTTTTTTTAGTATTGGGCCGTTGGTTAAGTCGTATTTAGCGTTTCTCATTGGTACCTCCTTGGTTATATGTAAACCAACTGAGTATTCCATAATAGGGATTGGGTGTCAAACTTTAGGTAACATGCTAAAATAATAAAAAATACAAGGAGGTACGTTGTTATGGAGATTAAAACTCGCAAGCGTAGTGAGATCCCTCATGAGTATAAGTGGAGACTGGAAGACATTTATAAAACCACAGCGGATTGGCGCAAAGATGTAGACGCAGTATCTTCCATGATTGAAACCATGGAAGGGTATCGGGGCAAGCTGACTACAGGGGAGGCCTTGGCATCCTGCCTCAAGGATTATTTTAAGTCTAATGAGACTATATCCCGCCTGTATGTATACGCCGCCATGAAACGCCACGAAGATGCCAATGTCTCTGAATCTCAAGGCATGGCAGATATTGGGGAGTCTACCAGTGTAAAATTCGGCGCTGCAACAGCCTTTCTTGTACCCGAGCTTCTTTCTTTGGATGAAGCTACTATTCTAAGCTTTACTGAATCAGTGCCAGAGCTAAAGAGCTATGAACATTTTCTTAAAAATATTATGCGCCAAAAAGCGCATATACGCAGTGCCGAAGTTGAAGAGCTACTGGCGCAAACTTCAGAAGTGGGAGATGCCGCAGGCAATATCTACAGTATGCTTGACAGCGCCGACTTAAAATTCGATACAATTAAAGACGACAAGGGCAACACGGTGGAAGTTACTCATGCCCGCTACTACACTCTAATGCAATCCCCTGACCGCCGTGTGAGAAAAGACGCTTTCGAAGCCTACTACAAGGCTTACGACAGCCTAAAAAATACGATAGCCACGATGTACAACTCCAGTGTGAAAAAAGATATCTTCTATGCCAACGCTAGAAAGTATAATAGTGCCTTGGAAATGGCTCTTTCTAATAGCAATATCCCTACCACTGTGTACCATCAACTAATCGAGGCGGTTCATGAGTTTCTACCTGTAATGCACAGATATGTGGCCCTTAGAAAACGTGTTTTAAAGCTGGATGAAATTCATATGTACGACCTAAGCACCCCACTTGTAGAAGAGGCGGATGTGAAAATCTCCTACGAAGAAGCAAAAAAGAAGTGTATCGAAGGCCTGGCACCACTAGGGAAAGAGTATTTAGCGATAATGACAAAGGGCCTAGAGTCCGGCTGGGTTGATGTTTATGAAAATGAAGGCAAGGAAAGCGGCGCATATGCATGGGGAGTATATGGTGGCCATCCATATGTACTGCTAAACTATGACGACACTCTAGGTGATATGTTTACCCTAGCCCATGAGCTAGGACATGCCATGCATTTTTATTACACCTGGGAAAATCAGCCCAGCGTTTATGGCTCCCCCAATATTTTCCTAGCAGAAGTAGCCTCTACAGTAAACGAGACAATCCTGATGGATCATATGATTAAAACTACCACTGACCCTAAAACCAGGCTTTATCTCCTTGGAGAGTATATAAAACAGTTTAGAGGTACGCTGATTAGACAGGTTATGTTTGCAGAATTTGAAATGATTGCCCACCATATGGCGGAGGAAGGCGAACCTCTCACACTGGATGCGCTAAACAAGGCTTACCGTGAGCTTACAATAAAGTACTTTGGCACAGATATCGTGATAGACCCCGAGATTGATCTTGAATGGGCACGGATTCCTCATTTTTATAGGGCATTTTATGTGTACCAGTATGCCACCGGGTTCTCCGCGGCGCTCGCATTCTCAAAGCGGATACAATCAGGTGATCCCCAGGCACTTACAGATTACCTTGGCTTCTTGAAAGCCGGCAGCAGCGATTACGCGATAGAAATCCTAAAAAAAGCTGGAGTGGATATGAGCACACCAACCCCTGTAAGAGATGCCTTACAAAAATTCGAAGAACTTGTAACAGAAATGGAGAAGAGTCTATGAAGCTTACAAGAGAAAATCTTAAAAAAACCTGGCCAGAAGGGTATCAACTGCCAAAGTTTGATATAGAAGCCATGATTCAAGCCACCACCGATGAGCCTATATGGCTCCATATGGGGGCCGGAAATATCTTTCGTATTTTCGTTGCGGGCTTACAGCAGGACTTACTAGACGCGGGCCATACAGACAAAGGAATAATCGTGTACGAGTCCTATGACGAAGGCATAATCCCGGCATCCTTTACCCCATACGACAACCTAACTCTTGCCGTAACCCTCAATGCCGACGGGTCAGCAGACAAGCGGATAATAGCCAGCATGGCAGATGCCTTTGGCCCAGATCTAACCAGACTGCAAAATATATTCTCAAAACCAAGCCTACAAATGGTTACAATCACCATTACAGAAAAAGGTTACGGCGTGGAACCTGATAACATTTGCCCATCCCCTGACAAAGCAAAAACAGCAATGGAGCAACTTGCTGCCGGGCTATATGCCCGCTTCATAACAAAGGCTCCTCCATTAGCACTTGTTGCCATGGATAACTTTGCGGAAAACGGAACCAAGGTAGCCAATGCCGTAAAAGCAATTGCAGCCGCCTGGAATATCCCAGGGTTTATAGAATATGTAAATACCCAGGCTTATCCATGGACCATGATAGATAAAATTACCCCACAACCGGCCAAGGCCGTTGTAGATATATTGGAAAAGGAAGGCTATACCTCAACAGAAATAACCCATACCCAAAAAAACACCACAGTAGCCTCTTTTGTCAACGCTGAAGGCCCACAATACCTGGTAATAGAAGATAACTTCCCCAATGGCCGCCCGCCTTTGGAAAAAGCCATAGGCAAAGGCGTATTCTTCACAGATCAAGATACAGTTCGCAAAGCTGACCAGATGAAGGTCTGCGCATGCCTTAACCCTCTCCATACTATATTAGGGGTATGCGGCTCCCTTCTTGACTACCCTACAATTTCTTCATGTATGCAGGATAAACACCTAGTGGCGATGCTTTATCAAGCCGCAGAAGAAGCTATGCCCACAGTAGCCAATCCGGGGATTATTAACCCACAGGACTTTTTTACGGAAGTTATAACAAAGCGCTTCCCCAACCCATTTATCCCGGATACTCCCGCCCGCATCAATGCTGACGCATCCCAAAAGATACCTGTACGCTTTGGGGTAACATTAAAGACCCGACTGGAAGAAGGTCTAGATATTGCAGGGCTGGAGGCTATCCCTAGGTTTATTGCACTGTGGCTTAGATACCGTATGGGCACAGACGATACCGGTGCCACAATGGAGCTAAGCCCAGACCCACGCCTACCGGAGACTGTACTTCCTATTGGAAGAGAAGGCAATGTAGACTTGCGCCCTATCTTATCTGATGCAAATATCTTTGGTGTAGACTTATACGCTGTAGGCCTTGGAGCAAAAATAGAAGCAATATTTGCAGAGCTAACAAGCCCGGGAGCTGTTAATAAACTTCTAACCCAGTGGTACCCTCAATGAATATAGTACTCCACCAGCCCGAAATCCCTCATAACACTGGGGCCATAGGGCGTACATGCCTGATGACAGGGGCGAGATTACACCTAATCCGCCCCTTTGGGTTTTACTTAGATGAAAAGGCCCTACGCAGAGCCGGCATGGACTACTGGCCAAAGATTGACGTGACAGAGTATGATTGCTTTCAAGACTTTATAGAAAAGAACCCTAGTGCCAATATCTATCTGGCAGAGTCAGGGATAGGGATAACCTACACGGATGTAGAGTATAAACCTGGTGATTTTATTATCTTTGGCAGTGAAACAAAAGGGCTGCCACAATCATTGCTAGAACAGTACAAGCACAGAATTATTAATATCCCCATGATAGGGGAAGAACGCTCACTTAACCTGTCTGTAACGGCAGGTATAGTGCTGTATGAAGCCTTACGGCAACAAGGCTTTCCAGGATTAACAGGAGAGCTTTTACCCAAAAAAACAAATCCACCAGTGGAGGAATAACATGAAACTTATTGATCTTCGTTCAGATACAGTAACACAGCCTACAGAGGAAATGCGTAAGGCTATGGCAGTGGCCATAGTGGGAGATGATGTATACGAAGATGACCCCACAGTAAAGCGCCTGGAAGACATATCCGCCAACATTACAGGCTTTGAGGCCGCGCTTTTTGTACCTTCCGGCACTATGGCCAACCAGCTTGCAATAATGACCCATACAAAGCGGGGAGATGAAATTATTGTAGGTACCAACTCCCATATTGTGGCCCATGAGGTTGGCGGGGCTGCTATTTTGGCAGGAGTTAGCTACCGTGTGGTCAGTAATCCAGATGATACCATCAGCGGTGACGATATACGCGCTAATTTCCGCGAAGATGATATCCACTACCCAGAAACAGGGCTGGTATGTGTGGAAAATGCCCTTTCCAACGGAACTGTAGTACCACTTGAGAAAATGGAGGATGCGTATACAGCGGCAAAGAGTCTCAACCTACCTGTTCATCTAGACGGGGCGCGGCTTTTTAATGCGGCTACCTATCTTAATGTAGACCCAAAAGACATTACTAGGTACTGCGATTCTGCAATGTTTGCATTATCAAAGGGCCTGTGTGCTCCTGTTGGCTCTATGCTATGCGGTAGTGCCGCATTTATAAAAAAAGCACGGAAGTATAGAAAGCTTCTCGGTGGCGGTATGCGCCAAGTTGGGATACTTGCAGCAAGTGGCATTATAGGTCTGGAAACTATGACAAAGCGCTTACAGGCAGACCATGATAATGCGATGTATTTGGCCAAGCAGCTTGAAAAGATACCTGGAACCACACTGGATATTAGTAGAGTGCATATTAATATGGTGTTCTTTTCCCTTGATAGGCCTGGGCTTACAGAGGAGTTGCTCAAGAAAGGGATAAAAATTAATCCGCCCGAAAATTGTGAATACCGATTTGTTACCCATAATGGGGTTAGCCGGGAGGATATTGATTTTGTTGTTCAGACAATCGGCATGTAATATGAAAAACCGCCAGCTCTAAGAGTCTGGCGGTTTTATTAATGCGATAAAAATATAAAGCTACATACTATTAATTATTTCTTTCTTGCAATCATATTCTTCTTGGGTTAAAACGCCGTCATCAAACAGGGTTTTGAGCATGGCGAGTTTATCCTCTGTATTTTGAGCAGGCGGAGTATCGTCGGACATGAACTTTGCTTTGATATATTCCTTGATTTCGAATACAACATTGACTACAAGAAACGTAAGACTGGAATAGATTAAAATATTGCCCCAAGACATTTGACCAGTCAAGCTCATAATCTGGAAGTAAATGAGAATGAATCCCATAAATGCGATATAGCCAATGGTGTAGTGTGCGATAGTTTTCACTACTTTGCTATAATTTTGACTTTTTGCATGGCTCCTGTTGTGGATTAAACTATCTAATAAAAACATGATAACTATGCCTACAATAATAAGCAAATCTTGTCCCAACAACCGCGATATAACATATCTGCCTACATCACCTAAGTCATCTTGAAGCACCGCAATGACGGTATGATACCAGTAAATAATTTTTGTTATTGCAAGGTATGCAAATAGCATCGCCTTGATAGACGGCCATTTTATTTTTTGTTCACCCATAACACTTTGCTCCTTTCCATCTACCGCATAAACCTGTTAGAACAAACTCTTCTCAGGCGGTTCTTTATCATAGCGATTCAAATCCATAAAAAAACACTGGACTGGCTTGTTATACAAATCGGCTAGAGCAAGAAGGACACTAATCCTAATGCTATATTTACCTAGCTCCATCTCAGATATTATTTTCTGATGAATGTCCAATCCTTGAACTTGTAGCTTTGATGCTACTTCTTCCTGTGACATGTTTATGGCCTGTCTGTATTTTCTTAAATTTGCGCCGATTGAAATATCTTGCTTTAGTTTCTTAGCCATATGTATCATTCCCTTTAGAGTGTATACACTCTGCTGATTGTCTTATATTTTTGTACTGATATTAGAGTGTATATGCTCTAAATCGAAAAATATTAAGCATCAATATTTAAAACTCAACTATAATAAAGCGCATTGCATGAGTTTGCAGTGATACGCTTTATTGATGGTATTTTATCAGCCTTGCTAAAAAATGTTTGACCGAAAATAGCCTGTATGATAGACTGCGATTGTATCAAATCAATGCAATTTGCATACGCTATTTACAGGTGGGCTAACACCTTTATCAATCCGAAATTCATGCCGAACTTAGTGTGTCGGTGGGTTGGCGGGCAACGATAAAACCCGAAATCATGTCAGACTTCGTGTGCTGGCGGGTTGGCGGACAACGGAAAAATTAGTCATGGGAGGAGGGGTTTATCGCTGCGGCGGTGGGCACCTCCTTCTAAATTTACGGGGTGAATAATGAAAAAAGCAGAGGCATACAAAATTCTTTTGGAATGTGCAGAACTGTATAAAACTAACTTGGCTAATCGCAGTCTACTCTTTATCTTTGATAATGCGGGTGTTATTCAAAGTCTTGAAGTGATATGTATGCCTCGTAATTATTTGCATTTGACAGGGGTCGCCCTAACCGATAAAAACCTAAAAAGCATAGATTTTTATGAAATGTGCATAGACAAACGACTACCCCCTTCTGCATTTTACTTTAGCAAAGATGGTACAACGAAGATGAAGTTGTCTGTTCTAAGTCAGATAATGAATATACATAAGACAGCAAAGATGGTGGGGAATTATACGCATACCAAGTCTATGCTGGTTACAGAAAAACTTGCAGGAACGGTTACGGCTTGCGTAGGGTTTGTCCGTGAAAAGGGTAAGCGGAATTTTTATGTGCCGAATACGGTTTTGCGTGAGGATATACGGAAGGTAGTGGACAAGCCCCCAAAGAAGGTTTTAGCGATATTTAGAAAATTTAAAGATGAGCATATCTATAGAGAATGTACATATTTAGCGAAAAGTGTGTCACTTGAATCAATCCTAACTGATGCCCTGAAGTCAAAAGTGGACATTGAAAATTGATTCCTTTATTGTCAATTATGCGTACCGGAGAATGTCGGGTAATGGGCACATTGTAAGATGTATTTCGGTATATTTCATGTGTTGCTTGAAGTGGCTTAAATGCTTGTAATTCCTACGTTTCAGCTATGTCAAGGGCTATTAATTGCATATATAATTGCAAATCCTAATGCACACGTATATACTAAGTTGAATGTAATCGTGCAATTGATTTCTAAGGTATGATACATATCTCTATAAGGTAGCAATGGTAAGTTTAATAAAATAGATAATAATTTATTAACACCCATATATAAATTTTCAAAGATATAATATTTTGATTATAAAAGATAAGGAGCATAAAAGTTATGTATCAACAACTCAAAATAGAGATTAAAGAAATTATTGAAATCGTAAATCAGTGCCCAGAAGCATTAAAAGAAAAATGTTTTGAGCTTCTTATTGAAAATTACCTAACTTCAAATGCACAACCTGTAAAACTTAAAAGCCAAGAATCACTGGAACCCAAAGTAGTTGATAATGAACCGTCCGTCATCGATACTGTCAATTCAGAGGAAAATGAAATGTCTGCAAGCGAAGACATTGAAGAAAAAGAATTCCACGTCAAGATAAGACGATTCTTGCAAGATAATAAAATTACTGGAGTTACTCTCAATAAGCTTTACTATAAAGAAGATGGTAAGTTGCTACCATTATACGATACCGTAAAGAGTACTAAAATGTCTGATTGTCAAATCCGGATTGCTTTACTATCAGCTTTTGAAAGCTCATATAACGATGCAAATGGTGAGATGGCTTTCAATTACGAGGCTATCAGAAGTAGATGTCAAACCATGAAATGCTATAGTAGGGCTAACTTCGCTTCATATTTTAAAAATAGCAAAGACCTATGGGAAACCTGGCCAGACAAAGTTGACAAAAACACTATGGTAACACTATCTGCATCGGGTAAAAAAGAGCTTGTAAAGGTTCTTCTTGATTTAGCTGATGGCGAATAACATGTCCAGTCATGATTTTGTTCAAGACGCTAAGGAATATCTTGAATTACTCAAAATCCAGAGAAAAGAACTATTATCATCTCAAGCTGTTAAGGTTAATAATCAGGAGCAAAAGAAAGCAATTAACAAGTTAGCTGAATACTGGTTTGACAACTTTTCAAAAAAGCTTTTACCTTATGGTATCGACAAAGATATTGTTTTTTCATATGATGAACTTTTTAAGAATATTCTTAGGCTTTCATCAAGTAATAATAGGCGCTCATCATATGAAGTGCAATTTGACGCAATACTCAAATCATTCAATGACAACATTATCATATTCCTTCAGACAAATAACATTGACATTGAAAACGATACAACAATGTATGATGATGAAGTTACGGCTCTTTTAGAAAAAGTCCCTAATAGTGATGAGAACGATTATTTGCGAGAAGCATTGGGATGTTGGGCAAATGGTTTTTTAAAAGCATCTACCGTGCTTTTTTGGTGTGCGGCAATTGACCGAATCCATAAGGTCGTGGAAAAGATAGGGTTTGACTCGTTTAATAAAACCTCTATTCAAATGAAAGAACAAACAAAAGGTAAGTATAAAAACTTTAACAAGACATTCTCTGTCAGCTCAGGAAATGACCTTCAGTCCGTATTTGATAACGATATCATAACTGTACTAGAGGCAATGCAAATGATCGACACCAACGAAAAATCCCGCCTGATTTCATGTTTTAATATGAGATGCCACGCTGCCCATCCAGGGGCGGCTCCGATAACTAAATATAATGTTATCTCATGCTTTTCTGACATCATTGAGATAGTACTAGCGAACCCTAAGTTTTCTGTTGAATAAAGCGCAATGATGGAAGATAAGGATTAGTCGAGTATATTTCCACTCCCTCACCTGCTGTAATACCACGCAAGCGAATGTTAAGGCACACTTCCCTTGACATTTGCTTTAGGTGGAGTGTGGCCGTTGGTGCAACAAATGGAAAATAATAAAACCTCACAACTCAAGTAAACACAATAAAAAACGCATACTCCCCGAATGGGAAGTGTGCGTTTTTTTGAAGCTACTGACCGGGATTGAACCGGTGACCTCGTCCTTACCAAGGAGTTGCTCTAGGTACTGTGGAGGGCTGGAAAGTCTGTATTTATAGGGGTTTCTGCGTTTGCACAAATAAGGACTGTAGCAAATTGTAGCAATTTTGATTTTATTATCACCATGCGCGGAACTATGTCTGTTATGTATTAGCAAATAGCTATAAAATGGCCGAAAATTATTTGACTGAAAACAACCTGCGTGATAAACTGCGATTGTATCAAATCAATGTAATTTGCATACGCTATTTACAGGTGGGCTAACACCTTTATCAATCCGAAATTCATGCCGAACTTAGTGTGTCGGTGGGTTGGCGGGCAACGATAAAACCCGAAAGACATGTCAGACTTCGTGTGCTGATGGGTTGGCGGACAACGGAAAAATTAGTCACTGAAGGAGGAGTTTATCGCTGCGGCGGTGGACACCTCCTTCTAAATTTATGGGGTGAATAATGAAAAAAGCAGAAGCACACAAAATTCTTTTGGAATGTGCAGAGCAGTATAAAACTAATTTGGCTAATCGCAGCCTACTCTTTATCTTTGATAATGCGGGTGCTATTCATAACCTTGAAGTGATATGCATGCCTCGTAATTACTTGCATTTGACAGGGGTAGTCTTAACCGATAAAAACCTAAAAAGCATAGACTTTTATGAAATGTGCATAGACAAACGGCTATCCCCTTCTGCATTTGAATTTAGCAAAGACGGTACAACGAAGATGAAGCTATCTGTTCTAAGTCAGATAATGAATATACATAAGACAGCAAAAATGGTGGGTGATTATACTCACACCAAGTCTATGTTGGTTACAGAAAAACTTGCAGGAACAGTCACCGCTTGCTTGGGCTTTATCCGTGAAAATGGTAAGCGAAATTTTTATGTACCGAATACGGTTCTGCGCGAGGATGTACGAAACGTGGTGGACAAGCCCCCTAAAAAGGTGTTGACGATTTTTAGAAAATCTAAGGATGAGCCTATTTATAGTGAATGTACATATCTTGCGAAGGGTGTGTCACTCGAATCAATTCTAACTGGCATCTTGAGTTCAAAGGTGGATATAAAACATTAATATCTGCATTATCCATTATTTTACTAATGAGGTGCGGGTTATGAACGCTTTATAGAATTTGTTATAGCGATTGCATATGTTGCTTAGAGACTACACAGGATTTTATCCTGATTAACAATGACTAATTTCTTGTAAGTAATTGCGAATAAGACAAGGATTAACTATAATACATAAAGCATTAACTTCCTATGATAAAGGAAGAATAAGATAAAGATATTTCATGTATTAAAGAAGAAAAGAGGGATTATATGTCATTTTTTTGCACTCTTGACTCTATGCAAACTGAAAGCGATGTTGAGCAAAAATTCATCTATCCTTTATTGACTACATCATCACCACTAGGGCTATCCATCAATGATGCTTTAATACAGACTAAACCAACTCTTCGTATGAAACTCATTGGGAAAGGGACATCGCAAAAATATTATCACCCTGATTATCTAATTGTCATACGGGGGCTTCCAGTTTTAGTTGTCGAAGCAAAGAGACCAGGTACTGATTTAGCTATAGCTTACTCCGAAGCGCGCTTATATGCAGCAGAAGTTAATGCAAAATTTGCTCACAATGTAAACGTATGTCAACTAGTCTTTGTATGTAATGGAGAAGAGACTTGGGCAGGATATTACGATCATGAGGAACCTGAAGTAAAACTTACCTTTAATGACTTTAGTGTTGAAAACATTAATTATGTTAATCTACTAGACTTATGCTCTATACGCAATCTGGAGGAGCTATCAAGTAGACCGTATATCAATGCCCGCGGAGAAGCACGCTTTTACACACCAGTATCTCAATTAGGGGGAAAAAGAGTACAAAACGAGGAATTGGAAGAAAATTCATTCGGCAGAACGTTTGTTTTTGAAAACCGCAATATTTTTGATCCTGAAACAGAAGAAGAGCGTAGTATAATTGTAGAAAATGCATATGTACCATCTGCTAAGAGAGAACAGCACATTGAACCATTATATAAAGAAATTCGCAAATATGAACTTCCAAGCAAAGAAAGTGCTACACCTCTTGCAACAGATGATCCTATAGAACTTATGCGTAAAATGTCGCAGCGCATAGATGATAAAATTGAGGCGTATTCCCTAATGCTTGTTATTGGAAATGTCGGAAGTGGAAAATCTACATTTATAAGATACTTCAAAAGAATGTTTTTAGAAAAGAAGCACTCCACGTTGGCGGCTAGATGTGAATGGATTTTCCTCAACATGAACTTTGCTCCCGACGCAAGTTCCGAGATATATGACTGGATCAAAAAAAGGATGCTCGAGCAAATTCAAAAAAATCATAATGATATAGATTTCTCAACCCTTGATATTATTAAGAGAGTTTTTAGGAAAGATATTAATGAATTTGAAAAAGGACTTGGGCAATTACTTATAAAAGATGATGCTAAGTACAAAGAGCATCTTTTCAATCTTTTAAATAAGAACATGGAAGATACTACAAAGCTTTTAGAATCTCAATTAATTTTCTTAAAAGAAAATAATGGTTTGTTACCAATAGTAGTTCTTGATAATTGCGACAAAAGGGACAAAGATGTTCAATTACTTATGTTTCAAGTTGCTCAATGGATACGAAATACATTTAAATGTATTGTAATTCTGCCCATGCGCGATAGCACATATGACTCATATAGAAATGAACCCCCGCTTGATACGGTCGTTAAAGACTTGGTTTTCAGAATTGATCCTCCTGATTTATTTAAAGTTATCCAAGCCCGACTAAATTATATTATGCGTATAACAAATCCAACCCAAACAACATACATGTTAGAAAATGGAGTGCAAGTCTCTATTGAAAGGTCTAGACTTGTTGAGTACTTTAAGCACATAATTATTGCGATTCGCAACAATCAATTAGCTTCAAGCGTCATCTATAAGCTATCTGATAGAAATACAAGAAATGGGATTCAGATATTCGAAGATTTCTGTAAGAGTGGTCATATATCAACAAATGATATATTCAAAATAAGAGTTAGTGATCACCATTATAAATTACCTTCACATATATTCATAAATGCACTACTTCGCAAAAATAGAAAGTATTACAATGGTGAAGAATCCAATTTTATTAATCTTTTTCACTCTAAATTTAGTGATGACTTCCCTGATCCTTTTGTACGGATAGATATACTCCGTTGGCTGGCAACAAAAAACAATAAAATTTCGGAAAGAATAAAAGGCATGTTCATGTCTAGCTTACTATTGAAGGAAATGCAACTTATCGGACACAATATAGATGTTGTACACAGAGAGCTAAATTATCTTGTAAAAAATGGATTAGTTTTCTCTGATGCTTCTTCTTATGTTTCAGAATCTGATTATATAAAAATTGCATTACCAGGATTTATGCATTTAACTATGTTAGTTAATATTAACTATTTAGCAGCATGTGCAGAGGATGTGCTTTTTAAAGATACGAACGTAATGGCACGCCTTACAAGACGTTTAAAGGGGTCGTACTTATCAAAAATCGCTGTCATTCTTACCGCTGATAACTTGATTACCTATTTATGCGAATATAGAACTGAGTTTTTCTCTCGCCCCGAAATATACATGGAAGATACCAACACATTAGAAATCTACAATATGCATGAATGTAGAGAGGCTATAAATAAGGCGATAACAGAAGATAAGTACATCAAAGATGCATTTGAGCATATACAGCTTTATAAAAGTGGAACTCAAGTTTCAGCGGCTGTTATAGAAAAAACTAAGCATGCATTATTTTGCATTTTTACTGATGATAATAGTATAAAGGGCTATATCACAGTAGTTGATCCTCAATATAAACTGGATTATTCTACTTTAGCAGAAATCCAAGTGAACGATCAATTAAAATGTGAAGTAATTGAATACGACTGCGCACATGGCAACTTTCAATTAAAGTTTATCTCAAGGTGTTAAAGTTTTAGTTATATCTATAGGGGCGTTTTTATAGGATCATCCAGAGAAAGATACCTACGATATTAGAGATGAATGGCTAATTCATACTCTATCAATTTTCTATGTAAATTAAACCGTTATCAATATTAAACTTGATAGCGGTTTTTTTATGGAAATTTGTTATGTTATAAATTGAATTGCAGCTACTTTTGACACAGTTTAACGAACAGCAATATTCCGCATGAGATGCCCCGATTGTTTTGCCATACTTACCGTGTGAGCGGTTCCCCCTCTATGTCCAGTCCAATAGCAAATCAGATAAGAGGAATTATTTATCAAAAAGCAATTGCGAAGATAATAACAACTACGTGTATGTTTATTGGGTGCGATAATGATTTCTTGACTTGCATGATGCGTCACAAGACGATGCAATCTACCCCATTTACCTGAAAACCCATGCCCACTAAAGGGAAGAACGATAATCAGTTGTATATTACGGTACTTTCTTTTTCTTCGTATATCTATTACTACTTTAGCACAAAGCAAATCAAACCCGCTATCCATTCCACAAAGGAATGTATTATATCCCATCTGTAGTGTCTCAGTTATTGCGTTATTGATACGGTTTTTCAAATCCTTATACTTGGTACCGTCTTTATCATCTAATGAAAATGCAAATTGCTCTGGCCTGTATCCACTGAAACATGTTGTGCGGTATTTGTTAATATCCATGTTTAGCTCCTCAAAATAGTGCATAGACTAGACATAATATGTCTAAGCTATTCACAATTATATCCACTCCAGACATAAAATCAATAGTATAGATACTATTGAGATTTGGAGCGATTTATGGGCAAAACAATGTTTACTATCAAAGGCAACATATGCGGTGACCGTGTAAGATTAGGCCGAGCAATGCACAAACCCCCGCTGACTCAACAGGGATTAGCAAACAAAATTCAATTCTTGGGCTTGGATATAACGAAAACGATAATATCAAGAATTGAAAAAGGCGAAAGACATGTTATAGACGCAGAACTTAAAATAATAGCACAAGCGCTAGGCGTTTCTATGGATTGGCTGGTTGAAGAAAAGGACTAGCTGGATAAGATTCCCTTCGCTAACCTGCTATAATGCCGAGCCTTTTAAGCCCCCCAGCGCAAAACTAGCCACAAACATAGTGGAACAGATGCGCATGGTAAACTAGAACAACACGACGGGGGAGCAAAGCAAACAACCTGCCACAACGCTTTCACCCCCGTCGCCCAATTTGCATACGCCATGCGCAAAAGAGAATGTCAAGGCGCTTTTTCCTTGACATTCTCTTTAGGTGGAACGGACGTTTGCTATTTTATTGACTTTATCGCAAACGTAGAGTATAATTCCTATTAGGCTAAATCCAGCCAAACCAGAAAGCGCACAGAGCCAATGGATTTTTAAGGGCGTTGTGTTGCGGTCTGCTGTGGACTTGTACACAGCTCGCTGAGTAATATAGCGACTTTCCTAGATTGAAACGCGTTTGAGTAACAAACTTCCTAGCATTGCTATGCAGTTTTTCTCATACAATTCTCCCAGTCTTCTGGGGCAAGTGTCGTAATGACAATAGAAAGATGTGCGAAAGGGATAGTTGCGCCCTTTTGTTAATGAAAATTATATGATGGGCTATCTATAAAATAGCCATAATCTTAAAGCACGGCCTTTTCAGGCGGTGCTTTTTTGCGTTCCAAAACAATACCCTGCACCACCCCGTAACACCCACGTTTGATGCTTATTGCTGATAACGTGATTTATTCCATTACCACAAAGGAGGTGATTTACCCTTCCGTTTTTGTTTCGCAAGCGAAACTCTTGTGCCTCATTAACTAATAAAGCTTTTACAGTTTGAGCGCGCTGTAACCATTAAACATTATCACATTTATTATTATTCGGAGGAATTAACATGAAAATTACAGATTTGATTATCGACAAAAGCAGTTTAGGAAAACGCCTTTGGCTAGTAGAAGTCGTTCCAGCCTATGAATACAAAGATGGCAAGCGTACTGATAACATCACAGGATACCGCTATATCGTGGCTATGCCAGACCGTGGACTAGAGAAAATAGGTATCAAAATTGAGGGTAAGCAAATTATTGAAGCCCCTGAAGGCTTTGTTGAAGTTACCTTCACCGATTTAGAGATTTTTATTTACTGGTCAAACGGGCAACCCCAAATAGGTGCCAGAGCTAAAAGCATTTCCTTAGTCAACACCAAGTCATAAAACTAAGCGGAAGACTGCCAACAATCAGGGGGAAAAACATTTTTTAAAGAAAAATGTCCCCCGTTGGCAGACTGCCGCCCTAGCCATAGGGCTAGTATTACCCTTATGGCTACTCATGTAGCATGTAGCAATATAAAGGAGTCGCATCATATGCCAAATAATTCACAAGCACGAAAATGGTTATTAACAAT
This sequence comes from Defluviitaleaceae bacterium, assembly GCA_009780185.1. Lineage (GTDB taxonomy): Bacteria > Bacillota > Clostridia > Lachnospirales > WQUN01 > WRAN01. The sequence goes on along the minus strand of WRAN01000006.1, from coordinate 12,173 downwards.
CAACAATCCCCTTGAGTGCGGGCTTGACCAAAGCGCGATTGTCGAAAAATTGCATCTATTTTTTCCAGACTACTTCTGCATGTGCGAGGAAATAGGTGGTTCTGGGACTCATCATACGCATGTATATCTTTCTTCTTCATCGCCTATACGTTTTTCTACTATCAAAAACCGTTTTCCTACTGCTCATATCGAAAAATCATATGGGAGTGCAATTGATAACAGGGACTACGTTAGTAAGAGTGGTAAATGGGCAAATAGTGATAAAGCAGAAACATCTGTAGAAGGTAGCTTTTTTGAGTTTGGGACTATCCCAAGTGAAAAAGAAGAAAAAAGCCCAAAGATGTATCAGCTTTTTAAGAACGTTAGCGAGGGTATGAGTACAATAGACATTATTAGCGATACCCCTAGCATGGCATTTCGGATTAAAGAGATTGACCTACTTCGCCAAACAGTTTTTGCAGAAAAATATGCATGTGAAAATCGCAAGATAGAAGCTAGTTATATTTACGGCGCAAGCGGAACAGGTAAGACCAGCGGTATATATGAAAAACATTCGGCACGGGACATTTACAGAGTTACAAATTACCGAATGGGGCAAGGAGTTTCTTTTGATGGGTACTTTAGTCAAGACGTTCTCGTTTTTGAGGAATTTAATTCTCAGATACCTATCGAGGAAATGCTTAACTACTTAGATATATACCCCTTGCGCTTACCAGCAAGGTATAACGACAAGATAGCTTGCTTTAGCAAGGTTTATATAACCGCAAATATCCCGCTAAGTGCTCAATATAGCTCGGTACAATTTAGCAGACCAGAAACATGGAAAGCGTTTCTACGGCGTATACACAGTACTATTGAGTATTTGCCCGATGGAACGACAGTTGAAAAAAATATTGGAGGCACAACAGCATGATAAAACACGAACGAGAAAGATTGAATTCATCAGCAAAGCGTAATTATATGCTTTTGCGTTTTGGAAAGGGTTGCAAGTCTATTGTTACAGATTGGAGAAAGGCAATTGTTATTCTTGCCTTCGTAATAACTGCACTTGTGATTATTGATTTTGGTGTGTTAAGAGAGATACGTAGTGCATCTCTCCAAGAAGTTTTCGCAGATGAAGCAACTTTATTAGGGCAGGCAACAAGACAATTTGTGTATGCTTTTATTGCAATAGTCGGGCTATTTGCCTTAGTAGTGGAGATTGGGATGCCTTTTGGAGGCAGAGCAATGCGGGGCAATCTTCTGAGGATTGGCCTAGCTAACCATGCAGGGGAAGCACCTATATTGATTAGCAGACGTATAAGCACGAATAACAAAAGCAATAAAAAGATAATCATCTTGGAATTTTTCTCATGTGGCATACCATACAGCGAATGGGTAGATAAGAAGCTGAAAATTGAAGCCGCATTAAATGTAAATATAGTGGAGTTTGTACATGGCAAAGATAAACGTTATATCTTACTACTTGTGGTGTCAGCAAAAGACGCTCTACCCAAAATCGTTAATTGGAAAGAGAGTTATCTACGCAAGGACAGTTTTGTTTTGGTGCTTGGTGAAAGCTTGTTTGGTATTGAAACGGTCAATCTATCGTTAATACCCCACATCTTACTAGGTGGCGCAACTGGTTCTGGGAAGAGCGTTTTGCTTAAACTCCTTGTATTACAGTGCATAAGGAAAGGTGCAATAGTTTCCATAGCTGATTTTAAGGGTGGCGTTGACTTTCCGCCCGCATGGAACAAGCACTGTGAGATTATTGTAAATGAATTTGCGCTGTTAGAAGTACTTGGCAATATAACAGAAGAATTAGAGAGAAGAAAGATACTACTCAAAGATTCTGGATATGCCAATATTGACGAGTTCAACAAAAACACAGAATCTGCATTACAAAGGCATATCTTTGTTTGTGATGAGGTTGCGGAGGTACTTGATAAAACTGGCCTGGATAAGAGCCAGAAAGAGATAATATTAAGCATTGAAAGCAAGCTGTCAACGATAGCCCGCCAAGGTCGTGCATTTGGCATACATCTGATATTAGCAACCCAGAGGCCTGACGCTACAATTTTATCTGGACAGATAAAGAACAACATCAATTTCCGTGTATGTGGACGCGCTGATAATGTCCTGTCACAGATAATCCTTGATAATACATCAGCCAGTGACGAAATACCAAGCAATGCCCAAGGCCGATTTCTGACACACGATGGTGTTATTTTTCAAGGCTACTGGTTTGATGAAAACAAAGCCTTGGGCTAACGCAAGGAGGTAGCAAAATGGTAGTAAATAATAACCCTGCTCTAATGGACGGCATATGTATCAATTCTGAAATCGGTATAGCCGCCGCACTTGAAGCTAAACGACTTGCTGAGAAGCATGGAAAAGATTTTTTGGATTGTAAAGACATTGTACAGATTACGGGCTTGGGAACAAACAACGTGCGCCAGCTTATGAGTAGTGATGATTTTCCGTACATCCAAGTAGGAAATCGAAAAGCTGTATCCGTTATTGCCTTTGCGCTTTGGTCACTTAAACACGGCTTAAGCGCGGCCTAAATGCTTGAGTTACAAAAGCCACGGAACTATAATAACAGTACAGACAATATAGTTCCGTGGCATGGCATTATAGGAGGATGCAAGTATGCCACAACAATTAAAGAAAACTAAATCCAAGGCTGGCCGCCGTGGAAATAATGAAGGCTCAATATATCAGCGTGAGAGTGATGGCCTATGGTGTGGAACGGTTACCACTGGGTACAACCCAAATGGGAAGCCGATGCGCAAAACCGTATACGGTAAGACCAGACAGGAAGCGGCCCAGAAAGTCACTATGCTAACAGCAGAGGTATTTACTCATGGATATAGGACACCCACAGTCAATGATAGTGCAAATTTTCAAACATTGCTGACAGAGTGGTTTAACTTATTCAAAGCCCCAAGGCTTGAATCTGGTACAGTTGAAAATCGCCGCAATCTAATGAGAAATCATATCTTCCCTGTGTTTGGTGAGATGGACGTTAAAGACATAGACCTTAAACGGTTGCAAGGTTTTCTTAACCTAAAAGCTAACACCCTAGCCATTGACACGGTGCATAAGATGAAGCAGTTGTTAAGCAACTTTTTTAGCTATGCAGTGGATGAGGGTATTATTAGCAAAAATCCTATATCCAAGGTTCAACTCAAGCGCAATATAGGAAGCGATAAAAAGGGTAAAGCATTGCGCCCAGAGGTTAGAGGCATAGTACTTTCTCAAGCTGTTAGCAATCCCATTCTAAAGCCTATCATAATCACCTTTATCTTAACGGGATTGCGCCCACAGGAGCTTATAGCTCTGAGGTGGGTGAATGTTTGCCTCGATTCCAAAGTTTTATCTGTGTGTGAAGCCTTGAATCGTGTTATTGAGTTCAACGCTGATGGAAGTGTCAAAAGTAGAAGCGCAAAAATTGGCAAGACAAAAACCCCAAAAAGTGTGCGCTCGTTTGAGATGCCAGGAAATCTTGTTAGTGCCTTACTAGAATGGAAGCAATATTGTGAGGCTAACGACATTAAAAGTGAGTTTGTGTTTCCCAACACAGCTACAGGGGCAATGCGGACATATTCAGGCTTGCGTAGTTTACTTGAACGATTCAAAAGTTCTCATGGTCTAAAAGACGAGGGCATTTCCCTATACACGTTCCGACACACTTATGCAACCATGCTCATTGAAAATGAGCTTAATGACCGCTTGATTGCTGACCTGATGGGGCATGTTAAAACCAGCACATTGCATGATAACTATAATACGGTTTTTAAACATGTGCGCATCAAAGCCGCAAACACCATTGACGGTATCTTCACCAGCCTAACTGAAAATAAAAATCCACTTGACTTGGGGTAGTCCAACACATGATATTTACTGAAGTTTTATGCTTTATTTACTGTAGCAATTACTGTAGCAATTATGTAGCAACGCCGATAATTTTAGGGGGTTTTAGGCAATAAAAGCTGTCTTTTGCCAAATACTGTATGCGCCCAAAACCCCTGAATCTGCACAGGCAAAATCCTCACAACCTCAGTAAATCCAACAAAAAAGACACACCGAAGTGTGCCTAATGTTAAGCTACTGACCAGGATTGAACTGGTGACCTCGTCCTTACCAAGGACGCGCTCTACCGACTGAGCTACAGCAGCGTTGGAACCGGAAGAGAGATTAGCATATCTTCTGGGCCGCTGTCAATAGTAAAGCGAATTAATTCGAAATCAATACAAACCTTATTCAAACATGGACACAATCTCCATAAGGACTTCAAAAATAACCTCAAAGAAGTAAATGGCAGCCCAGATGCTTCCTGTAAACATCCATATCCCCAAAAAAGCCAAAATCGCTATAATAAGTGCAAGAATACCAGCGCAGCCTAGCTTATGGCTACGCCAATACCCCATATTTCCCCACCCATGTCCGTGGACGGCTTCATGTATAACTTCAGGGCATGGCGTTATCTCCCATCTATCCCCATGGGAAAGATGAGCCTCATACCCAAATTTTCGCACCCATACGGCAATAGATTTATAGCCTGTGGTGCCGTATCCACTATTGCTCAAGCTGGTCATTGTATGGTTGAAATTATCCGCTGCCATATCTGCAACCAAGCCAGAAGCAAAGGATAAATCCATATCCATATCTCGCAGGTATTGGCGGGCTTCTTCCTGAGTTATATCCCATCTCGTGCCTTGCAGTACCCCAACGGCCATATGAAGCTGCAAAGTACCTTCAACCATACTGTGTATGTAATCCATAATCTCCTCCAATAGCGAATTCAATGAAGAACGAACTCGCTCAAGCTACAAATCCCGAACGCTACTAAATATAAACTAAAAAGCCAACATCCGCTACCGATTATTAATGGAATCGGTACGAATGTTGGCTTATTTTATGCCTCTGGGCTTAGATTAATGATGTTTTTCAAAAAAAATAATTTACCTATTGACACCTACTACAAGACGTCGTATACTGTATTTACTACGACATGTCGTAGCAGTTTTAGGAGGTGCGCGCATATGAAATTAGGCAGACTGTCAGATGTGGAAATGGAAGTTATGCAGGCTATTTGGGGATTAGCTAACCCTGTAACAGTTGCGGAACTGCTTGTTATTTTTGAAGATAGCAAGGGTTGGAAAACTTCCACGATAGCAACCATGCTGGAGAGAATAAAAGCAAAAGGCTTTCTCCACAAAGAAATGAAAGGTAAAGCAAATTATTACAGCGTAGTCGCAACACTTGCAGACTATCAAAGACAGGAGGGACGAAACATTATATCCTCTCTTTATGGAGGGAGTGTTAAGAATTTTATGACTGCCTTTGCGGAAGATGGCAATATGACTGCCGCAGATGTGGCTGAGCTGCGAGATTGGTTCGCAAGAAGTATCGGCGAGGATGGTGATTTAAAATGAGCTTGCTTCTAGGGTTAATTACCAGCGGAATAGCCGGCACTCTGGTGCTAATCATTTTATTACTGTTTCGCCCGATTACTGAAAAACTATTTTCAAAGACATGGCACTACTATAGCCTTTTTGTGCCACTCTTTTTTCTATTGGGAGGGACAATATTTGCAGGGGCAATGATGAACCAGACACAGCATTTCAGGATGGAAAGCAATGTTGTTACTCCTGCACGTGATACAGGGATTTATATATCACAAAACCCTTTCCAAGTACCACAATCGTTTAGCCAACTGGAAGCTGGGATGCACCAATTCGAAAACACCACAATTATAAACCCGATAGTCCACTCATCTATAACAGAGCAGTTGTTTAGACATATCGGGAATGTAACACATATTATAATAGCTTTCTGGGCATTGGGTGTTGCCTTATTTATGGGCATCAGCATAAAAAAATATCTGCAATATCGCCGATTGGTGCTGCACAAAGCCAAGCCCTTCCGCGGATATTATTGCGAAATTCCTATTGTCACAAGTCAGATAGCGCATACCCCGATGCTGATAGGCTTTATAAAGCCCATTATCGTACTTCCGGATTTGCATTTTGAAGATGCCAAGCTGGATGTAATCTTGTCGCACGAGCTTATTCACTACAAAAGAAAAGACCTTTTGTTAAAAATGGTGGGCCAGATAGCCAATGCCGTTCATTGGTGTAATCCGGCTACTTATATCCTTAACAGGCAGCTAAACACTTTTTGTGAATTATCCTGCGATGAGGAAGTCGTATCCAAAATGGATGCAATCGACAGGAGATTTTACGGAGAAACAATATTGCAAGTTTTGCAATACAGCACAACGAGGCAAGAGTTGGTTGGCAACCTGATGTTTGCCACTAATCTATGCAATTCCAAAAACAATATCAAAAGGAGATTAAAAAGCATGATGAATTCTAGTAAAAAAATGAGAAAGTCTATAGCGGCACTAGCGTTAGCTGTTGCTATGCTGGTTGTTGGAGGCGGCTTTGTCATATCCCATATCGTAGATTCCGTAATGCCAGTATATGCTGCTGACTCACCTGACACGGTAGAGGAAACCCGTGGCGCGCCTACAAGGCCCATAGTTTATGATGGCATTGTAATGGGTGCCGAAACAACAGAATATGCGGAAAGCTTTACAGTTGAAGCTACTCCTCTAATCTTTGACAGTGGCTGTGAAATGCTGGAGGCAATATACGAAAAAATGGGCAATATTATGTGGCCGACTTATATTCCTGAAGGATTTGTGCTAACTAGCATTGGACTAACAAATCCGCAAAATGATTCGCCATGGCCCGAACTCTTTACCGATGGATGTTACAGACATCTTGATAATTTGCTAGTAAATTTTTCAGATGGAGAGAGCAATATTTTGCTATGTGTTAGATTTTTTCAGCCATATACTAGATATGGTAATGGGCATAGGCGATTGACGGCTGATGATATGCCTACCCTCAATTACAGCGAGCGTCATATCACAATAAACGGATTCAACGCTACGATAGGAAGATATACAGGTATTATTTTATCGGACATCGACAACGGTTTATCACACCGCTTTTCTGCTTCCGCTAATTCAGTGGTAAATTACAGCGGTACATCTTACCAGCTTTTGGCTGATCATGACGGTGTTGTGTCAGAACAAGATTTGATTAGGGTGGCGGAGTCTTTGACTTATATCCTTAATTTAATGCAATAGAAAAACCAGCAGAGGGAAAGTCATATGTCCCTCTGCTGGTTTTTTGTTGAAGCATGTCATATTTACGGCTTGTTACATATTTATGCATCATTCAAAAATATCTGAATGTGTACCTGTTTCAAACAGGGTAAGCGTCAAAATATCTTTTTCAAGTTTATAAATCAGTACCCAGTCAGGCAATATATGACAATCCCTGTACCCACGCCTGTTGCCTTTTAAGGGGTGGTCATTATATCTTGGCGGGAGCAATTTGCCATCAAGAAGCATATCTACTACCTCTTTGAAAAGATTCATATCATATCCACGTTTTTTAAGAGCCTTTAACTGTCTCTTTATTCGGTTGGTGTAGTACGGCGTATACTTCATATGCCCAAAGACTTCCATAATTCTTCTTTTGTGGGAAATGGGCCAACAAGTTCTTCCTCGCCGTTTTCAATGCGCTCCATATATGCGATGGTCTCTGTTCTTGGCGTGTGGCTGTACGCCACAATCTCGAAAGGTAAAGAACGCTGTATTCTTATTTGATGAAGCATTAAATTAAAGGCATCGCTAAACGATAGCCCCATAGCTTCAAGTATCATTCCAGCCTGTTCTTTGACTTCGGAATTAACACGAAGGTTTATTGTAGAATTTTTAGTCATAACATTCACCTCATGCACAGTTTAGCACATTTGATTTGCAACGCCAACAAAAATGCAATGATACACTATTTCAACTGAGATTCATGTTTAAAGAAAAAGTCAACACGAGGTTCTAGGAATTTGAATTGGTGATCTTCTTTTATTAGTGAAGAAAGAGGCTTTGCGATATTATCCCAGTTCCATAACTCGCTTCCTAGCTGCAAGTAATCTGCAATGCGTTCGGTGCCTTCTGGGGCGAAGGGGTGCAGTAGAGTTGCGGCGGTTTTTACTACATGGAAGGCATCTACAAGGGTCTGGACGCGAAGGACTGTGGAATCTTCTTTGGATGCGTCGGCAGCCTTGGTTTGGGCAACCCAGATTTTGTTGGCTTCACGCAAGTACATATCTAATAAATCTACAGCTCTTGAGAACTCGAAGCGGTACATGGCCCATTCATATTCTTCTATTAATATTGTGGCAGCTTCTTGGGTTTCTGGGCTTACTTCAACGGAAGGAAGTTTTCCATCGAAGTATTTTTGTAAGCTATAGAAGCAGGAGCGTACTAGGCGGTTGAATACATTTGTCAGGATATTGCCTTCGGCTAGGGTTGCGTCAAAGCCTTGAGCCGCTTCACCTTCTAATATGGCTTTGGGGAAGAATTTGCCGCTGTTGCTTTGCAGGGCCATATGAGCGAAATGCATCCGCAGCTGCTCTGGTGTGTAATAGTTTAGGAACTGTGCAGCTCCCGGAGGCTTTACGGCACTGCTAGAGCCGGCTTTTTTGCCTAGATATAGGGAGTGACGATTGGGGATTACGGTTGTTTGATGAACCTGCTTATCCCGGCCCGCAATTTCGTTTAGGGCCATCCATAACCCGGGCTGAGCTACGGCATAGAAATAGACATTGTCCTCCCCTATAAATTGGTAGGTACGGGCATCATGGCTAAACCACCAGTCTTCCCAGCCTTCTATTGTTCCGTTTTTTTCTTTTAAATAGGCTTGAGTGAAGGAGATTGGTGCCCACAAAGATTCTGGCCATACCCAGAAGGTTTGGCCTGTTATACCGTCTTTTTCTGGTACGGGGATGCCCCAGTTTATATTGCCGGAAAGGCGGAAGGGTACTAATGTGGTACCGGTACGAAAACGGATTCCTGCTTCTCTTAGGATTTTGCAGGCGGTTTCCCTGTCCTTTAAGGCCTTTAGAGTTATTGTGGCGGATTTGGCCTCCTCTTTTATGTCCAAGGTATGAGGAGGCATCTTGGCGCAAGCCTGACGGAGAGCGTCTATATCCTCGGTTTTTACAAAGATGGCCGGGTCTTTTAGGAAGTCATCTATATTAGAAAGCATGAACTTTCGGCTAATACCTTCTTCTCTTAAATGGATTTGGCGTTTTTTAAGGTCGTCGGAAAAGCGTTCCAGGTCAAAATACCAGTTCTTCACAGCTGTAAGAACAGGCTTCTTGCCTGTGGTCACCGCTACTGGGGCAATTAGCTCTTCTGGGCTATATTGGTGGCCTAGCCCACATTCGTCAGCATAGGCTTTTTCTGATTTACAGCCTGCAATAGGGCAGCGGCCTTCTACTTGGCGGCCGTTGAGTATGGTACCGGTTTCTTCATCTGAGAACTGGAGCACTTCTTCTATACGCAAATATCCATGGGCGTGTAGGGTTTCGAATATCCAGGTGGATAAGGATTTGTGAAGCTCTCCTGCTTCACCTAAGGCAGAAGCGCCATATAGGTTGAAGCTGATATCACATTCTTCGTATTCGGCCTTTTGGGATTCGTGATTACCTTGTACAAAGTCTATTACAGTGCCTTCATAGCCTTGCTCTACTAGTCTTTCGTGGGCGATTTCTGGGCCTGCGCCGTAGCAATCTGTACCGGATACGAAGATTACGTTTTCTTTTCCTATACGGTCACGGAGAAACCTGGCATAGATATCTGCATGGACTGCATAGCCGTATACATGACCAAAGTGCAGTTTTTTTTCGCCGTAAGGCATTCCCCCTGTTATTACGGCACGCTTTGGAAAGTATGGTCTGTTCATTTGTATCACTCTTTTCTTATTAATTAGAAGTTATATTAGCATACTTGCCATATGGAACCAACAGCAATCATTTTCGTTGAAGATATATAGTGAATTCTGAGAAACTTCGAATTAATTCACTAGGAATAAAAAATAAGAAGAGGTGGAGAATGAAAAAGTTTTCTTTATTACTGTTGTTGGTTGTTTTGGCTTTCGTGGTTGCGGCTTGTGGGTCAGATGATGCTGGGGCCACAAATGCAAATGGCGAACCAATGTATGAAGACGTAAGCGGTGAAGATGTGGATTGGTCTCAGTTTCCTATAATTATCAATGGGCAGCGCGGGGTTAGAGCCAACTGGTTTACTGCCCCCGGGCAGGGTTTTCCCACTCATATACCACTAATTCCTGTGGCTGCGGCACTGGATGCTACTGTGCACATAGAGGATTCTGACCCACAAGGTGTAAGGCTTAACGGGCTCAACGGCTCTATTACCTTCCATGTAGGATCTAACGATTTTAATGTTGCCGGGCAAAATGTAGAACTTTGGCAGCCCTCTATATTGGTGGATGGTGAGATTTATGTACCTATTGCGTTCTTTAGGGATGTATTTGGGATGGGGCAGGCCGCTTGGATAAGTGGGCATGTGCATATTGATACGGAAGCTAGTGATATGATGTAGGTTATGTAAGGTAGGGAATGGGGCCATTAGCATTGTGCTAATAGCCCCATTTTTTGTTGTACTTTGCTTATTTTATTGCTTTATGCCTTCTTGGCACAAGTTGGATTTCATAATCCAGTGCATTTAAGACACTACACACTGTCTTGAGCGTTGGGCTGTTTTCTTTCCTCTCTAACCGTGAGATGACTTGTTGTTTGTTTCCTGACTTTTCGGCAAGCTCTGTTTGGGAAAGCCCTCGCTCTTTTCGGATTTTAACTAAACTGCCCAACACAGCGTACTCCATTCTGCTGTTATCCCAAAGTTCTTGCAGCTCGGCATCTGCATTTAAGGTTTCCTCAATGACTGCTGATACATTTACTTTTTGAAATGGCATATTCGCAACCTCCTGCCTTATATCAATTTCTTAGACAACCGTTCGCCTAGTTCTTTGGCTCGTTTAATTACAATTTCACTGTCACGTTTTTCTGTTTTGTTTTTTTGCTTGCGGCAAGCGTGGAGCATATAAACGTCATCACCATTGACAACGATATAAAATATTCTATTATGCTTGTAAAAATACACTTCGCTGATTTTTCCTTGCCACGGTTTTATTGTTAAGGTGTCGATTTCGTCATTCTCGAATTTTTCCAATACTGAAAGACCATCTATAACTTCTGCTTTGCTTAGGCTATTGATGTAATCCAATATCAAATTTTTACCTCCAGCGGTTTCATAATGATATACATTCATATTATGCCCTTTCTTGCAATGTCGATACAACATTTATGTTGTAATTGTATTCTAACATCTTGGTATTTTTTTTACAAGGTTTATATCCTTGTCGAAGGTATTTTATTTACAAAACAGGCAGGATGAAATTTCGCTCCTGCCTGTTTTCCAGTGGATAGTTTTTAGAAAGTCTTGCTACCCAATCATTATATAGCTTGATAAAGCAAAGGGGCGCATTTAGCGCGCCCCTTGCTTTTCCTGGATTCTTTATTGTTGATTTGTTGTTGATTGCTTTTTACTGTGCTTTTTCTGTAACAACACTAACTTCATCTGCATCCTTTATCTCCTGGCACGACATACATAAATACCTTTCCACTGTACCTTTTCCGCTTACGTCCTCACATGTTATAACGCTGTCGTCATCCGGATTGCTTTCTCCCAGCCGCATTGTTGCTACACCATCCTCATAGCTGATTACTAGCGTGTCCCCTGTGCTTGCACCCAGCTCTGTTCTTAGCTGCTTTGGGATTAGTATCCTACCCAAATCATCAATCTTGTGCTTATGCTCCTGTTTCATTGTACTGCCTCCTTGTGATTTAGTAGTAAGCTAACGACAAGCAAAAAGCGCGAAGGGAGACTCTGTGTTTTTACACATCGTCATCGCCTTCGCGCTATCTATAAATTCTTATCAAATTTAAGTAGCTAACATAGATAATACAATCGGCTTGCCGACAGCATACGCGCATACAACAATATCAGCCACCATCCTCTAGCTTGGAGGGGAATTCAAGCTTGAAGAGGGGCAGTGAATGTTATATACTTCGTGGGCTGCGGTAGCAGGTGTATACCTGTGTTTGGAGGCGATGTGGTGACATCCCTTCAGGCGCCATTGAGGGGCTGAATCTCAATGGTTCCGCAGTTTCCTTATTTCATTTACTTCTTTTCTTGCTTACTTCTCTTGCTTTTCCTACTTACTTCTTATTTTGGCTGGAAT
>WRAN01000005.1 GCA_009780185.1 Defluviitaleaceae bacterium | reverse complement strand
GTTTATGCGGATGATAATCCGTGATAAACGGCTTTTTCCCCGCCGGAGGCTGTTCAGCATCAGCCGGAGTACGCGGCGAAATTCGCTCATTCCTTCTCTTGCGGGGCTTTGCTTAAATTCAGCATCAAATTAGACTGATATGAAATCGCTTTGAGGCCTCCAAATCATCGGGACATATAGATATAACTACATCAAGCCATTAGACACAAATCCTTGTATGAAGAAAGCGCTGTCCCAAGCTGGCCCCGTTATAGCACTTTTATATAGGTGATTTACTTAGCTGCCAGGTTATACCAAATTTATCTGTCACCATGGCATACAGCTCACTAAAGAAGGTTTTACCCAGTTCCATGTTTACCACTCCGCCTTCTTTTAGGGCGTTGTATAGCCGCTCGATTTCCGTTGCATCGTTGGTGCCTAGGGTTAGGGCTATGTTGGTTCCTTTTACATAATGCTGCCCTGGAGGGCAATCGGAGAACATAACATTACAGCCAAAAATGGGAAGAGTAGAGTACAAAATCCTGTTTTTGGCCTCATCTGGTACTTGGAAGCCTGGAGCTTCATCATAAGTCATAATATGCCCCGGCATTTCAAGCTTGAACACTCCTGCGTAAAACTCCATTGCTTGGCGGCAGTCACCGTCAAAGTTTAAAAATACATCAAAGCTCATTTGTTACCTCCTTAGTTTATATCATCCGAGGAACCTACTACGTCCTCGTCCTTATCGGCAGAGTAACTAAATTTCAATCCTCCCAGGGAGATTACTACATCATTGTCGGCAAAACGCTCGAAGTCATCCACAAACAGGGCTAACAAATCTCCTTCGTTTAGGCTCCCTTTTTTTATACCTAAATCTTCACGTATTAGATGAAGTATGCTTTCGATATATAGCAGATGCTCTTGCAGCGTAAACTTATCGGCCTTTTTCCTATAGGATACCCATTTTAGTACTACCCTGTCTGAGCCATAAAGCAATATCTCTCTGGACATATCCCGGATTAGCTTGTTGCGGACTTCATCATCCAGCTTTTCAGCGTCTTCCTTTTTTTGTATCATTGCAAATAGCATGTTCACAAACTGACTATATGGTGCTTCCAGCTTTTTTTGCTGCATTATTTTGCGCTTATATCGTATGTCCGAGTTTTTTATTTTAAGTGATATGACTGAGTTGATAATAAGGCCCAGCACCGTGACTGTACCAGATATTAATGCGATTATTATAACTGTATCCATTGTGGATACTGTGGACACCAACTCTTGAATCCAAAACCATGCTGTCCTTAAAAGACGAGAAGCGCCCCAGATTATTAGGCCTAGTATACTAATACCGATTAGTATAAATAGGATAGCTAATAAATTGGCACGCCTCTTTGTACGCTTCCTTATTCGTTTCTTAGGGATTTTTTCTATTGACATAAATCTTGCTCCTTGTCGATTTTACTCAGTATAACCATCAATAAGGAAAGGAGCAATCATATAAAATACTTCTTCTGGGGTAAGGCCGCTGCTACCGATTTCAATAACTATATCATCTAGTATCACGCTGAAGTTTATGCGATATTCACTTCTACTTAATAATACACGCGCCTCTATTATTTCTAGAGATAGTTCATGGGGGAGGAATACCGGATTAGATACATATTGTATTAGCGCATCTGGTACGGTTTCAAACCATGGGATAGGATAAAGAGAAAGGTCAAATTTCTCCCGTTCATATATAGAGACGATACGCTCGTGATGGAAATCTGTGGCTGCGGATACACTCCAAGTGACTGTAGAGCGCCATGCCTGGTGCCAGTCTATTATTAACATATTACTATGCTGGCTGATAATCCTTGTGCCTGCACCAAACTGCAACCCACTGGGGATATTAGTTGGTAAAAATGCGCCGAAGTCCGGGTCTGACATGACGTCTTCCAAAGTCAAGAAAGTGTCATGTCTAAGCTCAGGTATTTCTGGGTCTGCCAGTACGCTCAGGTCTGCCGGGCCGCCTTGGATTATCCTTGCGGCTATGTCGGTTAGTGTCTGCAATCCGCCATCTGGGACATCATAATCAATTAGTGTAAGAAGATAAAATACGCCATCCATCTCAAATGTTATCGTAAACAATGCCGTATTATCATCACTAAATCCAATATTTGTATTAATGCCGGCGACTAACGCAACATCTAATATATATGAATATATAGGCTCTGATATAAAGTGGATTCCGCCAGCAAATCGGTCTGTGGGTGATATTTCTATTGTAGGGATATGTGTAAACCCGCCCATTTCTGGGGTGCTATTGTCATCATCGACCTCCACTGCCGTTACCCCCAATAATGTACCATCATAGAGATAGGTAGCTGTTGCATAAAGGCGCGATGTAATGCCTGGTAAAACAAGTCGAGTTTCTTCTTCAGCTAATGTAACAGAAAATGCCATAACGCCTACGCGGCCTGCAATATGGGAGGATACTTCGTTAAGATGCGGTTCATCTATTGGGATGGCTTGAGGGGTGGGCTGTATAGGTGTAGCCTGGGCTATTTCTGTATCCGCCTCAGGCGACTCGGTTGGTAGTGCTGTACCTGCACCTGCTTGAGGTGGATTTATATCACTTGGCTGATCTTGCATAAAAAATGGCACTGCCACTATTAGGGCAACAATTATACATGCTGCTATAGGTGAAATTATCTTCCAATATATACTGGGGGACATATTATCTTTCCTTTCTTTTTTGCCTGCATGGGTCAAGCGGGAACGATTGCGTTCCCATTTGTGGTTAAGGATATTGGTCAACATACGCTCATCGGCAGCGTTGTTGGGGTTTATTTTATCCCAGGATTCTTTGATTCTTTTACTCGGCATCCATAGCACCTCCTAGCTTTTTGCGCAGTAGTTTACGGGCTTGAGATAAATAATATCGGATTGTGGATTGGGGCTTTTGGAGAATATGGGCAATCTCTGTGCTGTCATAGCCTTCGTAGTAATATAGGTACACTACGGTTTTAAATTTATCGGGTAGTTCCATTACTACTTGCAAGGTTTCATCTATTTTTGCATTGACTTCAATATCCCCGTGGTCATATAGGTTTTCCCGTTTTCTCCACCAGTGTCTGAGGGCATTTTTACATAGGTTAGATGCCGCTCGTATAAACCATGCCTTTTCATGCTCTTGGCTTGCAAAGGCGGTCCCGGAACGGATTAAATTGATGAAAGTATCCTGCACCACATCTTCTGTGTCGGCAGCATTTTTCATATATGCAAAGCAAATGCGGTAAACCATATCCTTATGGCGCTGGTAGATTTCTGCAATTTCTTTGTCCGTACGCAACAAAGAAGATGCCATGGTATCAGCCCCTTTCATATGTAATACAATCGAACCGCCCCAAACGTTGAACTAATACCGATTCCAAATTAAAACCTGTCTGAATAATCTTATTCTTCATGAAAAAAGTAGGGGGCGGCGTCCATGACGCTACCCCCTACTTTTATTTTATCCTTTACATAAAAAACAACTAAGTTTTGAAGCTTAATCCTTGTCTCTAAGTGCCTCAAGCTCTTGTTTCCTGGCAGTGATTACCTTCTGCTGAACATCGCTTGGGGCTTCGTCATACCGCTCAAACTCCATTATAAAGCTTCCACGGCCTTGTGTCATAGAGCGCAAATCTGTGGGGTATTTTTGCATTTCGGAAAGGGGTGCTTCCGCAGATATTACCTGCTTTGCACCTACTTTTTCCATACCCATAATACGTCCACGGCGCTTGTTCATATCACCCATAATATCCCCGGTGTAGTCGTCGGGAACTGTGATTTGGCATTTCATAACCGGCTCAAGAAGAACGGGCTTTGCGGTCATAAAGGCTTCTTTGAAGCACTTGATTGTGGCCATTTTGAAAGCGATTTCTGATGAGTCTACGGCATGGTAGCTACCAAATACCAGTGTAGCTTTAAGGCCTACTACTGGATAGGCAGCAAGCGGGCCGGCTTTTACGCTTTCTTGTATACCTTTTTCAACCGCGGGGAAATACTGCTTTGGCACAGCACCGCCTACGATTTTTTCTTCAAATACATATGGCTCTTCGTTGTTGCCGGAGTGCTCGAATACCATTTCTACATCGCCAAACTGACCGCTACCACCAGATTGCTTTTTATGCTTGGCACGAAGCTGTACTTTGGATTTGATCATTTCACGATATGGCACGATTGGCAGGCTTAGTTCTGCCTCGATTTTGTATCGGGCTTTAAGGCGGTTGATAAGCACATCTAACTGGCTGTCGCCTATGCCAGATACTATGGTCTGCTTTGTTTCTTTATCTACTTTGTATATAAGGGTCTTGTCTTCTTCAAGCAGCTTGGAAACAGAGCCTGCAATCTTATCTTCGTCACCTTTGCCTTTTGGCGCAATTGCCATAGATAGCAATGACGGTGGAAAAGCAAACTTTGGTACCGTTAGCGGGTTAGCTTTGGTAGTAAGTGTGTCTTGAGTTGAGGTTTGGGCCAATTTTGCAATAGCACCGATATCCCCTGCACGCACTTCGGTAGCTTCTATTTGCTCTTTGCCTCGCATTAGGTAAATATGTCCGGGTTTTTCTGGTGCATCTTGTGTTACGTTGAATAGCTGAACTTCACGCTTTATTGTACCAGAGTACACACGGAAGAGACTAAGACGACCTACATATGGGTCTGCTATGGTTTTAAATACAAAGGCACATAGTGGGCCGTTTGCATCACATGGTAGTTCAATCATTTCGCCTTTGGCATCTTGTACTTGCGCTACCTGGCGAAGCACTCCAGCAGGAGGCAGCACATTAACTAGCATATCCAGCAATGGCACAGCACCTAAGCCAGCTGTAGCTACACCACAAAGCACTGGGGTAATTGCACCGGAGGCAAGACCGGATTTAAGGCCATTTTGCATTTCTTCCTCAGTTAGAGCTTCGTCACCAAAGAATTTTTCCATTAATGCTTCATCTGTTTCAGCTATGGCTTCAAGTAAGGTCGCGTGATGTTCTTCGTAATGGTCCGCCATGTCTGCAGGCATATCGCAAGGTTTTACATTTATTCCATCATAGGCATAGGCTTTGCCTGTAAGTACATCCACATATCCCGCAAGCTTATTGCCGTTTTTATATGGCAAATGAAGTGGCACAACCCCTGTACCAAAGAAGCTTCTCATATCTTCTACTACTTTAAAATAGTCGGCGTTTTCGTCGTCCATACCATTTACAAAAATCACTTTAGGGAGATTCTTGTTGGATGCGTTTTCCCAGGCTATCTCTGTTCCTACTTCTATGCCTGACTTAGCATTGGCCAAGATAAGGGTGGCATCTGCCACACTAAGAGCCTCATGGACGGCACCGGCAAAGTCGAAAAACCCTGGGGTGTCCAGGAAGTTGATTTTGGTGTCCTTCCATTCTACCGGGATTAGGGAGGCGCTTATAGACACTCTACGCCTAATCTCCTCTGCGTCGTAGTCACTGACGGTATTACCGTCTTCTACGCGCCCCATACGGGTTGTGACTTTGGTGGCGTTAAGGGCTGCCTCCATTAGGGTGGTTTTGCCGCAGCCGCTGTGGCCCAGCACCGCAATATTGCGGATCTCGTTTGCCGTGTAAACCTTCATATAGAAACCTCCTTGGTTTTTTGCTTTGGAGTTGTGAATAATGTCCACGCCATTATAGAATCAATTGACTGCTAATACAACTAGGCTCAAGAAAAAATTATTTTTTCATCCAGTCATTACAAAGGCGGCTATGGCTACCGAGTGCAAAATCGAAGCAATGTTTACATATAAATGAAATATGGAGTGCATATACTTTTTCTTTTTACCCAAGGCATAAAACAACACACCAACGGTATACAAAACGCCACCAATAATAAGCAGTAAAAAGAAAACACCCCCAAGCACTTCTACAAGACGGCTAATTCTAAATACCGCCATCCAGCCCATGCCCAAATAGCATACTAATGCAAACTTTGAAAAACGCTTCCTATCTATAGCCGTCAGAGTTATGCCCAAAATAGCAAGTCCCCATATCACACCAAAAATAATCCAGGCATCCAGAGGATATACTTCCCTAAACCTATTAAGGACAACGGGGGTATAAGTCCCTGCAATAAGAATATAAATCGTACAGTGATCCAAGACCCTGAAAACCCTCTTAGGTAATTCTTTTTTTAATCCGTGATACACACTAGACATAGTGAATAGCAAAATAACTGTCGAGCCATATATAATTCCGCTTACAACCCCCCATACATTGCCATGGAAAGCAGCTACTATTACACACGCCAGCATTGCCACAAGACCCATGCCGCCTCCCACAATGTGGGTAACCATATTAAACCGCTCTTCACCGCGGGTGTAGTCTGGTAATGGAGATTTACTCATATTTCGCTCCTTTAGAATGGGGGCGCTGCTCCCAAGCCCCGCCTTAGTTTGATAATTTTATTCTAATGTGGTAAGGCGTTGCCGTCAACGCCTTTGGCTTATTTAAAGGGCTGGCAAGCTTTTACCAAAAAAAAACAAATCAAAAAGCGGCGTCCCCATCTAGTCAAAGGGACACCGCTTTCTAAGAGTAGGTATTTTAAACTTTCGCAAACTGCAATTGTGGCTTTTTGGGTTCGTACGCATATCGGATATAAAATACAATAACCGAAATAATTTTTGCAGATTCGATCAATATACCCATTATGTTCCATCTAAAGTCACCGGATAGTATATTAAGTGGGGTCTGGGTTAGCAGTACTACTACAGCATAAATCACGACTGTAATACGTACATAGTGCACTCCAGGAAGATATTGGCCGACAACAAAGCTAATAGCCGCTATCATACCCAGTGTGTGAAGCCATCTCACTTGCTCTGGCGAGTTAGCAATCGATAGAACCCCAGCAATAATAGCCACACCAATCATCACAAGCAAGAAAATAAGCCCTGCTTCTTTACTTTCTGGTGTATTTTTAAGGAAGATGCGATAAAACACCAAATTTCTGATTGTGCTGTAGGTTGCAGCCACTATCAGTGAAAGTTGTGTATTCATCCCGGTAGCCATTCCAATAGCGACAAACATTGTCATCCAGAAAAAGCTGCCTATACCTGTAATAAGGAAGTACCGGGTTTTGTCTTTAATCTGATATGAGGCAAACTCGAAGCATATAGTTATAAGCCCTAGTACCTGGGCAATGATATACCATGTATTCATTAGGCAGCTTTCCTTTCGTCTTTAATTTCTTCGTATTTTCTGCAATATGCAAAGGCTAGAGCTCCTGGCCCTGCGTGGGTACCTATGGTTACGCCGACTTGAGTTATTGGGTTTGCGATTTTTATACTAAGTGCAGATTCCGCATTGGATTTAAATTTAACGGCTTCGTCAGCGCTTAGGATATGGCCTATGCTTAGGTTTAGCTTTTCTTTTTCTTCAGATAGGGCGTCTATCATAGCTTCTTCCATTAGCTTTAAAGCGCGAGCCTTGCCTCTTACATTGTCTAGCTGGGTTACTTGGCCATCTTCTACTTGAAGTATGGGTCTAAGGCCTAGTATTCCCCCAACAAAGGCAGTGGTAGGGCCTACTCTGCCACCTCTTTTTAGATATTCTAAGCTATCCAATGTGAAGTATACTCTGGTAGTTTTTAATACTTTCTTTGCCACTTCTACTGTGCGTTCTAAGTTATAACCCGCGTCGCGCATTTTTATTATTTCTTTTAGAATCAGGCCTTGGCCTATACATACATTTCGTGAGTCTAGGATAATTATTGATCTGTCTGGATATTCTTCTTTTAACATGTCAGCGGCTAGAGTAGCGCTGGCGTAAGAGCCGCTTAACTTTGATGATATGGTCAGGGATAGAATGTCGTACCCGGCTTTTAGATACGGTGTGTACATATCAATGTAGTCTTGTGGGCTTGGTTGAGATGTTGTTGGGTGTAGACTTTTATCGGATATCAATCTTGCGAAATAATCGTCTGTGGTGATATCTATGCCTTCTTTTAAAAAGGTTTCGCCATCAAAAGAAATGTAGAATGGCACAACGTCGACATTATATGTTTGCACCTCATCTTTACTAAAATCGCATCCGCCGTCTGAAATAATTTTGTACATGTATTACCTCCTGGTTTTTTAATCACTTGAATATAAAGACAGTGCGAAATTAATTTGGTTGCATGTACCGTTATATTTGTTATCATGTAAGAAAAATAACGAGGTGACCTGTTATGGAAAAGAAGCTTTATTTAGGAATCGAATTAGGCTCCACTCGTATTAAATCAGTTCTGATTGATCAAACTCACGAGCCGGTAGCAGTAGGAGGACATAACTG
Source organism: Defluviitaleaceae bacterium (assembly GCA_009780185.1). GTDB lineage: Bacteria > Bacillota > Clostridia > Lachnospirales > WQUN01 > WRAN01. The sequence goes on along the minus strand of WRAN01000005.1, from coordinate 135,475 downwards.
GGAAAATCGCCTGGTTGACGGAGTTTGGACTTATACACTAGAAGACATCTGGCAAGGGGTGCAAGCTTCATATAAGTCCATGGCGGCGGATTATGAAACCAAGTTTGGCAAAAAGTTGACCTCCATTGAAGGAATAGGCATCTCTGCTATGATGCATGGATACCTTCCGCTAGATAAAAGAGGCGAACTCCTCGCTGAGTTCCGCACATGGCGCAACACCAGTACCGAAAAGGCCTCGGCCATACTTACACCTCTTTTCAATATAAATATCCCACTCCGATGGAGCATAGCCCATCTTTACCAGGCAATCTTAAACGGAGAAAATCACATAAATCAAATCGCTACAATTACGACCCTAGCAGGATATGTGCATAAGAAACTTACCGGAGAAAACGTACTTGGTATTGGCGATGCATCCGGGGTATTCCCAATAGACAGTGAAACAGCAGGATACCATAAAGGCAATATGGCGGATTTCGACAAGCTTGTTTCTCATGATGCGTGGAAAATCAACGAAATATTACCAAAAGTATTACCAGCCGGAGCAATAGCTGGACGCCTTACTAAAGAAGGCGCAAATCTACTAGACCCATCCGGCAGCCTAAACGCCGGAGCAATCTTCTGCCCGCCGGAAGGGGACGCAGGCACCGGTATGGTTGCCACCAATAGCGTAGCCCCAAAAACTGGAAATGTCTCTGCCGGTACTTCCATTTTCGCGATGCTGGTACTAGAAAAAGGGCTTTCAAAGCTATATCCATCCATAGATATGGTAACAACCCCAGACGGAAAGCCCGTGGCTATGGTTCACTGCAACAACGGCACATCAGACCTAAACGCTTGGGTAAATATCTTCCACGAAGCTCTAAGCCTAATATCAGGCCCAACAAATAAAAACGATGTATACGAAAAACTTTATAATGCCGCACTGGGAGGCGAATCTGACGGCGGCGGCCTTATGGCTGTAAGCTATTTATCAGGGGAACACAACACCGGGTTTGAAGAAGGAAGGCCGCTGTTTATGCGCTTAGCAGATAGCCGCTTTACCTTGGCCAATTTTATGCGCACAATGCTGCTGACTTCTATGGCTACTTTAAAGCTTGGAATGGATGTCCTTACCCATGGTGAAGGAGTAACCATAACCCAACTAATGGGACATGGCGGACTGTTTACAACAAAGGGTGTTGCTCAGAAGCTTATGGCTGGGGCACTTGATACCCCCGTAACCGTTATGGAAACCGCCGACGAAGGCGGGGCATGGGGCATTGCCCTTCTCGCGGCATATACCGCCTGCGCCAATATGTCCCTAGGAGATTTTCTGAAAACCCAAGTCTTTGCCAGCCGCACTGGAGCTACAATAAAACCCGACCCAGCAGATACTCAGGGTTTTACAGTATTTATGGAACGCTTCGCCGCGGGGCTTAAAGTCGAGCGTACCGCAGTGGATAATTTTAAGGGGTAATGTATGTACAATTTTTTCAGCGATCTGTTTAACGCTTTAAACCAAACAGATAATCATATCATTATTATGGCTGTATTTTTAGGTATAGCGGCTCTTGTGGTGCTTCTAAGGATTATTTCTCATATCCACTTTAGAGCCGCTTTAATTTCCTTTCGTCAGGACACAAAAAAACCTATCGAAAAATTCGAAGATGTGCGGAAACTAAAAAGCAGCCTTCTGATAAATGTCGTGGTGGAGTATAAAAAAGTGGCGGATAAAGCCGTAACCCATGTCCCGGCCTCTCAGCTTGTTAATCGCCAAGTAGCCACAATGAGCTTCTTAGGCTGGCGATATGAGGGTATGCTTCCCTTTGTGATAGAACTAGAGAAAGCTATCCTGTGGATTGGTTTGATTCTTGCTTTTGTTTTTTCAGATTACGCCTTTGTTTATGGCGTTCTTGCGGTGGTGCTGTTCCTGCTGGTGCGGGCAGCAGCCGCTTTTTTTGATTTTAGCGGCGCAAGAGAGCAACTAAGGGATGAGATACTTATTTATGTAGAGCGGGAACTAGGACGCTTCTTCGCATCCGACACAGGAGGGGCTGTGCTGCGCCTTAAAGATGACCTAAAAGAATCCATGGCAAGCATGACCAACAGCTTAGAAGAAATAATGACAGGTATGGCGGAAAGCCTAGCTTCCACCACAGATTCTATTGGTAAGACTATGGCCCAAACCGCAACCGATATAGGCAAAACCATGATAGAGGCTACATCTTCAGTAGGACCGGCATTAGCTGCCGCAATAGACGAAAAGCTAATAAATATGAATGCCGAATTGGCCATTACATTAGAAAGCTGGAAAGAAACCCTAACCAAAGCAGTAGACCTGCAAACAGAAATGAATTCCACCTCCGACAGGCTAGGCCAATCCAGTCTACGCTTACAATCTTCATCCGAGCTACTGGCAAAACATCTACAAGGCCACTCTAACGCTCTATCAGAGCAGCTAGTAGCCCTTGTTTTAGCAATAGAAGGAGTAAAAGAAGGGGTTTCAACGTTAAGCACCCAGCAAGATGCCTTAGTACAGCAATCCGGATATATAGAGCGCAACCAGCAAACACTAGAGGCATCACTCCAAGCCTATGAATCATCCCTACAAGAACTTACGCAATCTCTAGGAGACGGCCTTGGCGCATTTATAAATCTACATGCCCAAACTTCAGCCCAGACGGTTAATGACGCATTAAAATCTGGATTGGATAAGCTTATATTGTTAGCCAACAAAAGCGGGGAAAGTAATTGACTAATAAATACGAACAATCCATTCCATCTCTAAAGGTGGATGCATTAAGCCTGAGCCGTGAGGGAAGCTTTATAATTAAAAATATCGGCGGCGGACTGCTGACGGGCAGTATAATTTCGCGCGTTCAAGATTTGAACATAAACCCCATAACCTGGAGCGGAAACAACCAGGTTATTAACTATGCCTATACCAGTGACCATCCAGCCAATGGTTATATTTATATCACATCCAACGGAGGGGAAATGGCTATTCCCGTAAACTTCGAAAGCAATGCCATGACTATCCAAACAGACGAGGGTCACAAAATTGCAGATATCCAGGATTTTTATAATTACGCAAAAGATTACCCGGCGGGTGCAAGGCGGCTTTTCACCTCTAGCGATTTTTATATGCTGCTTCTTTCAAATGGATACAAATACATGGAAATCTATGAAAACCTGCACAAGGATGTAAATAGAGAACGAGCACTTGATAATTTTTTTATACTCTCCGGACTAAAAACCAAACCAGACCCTATTATCGAAGCTGAAACACCAATAGAAAGACTAGCGCCACCTTTTTCCATTAGACTACCCAGGGTTGGCTTCCGGTATGAAGACCGTGGCATTATAGAAATAGAAAATAACACAGGCCTAGACATAACTGTAGAGGCCTATTCCAGAGAGCGGTATGTACGATTCTTTACCAACATGCATATCATCGCAGCCCACTACGATGGCCCATACAGTATTCCTTTTGAAATTAGACCATCGGCATTTTCTTCTGCCCAACGCCTGTTTAGACGACTACCCTATATACCCACTTTCGTAGATGTAAGAGCCTACTCAACAGGGTTTATGAACCAAAAAAGATTGTACTTATCAATAGGGGAATGGTAATGGATAAACAATTAGAAAAATTACATGAAAAATTAATAACCAGAGATAACATAAAAATATCCATGATATATTCCTTAAGAAACTGGCTGGCTTATTCATTTCAGCCACCTGGGGATAATCGTTATTTAGAACGAGCCTACCACGGGGCCATGGGGGCACATCGCCGCAATGAGCCTCATGTTAGGCTTTTTTCTTTAGCTATGTTTATGGCTATTGAAGCAGGGCATCTGTCAACGGCACATACAATGTTGGATGCGGCTTTTAATTATCGCAAGTTTCTTATAGCCAATGAACCCTTTTATTACGGTGCATTTTTATTCCTCAGGGCCTACCTAGCCATCAAAGAGCATAAAATCCGCGCAGCGAAAAAATACAGCAAAGCCTTCCTCGCGTATCTAAAAACCGTAAGTTACTCCCCTTATTATGATGTAATGCAAGGGCAGCTCCAGATCGCTTTAGGCGAAATCCATGAGGCATATAACGTACTAACTAGGGCTTTTAACCATGGCTGCAGAAGTGTGTTTATATATGTAAGTCTTTACCGCTCATTACAGTCATCAACAGACTTACAACCTGGGGATGAAATTCTAAGAGTTCTTTTGTATGCGGCCTCTAAAGGTGCAGATATTACCAAAGCCGCCTATTCCTATGAAGATGAGCTGATAATAGCCGCAGAAAAAGACCCGTTCCACGGCATGATGCTTTACAATTTATGCAACTACGCCCCGCTACTTAAGCCTATATGCGAAAGCAAAATGCAAGTTAGGGATTACAGCATAAGCGCCCTCAAACTATACCAAACCGCCTATGAAAACCAGATTAAAATCCAAAACATTGAAGCCTATATAGTTTTATCCTCATTTTCCAATAATATTGATGGCGTAAATACCTATGCCCTGGAGCATTTTCTAGGCAGTAAATATATTAATCAAAGCCTGGCGGAATATATATATTATCTGATACTAACATATCCATCCCACTCCCGCTTAATAAACAGGTGCAAAGACGACATAATCACAACAGCCACACGCGCCTTGGAAGACAATATTTCAGGTTCAAGGGTCAACGCTCTATATCAGTTCCTATGGGAGTATAATCAAAATCCTCAAGCAGAAGCCAAATTGCAAAGTGATTTAACCCGATTTGAACTAAATCTCCCCTCCGGCACCAAGTATGTATATGTATCACAGCCAGAAAAACGGGGCATGGATGAATACGCAATAGCAGAGGATAATAACCGCCTTGTAATCGACGCCACAGATAATTTTTCATGTATCTGCTTAGGTGCTGGCAGGCGCCAGATAATACATGATCCAGTAGATATAAAGAGACTTGTACCACTAGCTAATGCTGATCTCTACACGCATTTTTTTAGTAAAGGAGATAGACGCTTTCAGGTACTTGCGTACTTGGCTGCTGACACTGAGTCTATTCCTGTATATGAGTATTTGCTGGAAGAAAAATCACTAGAAAAAGCATACCGCAGCATGATATTACAATCACTAGGCCGCCTATATAACAAAGCAGGGCAATATCAAAGGGCCATTGATTGCTATGCTGAGTTAGACATAGCCTCATTGGAAGGAACATACATCCACGAAATCCTCGAGGTGTACCTAAAAGCAGGCAGATATGATTTAGCAATCGACCTACTTGCCCGGTATCATAAAGCCATACCTAAAACAGGAGCATATAACGGGTTGACCCAACTACTCGACCAAGGCCTCCCAAATATGGCGTCACTAGGGGCTGCAGCATATGATCTGCTATTGTCAGGCCATTATAGCGAAAAAATACTGACCTTTGTCTTAGCCCAGCATAAAGCCAGCCAGCACGAATGGAAAGTATTATCCAATAGCCTAGATTCTCCTGAACTGAGAGTAGACGCAAAGATTTTATTAGGGGACTTATGGATGAACCACAGTGATACCCATACAGAGTCAGCTTTCCGGCGGTTATATACCGCAAAGCAGTCTCTTGATGAGTGTGCACAGTTTGTAGAGCTTCTAAAATACCTAGTCCTAGCTAAAGACATAGCCCCGGAATACGAAACTATAAACATACTAGAAAAAATATACTTAAACAACATGGAAGATGATACGCACCTACTACTGGCATTGTGTAAAGTATATTTAAGCCATAACATAACCACCTTTAGATCAGACAGAATTATCCCCAAAGCTATCGCTATACAAGAAGCTCAGAGTATACTCCTGCCATGGTTTAAAGATACAAAGCCCTACCCTCACCCATACCTGGAAAAATATCAGCCATTTATGTATAAATCAGCTCCTGGTAAGGATATAAGGCTTAACTACCGAATAGGAAGCCATTCAGATTATCAAAGTATACCTATGGATTACCTCAGCTATGGTATCTACACTGCCAAAATCCCTCTGTTTTACAATGAAACAATCAACTACTACTACAGTGAAGAAATGCCTACAGGCAGCATAGGCACCAAAGAAGCCAGTCATAAAAACACCATCCCCTACGAGAGTCCCCCAAATCCAGACAGCTACTTTGCAATAAATAACGCCATAATCTACGAGCAGATGTTCCGCCACCAGCAAGTAGAAGATATAGTAAGGGAATTGGTAAAAGAACATGTTAAGATCAAAGCGAAATTGTTGTAAATATATGCCTCTTACAAAAAAACGCCTCCGGTCACAATGACTGGAGGCGTTCTTTATTGTATTTTAATCACAAAGAGTTATTTCAACGGCGTTGGTTAGCACATCCGTATAGCTAAAGGATAGCTTACGGGAGGTTTTATCGGGGCCTTCGTTAAGCTGTACGGTAAATATACTGGGATATGCATGAGACACAACCCCATTACTCACAGTAGACTTATGGCGCCCTTTATTGGTTTCCAGTCTAACTTTAGAGCCTACGATTTTTTGGATATCACTTCTTACATGAAAAACATCTGTCCTATCAAACAAGCGATTCACCTCTCTTAAAAGTATAGTCAGTATTTGTCCCTATTACTTACCCCCTTCCACATAGATTACAGTATTATAACGCAAAATGGTATTTGTGTCAAACATTTGTAACATTGGATGTATCAGCTATAAAAAACCACACATGTATAGCAAATTAATTCAAAAACAGTCAGGACTGATTCTCACTTAATTTGCTATACATGTGTGGTTATAATTATCTTGATTTTGCATTAGACTCTATGCCCGCCCCAGGTATGTGATAAAGGTAATATCACCCCGAGAATCAACTGTGAATGCAGTCAAACCCAAAATTTGGTCAAAGAAGCTGATAGGGACATACATATTGCCTCCAGTTAATAGAGGTGCAGTTTCTAGAGAGCGCTGCAATACTCCGTTTAGCTGATAATTGTTTTCACCAGGCCGAAGGATTATAACGGCTTGACCATTAAGGGTAATGATAGCCTCGCCTTCGCTTTGTTCCCATCTTACGCCATAACCCAGGCCTTCAAGCACTCTTCTTACAGGTATCATTCTTATTGCGTATCTGTCATTGCTTATACGATATTCGTCATTTCTTATGGTGTATTCCCTAATACTATCAAGTACAAATCTTATTTCCGATGTTGCCCCGGGTACAGATGAAAGCTGGAACTCGTCAAATAGCAGAACCAATTCTGTATTTGTTACGTAAAAAGCTTGACCCGTTGCCGGTGCGGTAAATGCAGCGTAGTATGTTGCCGGGTCTTGACGTATCATTTCGGCAATTTTGCCTTCCACCAAAGGAGTAATATCACGATTTCTTGCTGCTTGGGTTAGGGTTACAAGGTTGCCATTGCGCGGGTTGAAATTAACGGAAAGCACAGTAGTACGGTCGGTTACTGCCCGGGCTGTTGCGTATATTACTATGGATACTACTTCGTTTGTGGATTCTATTTCGTATCGGAAGGTTACATGCCTGGCACGTATGCGCCTGGTGCCTTCCGCTAGCGTATTTACTGCATTTTCTATTTCTTGGTTAAGATTTTCATATGAAGCACCAAACTCTTCTAATATTACTGGCACTTCACCTCGGATATCCAAACCTTGCTGTCTTAGGTTTAGGCTTTCGACCTCATACATGGTTTCTTGCCAAATGGGCGCGGAAGCTACTCTTCCATTTGAGGCATATACGGCAACAATCAAGACCGTAAAACAGAAAATCATAGAAAGTGCATATTTCACAATCTTGGGCATTACCTCACCTCCTAGCAATTATTTTTGGTCACAATTACACTCACTTCACAGTTATTGAAACATTTTTAAAGGTAAAATACAATTACAAAACTGTTACAAATTTAATTTATTACAGTTTAGAGGCAGACGCCTATTGTAATAATACTGTAATGGGTTGTATCATGATACGCGCGGCTTACTGAGCCGATATGTTATAGCGAACAATTTCGAAAGTCGTTTGCTATATACAAAAGAAGGGACGATGTATATGAGCATCTTTAATGAAAGAAAAAAGTTAATTCTAATTATCGGAGCGGTTATTCTGGCCTGCCTTATTGGGTTGATTGTTTTTCTTATTGTAAGAGACGGGAGCGACCCAGCCCGTGATCAGATTAATCTCACTTACGCCAACTGGAATCTAGGACCCAGCCATGATGATCCATTGGAACTACGTATGATTCAATCCTTTATGGATGAGCATCCCCATATAGTTGTAGAGATAGACCGCAGCATTACTCTTCATACATGGATGGATACTCTTACTGTGGCTGCCAGTGAGGGCCGTATGCCTGATGTTTTTATGATTGATGATATAGGAGCAAAAGTTTCCAATGGCTGGCTTATGGATATTACTTCCTTTGCTTGGGATGATTTAGATTTCTTTGATCTGCCGCGTCTTATACGGGAGGCATCTTTGGTAAATGGCATGGTTTATGCTTTGCCCTTTTCGCAGGATGTTCATGGATTCTTTGTTAATCGTGATTTGTTTAGGGAGCTTGGCATTGAGCCTCCGTCCTTTGGTATATCTACTGAAGGCTTTTTGCGGGCTGTACGTGGTGCTACTGATTTAAACCGTCCCAGTATTGGCATTAATCATTCCTTGGGCTTTGTGGATTGGTTCCCGGGAGCCATTAATCCCCATTTAGGATTCTTTGCTTATGATGGGCTGGGTTTTGCCCTTAACTCACCTGAAATGGTGGAGGCAGTGGGTATAGCATCTGATATTTTTAACAGTGGTTTTACTTTTTATAGCATCCCGGCTGGAGATGTATCTGATTACTTCCCAATAGGATATGTACTTGGTGCTTTCAGGTATGGACAGATGGGCATGTATTATGGCGGAGCTTGGCTGATGGATGTAATGCTTAATCAAGTATCATTTGATTGGGATTTTATTGGGGTGCCTGGGGGTAGATCCGTTGTAAGCCTTGAGGTTATTGGGGTATATGCTAATACTGCCCATCCTGAAGAGGCATATCTGCTTGCGCAGTGGATGGGACATGGTACAGAAGGCAACTTACGCCGCTTGCAGTACGCCAGGGACATGGGAATTACGATGAATGTTCTACCTGTAACCCAAAATAGACAGGTACTAGATTCACTTTGGCAAACCATTCCTGCGCCGGGGCTTCAAGAAGTTTATGCAGCACTGGACAGGGCCATGATTGATGGAATGGGGGTTTTACCTGGATATATGCAAGCGAGGTTTTCCGCTCCTACCGGAGTAGCGATACCGGGCACAAACCATACTAATGCCGGAGTTGATGACATTATTCGGTATAGTATCATTGGGGATGTGGATTATTCTCGGTATAGTGCTTTGGCGGAAGACGTTGCTAGGCACCAGATTGAAATTGCTCGCGAGGCACTACAATAGTTGCAGCGAACTCTAATAAAAAATGCACCTCTCTTCCCAGGGAGAGGTGCATTTTTATTTGTTCGGATACGGCCACAGTCTATTTTGTTGATATCGTTACAGTTAGACATTGGGCCGTTCGTCAATGTTTTTACTGTCCCAGGAAAAGGAGGAGGAACCCAGGATGGATATCAATATAAATTAATTAGCGTTTTATTTTATTGCTTCGTCGCTGTTGTTGATGGTTATACTTTACATGCAAATGGCCTGTAATACAATTACAGGCCATTTACGATGCTGTTAATTTGAAGTTACTAATCATCTTCAAAGATTTCCCTAAACCCTTTGCTTACACGGCTAATTCTTGGGTATTCGTACCCCTCCTCTGGGGGTTTTATGTGTAGCAGCTCTATTTCTACCTGCATTGTTGGATTCGTTCTTCCAAAAGGAATTGCTTGATTATATGCTACTAGCAGCAGTTGCTTTTGATGCTCGAAGTCAAGTTTACTAATTTCTGTTTCTTCTGCATTTTTACCTCGGCGTTTTGCGCGCTTTGGTGAGGAGTATTCTGCAAATCTGTTTTCTTCCTTATCGTGATAAAAAGTGTAGTCTCCATTATCCTTTATATATAAGTGCATTGCTATTTCATCATACATTTGATGGAGAGTGGCTGATTCCGGGACTTGCAAATGTATCCATACAGATGTATCACTTTCCATTCTCACCCTAAAGGTATAAATGCTATTCCATCCCTGGCCTTTTTGCATAGTGCCAATTGGGCCTAAGTGCTTAGCCACTGCGACAAAAACCTCTAAAGCCTCTTTAGATGAAAATATAGAATCCTTCATATTTTCGAACTGGATGGCATCTGCTACATCAAGAAAGTTAGCTTCCGTTTTGGAAACACCAAAATACTCTATCCCCAAATCTGTGAGAGTATAGCTGGAGCACGGCGCAAAAAAGGCAATAATCCCTTCTTCCGGGTCATTGTTTACCGCTGTATAGTCAGCAATTTCACCTTCGAACTCGAATGGGATTACATATAAAGGTCGGATAAGCTTTAGAAAATGACCAAAAGGGGTAAAAAAGAATTTGTCCAGATATACCCCTGTCATAAATGTGCCAGCCAAAAGATCCATATCTCTGCCGTCTATATCTTCATCATCTGTGTCTTTCATTCCCATAGTTATATCTAATAAATCTTCTAGATCATAGCCTAAGACTTCGTATACCCTTGCAAAAATATCATCTGTTTCCATTGGGTTAACAAGTAGCGACCGAACAAAGCTCACAGAAAATAAAGATTCTGGTAGCATTACTAAGTCTTGAAGCCCTTTAGATGACAGAAAAATTGTTGCTTCTACTATCTCGTGGAATAAATCAGAAGCTGGGGTTAATAATCTATTTTTTATGTCTGTGGCTACACAAAAGCGATTGACCCCTATTGACGGTACTTTAATAATAAGCTTCATACGCAGAGCCAATTCCAGCAAGAACCCACCGTAGTGAGGATCACATAGACTTAGCTTTTCGGCTAGCTTTCGCGCTTTATCACTTGGCATAATACCTTCATCGGTTAGGTCTATATAAGGCAAGCAAAAATCTGTTAGCAAAACAAGATCATCTATTATTGGGTGCGCCTCTAGGGAGTATTCGATAAGTTCCATATCTATCCCTGTCAGCTTTGCCTTCGACCGCTCGCGGGCTACCGGATAAATAGAATGAGACTGACCATGATGTCGGCATATGGCTTCTATGATATTAGCAGGGGAAAGTGGGGTGTTCTCTATAATAGTAGAATAGTACCAACGGCGATAGATGGCCTGTAGGTATGGCAAAGTACTACGACGCCTACGAGGATTGGCTTCGCGATATGCTTCCATAAAATATGTGTCAAACAAGGCATGAAGGCTTTGTATATAATCGAGATAGGTTTTCACTTTTCCCTCCGGGATGGACATTTCTGGTTATTTTACCATATTCGGCAAGGTTTACTGCATCTTATGAGGAACGACAGTAAAAGAGCCTGCTACAAACGAATATAGAACTACTTCTTTAACTTTACTTGATGTGGCTTCTTCTATGGCTTTTCTATATATATTAAGCTGTGTCCGATGAGATTCTACCCACTGAGTTATATCTTGACCTGGGTTTTCTGTTTTAAAATCCACCAACACTAGGCCATCGGATTCTTCGAAGTAACAGTCGATTATTCCGTGCACAAGAATAGATTCTTGATTCGGTGGCAGATCTAAGTATATTTCATTGGCAGGGACAGCCATTACGAAGGGGGTTTCGCGGCGGATATCTTTTGCTAAACGTATACGGGCAGCTAATGGGGAGTTGGCCAAAGTTATTATTTTGTTAAGGTCAATAGCAGATGCTATCTCTGCTGTTAGGAGATTTCTATCTATCAATGACGCTATAAGACCTTTGATGGATTCTTGGCTTCTATGCTGTATAAAGTCCATATGCTCTACAATAGTATGAAACGCCGAGCCTAGGCCCATGGGTGTTATATTTTCATTGGCTTGGATGAAGCTGGGCGGGTCAAAGCTAAGAGGCGGGTCATGATATACGGTACTGTCTGGTGAGGCATCGGATATGAACTGACGCTTTATTTCTGTAATAGAAAGCTTTGAAGGCAGAGCCTTACTCTGAAACGAGAGGATTGGCATTGTAACCGCTTCTAGAGAATCATCATCGGGTACTCTTACAGCCGGGGTTTCAAACTGCACTTGACCATGATGCACTCGTATGTCAAAGGAAGATGAGTGATTCCTTATATTAGCAGCTGCGTCATCCAAAACAGATGTGCCGTCTTGGTGGCGTAGCAAGCATGGCATGACCCAATCTAGATATTTTCCGGCACTTTGGCGGTAGTATGGGGATAGATTGGTGGAAGATGCCGCGTCAGACCATTTTTCCATATCGGATTCATAACTCTTTGTTCGACCCGTTAGTATTAGCAGCTCCTTGGCTCTAGTCATTGCTACGTATAGGCAGCGCATTTCTTCTGATAGATTTTCCTTGCGGGTAAGGCGTGATAGAGCATAATGGGCTAAGGTCTTTGACCGGGTTCGTTTTTTTAGATTTACATATTTAGGGCCAAGACCTCCGGCGCCATGTAGGATTATTGGCTGGCGTTCGTCGTCTAAGTTGAAGGTTTTACCCAGAAATGCGGTGATTACTATAGGAAATTCCAGGCCTTTGGATTTATGGATAGACATAAAGCGTACTCTGTTTTCCATATCCTCTAAAGGGGCAACAGCCCCGGCAACACGGGCCTGTGAGTCAGTGCTATGCAGGCCTTGTGTATATTGCATAAAGTGGAATAGCCCTTTAAAGCTGGTTTCCTCAAACTCTATAGCTTTTTCCATAAGCAGTCTAAGATTGGCTTGGCGAATATCCCCCCCAGGCATAGCAGCGGCATAAGAAGGATAATCGGTAGCATCATATATCATCCCCAAAAGACGGCTTATGGGAAGATATACCGCGGCGCTTCGCCAGCTTTCTAAGTCAGCCATGAATCGATTTACCTTGTCAGTAGCGTCCTGGGATTTACTAAATGCTAATAGATAGTCGTAGAATCTAATGTCCTTGTCTTCCGATTTCTCTATCGAAGATTGCTTTATTTCCAATAGTTCGTCAGGGGTAAGTGAGTATACAGGAGTGCTTAGCACTGTAATTAGATCAGTGTCTTGCCGCGGATTGTCGGTTACTCTTAGAAAGGCTAGGGCTGTTTTTATTTCCATCTGCTGGTAGAAAGCGGCTGTCATATCTGCAATTGCGTCTATACCGCAGGCTTTTAGCTCTTCTATTACATCCTTGGCTAGGGAGTTAGCGCTTCTGGCTAAGATTACTATGTCTTTTAGCTGGGATGGCCGATAGCCATCAATGGTTTTATCCCATACTTGTCTTGTGGCTAATACTTCATGGATGCAGGATGCTATCATACGGGTTTCGGCAATTACAGATGGCACAGGTTCTTCCTCTGGATCTGTGAGCGTTTGGTCTAGTAATTCAACCCACATACCTGGGAAGGTGTTTTCTGGCAAATCCTCGTATTTTGCACCCGCATGCAGGGCTGCGGCATCGTCATAACTGACTTCTCCAACCTGACTACACATAAGCTGTGAAAAGAAAAAGTTTACAGCATCTATGACCCCACTGCGGCTTCTAAAGTTTTGAGATAAATCTATGCGGATAGGCTCATTTATGTAGCTTTGCATATCGGGGATGTTTTTATACTCTTCATATGAGGTGAAGGTATTGTATTTTTCTATGAAAAGACCTGGATTTGCCCGTCTAAACCTATAGATACTTTGCTTTACATCTCCTACCATAAAGCGCTTTGGAGCAACTGCTTTCAAAATCAAGTCTTGGACTCTATTAGAGTCTTGGTATTCGTCTATTAAGACTTCATAGTATTTTGCGGATAGAGCGCTGGCAACTGGGCCTGGAGTCATATCTTTAGGGCCATCAGGGTATAGTACCTTTATTGCAAAATGCTCTAGATCCGAAAAGTCCAGAAGGTTACGATTTAGTTTTTCCGCGGCGAAGGCTTGGGAATATTGTGCGACTAGATTCATCAGTGCCTCAACTCGGGGAGCCAATGCCATAAGGTCTTGGTGCATTTTACCTGGAGGCGCAAAAAAAACACCTGTCATGAGGTCTTTGAATCGGGTTTTGGCCTCTCTTTCGCGTATGCGCTGAGCGCGGTCCTTTAGGGCGGCATTTACTTCATCTTTTTTTTGGATTGAGGGCAGCCGCCCCCAGTCTACACGTAGAAATGAATCATACATTTCCGAGAAGGGCTTTTCTTTTATTTCGTTTTTTAAGGCCTGAATCATGGACTGGTTTTCTTCTATTTTATCTATGTACTTTTCCGGACCATTTGGTTGGTGGCATATCTCTTTAGCTAGGCTAAGGCCTTCTTCTATGCCTTCTAGTCCCGTTATCAGCTCCTGCTTTGCAACTCCTGCCCATGGGGTTTTATCTATATTATCAAGATTATTAAAGGGCTTTGTGTATTCCATGGCAGCGGCCATTGGAAATGGATCACTTTCAAGGAACGTATACAGCTTACGCACTAATACATCCAAGCCTTCATCTTTAGCCTTTCCGCCATATACATCCACAAGGTCGATAAAGCCGACATTATCCTCCTTGTTATAAGCCTCTTCGAAAACCTGATCCATTACTTCTTTTCTTATTATTCCAAGTTCCGCGTCATCAGCCACGCGAAAAGCCGGATCTATATCTATCAGTTGAAAATGCTCTTTAACCAGTTTGCGGCAAAAAGCATGTATCGTGGAAATATCAGCCATCGCCAATAAAGCCGCCTGGTCTGCCAGGTGCTGACTTGGATATTCTTGCTGTAAGTTGTGGATTTTTTCTGTAATGCGTTCCTTCATTTCTGCCGCCGCAGCTTCTGTGAAGGTTACCACCAGGAGGCGATCTATACCTATATTACTTCCGATATGACGCAGTATCCGTTCGGTTAATACCGCGGTTTTTCCCGAGCCAGCGGCTGCGGAGACTAGGATTTCCGGGGCATCATATGAAATGGCGGCTTGTTGGGCTGGGGTAAAGGTCATATCTGGATCATCTCCCCAACATAGTAACGGTCAGCTACTGTTAGATTTACTTTTATATTGTGGGCATCAAGGATTCGGTCTACGGTGTCGAAGGCCAGCATTGGGGTGTTATTTTCTTCGCTTAAATGGCCTAGGATTACATGTTTCAAGCCTTCCCATGCTACTTCTGTGATAAGCTGCCCGCACGCTGCATTGGATAAATGGCCGCGTGAGCTTAGAACCCGGTCTTTAAGATCCCTGTGATATTTGCCTTTTTCCACCATTTCCACATCGTGGTTGCTTTCAATTAGTAAAATGTTGGCTTTTTGTAAATACTCTAGCACGATATCTGTAGGTTTGCCTAAGTCTGTGGTTAGGGCTATTTTTTTGCTGTCTTCCTCAAAGATATAGCCTACGGGTTGGATTGCGTCGTGAGGCACATCAAATGCTGTAACTTTAGCATTGCCAATCATTGTGGGTTGACCTGGAATTATATGCTTTACCTGCTCTTCTTTTAAGGGTCCTAATTTTTTATGTCGCAAAAAGAAACGCCACGTTAGTGGCGTAGCGTAAATAGGAATATCAAGCCGCCGCGCCATTATACCAGCACCTGCGATATGGTCGCTATGCTCGTGGGTAATAAGGATGGCGGTGGGTTTTGGAATGTCTAATTGATTAAGCCCATGCTGTATGCGCTTACCAGAAAGGCCTGCGTCCACAAGTAAATGCTGGCCGCATAGGCCGACATAGGTGCAGTTTCCACTAGAGCCGCTTACTATTGTGCTAAAACGCATCACTCGTCCTTCTCAATACGTTTTATATCCGCGCCAAGAGAGCGGAATTTTTCTTCAAAACATTCATAGCCTCTGTCCAGATGATAGACATTGCCGATAGTGGTTTCACCTTTTGCGGCAAGTCCTGCCAAAATAAGCGCCGCTCCAGACCTAAGATCTGTTGCGCCTACCTGGGCACCGGTAAAAGCACAATGCCCTCTGGTTACTGCTGTTCGGCCATCTACTTTTAGGTTAGCGCCTAAGCGTTTTAGCTCGTTGATGTATTGGAAACGGTTATTGAATACGGTTTCTGTTACCACAGAGGTTCCGCTGGCGGTACACAGCAAAGTTGCCATTTGAGGCTGAAGATCCGTTGGGAAACCTGGATAATAGGATGTGCGTACATCGCAGGCTTTAAGCTCTCCAGTGCGATATACACGAAGGTAATCTTCCCCTTCCTCTACTTGGCAATCCATATCACGAAGCTTTGCGGTTAAAGGATCCATATGTTTGGGTATAATATTTGTAACGGTAATATCTCCACCTGTGATTGCGGCGGCAATCATATATGTTCCGGTTTCAATTGGGTCAGGGATAATGGTGTAGCGTCCGCATCCCAGTTCTTTTACGCCACTTATACGGATAATATCCGTACCGGCACCACTGATTTTGGCTCCCATCATATTGAGGAAGTTGGCTGTGTCTACCACATGCGGCTCACGAGCTGAGTTTTCGATTTGAGTTGTGCCTTCTGCAAAAACTGCCGCCAGCATGATATTAATGGTCGCGCCTACGCTTGGGCAGTCCAGATATATATTGGCCCCTGTAAGCTTTTCGGCATAAACTTTTACCCAGCCGTGCTCTGTTACGCATGTTGCACCTAGAGCCTCAAATCCTTTTAGATGATAATCAATGGGGCGATATCCAAAATCACAGCCACCGGGCATTGGAACTTCAGCTTTACCAAAACGGCCAAGTAAAGCACCCAGCAAATAATATGATGCCCGCATATTAATGGCAGTTTCATAATCGGCTACATGAGTATTAATACAACTGGCATCAATCTCCAATGTATTGCCGTCAAGGAATTGGCACTTTGCCCCTAGTTTTTCTATAGCTACGGCCAGATTCCGCACGTCTCTTATGTCGGGTAGGTTGTCGATAACACAAACTCCACCGGATGCAACCGCTGCAGGTACGATGGCAACGGCAGCGTTTTTGGCTCCTCCAATATGGACGCTACCCTTTAGGGACTTTTCCCCATTAATAACAATGTACTCCATAAATGAAACACATCCTATCAAAATTATTGCGCGTAAAAACGCGATATGTTTTATTCGTTTCGAAAAAGCATAAAAAGAACAAAAAAACCCCTCTACTGGCAGGCTTTCAGTCCAGGGATTATAACAAAAACTTTCGAAAGGGAAAAGCCCAAGTTTACATTTTAGTTACAAAATTCGATGAATAAGCGTTTTTGATTTGAAATGGGCTGAAGCCCAATTTCAATAAAATCGCGGCAAAGCTATTCATATGGAATTTTATGGCGAAAAGGCTTCTTTTTCATGTATAGCTAGAGTGAAATTCGGCTAGGCTAATCTAAGATTATAAAGCATAACAAGGGGGCAAATATGCGCCATAAAATAAAAATTGTATCAGTTTTAATATTATCCGTGATGCTGGGATGGTTTACAGGCAATATTGTAGGGCAAATACGAAATCCAGAAACGGTGACAGTATACAGTAATGATAGCGAAGCCGTAACCTTTGGACTACCATTTCGAAAAAACAAATCAGCCAACAATCAAGAAGGAATGAAGGTAGTCCCATTGGGGATGACTATAGGGGTGCGCATCAATACTGAAGGCGTGATGGTGCTAGGGACAGGCAGCTTTTTAGGGGAAGATGGCAAATCCCACACACCTAGCGATGGGATACTTAGAGGCGGGGATTTAATACTACAGGCCAATGAAAAACCCATAGACAATAAAGAAACCTTGAGCCGCCTAGTGGCAGACTCCACCTGCGATGTAAT
Organism: Defluviitaleaceae bacterium; assembly: GCA_009780185.1. Lineage (GTDB taxonomy): Bacteria > Bacillota > Clostridia > Lachnospirales > WQUN01 > WRAN01. Next base: position 117,683 of record WRAN01000005.1, on the reverse strand, counting down.
TTTACTACTACGTCGAGACGGCAATGAATTTGAAGTAACACTTACCCCGGAAATGGCCGCTACTGACGGTGTGCGCCGTATAGGGATATGGGTAAGGGATTCCACTAAAGGAATAGGAACACTTACCTATTATATACCAGGCACCGGAGCCTTTGGGGCGCTGGGGCATGGGATTATGGATGTAGATACCAAGAGGTTAATAACCGTACGAGATGGGGTAATAATGCCATCAACCGTAACCTCCATTGTAAAAGGAGCAAGGGGCAAACCGGGAGAACTGGAAGGTTCAGTAGATACCAGCAAACGCCTAGGAAGCGTACAGCTTAACAGTCCAAGCGGTATCTACGGAATATTAGACCAAAGCTTTATGTCAACTTTACCTACTGAAGCTATACCTGTAGCCACCAGAGACCAAATTCAAGAAGGTCCGGCCACTGTTTTAACCAATGTGATAGGCAATGAAGTAAAGTCATATGACATCATGATAGAGGGCGTAAACCGGGCAGCAACCGATGAAACAAAGGGCATGATAATACGAATCACTGACCCAGATTTACTGGCCGCTACAAACGGCATTGTACAAGGGATGAGCGGTAGCCCTATAATTCAAAATGGAAAAATAGTAGGGGCTGTAACCCATGTTTTTGTACAAGATCCTGCTAAAGGATATGGAATTTTTATTGAAACAATGCTTCAACAGGAATTTGGGACAAATATAGGATTTTGCGCATAAAAAACACCTGCTTACAAGATGTCAGAACTCTTGTAAGCAGGTGTTCTAATTTTAAATGGGGCTTCTGCGTAGGAACGCACATTGTGCGCTCCTAAACACTACCGGATTCGTAGGTAAAGCCACGGCCATGCACATCAGAGACGGTATCTGTAATCATAAATGCACTTGGATCTCGCTTATTTACAATCCCTAGTAATTTTTGATAATTCCTGGTATCCATTGTAACCATTAGCATAGGCTTTTCTTTTTGTTCGAAGGCGCCCATTGCTGGGATTATAGTTACGCCTCGGCCTATATCATGCATTATATCCTTAGAGATGGATTCGTACAGGTCGCTTATGATGTATACCATTTTCTTTTTGTTGGTACCGTTTTCAATGTAGTTCATTGCGGCTGAGGTAATAAATATAGAAGTGATTGCGTAGAAGAAAGCATCAACATCGAAAACCCATAGGGATAAAAGTACAACCACACCATCGGTAAAGAATAATCCTATGGATGTGTTTAGGTTAAAGTGCTTCTTAAAAATCAATGGCGGAATAGCTGTGCCGCCACTAGAGGCGTTATTAAAATATAGAATGGAAACAGCAATACCAAAGACGGCACTACCCACCACCATGGATAACATTCTATCTGCAATAAGGGTATATTGAGGGATTATTCCTATCACAAGAGGCAGCATTATTGCGCCGATAATCGTATTAATAAACACCTCTCTTCCCAAGAAGATAAATGTCACCACAAGAAGTGCGCCGTTTCCAATAAGAATTACCATCGTGCGGCTAATCCCCAGCCATTCTTCTAATATAATGGCAAGGCCTGTAAGCCCTCCTGCGGCTATATTATGTGGCCCCAGGAACATGTTTACACATATGGCCAATATTACAATTGCCAGAGTTATATATAGTAGCTTCTTTGCCCAGGTTTTAATCATAATGACTCCTCCTGCTGTACTGCTGATCGCTTTTATCCAAAGTATCGGGGCAATAAGTTATTTATTTTTAGTTCAAATATCGATTGACATCCTCTTGAGTGATTCCGGGATGGAGCGCGATATTAAAACCGCTGGCTATTATATTGGCCAGCCTGCCCACAACTGCATCAACATCCTTTGGAGTTACGAACATGTTGCCTTCGTACGGGTCTAAGATTTCTTTTATAAGGCCGTATCGCTCGGCATCATCAAGCCCTCGCAACATACCATAGAAAGCTTCTTCATCGGGGGCGGCCTCGGCCATTTCTCCTAACATGCGCTCCATTGTGTCGTTTACTAGGGTTGCCGCGTCTACTACTGTGGGTACGCCTACACCTATAACCGGGATTCCCATGCTGTCTTGGTTTATCGCTACTCGTTTATTTCCTAATCCGCTGCCGGGATTTATGCCTGCATCTGATATTTGTATAGTGGCGTTTATCCGGCTGGTGCGGCGTGCCGCCAGGGCATCTATGGCAATGATTAAATCTGGCTGGATTTTTTCTGCTACACCTTTTACAATCTCGGCGGTTTCTATTCCGGTTAGGCCCATTACACCTGGAGTTAATGCGCTTACAGCCCGCACTCTGCCTTGCAGGTCAAGTGGGGTTGCGTCCCCTAGATGGCGGGTTACTAGGATTTTGTCACAAACTTTTGGACCTAAAGCGTCTGGAGTCACTTGCCAGTTGCCTAAGCCTATTATTAGCACCACTGCCTCAGGTTTGAGGTCGTGCAGTTTTCCTAGCTTCCGGGCTAGGATTTTTATTATTTCTTCATGAGCTTCCGTGTCGCTTTCCTTCATTGTGGCGGACTCTATGGTTATATAATTGCCTATGGGCTTGCCCATAGCAGTAGAGCCGATTTCATCTGTTATTTTTACCCAGGTTACCGTAATGCCTAGATTATCGTCTTCCTCTGTAGTTATTTCTACCCCGGTAAGCTCCTGGCCGGATTCGGATATATGCTCTGTATTCTCCAGTGCTAGGTCTGTTCTTATATTATTCATGTTTATCACCAGGGCTTAGTATTGCCATTTTCGGAAAAGTTATGTTTTAATGCTCAAAATGAATTGGAAAGGATTTTATATGAAAACACTAGTCTTAGCAGAAAAGCCATCTGTAGGTAAGGATATAGGAAGAGTACTGGGTGCAAGGCCTGCCGGCAACGGATTTATGGAAGGGCCAAAACATATAGTAACCTGGGCACTGGGCCACCTGGTGACCCTTGCCGACCCAGAGGAATACGACAAGGCTTTCCAAAAATGGGATATAAATCACTTACCTATAATGCCTGATAGTCTGCGCCTCACTGTAATCCCGCAGACATCCCGCCAATACAAAACCGTAAAGGATTTACTTTTGCGCAAGGATGTTACTTCTATAGTAATAGCCACAGACGCAGGGCGAGAAGGTGAACTAGTAGCCCGCTGGATAATAGAAAAAGCCAAGTGCAACAAGCCCATAAAGCGCTTATGGATTTCTTCGGTTACAGACAAAGCCATCAAAGACGGCTTCAATAACCTAAAAGACGGCAAGCAATATGTAAGCCTAGCAGACTCAGCCAAGGCCCGAGCCGAGGCAGATTGGCTAGTTGGAATCAACGCCACAAGATGCCTAACCACCAAGTTCAATAGTCCGCTTTCCTGTGGCAGAGTACAAACCCCTAGCCTAGCCATAATTGTAAAACGGGAAGAAGAAATAAGAAGCTTCGTACCCAAGCCCTACTACGGAATAACAGCCCAAAGCGGAAACTTCCGCCTAGCATGGATAGAAAAAGAAAGTGGCACCCAACGATGCCTTAACAAAACAAAAGCCGAGGAAATTATATCAAGCATAAAAACCCAAAAAGACGGAACTGTAACAGAAGTATCTAAAACCATAAAAAGAAAATACCCAGCAAAATTATACGACTTAACAGAATTACAACGAGACGCGAACAAGCGCTATGGATACTCGCCTAAGGAAACCCTATCCATAATGCAGCGCTTATATGAGGAACATAAAGTCCTAACCTACCCTCGCACAGATTCCCGTTATATCTCGACAGATATAGTCCCAACAATACCAGAGCGGCTGAAGGCCTGCATGGTGCCTCCATACAATAAATTCTGCGCCCATATTCTGCGCACACCCATCCGCCCCAATGCCAACTATGTAGACAATGCCAAAGTATCCGACCACCATGCAATTATCCCAACAGAGCACCCAGTAAACCTTCGAGACCTTAGTGATAAAGAACGAAGAATCTACGACTTAGTTATCACTAGGTTTTTATCGGTATTTTATCCTCCATTCGAATATGAAGAGCTAAAGGTACGAGTGAAAATAGGGAATGAAGGCTTTACCGCAAAGGGTAGAGCAGTAATATCCCAAGGGTACCAGGCGGTATTTTCCGACACAGACGAAGACGAAGACGCGGCAGATACTCAGGCCCTTCCAAGCCTAAAAAGAGGAGAACGTATCCAGGTAAGCGGCATAAAGCTAACAGAAGGCAAAACAACTCCTCCACCCCCCTTCAATGAAGCAACTTTGCTATCAGCAATGGAATCCCCGGCAAAATATATGGAAACAAAGGACAAAGCACTAACCGAAACCTTAGAAAAAACCGGAGGCTTGGGCACAGTTGCCACCAGAGCTGACATAATAGAAAAGTTGTACGATAACTTCCTAATAGAAAAAAAGGGAAAAGATATCTTCTCTACATCCAAAGGCAGACAACTACTAACGCTGGTGCCAACAGACCTAAAATCCCCATCCCTGACAGGCAATTGGGAGCAGCAGCTTCAAAGTATATCCACAGGTAAGCTTAATAAAAATGCCTTCTTAAAAGACATCCGCAAATATACCCAGGCCCTAATAACCGAAATAAAATCCAGCACCCATGTATTTAAGCATGATAATCTCACCACGACCAAATGCCCAGACTGCGGCATGTTTATGCTGCAAGTTACAGGAAAAAAGGGTGAGATGCTGGTATGTCAAGACAGAGAATGTAAGACAAGAGTCAATGTATCCCTATCCATTCGCTCCAAATGCCCTCACTGCTATAAGTTTCTAAAAATAGTGGGAGAGGGAGAAAAGCGTAAGATAGTATGCCTCTGCGGCTACAAAGAAAACTACGCCTCTTTCGAGAAGCGGAAAAAAGAGGAACGCGGGGCTATGTCTAAACGAGAAGTTCAAGCCTTTATAGACGGAATGGACAAGGAAAAGCCTAAAAACAACCCATTTGCGGGGCTCAAGGATATGATAAAGGATAAAGAATAAAACACAAAACCCATTCACCCCGTGTCCATATGGGACATAGAATACTATAAGAAATATGGTCAAGGGGTAATGATATGCAAACACGTAAATTTGCCATTGTTGGTGGTGACAAAAGAAACGTAGCCCTGGCGGAGAAACTATTTCGGCTAGGACATAGGGTTAAGATGTACGGGTTTAGTGATTACGAAAAAGAAACCCCCATGCAATGTAAAAACCTATACGAAACAATCTCGGAAGCGGAATATATTATTGGGCCGATACCCTGCTGTCATAATGGCGGGGTGCTTAACACGCCTTTTCATAATAAACCTGTGTTAGTGGAAGATGTATTTAGGCTGATAAAGCCATCCCAAACCTTCCTTGCTGGATATATAAAACAGGAGATTATGGATTTAGCAAAGAAGTACGACGTAAAAATCATTGATTTATTATCCAGGGAAGAACTGCTAGTGCTAAATGCCATTCCCACCGCAGAAGGAGCCATAAAAATAGCAATAGAAGAAACAGATATAACCCTCCATGGCAACAACATGTTAGTAATCGGATACGGACGCATTGGCGCGGTGCTTTCTGGGATGTTAAGAGGAATTGGCGCAAAAGTAAGTGCTGTGGTCAACTCGACCCACAAAGAAGCCTTAGCCAATAGCTTTGGACACAATGCTATTCATCATGAAGATATGCAGTTACATTTAAAGGCAGCCGATATAATTTTCAACACTGTCCCTAAGGTTCTTCTGGATAAAAATAATATGAAGCATATCCGCCAGGAAACCCTTATTATTGACTTAGCCTCCCCTCCATATGGAGTAGATATAAAAGCAGCAAGGGATTTTGGCCTTAAAGTGCTTTTCACCAATTCCCTGCCAGGAAAAATTGCACCTGTTACAACCGCGGATTATATACTTAAAGCAGTGAATCATATTATTGCTGAAGGGGGTCCTCATGAAGAATAAACGAATCGGCGTTGCCCTAACCGGCTCTTTTTGCACACTGGATACTTCCTTCGAGATTATTCAAATGTTAATAGATGAAGGCTCAGATGTTACTGCTATCATATCTGACTCAGTAAATACTACAGATACCATCTTCGGAAAAGCAGAAAACATAAAAAATAAGCTTACCCAACTTACAGGTAAGCCCATAATAAAATCCATTACAGATGCCGAACCCATAGGGCCTAAGCAGCTTCTGGATATTTTGGTTGTTATTCCAGCCACAGGCAACACCATTGCTAAGATAGCCCTGGGTATTACAGATACCCCGGTAGCAATGGCCGTCAAAGCCCATCTTAGAAATGGAAGGCCTGTTGTACTAGGGCTTGCCAGCAATGATGCACTTGGAAATGGTGCAAAAAATATCGGGCAACTACTAGTGATGCGCAATATTTACTTTGTACCTTTTGGCCAGGATCACCCCCATGGCAAGCCTCGCTCTATGGTATTTAAAAAGGAGTATGTCACTGACACGATAGCCGAGGCACTAAAAGGGCGGCAACTTCAACCTATATTGGCTTAAATCACGCCTTTTGATTTAAGAAGAACTCTAATAAAAATAGGGTTATCACATAATTGTGATAACCCTATTATTTAGCATTTAAAATTAGAACTTGCGCTTGCGAGCCGCTTCAGACTTCTTCTTGCGCTTTACGCTAGGTTTATCATAATGCTCGCGTTTGCGTATTTCCCCCATGATACCAGCTTTAGCGCAGTTACGCTTGAAACGCCGAAGCGCGCTGTCCAGGGTCTCATTATCTTTTATAACTACCTCTGACATTGGACTTCCCTCCCTCCGGGCGGTTCCTTGTAACATCCGCTTAGATATGATACACCTATATCCAAATAGCGTCAAGCAAAAAAACCATTACATTACGACCGCGGATATTAAACATAAATTACATCTTTCTAAATACCTACACAAGTAAGAATTAATATGTTAGCATTTGAAAGAAGGCACTAGAGTTCTTCTGAAATCAAAAGACGTGATTTAAAAGGGTGATATGTATGTACCAATATAGAAGACCACAAAAACCTGAAAAACCCAAAATACCAAAGATACTGTATCTTGTACTTGCTGTTATATTACTTGTATCCACAGGTGTAATAATAAACTATGTTTACGAAGGTTTTAGATACACACATGGCGCTCATAGTCTTGGCGTCCATGCACAGACTTCTACATATGAAGCCACACCGGCACCAAGTTTGGCGCCAACTATATCTCCCACTGCCCCAAGCCCTGAGCCTACATATAACACAACACCAGAACCAACCCCGGAATCTGAACCAGAGACTACCCCTCCTCCTCGTATACCACGGCAGGAGTTCCTAGATTTACGCACTGAGTACAATAATGACGATATTGTTGGCCATGTCTGGATTCCGGATACCAATATTAATTATTTAGTAGCGCAAGGTACGGATAATGATTTTTACTTATATCACGACCTTAGAGGGCGCCGTTTTCTTGGTGGCTCTATTTACCTTGACTATCTTGCCGATATCCATAATCCAGGGGATCATAACTGGGTGCTTTATGGGCATAACATGGGTAACGGTACCATGTTTCACAATGTGCGGCATTTTATGAATTATGACTTTTTTATGAATAACCGCTATATTCATTTTAGCACCATTTATGCTGACTATGTATTTGAAGTGTTTTCTGTATATGTGGCTCATGTAAGCTTTTATTATACCTGGAATTATTTCGAGGATTGGGCCGGGTGGATTAATCAGTTTAAAGAACTGTCTATGTTTGACGCTAGTGTAACGGTTACTTCAGATGACCGGATTATCACACTTTCTACATGTGAGAATATTTATCGGAATAATCGTATCGTTGTTCATGGGGTTTTGATAAGTGAAACCTTTCCTCATTTGGAAACTTATTAACTTCACATGCGCCTAGGAATATGATAACATTTATCCATCAACACACGAGGTGATTTTTATGTATCAATATAGAAGGCCACCTAAGCCTGCAAAACCCAAAATTCCTAAACTTATGTATCTTTTACTTGCTGTTATATTACTTATTTCTGCTGGGGTTATTGTAAACTATGTATATGAGGATTTTAGATATACCCATGGTCAAGGTGACCCATGGGCTTATGATGCAGAACCGGAGCCAGAGTATGTGCCCTATGTCCCTGAGCCTACTCCTGAACCTATAGCCTATATACCAGAACCAACGCCGGAACCAACACCAGAGCCGACCCCAGAACCAACCCCTACCCCGGTGCCCAGAGTACAGCGGCAGGAGTTTTTGGATTGGCGGGCGCATTATGGCAATGATGATATTATCGGCCATATATGGATACCTGGTACAACAGTTGATTACTTAGTTGCCCAAGGCACGGATAATTCTTTTTATTTGTATCATGACCTTTGGGGGCGGCGCTTCCTTCCTGGGTATATATTCTTAGATTATGCAGCGGATATCTATAACCAGGTGGATCATAACTGGGTTATTTTTGGGCATAACATGCGGGCTAATCACAAATTCCATATGGTGCGGAATTTCTTGAATCATGACTTTTTTATGAATAATAGATATATTTACTTCTCCACCATTTATGCCGACTATGTATTTGAAGTGTTTTCTGCTTATATTACCCACATCGACTTCCCGTATATTAATACTCATTACGATGATTGGGAGTATTGGATAAATAATTTTAGATCACGATCTAGATTTGACGCCGGAATAGAAGTGTCGGCAGAGGATCGGATACTTACTCTTTCTACATGTGATAGCAGCTATAGAAATAACAGAATCGCAGTGCATGCAGTGCTTAGAAGCGAGACATTTCCCCATCTTGAAGGATTGGATGAGCCTCACGAGGAATATTTTGATGGCGGGTACGAAGTTGCCGGATGATTTCCGGTTTTGATGATACCGACAAAGGTTTTCCCAGTTTTGATGATAATGGTAAACATTTTTAATATCAATTTTTAAGGGCTTGTCATGAAAACATCATGATTAGCCCTTGTTTTATAAGTGTATATATGATATTATGCCTGCTGTTGTGTAGTAACCGCACAGGTTTGGCCTTTTAAATGGATTTTTCCTGCCCCATCTGGCGAGTACTTCCTAATATTATAAGGAGGTGTGTATAGATGCACGCTATTTTTACCACCGGCGGAAAGCAGTTTAATGTTAAAGTCGGAGATGTTATTACTGTAGAAAAGCTTGGCGCAGATGCCGGCACCAACTTCACTTTTGATCAGGTGCTTAGCATTGTGGACGGTGACGCTACGGTTTTTGGCAAGCCTTTAGTTAAAGGTGCCAGTGTTGTAGCTTCTGTTCTTGGAGATGGTAAGGCTAAAAAGGTAATCGTCTACAAATACAAAGCCAAAAAAGGGTATCATAAAAAAAGAGGTCATCGCCAACCCTTTACAAAGGTTAAAATCGAAGCTATTAATCCTGCATGATTTCTGTTGAAATAACCCGCGATACGGATGGAAACATTGATTCTTTTTTAGTAAAGAATCATGGTGATTCCTATGTATGTGGCGCGGTATCTATGCTGGTGATTAACACTGTCAATAGCATAGAAACCTTTACTAAGCAGGGCTTTGATTGTGATTATGAACTTGACGGGGCGTATGTCTCCTTTGCACTAAAGGAACCGCGAGATGAAAACGCAGCAATTTTGCTAAAAGCTATGCATCTAGGACTTACAGGAGTGCGAGAAGAATACCCAGATGAGATTAATATGAAAGAGATGTGATATCCATGATTAAACTAAACTTACAATTTTTCGCCCATAAAAAGGGTGTAGGTTCTACCAAGAACGGCCGCGACTCCAACGCTAAGAGCCTTGGTGCTAAGCGTGCCGATGGGCAGTTTGTACTTGCTGGAAATATTCTTTATACCCAACGCGGTACAAAGATTCATCCCGGTAAGAATGTAGGCCGTGGCAGCAATGATAATCTTTTTGCTAAAGTAGACGGCAAAGTGCGCTATGAGCGTAAAGGCCGGGATAAGAAGCAGGTTTCTGTTTATCCTGTCGCTTTAGAGGCGTAATATTATACTGCATATATAGGGCTGGCTCATTTTATGAGTCAGCCCTTTTTTTAGTATTTCATACGGATTCCAAATTAGTGTATTTTGCAAAACTCCCATAACCTTTGGAGCATCGGATATTCTCTAAGTTGCTGATGGCTCCATTACATAGACAAGAGAAGGAACAATTATAAAAATGCTGCGTTGAGATTTGTAAAGGAGGATAGCTTATGCGGATATTTATTGGATGTTTAGTAGTAGTGGCTTGTTCGCTATTATTTGCTCTACCTGTCAAAGCCTCAACCCGTCAAATGAGGCAGACGCACTCAATCGAAATCGAGGTGGAGTGTATTGATACTGCAATTGAAATAATTCGGGAGCTTAACGGTTATAATTTGGAATCTCATGTTTTCATGAACGAAGTATGGGGAAGAAGCCCGCAGCGTCAAGCCAATTTTACCCGGCGGGTTGAGGATTGGGCATTTAGGCATGTGCAAGAAGAACTTAGGCGCATGGGTGAAGTACTTTGGGAATCAGAAAATGCCCAGTTTCTAGGGGCGCAAATAGGGAGTGTTGTCACGCGGCTTGTGGCACTAAACCAGGAAATTGATAGGCTTACCGTGATGATGGCAGCTAGTGATAGCCTAGATGTGTTGATTGCTATTGATTCAAGATTAAGCCAGCTTCATATGGAGCGGAATCAACTTATAGGCCAGCAGAATGTGTTACTGGCGCAGACTACCAGCCCGGTGATTACGATTATTCTGCTAGAGATACCAGAAGAAAGACCCGCTCTAGAGCCTCAAACCTTTGGGGCGCGTATTGGGTCTAGGTTTAGCAATTCCTGGAGAAATACCCTCACTGCTGGTGGGAATTTGCTGGTGTTTATTGCTAGGATATCGGTGCCTTTGATTGCACTTTCTCTGCCCTTAGGCTTTTTGATTTTTGTAATTCGCCTTTGGTATAAGCGGAAAAACACCAATATAAGCACAGAAACAAATCCGCTAGAAACTATTGAAAATGAGGAGGGTCAGGAATGAAAAAATTAATAATAAACATTCTTTTCATGACTATTATTTTGGCAGCTCTTGGCCTTACCGCATGCAGTAGCAATAACGAGTGGGATAATGCCTCATTTGATGAAACACAAAGTCTGTCATATGCAGCTCAGATATGGGAAGTAGCTGAAGAAGCACCCGCATCTACGCCTCATCCCCAATCAGGTGGAGCGGACCAGGTAGGGTTTGAAGATATCGCCGGCCAGGGTCAGCGGCATATAATCCAAACCGCCAGCGTGGATATGGAAACAGAGTATTTTGAGAAAGCAGTTAGCGGACTAAGGGCAGTTGCAGCTTATTTTGATGGGTATATTGAAAGAGAAGAGCTAACGGCCCGAGGCTGGCGTATGTTTACCATTGTACTGCGGATTCCTACCGATAGCTTTGATGAGGCCATGAGTCAAATTGGAGGTATTGCTGATATTCGAACTTCTTTCCAATGGGCTCAAGATGTAACAGAGCAGTTTTATGATATGGTTGGAAGCCTCGAGGTCCGCCGCATTGAAGAGGATCGACTGCTTGCTTTGCTGGATGAAGCCCAAACCATAAGTGAAATACTTGCCTTGGAACAGCGGCTTTCTAATACCCGTCTTAGCATAGAGATGTATTTATCCCAGCTTAATACGATGGCAGGGCAGATCGCATATTCTACAATAAATGTAACTCTTTTCGATATCTTCGAGGAAGAAGTCATCGTGATTAATCCAACTTTAGGAGATCGCATTGGTGGCGCTTTTGGGGATTCTGCAAGGGGAAGCCTTACTGCATTTCAGGATGTTATCGTATTTTTGGCCGGGGCTATTATTCCCATTATTTTGCTTTCAACTTTAGGGCTTGCAGCTTACAAGATTACAAGAGTCAGTATCAGAAGGCGGGAAGCCCGGTAAAAACATTCGGTATGATTTGCCACTCCCCCTTTTTTACCAATATTATTAGTGAAATAGAGACCTTTTTCGTGTTTTTTTGTCATATAACACAAATTTATTTAAAAGGTTTGAGTCATTTCCAATATGATGATAAAATCACCTATACAAGAGGTCAGGCATGCCTTGACCATTACTTAGAAAAAGGAGATGAATCATGAGGAAATCACTAGCACGTAAGATGTTGGCTCTTGTTCTAGCCTTCATCCTAACTTTTGCAATGGGCGTTACCGCTTTTGCAGAGGAAGCCGCCGATGAAAACGGTGAAGAAAACGGTTATGTAAATGATTACGACTACGATTATGAAAACGGCGATGAAGAAGAAAACGGTGAATCAGAAGAAAATGGTGACGAAAATGGCGACGATGAAGACGTAGACGCTGAAGATGAAGACGAGGATGAAGACGATTATATTACCCCCGAGCCTATTTCTGAACCTATTGTTCATGTATTAACCGTAGAAGTTGACGGTGTAGAGGTTGCTTTTGTTGATCAGCAACCTATAATGCAAAACAATCGCCTTCTTGTACCAGTACGCGGTGTATTCGAGCATATGGGCTTTATTCCAACATGGAGCGTGTCCGCACAAGCCGCTACCCTTACAAGTGCTGATACTGTTGTTGTAATCACCCTTGGACAAGCTACCTTTACCGTAAATGGTGAAGAGTTTATTGCTCCCGTGCCAGCTCAAATGCTTAATGGCAGAGTAATGCTTCCACTAGGCGCAATAGCTGAAGCCCTTGGCGCGACAACAGATTGGGATGGCGATACCCAAACCGCACATATCTTGACCGATGTAGCTGAAGAGCCACTTCCAGTTGAGGAAGATGATTTAGACGTTGATGAAGATGAAGACGCTGATGACGAAGATGAAGACTATGATGAAAACGACGAAGAAGATGAGGATGAAGCTGAAGAAAGCGACGATGATGACAATGAAGAAGAAAACGATGACGAAGATGAAGATGAAGTAGAATAATAAACCTCAGTAAAAAACCCCCTGTGATATCACAGGGGGTTTTGAATTATTTATATAATATACTTACAAGGGCCGTTCCAATGATATTCTGCCGAGCTTCCCACCCCGGAACTCATCAAGTAGAGTAATTGCGGCGCGCTCTATATCTACTACTCCGCCCTTCATCTTAAAGCCTCGCGTGGCTCCTATTTCTTCTAGAAGCTGCCGGGGTATTTTTGTTGCGCCGGCTTCATCTGTACTTATTTTATAGCGGGCGGTGAGGGATACGGGATGAATATCTAGTAGGATTGATATTAGGTGCTCGGCTAGGGTTATTCTGTCTAGTATCAAGTCGCTTATTGCACCTGTTATGGCCAGCTTTATCCCTACTTGCTCATCTTCGAATTTTGGCCATAGCACACCTGGGGTGTCCATCAAATCAAAATCTGCGGTTGCTGTTCCACTTCTGGTTTGCAAGTCTCTTACCCTAATCCATTGCCTACCACGGGTTACCCCTGGCTTATCGGCAGTAGCGGCGCTGGCTCGGCCTGCCAATTGGTTGATAAAAGTGGATTTGCCTACATTGGGTATACCCACCACCATTGCACGTATAGGTGCTGAGATGCGGCCACGGCTTTTTTGGCGGTCTACTCGAGGTTGTACTATTTCCCGGACTCGTTCTGCTAGGGGTTTTACTGATGTACGCTGAGTAGAATCTAACGGTAACGTAAAAAAGCCCAGACGGCGAAAATACGCCTCCCACTGGGCTGATACGGCTTTATCGGCCAAGTCTGCTTTATTAAGCACCAGTAAACGCTGTTTGTTTTGGGTAAGTGCATCTATATCCGGGTTTTTGCTGCTTAGAGGAAGGCGAGCGTCCAATAGTTCTATTACAACGTCTACTACTCCCAATTGAGCTGTTAGCATCCGTTTAGTTTTGGTCATATGACCTGGGTACCACTGAATCTGCATTATTCCACCTGCCCCAAGCTATCAAAGGGCCATATCCTAATAAGAACCCGGCCTAGTATTTCATCATTAGAAATTGTTCCCACAGAGGCATATCGGCTATCTTTGCTGGCATTGCGGTTGTCACCCAACACAAATACACGGCCTTCTTCAACTATCAGAGGGAAGACTGTATTGCCTACTGTCCAAATAAGCTCTGCGGAAAAGGCATCATCAAGAGGATTGCCATTTACATAAAACTGCCCACCTATAAAGTCAACTATATCGCCGTAAACAGCAATAACCCGTTTGATATGATGCTCAGACGGGTTACCTGGATATGGGTATGCCACAATATCACCAGGGCGCGGCTCTCCAAACACTATAGATGCGCGATTAAGGATTAGCCTATCCCCATCACTTAGTGTAGGAGCCATTGACGCCCCAGAAACATGAGCGACCCTGAACACATACATACGAAGAACAAAAAACAAAAGCAAAGCTAGACCTATAGCGAGTATCCACTCTATTAGGCCCCTAACTGCAGGGTTAGGAATGTTTTTAAGCATGTTATGCCTTTTTGAAGATGGCTTCTTTAACTTTGGCAGCTTTACCGATTCTGTCGCGAAGATAGAATAGTTTTGCGCGGCGTACAACACCACGACGTACTACTTCTACTCTGTCAACTCTTGGAGAATGCAGAGGCCAGGTTTTTTCTACCCCTACGCCATAAGAAAGACGGCGAACAGTAAAAGTCTCTCTAAGACCGCCATGCTGGCGCTTTAGAACTACACCTTCGAATACTTGGATTCTTTCTTTTGTTCCTTCTACGATTTTGGCGTGTACACGAACGGTGTCGCCGATGTTGAACATTGGAACAGATTCCTTCATCTGTTCTTGCTCAAGCTCTTTAATAAGAGTGTGCATTTATGATGCCTCCTTATTTAATGGGGCTCCGCCCCAAACCCCGCCGCTGCGCAGGGCGAAGCCCCGCTTGCTTCCTCGAGTTACTGCGGGCATCGCGCTGTGCGCGATGAAAATAAGCCGATGATTTTCCATCGACTATGACGAATACGTATTATACAGCTATTGCGGGCTTCCGTCAAATTTCTTAGAATGGAGTTCTTCTGAAATCAAAAGGCGTGATTTCAGAAGAAGCAAAAGACTCATAATGAAACCTACTTTCGAAATTATAAAACGTGATTTCGAAAGAGGTCTAATGATTCTAAGAAATTTGACAATGACGTAACGTCAACGTGTACAATAAACTTTATGGCTAACCCAGCGCGCTATTAGCGCTTTATGAGAGGAGATCAAAATGGCGGAATTACCGGAAATCACAAAAATGGCAGGACAGATGAACACAACCCTGAGGGGCAAGATAATCAAGGAAATAAACCTTCTACAAGAAAAATGCGCCAACATCCCGGAAGCTGATTTCAATAAGCGTACAGTTGCCGCAACAGTAACCAATGTATATCACAAAGGCAAATGGATTATCACCAGCTTGGATAATGGCGAGCATATACTTTTATCCTTGGGTATGGGCGCTGATGTTTTATACTTTGAGGCCGGGGCGGATATGCCGGAGAAATATCAAATTAAAGTGCTTTTTACAGACGATAGCGGATATACTGCCCGGTTCTGGTGGTTTGGAAAGTTTTTGCTTACGGTTCAGGCGGAGCTTGACTCTGAATCTAATACCGGGGGCATTGCTATGGATCCTTTTGATGAGATGTTTACTTTGGAATATTTTAAGGATTTGCTGGCTGGGAAGAAGACCCAGATTAAAGCCTTTCTTATGAACCAGAAAAATGTCGGCGGCATCGGCAATATGTATATGCATGATATTTTGTTTAAGGCAGGGTTACATCCACAGCGTAAGATTTCTGACATGACATTGGAAGATGTGGAGCGGCTATATAAAAGTATACTGGATATCCTGAGCACATCTCGGGATAAGGGCTCCTTTAGCTATGAATCGGATTTCTTTGGTGAAAAAGGAGGCTTTGGCATGGATGATTTGCATATTGGATATAAGGAGCATCAGCCTTGTCCTGCTTGTGGCGAGGAGATTGTTTCCATTAAAACCGGTAGCACTTCTACCTTTATATGCCCTAAATGTCAGAAGCTTTAGGACTTGACAACCCTTCTGGGATGGGGCAAAATCTTTATATCAGCAAAAATATAGTAATATGGTGATAAAGATGGCAAAACAGGACGAAGGCAAGTTCTACCGACATAACATAGGCCTTATTTGCTATTTTAATTTGTATTGAGCGTGAATCCCCTTTTTCGGAAGGGGATTTTTTTATGTAAAGGAGGAATTGCATTGAGCTTAAAAGGAAGAAGCCTCATTGCGCCGCTAGATTTTTCTGTAGCGGAGATGGAAGGGTTGTTTGAAATTGCTGAAAAAATCATGACCGACCCTACAAGATACGCAGATGTATGCAAGGGTCAGCTTTTGGCAACTTTATTTTATGAGCCCAGCACACGCACCAGATTTTCTTTTGAGGCGGCTATGCTACGCCTTGGCGGACAGATTATTGGCTTTTCTGAGCCTAACTCAAGTGCTGTATCTAAAGGGGAAAGCATCGCTGATACCATTCGTACAATAGAGTGCTACGCGGATATTGCCGTTATGCGCCACCCGAAGGAAGGAGCGGCTACAGTGGCAGCTGCCAACGCCTCTTTTCCGGTAATCAATGCCGGAGATGGTGGGCATCACCACCCGACCCAGACTCTTACCGACCTGCTGACAATCCGGCTGCAAAATGGGCATCTAGATAATTTTACTGTAGGGATGTGTGGTGACCTGAAGTTTGGGCGGACGGTTCATTCGCTTATTTCCGCACTTTTGCGGTATTCGGGCATTCGATTTATTCTCATTTCTCCAGAAGAGCTAAAAATACCTGCATATGTATCAGAAGAACTAAAAGGCGCAGACTATATAGAAACCCAAAATCTTACAGAGGTAATGCCTCAGCTGGATGTACTGTATATGACTAGGGTTCAAAGGGAGCGCTTTTTTAATGAGGAAGATTATGTAAAGCTAAAAGACCGTTACATCTTAGACAACGCAAAGCTTGCGGGAGCAAAAGAAAATCTGATGATCCTTCACCCTCTACCAAGGGTTAACGAAATAGCAGCTGAAGTAGATAAAGACCCTCGGGCAATGTACTTCAAGCAAGCAAAGAATGGTATGTATATAAGAATGGCACTTATTATGGCATTGTTGGGGGCAAAAGATGATTAATATACAAGGGATACAAAACGGAGTAGTAATAGACCATATCCGTGCCGGTTTTGGTATGAATGTACTGGAATATCTGGGGCTTAAGGAAGGCAACGAAATGGTAGCTTTGATAATGAACGCTAAAAGCTCAAAGCACGGGCGCAAGGATATTATCAAGCTTACTAATATAGATAATGTAAATTTGGATATCCTAGGATTAGTAGATCAAACCGCAACAGTAAACTATATTAAAGATGGAGATATCTACGATAAAAAGCATCCAAGCCTTCCTCCAAGAGTTGATAATATTTTTAAATGCAAAAATCCCCGCTGTGTGACTTCTATTGAACAGGTACCTCATACCTTTGTGTTGGTTACAGAGTCTGGGATGTACCGCTGTATGTATTGTGATGATTTGCAGGCAGGTCTATGCGCATAGGCTTGAATATTTGTTCATTAGCGTTTAAACTGACGAAAATATAAGAAAATTGCAAGGGGCTGGCCATATGCCGGGACTTATAACTCATTATCTAGGCGGCCAGGCTGCCATAGAATCTGTAAGCCCGGAAATCCGGGATTATGTAGCACCAATGACTAACCTCTTTAATCTTGGAACCCAGGGGCCGGATATTTTCTTCTATTATATTCCCGGGTTTATTACTAAGCGTATACGGGGTATTGGCTCGCTGATGCATGATAAGGATTTGGGGCTTTTTTTCCTTGCAATGGCTGATAGAGCTAAGGAAAGCGTAGCGGATAGGCAAAGCATCTTTGCATATACTGCTGGATTTCTTGCTCATTATGCGGTTGATGTTCATTCCCACCCCTATGTATTTGCCCAAACCCACAACCCGCCAAAGCCTGTATTAAAGGAAGCATACCGCCACAGGCATTTTGAGACTTCTGTGGATGTGCTGATGCTAAAGCATATGCGGGATAAAAAACCAGCGGAATATAAACTGGGGCAGCTAATTAGTCCGAATACACCTGATAAAAAGGCCGCTTCAGCTGCAATGGCTACAGCAATGCGGGAAGTATACAACTGCGACATCAACGCAAAGGATGTATACAAAGCCATGGGGCAGATGGCAGGACATACCAGCAAGCTGCAATCGAAAAAGGGAAAACGCAAAGCCTTAATCGGCGGCATTGAAACATTCCTAATACGTTCGAAGGTGATTTCTGCGCTAATCCATATGCAAACAGTATCAGATAACGTGGATTATCTTAATATTGAAGAAACCCCATGGAATCCGCCATGGGATTCCAAAGCAATTAGCAATGACTGCTTTCTTACACTGTTTAATAATGCAATCAAAGATGCCGTACAAATGATTCAAGCCCTGTATGCCTACACAAATGACAATCTATCAAAAGAGGAGTTGGCCACTATTATCATGAATCGATCGCTAAAGACTGGAAACCCATGTCAGAGTTAATAGTAATAGGCGGCGGCCCCGCCGGGATGATGGCAGCATATACAGCGGCAACCAATGGCATCAATGTAACCTTACTTGAAAAAAATGAAAAACTAGGAAAGAAACTTCATATAACTGGGAAAGGCCGATGTAATCTTACAAACAACACGGATATCCCTGGCTTGATGTCACATGTAATTTCTAACCCACGATTCTTATATAGCGCTTTCAATGCTTTTGACAGCCAGGCTTTGATGGCGCTATTTGAAGGCCTAGTGCCTTTGAAAACAGAAAGGGGCGGACGGGTTTTCCCCGTTTCAGATAAGGCCAATGACATAAATCTGGCACTAAGAGGACTCCTAAAAGCCGCCAGCGTAAGAGTTGAGCTCAATTGCCCTGTGTATGACATATCATATCGAGATGTTTTTTTGGTCAAAACCAGAAAAGCAACACATCAGGCAAATACCATAATAATAGCCACCGGCGGTCTATCATACCCATCTACAGGTTCCACAGGAGACGGCTATAC
The DNA here is from genome assembly GCA_009780185.1 of Defluviitaleaceae bacterium. Lineage (GTDB taxonomy): Bacteria > Bacillota > Clostridia > Lachnospirales > WQUN01 > WRAN01. The sequence goes on along the minus strand of WRAN01000005.1, from coordinate 98,638 downwards.
ATTTGCAAAGGAACTAGGCCATGGAATAATCCCGACTCTTCCATCATTAGTCCCCCTACTCGCTTGCGAACCTTGGATACCGACACTTGAAGGCCTAAGCCTGAGAAATGTCAAATGCAAAGTCACTGATTCCAAGAAGGTATTATATGAAGAAATAGGCGAGATGCTATTCACCAATAAAGGCATAACCGGCCCGCTGATACTAAGCGCAAGCGCATATATAGCAGGAAAATCAGAAGCTTTAATAACTATAGACCTAAAACCAGGCCTAACCCCAGACCAACTAGATATCCGGCTGCTGCGAGACTTCGAAACCCATAAAAATAAAGACTTCCGCAATGCCCTAGATAGCCTGTTGCCACAACGACTAATCGAAACAATAATAAGCTTAAGCAAAATCCCTCCAGAAACAAAAGTCCATACCATAACCCGCAACCAGCGGCAAAGTCTTGTACATCTTCTAAAAAACTTAGAAATCCGCCCAACAGGCAACCACGGGTACAAAGAAGCGGTTATTACTAAGGGAGGGGTAAGCACAAAAGAAGTAAACCCCTCAACTTTAATGTCAAAACATATCCCCGGCCTGTTCTTTGCAGGGGAAGTACTGGACGTAGACGCTCTTACCGGAGGCTACAATATGCAGATTGCCTTTTCCACAGGGCATATGGCGGGACAATCCGCAGCTAAATTCTTACAAAGGGAGCAAATCAATGAATAACGGTTTTGCAGTAGCAGTAGACGGCCCCGCCGGAGCAGGAAAAAGCAGTACCACGGATACAGTAGCAAAGCGTCTAGGAATAAAAAAAATAAATTCTGGTTCCATGTATAGGGCTGTGGCCTTATATGTACTTCGCAAAGGAGTGGATATACACGACGAAGAAGCAGTACTAGCCCAGCTACCCAACATCGAAATAGAGCTGACCGATGAAGATGTTTTTCTAAACGGCGAAAACGTAATAACAGAAATCCGCAACCCAGTCGTAGACGCTGTTGTTCCGATAACTTCCGAATACCTACCACTACGTAAAAAAATGGTAGCCAAACAACGGGAATATGCCAAAACCACCGAAGTATTAATGGAAGGCCGTGATATAGGCTACGAAGTTTTCCCCGATGCCCCTGTAAGAATTTACCTGCATGCCTCAGCCAAAGAACGAGCCAACCGCCGCTATAAGCAAAACATAGCCAATGGCATGGCAGCAGACTATGAGCAAATCCTTAATAAAATAAACGAACGAGACATGCAAGACCAATCCAGAAAGCATGGCCGCCTTCTTACCCTAGAAGACGCCCTAGCTAAAGGCTATATTGAAGTAGATTCTTCAAACATGAGCGAAGAAGAAACCGTCAATGCTATAATAGCGCATATTAACGCCGCAAGGAGGAAACAATGTTTTATAGATTCGCAAGAAGGATAGCACTTATTTTTGGCCACATACTTTATCGTTTTACAGTATCCGGGCAGGAACATATCCCCCAAAGCGGTGCAGTAATTATATGCAGCAACCATATCCATGGAATGGACGCACTGGCGCTGGCTATGTTCTCAAAACGGCAGATTTTCTTTATGGGGAAAAAAGAATTATTCGATAGACCCATACTAGGGCCATTACTTAGAAAGCTTGGGGCCTTCCAAGTAGACCGTGCCGGCAACGACCTTCAGGCCTATCGGCATACGATGCAGATACTTAAAGAAGATAAGGCACTGGGTATCTTTTCTCAAGGCACGCGAGCACAGGAATTTGATAATGTAAAGGGCGGTGTTGCAGTATTTGCCCTGAAATCTGGCGCGCCGGTAGTACCTGTGGGCATACGCGGCACCTATCGCTTTTTTTCAAGGTTACATGTACATTTTGGCCCTCCTATTACAATGGATAAATACCAAGGACGTAAAATAAAGTCAGATCTGGTGGATGAGGTCATGACAGAAATCGTAAGCCATGTATCCGCCCTTACATTAAAATGAAGATAACCGTAGCCAAATCCGCAGGGTTTTGTGCCGGGGTAGCCCGTGCGGTAGATACTGTATATTCAGAGTTAGCCACACACCCTGATAGGAAGCTGGCAACCCTAGGCCAGCTAATCCATAACCGTACTGTCACAGATGATTTAGCCGCTAAAGGCGTAAAAATAATTAATAACATAGACGAAATACAAGACGAGACAATAGTCATCCGCTCCCATGGGATTCCCTTCCAGGTAGAAGAAGAGCTAAAAGCACGCGGCATCAAATATATTGACCGCACCTGCCCCTGTGTAAAAGCCGTACACCGCAGAGCCATGGATGCTGTCAAATCTGGAAGAACCTTAATCGTCCTGGGTGAGCCAACCCATTCGGAGGTAATAGGAACAGCAAGCTATGGCGGCGATGACGTAATAATAGCAAATGAAATTTCTGACTTGCTGCCAAAGATTTACCCCAAAAAACAATATACTTTGGTAGCCCAAACTACATTCGAAATTGATACATTTGATAAAATAGTAAACGCCCTTTCGTCCCTGGATATAATAATACACAACACCATCTGCAACGCAACAAGCACCCGACAAAAAGAAGCGGCAAAACTGGCAAAAGACAGTGATACGATGATAATAATAGGGGATACTGCCAGTGCAAATAGCCGTGCTTTGCACAAAATCGCAAGCAATTTTTGCTTAAAAACGATTTTTATCGCCTCAATCCACGATTTACAGTTGCAGTATCTAAAACCAGGTGATAAAATAGGCGTTACAGCCGGTGCATCAACACCGCCTGCCCTAACAAAGGAGGCCGTTCAACTTATGAGCGAATTTGCAAATGCTGTGCCTGAAGAAACAAAAGATCAAGCCCAAATGGCAGGTCAATCATTTGAAGAGATGCTAGACGAATCCTTCAAGAAGCCGCTACATAGTGGCAAAATTGTGAAGGGGACAGTAATCAGAGTCACGCCAACAGAAGTAACAGTTGACTTAAACTACAAGTCCGACGGCATTATCACCAAAGGTGAGTTTACAGATGATCAATCAGCAGAACTTACCGAGCTTACAAAGCCAGGTGATACCTTTGATGTGTTTATCATCCGTGTAAACGACGGGGATGGCAATGTACTTGCCTCTAAGAAAAAACTAGATAACCAGCAAAACCTTAAAATATTAGAAGACGCTCTAGCCGAAAAAACTGTGCTAACAGGTAAGATTACAGAAGTAATCAAAGGCGGGCTACTAGCTAATGTACATGGTTGCAGGGTATTTATTCCTTCAAGCCAAGTATCCAACCGCTTTGTGGAGGATTTAACAGTATATAAAGGGCAGGAAATGAAACTCCACATGCTAGAGATAGACCGCTCAAAGCGCCGCTTTGTAGCAGGTAGAAAAGAGCTTGCGGCTCAGGAAGTACGCCAAGCCAGAGAAGAGATGTACTCCAAACTGGAAGTAGGTCAGCGCATAGAAGGCGCTGTAAGCAGGTTGGTTGATTTTGGTGCCTTTGTAGACATCGGTGGTGTTGACGGGCTTATCCATGTATCCGAAATGGCATGGAAGCGTGTGCGCAAAGCTTCCGATGTGCTAAAGGTTGGAGACAAGGTAACCGTTACGGTTATTGGGATAGATAAAGAGAAAAACAAGATTTCTCTTTCACTTAAAGATATATCCAATGACCCATGGAATGGCATAATGGACAAATATCCTATAGGTAGCATAGTAGACGGTACAGTAGTACGTCTTGCAACCTTTGGAGCTTTTGTGTCCTTGGAAGAGGGAATAGACGGCCTTGTGCATATCTCCCAAATCGCTAACCGCCATATCGCCAAAGCTGATGAAGTGTTAAGCGTAGGGCAGGTAATCCAGGTTAAGGTAACCAATGTAGATCAAGAAAACCATAGGATAAACCTTTCTAAGAGGGAAGCAGATATTGATCTTGGATATGAAGTCTACGAAGATGAATACTATGATGACGAGTATGAAGAAGATGTTATCTATGATGACGTAGAGGTTGCGCAGGAGGAAGATACTGAACCAGTGTCTGATGAAAGCGCCGAAGCGCCTTTAGAGTAAGAAATAACGCTTTCGTCATTATCATCAAAACCGAAATTAAAGGTTTGTCGGTATCATCAAAACCGCGTACAACATGAGTAAGCTGGGCAGCCGCGTGCCATATGGCATGAGGAAAGTCCGAGCACCACAGGGCAAGGCGCCGGATAACGCCCGGCGGAGGCGACTCCAGGGATAGTGCAACAGAAATAAACCGCTTTGTATAATCATATATATGAAGTAAGGGTGGAAAGGTGGAGTAAGAGCCCACCGCTTCTATGGTGACATAGAAGGCCATGTAAACCCCGTCTGGTGCAAGAACAAGTAAAGCTTAGCCAGCTTGATCTTCAAGAAGGCAATGGGTTGCCCGCCCAAGCTTTGGTAGATTCGCTAGAGCCTTCCGGTGACGGAAAAGTGCTTTGCGCTTTTGGCCCAGATAGATGGCTGTCCACGACAGAACTCGGCTTATAGGCTTGCTCATATTTTAGTCTTATTGTATAATTGTTTTCGCCGCTTCTTAGCCAAGCGGCGCTATGGAGATGTACTCAAGTGGCTGAAGAGGCGTCCCTGCTAAGGATGTAGGTCGGGTAACTGGCGCGGAGGTTCAAATCCTCTCATCTCCGAATAATGTAAAAACGTCTCCCTGATTTATCATGGGAGACGTTTTTGTTTATGAACCCAATTGCCATTCATGCATAAACTGACGGATTGACTGCTGTCGCATATCTCTGTCATTACTCACGGCTTTCTTCACGACATCATATAATGGCTTTCCCATTGTCCATTTTCCATATGAACGGTCATAATCTGTAAATATCGAAAACGCTGTCGCGCCCATTGTATACACCATTGTTACTTCATCAATCCGCAAATCGGGCACGCGCTCTTCTGGCGAAACAAAATTCTCCGAACCCCACATGCCTTTATCTCCGTAATATGGGGACTTTTGATAAAAGTCAATATCACAGATTATTATTTTATCGTTATTAAAATCATACAACATCTGATCAGCGTAAAAGTCAATGGCAACATAGCCTCGTTCCGCAACATGTGCATGAAATGCTACAATATCATTAAACGCCCTAATTTTTGCATTGATAGGCAAATCCAAAAATCTTTGGCGTGTTGCAGGACATGAGTAGCCGATACATTCCGCATCAGTCCACTCAAAAATATTTACATACCCACCACCAACTTCTTCGCTCCTAACAAGCTTGATTAAGCAGTCATGAGCTAAGTCTTGATAGACCTGTTTAGCCTCTTTCAACCACTTAACTGCGTCGCTGGTTGTACAAGAATCGAAATTTGCATTTGGCGCACCTGCAAATTTAACAAAGTATTTCCCGTCTTTATTTTCTACGCCAAAACATAGATTCCCCGCGTTTTTCCTATAGTTTACCACTTTAAAAACAGTACCGTATTGATGTATAAAATCCAAGTCAAACGGCTCTTTAAGATGAATTTGAACCCCGGCGATATTAATAATATTCGGCACCACTCTCAACTCCTTAATGTTTTTAAACTTTAAAGCAATTTTAAAATTATAACATAATACGAAGAATGCATTGGTAATCAAGCATTACATTGTGTACAATAAAAAAGCTAAGCAATCTGAAAATAGAAAGGAAGTAATTCATGGAAAAGGGAATAAAAATTACCACATTCGGTGGAGGCAGCAGCTACACCCCGGAATTAGTAGAGGGCTTTATAAAGCGATACGACAAAATACCCCTTAGAGAGTTATGGTTAGTTGATGTAGAAGAGGGCAAAGAAAAGCTAGAGATAGTAGGAAATCTAGCAAAAAGAATGGTAGAAAAGGCAAAACTCCCAATAGAAATTCACCTTACCCTAGACCGCCGCAAGGCCTTAGAGGGTGCAGATTTTGTAACTACACAAATGCGGGTAGGCCTACTAGATTCCCGTATAAAAGATGAACGGATTTCCATAGAGCATGGTATGCTGGGACAAGAAACCAACGGCGCAGGCGGGATGTTTAAGGCTTTACGCACAGTCCCTGTAATTATGGAACTTGTTAAGGATATCCAGGAAATCTGCCCTGACGCTTGGCTTATTAATTTCACAAATCCCGCCGGAATCATTTCCGAAACGATTGCCCGTTACACAAATTTTAAAAAATCTGTAGGCCTGTGTAATGTTCCAATAGGAATGGTACATGGCTACGCAAAGCTTTTGGGAGTAGACCCGTCAAGAGTCCGTATGGAAATCCAAGGGGTAAACCATCATATCTTTGCCACAGATATCTTCTTAGACGGCAAAAGCGTATTCGAAAAAGTTATGGGGCTATACATTGAAGAAGAAAAAAACCAGACAATGAAAAATATAATGGCTGTCAAGTTTTCTCCTGATTTAGTAAAAGGCCTTGGTGCCCTCCCCTGCTCATATCATAACTATTTCTTCTTCACTGAAGACCAAATGAAAAAACAGCTTGAGGAATATAAAAAAGGCGAGGTAAGAGGTGAAGTAGTAAAGAAAATAGAAACCGAGTTATTTGAACTTTATAAAGATGTAAACTTAAAAGAAAAACCAAAACAGTTAGAAGAAAGAGGCGGCGCGCTATATTCAGATGCAGCATGTAACTTGATTAGTTCTTTGATTAACGATACCTGTGATATCCAATATGTAAATGTACCAAATCGCGGTGCAATCACTAACCTACCCTACAACAGCGTGATAGAAGCCGCCAGCGTGATTACAAAAGAAGGGCCAAAGCCACTTGCTATAGGGGAGCTTCATATGCCAATAAACGGCATGATTCAGATGATTAAATCATTTGAAAGACTGGTTGCCGCCGCTGCAATACATGGTGATCGCTCTGCCGCAATTGCCGCACTCAATATTAACCCTCTCTGCCCAAACGATGATAAGGCAAATAAGGTTTTTGATGCACTATTGGAAGCACATAAAGCTTATCTTCCGCAGTTCTAGATATTATATAAATGAAAACCCCTTCAAGGCACGCCTGGAAGGGATTTTCTATTTAACAAGCATAGCGAATTAAATGAGAAACAATCTTGACTGATTTTGCATTGATTCGCTATATCATTGAATCGTTATACTTGACTCTAACACCGTGTCGCACTTTATCATCATTTTTAAAGGAGGTGAGACAATGGAACTCAAAACTATCAATCATGTATCTAAAGCATATGGAATATCAACCCGAATGCTACGCTATTATGAAGATATCGGGCTTATCCATAGCCAGCGGAAAGATGATTATGCTTACCGGGTATACGACGATACCGCCCTTTTGCGGTTGCAGCAAATCATCGTGTTACGAAAATTGCGTGTCCCGATGAAGCATATCCAGATTATATTAGATAACCTGCAAACAAGCGAAGCTTTGGTTATTTTCATACAGAATATAAATGAACTTGATGATGAAATCAAAAATCTTTCCACAATCCGCGATATCTTGATTCGCCTGCTTGGCGAGCTTAGGCACAGTAAAGATATTTATATCAACTATAGTTTATTGACTAATTCGTCTATGCTTTCCATTGTTGAAAATCTCTCTCTATCAAAAAATCTGATAAAGGAGGCATCATCGATGGAAAATCCAAAGAAAGCAGAAGCCAAGATTATACCCTTTGGCAAGCATTTATGGCGGGTATTAGAAGAAAAAGATGGAAAGATGTTAATTATCACCGAAAACATTGTTGAAGAACGCTCATATCACAGTGAAGCCGTAAACATTACATGGGAGCATTGTGAAATGCGGCAGCATCTAAATGGTTCATTCTACGAATCTTTTACCCTTGAAGAGCAATTACAAATACAAGAAACACAGGTAAGTGACCGGGATAACCCATGGCACGGCACAGAGTGCGGCAATCCAACAGTTGATAAAATATTCCTATTAAGCTACGACGAAGTTATTAAGTATTTTGGTGATAGCGGTGATTTACAGGGTGGTCAGGGCTGGAACTGGACTCATATCGAAGGACTCGAAGGCGGTGTAGCTGTAAAAGGCGGAACAGAATTTATTAATGATCAATATAACAGCACCCGCAGGGTTTACAAAGCCGATGGATCTATAAGCTGGTGGTGGCTGCGCTCCCCAGGTGGACAAGGACAGCATACTACCGGTAGTATTGGTTTAATAGGTGAGATTTTCTTATGTGGCGATGATGTGTGGATGCGTAGCCGTGAGGAAAGCGGCAGCAATGGTGGCATCCGCCCTGCAATGTGGATCAGCTGTAACTCCGATGATAGGGGGATGAGCTAATGAATAAAAAATGGATTTCACAGCTTGCAGGTGACATAGAAGAAAAATATGGCAAAGATACGCGGGAGACATTATTCGGTGATATAGATAGCATAAAAAACGACCCAATATTTTTAGCTAATTGGTTTGACAACTTCGTAACCGGTATGGATAAACTTGACGACAAAGCATTTTTGCAGGCAATGATGGCAAATCGGTGTCCTTGCGGCGGGGGCGATGCTGGAAATGCAGCAGCTATGAAGGAGTTTTATGATAATAGTAAGACTCTTGAGGAGTTTGTCGATTCGTTTGGGAAGTGGATGTACAAAAAATATAACGGGGATGTGGATACACTAAAGCTACAAGGCAATGTATTGTACCTAACAAAACCATTAATGGAAAACCCCAATGCGGGAAGCTGCGGTAAGGGATGCCATTGCTTTCTTGCCAGGAATACTGAGAAAGTTGTTTCAAAAATATTCTGTCACTGCTGTACTATTGGACATACAGGCAAAATGTTCAAAATCGCTTTCGGAGATGATATAAGGATGGAGTTTATCGAAAGTATTATTTGCGGCGGTAAGGGATGTACGATGACTGTACACTTGCCTGAGTAATAAAGCCTCAATGCACATAAAAAATACCCTTTCCAATACGAAAGGGTATTTTTATATCCAGATTTGAAAGGCCTTAATTGAATTATAACTTAATGTCTGTTAAGCTTGCCAATATTGAGACATCAATAATTTTAACGATTTACGTTATCATAAAAAAGGAAAATGGCAAAATGAAAATCCTAGTAGACGCAGACGCTTGCCCGGTTAAGGAAATCATTGTGAAACTGGCTAGGCAGCGAAGTATTCCCGTAACCATGTTGATAGACACATCCCATCAGCTAAATGACGGATACAGCACAGTCATTACTGTAGACAAGGGCGCAGACAGCGTTGATTATGCCTTGATGGGGCGTTTGAGCCGCGATGATATTGTAGTAACTCAAGATTATGGCCTTGCCGCCATGGTACTCGGTAAAGGTGCGCGAGCTGTCAATCAAAATGGACTTGTGTTTACAACAGATAATATTGATAGGTTGCTTATGGAGCGGCATTTTAGCGCTGCTGTGCGCAGAAGCGGTGGCCGGACTAAAGGGCCGGCTAAGCGCTCCAAAGCTGATAATGATAAGTTTGAGGCCGTGTTCCGCGATATGCTTGATTAAAGGCCGAGCTGCTTATGTAGAAGCGGGGCTATCTTACTAAGCCCGCAATAGTGATAAATATTAGATATATGTCTACAGGAATCCAGACGCCCCATACAATAAAGCGCGAAAACAAACGCAATTTGCTTTTGTTAGCACCTTTTCTTTGGATCATTATAGCAGTGGCAATGGCGCTTACCGATACTACCAAAGACGCCAGACACAACAATAACCCTATGACTGAAGGGGGAAAATCTAATAAATAAACCAGCCATCCTGATTCAAATAGCTCCAAGCCTTCCCCAAGCTCTTGGAAAGAGACGGCACTATAGGCAATAATAGCAAATATCAGCCCAAAATCTATCCAGTCTATGATGTTGTAAAGGCTTAATAGCCTAGATTTTTCGGCCTCTGCCTCATTGTACACTATTGGCTCTGGAATGTAATTCATCATTGCAACAACTCCTCATTTTTCATTTTATAGTCAAAGTATAGTTAATAAATATTTACTGTATAAGTGACATTTGTCATTAATTATTTGGAGGCGCTTATGAAAACTAGATGCGAACAAGTGCTGGAGCGATATCTCAACGGGCGCAAGATAGCGATTTGGGGCAATCCTACCCGTGCTCTTATGCGGGCACTAAAACCATATAAATTTCATATTGCCGAAGCTGTTGATGCGGCTAAGCACTTCGTCGTTGCTGTAACAGAAAACGATTGTTATGATTTCCAAGCCGATGATCAAAGCAAGACATTTAGATATTTTAATGACTATATTGTTTTTGAAGACGAGGGTGGCGAAACGCCTTTCGAATGGGAATGTCATGGTGTAAAGATTGGTAGAATGACATATTTTGGCGAAGGAATAGTTGGAGGTTGCAAAAATGGATATATAGAAAGCATCGGCCATTTTACTTCCATTAATGGCTCTGCCGATATGGGTGTTAACCACCAGCTTGATATGATTTTTACCAGTGATGATATTGAAGAATTTTTTACGGACGAAAACAAGGCTCTATTTAAAAGTAAGCTTAACGCAAGCCCAAAACATCCTTATAACTACAACAAAAACCGCATAACAATCGGAAGTGATGTTTATATTGGTGCCAACGCATTTATCAATGCCTCCTCTGTCACAAGTATCGGGCACGGGGCAATAATCGGGTCAGGAACTGTTGTGTTAGATGATGTACCACCGTATGCCGTAGTAGTAGGTGTTCCAGCAAAAATAAAGCGTTACCGCTTCCCGCCTGAGATGATTGAAACACTACTCCGCATAAAGTGGTGGGAATGGAGCATTGAAGAAATTAATGAAAATGCCCCAACGCTGATGTCACCTGATATATTTTTTGAGAAATTTGGAGAAAGATAAAAAATGCGAAAACCCCGAACCTACAGCCATAAACTGTAAGTCCGGGGTTTTCTTTTTAAGGATTAGTCAACAAGAGTTACACGATAGAAGTATGGTGTGTTGTTGAAATTAACACCAAAACCTGTTATTCCATTGGTTCCCCAGTTGAATATTGGATGGCGGATATATATCCAAGGTGCATCCTCTGCCAAGATTTGCGACAGTTCCAGGTAAATTGCTGCACGGCGTGCAGAGTCAGTGGACATACGGCCTTCCATAAGAAGCTCATCAACGCGAGGGTTTGAGTAGAATGTCCGGTTACCAGAGTTGCCAAAGTTTTCTGTTGTAAATAGTGAGAAGGTTCCATAGTCAGGGTCACCAGTTACGGTGGTCCAACCCATCATAAATATATCGTGTAAGCCTTCTGCTGTATGGTTTAGGTATGTGCCCCATTCCAAGATTTCAATGGTAATATCAACACCGATTTGCGCCCAATAGTGCTGGGCAATCTCTGCTGTTGCGATACGGCCGGCGTTACCTTCGTTTACCCAGAAGCGAAGGGATAGGCCATCACCAAATCCGGCTTCTTCCAGCAATGCACGAGCACCATCTGGGTCAAAAGGCAGACGCTCTATTTGATCATGAGGGCTATACAGTACGTTAGGGCCTATTGGGCCAACGGCTGGGATACCAATCCCTTCATAAGCACCCAAGATTACACTGTCAACATTGAGAGCCATAGTTAAAGCATGGCGGACACGAACGTCGGCAAGCGGGCCCTCCATCATGTTGAAGCCAATATAGTCAATACCGGTACCTGCGATTTCCAAAAGGGTAAGCTGTGGATGCATCGGAAATTGTACAACATCCGTAGGTTGCGCAGGGAATACTTGGGCTTCGCCAACTTGTGCCATTGCAAAACGAGTGATTGAGTCTGGTATAGCTCTAAAAATCAGATAATCAAAGGACGGAGTTGCCCGCCAATGATCAGGATTTGCAGACATTTGTGTATAGTCGCCACTTACTCTATGGTTAAACACAAATGGCCCGGTCCCTACAGGATTAGCAGTAACCATACGTGGATTGTCAAAGGTAAGTCCACGGCTTTCGGCATAAGCAAGTGCAGCTTCCTGCCAGGGAGATAGTACATATTCCTCTACGGTTTCCACAACATTATCGTCATCATCTGTGACATCGAATGGCTCAAAGTTGGCAATACGTGCCATTACTTCCTCGGCCAAGGCAGCACGGCTCATAGCAAAGGCCACTTGGTGAGTAAGATGCCCAATAATAGGAACAAAGGGGAACTGCAACACTACATGAACTGTGTAATCATCAACTGCAATTACATCCTCTACCATTTCCAAGATAAATGCACCTGGAGCGGCTTCTCGTGGGTCTAATAACCTTTGAATAGACAGCACCCAAGCCTCAGCAGTGAAATATGAGCCATCATGGAAGTATACTCCTTGACGTAGGTCAAACTCCCATGTAACTGGGTCAACCTGACGCCATGCAGTTGCAAGTACGCCCTCTACCTCGTTGTAAGGGTATGGTGTAAAACGTACCAAGCCCTCCATCATCTGGGTGGTGATATCACTGGTGGCAGAGTCATTTTGCCTGATTGGGTCCATAAATGGTGACTCATTCAGGATTACATAAGTAACAGTGCCTCCTGTACGACCTGCCGGTGGTTCTTCATTGGATGTGCCAGTGTCTGACTGGGGTGTTGGAGTTGATGTGGTTGCTGCTTCTTGATTATCTCCTGCGGCAGGCTGCTCTTCCTCGCCGCTACAAGCTGTAATCATCAGCAGAGCCAACACTAAAACCATACATACTGCCAAAACCCTTAAACTAATTCTTCTTGCCATGTTCTATTCCTCCTTGTTTTGATTCCGGCAAAATGCCAGGTTTCCATTTAACAAGATTGCCGGAACCGATTCACATGCGAATGTTATTAGTCGGGGACTCTACTACGGATCATAGACCGCTGTCAATTGCAAGGCGTAAATATGCACAAATATTCTACCTAGACATATATGGCAATATTCACAATAATATTTTTCTTTTTATGTGATTTTCACGCACATATTACTTTTCAATTATTAATTAGCACAAAGGCAACCTTAAAAAATGCATGTACAATTATCACATGAGTGCTATCTCCTAGGTTTATAATCCAAAGATTCGTAATTTTTCAATATTGACAAAATTAAATTGCCTCTTGCTTTTAATTTTTTTTGGGCGTATTATCCCCGGAATATCTTTTTTCGGGCCACGAAAATAATTCAGGAGGCGTATCTTTATGAAAAGTCGCAGGTTTATTAGGCGAAGACCCAAAGATATTCAAATGTGGATTGGCGCAAGTATTGTCCTATTTTTTGTTGCCATTGCGCTTCTGGCGCCACTATTGGCACCTTATGACCCATTAGAAGTCGTAATCCCACGACGACTCCAGGCCCCGTCGTCTGACCACTGGCTTGGAACAGATGACTTGGGCCGAGATAATCTGAGTCGGATTCTTTATGGCGCGCGGGTTAGCCTTATTGTGGGTGTTGCCGCAACAGCCATTGGCGCTGCCATTGGCACTGTACTAGGGATAGTTGCCGGATATTTTGGAGGAGTAAAGGACTCCATCATCATGCGATTTATAGATATTTTGCTGGCCTTCCCTGGATTACTTCTGGCGCTTGCCATTGTTACGGTACTGGGGTCTTCTACCCGCAATGTAATCCTTGCTGTTGCTATTTTTGCGGTTCCCAGCTTTGCCCGTATTGTGCGAGGCTCGACCCTTAGTGTAAAAAAGCTGGAATACATCGATGCTATCAGGGCTATAGGGGCCAAAGATATCCGCATAATCTTTGTGCATGTTCTGCCCAATATACTTTCGCCTATAATCGTTCAGGCCACTCTCAATGTTGGTGGCGCCATAGTTACCGCTGCAGCCCTGTCTTTCTTGGGTGTTGGCACGCCTCCACCCACCCCAGAATGGGGCGCAATGGTGGATAGAGGGCGTGCCTTTTTGATACAGGCGCCACATATGATTTATTTCCCCGGGCTGATGATTTTCCTATTGGTTGTAGGGATTAACATGTTTGGTGACGGCCTGCGAGATTATTTAGAGCCAAAGAAAACGAGGTGAGGATATGCTTACTTTTACTGTTAGGCGATTTTTGCAGGCTATCCCCGTTGTACTTGGGGTAAGCTTTGCAGTATTTATGATGATGCACATGCTGCCCGGAGACCCGGCTGTTATCATGGCCGGAGAGGTGGCATCCCCCGAGCAGATTGAGCAAATGCGACGGAACCTAGGCCTCCACTACCCAATACTTACTCAGTATTTCCGCTATATAACCAATGCGTTAAGGGGCAACCTGGGCACCTCTATCCGCACAGATATGCCAGTGGTCAACGAAATATTTGACGTGCGATTTTTAACCACGATCCAGCTGGCAGTCACTGCTACTGCCGCTTCGGTGCTAATAGGACTCATGATTGGCATAGTATCCGTTGTGTGGCGGCGGTCATTTATTGATACCCTACTTATGCTGATTGCCTTGCTGGGACTGAGTATGCCCAACTTCTGGTTAGGCGTTATATTTATTAACTTTTTCTCATTGCAGATGGGATGGTTACCTATAACCGGTTGGGGTACCCCAGCGCAGATGGTTATGCCTACTTTGATGCTGGGTATTGGCGGCTCTGCTGTAATTGCCCGTATGACCAGAGCCAGTATGCTGGAGGTCTTTAATCAGGACTATATCCGGACAGCTTACGCCAAGGGCGCGACAGAGCGGATTGTTATTTTCCGCCATGCACTGCGCAATGCCCTAATCCCGGTTATTACTGTTGTGGGCTTGCAGTTTGGATTCCTGCTAAGCGGTGCGGTTATATCAGAGACAATATTTGCCATTAATGGCCTAGGACGATTGATGGTGCAGTCCCTAACCACTAGGGATTTCCCAACTGCCCAAGGGGCAATTCTCGTCTGCTCGTTGTTGTTTGTGATGGTAAACATGATGGTAGATATTACCTATCGCTTTGTAAATAAGCGGATAGACTTAAACTAGGAGGTGTGAAATGGTTGAGAAAAAAATAATTTCCTGGGAAATGCCAAAGGAGATAGTTTTGGAAGTGAAAGACCTGCACACTTCCTTTTCCACAGATGGCGGATATGTGGATGCAGTAAATGGTATAAGCTTCGCGATAGAAAAGGGCAAAACCCTAGGGATAGTAGGAGAAAGCGGCTCTGGGAAATCTGTGGCATCCCTTTCTATTCTGCAATTGCTGGAAGGCACTACCGCCAATATCCATAAAGGGGAAATACGCTTTATGGATACGGACTTGCTTTCCCTTTCCAAAAACCAAATGAGAAAAATCCGAGGCAATAGGATTGCGATGGTATTCCAAGAACCAATGACATCCCTTAACCCCACGATGACCATAGGTGCACAAATAGCAGAACCCATTATTTTCCATCAAGGCAAAAACAAATTCGCCGCCTGGGATAAAGCAGTGGAAATGCTAGAACTTGTAGGTATGCCCGAGCCACAAAAACGGGCAAAGCAATACCCATTCCAACTATCTGGCGGTATGCGTCAACGGGTTATGATTGCCATAGCCCTTGCCTGCGGACCCGATGTTCTGATAGCCGACGAGCCAACCACTGCTTTAGATGTAACCATCCAAGCCCAAATTTTAACATTAATGAAACGTCTACAGCGGGAAATGGGCACATCTATAATCATGATCACCCACGACTTAGGTGTAATAGCAGAAACCTGCGACCATGTGGCCGTTATGTACTGCGGCAAGATAGTGGAATACACCGATGTATTCTCCCTTTTCACCGACCCAAAACACCCGTACACAAAAGGCTTACTAGAAAGTATGCCCAGCCACGAAGAAGACTCAGAAGAAAATCTAAAAACCATAGAAGGCACAGTACCAAGCCCATACGATCTACCCCCCGGCTGCGCCTTTGCTACCCGTTGTCCCTACGCCAAAGATATCTGCAATGAAGCCATGCCAGAGCTAACAACCATAGAAGGCCGTCAAGTACGCTGCCTAATCTACCAATCAGACCACTGGAAGGGGGAAGTGCAATGAAACCATTATTGGAAGTAAAAAACCTAAAGCAATACTTCCCCATTAAAGGCGGCATACTAGGCCGCACGATGAAATACGTAAAAGCCGTGGATGATATCTCCTTCACAGTAAATCCAGGTGAAACCATCAGCATAGTAGGAGAAAGCGGCTGCGGGAAATCTACCACCGGGCGGTCAATATTGCGGCTGGAAAAGCCCAATAGCGGAAAAGTGCTTTTCGATGGAGTGGATTTGCTTTCCCTATCAAATAAAGAAATGAGAAAAAAACGCGGCGATATCCAAATCATTTTCCAAGACCCATATGCATCTATCAATCCACGCCGCACTGTATACCAAACCATATGCGAAGCAATGGATATCCAAAATATAGGAAACAAGACCAACAGACGGCAAGATATCCTCAATATCCTAGAAACCGTTGGGCTAGGAGAGCACCATATAGACCACTACCCCCACCAATTTAGTGGCGGCCAGCGACAAAGGATAGGAATAGCCCGCGCCCTAAGCGTAAGGCCAAAGCTAATAGTCTGCGACGAAGCAGTAAGCGCCCTAGATGTTTCCATCCAAGCCCAAGTGCTAAACCTGCTAAAAAGCCTACAAAAAAAATATCAACTTACTTATGTATTTATCTCCCACGACCTAGGGGTAGTGCGGCATATCTCTGACAGAATCATAGTAATGTACCTAGGCAAAATCATGGAGATATCTGATAAAAAAGCCCTATTTCAACACCCTGGCCACCCATATACTTACGCTCTGCTCTCCTCAATCCCCAGCACCAATATGCTGGAGAAAAAGGAGCGGATAATTCTGCAAGGCGATGTCCCCTCCCCAATAAACCCACCAAAAGGCTGCCCATTCCATACCAGATGCCCATACGCCTATAGCACCTGCTTTAAGGATTTACCTGAGTTACATCAGGTAGGTGAAGGGCAACAAGTAGCGTGCCACCTGGCAAAAGACGGCCCAATTGACTTCGCAAACATAAAAGACGAATATCAACTATCGTAGGAACATGACTTGATAAAATGCCCTCCTGATGTATACTTCATCCCAAATATACATCCAGGAGGTTTTATATGGAAAAGAAAACAAATCTAGCGGACGCCAACCAATTGACCCGCGCCTATTTCGATTCCCTACTACTAGAAATGCGCCACTTCGACGCAACATTACCCGATACAACCCTAAATCTATATGGCGAAACATTCGCCACCCCGGTAATGATGGCTGCCCTTTCCCACCTCAACAACTGCCATCCCGACGGACTAGTTGAAATGGCCCGGGGAGCGAAAGCAGCAAACGCGGTAATGTGGGCAGGCATGGGTGACGAGGCAGAGCTAGAGGGCATAACCGCCACAGGAGCCAAAACCATAAAAATCATAAAACCTTACGCCGACAATAAAGATATCTTCCGCAAAATAAAACACGCCGAAGAATGTGGCTGTATAGCCGTGGGCATGGATATAGACCACCAGTTCGACTGGCGCGGCCAATATGACGATGTGCTAGGCTATAAAATGCTACCCAAATCCACAGCAGAAATAAAAGAGTTTGTAAAAGCCACAAAGCTCCCCTTCATAATAAAAGGCATATTAAGCGTAACCGATGCCTTAAAATGCGTGGAAGCAGGAGTACAAGGCATAGTAATCTCCCACCATCACGGAATCTTGGGTTACGCCGTACCACCACTTATGGTTCTGCCAGAGATAGTAGAAGCGGTAAAAGGCAGACTAAAAATCTTCGTTGATTGCAGCGTAGAAACCGGCCTTGATGTATTCAAATGCCTAGCCCTAGGCGCAGATGCAGCCTCCATAGGTCGTCTGATGATGACACCCCTAAAAGAAGGCGGCGCACTAGCCGTCACACAAAAGATCAATGACATAACCCAAGTGTTAGCCGGGGCAATGGCAAGAACCGCCTCTCCAGTTATCACCCAGATTGATAAGTCAATAGTACGACCAATGTTTCCACATAACCCACTGCAATAGCAGGCACAAAAATGCCGCCTTTACATGTTCAATTGTTTTGGCGGCATTTTATTATCTATTTCAAACCAAGATTACCATCGGCAGCTTAAAGCCGTCAGTATAATTCTTGGTTATATCTAAATATTATCCCTGTATGTAAATCACTATTTCTAATATAATACCCTTATTTGCAGAGAGGAAGCCGGACCATGACCGAACTTTTTGATATCCTAGATATTAACGGAGCACCAACCGGAGCCACTGCCGCCAAAGGCACGCCCCTGGAAAATGGTCAGTTTTACCTTGGCATCCATGCTTATATTTATAATCCTGCTGGTGAATTTCTCTTGCAGCAGCGCTCTTATAATAAGGCATTTCTACCGGGAGGATGGGATGTTGTACTGGAACATGTAATCGCCGGGGAGTCATCATTAGTAGGTGCCATAAGAGGCATCCGCGAAGAAGTTGGATTGAAGGTCAGTAAAGAAGACATGGATTTCACAGGCAGAATTATCTGGAATGACTATCACCATATTATCGACATATATTTCCTAAAAACCGATATTCCTATTGAAGATTTATCTTTGCAAAATGAAGAAGTCATAGGGGTGAAGCTAGTCACCGCCATCCAAATGCTAGAGCATGTATCAAAAATGGATTATAGACCCGCCGAGTATAGAAGCTTCATTACTAATGAAATTAAGAAGCGTATCAAAACTCATATTTAAGCCTTCGTCATTATCATCAAAACTGGGAAAACCTTTGTCGGCATCATCAAAACTGAGTAGTTCTTTATATGATTCATCATCAGGCTGCTACCATTTCTGGGTTTATAGCTTTTTGCTCATATACAAAAGCAAATCATCGTCATTAGTACATGGATGACCTGGAGGCAAATTCACTCCCCTATACCAGCATCCGCTGCCATCAGGGATATATCCACGTTTTGCATACATCCGCTGGGCTGTGCCGTAGTCACTATATAGCCCGACCCCTAAACAGATTATATCAGAGGTTTCTTTGGATAGAGCCTCTACCGCATCCATTAAAGCTGACCCTACACCTCGCCTCCGATATTTTATAATCACATTAAAATCACATACTGTTGGTATGTTTTTATTGGCAAAGGGGCCTTCTATATCATTGGGCAAGAGGGTGACATAGCCTGCGACACAGTTATCCACAAGGGCTACCACAACATGCCTTATACCTAGATTTTGCTCGTTAAAATATTTAGTAAAGAGCTCAGGTGTTTTACCCTTCCATCCTTGCTTTGCAAACTCGCTTGAGAGAATGTTAATATCGTCATAAATCATGCTTCGTACTGAAATATCCACTTATATCACCACATAATTAGTTTACATGTATTAAGAGTTTGCCCTCCCCGACTGGGCACTATAATTTCTGAAAATACTGGCTTGACTTTGGCTCGCCCCGAATTTGGAGTAGTACGCTGCAAGTTCTTTGTCATGACAAATATCCACCATGTACAAGTCTTTACACTCATCAAGCATCAGCTCAACGAGCTTACTGCCAATGCCCTTGCCTTGATAGGATTCTACAACCTCAAGTAGCGGGACATATGCAGAAAGCACTCCATCTGATATTGCGTTAATAAACCCCACGACTTTATTGCTATCTCTATCAATGGCAACGAAAGCGCGATAGCTGTTTTGTAGGATTTGTAAGTGTGTGGCTGGGCTTGGTGGGTTAGGCCAGTCTTTAAAAAAATCCGCCAACATATCAGCGGACACATCATTTATATTTTTAGTGTACATAATATTCATTGACTCATCCCTTATAAAAATGCATAAGCAGTGGCTTTCCCAGCTTTTATACAATTTTAGTGCTCTGATGGAGCAGATGGTATTTCACTTGGCAAATCCACTGCGATTGCATGTTTCATCAAGCATATGAGTTTCTATATCAAAACTTATCCCTCTACGCAATTTAATTAAATGCGTCCATGTTTCTAGAAAATCGTCCGACGCTACATCAAAAATAACGGCAATATCAATATCTTCATGTGGATTGCCATTAACATATGACCCGAAAAGGATTATTTGTTTAGGATCATATTCTTCTCTTATTCTATCAGTATAGGATTTGGCTATTTCTCTAACTTTTTACACCACATCAAGAATATCATATTTTCTGCCCCAATGGTACATACTCCCTTGTTCTAACCCCTCCCCCACCCACATATATATAGCCAAGCGAATTTTAAGGGAGGGCCATCCTTGAAGACCTATATCGAAGAGAGGGCCGTGGAAGTTGCAAACTTTATAATCAATTCAAATGCAACTGTGAGAGAGACCGCCAAAAAATTTGGCATTAGCAAATCTACTGTACATAAAGATGTAACCGAAAGACTGTCAAAAATAAATCCTAAGCTGGCTGGTGAGGCTAGACGAGTGTTGGAGATTAACAAATCTGAACGCCACATACGGGGCGGATTGGCTACTAAGGAAAAATATTTGCATCAAAGCACACCACTTAAAAAGTTTTAGCAAAAGAAATGGGCACCTATCCAGTGTGAAGCCGGATGGTGCCCGTTTTATTGGTCGTAAGGTTTTATTATTTTGGCGGCTTCATGCTTTACTCCTTCCCAAGCTGATACTCACGCTGCAACACCAAATCTCTAAATTGGAATGAGTCTGATACAGGTTTACTTAGCTCCAGCCACCCTCCTGCTATATCCTCAATTTCATGGGCATCTGACGCACAAAATGGAAGCAGCCGTGGCTTAGCTTCATACAGTG
Source organism: Defluviitaleaceae bacterium (assembly GCA_009780185.1). Lineage (GTDB taxonomy): Bacteria > Bacillota > Clostridia > Lachnospirales > WQUN01 > WRAN01. The sequence goes on along the minus strand of WRAN01000005.1, from coordinate 78,013 downwards.
CCATAGCTTTTTTATTGCGATTTGAATGGCGCGGGTTGCCGTTATATACCTCTAGGCCGTGTATTAAACGGTCATGAACTTTATCATTTTCTCTAAATGGGTGAGCCTGGATGATTAATAGCTCCTGTTTAAATCGGTTGAAGAACTTACGAATCCCCAGCTTAGGCAAAAAGGGGTTGGATAATAAAAACTCTTCGTCAATGCCATAAACCAAATAATCTCCGTAACCGGAATCAAATCTTATCTCCATGCCAAGGATAACGCTCAATCCCAGTGCCTCGCCTCGCTCTTTAGCCTTTTTGTATCCTCTAAGAAAGTTGTCAACAGCTCGGTTCCAGTCATTACTGAAGCGTTTTACCATATTGCTGTGCATATGATCTGTAATGGCGATACCGCTAAATCCGGCGTCGTGATACATTTCTACTATTTCACGAGCCATGAGGTTAGAACAGCGGCTGGATTCTGATGTGTGAGCGTGGGGTTCGAACTTATACATTGTTTACTCCGCTTCTTTTTTTGCTTATTATAGCAGATAAAAGAAGCTATAAAGGAAATGATGCTAAATGAAACCTATAATCCAGCTTGACCAACCTCTTATAAATAAAATAGCCGCAGGGGAAGTAGTAGAGCGGCCACTTAGTGTTGTGAAAGAGTTACTAGAAAATGCCATAGACGCCGGGGCTTCAACTATAACTGTGGAAATTGCTGAAGGCGGGCTTGACTCCATACGGGTGACTGATAATGGGGTTGGTATCCCGGCTGACCAGATTCTGCTGGCCTTTGCCCGTCATGCCACCAGCAAAATCACGTCTATGGAAGATCTATTTGAAGTAGGTACATTAGGGTTTAGAGGTGAGGCTCTTTCCAGTATTGCGTCAGTTGCTCAGGTAGAGATGATTACAAAGACCACCGGGGCAATCATGGGTACACGGGTAGAAATCCATGGGGGCAAACTGGTAACCCAGCAAGATATAGGCACTGCCGATGGCACAACTGTAGTGGTAAGCAATCTTTTTTACAATACCCCGGCACGGCGGAAGTTTTTAAAAAAACCTGCTACTGAAGCAGGTATGATTGCAGACTGCCTGCAAAAGCTAGCCCTAGGCAACCCCAAGCTAACTATCCGCTACATAAATAACGGAAATATCACCTTCCAAACCGCAGGCAGAGGCGAATTAAAAACTACAATGCTTAATGTATACGGTCACGAAGCTGCCGCCAAGCTGGTAAGCGTATCGGCCAGCCTTGATGAAATGAGCCTAAAAGGCCTAATAGGAAAGCCGGAGGTCGCAAGAGGCAACCGCCAGCGGCAAAGCTTCTTTATTAATGGGCGCTTAATCGTAAGCCGGCTACTAATCCAAGCTGTGGAGGAAGCTACAAGAACGATGCTTCCAGGAGGAAAGTTTCCTGTATATGTACTAAATCTATCAATCCCACATGAATTGGTGGATGTAAACGTCCATCCAACTAAAATGGATGTACGGTTTGCTGATGAGGATATAGTGCATAGGTTTATACAAGGAGCTGTGAGAGAAGCCCTTACCGAAAGCAATCTAATTCCGGAAGTAAGGTTTACCCAAAAAAACAAATCAGAACCGACACTGGATCAGATTCAAATTGAAACACTGCCTGTGACTCCACTACTAGTGGCTTCACCCCTTGAGGCTCCTGCCCAATTGCCGTCACAGCATAAGCCTTTGGCACCAAAAACAACTCCATTTGTATCACCAAAGCCTACGCCTCAGATTACTTGTGAGACACCTCTAGCCGTAAAAGAAGAAACCCTACCTACTCCACAAGCGGCAGAGCCATTCTTCAATAATTATCGAATCATAGGCCTGATATTTAACACCTACTGGCTGATATCCCAAAATGAGTCCTTATATTTGATAGACCAGCACGCCGCCCATGAGCGTGTACTTTATGAGGAAATCATAGAACAAACCTCCCTAGGCCAAGTACAATCCCAGCAGCTTTTGACTCCTATTCCGCTACGCCTCACGCCTATGGAAACATCGCTTCTTAGGGATAATCTGCCCCTATTTATACGCTTCGGGTTTGAAATATCCGATATAAATGAAGCCGTACCAAGCCTAACCGCCGTTCCGTATCTGATAAAAGGCCCGACATCTACAGGCTTCTTTTCCGATATACTGGATAAAATAGGGGATACCAGCTTTTCCAGAGGAAGCGTGTATGCACATAAAACCGAGGCAATTGCTATGGCGGCATGTAAGGCAGCTGTAAAAGCTGGAGATAGTCTTTCGGAGGCGGAAGCCCGCGCCTTAATTACTAAAATGCTGACTTTGGAAAACCCATTCACCTGCCCCCATGGGCGGCCTACTATTATTGAAATAACTCAGAAGGAGCTAGAGCGGCGGTTTAAAAGAACTTAAAATAAGTATCACCCAGCAAAAAGGCCATGGCAATGACTTTAATGTCAATTCCAAGGCCTTTAGTTTCACTTAAATATCAATTTTCATCTGCATAATATCGTCGATATCCAATAAATCCTCATAATCGAAAGCATCTGCTATCTTGTTAATTTCAGCCTGTTCTTTATAACGTGATTCTAGCTTTTTCATCGTATTGATAATATCATCACTATTATCAATACAGAATTTAAATAGTGTTTCAAGTCTTATAGTACGATTTGAAAACTTATTCAACCCTTCAGAAGAAGCCAGCTTATATTTCTTAATATCTTCGTTCGCTTTCCTTAGTTGATCATCATCAAAAGTAATATCATACTCATTCCTAAAGAAATTATATGCTTTTACAAAAGATTTGAAGCGCTCATCAAATTTAGGTGGCAAAGGAATATCCTCATCTATTATTTTTAATGCCATAGAGAATAATGTGTACATTTGAGTCTTTTTGTAGATAAAGCTTTGGGTAGATTTATCACAAAGCCCAGTAATAATATCCATAGCTCCAACAATTTTTTTATATAGCTCTTTGCTACTATCAAATTCATTGGCATAATCTGTGTAGTAATCATTAATTCTTTTATCACCAGTTTGATCGATTACACCTTCTTTCGCCAAAATGTAAATAGAGCAGCAATACCTAATATCTTGCATCCTACGGGTATCTGAAGCACTGAATACTCTGCTATTTTTCCAAAAATCCAGCTTTGACAATGCTTCCGCGGCATCTCCGAATGCGCTATCAATACTGTTAAGCTTTTCCTGTGCATTGAGGCTGTAATTAGTTAAATTAAGCCTAAAGAACATTTCTTTTATTGAATTTTTACTTAACTCACTATCAATCATAACGATGGATATTTGATATTTCCAAATTCGTTTTTTATCTTCGGGACTCAGCTCAGAGAAAAGTTTATTTCCACATGTTACTTTAATATCATCATTTAAAAGATGCTTGCTGTCTAGTGAAAACTCATTACTAACAAATTCAACAATGGATGCGATACGTTGTTGCCCGTCAACAATGTGAGTTATTGTCTTTCCTGTTTCAGGGTCAGTTTCTGCAGGCCAAAAAAAAACTTCTGGCATTACAAGGTTAAGCAGAATAGTCTCAACAAGCCGCACTTTATCTGGAGGCAACCAAACTTTTCTGCGCTGATAGGATGGATCAATGATTAATAATTCTTTTTTAAACTGATCAATAATTTGTTCCACGGGTTGCAAATTCCTGTAAAATAATTGAGACATCTATATTTCTCCTCTCTTAATTTCATCAATAGATTGAATATGATATTCCTCGAAATCTTCCCAGCTACGATATAAGCGGTATGTAATTTCATGTTTAACAAACAGCTTGCTCTTTAAAAGCTTTTTAGATTCAATTGCCCTTTCATCCCATTCTTTTCTACAGCCATCAACAGAATCTAAATTCTTTTCATTAATGTAGCCTCTGTAAATTCCATGTTTAATAAAGTTGTACGTACGCTTGTATGTTTCGCTATACGAATCACGGAATAGTTTCCAGAATCTATGAAAAAGCGAATCCGATACGATAGCTATATCAATATCAGATTCTTCATTAAAACATCGAAATAGTTTCTTCGTTGGTGCTAAACTACAACCTGTCTTGCTACTTCCAACAATCGCTATATTGTTGAAACTTATATCTAATGATTGGCTAACAATTGTTTTGAAGTCATCAGTAATTCGCATAGAATCTTCTTTGTTTTTGCCGAGAAGCTTTTCGAAATACCAATTATCCGAACGCAAAATATGTTTCATATAAAATTCGTTAGATGACAATTCCGCCGCATCCTCTTTAATTTTATCAATTGTATAAGTCAAATGTTTACCTCCTTCAACTATAACTAATGTTACTCTGCTGCTGCTGCTAAGAAATTCTTTATCATATATGCGATTGCCTTAGATAAAAGAAAAGGAACGCCGTTACCAATTGTTTTAAACATATCCGAAAGGCTCATTTTAGGAGGAAGCTCAAATTCTTTAGGGAGTGATTGAATCGCTAGTGCCTCTGAGGCTGAAATTCGCCTTGCTTTATATGGATGTAAATGGACTTCATTATTACCATAAGCAGCTGTTGGAGAGTAACGCCAACGATGCAATCGTTTAAATGATTTTTTGCTTACATCACCTTCCGCTACGCTTTTCATTCTTGATAGACCTACCCGTGGTTTAAAGCAAGCTGAGGCATTTGGATGATTTAGCACATCATTTTTTTCAAACCAATATTGAACAGTTAACTCACGAATCACCGCTATGTCAGGTTCTCGTCGAGATTCTTCTAAAAACTCTTCAATATGAGGCCATTCGACAGCTTTAATCTTGTCAAGAGCATAAACAATATTCGACTCCCATGGAAAGTTAAGGATTTCATTATTCTTGAAATAGGCTCGTTTCAAGCTTTCCTTTTTTACACCAAAAAGCAAAAGCCTATCCCTATCTTGAGGTACACCAAATTCAATTGCATTTGTCAATCGTTCTGTTGTGCAATAGTCAAAACAATGCAAACACTCTTTAAGCTTTTCATAAAACGCTCGATGTCGTTCTGTACGCCAAAGCCCTTTCACATTTTCAAACAAAAAGAAGTCAGGCTTCATCTTAGTTATCAATTCTATATACGTTGAGGATAACCTCCCATTTACACCATCAGCACCCCTATTCTTCCCTCCTACTGAAAAGTCTGGGCAAGGAGGGCCTCCAATAAATCCTACAAGACAATTATTTTGTCTGGCATCTGCCATATACTCTAATAATTCCTTTTTTCGGCCCTGAAGATACTCATTTATGTCAGTGTTGTGATAACCATATTTAGGGATATCCATATTCATTTGTTTCCTTGAGTGGATATAAGCATTTATAAATGAAGTTGAAAACTCATTTACAAAGTTTATTTCATATTCCATTTTTTCGAATCCTAAGTCAAGAAATCCGCTACCTGAAAAAAAGGAGAAAATTACAAGCTTTTTACTCATTGCATAACTCCCTCCATTTTAAAAGTAATTACTTATCATCATATTGAGTAAAACAATATCAAGAGAAAATGTCAACTGTAGGTGCTTGTGAAATCGCATAGATACATATTATCATGACTACAAAGGAGACTGCTCTTGACAGCCTCCTTTGCATCATATCTGCTTACAACTTCACATTATCCCGCCAGAAGTGTTCTGGTTTCCAACCCAGCACTTCCTTGATTTTCTTATTACATAGTAGAGTCTGATATCCGTCAATTGGGCCACGGATATCTGTTACTTCTGGAAAGCCGTGTTTCATTAGCTCGGCACTGGTTAGGGTAGTGCAGTTGTCATCCGCTGCTATATTTAGTACTTGTACCCCAAGGCCGTCTTTTTCTATCGCCAGGCGGCAGGCCGTGGCTATGTCTCTGGCATCAATGTAACTCCACAAGATTACCGAGCGCTGATTTGGATCGTTGCACCAGCCTGCAAAGTTGTTTTCATATACCTCTTTTGTTATTACATTACCAATGCGCAGAGCTACGATTTGCATACCGTTTCTGCGGTTGATGGCTCTTGCGGTTTCTTCTTCTACTATTTTTCCTAGTGCGTAGGAATCTTCCGGTAAACAGGGGTGATTTTCATCCATGGGTACGTATTGTGGGGCAAGGCGTTTTTTGGAGAAGACAAGGCCGTAGGATGATTCACTAGAGGCGGTTACTGCCTTTTTTATGCCTAGATTATCGGCGGCCTCTAGTAGGTTGTATGTGCTCATTACATTATTGCGGAAAGTTACTTCACTTGTAGTAGATACTGCGTTGGGTATTGCGGCTAGGTGTATTAGCGCATCTGCGCCGTGGAGTAAGCCATAACATTCGCCTAGGTTGGTCAGGTCGGCAACTCTGTGGTCGGCTTTAGGGTTTTCTGGTCTTACAATGTCTACGCCAAGCACTTTATACCCCGATTCCACAAAGTGCTCAACCACATATGGCCCAAGGCGGCCAGCTACTCCGGTGATTACTACTTTTTTCATATTCGCTCCCACTTTCATAAATATTTATCAATATTCTACCACAACATTTGCGCATACCACCAAGCCATGCTATAATGCGCTTCGCGTTTAAATTAATATCAGAAAGGATGGTGAAATGATGAAAGCGGCTATCCATCCGAAATATTTCAATGCCCAAGTACGATGCAACTGCGGCAATGAGTTTGAGGCAGGCTCTACCAAGGAGAAAATCCATGTAGAAGTCTGTAGTAGATGCCATCCTTATTATACCGGAAGTCAGAAGTTATTGATTGAAGCCGGTGGACGCGTAGAGCGTTTTAAGAAGAAATATGGCAGGGATTAATAATAAAAAAAAGCTCTCTTCTGCGAAGAGAGCTCTTTTTTTATTGTCTTACATAGTTCCAGTTGGCAGTTGCATCATACAGGTTTTCAAGATTTAGCACATCATCACTAATCGAAAATATCCAAAACTCTATATCCGTTCCGCCGGTATCCATTAATAAATAATCATCTTCCGCAAACCAGAAAATCTCACTTCGCTGCCCAGCAAAGCCCCGGGTGCCTGTTCCATCAGGCAAGAAGATATATATGAAGGATGAATCTTCATCCCATACCCATGTTCCTATTAGTGGGTGTCCCGTAAAGTCTACTTCAAATTCTCCAAGCTCGGATTCTACAAAATCCCCTTCCCATCTTACATAGCTGTAAGACAAGCCGATGTCTTGACGGCTATCTAAAGTCACTACATCTCCTATGATCGTGTAACTCCAGCTTTCTTGGAAAATTCCAAAGTGTAGAATCAGATGACTGTCGGCGGCTACTGTTTGCCATTCGAAGTCGTCAAGGCTGGGGTAAAAGCCTCTGCGTCCTGTGCCGTCTAGCCTAAACTCGTAAATATAGCTTTCGTCAAACTCCCATGCCCAAGCACCTACTAAAGCTATATCCACTGGCTCTGGTGGGGGTGGCGGGGTAGGCGTTGGCAGTGGCGGTGGCGGCGGGTCGTTGAGGCTAGAAAACCATGGAAGTATTTCATCCAAAGGCTCGTGAAGGTCTCCATGTATTACTGAGACGGTAGTCACAAAGCCGTCTCTGATGGTTATGAAGTTATTGCCTATTACCGTTCCGCCTGCCATGTCTAAGTATGATCTTAATAAATGCCAGTCATAGTCTCCAATTGTGGTGGTGCCTGGGATGGCATTGGCCCTTACTCCGGCTACGCCTAGGTCGGAAACCGCACGCTGGATGTAATCAGTTTCATTGAATCTGGTCATGGGGAATACTAGACGCTCATATGCAACTTGCACGCTTATTCCTGTAAAGGGGTCTGTTACCAGCATATCAATTAAGGTTAATGCACCTGCCGCTTCCCAGAAGGATTCGTCCACTTCTGTCAACAGCTCAGCACCCAAACCGGATAGCGCTGCTACCTCTTCGTCATTGGCTACAATCCATTCGTGTGGGACAACAAGGCGTAGATTAAGATATTCGTTGATATACATATTATCTACCCATACACCACGGGTTGGGCCACCTTGCCAGGTTTCTCCTTGAGGGATTTCGTCTTCGTCTTGCTCGTCGTAACCTGGGGCTGGAGAAGCTTCTGCTGTATCTTCACCACTCCCCTCACCTGCTGGCCTACAGGCTGCCAAAAGCCCAAGAGCCAAAACAAGCAGTAGCGCTATTGTTATAATTTTTTTCATTTCTTACCTCCTGATGGTTATTATCTGATTATATCACAGTAAAATCGCTAGCTGTATAGCGTATCATGCACAATCTAAAGAAGCCAACCGATAGTTCTAAGGATATATATGAAAATTGTAAGTGTAAATGCAGAAAACAGGGTAGATATTACAACTATTGTTCCGGCTATATATCCATCGCCTCCCATTTGTACCACCATTGCATAACCGGCGATAGCTGAGGGAATACCCCCAAGTATTAAGAACGCCGCGATATCATAATTTCTAAAGCCCATCAGATATCCTACTATTACAAATATAACGGGCAGCACCAAAACCTTAATAAGGCTGGCTCCAAGTGCATATTTAAACTTGGCATCAAACCCCTGGAAAGTCATACCTGCACCTAAGCATATAAGTGCAAGGGGTGTTGCCATATTGGCCCCATAACGTACAGTAGTACTGATTATAAAAGGGAGCCTAATGTTAAGCAGTTGAAACCCAAAAGCTATAGCAATGGCAATAATAAAAGGATTCTTGACGATGGTAAGGATAATCGTCTTGAATCCCACTTTTTTTGCAGAATCGGAACATGCGGCCAAGATAAGCACAGTGCAGATATTATACACAGGCAGAACAAAGGCCATAATAAGAGCAGCGCGGGCTTCCCCTGCCTCCCCGGCTAAATTAATAAGAAGTGGCATTCCAAGGAAAGCAAAGTTGCCCCTAAACGCACCTTGGGCAAAAGCACCAAGTATCGGTTTATTTTTAATAAAAATAGCCGATATAAACCAAATCCCAAAGAACCCGACAAGAGAGGCCCCTACAGCAAAAGCCACAAAACCCCAATCCAACAAGTCTCCAAGCTCCGCGGTATACACACTAAGGAATATACTGGCAGGTAAGGCGATGTAGAACACTACTTTATTTCCTACAGATACAAAACTTTCGCTAAGGAATCCTTTCTTTTTTAATATCAGGCCTAAAAAAAGCACCAAGAACAATGGCGCAACCGTGTTAATGCTGAATATAAAATTGTCGAGCAATGTAATCTCCCCTTCAAACGAAATCGTCATAGTATGCCAGATGAATCAGTGTGTGTCTATACATAAACCCCGGATAAATTTACATATATATGTAAAGGTCATACGGATTTCAAGTAAAAATTTATTTGAAATCCGTATCAGGAGGTGGCTATGGTCAAAAAGAAGGTAGTTCGTCAGCGTTTAATATTAGGGTTACTACTTATAACTGGGGCAGCGCTTTTTACATGGGCGCAGTCCTTTCTTTCTCGTACCGCTGAAGGAGCAGTTGCGTATTCCCCTTTTGCGGATTATGGGCTGCCTTTAGCACATGAGAGGCCATCTCAGGATTATGAAGAAGAGATAGAAGCTTTGCCAACATTTCCGCTGATTGGCCTGGAGGACATTGTTTTTACACCGCCTATCCCGCCAAGAGAGCCGTCTATCGCCTCTGCCATAACCATTACCCCAGAGTATGTTCAGCGACTAATGTCCTTTGATTACTTGGTTAATAATATTTTTTTGGTGGACAGGTATACAGCACTGTTTCCATCGGATATTGATACCTATGCATTTTTACACGAAGACCTTCGCATTGATATTGACACTCCCGGCCCGCAGGTCTTGATTTTTCATACGCACTCCCAAGAACGGTTTATTGATAGCAACCCCTTAGACCCAATGGATAGTGTACTGGGGGTAGGCCGCGCTCTTGCAGAGGCGCTGACAAATAATTATGACATTGAAGTTATGCACTATATGGGTCAGTTCGATGTTGTAGATGGTAGCCCTCGTAGACAAGGGGCTTATGAACGTATGGAGCCGGTGATTCTCCAGATACTTGCGGACAACCCTTCCATACAGATGGTAATTGATCTTCATCGTGATGGAGTACGGGAGGGTGCCGGGCCTTTTATTACTTATATTGACGGTAATCGCACTGCCAGGATTATGTTCTTCAACGGGTTAAGCCGCCAAAATCGTAATGGGCAAATCACAGCTGTACCATGGCTGCCTAATCCATATCTTAGAGAAAACCTGAATTTGAGTTTTCAATTACAGCTTGCCGCCAACTATCTCCACCCAGGCTTTGCCAGGCGAGCGTATCTTCGCGAATTCCGCTACAGCCTCCATATGATGCCAATGAGCATGTTTGTGGAAGTAGGAAATCAATATAATACTGTGGACGAAGCACTAAGAGCGATGAAACCACTGTCTGAGATTGTCGCGGCAGTTATCCTTGGAGGGCCTCCAATATAAAAATGTAAGGCAAATGTAACCTTTCGGTAGTTTTTTTTTAAGGCCTATGATACGATAATGTAAGATAAGGCATGAAAAAAATAATTCCGAAGAGGTGCACAAATGTACGAAAGCCGGATCACCAACAACGCCCAAGCAGTATTATGTATGCAACACATCATAAGTAATGTAGAAAAAATCATCGTAGGCAAGCGTTATGCTGCCTCTTTGGTAATGACGACTCTGGCCTGCAAGGGCCATGTTCTAATCGAAGATGTGCCAGGTGTAGGCAAGACCAGCCTTGTTGCCGCTCTTGCCCGCTCTGTAAATGGCAGCTTCAAACGTATCCAGTTTACACCGGATATTATGCCTTCTGATATTACAGGCTATTCAGCCTTCTCTCCAAAAACCGGAGAATTTGAATACCGCCCTGGTGCGGTTATGAGCCAGTTCGTTCTTGCAGACGAAATAAATCGTACATCCCCTAAAACCCAGTCCAGCCTTCTTGAGGTAATGGAAGAAAACCAAGTAACTGTAGACGGCCTTACTTATAAGGTGCCGTCTCCTTTTATTGTACTTGCAACCCAAAATCCCGTAGAATACTTAGGTACTTATGCGCTGCCGGAAGCCCAGCTGGATCGCTTCTTTATGAAAATATCTCTAGGCTACCCAGACGATAAAGAAGAAAGCAAAATGCTAGACCGGTTCAAGGGCCGCAATCCTATGGCAGAATTGCAGCCTGTAGCTGAGGGAGCAGACATTATCCGGATCCAAAGCCTGGCGGAACAAATCCATGTTGATGCCAGTATTAATAAGTTCATCGTAACAATTGCACGCTTTACCAGAGAACAGCCGGATATTCAGTTAGGTGCTAGTCCACGGGCGAGCCTTTGCCTTTTTAAGGCAGCACAAGCTTGGGCACTATACAATAGTCGTGACTATGTAGTCCCCGATGATGTAATTCAAATGGCTCCTCATATCCTTGAGCATAGAATCCTAATGAAACAAGAAGCCGCAATTAAGAAAATACGGGCAACTGATATCATTGATAAGGCTATAAAACTGGCAACAGCAGAATTGAAAAACTGAGGCTTACTATGTCAAGACTTAAATCAAAATTTAGAATAAATAAAAAATCCCAAGACCCTATGGCTCTTGGATTAAACCGTGCTCGTTATTTTGTGGTATGGGTTTTAGTTGGAGGCGCCGCGTGGCTTTACGGTGAACGGATGCTGTATGTGTCACTTGCAGTGCTTACCGCTTTGCCTATACTTTCTTATATAATAGCCACTATTGGAATAATGAGCCTTAAACTAAGCCAGCACCTTCCTGAAACTGTTATAAAAGAAGAGTATGAAGACCTTGTAGTTAATATCATTAACCCGATTAAGCTTCCTTTTGGCAGTGTTAGGTTTGTATTTTATGGGGATGATTTTGCGGTTGTAATGCAGGATTCTCTTATTACCAATGTTGGATCATTTAAGCCGGTGACCCAGACTATTCCATTTCAGATTAACTACCGCGGCGAATATGAATTGGGTATTAAATCTGTGCAGATTATGGATCTTACGGGGCTTTTTAAGCTTACTCGCCATATAAATTTTAGTGAAAACGTTGTTGCGCTTCCTAAAATCGTTGATATGACTAACTTCCCTATTACATCCAATTTACTGACTCAAGCCCAATCACGATATGATATTCGTGATGAGGATTATGCCACTATATCCGATATCCGCCCTTACCTGCCTACAGATTCTATTAAAAGGGTACACTGGAAGCTTACCGCTAAGCGTAATGAGTGGCTAGTAAAGAATTTTCAATCCAACGCATTGCATCAGGTATCCATAATTGTAGATAGCAAGCGTATGGATACAAATTATAAAGAGCAGATTATTATCGAAGACAGAGTGATAGAAATGTCACTTGGGCTTGCGGATTTCTGCCTAAAGCGCGGGATGCCTGTGGAGTACTGCCCAGGAGAAGGGCATAAGGTAATGGGTCATAACTCCGGTGATTTTGAAACCATTTACCAAACAGCAGGTCGGCTTAGGTTTGAAGACGATCCGACTTTAAGTCCATACTCTATCTTAAGTCAAGCCCTAAACGATACTACAGGGTATATCAACGCAATTGTTATGACATCGCGGCTGGATGCCAACCTATACGAGCGAATTATGAACGCCTTAAACAATGGTCACTATGTAGCGGTGGTATATTTTGCACCTAGACTTCCTGACAATGAAACAGAGAAGATATATAAGCTGTTGGAAGAAGGAATCGTGACTTGTTACAAGGTATTAGAGGATGAAGAACTATTTGCATAGTAAAACCACCGACAGTTAGGCGGTTTTGATGATAATGACGAAAGCGTTCCCGCTTTGATGATGTGATGAAAGGCAATTTTAAGGGGGCTTTTAATTGGTATATAACCCGAAACGCAAGACTGATGAATCTTATAGTCCCAAACCAGCTGGAATTTTTAATCCCCAGACTAGCCGCACCTGGACTGAGTATATCTTCACCCTGTTAGTTGGCAGTATATATATTTATTCACTTAACCGGGTGATTATTAGCTCTACTTTTATACAGGTGACTCAGCTTCGATTATTTATCATGGGGGTTGCGGCACTGATTTTCTTTGCTGTGATTTTCTATAACAAATATACCCGTATTATTACCGGGGCTATTATGGCTTTGGGGCTACTGTTTATATTGTTTACCTTAGAGCGCTGGGAATATCAAGCGGCTCATTTATATGATCTTAGGCTGATGGTACAGGGATATATTCCATATCGGCCCGATCTTGGGGTTACTGTCCTTTGGGCTATTAGCCTGCTTCTTGGGCTGGCTGTTGCTATTTTTATGTTATATCGGTTTAGCTTTTATATTCTTGCCTTGACCGGCGTAACGATTTTTCTTTTTACATGGGGGCCTGGGTTTACCCGGGATTCATCCTCTTTCTTATTATTTCTGCTTTGCTTTTGCTTACTTTTGATTCGTAAAACCAATAATGGCCTTGCTGCTGTGTATATGGCCGGGCCTATTTGTGCTGCGCTTGTATGGCTTGTATATGGTAGTGTTCCTATGGAGGCAGATTTATTCCAGCGCCGGAATTTGCAGGAGTTATTTGACGGGCCGCTGGCTTCCATCGGTGATTTTATTTATACACTTACAAATCCTATGTATTTCTCCTTCCAGTCTACTGGTTTTTCCGGTCAGGGAGGGCGGCTGGGTGGGGCTGTTACACCCAATTCCCGTAATGTAATGACGGTGCAAGCGCCAGGTCGTACTTACCTTGCCGGCGCGACTCATAATACCTATACAGGGTATCGCTGGACTTCCACTTTAGAACATGGGGATCTATATACTCAGGGGATGGCACTGGGCCGCTTTGAAATGCTGGAAACTGCGGCTGCTCTAATACGAGCTGCTACATTGGAGGATAACCGTGATACTATCCCCACCAGTCTTTTGTGGGGGTTATTCCCTATTGACGACCATAGACATTTAGCAACCAGACATTTTGCTACAATTGGGCTTGAGGGTTACGACGAAAGCAACTATCTTCATACCTATTTACCTGTGGATCAGGTAACAATTGCTATTGGCTCTAACCGTACAGGTACAGTATTTAGGCCGCTTAATACGCGACAGTTGTGGTTCCACGCTGCAGGGCCGGATTATTTGCCTACTTTGGCTTTTGATCCTTCTGGAGATATGCGTGCACCTGGGTTTATGGCAAGAGGCACACAGTATTCTATGAACTTCCTTAATGTTAACCCACGTCTGACTTTTATTGAGGAGCTCTTAAATGCTTCCACCCAGGGAATACACGAAACGCGCGAGCCTCAGCCTATAATTGACATTAGGGTTCTAACTAGTGCCATGTTGAATGAAAATATTACCGGGATTATTACCTTTGATGATTTAGAGGTAAGCGCCAGTGATATAAACGCGGTATTCGAAGGCTTTGCACATCAAAGTCCTACCAGGGAGCTTGCGTATATGGACACACATGCAGAGCTTCTGGCTATGCTAGACGTATTTTCTCGTGATGTGCTTTCGATGTATGCCGAGAGTGTAAGAGAGCATTTTATGTATGTGCCAGAAATTGTGCCGCAAAGGGTTCACGATTTGGTAGCTGAGATTATTTATGGCCTGGATACGGATTTTGAGAAAATTATGGCTATCCGAGATTATCTTATCCAGTTTCCTTATACGCTTAATACCCAGCCTGTGCTAGATGGCGTTTGTTTTGTAGACCACTTCCTTTTTGTAGGTCAGGAAGGGTATTGCACCTATTATGCTACAGCAATGGCTATAATGAGCCGTATTGCCGGGGTGCCTTCTCGCTATGTTGAGGGGTTTTTATTGCCGCCAGCTGAGACGGAAATAGCTGTTTTTGTTGTTACTAATATGATGGCTCATGCTTGGGTTGAAGTTTATCTTGAAGGGTTTGGATGGCTTATTGTTGAGGCCACAGCTCCTTATGCGTTTTTCAATGATCCTGGTCTTCCACCTCCTACCGGGGGAATAAACCCGGATTGGCATATGAACGAGTGGTGGGAATGGTGGGAAGATGAGTTTCCAATAGATATGACAACTGGCGGACTAGGTGGCAATATATTTACTAATCCTGACGTAGATGTGCCACCCCCTACGGCAGGAAGAACGATAAATATTGCCCAATTACGGAATATTGTCCTTATTGTACTTGGCAGCACCATTGGCCTTGGATTATTATTTATATTCACGCGATATACTATGATTGTAGTGAGGGCGAAAAAAGTGCATAAGCTTCCTATCAATCAACAGATAGCTGTGTATTTTAAAGGGATTTTAGATATATCGTCCCATTGCACTACCACTAAAGAAGCTACAGAAACTCCATTTGCCTATGGGCAGCGAATGGGACGGAGATTTGCGTTTAAAAGTGATTCGGTACTGCTTAAAGATTTGGTAAACATTTATTACAAGGCTCGATTTGGAAGCAACGAGCTTTCTGATGCTGAACGCAGTCTTATGGAGGATAGCTATCACGATATGGTGGATTATCTTCGAAGAGAGAATAAGCGGCCCAATTTCTGGTATCTGCGATATATTCGGCAAATTGGGGCAATATATAGCTAGATATAGTTAATAAAAGATTAGCAATTCCATAACAATTTCATAACAAACGCCTGGTAAACTGCTTTTGATATTGGAACAAAGGCTTGTATCAGGCGTTTTTATATTTAAGTGATATTAGGGGGTGAACATACTGGAAGTATTGTTCGATTTAAAGAATGTACGCAAGGTTTACCGTATGGGGGAAGAGCGGATTGTAGCTTTGGAGGATATTACACTTTCATTTGAAAAGGGAAAGATTTATTGCCTCCTTGGGACATCCGGCTCAGGTAAATCTACTTTACTTAACCTCCTGGCTGGGCTTGAGAAGCCTACTTCTGGCAGTATTATGTTTAAAGGGAAGCCTTTAGAGGCCCTTAATGAGACACAACTGGCCCTTTATCGCCAGCGATATGTAGGGTTTGTATTTCAGTCGTATAATCTGCTTGCGACATTGTCCGCACTAGAAAATGTTACGCTACCTCTTATTTTCCGTAAGGTGCCTAAGCGAAAGCGAATAGCGTCGGCAAAGGCTATGCTTAAAGCCGTCGGGCTTTCTCATAGGGCAAGGCATAAGCCATCAGAGCTTTCTGGCGGGCAGCAGCAAAGGGTAAGTATTGCCCGGGCTTTTATCAATGATCCCCAGGTAATATTTGCGGACGAGCCTACAGGCAACTTGGATACTAAGACCACTTTTGAGATGATGGATATGATTACCGGGATAGCCCGTGAGCGTAATCAGACACTAGTAATAGTTACCCACGATACGGAGATATCATCCTATGCGGATAGAGTTATCAGTATCCGGGATGGGGCGGTAGAAAGTATTGTTGATAATGAAATCAGGAGGGATATTTATGAGGAGAATTAAACGATTTTTTATTGCTATTCTGCTATTGGTGGTGTTAGTGGTACCTATGACAGCACCAGCATTTGCCGATGAAGGAATTTGGCTTGAGATTCAGCGGCTACAAGAAGAAAATGCTCGATTGAGAGAGCAAATACGAGAACTGGAGGAAGGTCAGCGCGTACAAGAGCCTCTCGTGCATCTGATAACCCCTCAAAATATTGTAGTGGAGCCAGGTGAAGTACTAGAAGTAAATATCACCATTCGCAATATCGGTAGCCACACGGCTCATAGCTTCCTAAGTACAGCTATTGTAAATGCTGATGCCCCTTTTGTTGTTGAGTTTTTGAATAACTCTAATCGCATTAACTCCTTAAATCAAAATTCTCAGCGAGACATGGTTATGCGTATTACAGTAGACGGGAATGCATCCCCTGGGGATACTGGCACTATAACCCTTACCCACCGTTATAATAATCAGCATGGTGCTCCGGTGACTTCAACTGATACTATTAGCGTAAGAGTAGCCGGGGAGGCAGGAGCCTCCAATGTACGGCTGAGTAATTTCCACGTATCTGAATCTAATCTTGGCCCAGACCAGGAATTTGTAGTATCAGCTACACTTCAAAACCTAGGCACTGCTCCTGCAAATAACGTACAGGTATCCATTGCAAATCTTGACCCTGATGAGATTATTTTAATCAGTGACCTAAACAATGCTTTCTTTTCTACGCTGGAACCTGGACAATCTACTAATGTCAGCTTTACCTTTAGGACATCACGAAATATCAGTAGCAATACCTATCCAATCAACTTCCAGCTTACCTATCAAGGCGTTGCCGCCAATAGGCCTGTTACGCCGTTTTTTGTAAATGTATTTGCTGATTATACGACGGTAAGCCCCAACCTTGAACTCAGAGAGCTGTCTGCACCTACAGGACGGTTAAATGTCGGACAAACTGGACGGATAACCTTTGAACTTGTAAATACTGGGGATGCTATTGCCCATAATATCACCGTATCTGCTTCACCAATGAACGAAGCAAACCTAGTACCTACCACCACCAATAGGCAGGTTGTTCAGAGCCTTGGTGTTGGGGATACTCGTACCTTTGAATTTGGATTTATGCCAACAGTTAATGCTGGGACACATAATCATCCTGTCCAACTTAGGGTTGAGTATGAAATCCGTGGCGCTGGAGGTGCTCCTTCACCATTTGTTCAATATGTAGGGCTTAATGTATATAACCCAGAAGAGGAAGAGCCGGATGATGAGGTAACTGGCCGCCTAATTCCCAGGATTATTGTATCCACATATACACTTGAGCCACAGATTCCAAGAGCCGGACAGAACTTTGATATGGAAATCACGTTTGTCAATACCTCTGGTACCCAATCTGTTAATAATATCCGTATAGTACTTGAGGCTCCTGTAGCCGCAACAACAGGTACAGGTACAGCAACCCAAAGCGGAGCTGTGTTTACACCAGCTGGCGGAAGCAGCAATACGTTGTTCATTCCTTCAATGGCGCCTGGTGAGTCCATTACTCGGTCGGTTACTATGTTTACTGTACCAGATGCGGCTCCTCGTATGTATGCCCTTGAAGTAAGGCTGGATTATCAAGATGAAGATTTTGGCCTACATGAGACAACGGAGCTTTTGAGTATACCTGTTGCTCAATATGCGCGTATCGAGACCCAGCCACCTGAGCTTTCTATTATGCCTTTTATGGATATGTCTGGATTTGTAGATTTCGAGTTTAGAATTTTGAATACCGGGCGAGTCGGCCTTCACAACCTGAGAGTGCGGGTTGATGGTAATTTTGACACCAGTCAGGCCAATGATTTTATGGGACCTTTGGCTGTTGGGCGTGCGAATACCTTCCGTGGCAGGATTTTCCCAATGGAGCCCGGCTTCCAAGAGGGTCAAATTGTTATATATGGTGAAGATGATGCTGGAGAAATTGTAGAACTAGTACACCCCTTTTCCATTGAGGTTATGGGCTTTGAAGGCGGAGGCGGCTATGAAGGCGAAAGATCCTTTGAAGGGGAAGGCGAATTCTTTGAAGGCGGTGGAGATAGATTCCCCGGCGGGCCTATGGGAGACGGTGACTTCTTCTTTGGAGATGATTTTTATGGTGACGATGAAGGCGGTATTTTCTCACGTATGCTTGGCTTTGTAAGGCGGCCTATTGTCTTTGTGCCTGCGATTTGCGTTATTGTTGGAGCTGGAGTTGTCGTGTTTATTATAATTAACCGTAAGAGAACTCAGCTTTCTTTTGACGATTAAGGGGTAGCCCAATGAGTAGTGTAGATGTTTTTGGCCTTGGGGTTCGGAGCCTTTATAAGCGAAAACTGCGTACTTTCCTTACTCTTCTTGGGGTTATAATCGGGACGGCCTCCATTGTCCTAATGATGTCTCTTGGGATGGCTACTGAGGCGCAGTTTGCGGAGATGATGGAGCATATGGATGCTGATATGACCATTATCAGTGTGCGGTCAGCCCAATGGGGAAGGCCTGCCCCTGGAGGCGGATGGGAAGTACCTGATGATTTCCCGGAGCTGGATGAAGATGCAGTTTTGATATTTGACAGTATTCCCGGAGTAATTGTGGCTTCCCCCATTATCCGAGGTTCTATTTTTATGCGAAGCGGGCCTTTTGCCATGATGGGATGGGAAGTTGTGGGAATACGCCCGGAGGCATTGCCTTTAATGGGATACAACTTAGCATACGGACGCTTCTTGGAAGAAGGTGACGAGTTTGGCGCTGTTTTTGGCGGACTTGCAGAGCTTAGTTTCTATGTACCGGGAAGCGATGATGTCAGGGCATGGAACTTGTGGGGGCTTGACCTTGATAACGTAGAACCCTTGGTTGATGTATTAAACGACCCGATTCAATTTTCCTATGACCACAGGATAGCACCTTCCCCTTGGGATATGAGGGGAGCAGATATCGATTTAGATGATGATATGTTTGATATCGAAGAGATATTTAGGCCTCTAACTACCTTTGATTTAAATGTTGTGGGGCTATTGGAACGTACTGCCAACCAGTGGGATGATCTTCGCATTTATATGGATATTGCAGTAGTTGAAGAAATGGCATGGCTGATGACGGAATCTCAACGGGAAGAACAGCAAGAATGGGGCTTTTTTTCACCTATAAGAGGTGAGAGAGAGCGAACTAGTTATGATAATGTTTTTGTGCGGGTAGCTAGTATAGATGATACCCACCGGGTGGCTGAGGCTATTAATGATATGGGTTTTGTGGCTCATTATCCCGGTGAGTTTATTGATATGCAGCGGCGCCAACAGCAAAATATTCGAACCCTTTTGACTGCTATTGCCGGGATTAGCTTGTTGGTTGCTACAATTAATATTGCCAATACCATGATTACTTCTGTGACGGAGCGCACCAAGGAGATTGGTGTTATGAAGGTTATTGGGGCTTCTATTAGGGATATCCGTAGGATGTTTTTATTTGAGGCTGTTATGATTGGGATTATTGGTGGTATTTTTGGGATTGGGGTAAGCCTGCTTGGTTCTTATGCAATGAATAATTTTGATGTACCATTTTTAGAGGGCCTTGGCCCGCCAGATTTGGGCGGCTGGGGGATGCCAATGGCACCAGAGGATGCTATTGTGTCTTTGATAACCCCATGGCTTTTGTTGCTTGCGTTGGGTGTTGCTGCTGGGGTTGGACTTATTGCTGGGTATTTTCCGGCGAGACGTGCAACAAAACTTAGTGCGCTGGCAGCAATCAGGTCTGATTAGTGTACTAGCGATACGCAGTATAGGAGGTTGTTTTGGACAAGATTATATTGGCATCCGGGTCGCCTCGGCGGCGGCAGCTTTTGGAACAGGTTGGTATCCCTTTTGAAGTCGTGGTTAGTGATGTAGACGAGACTATTGACGGGCCTCCGGATTATCAGGTTCGGGCTTTAGCTATCAGAAAAGCCAAGGCCGTGCGAGATATGGTAGGTGGTGATACTATTATTCTTGCGGCGGATACATTGGTTTTTGTTGATGGGGTCGTACTGGGAAAGCCAAGCTGCCGGGAGGATGCCTTTAATATGCTTAAGACACTTTCTGGGCGTAGCCATACTGTGTACACTGGTGCGGCTCTTCTTAGGGGCGGGGATATTAATGCTTTTGTGGATTCTACAAAAGTATATTTCCGCAATCTAACTGATACGGAGATATGGGCTTATATTGATACTGGTGAGCCTATGGATAAAGCCGGAGCTTATGGTGTGCAAGATAGAGGAGCACTCCTTGTTGATAAAGTTGAAGGGGATTACTTTACTGTAGTTGGGCTTCCTGTGGCAAAGGTAGCGTCGACGCTTCGTGATATGGGCATTGAGGTCTGGGTGTAATGATACTTGGAATTGGCGTAGATATAATAAAAACAGCCCGCTTCACCAGGATGAGCCAGCGCTTTATAGCGCGGGTTTTCACTCCTGGTGAGCGGGCTTATATTTTGAGAAAGAATCATGTTTCTGCTGCTGGGATTTTTGCGGCTAAGGAGGCTGTCGTAAAGGCATTGGGTACGGGATTTAAGGGGTTTTGGCCAGATAGTATTGAGATTACCCATGATGAAAGAGGTAAGCCTTATGTGATTTTGCATGGTGAGGCAAAATTGGTGGCTGATAGATTGGCAGGCCAGAGAGATTATTCCATTGAACTTAGTATTTCTCATACGGATACTGATGCGGTGGCTTTTGCAATTATTGCCTGTTGTGCATCCCTTCATTGATTACGCCTAGAAGTTCTCCTCTTGCGCTTTCTAATATATTTCTATGACTTGAGATTAGGCTATCCAGTACGTCATCCGGGAAGGGTGAAGTGAAGTCCTTATTTTGAAGTGCTACCAGAGCTTTTTCTGCGTAGCACATTTTTTTTGCCATGGATATTAGCCTGTCTACTCCTTTGTATACACGAGTGTCTTCCAGGTCTGGCTTATAGGTTTTGGAGGTATCTGAGTCATAGGCTTGGTATATCATCGCGTACTGCTCGTATTTAAGAGGGTTTTCTTCTTGGCTTTCTGCCAGGCGTATGCCTTCTTCCATTAGGCGGAAGCCTTTTTCCGGGTCGGTATAAGAAGCTAGGCCTGGAAAGCGGCGTATATGCTTGTTGGAAGAGCTGCCGCAATATATGGCCCCCAGCTCTACAGCGGCAGCATA
The DNA here is from genome assembly GCA_009780185.1 of Defluviitaleaceae bacterium. Classification (GTDB taxonomy): domain Bacteria; phylum Bacillota; class Clostridia; order Lachnospirales; family WQUN01; genus WRAN01. The sequence goes on along the minus strand of WRAN01000005.1, from coordinate 56,524 downwards.
GTCATTACAGTTGGCAATTAGTGTCTTGAAGCACTCTATTACTTTGTCGTGGCTGGTTTCTGGGGTGAAGTTGGCGTATACCCCGATCAACAGCCATAACGCCTGGGCATTGCCGTTGTCTCCAGAGCGTTTTAGCCAGTACGTGCCTTCGTCTAGGTCATGTTTTATATGGGCTTGATTGCCTATGTCAATAAAAAAATATGCGTATGTTAGCTGAGCCTCTGCGTGGTTGGCCTCGGCGGCTTGCTTTAGCCACTTATGGCCTTGCAACAGGTCTTTTCCAAAACCGTCTTCTCCAAATTTATAGGCGCGGCCTAGCTTATATTGGCTTTCCAGATCGCCCTTATTGGCACTATCTATTAGCTTTTGTTTATTAGAATCCATTTTACGTATAGCCTCCCTAATTACGGCTTTTCTCTCTAATGAAAATATAGCATGTGCCGTGATTTGGCGCAACCATAGCGAACGACAACCTGTCTGACAGAGCGGCGGCTTGAAACGCCTATATGATAATTTGCGTTATTGTGATATTTTTTATCAATGGATATTACAACTCTTTCGGGGATAGGCGAAAAACGCGCTATTGCCCTACGGGCTGCCGGCCTCAACACCGTTTATGATGTGATTAATTATTTCCCCAGGGATTATGATGACCGTAGTCAAATTAAAACGATAGAGGAGCTAGTCCCCGGTGCCGTTAATACAATCCGAGGGGCGCTTATTAGCGAGCCCATAAGTGTAAACCCTTCCGGAAAGCGCTCACTTACGCTAACCAAAGCCGTGATAGAAGATGTAACCGGCAGCCTTGAACTTGTATGGTTTAATCAACCTTATTTAAAGAAGTATTTCCGGGTAGGGAGGATATATTCTTTTACAGGCAAAGTAAAGCTAGATTTTAAGAACCGTCTGCAAATGGAATCACCCGATTATGAGCCCTTTAGTGAAAATATGCTCTCAAGCGGAAGAATAGTGCCTGTGTATACCACCCCTAAAGGGTTTTCCCAAAAGACGTTTCGCGCTTTGATTAATCAGGCCTTAGGTGTATGCGCCAAGGCGGGATTATCATTTCATGATAATCTGCCTGAAAGTTTACGTCAGGCTTATGAACTATGTAATCGTAGAGATGCACTTACCAATATCCATTATCCTGAGTCTGACGATGCTTTTATGGCGGCTCGGAAGCGATTGGTGTTTGAGGAGCTTTTTTTTATGCAAATGGCGTTATTTGCGCTTAAGGGCTCAACCCATCTGCAACCCGGCATAAAAATGAAGGATACCAGTATAGCACCTTTGCCATTTGACCTAACCAGTGCCCAGAGCCGGGTTTTGGAGGATATAAAAAACGATTATCGGCAAGGGATACGAATGAATCGGCTAATCCAAGGGGATGTAGGCTCTGGCAAGACTGCTGTTGCCATGATGGCTGCGTATATTGCGATTAACAATGGAAATCAGGCCGCGATAATGGCACCTACAGAGGTGCTTGCACAGCAGCACCACAAGGATTTTACAAAATACCTATCACCCTATGGGATTGAGACAGTGCTATTAACAGGAAGCTTGACCCCGAAAGAGCGCCGAGAAGCTTTGGCGAAAATTGCAGAAAGTCCGCAGTTGATGATTGTAGGTACTCATGCACTGATTCAGCCGGGGGTGGAGTATATTAAGCTGGGGCTAGTTGTTACCGACGAACAGCACCGATTTGGAGTTAATCAGCGTTTTATGCTAACAAAAAAAGGGCAGCATCTGCCCCATACGTTGGTTATGACCGCAACCCCGATACCCAGGACGCTGGCCTTGATTTTATATGGTGATTTGGATATTTCTATAATTGATGAGCTGCCGCCAGGCCGCCAAACTATAAAAACCTACTGCGTAGACTCGCGGTATCGTAAGCGTCTGCATGAGTTTATCCGTAAGGAATCTCAAGCGGGTAAGCAAGCATATATAATCTGCCCCGCTATAGAAGAAAACGAAACCTCTGAAACACAGCTAAAAAATGTACTTTCCTATACTGCAGAGTTATCTGCTGCTTTACCTGAGCTAAGTATCACCTGTTTACATGGCAAAATGAAACCCATGGAAAAGCAAGAAATTATGGAACGGTTTAAATCTGGCGAAATAAATGCCCTAGTGTCCACAACAGTAATAGAGGTAGGCGTGCATGCCCCGGATGCCACGCTAATGATAATAGAAAATGCCGAGCGTTTTGGCCTATCACAGCTTCACCAGCTACGAGGCCGGGTAGGCCGGGGCACGGCGCAGTCCTACTGTGTACTCTTAACAGACGCAAAAAACCAAATAACCAAAGCCAGAATGAAGGCTATGACAGATACAACAGATGGTTTTAAATTGGCTGAGCTAGACCTAGCCCAGCGGGGTGCCGGAGATTTCTTTGGCACCAGGCAGCATGGCCTACCAGACTTTGCTATAGCCAACCTATACCGTGATATGGACATATTAAAAATAGCGCAATCCGCCGCACAAGATGTGCATAGTGGCGAGATTGCGCTATCAAAAGAAGAGGGGGAGATGGTATATAAAAAAGTGACTTTGGTACCGATACTTTAGCTTATATTGATGACTGTAGTCGCTGGTATTCCAACAAAATCGGGTCGGGTTTTGGAGCTCTGTTGGCTGTGCGTCTGCGCAATACCTTGAAGCACCGCACTGCAATCCATACACCCCAGGCAACCATTGCCCCAAGGATGAAGTGCCACCATAACTCATTTCTTGTGATGCTGCTTATTGTGGTAGGTTGATATATTTGCTCAAAGCCTGCACCGGTAAGTGATACAACCAAATCATTGATGCCACTCCATGCTCTATTTGGGACTTCAAAGCTAAAATATTCCCCATTTGGATTTGGAAACCAGAATGAGAATGGTATACTTTCCTGAACAAATACTTCAGGAAACTCATGAACAACTCTACGTATGGCAGTTTGATCTGTGTGCGCGTTCCATGTGCTTACTCGAGGGAAAAACCTGAAAACTGTATGGAGTATTGGCCATGCAAGAACATAGGCGATAATATTTCTTATAAGACTTTTCTTTTGGGCTACGTTTTGCTTAGCCATGTATAATAGTAGCTCACTTGGCTCTTCTTTATGGAGATGTCCTGGTTCTTCAACAATGGTTCCATTGTTTTGGTATATAGCTTCACTCATTTCAATTACATCCTCCTTGTTGGGAGGGTAGGGATTATATTCGGTGTTGATTTGCAAGCTTTGGCCGTCTATAAGCCAGCTTGCCCGCCCGCTTTTTACTAGTTGCTTTGCCCGGCGGGGGTAAGTTTCGCCTACCCTCTCGTGATGTTGATCGTATAACACGATGGGTTTTGTCATAATTTTCTCCTCTGGCAATGCCTTTTCTGCTGTTTTTTATCATGGGTGCCTGCCCCTTGGCCTTGCCTTGAATTAATATACGAAAGGGCCTTGCTGGATGTCTGTAATCCAGAAAGGCCCTTCTTTCACTTTGTGTTATTTAACCTTAGTATCCGCTGCCTTCTATGCCCTGCGCCAGCTTAACAATACGGCTGGTTCCAAGTCTGTCTGCCCCCAAAGCTATAAACTGGGTGGCATCGTCTAGCGAGGAGATTCCCCCGGCGGCTTTTACTTTTACTTGCGGGGCTACATATTTTCGCAGTAAGGCTACATCCTCAAAGGTGGCGCCAGCCGAGGCAAAGCCTGTGGAAGTTTTAATGTAGTCAGCTCCTGACTCGCTTACTATGCGGCATAGAGTTACTTTTTCGTCTTGGGTAAGCACTGCTGTTTCTATGATTACTTTTAAGATATAGCCTTCAGTGACGGCGCGCACTGCCTTAATATCTGCTAGAACTGCGTCAAAGTCTTGGTCTTTTACTTTGCCTATGTCTACTACCATATCAATTTCTGTGGCTCCTTGGCTTATTGCTATTTTGGCTTCGTTGGTCTTTGCGGCGGAGTTGGCATAGCCATTGGGGAAACCTACTACAGTACATATTTTTACTTTGCCTGCTGCATGCTTTGCGCATAGCTCTACTCTGGATGGGGGTATACATACGGAAGCTACGCCGTGGGTTATGCCTTCGTCGCAGATTTTAATATAATCTTCGGTTTTGGCTGTTGGGGTTAGCAGAGTGTGGTCTACGTAAGTTAGCAGTTTCTTTATGTCCATATTATTGCTCCTCTTCTTGGCCTCGCATATCATATTGCTCTTTTATATGGGGCATTAATGTAGTATTCGCAAATTCTTCTTTATTTTCTTGGGTAAATAAATCCTGTATTAACTGCTTGCACATTGCTATATTTTCTTTAGTGGCTTCTATTTCTTGATTGTTGAGGCGATGCTTACTAGCTAGAAAAGCAAAAGTTTTGCTGTAGATTCCTAGCATGTCTTCTGTGTCATCTGTCACAAAAAGATGGATTATTTTATTTACAATTATGCTTAGCAAAGCGCTTAGAATTCCGGCGCCGACAATCCCGGCTAGTATCCCCAGGACCAGGCTTTCTAGTATAAGGCTTAGCGCGTGAGAGCCTAGTACCCACCCAGCTGTACCGCCTACCAAAAGCATAAGCGCCAGAGTTACATTTATTACAAATTGCTTAAAAGAGATTCTGCCTCTTATAAGGCTGAATTTGTCTATAGCTAGAAGCACAACAACAGATATTACCCTAGTTACCATGTTGGCGCGTAGTAGTTCAAAAGCACTACGCAAAATAAGCCTTGGGCCTACCCGCATAGCGTTATACAGCATTTGTACTCCTTTTGGTGCGGCTAGACGGGCTATATCGTTGGCACTGCCAACTTTCTTTTTTATTATTTTGAGCTTTAAAGCATCGGCTCTTACTTCCGTCCCATCGAAGGCGGTGTATGCTACTGGCACCGTTTCTCCCATGTGGCTCCTCCTGGAATAATATTTCTGTTAATGAGCCAGTATATCATAATTCTGAGCTAACTAAGAAGGGGCTATCACAGTTAGACAGCCCCTGCTGACATGGAGTTGATTCTACTCAAACTCGATATCACCAATAAACAAATCTTCATAGATATCACGTGCTACAACCGCGATTGCCATTGCTTTGGCTTTGGCTCTTTTCTTTTTATAACTAGCTTCTAAATCCCTGCATATATCTAGTGCAACTAGTTTATTAGCGCCTTGTTCGGCCATTAATCTAGGGATAGCCACTGTTTCAAGGTAGTTGGCCGAGTTGCTATCACTTATGGTTCTAAGATGCTCTGTTATGTCAATTCTGAAATTGAACTCTTCTTGTCCTTTTGTCAATTCTCTTATTTGTTTAATCAGTTCATGGTATTTGTCTATTTTATTCATTTTTTGCAAGCAAACGGCTTTGTCAAGTAACATGACATTATACCATCCTTGCCCATATTCAAAACATTCTGCTGCCTGCTCGAAAAAATCAAGTGCATCATCGAAGTTTTCTTCTTTTAAACTAATTACCCCCATGCCTCTTAATGAAAGGCCTAATGTGTAGTCGTTCTTTATACTTTTGGCGTGTGCAATACATGTGCTAAGCATTTTTTTAGGCCTCTTAGTCTCGCCTAGTGTTATATATTGCCAAGCAAGATAGTAATCCATTATTGACTTATCAATAGCCGCACGGTCCCTGTTATTTTCTATTGCGGCACGCTCAAGATATACAATACCTTTTAAGGGTTTGCCTACGCTGTGATATACAGTACCGATGTTGAAATATATTTGTGCATCTGGTTTTACATTATCGCTTACATATTCAAATGTCAGCAAGTAATGTCTTAATGCTTCCTTGAGGTCATCAAGCTTATTGAGAAAATTATGAAAAGCTCCTTTGTTGCGATGGTAAATATGAAGAACCTCGTCACTTGCGTTATCTAAGTAGCATGTAATATCTTTTAACCGCTGATCAACAGCGGGCATATTTCCTTCTCTATATAGCAGCCTTGCCTCGGTCATGAGATACAACCCTATCAAGTTATGCTCGTATGGCAGGTCCAAAATTACTGACATGTCACTTTGCATGGACCTAGCTTCGTCAAGTTTGTTGGCAGATATTAAGTCATACCACACCCAAATGCGATCTCTATACATATCTAATTCCGGCTCCAACAGTGGGGCTTTTTCTATATCCAGAAATTTTCGTATCTTTGCCAAATTTTCGGCACTGCATCCAGTTTCTCCCCGTTCTAAACGGCTTACAGATGATTTGTTGCTGCTTATTGCATAGGCCACATTTTCTATTGACAACATTCTTGCTTCCCGAACCTGGCGTATTTTCTCGCCTAAAGCCAGTTTTGAGTTTTCTTTCATCCTGTAACCTCCTTGTTATTTTCCGTTCTGCTTAGAATTACCCTATAAAGTAATGTCATACATCGGCTTTTTTTGCAACACTGCATTTCATTTTGGATACCTTTACGGGTTTGTGTATGCCTAATATGGCCTTCCATAGAAATATAGTTTCACAAAAAGGGCAGAAATAGGGACTTTGCGCATTAACTTGTAGTGTTTAGACTTTTTGGATATTTCACTCATGCAAAGCAGCTGTTATAGGGAAATTTGATTCTTACGTGAGGCTCAAAAATCTACTATGCTTTATACCTCGGCTGATAAATACATATGGGAGTGATTGAAATGGAAAATAAAAATAAAGTATGGATGCGTGTTTTCGTAATGTTTACTGTGCTTATAGCTGCAACTGCCGCTGCTATATTTGCATTTGAGGGCTATGGGCCATATGAATACTACATAGCTGACAGTGAATACATAGATTTTTACTCACCAGAATATAGCGATTATTATCGCTATGACAATAATGGCAACGAACAAGGGCTTCATGATAACGCAGAGCAAGCATATGGCCTAGATATGAATATGTACAGCTACGGGCAGGACTCCTATGGCTATGACTATGGATATAATCTATGCGAAGACATATATGATTATGGCGGATATATAGGAAATGCACCGTCATATATACCAATACACCCACTATCCACCGTTATAATAACATTTAACCCCAATGGCGGAACCCCTATGAACGAAGGACACCAGACCCGTACGGTGTCAATGGGAGGTACCATTGGATTGCCAGTTAATATGCCAATGGAGCCAGGATGGCCTGGCGGCGCGGCACGTGTATTTGCAGGCTGGAATACTGAGTCAGACTATTCAGGCAGCATGTTTACCCATGCAACCGTTGTAACCACAAATATAACCGTGTATGCAATATGGGGTTTTGAGGTTTTTTTTCAAGGTAATGGCGTGCAGTTATCATCTTTGAACCCCGCCAACCCCAATAGCCTAAACTGTTTTAGCCGCCGCCTTATATGGGTTGGTACGGATTATTCAGGTAATAGTGTTTATTGGAGTTTTGATGATACTTACGGCGTAGCTTTGCCTGTGCCAACCAGGATTGGGTTCCACTTTGCGGGTTGGTATGACACACATGCCTTAACCGGTGGAAATCGAACCGATTCTGACACGCTGGTTACGTTAAGCGGGACGCTTTATGCGCGCTGGGTAGAGGCTATGCCTCTTTTGGTCAATTTTGATATGCAGGGTGGGGTGTTGCAGCCAGGAACTCTTAGCTTTCCCCATAGAGCCTACCGCTGGGCATGGTATGGTATGAGCGTGGCAGCCTCTAGCGCTCCTAATATCGAAGAATCCGCAAGGCTAAACATAAACCGAATATGGGATTTAACGGCCCCTCCCGGCACACGCAACTTTACCCCATTTTCCCAAAATCCCAGTACGTCGGTGGTAAACCCTGTGCCTACCGGTACAACCGCAGCTACAACATTTCAGATGTCAACGCCCTTTGTTTTACATCCTGACACATGGGTACCGCCTACTGCACCTGGGCATCCATCTCACCCACCAGTGCAAAGGTTGGTAATAAGCGGCTGGTGGCATTACCCAGGAGGCTGGGAAAACAACGAGTTAGCGCGTACACTGCCGCCACCTTCCACAAATCAGCCATACTTCCCAGCGCCACTTGTTAACCCTCTGTGGGCACAGGCACAAACGCCTCCAGTATCCACCGCCGCTCAATACCACGCCACCACGATTGTTACACAAGATAATTTGACAGTTTACGCCCACTATATATGGCGGATTACATTTAACGCGCAACTGGGTGCTTCTATGGCGTCTGAGCAAGGGTTTTCTGTTTTTTATACAGCCAACAGTTCTTTTGGCAATTTCCGCGATGTTATTGCAGGTAGCCCACGCACAATAAACGAAGATGGTCGGCGGATTCGAATGAATAATAATCAACACAATCTCCCTGGCGGCGGCGGTGTGCATATCAGCGATCATGCAGGCGCACCAGTTATAGCAGGCATGCCGCTGCCTGGAACCGTGACAAGGTCTGGACACACTTTTAATGGCTGGTGGTGTACAAACATCCCGGCTAGCTCAGACCCCAATACCCCACTAAATGCAGGTGCGCGAGAATTTACTGGGGATTCGGTAATAGGCTGCCCATGCACAAATGGCTCTGCCTGCCCAAACTACGCGTGGAAAGGCGGAAGCAGAACCGTTTTTGCTCACTGGGTGATAAACGTGTTGCAGGGCGCAACTGTCCATTTCAACCTTAACGTTGAAGAAACTGGCGATGGGCCCGGCCAAGCCTTCTGGCCAACACACCGCCCGCATAGCTTAGATGGCCAAGTTACTGACCGTTACTTTCTGTCCAGGCAGGCTAATGCTTATTTTGGCATATTGGGGCCGGACTATTGGGAAAACATTACCAACAACACATCTCTCCAACTGATGACAGTGCATAATGCATATGGAATGCAAGTATCAAATATCCACTACAATGATAGGTACGAGATGCAGATTACAAGACACTATGTGGCTAACCGAGGAATACAGGGGATGGAGCAGGTAGAACGACGCATGCCTCGCAACCCTGTAAGGCCTGGATATGTATTTATGGGTTGGTATTGCAACCCCAATGGCCCAGATGGGCCATACGGTGATGGTGATGGCGTAAGACTACTGCCAAGCCATATACTGGAGCCCGATCTGGTAAAGACTGTTTATGCCAGGTGGGTAGAGTCTTTTGATTTAGTGTTTCATGCCAATGATGGCTCTGGACGATTGGTTGTACGCAATATTGCAATAGGCTATAGCATAAATAATATGAATCAAGCAGGAAGGTGGATTCCCACTTTAGTTGGACAAATCCATTCAAGCGCGTATTATTCATTGGGTACCGCTGGCTTTGGCTTTGCATTGGGTGAAATGTTTACACGGGCTGGATTTAACGTGTTGGGAGACTACAATTTTTATCCCTCTCCTATGGTGAATGGAGGTCACCTTGTGCTTGACCAACACATTGTATTTACACCCGAACGCTTAGAACAATACGGTACTGTAGATGCAAACGGCCGCATTTCAGTACCTGTCTTCCAACAATGGACATCTGTTTTGACATTTAACGCTAACCTATACAATGTTGTTGGGGGCGCCGGCACAAATATCCGCACCGCAACGATTGCTGAAGGGCGTTCGGTTAACATGGTATTAACCCCACCATTCCACCACCCGCAACAACCCAGTCGCGGTAATGTGTGGGGCACCACAACCACACAAACGAACCCGGCTTTTTGGTTTGGGCAAAACGGACAGGTAACATTCGTTAATGCCACCCGTGGTGGCTGGCCGGTTTACAGACCCCTTGACTTACCTCTACGGGGAGGCCACTGGCCTGTACTGGGGCTGCCAAGCAATGCATGGAACCTAATCGGCTGGAGCACAGACCAAACGGGCCAAGACCCAGATGCCTGGGTTACGGCAGATACCATTATAGCCGGCGCAATAACCTTTTACGCAATATGGGGGCGGTATCTGGTATTCAACCCAGGAATTGCCGGCAATGAAGCCATTAACATGCCAAACCCTCTTATGAGACCAGTCGACATAGGCGCCCCTCCCCATTCTGTGCTACCCAACTTCCCAGGCCCGCCTTATTGGCCCGGAGATAGGCCCAATGATCATGTTTTCAGAGGATGGAACGCAGGAGGGCCACTTGGCGGCGGCGCCAACCTAACTGCCGATACCCAAATAGCCTTCGCAAGGACATATTACGCCCAGTGGAGTGCTAATGTAAGATGGCATGCATCCCTTACCAATGCCCCAGGTGCCTATGTTGGCGGATTGCCGCATGGCGTCTATTACGGCCCAAACCTTCTATATATAGGAACCCCATTTAATGTGCTAGGGCCGGGGAACCAGCTCTCCCGCACAGATAGTACCGGCACATGGATTCTTCAGATGGAAGGAGGCGTTCCGCAGTGGTTTGCGCTCGACCCTAATGCGCCCAATGGCCGCCGCTTTTATACTTCTGCCGGCCCCGGAATTATGCGTGCTACCGATCTATATCCCAATTGGATAGCCAGAATAGTGTTTATGCTAAACGGCGGGCGATTCGCATCCAACCCAAGCAATGTAACTAGGCAGGTCGCGGAAGGGTTGACTCTTAACAGCAACACATCACCTAATCGCGCGCCTGAAAACGTTACCAGAGACGGTCACATCTTCCTAGGCTGGCGGCAAGTAGATATAAACGGCTATCCAATAGACCCATATGCGGCACCTCTATCCAATGACGAAGCAAATGACATGCCGACAACAACTGCGTTTAAATGGTTTGAAGCCGTATGGAGAGAAATTATAGAAATAGACTTCAACTTCTATAAGGTAAACAATAGCGGTGAGTTGCTTAACGGCGCAACCTTATACCTATTTGTATACAACGGAGATGGCTCACCATCTCTAACCAAAATAACTCCCGACATGACAACTGGCCAGAATCCTCAATGGACACGCGTGGCTTATAGAACTAGCTCTAATGCGGCAATGGTGTTTACCATGACCCCGGACAGATATTATCAACTTGTTGAAGTCTCACCGCCCGCCGGATATCAAATGCCTATGGGGCAGTGGCGCATCACTGTTGTGGAAGGGATTCATCCAGCCCCAGCCACTCTTGATATTACAGCGGTTGGTGGTGAGCCAATGCCTAATATCACACCAGGAAATGCTCCAGAGACTTACCTTGTGCTTAACTGGGCGGTTATTATATTACCTATGACAGGCGGCATGGGCACAAGATTGTTTATGTACGCAGGAGTGTTTGTTATATTACTTTCCACTGGGATAGTGACTTATATGAAGATTAAGCCATTACATGCGAATAAGGAGGCAAATTATGAACCAAGATAACATTTCTCCAGAGAATAAAAGCGTAGGTTTAAGGCCAAACGTCATAATGTTTTTTTTCTTCGTATTTATTGTAATTTATCCATCATTTCTGTATGGATGGTTATATGATCAAGGCACACTTCATAGCCTTGTACTTCACGCAGTTTATGTAGTAGAGCTTATGTCAATTCCCGTTATTTTGTATTTAGTCATTAGCAGAAAACGGCCTAAGAATGTGTTGTCCATAGCTCCGATAACTTTAAAAAATGCCATGTATGTAGCAGGTATAACCATTGCATTTGTCCCAATTACGTGGATTCTGATATGGGGAGGTATGTTTCTAGGAGATTCGTTGCCTGTATATATACCGTCTTTCAATACTATGTGGCTGGGCATACTGACCGGGGGTATTATTGTTGCAATTTTTGAAGAATTATTTTTCCGTGGGCCTGTTGCTTACGAATATAAACGATTTGGAATTTCTATCTGGAAGGTCGCGCTAATGAGCGGAGTGTTTTTTGGCGCTTTACATGGCGGGGTAATCCAAATATCTTATACCGCGGTTTGGGGCTTTGCGATGGTTTTGATGCTGTATTACACTCGCTCTATATTTGCCCCCATTTTATCCCATGTTATAGGCAATATCTTTGGCCATTTACTTAATCCGTCTTATTTTGTGAATAGTTATATGGAATTAGGAGATATGTTTCCAAATTTATTGGTTATAGCGGGCGCGGCAACAGTGGTCTTACTTCCTATTATGGTAATCTGTTGGAAAAAACTAATAATCAACAATCCACAGGGCAAGGAAAGTCCTGCAAAGGAATCGAAAAGATTTGTATATAGTTATTGGGCGGTAATTGTAATTATTGTAGTGATGACTGTTCTACGCGAAATTAACACATAAAAGGCATTTGCAAAAGCAGGGGGAGCGGATCCGCGCCCCCTGCTTTTATAAATTGGGGTCATATTTGATGGCTTTTCATCATTTACCCGCCTTGACAGCGCCTCACCCAGTGATATACTCCCTTAGAACCCGCGCTCAGGCCATGGTGGCTCCAACCTGTCCTTGGCACGAGGGGATAATTCGTCGTAAGACGTAAAATTTTTAGGAGGATCAAATATGATCATCAAGAAAGACATTATCGCAAAGCACGGCCGGGACGAAAAAGACACCGGTTCACCAGAAGTTCAAGTAGCCCTTCTTACCGCTCGCATTAACCACTTGACCGAGCATCTTCGTACCCACAAAAAAGACTTCCACTCACGTCGTGGGCTTCTTAAACTGGTAGGTCAACGCCGCGGACTATTGGACTATATCCGCAAGCAAGATGTAGTAAAATACCGTGCCCTCATTGGCGAACTTGGTCTAAGAAAGTAGGTATACATGCAAAAGACATACACAATGGACTTAGGTGGGCGTACCCTATCTTGCGAAATCGGTAAAGTTGCCGAACTAGCAGGGGGCGCGGTTATTATGTCCTATGGTGATACGGTTGTACTTGTAACCGCTACCACATCGGATAAACCTCGCGCCGGGATAGATTTCTTCCCACTAAGCGTTGATTATGAAGAGAGATTTTATGCTGTGGGTAAAATCCCCGGCAGTTGGTTTAGAAGGGAAGGCCGCCCAACCGAAAAAGCCATCCTTGCGTCTCGCTTGATTGACAGGCCTATTCGTCCGCTATTCCCAGACGATTACCGCAACGATGTTGGCGTTGTGGCTACGGTTATGTCTATGGATCAAGATAATAGCCCTGAAATAGCGGCTATGATTGGCTCTTCTATTGCCCTTTGTATTTCTGATATCCCATTTGACGGGCCGGTTGGTGCTGTTAATATCGGATATGTGGATGGGGAGCTTGTGGTAAACCCAGATGCCGCCCAGCGTGAAGTAAGTAAGCTTAACCTTACCGTATCTTCTACTCGTGACCGGATTATGATGCTGGAAGCCGGGGCAGACGAAGTTTCTGATGATATTATGTATGATGCTATTGCTTTGGCTCATGAAGAAAACAAGAAAATTGTTGCCTTTATTGACTCCATCGTAGCACATCACAATAAGCCTAAGCGTGAATATACAAGGCATGAAATCCCTGCCGAGTTATATAATCAAATTCGTGAGTTTATTACCGATGCCAAAATGGAAGCGGCTGTGTTTACGGATTCTAAGCAAGAAAGAGACGCTAATGTCACAGCTCTTGCTGATGAAGCTCGCGAAGCCCTGATTCCCAACTTCCCGGAGGAAGTGGCTGATGAATATACCGCGAAATTTGGCGGAGCGATTTACAAGCTTGAAAAAGAAACCGTGCGCCGCATGATTCTGCGTCAAGGTAAGCGCCCAGATGGTCGCGGTATGGAAGATATCCGTAAGCTGACTTCTGAAGTAGATATCTTGCCACGTACTCACGGCTCTGCAATTTTTGCCCGTGGGCAGACTCAAGTTCTTACAGTCACTACTCTAGGTTCAAGCGGCGATACCCAGCGCTTGGATGGCCTAGATTTAATGGAAGAAAGCAAGCGCTATATGCATCACTACAATTTCCCCAGCTATTCTGTGGGTGAAACCCGCCCTTCACGCGGCCCTGGCCGTCGTGAAATCGGGCATGGTGCCTTGGCCGAGAAGGCTCTTCTTCCTGTTATTCCTTCAGAAGATGATTTCCCCTACTCTATTCGTCTTGTTTCTGAGGTATTAAGCTCCAACGGCTCTACCTCTCAGGCCAGTGTTTGCGGGTCTTCTTTAAGCCTTATGGCTGCCGGGGTGCCTATTAAGCGCCCTGTTGCTGGTATTTCCGTTGGTATGGTTACCGGTGAGACTGTTGACGAATATGTACTCATGACAGATATCCAAGGCCTTGAAGACTTCTTTGGAGACATGGACTTTAAAGTTGCCGGTACATCGGAAGGCATCACTGCTATTCAGTTGGATATGAAGGTAGACGGCATTTCTATGGAAATCATCCGTGCCTCTTTAGACCAGACTAAACTTGGCCGTATGCATATCCTTGATACTTCTATGAATGTAGCCATTGCCGAGCCTAGGGAAGAAATTTCTCCGTACGCTCCTAAGATGGCAATTATTCGTATTAATCCTGACCAGATTGCGGAGGTTATCGGCTCTCGCGGTAAGGTTATTAAACGTATCATTGAAGAATCTGGCGTTGAGAAAATTGATACAGAAGACGATGGCCGTATCTTTGTTTCTGATAGAGACATCGAAAAGGTTAATCGCGCTGTAGAGATTATCAAAGCCATTGTAAATCCACCAGAAGTTGGAGCGATTTATACAGGTAAGGTTACCCGCCTTATGACCTTCGGCTGCTTTGTAGAAATTGCGCCGGAAAAAGAAGGACTTGTTCACGTATCTCAGCTTGATGTTAAGCGTGTGGAAAACGTTGAGGAGTTTGTAAAAGTTGGCGATGAGCTACAGGTAAAAGTTGTAGAAATCGACGACCAAGGCCGGATAAACCTAAGCCGCAAGGCTGTACTAGACCCCGATGCGGTTTATACACCAAGGGAAAAAGAATCCCGTCCCCGCGACCGCGGTGGCGATAGAGATAGACGGGGAAGTGGCGATAGGCCTCCAAGAGGGGACCGTCGTTGATTAGTGTTCATACACTTCCAAACGGACTAAGGGTGGTAATGGAGCCTATCACCCATGTTAGGTCCGTAAGCTTTGGGATATGGGTGCAGAATGGGTCTCGCGATGAGAGTGAGAAAACCAACGGCATTTCCCATTTTCTCGAGCATTTATTTTTCAAGGGGACAGATAAGCGTACTTCTAAAGATATCGCTAACGAAATGGATGCCGTAGGCGGACAGCTTAACGCGTTTACGTCTAAAGAGTGTACTTGCTATATGGCTAGGACACTGGATACCCACTTTGATGTGGCTTTGGATGTGTTATCTGACATGTTTTTCAACTCTACCTTTAATGAGGAAGGGATTGAAAAAGAACGTGGTGTTATCCTTGAAGAGATTAGCATGTATGAAGACACGCCAGAAAGCGTGGCAATGTCCATGCTTGATTACAATTCCTATAAAAATCACCCGCTGGGGATGACCATACTGGGCACCCCAGAAAATATAAAGTCTTTTAGCCGGGATGATTTTGTCAATTTTGTTCGCGAGAAGTACAAGCCTCATAATACAGTTATCGCTATCGCCGGAAATATAGATGTAACGGAAGCACTTGAAAAGATTACTGCCGCCTTTAGTAGGTTTAAGGGCGAGAGCCTTATTGAGACAAGTGCGCCGGCTGTTTATCAGCCTAGCTTCTCGTTACGTGAAAAGGATATCGAGCAGGTTCATCTATGTATGGGCTTCCCTGGTATCGCCAGTGACTATAATAGTGAAACCTATGCGTTGACATGTGTTAATACGGTCTTTGGCGGAGGTATGAGTTCACGACTTTTCCAAAAGATTCGTGAAGAGCATGGCCTTGTGTATTCTGTGTATTCTTATAACTCCAGTTATAGGGATACTGGGATGTTTGTGATATATGCAGGGCTTAACCCGACTCATGTTGCTGAGGTACTGCATCTTATCACTGGTGAAATCAAAGGCATGTTTACTGATAAGATCACTAAAGAACAGCTTGCCAAAACCCGGGAGCAGCTAAAGAGCGGCTTCCTTATGGGGCTAGAAAGCGCACAAAATCGTATGAACAATATTGGGCATACGCTAATGGCCCTTGATAGGACCGTTACACCGGATGAAATTATCGCAAATGTAGACGCGGTGGACTTAGATGCCTTTTACGCTGTATGCGAAAAGATTTTCAAGCTTGATCAGGTTAGCCTGTCTTTGGTGGGTAAGCAAGTGGAAGGGTTGGATAAGGATGCGGTTTTGGGTAAAGTGCAGTAATAAATTTTCGGAAAAGTTTTTGTTGACTCGAACCGATGATGCCCATGATTTACCGCTTCTGGCGCGCCAAACAACGGCTGCTGCTGGTATGGATTTACATGCCAATGTCCACGAGGACGTAATAATAAAAAAAGGCAAGCGTGTTTTAATTCCTACCGGGATTAAAATCGCGTTGCCTTATGGTTATGAAGCACAGGTCAGGCCGCGTAGCGGCCTGGCCTTTAATTTTGGTGTTACGGTGCTTAATACGCCTGGGACTGTGGATGCGGATTATCGTGGGGAGCTTAAAGTGCTTTTGATTAATCTTGGGGATGAGGATTTTGTGGTTAGGCGCGGAGAGCGTATTGCGCAGCTTGTAATTGCGAAGGTGGAAATGATGTGCTTTGATGAGGTGGATACCCTGCCTGATAGTGTGCGGGGAGCCGGGGGGTATGGCAGTACTGGGGTTTAACTGGAATACAATTATACATATTGTAAGGAGGTAATCTAATGAAGAAAGTTATTGCAATTTTTCTAGTAATAGCTATGGCTGCGTCATTGATTCCGGTTACAACTTTTTCAAGTGCGCCCATACGTGTGAGGGTGGATGGGGCATATGTAGATTTTGATGACCAGCAGCCTATAAGCCGACAGGGCAGAATACTGGTACCTGTACGGGGTGTGTTTGAAGTGATGGGCTTTGATGTGGAATGGATTCCAGAAACAGCTACAGCGGAGTTGACCCGTGAAGGGCTTATAATCACGATAAGGCGCGGAGATACCGCAATTGTTGTCAATGGGCAGCGGGTATATCCTGATGTGCCACCGCAGATTGTAAATGGCAGGTTTATGGTTCCGCTGCGGGCTATAAGTGAGGCAAGTGGAGCGGATGCCCAGTGGGATGGCCGAAACCAGACTGCCATTATCACTACAGATGGATCCCATCTGCCAGTCGGTGCTGTCACGTACCATGAGGATGGAAACGTGCGCGTAATTGTTTCAGATGTTATTTTGACACCTAAGGCGGCTAGTTTTCGTATGCTTGTGCAGGGTATAGATGGTGATGTGCGCTTTAGTGAAAGCACAACGTTTAGAAACAACCCTGATGTGAACGATTTTGAGTTTACCCGGATTGAAGTGCTTAATACAAATGCGCGAACAAATACGGTTCAACTTTATGTAAGGATAGTGCCCAGAATGGGCTTTGTACTACCTAACCCATTTTTTATAAGCAGTTTTTATATTACAGACAGTAGCGCCGGCAATGCTCCTATGGAAGAATGGGTATTTATATCCAATATTGAGCTAAGAGATGAGGCTAATCGTAGCATTATCGTAATGACATCGGAACATATTGATGTACCTATTCGCTCAGAACCTGGAATATTATTAGAATCAATGATACTAAGCCCCTTTGGTATGCATATGACCATAGGCGGAGAAGGCACAAGTGGCGGAATCCACGTTGGCATAAGAGTATCTGTAGAAACCCCAGAGGATACATTTTTATTGCGCAGACCCTCTAACTTTCATGGGCCTCCAGACGTTATCGTGGCTTTTTGGGCTTCTGATAATTACCTGGAACTTAGTCGGGCCACGGCAATTATTATTGATGGTGAGCGTATACCGATACCATCGTCAGCAAGGACACAAACAGCATCACCTCAAGTGCAGTATACCACGCCACCGCCTCAGGAGAGGTTTGCGCCTTCTATAAGCGTTGAAGTGCTTGAGTCACAGGTCTATCACAGTATGGGATGGGTTAGTATTTCTATCCGCGATTTAAGCGGGAGAAGCCGATTCACTCCCAGGATGAGAGTAATTATGATTGGCGAGACTTTCACAATCGGTGGCACTGCAGATGTGCATTACATTGATGCGGAGAGTAATACTGCGTATTTAACACTACAATTTTCAAACGAATCAATAGAGGCTATAACCCAACCCTTTGTTTTATATTGGTTAAGTGTTGTTTTTGACTATGAGGCGTCTATATATGATTATGAAGAGGCAATTGTTTTCAATGTCGAGATGCAATTGGATATGTCAAGAAATGCAAGCATAATATTAGAATCTATTGATGTCCCGGAATTTGTGCATTTTACGGGAGAACTCTCTTTCCCAGGGTTGCATATCGAACGCCTTGTTGTGACGCCTATGGGTGTGCAAATCGCCTATGACATCAATGATAGAAGACCACATCTGCTTCGCGAGGTGTTTTTTGAGACATTTGATGATCGCATCTATTTGTGGGGCGGAGGCGGCTCTGGCACTCAGGAGAGCGGCGTAATGAATATATACTTTTTTACGGGTTTTCTTGTGGATTTGGATGAAGTTATAGCTGTAGTTATAAATGGGCACAGGATTCCTTTGCGGTAGAATCCTGATATAAAACAGCAATATCTTCAATGTTATATTTCTTCAAAGGAGATTAGGGAGATTATTGTGAGTACAATTTTTATAGGCATGATTTTGGTATTTATCGGTTTTGACATTCATATTGGCAACTCGACTATAGGATTGATTCCTGATTTTTTGGGTTTTATTTTTATGCTGAATGGCATTAGAGAGATTGCGGGGCTAAGTGATCATTTTCGTAAGGTTGTTCCATTTATTATTGGGATGATTGCATATTCTGCGGTTATATATGTGACCAATTTGCTTGGTGTTGATTTTCCAATTGCGTTGACTATTTTGCTTGGGATTGGCTCTACGTTTGTACCTCTGGTTATTTCATATATGATTATCATGGGGGTTAAAGATGTGGAGGCACAGCGTGAACAAAGCCTTTATTCTGAGGACTTATACTCAGCTTGGGTGCTGCTGACTCTGTTTTCTGCTTTATCCTTTGTTGTGTTTGTGCTTCCGGTGCTGGGCATTATTGCACTTTTGCTTGGGTTTATTGCTGCGGTTTATTACTTGTATCGATTTCATAAGACTAAGATGGTGTTTTGAGCTTGGAGATCTATTTGCCCCGATACTTTTGAAAAAAGCTATTTCACGTCAGTCTAATTTACATAACGAGCGGGCGCAAGGCTGCCGCGCGAGCGGGTAAGAGTCGGTTTTGGCGCATGTTCCGGCTATGCACGGAAGCCTCAAGCGGGGAAAAAAGCCGTTTATGTACGGATTGTCATCCGCATAAACAGCGTTTTTCCGCTGCTTGAGTCTCCCGTGCGCCTCCACAGGCGCCAAAACCGACTCTTACCCGCCCGCGCTACTTCTTTGCAAAAGGGTATAGTATAGAAAAATACATCACATGCATATCCGGCTCTTAACGCAAATTAACTAAAATCAATGCCGAGGGTCTAGCAAGAGAAGGAATGACCGAATTCCGCCGCTTACGTAGGCGCTGAACAGACTCCGGCGACAGAAAAACGCCGTTTATGCGGATGGCAATCCGTGATAAACGGCTTTTTTCCCGCCGGAGGCTGTTCAGCATCAGCCGGAGTACGCGGAAAAGGCACAGTAGAAAGGTATTTATGTATGTCGTGTCAGGAAATAAAAGATATTAATGAAGTTAGCGTCGTTACTGAAACCGCGTAGTAAAAAGCACACAATAAAAAAATCTATAGCAAGTAAGGGGCGCTAAATGCGCTCCTTTGCTCTATTAAGCGGTATAATGATTAGGTAATAAAAGGGAAATCGACTTCTTCGGCATATAAGCGCGCACCTTAATGTTGTTGACCCTTTCGACTTATAATACTAGCAGCTATATCATCAATGGTTAAATCCTTTAGAGTTTCCTCTCTTTCTTCTGTATAATTTCCACTTCCATTTTCAAACTGGCGCAGAAAAATTGCCATGCCAGAAGAGCCTAGTTCTTTTTTGAGTGCGTTAAAGCCCCTCTCTCGAATAATAGTTAAATCGTTAGCCATTAAACATTACCTCCATTAACCACACTGCCGGATTTGCAATCTTGATTTTTGAATCAGATTCTGTCGCACGATTTAGAAATTTTTTGTCCGTAGTTAAAAAAATATCTGCGTCACCATATTCAGCACTTGCTAAGTGAAGTGCATCAAAGGGTTTAATATTTATTTTATGTTGAAGCTCTTTGGCACGAGTGATTATTTGGCCATTTATTTCGATGTGCATTGACGCCGACGAGTATAGCATCAAAACTTTTAACTTCTTGAATGAGTTAATTATTCGGTCAATTTCATCGTCTAGTATATCACTTTTGAAAACGCTCCATACCCCATCGTCGCAATTTTTAAGGATTGCTAAAACAGCTTCGCACTCGAAGCGAACTTTATCTTGAGAAAGGTCATCAAAAGGACGATTGAAGCAACAGCTGTCGAGGTAAATTTTTAGTTTTTTCAAAAGATATTCCTCCATTTTCACCTATATTATAAGCACTGACACTTGAAAATTCAACGCTCTGCTTTCTTAAGCCCTTTAGTGACACTATAGCTGTATGGAGTGCAGACAACAGAACCCATATCCCCTTACGCATAATAGCAGAGGCCCTAGGTGATAAAGTGCGCTGGGATAAGGATAATTCGGCTGTATATGTATATTGGCCCCAGTAAATATAGACCTCTAAAATAATTATCCAACCAATTAAAAACCAGCCAGATGAGGGTATAATGCTCTTATCTGGCTGGTTTTCTGGTTTTGATGATTGGAACAAACCCTTTTTTCGGCTTTGATTAATCTATTGTACAAAAATGACAATCACCACATATTTTATGGTATTAACTTCCCGCTATATCTAATGATTTTATATATATCGAAGGTGACGCGGCATTGTTGGTGTCATTGCCTAGCTTGAAGTTTAGATTACTGCCCACGGCTTGGATATCTTTTAGCATGGTAAAGAAGTTGCCAGATATCGTGATTTGATCTACTGGGCGGGCAATTTTACCTTCTTCTACAAGAAAGCCTGTGGCTGACAGAGAGAAGTCGCCAGATGTTTCATTAGCACCGCTATGCAGACCTTCTACTACTGATATCACTATGCCATCACCCATTGTTTTTATTAAGTCATCGTGGCTTTGAGTACCGGGTTTTATATAGAAGTTGGTCGCGGCTATTTCTATCGGCATCTCTAGGTCCGTTTTGAAGCCATTGCCTGTGGAAGGGATGCCTTCTTTGCGGGCGGTTTTTGTGTTGTGTAGGAATGTCTTGAAAGTACCGTTTTCTATTACGGTCTTGGTGCGAGAAGCTACACCTTCGCTGTCAAAGGGCACTGTAGCTTCTTGGCCTGCCAGAAGAGGGTCGTCGATGATAGTCACGCAGTCTGCTGCTATTTTTTCGTTAAGCTTTCCAGCTAAGATTGAGAAGCCTTTATGAGCTTTTTCCGCGGAAAAAGCTCCTACCCAAGTTTCCAGCATTTCTGATGCTGCTTTGGCTTCGAAAACTACGGGGTATTTTGCTGATGGTACCGGGGAGGCTCCCAACATGGCAAGGGCTTTTTTTGCGGCTGATTGGCCTATTGCTACCGGGTCAAACTTTGTAAAATCAAGGCCGTCGTAGCCGTCATATGCGGTTTTTACTTGCTCGTCTTCCCCTTCTACTTGGGCTTCTACAACACCACAGATTCTGTTTGATTTATACCCTACATCTAGACCTTTAGAGTTGGCTATATATACTTCTACTTCTGTGTTATCTAGGGCACAGTAGGGTACGTTGTCTACTTTTTCATCTACATCTAGTGTGGCGCGTTCCATTTTTATTGCGGCTTCGATTTTTGCATCTGTTGGTATTTCGTTTGTTTTAGGGTTGTAGCAGACTACCTCCGGGTAGGTTGCATCGCCAGGATAGATGAATTCCTCTTCCTCGTCTTCTATTATTGAGGCGTTTTGTTTTACGCTTTCTACTAAGAAGGCTATTACTCCGTCGTCTATTTTTTCTGAGAAGGCATAGCCCATCTTCCCATTCACTTTGCCGCGGAAGCATACACCGAAGGAGCGCTCATTTTTGTATTCGTCTATTTCCCCTTCGAATATGCTGACTTCGAAAGCGACTTTTCTTTTACAATACAGTTCGTACTCTTCTAGGCCTGCGGCCTGGGCAGCTGTAAAGAGTTTATCTTTAAAATTTTTTAAGTCCATTATTCTTCGCTCCTTCCGCCTACGGTCATTTCGGAAACTCTGGTTGTTGGCTGGCCTTCGCTGGTTGGGACCCAACCGCTTGCGGCACCGCAAGATCCTTCTCCTGCTAATTCGAAGTCATTGCCTAGCATATCAATGTTGGCCATTACCTCTGAACCTTTGCCGATTAAGGATGCGCCACGTACTGGCTCGGCCAACTTGCCGTTTCGTATCATGTATGCCTCGTCTACGCTGAAGTTGAATTCTCCTGTTGCCTCATCTACGCTTCCGCCGCCTATTGCTTTTGCGAACAACCCAAACTCTGTTGCGGATATGATTTCGTCGAAACTGCTTGTACCGCCTTCGATATAGGTATTGGTCATACGGGATGTTGGGGCATAGCGATAGCTTTCACGGCGGGCACTACCTGTTGGGGATAGATTCAAGCGAAGGCCATTGAGTTTATCTACAAGGAATCCTTTTAGTATGCCGTTTTCTACTAATACATTCTTTTGTGGTAGGTGGCCTTCGTCGTCGATGTTGATGCTGCCCCATTTGCCGCCTGGGATTGTACCATCATCTACAACAGTTACTATGTCACGGGCTACTTTTTGGCCAATCTTGTCTGCGAACTCTGTGGCTTTTTTGGCTACAGCTTCAGCCTCCAGGCTGTGGCCGCAGGCTTCGTGTAGCAATACCGCGCCTTCACCTTTGGAGACGATTACAGGGTATTTGCCTCCTGGTGCATATTTTGCGTGTAGCATTTTTACCGCGCCTTCGGCAGCTTCGCGGCCCCATGCTATGAAGTCATGACCTTCGTAGGCTTCGAAGCCCATTTGGCCGCCTTTGGATTTGAACATGGTTTGCTTATCGTCTCCAGATGAGGCTACAGCGTCAATCCACATGCGGGTGTAGTTGCGGGTGTCTTCTGCCCAGATGCCTTCTGTGTTGCAGATTAAGACATTGGTTAGGGTATCGCGATACATGGAGGTCAACTGGGTGATTTCTTTGCTGGTGGCATAGGCGGCGAGGCCGGCTTGCTTTAGCATATCTACTATTTGCTTGCGGGGAACTGTATTGTAAGGGATTCCCATTGGGCTGATTTTTGTGAAATTGAGTATGGACAGGCCTTTTATTGTACTTGGGGTTGAAGTTTTTACTGCTTTGGCAGCTTCTTTGGCTACTGCTAGTAAGCTATCGCGGTCTGTATCGTTGGTATAGGCATATACAGCGTTGGTACCATCAAATATGCGTATACCTACGCCGTAGTCTATACCACTTCGAGACTTTTCTACTGTATTGTTGATTAGGGATATTACATTGCGGGCGGTTTCTTCTACAAAGATTTCCGCAAAGGCGCCTCCTGTGGACATTGCCGCGGTTAGTACGTCGTTGGCTAAGTTTTTATCTAGCATTTTTTTGCTCCTTTCGGGGTTGGAGATGGGTTGTGCTTTATTGTAAAAGAGGGTTTGGAGAAAAACTAGTTAAAAGATTACTATAATTAAATATTATGTGTAAAAAAAGACCCAGCATTTATGCTAGGTCTTGGATTTGTAATACTAAAATTCACAATTGTTCCGTCGCTTTGTCACGCGCGACGGTTTGCTATCATTTGAAAACGGGTTAGGGCTGTGTCTTGATATATGGTAAAACGCGGCAGGCGGAATGGGTCTGTGGCTTGAGTGATATAACCTGTATTTACTGTAAAGGCCATAGTTATCCCGGCTTCTTGCAGGGCATAGATTACTGTATCGTTGAACATCCCCAGTGGGTAGGCGTAGGCGCGGTGGTTAGTTAGATAATTGAAGCTTTGTACGGTATCGGTAACAATAGTTTCATGAGTAGATACAACTAGTAGGGTTTGATTGTTGCTATCGGGAGCGCGGTCATGTAGGGTGTGGGAGTGACTGGCTGTTTCGAAGATATCTAGGCCTGTGCGTAGTGTGCTGGCTGATGTGTGGGTTAAGCGAGTGTGGTCTATGGATGGCTGGGTTTCCCCAAGGGCTGAAGCATTACCGGTTATTGGGAAAAGAACGGCTCTTAGTCCATATTTTTGTAGGATTGGTAGGGCATACACATAATTGGAATAATACCCATCGTCGAAATGGATCATTATGCTATTTTGTGGAAGGGGGCGGCCATAGTATAGAAATGCCTCAAGCTCGTTAAGGGTTGGGGTGTAGAAGCCGTTTTCTGATAGAAATTGCATTTGCTGGGTGAAGTTTTGTGTGCTTATGGTCCATGCATTATTGGTGAAGTAGATGTTTACCTCATCTGGTAGAATGTGGTGGTATACCAGCACAGGGATGCTTGTAGCTGGGGTCGTGGATAGTATAAAGCTGCTATTTATATAGCCTGTGCCTAGGCCAAGTTGATATGCGAAAAAATCCACTGGCATCATAACTTGTCCGTTTATTATCTGGGGCGAGGACGACAAATGGAACGGGTTATTGTTAATTGTGGCGGATCGGCTACCAACAGTTACTACTATTGTCTGGCTGCCGTGATTGATGGTTACTTGCTGGCTACGGCGGTTCCAGGACACGGCTCCGCCTATATGCTCCACTACCTCCCGCAGAGGCAGCATATCATCATGGGCTATGGCATTTACTACTGTGCCATCTATTATGATTCTGCTTTCGGCCGCTGTCCCATAAGCTAGGGAGTAGAGTACTACTATGACTGCCAGTGGAAGAAGGATTCTCATATCATCATCCTTTTATATAAAAAAATGGGGAAGGCTTTTGGCCTCCCCCATAGATTATATACTATTTATTCTTTAAATTAAACCATGCGCCTAGTCCTGGATATGCTGCTACTTCATCCAATTCTTCTTCTATACGAAGGAGTTGGTTGTATTTTGCTACCCTGTCTGAACGGGCTGGTGCACCAGTTTTGATTTGGCCGGCGTTTACCGCTACTGAGATATCAGCAATTGTTGCATCTTCTGTTTCGCCGCTGCGGTGAGAGATTACTGTAGTCATGTTGTTGCGGTGGGCAAGGGCAATGGTTTCAAAGGTTTCTGTTAGGGTACCGATTTGATTTACTTTTACTAGGATGGAGTTGGCTGTGTCGGTGTCAATGCCGCGTTGTAGGCGCTCGGTATTGGTTACGAATAGGTCGTCGCCTACGATTTGCACACGCTTTCCTAAGCGCTCGGTCATCAGTTTCCAACCATCCCAATCCTCTTCGTCAAAGCCGTCTTCTATCGAGATTATCGGGTATTTGTTTACTAGGGCTTCGTACATTGCTACCATTTCTTCAGAGGTGCGATATACTTCTTTGCCTGTCATTTGGCTTTCACCTGCAAAGTAGTACAGGCCTTCTTTGCCGTTTTTCTTTGCATCGCCGTATAGCTCGGTAGCGGCTACGTCTAGGGCTAGGCGGATTTCTGTGCCTGGCTCGTATCCGGCTTTTACTACTGCTTCTAGAATTAGCTCAATTACTTCGTCTGGGGTAGCTAGGTCTGGGGCAAAACCGCCTTCGTCACCTATTGCTGTGGCTAGCTTGCGCTCTTTTAACAGCTTTTTAAGGTTATGGTAGATTTCCGCACACCATTGTAAGGCTTCTTTAAAGGATACTGCACCCACTGGCATAATCATAAATTCTTGGAAGTCTACTGTGTTATCGGCGTGTTTTCCACCGTTTAAGATATTCATCATTGGAACGGGGAGCTGAGTTGCGTTGAAGCCGCCTAGATATTGGTATAGAGGCATTTTTAGGGCTACGGCTGCTGCTTTTGCTACTGCCATAGATACGCCAAGGATGGCGTTGGCGCCTAGGTTTTCTTTGTTGGCGGTGCCGTCCATCTCTAACATCTTGCGGTCTATTGCTACTTGGTCTAGGGCGTTCATTCCGCAGATTTCGTCCGCGATTTTGTCATTTACATTGGATACGGCTTTTTCTACTCCCAGGCCCATGTAGCGGTCACCTTTGTCGCGTAGTTCTACGGCTTCAAAAGCGCCGGTGGATGCGCCGGAGGGTACTGCCGCCATTGCGGTGTAGTGCTTGCCCTCCTCGTCACACACTACTACTTGTACTTCTACTGTGGGGTTGCCGCGGGAGTCCATGATTTCACGGCCTTGTATGCCCACGATTTCGATGAATGTTTTAAGCATTTTATTCTCCTTTTATATATATTTAGTACATACTATAGAAAACTGATTGCCCCGATAATTTGGATAAAAGCTTTTCTACTTTTTTATCAGAAGGCTTCTGCCTGTCATTTCTGATGGAACTGGTAGCTCCATAAGGTCTAGCAGAGTTGGGGCTATGTCGGCCAATCGGCCTCCTGGGGCTAGGTCGTAGCCCGGGGCGTTGAATAGTACAAATGGGACGGGGTTTATCGTGTGGGCTGTGAACGGGCCGCCGTTTACATCATCTATCATTTGGTCAGCATTGCCATGGTCTGCGCATAATAGCATACGGGTGCCGTTTTCAAGCATTACGCCCATTACGCGGGCTACACAGGTATCCATAGTTTCTACTGCTTTGATTGCCGCATCTATAATTCCGGTGTGACCTACCATGTCGCAGTTGGCGTAGTTGATTACTATTAGGTCGTATTTTTTAGACTTGATGGCCTCTATTAGCTTGTCGGTTACTTCTACCGCGCTCATTTCCGGTTGTAGGTCGTAAGTTGCTACTTTAGGTGATGGTACTAGTATACGATCTTCACCTTCGTAGGCGGCTTCACGGCCTCCGTTGAAGAAGAAGGTTACATGGGCATATTTTTCTGTTTCCGCTAGACGCAGCTGGGTTTTGCCTTTTTCTGATAGATATGCCCCCAAAACATTGTCCATGGCTTGGGCGTGGAAGGCTACGTGTTTATTGGGGATAGTCGCGTCATAGTCTGTGAAGCATACATAGTGTACGGGGAACATCCCGCGGGGACGCGGAAAGCCGTCGAAGCCTGGATCGCAGAAAGCACGAGTTATTGGGCGGGCACGATCTGGACGGAAGTTGAAGAAAATTACCCCATCATGGTCTTGAATGGTACCTTCCGGGGCTATTACTGTAGGCACTACGAACTCGTCGTTGATACCAGCGGCATAGGTGGCCTCCATGCAAGCGGTAGCACTTGTGGCTTTTTCTCCTATGCCTTCTGTTAGGGCATCGTAGGCTAGTTGCACTCTTTCCCAGCGGTTATCTCTGTCCATAGAGTAGTAGCGGCCTGAGATTGTGGCTATTTTTCCTACACCTATTTCTTTTATTTTTGCCTCTAGTTCTTGGATATAACCTAAACCTGAGGTTGGTGGAGTGTCACGTCCGTCTAAAAACGGATGGATATATACTTTGGTAAGACCTTGGTCTTTGGCTAGTTGAAGTAAGGCGTATAGATGAGTATTGTGGCTGTGCACACCGCCGTCTGATAATAGACCGTATAAGTGTAGAGCTGTGTTGTTGGCTTTGACATTATTTACTGCTGCCAGCAAGGCTTCGTTCTGGAAAAAGTCACCGTCTTGGATGGATTTTGTTATTCTGGTTAGCTCCTGATATACAATCCGGCCTGCGCCTATATTGGTATGGCCTACTTCAGAGTTGCCCATTTGGCCTTCAGGGAGGCCTACGTCCATCCCCGCGGCTTGGCCTGGCTGGCAGGGGAATTTTTCTAGCAGCCAGTCCAGGTGTGGGGTTTCGGCAAGATGGATTGCATTGCTTGGGGATGGAGGGGCTAGACCATAGCCGTCTAGGATCATCAGTACTATTGTGTCTTTTTCCATTTATAGACCTGCTTTCACTACTTCATCGAAGGTTGGGATGGTGCTTGCGCCTCCTACTAGGCCGCCATCGATATTGGGCTGGGAAAACAACTCTGCGGCGTTTTTAGGGGTAACACTTCCACCATATAGGATGCGGATTTTTTGGGCGATTTCTTTCCCAAATCTTTCTACAAGAAGGGTGCGGATAAATGCACAGGCATCCTCGGCTTGGGCAGTTGTTGCTGTTACGCCGGTGCCAATTGCCCATATGGGTTCGTACGCGATTACAACTTTTTCGGCACGTTCGGGCTTAATTTCGTCTAACGCAAACTTCACTTGCTTACGCAGTACATCTTCGGTACGCTGGGCACCTCGTTGTTTTTGGGTTTCCCCAACACAGATAATTGGACAAAGGCCATGTTTTAGTGCACGAAGTGCGCGTAGATTTACAGTAGTGTCAGACTCGGCAAATTTCTCACGGCGTTCTGAGTGGCCTACGATTACATAGGGTACTTCCATTTCATCCAACATTGCGGGCGAGATTTCTCCGGTATACGCGCCATCATCCATGTAGTGTACGTTTTGCGCACCAACTTGTACGCTGGTGCCTTTGAGGGCATCTTTAACCGGCTGTAGCGCTACATATGGCACACATAGCACAACATCTCTTTCCTTGATATCAATGCTTTCTTTAATTTGATCTACAAATTTTACAGCCTTTTTAGGGGCAAAGTTCATTTTCCAGTTGCCTGCGATTAACATCTTACGCATTTTGCACCGCCTCTACTCCGGGGAGAGCTTTGCCTTCTAAAAATTCTAGTGAAGCGCCTCCGCCGGTTGAAATATGAGTCATTTTATCACCGTAGCCTAGTTGGTTAACTGCCGCTGCTGAGTCGCCGCCGCCTATAATTGTGGTTGCGTCTATATCCGCCATGGCCTTGGCCAAGGCCAGTGTACCTTTGGCGAAGTTTTGGAACTCGAATACACCCATTGGGCCGTTCCAGATTACGGTTTTGGCGTCTTTTATCGCGTCACAGAATAGTTCACGGGTTTTAACACCAATGTCTAGGCCTTGCCAGCCGTCTTCTATGCCGTTTGCTGCTACTACCTTGTGCTCAGCGTCTGCCGAAAATTCTTTGGCTACTGTGGTATCTATTGGAAGCAATAGCTTTACACCTTTGTCTTTAGCTTTTTGCATCATTTCTTTGGCGTAGCCTATGCTTTCTTCTTCTAGGAAGGACTCGCCGATGTTATGGCCTTGGGCCTTCATAAAGGTATAAGCCATTGCGCCGCCGATTATAAGTTTGTCCACTTTCTCTAGTAGTTTATCTATAACTTTGATTTTATCTGAAACCTTTAAGCCGCCTAGGATTGCTACGAAGGGGCGGACCGGGTCTTCAACCGCGCCACCTAGGAACTTCAGCTCTTTTTCCATTAGGAAGCCTACAGCGGATTCAGCCACAAACTCGGTTACGCCTACAGTAGAGCAGTGAGCGCGATGAGCTGAGCCAAAGGCATCATTTACATATATATCTGCAAGGGAAGCTAGGTCTTTTGAGAAGGATTCTTCGTTTTTGCCTTCTTCTTTGCGGAAACGGGTGTTTTGTAGTACTACCACTTCACCGTCTTTCATATTGCTTACTGTTTCTCTTACTTTATCATTTACCACTTCGTCATATCCCAGGAAGGCGACATTTTGACCCAGATGGGTGCTTAGACGCAAGGCAACAGGTTCCATCGTGGCCTTTGGGTCTGGGCCTTTGGGTTTGCCTAAGTGGGAGCACAGCACTAAGCGGCCTCCATCTGCAATCAATTTCTTTATTGTAGGCAGTGCGGCCACAATACGGGTATCGTCTGTGATTTCTCCGTTTATTAGTGGCACGTTAAAATCGCACCGTACTAATACCCGCTTGCCTTTTACCTGTAAGTTGTTGATGGTTTTTTTCTTCAAAATCCTTTGGCCCCTTTCGGCGGTCTATATTTTTATATTTTTCAAATTATTCTAGCATTTCCATATTGAGTAATGCAAGGGGATATGCCATTATGTGGGCAAAGGAGGGAGTTAAATGATTAATCTTACAAATTTACAAGCCCGTCGGTTTCTGCTGTTGAAGCATGGATTACTGGGTGAACATAAATTCCACGGCAAACAAGGTATAATGGCCTTTATCCGTCAAACCGGCTGCTTTCAGTTTGACCCTGTGGACTTATGCGGGCAGAACGCACAGATTATGCTACAGGCGCGTGTGAAGGATTTTACCAAGTCCATGTTGGAGGAGCTGCTTTATGTTGACCGTCGGCTTTTCGACTACCCGGACAAAAACCTCTCCATCCTTCCGGTCACTGACTGGCCATATTTCCAGCGCTATCGCGACACGGCGATACATGGCGGAAGGCGCTTCCCCGGTATGGAAGAACTTGAAGCAAAAGCCCTAGCCTATATCCGAGAAAACGGCCCCGTATCCTCAAGCGAACTTCCACTAGAAGGGGGCATACGCTGGCATTCATCCATCCACTGGAGCGGCGCTGGCAACAAGGAAACAAAAGCCAGCCGCGCAGCGCTAGAACAGCTTTACTCCACAGGCCAGCTTGTAATTCATCACAAGAAAAATACCCGTAAGTTTTACGACTTAGCCGAAAATCATATCCCAAAGGAAATCCTATCAGCCCCCGACCCGCATCCCGATGAAATTGAACATCAAAAATGGCGCTTACTTCGTCGGATTGGGGCAATTGGCTTATTATGGAACCGCCCATCCGACGCATGGCTATATATCCAAGGCTTGGATACAACCCGCCGTGGTAAAATATTTACCGCACTGCTGGAAGAAGAAAAAATTATCCCGATAAAAGTTGAAGGCATATCCCATACTCTATACATCCAGTCGGGAGACTTATCCTTGATAGAAACTATAAAAAGCGGCCTAGAACCAAAACCACGCTGTGAGGTAATATCCCCACTAGACTGCTTTATATGGGACAGAAAGCTAATCAAAGCAATCTTTAATTATGAGTATGCCTGGGAAATCTACACCCCACCTGTGAAGAGGAAGTATGGCCCATATGTAATCCCCTTAATCTACGGCGAAAGCTTCGCCGGACGAGTAGAGGCTATCCGAGATGCCAAAACCAAGACCCTTATCATAAAAAATATTTGGTTTGAGGAAAGCATAAAACAAACAAAAAAAATGCAAACCGCCATAGACTCATGCCTAAAGCGATTTACAAAGTTTAACGATTGCGAACTTGTCGAGTGGCAAGAAGGCGTGTTAAGGTAGCTATATATTATTTTAGTTTTTACGAAAGGAGACGGAAATGACCGAAGAAGAAAAATTAAAACAAGCTCCCGGGTGTGGAACATTCATAATGCTGGGGCTGATAGGGATTGTAATTTTATCACTTGTGGGATTGATTTTCCCTGGAGATATCTTGCCATACCCTAGCGAAATCTTGATAGGGGTATTAGTTATTGCGGCGATTGCCCTCGTAGTCACTATACTAATGCTAAGAAGCAAAGTAAAGGACAAGAAAAAGGAAGAAGATGACAAAGCTGAAAACATGCTAAGGCAGCGCTTTGAGACATTAAGCAACCAAGATGATGAGGCGACAAAGCTGGCAGAAAAATATAAAAAAGAAAATGAGTAGGGGGTTATATGGATAAACAGACTTGGTTAAGCATCAAACAGCAACAAATAAGGCTATATAGGAAGCGTGCCGCCTTCCATAGAAGCAAAAGAGGTATGATGGTACTTATTTATGTACTTACTGGGATTTCCGCGGCTATTATGCCATGGGTCATGTTTTCGGCTGGACAGCCTTTGATAGCGCTGGGTTTCTTTATTATGATTCCAGTTACAATGCTTGTCTGGAAGCTAAGCACCCACGAAAACAGATCATCCCAGCTACTATTGCAGCTAGCAGACGCAGTAGATTGGGAACTTAAAAAAGACAGATCCCTAGAATCAATGAAAAAGGCCGCAACCCTTGTCGAAACCCGATTCCTTTCCAATGATGACGAGTTATTCGTCAAAAAGGCAATATGGGGAGATTTTATGAATTGGAAAAGGCGTAAACGTGACGAAGAAATACGATATGAGAGAGCCGTTGCAGAGTATAACAGTCGCGTCTTTAATGCCGGCCCAAAGCCTATGAAGAACTGGGTTCCCGTAGGCAGCGTACATGTAGGGCCTGTGTGGAACACAGACATACCCCACAGACAAGGCTATAAAGACAGCAATACCATTGGAGACGAATGGGCAATAATAAAAGCACTAAGGCGCCTAATTTGGGCAAGCTATACCGAAACCCACGGCATCTTATCCGCCACATCTATTCTAGCCCAGAAAAACCCTGTGGTTTTCGAAAGGTATCTGCGAAAGAAAAAAATAAGCAAAAAAATGAAAAGGTTTAAGTGGAGGGCTGGAGTTCATTATCTTTCAGCCGCAGCAAAGATGAGATTAGTGACCTTTGTTGAGGAAACCCTATCACTGGAACCAACCCACCTGAACGAAGCCACGGTAACTCTATTACATGAAAAGAATGAACAGATTAAAAAATACACAGACGAGTTTTGGAAAGTGCATAGACGCAGCCTCAAATTCTATTGGTTCGAAGCCCTGTGGCTGCTTTTACTGATTCCGTTTTTAGCCGGAGCTGGAAGCTTAATTGGTTCCGGGGCAATAACAGAAGCGGTTATATTATTTACAACCGGTGCAGCCTTGGTAGCCTTTGGCGAAATGGCCCTAGTTGTAAGGCAGAAAATCAAGCTTAACGGGAAAAAGTTGATACCCCCGCTAATCGCTTCATTGATTGGCTCACGCCACGCAATGTGCGCTGATACGGATTGTGAAGAAGGCATCGAAAACTATCGCCGCAGGTTTAAAAATCTGGAAAAGCATTTCATCATGACAACCCCTGAAATTGATTCTGTTAAGTATGTAAAGGATAATTTAAGGGATGAAGAGCGAACCTCTAAGCTTCATAAAGCGGAAGAGATTTGTGACAAAGCCCAGGGCCGTATGGATAGATACTATACAATGTTCCATCTATACAGGCGCAAATGTTTGCAGTACGGGGCGCTTGAGCTTTTCCTCGCCATAATGCTGGTACCTGCCTGGGGTGTTGGTTTGATTGGGATGGCCCACTTAGGATACATTGGTATCGACCTGTTTATACCCACAATGGTTACATTAAGTGTTCTTATTTTTGAGATAATAGCGATAAGGCGGCATATCCGGGTCTGGCGATTTAAAGAAATGTACTTCAAAATCTACCAGGGACTATCTGTGCTTATAGTAGATGGTGACCTAAGACTAGACCCAGAAAAACTGGATGCCATGTTTAAAGAAATTGAGTGCTCGGCCCTAGAAGCCATATGTAATGACCCTGCCATGCGCCTGATGGCAGGTACTCTTTCGAGGGTAAGCGGTTTGGAAATCCCTGCGCATGTGAAAACTCACACATTAGACAGAACAATCGATCAAATCAGAGCCGACAGGATAGCCGAGAATAATAGAAACGGAAATATAACATGGCGCTAGTCTCAGGCCCCAGCCATTGTCAGCCCATTGCGCAGCATAGCATCATCTACCGCACCCTGCGCATGGGCTACCATTTCCCCAGCGGCATTGATAAAAAATGTCATGGGAATAAATCTCACGCCATACTCTAGCGCTCCGTCTCCTCCATCAAAGAAGAGAGGAAAAGTAAAACCGTTATCTTCCATAAACCTATCTACACGGTCACGGGTTTCCCGCTGGCCGTCTAGTAGGTTTATTTTTATTATGTGGATTTCGTCCCCGCGCTCGGCATACAGGGCTTCGAAGTAGGGTATTTCATCAACACAGTTGGGGCACCAAGTCGCCCAGAAATTAAGGACAATAGGTTTGCCGAAAAAGTCTGACAAGCTCAGCTGATTGCCATCAGCGTCATACATAACAAAGTCCGGTGTTAAATCGTCTACAGGAGGAGGGGTTGGTGCTGGGATAACTTCTTCCGGGATATTGTCAGAGGCAGTCGGCTCCGAGGTATCATCCACAGCAGGACCTGAGCCCCACTCTATTGTTGTGGTGGAACCATGCAGATTATCCGGGGTGTCTGTTCTACTTACCAGCCAATCATACCCAATTGCTACTGCCATTATTAACACAACAAAAGCCAAAACAGCTACCAGAATCGCAAGTTTCTTGTACATACAAATCTCCTTAAATAATGAAAATGTTCATGAACCGCCCAAATAGGCCGGTTATCATTAGAATACCCACAAGTATCAGAAAACTTCCTGCTAGGATATTGATAAGTGCATAATTTCTTTGGATGAACGCGAAGGTTTTTTTCAGTTTTCCTATTAGAACAGCGCACACAATAAATGTGATACCTAATCCCATGGAATATACAAATAGCATAAGCATACCTTCGTACATAGAGCCTCGCTGAGAAGCACGAAGCAAAGCCGCCCCAAGAAAAGCGCCGACACAGGGAGTCCAGCCTACAGAAAATACCACCCCAAACACCACAGCAGAAGGGAATCGTAATGGCCCATCCGGCTTTCTTGCTCCGGAAAATGACGGGATTCGCAACTTGAGTACACCAAGATAGCTAAGCCCAAAGAGCACAACTATGGAGCCTGTTACGATATTAATGGCGGTGCTGTGGGCGATAAGCAACCGCCCGATGCTACCAGCGAAGGCTCCTAAAATCACGAATACGATTGTAAAGCCCAGCACAAAGCCGATAGAGTTGATGAGGACAGTGCGCTGGCTTTTTTCTTCTACCTTGCCACCTGCGAAATAGGATACATAAACGGGAAGCATGGGTAGCAAGCATGGGGAAATGAAGGTGATAATTCCCTCTAAGAACAATAGCACATACTGCATATCATTTCACCTTACAAAGACTTTACAGAATTTATTTTTTTGGCTAAAAGCGATTCTAATATTTGCACGGCGTTAGTTGCAGCACCTTTTCTGGTATTGTCTGTTACTACCCACATGTTTAGGCCGTTTTCGCAGCTTGGGTCTTGGCGCAGCCTTCCCACATGCACTTTGTCTGTGCCTGCGGCAGTTATTGGCATGGGATATGATGGATCATCATACAACACAATACCTGGGGCTTTTGATAACACTTCGTGGATGTTTTTTTGGGTAAAAGCTGTTTTAAGGCTTACATTTATACTTAGACTATGACCATAAAATACAGGGACTCGTACTGTAGTGGCGGTGATTTTTAGGTCTGGCTGATGCAGCATTTTTTGCACTTCCGCCATCAATTTAATTTCTTCTCCGGTATAGCCTGATTCGTGAAAGCTTCCTATATGTGGGATTATGTTATGGGTTATTTGGTGGGGGAAAAAGTTGTTTTCACCCTTCTTAAGATCATTCATTCCCCCTACCCCAGCTCCGGATACGGATTGATAGGTTGAGATTACCACGCGGTCAATGCCAAAGGTTTCTTGCAAGGGTTTTAATGCCACTACAGCCGGGGCGGCACAGCAGTTGGGGTTAGCTATTATACCTTTATGGGAATGTAGGTCATCACCATTTACCTCCGGCACTACTAAGGGGATATCCGGCTCCATTCTCCATGCTGAAGAGTTATCAATTACTATGCATCCTTTGGCGGCGGCCAGTGGCGCGTACTCTCGGCTGGTTTCGTCGTCTACAGCAAAAAGGGCATAATCAATGCCCCGGTCAAATGATTCTAGTGTTAATTCCTCGATTGTAATGCCTTTGCTATTGAAGGATATCTCTTTCCCAGCAGACCTGGCGGAAGCTAATGGGATCAGTTGGGATATCGGCAGCTTGCGCTCTTCCAATATTTTTATAAACATGCCTCCAACCATACCGGAGGCACCAACTACTGCACATGTAAAAGGATTCATATCATCACTCCATTCTAATAGGGTACGTGGGATTGCACTTTATACCGATTCCAATTAAAATCCTATCTGCCTATCGCGGCAAAACCGCTCGAAACGCTTGTTTCGCGTTTCAAGCCACCGCTCTGTCAGACAGGTTTTAATTTGGGATCGGTATTACACGATAAATTTGTCGTGGACTACTTGCTTGGCTTTTTCCGCGTTGTGATCGTCTACTAGCACGGTTATTTTTATTTCTGAGGTTGAAATCATTATTATGTTGATATTATTTTCGTATAGGGCTTCGAACATACCGGAGGCCACGCCATGGGCGGTGGTCATTCCTGCCCCTACTATGGACAGCTTTGCCAGGCTGTCGTTGTTGGTTATGGCCTTGTAGCCTATTTGGTCTTGGCTGGCTTTAAGTACTTCCAGAGCTTCGTCTCTATCTTGCTTTGCAACGGTGAAACTGATGTCTGTAATGGCTTCCATCCCAGGGTTTTGTAAGATTACGTCTACGGATATTTTTTTATCAGCCAGTAGAGCAAAAATTTTATAGGCGGCTCCCGGCTGGTTTTTTATGCCCAGCACAGAAATCTGAGCTACGTCTCTGTCTATTGCTACACCACTTACATATAGGTCTTCCACTTTACAAGCCTCCCTTATTTCTGTTCCCGGTTCTTCTGTCATACTAGAGCGGATTATTAGTTTTACATTGTGGCGCTTTGCCATTTCTGCTGCTCTGTTATGGAGTACTTGGCAGGACATTTCCAGCATTTCGTCATAGCTGATGGTGTTTAGTTTCTTTGCTGTGGGTACTACTCTTGGGTCTGCTGTGTATACTCCGTCTACGTCTGTGCATATTTCGCATAACTCGGCTTCAAGTACTGCGGCTAGGGCTACGGCTGTTGTATCTGACGCTCCTCGGCCTAGGGTGGTTATATCCCCTATACTGTTTACACCTTGGAAACCTGCTATTAGTACTATATTGTCCTTACTAAGCTCTTCTAGTATGCGTGTGGTGTGAATCCGCTTTATTCTTGCATTACCGTATTGGCCTGAAGATTCTAAGCCTATCTGGACTGCGTTAAGGGATATTGCAGGTAGCCCCATACGTTGCAGAGCCATTGCCATCAGGGCTACAGATTGCTGCTCCCCTGTGGATAGTAACATGTCTAACTCTCGTTTGCTGGCTGAGGGGTTTATTTCGTGGGCCTTTTGGAGGAGGCGGTCTGTAACGGAGCCTTGAGCGGATAGCACTACTACTATTTTTTTCCCCGAATTGTATACACCTGCTATGCGCTTTGCTACATGGTTTATGCGCTTTGCGTCGGCTACCGATGTCCCGCCATACTTTTGGACTATTATCATATATGCCCCCTGGTGGATTCTTGTATTTATTATATAAAAAAACACAGGAAAATTTCCTGTGCATTTTTTCAATGCTTAATCATAATAACATATATAATCCGAATGGTGGAGGGATATCACGAGTAATATTCCTTTGCAAGGAAAATGGCGTTAAGCGTCCATTTATGGCCTGGATCTGATGAAAGACCTATTCTGAATAAACCATCAGTTTCTTGCATAAAGGGGATGATTTGACATTGATATTTCCCTGGTTTTATTACTTTGCCTTCAATTTTGCCACCAATATGCGGGAGATTGATATGGGTTTGGGATGTTTTTTCTTCATCAATTGATATAATTAGGGCATTGTATTTACCTCTTGGTAGCTTTATCACAAAATCTATAGGCATTGTGCCTTCTATAAAATCTTCGCATGTCATTTCTTCTAGTGATGAGAAACCGTAGCCTATATTTTCATCGTACATATCTAAGCCCACACGCCGTGGTGCACCCATAAACACTATAGAGCGGCCGGATATGCAGAAGGCTTTGTGGAAGACTTTGTCGTAGTCACGTTCTTGTGTAGTGTCTCCAAAGTCGAAGATATAGGGTAGCATTTGGTATTGATGGGTGCTGCCTAGCAGATATGGACAGACGAAGGAGTCTATTTTCCTATAGAAATCTGTGTGGCGGTCTTCTCCTATGAAGATTCTCCTTCTAGTAGTTGGGGATTGCCTGGTTTGTACTCTGGGGGTGTTTTTTTGAAGGGTCTGGGGGGTGCCGTAGGTAAACTCTTCACCTGGGGTCATTTCTTTTTCTATTATGCCTTCTGGAGTGCAAAGTTTTAAAGTTACAACCTGGTTGCTTTTTATGTGAATCCATGTGGTTTCGCCATTTGCGCGCTGGGCAGATACCTCAAAGCCGCCTGCGGCCAGCATACCGTCGAAGCGGCAGTTATCCCAGGCTAGGTAGTTACCTTGCAGAACGGTGTTTTGGTGCCTGTATGGTAGTTTCTTTGTGGCTAAGTTGTCGGTGCCATCTGGAATTGCGGGAAAGACTTCTATTATATCGTCATCCTTTAATAACATTTGATTTACGGCCATCACTATACCGCCGGAGGGCTCCATCATTGCCGGTGGGTATAAGGGTGGCTTTGTTATTAGGCAGTGATTTACATAACGCTCAGATTCTTCATAGCCTAAGCCGTTAGAATGGATAAAATAATCTATGCCTTTTTCATATAGAAGGCGTAATGCAGCGGTGCCTTCGCCTAATTTTGCGGCGGCGCTTGCCAACCAGCCGGCTCCAAATACTCCTATTTCTGTGTTTTCGGATGCATATTTTAGGGTTTCTAAGGCTAAGTTGTGGTCAAGTTCTTCTTCACAGGGGAAGATGGGCATCAGGATTGAGGGGTGGCGGAAGAATAAGTCGTCCGGCGCCATACTGGAGTCTTTTAAGCGGGTACCGTCGGCAGTTGTGGGATAATCGGGGCAATTAATATGCAAGCAGGTGTATTCGTTTACTTCTGCTTCTGAGCGGTTTAGGATTTTTGCTGCTTTGATTGTGTATTTCAGCAGTTGTTTTATTGTGGCTATAGTAGCAACGGAGTCTTGAGTTATCGGCCCTTGCTCTGGGGATATGTCGTACATAATATGGCCATCTTTGGTAGCTATTCTTTTATAATGCTCTATTTGTTTTACAAAAACGGGATAAGCTTTTTCTCGTAAAAATTCTATATCGCCGCTATAGGAGTAATAACGCCATAAAAATTGCGCGCACCAAGGCTGGATACAGTGGTATAGCATATGAGGATAATCCAGCGCCCAGCCATCATAGCCATAATGAGCCTGGGTGTAGGCTTGAATTTTATCGGCATAGGACAGATATGCATCGCAAAAGTGCTTTGCCAGCTCCAATTGATTGGCAGAAAACACAGGCCAGAAGGCTTCTTGGATATTTACATCCCAGTACCATGTGCTCGCCCATAGATTTGGGCGGCGAATGTCCCACAAACCGTTGAGTCCGCAAGCTTGATGAAAGTAACGGCCTCCTATGCCAGAAGCACAGCCTAGATTATATAGATGCAGATACCATAGGGTTTCTAGGAAGTAGTCTGGTAGCTGGACCTTAGCGCGCCAAAAGTTTCTCCAGTGGGCTGCGTGCTCTGCGGCTAAGGCGTCTTTAATCTGCAGTAGGTCGTTGTGGTTTTCCGGTATTACTGTGGCTACCAGACAGTCATTTTGGACTGTGAATGATGTTTCATATTGGGTTGTTTTTTCTGATAAAGGCTTCGCATCCTCCCAAAGGCCTTCAACAAATAGGCAATCTTTTGAGGCTGCAATCCATATCCTAACCGTGGCGGCTGGGCTCTCGAACATCACAACACCCTCCTCGATTATCAATCGGAGGGTGAAATCTTCGATTGTGTCGCATATGGGGATCACTATCTCCCCGGCCATAGGATAGCTGGTAGTACTCCACTTAGGGCGGTTGTTTTTGGCATTTGGGTTTAGGGTATCTATATAATGGGAGTGTTGGTAATTTTCCGATTCTCTGGCCTTATCTACTAGGTCACGGTATTCTTTGTAGGTCTTTTTTCCTAGGGGGCTACTTTTTACATCTTTGTAGTAGTGGTCATAGTGGTTTAAAGCAATGTGTAGTTCATGGTTTTCGAAGAAGACCATGGCTCCCATTTTTCCATTGCCTAGAGGCAGTGCATTGTTCCAACTGTTATAAACTCCGTCAAAAATTATCTCATGTGCCATATATTTTCATCTCCTGTCGTAGAAATTTAACAAAAACACTTGACAGATACATGTTTATCATGGTAATTTCCACTTGTCAACCGAAGAGGCTTCGTATATACGATTATTTTTCGGTAGAAAGGAAGCCGCATATATGTCGATAAATAAATCCGCGTTGCGTACTATTGGGGTTTTAGAGCTACTTTCTAAGTGCCGGGAATTAACCCTTACAGAGATTTCAGAATCTTTGCAGATGCCACTGGCCAGCACCAGCGATATTGTAAAAGCTTTGCTGGATACCCAGATGGTTGAGTATGCCAATAAGCGGGCTAAGACATATAAGCTTGGGGTGACTAATTACCTATTGGGCAATGCTTATCTTGCCCGCCTCAATATAGTAGAGATTGCCGCTCCATTTATGGAAGAACTGGCGGACCAGACAAAATATGTAGTATTCCTGGCAAAGCTGACAGACAATGAAATCCTTTATCTTCACAAGGCATCGCCTATAGCCAATGCTCGATTTGTTTCCACATGTCAAGTGGGCCATAAAGCCAGGATTTCCACTACATCTTTGGGCAAGACAATAATGGCATATAATGAGTGGTTGCAGGATAAAGTATTATCAGAGCCACTGCCCCAGATTACAGAAAACTCGATAACTGATCCGTCTGTTTTGCGCAAAGAATTGGAAGAGATACGGATAAATAGCTATTCCCGCGATAACTTCGAAAATGATGAGCGTATAACCTGTGTAGGGTTTCCTATTTTCGACCAACGTGGCAGGGTAGACCATAGCCTTAGTATTAGCGGATACTTTAGTGAAGACAGGGATATGGAAAAGGAAATAGAGCTGGGCAAGA
The DNA here is from genome assembly GCA_009780185.1 of Defluviitaleaceae bacterium. GTDB lineage: Bacteria > Bacillota > Clostridia > Lachnospirales > WQUN01 > WRAN01. The sequence goes on along the minus strand of WRAN01000005.1, from coordinate 15,940 downwards.
TATGCTCTCAAAATATTTCGTTACGGATGGGCTTTGTAGGCCTGTAGAAGGGCCTGTAAAGTCATGCTATTGTCCCCGAAGATTCTTCGTATATACGTAATTTAATTTTCACAAAATCTTGGTTAAGGTGTGATTTTAATGGATTCTAGCAGAATTACAAGCTGGGCGCGCAATCTACCAAAGCGCATGAAGAAGCATTGGATGATCTACATTATGATTACACCGTTTCTTCTTCATCTATTCTTTTTTTCTTACAGGCCTATGATTTTTTTACAAATGGCCTGGATGCGATTCTCTCCATTCTTGGGCATGGATAGCCCTTGGATTGGATGGGAGAATTTCCAGAGTCTTTTGTTTGGCAGGGCTTCGGGTATGTTTTTGCAGGCACTTCGCAATACCCTCATATTAAGTGCTTACGATATGATTTTCTTGTTCCCTCTTCCTATTATTATTGCTGTTTTATTTCATGAGCTTAAACTTTCTAAGTTTAGGACTGTTTCGCAATCGGTGCTATTGCTGCCCAATTTCTTTTCTGTGGTAATCGTAACCGGTATTGCCAGGGCTTTCTTGCAGCCTACTATCGGTATTATCAATCAATTCTTGCTTAGGTTCGGGTTAATCAATGAGCCAATCTTTTTCATAATTCAGTCCCAATATACACGTTTCATATACACCTTCATCATTGGCTGGATGGGGGCAGGTATGGCTTCACTTATATACCTAGGCTCAATGATGTCTATAGATAAGGAGTTATATGAATCCGCTGCGCTTGATGGAGCCGGCCGCCTCAGAAGGATTTGGCATATAACCATCCCTGGGATTCTGCCACTTATTTCTGTACTGTTTATTATGCGCTTTGGCAACATCCTTAGAGCTAACGCAGAAGCGGTACTGCTGCTTGTTGAGCCTCTTACCTATCAGTCTATTGATGTACTTGAGTCATTTGTGTGGCGCATGGGGCTAATGCCAATCCATAACGCAATTCAAAACCTATCACTGGCCGCTGCTGCGGGGCTTCTTATGAACGTAGTTGGTATGGTATTTGTAATTGGCGCAAACCTTGTGGCTAAAAAGCTTGGCGGCAATACATTATTCTAACTTGGAAAGGAGGGCGCTTTGTGGGCAGAAAAAAGATTTTTACCGGAGATAGGGTATTTGATTTTCTTGTAAAGCTTATAATCGGTGTTTTGGTTTTTATTATTATGTATCCGATTTTGTATACATTTTTTGCTTCTATAAGCTCGGGCTGGGCGGTTGATACTGGGCAGGTTACATTTTTCCCTGTTAATCCAACTTTAGCTTCATATAGGGAAGTTATTGTTGAGCCGCAGTTTTGGCGGGCCTATGGCAACTCTATTATCATAACCACGTTACAAACCTCTTTGACCATGTTTGTACTGCTTACTGCCGCGTATGCCTATACAAAAAAAGATATGCCCGGCTTTAAGCTGTTTACGATTTTGATGCTGATTACATTCTTCTTCAACGCAGGGCAGATTCCTCAGTTTGTTAATCTTGGGGAACTGGGGCTGAGAAATTTTGCCGGGCTTATTTTGCTGGGTAGCGGCACGGGCATGATTAGTATTCTTATAGCTAAATCTGCTTATCAGGGTATACCCGATGGTCTCTTTGAAGCAGCTATCTTAGATGGCGCCAATGATTTTCAGATACTGTGGCATATTGCAATACCTTCTATCAAGCCTACCATTGCAGTTCTTGCGTTTCAGCAAGGTGTGGCCAGTTGGAACGCGTGGCTTTGGGCTAATATACTATTACGAAGTGATGAGCAGATTCCCTTGCAGTTATATTTGCGCAACTTCATTATCAGGCGTACAGCTATGATGGAGGAAGTTGATGCCTTTCTTGACCCGGCTCTAAGCAGTCAAACCCTTATTTACGCACTGATTTTTGCGGCTATGATTCCTGTAATCATCGTTTTCCCTTATATGCAGCGGTTCTTTAAAAGGGGCATATTTGAAGGCGGCATAAAAGCTTAGTGGATACCGCCATATGGCGTGATTCTATATATCAAGTGGGGCACACGCCCTACGTTTAAAAGGAGGAACTAACATGAGAAAGTTTTTAGCGCTTGTGGCTTTACTGGTTGTTGCTGCATTTATTTTTACAGCCTGCGGTAACAACGATGAACCCGCCGCAACACCAGAACCAGTGACAACCCCTACCCCAGAACCTACAGCAGAGCCTACCCCACCATCTGAAGAAGATTTGGAAGTTGATTTCGACGCAATGGAACCTGTAACCCTTACTATCCACTACATCTTTGACCAACATGTGTGGGATGATGACTGGAGAGTATGGGAGCAAATCCGCGAACTAACTGGCGTTACATTGGTAGGTGTTGCCGATGATGTTAACGTAAATGCGGTAGAAGTATGGAATCTTGAAGCCGCAGAAGGCTTCCCGGCAGATATCTACGGCGGAACTCACGCTCCACGCTTTATTGAGTTTGGTATGCAGGGCGCATTTATCCCTCTCAATGACCTAATTGCAGAGCACGCCCCTTACTTCTCTCACCTGATGGAACGTTTTCCAGAAATCAGAGCAGCCATTACCGCCCCAGACGGAAATATCTATCACATGCCTAATCTTAACGATGTGTTCGAGCAGTTCGCCGTATCCGAAGTTTACTGGATCCGCCAAGACTGGCTAGATATCCTTGAACTGGATATCCCCGATACCATTGAAGAGCTTGAGTATGTACTATCTCGCTTTAGAGATGATATGCCAGAAATCACCGGCAATGATTGGGTAGCACCTTTCTTTTCTAACGGAACCAACAACGCCATCCGTTCTTTGGGTACCTTCTGGGGTGCCAGAACCTTTGGCAATGAAACACAAATCCGCTTAGGCCCCCAAACCGGCAACGAAAATACAATCGTACATTACTGGATTCAGCCTGAGTTTAAAGTAGCCATCCAAAATATTTCTCGCTGGTACCAAGAAGGCCTTATTGATGTGGAACTCTTTACCCGCCAATGGATGAACCGCCAAGAGCTGTTTGGCACCAATCAAGGCGGTATGCTTCAGCACTTCCCAATGTCAACCGGCGACTTTAACCCACTTATGCAAGCAGAATTCCCTGATTTCTTATTGGTACCATTTATCCCGCCAACAGGCACACACGGAACCAGATGGTCTGAAGTACAACGTGCCGCAACCAATAACAATGGCTGGGCCATTACTCCACATAATCCACATCCAGAGCGTACTGTTCAGTTGATGGACTTCTTATACCACGGTATCGGAAGGCTGCTTCTTAACTTCGGCCCTCAAGGTGTAACATGGGATTTTGACGCCGATGGCGAGCCTGAGTTCCTGCCATATGTAACCAACCGTGACCAGGGTGTTACTGTTCTCAATATCCTTCGCCAACAAAACGGTGCTGTAGGTGCGTTCCCATACATGGCCGACCTTAGATATGAGCTTCGCGCTGGTACAGAGTGGACTACAATGGCACAACGTATGTACGAAGACCCAGCCGGATACGAGCGCGGCTTTGCTCCTGCACAGTTCCCTGTTATGAGACTGCCATTTGATGAGCAGCTACTTGTTAACGATATCAACGCACAGCTTAATCTTTTCTTAGATGCAACCATCCACGGTTTCATCCTCAACGACTGGACAGAAATCGAAGACCAATGGGATGCATTTGTAGATGAAGCAATTTCCATGGGTATCCTTGAACTGGAAGAAATCTGGCAACGTGCATATGATAACTTCCGCGGCAGATAATCCTCCTTGGATTAAATAGGCAAGGTAAAGGAGCCGCTACTACGCTTTGGCTGGTAGCGGCTCTTTTTATGAAGTAAAATAAGAAAAAATCGCGAGGTGATTTGATGAGCGTCATGGAAATCACAAAAATGGAAATCACAAAAATGGAAATCACAAAACCGGAGATAACCAAGGCTATCAATACCGCAACAGAAATATTGAAGGCGGGATTACCGGACTTTACTCATATGTTCAAGGAAGAAACCAGCCTAAACAACTACTACTTCCCTGCAGAAAATATAGAATGGACTCCCGGCTTCCTTACAGGCCAATATTGGCTGGCGTGGGAACTTACAAGAGATGATGCATTTAAAGATGCGGCACTTGTCCAGGTAGATTCATTTGATAACCGTATCAAGAAAAAAATAGGTGTGGCTCATCATGATATGGGATTTTTGTATTCTTTGTCATGTATTGCAGCGTGGCGGCTTGTGGGTAGTACAGTAGGGCGGGATGCGGCTATAATGGCGGCGGATCAACTTATGACACGGTTTCACAAAGTAGGTAACTTTATTCAGGCATGGGGGGAGATTGGTGCAAAGGCTAATTATCGGCTGATAATTGACTGCTTGCTTAATCTGCCCCTTTTATATTGGGCTACGCAGGAAACCAGAGATGAGAAGTACCGAACAGTAGCACGACTTCATACCCAGACTGCCCTAAAAAACCTGGTAAGGCCGGACTTTTCTACCTATCACACCTTTTTCTTCGACCCAGAAACTGGAGAGCCTGACCGAGGCGTTACGGCCCAGGGATATAAGAACTCGTCACCATGGGCGCGGGGCCAAGCCTGGGGGATATATGGTACAGCAATCGCGTATCTGTACACCAAAGACCCGGCCTGTATGGATATGTTTTACGGTGTTACAGATTTCTTTATTAAGCGCCTGGAGTCAGGCTGTAAGGATATGGTGCCTTATTGGGATTTAATCTTTGATGATAAGCACGGTCAGCCCAAGGATTCTTCTTCTGCGGCTATTGCCTGTTGCGGTATGCTGGAGATGGCGAAGCATCTGCCTAAAGACAAAGCCGCATACTACACCAGCATCGCGAGAAAAATCGCCGGTTCATTGGCTCGCGATTATGCTGCCGAATCAGATAAATCCAATGGCCTTCTGCTTCATGGCGTATACAACAAACAATCCCCATATAACGCCCGCGCTGACTGGGGCGTAGACGAATGTACTCTGTGGGGGGATTACTTCTGGCTGGAGCTATTAACTAGATTGTCTATGGATTGGAAAATATATTGGTAGGAGGATACCATGCATAACCCGAAACTAATGAACAATCCACTCAAAACCCGTAACGATGTCAAGGACGCTTTATTAGAGTTGCTGCATCCTTTGGAAGGCTGCTTCTCACAGTACGGCCTGAAATACGGCTCCGGCACAGCCCAACATGGGGACTTTGTAGGTGAGATTGAAGCCGTAGCCCGTCCCCTTTGGGGGATATCACCGCTGATGGCAGCAGGCGATGGTTACCAGTGCTTTGAAAAATATCTAGAAAAGATAATTGAAGGCACTAACCCAACCTCCAAAGGTTATTGGGGAGTACTACTGAGGGAAGAACAACGCATGGTGGAAATGGCTTCAATATCAGTTGGTATGATTATCGCCCGTAAGCACTATTGGGACGCATTAACCCAGCCCCAGCAAGACAACTTATACAACTGGCTGGCACAGATAAACCACCACGAAATCCATGTAAGCAATTGGCGGTTCTTTAGGATACTGGTCAATCTGGCCTTCAAGCTATGTGACCGTCAACATGACCAAGCCCGATTAACCCAAGACCTAGAAACAATAGATTCTATGTACATCGCACGTGGCTGGTATACTGACGGAATACGCCCACAAATTGATTACTATATACCCTTTGCCATACACTTTTGCGGGTTACTGTACGCAACATACGCGGATTTTGACCCGGTGTATCCCCCGCTGTTTAAGCAGCGGGCTATTGAGTTTGCGAAAACATTTCCAGCTTTCTTCGCCTCAAGTGGCGAAGCTATCCCCTTTGGGCGGTCTATGACTTACCGCTTTGCCATGTCTGCCTTCTTTGGTGCGCTGGCGCTGTCGGGCATTGAGGCAATACCATGGGGCGAGGTAAAGTATCTTGCCCTGCAAAATCTACGCCACTGGTTTAAGCAGGACATTTTCACAGATAACGGAGAGCTATCTATAGGATACTATTATCCCAATCTAGTGATGGCAGAGGCCTATAATGCCTTCGGCTCCACATATTGGGCTATGAAGGCATTTATGTTTATGGCTGTGCCCCAAAACCATCCATTCTGGACAGCTAAAGAAAAAGCGCCTAAGCTACCCGATCACATCCCCATTCCAGAAGCGCGGGGTATAATCCAAGGCGATGATACGCAGCGGCAATTCTTCGTGGTAGGCCAACACGCGGCTCCATGGCTTTCTCATGCACAGTCTAAATATGAGAAATTTGTATACTCTAGCCACTTCGGCTTCTCTGTACCCAAATCTACCATCGGCCTAAGCCAAGGCGCCTTCGATAATACTTTAGCCGTATGCGAAAACGATGACTTTTATCGTATGAAGTATGGCGTGGAATCCTACCAAATTTACGACGATTACTTATATTCGAAATGGAAGCCCTGGAGCAACGTAATCATCGAAAGCTATATAATCCCCATATTCCCATGGCATGTACGCATCCATATGGTGGACACTAAAAGAAAGCTAGCCTTAGCCGATGGCGGCTTTGCCATCGATAGACAAGGTGGGCTAATAAGAATAAATGACGATAATTGCTGTGCTGTTATCCGCCCAGAAAGCATATCCGCAATGATTAATCTATACGGTCAGCAACAACCCATAATTGTACAAACCGAGCCAAATACCAATCTAATGACACCCCTAACCCTTATCCCGACCCTAACAGCAACAGTATCGCCAGGGATATATACCTTTGCTTCCGCCATTTTAGGGGCAACAGGAGAGTCACCAGAGAGCTATTTAGAAGAATCACCTGCACTTACCGTGTCAACTGAAGAAATCACTATATATTACAAAGGAAATGTAAGGAGGGTGCCCAGTGCGTTTAAAGTACAGTAAACCCGCTAAGCATTGGACTGATGCACTGCCCCTAGGGAACTCCGCCCTTGGGGCTATGGTTTTTGGTGGTGTTGAAACTGATCTAATTCAGCTCAATGAGGAGACATTATGGTCGGGGTTTCCTTCTGATTGGAATAACCCAGAGGCTAGGGATATCCTGCCTCAAATCCGTGAGGCAATAAAAAATCAAGATTATGTACAAGCTGATGCACTAGGTAAAAAGATGATGGGCCCCTTTACCCAGGCGTATATGCCCATGGGAGATTTGCGGATTAACCTAGCCCATACAGAAGAAATCACAGAATACAACCGCCAGCTTGATATAAGCAGTGCCATATGCCGCACAACATATAAGGCAGGTGATATCCATTTCACACGGGAATATTTCTGTACCTACGCGGATAATGCCCTGGTAATCCGCCTTACCGCAGATAGGCCGGGGACAATAGACTTCACGATAAACCTGGACAGCCCACATAAGCATAAGGTGGTTACCAAAGACACTAAAATTACCGTCAAAGGCATAGCACCAGAAGTGGTAATGCGCCCAGACTATAATGATCCGGACCCCATACGATACGGGGATTTTGAAACCACAAAAGCCTTGTCATTTATAATAGAAGCACAAGTTATAAAGGAAAGTGATTCTGTAATAATAATAGTAACAGCCGCGACCAACTTCTCAGGCTCGATTGAACTCACTAAACCCACAACCCAGGCTTACGAGATCTTAAAGGCCCGACATATAGCAGACTATACTGCTCTTTTTAATAGAGCCAAAATAAATCTAGGTCAAAAATCTCCCCAATTAGAGGAACTAGATACCGACACCCGCCTAATGTCATACAACCCACAGGATATAGGATTAGTAGAGCTCCTATTCCAGTATGGCAGATATCTGATGATTGCCGCATCCCGTCTTGGGGGCGTACCCGCACACCTTCAAGGCATCTGGAACAAAGAAATGCAACCTCCATGGCGCAGCAACTACACGACAAACATCAACACCCAAATGAATTATTGGCCGGCGGAAGTGACTAATCTTTCTGAGTGTCATAAGCCTCTATTTGATTTCATAGCCCGCATAGCCGAAAACGGTAGTAAAACCGCTTATGTAAACTACAATGCCAATGGCTGGGTAGCCCATCATAACCTAGACATATGGGGGCAAACCGCTCCCACAGGAGACTATGGCTGGGGCCATCCGGTATATGCCATCTGGCCAATGGGCGGAGTATGGCTAACCGCCCATTTATGGGAGCATTATCAGTTTACTGGGGATATCGCCTTCTTAAAGAAAGCCTACCCCATAATGAAGGGTGCCGCAGAGTTTTGTCTGGATTGGCTTATAGAAGATGAATGTGGCAATTTAACAACAGCCCCCTCCACATCACCAGAGCATAGCTTTATATATAAAGGTGAAAAATATTCCATCACATCAGGCGCAACCTGTGATATCTCTTTGATAAGAGAGTTATTTAACAATTGCATGAAAGCAGCCAGGTTACTTGGCATAGTCGATGATTTCACAAAGCTTTTACCCAAAAAAACAATCCAGCTAATACCCATGAAAATAGGCACAAAAGGTCAACTACAAGAGTGGGGCCATGACTTTGAAGATGGAGAAGAAAAGCACCGCCATCTTTCCCATTTATACGGTCTATACCCAGGCAATGCAATAAACTCATCTACCCCCGACTTACTAGAAGCCTGCAAAAAAACTCTAGAAATCCGAGGCGATATAAGCACAGGCTGGGGCCTGGCATGGCGCACCTGCCTATGGGCAAGACTTAAAGATGGGGATAGGACTCTAAAAGTCCTACAACAGTTCTTCAACTTAGTACCTGCAAATGAAGGATTTTCTCATCACGGCGGTCTATACGCCAACCTCTTTGATGCTCATCCTCCTTTCCAAATAGACGGCAACTTCGGAGCTACGGCCGCCATTTCTGAGATGTTGATCCAGTCTCATAATGGCTATACTGAGTTATTACCCGCACTTCCATCTTCCTGGCAGTCTGGCGAATTTACAGGCCTAAGAGCCAGAGGCGGATTTGAAATTGACCTTGTTTGGCAGGACGGAAAGCCAAAAACAGTAGTTATTCACTCCAAAGCGGGCAAGCAGTGCATAGTCCGATATGGCTTGAAGGAGATATGTAATTTTGCAACCGAATCAGGATTAAGTTACAATTTTGATATATAACCATAAAAAATGTGATTGATACTAGCTATACAGTAGGCTATAGTGATAAAGAATTGCCAAAAGGAAATATGATAAATATCCAAGGAGGAAACATATGACCCCAATCAAAGCAATAATGATAGGTGCCGGCCAACGCGGAAACGCCTATGCAGTACATGCACTCTCCCATCCAAACGAACTTGAGTTTGTGGGAGTAGCCGAGCCTCATGAAGCCAGGCGCAATCAGTTTTTAGAAAAATACAATATTGACCGAGCTAACTGTCTGCATACATGGGAGGAAGTATTTTCCCGCGAAAAGTGGGCAGATGTAGTATTTATCTGCACCCCTGACGATGTACACTACGAGCCGGTAATGGCCGCTATCAAGCAAGGCTATGATGTGCTGCTGGAAAAACCTATATCCCCAAGCCCCAAAGAATGTAAAAACGTAGCAGCAGCCGCCGAGGCCAAGGGTGTAAAAGTCGTGGTATGCCACGTAATGCGTTATACCCCATTCTGTGTAGCCATAAAGAACATAATCAATAGTGGAGAAATAGGGAAAATAACCACTGTAGTCCACAACGAAAATGTGGGCAATGAACATCATTCACATAGCTTTACAAGAGGTAACTGGCGCAATACAAAAGAAAGCAGCCCAATGATTTTGCAAAAATCCTGTCACGACATGGATATGCTTCAATGGCTAATAGGTAAAAACTGCCTGCGACTGTCTTCTTTTGGTTCTCTGTCATATTTCAATAAGGATAACTGTCCCGCCAATGCGCCACCGCGCTGTACAGACGGCTGCCCTATAGATTGCGAATACGACACACGCAAGCTCTATATGAAAGGAAGCGAGTGGTTCCGCTCTGTAGCTGTCGGCCACGCCAACCCTACCGACGATGAAGTAGAAGCTGCCCTTAAAACCGGCCCATATGGCCGCTGCGTATTCCAATGCGATAACGATGTAGTAGACCACCAAGTGGTAAGCATGGAGTTTGAAGATGGTATCACCGCCATTTTCTCTATGTCATCATTCACCCCAGAAACCAGCCGCTCCATTAAGATCATGGGAACCAAAGGCCAAATTAAAGGCCACACTGCTCACGATACAATTATTGTATCGAACTTTCTAACCGGGGAAGATAAAGATATTGATATCAAATCCTCCGGAGGCCACGGTGGCGGCGACTCAGGGATTATGCGGTCTTTCATAGATTATATCCGCGGTAAAGAAGTCGCAGATATTTCTCATGCCCAAATATCCGCAAAAAATCATTTGCTGTGTTTTGCAGCAGAAGAATCACGGCATAATAAAGGTGCGGTAATTGAAATGGAGGCTTATGGTGAATAAACCGACCCTAGTAATAATGGCCGCGGGCCTAGGAAGCCGATACGGCGGACTAAAGCAAATGGCTCCGGTAGATGACAATGGCCACATCATCATAGACTACTCCTTATATGACGCGTATCGTGCCGGGTTTAGGGATGTAGTGTGTATAATAAACCCTTTAAACGAAAAAGATTTTACTGAGCAATTCGCAAAGGCATCCAAAAAGCTAAATATCCGCTACGCACATCAGACCATGGACAAACTCCCTCCGGGGTTCCAAATCCCTGAAGGTCGTACCAAGCCTTGGGGTACAGCCCATGCCGTTCTTTGCACTAAGGATTTTATTGAAGGCCCATTTATGGCAATCAATGCAGACGACTTCTATGGCCAAGCCGCATATACGATGATGTATAACTTCCTAGAAACTAAAGCCAGTGCCACACATCACGCAATGGTAGGCTATCAAATAGAAAATACATTAACAGAAAGCGGAACCGTAGCCCGAGGTGTCTGTACCCTAGATGGCGACCGCTTAGTAGATATCAACGAAACTACAGAAATTGCACCAGCCCCAGGGGGTGCGACATATCCTGCATATGGAGGGACAGTTCACCTTACTGCTGGTACCCTTGTTTCTATGAATATGTGGGGCTTTGGCCATTCCATGATAGGTGAAATAGAGAGCAGATTTGAAGCCTTTCTAACAAAAGGCCTGAAAGAGAATCCACAAAAATGTGAATACTTTCTCCCTAATGTAGTGGGTGAATTGCTGATAGAAGGAAAGGCCAAAGTTGAAGTCCTTCCTACAATAGATAAGTGGTACGGGGTTACCTATGCAGAAGATATGCCCGGAGTACGCGCAGCCATTACAAAAATGAAGGCCGATGGCGTATATCCAGAAAAAATTTGGGGGTAGAAAGCATGCAAGAGATTCCAAAGCAAGCATTCCAGTTTGTAACAGACGGCACACCGGTTTATCATATGCGATACGGAAGCGGCCATATTAACGATACCTACTTTGTACTAGATATCACAGGCAGAGCCTATATACTACAGCGCATAAACCAAAACGTATTTAAAAAACCTGATGAACTAATGGAAAATGTAAGGGCTGTAACCTTATTTGTAGGCAAGCAAGTAGCCGAAAGCAGAAAGGCTCTAGGCCTAGTGCCCACAAAAGCTGGAGACGACTGGCTAGTAGACGATAGTGGTGATTACTGGCGTATGTACTATTATATTAGTGATAGCCTATGTTTGCAGCAAGCTGAGCATCCTAGCGATTTTAGAGAAAGCGGTGTGGCCTTTGGAAACTTCCAGCGTCAGCTTGCTGATTTCCCTGCGGAAACCTTAAATGAGACCATAGTAAAATTTCATGATACCCCTAATAGATATATGAATTTTCATAAAGTGTTAAAGGCCGATCCTTGCGGCAGAGCTGCCCTAGCCGCCAAGGAAATCGAATTCGCCTTAGCCCGTGAAGGCTATGCCGCCACACTTATGAACCTATTAGAAAAAGGCGACCTACCCCTACGCGTAACCCACAATGATACTAAGCTTAATAATGTCCTTTTTGACCGTGACTCTCGTAAAGCTGTATGTGTAGTAGATCTGGATACGGTAATGCCGGGACTTTCCGTTAATGACTTTGGAGATTCGATACGCTTCGGTGCTTCCACCGGGGCTGAGGATGAAATGGATTTATCTAAGGTTAACTTCTCCCTTCCTTTATTCGAGGCATACACCGATGGATTCTTAGAATCATGCGGCAAAAGCCTTACCCAGTGCGAAATACAGCATTTACGAGATGGTGCCAAAATGATGACATTGGAATGTGGGCTTCGTTTCCTTACAGATTTTATTGACGGGGATAACTATTTTGGCGCAAAACGGGAAGGTCATAATCTAGACCGCTGCCGTACCCAGTTTAAGCTGGTGGCAGAAATGGAAAAATACTGGGATGATATGCAAAACATTATAATGAAAGAGGTGTAGCATGAAAGTTTTGGTGACAGGTGGTGCCGGGTATATTGGAAGCCATACATGTGTAGAACTAATTAAAAATGGCCATGAAATCGTGGTTGTAGACAACTTTGCCAATAGCCACCCCAAGGCTATTGAACGGGTTAAAGCTATCGTGGGCAAGGATTTCCCCTTCATAGAAATAAACATCTGCGACACTGAGGCCTTAGATAAGGTCTGTGCTGACCATAAGCCGGACTGTGTAATCCACTTTGCTGGGTTAAAGGCTGTGGCTGAGTCAGTGTCCATTCCTCTTAATTACTATGAAAATAATATCGTCTCAACAATAAATCTGCTACGAGCTATGGAGAAGCATGGTATTAAGCATTTGATTTTCTCTTCTTCCGCGACAGTATATCGTGCAGATAATGAAATGCCCCTTACCGAGGATTCAACAAGGGGCTGCACGAACCCATATGGCTGGACTAAATATATGTGTGAGCAGATAATTACAGATGCGGTTAAAGCGCGTGGTAATTGTTCTGCTGTACTTCTTAGATACTTCAACCCCATAGGCGCGCATGAAAGCGGAACTATTGGTGAAGATCCTTCTGGGGTTCCCAATAACCTTCTTCCATATCTTTCTCAAACTGCCGTGGGCAAGCATAAGGAATTGCCTGTTACTGGGGCAGACTATGATACTCCTGATGGTACTGGGATTAGGGATTATATCCATGTAAGCGACCTTGCAACAGGGCATGTTGCAGCTATAGAGTATGCTACTAAGGTTGAGGGGGCGCACCCGTTTAACCTAGGTACAGGAAAAGGCACCAGCGTCCTTGAGATGATTCACACCTTCGAAAAGGTCAATGGCGTTAAGGTTCCATATCGGATAACCGACCGCCGCCCGGGGGATAGTGGAGTATCTTATGCCGACCCTGCCAAGGCACATGAGCTGCTTAATTGGAAGGCGGTAAAAACTCCGGAAGAGGCATATGCCGATACTTGGCGCTGGCAGACTAATAATCCTAATGGGTATCAGGATTAGGTTATTTTAGTAGCCATTGCTGGGGCTGTGGGGAGTATCATATAAGAAAAATTAGGAGAGTGTTACTTTTCCGGTTTTGGCATTATCATCGGGGCAATATGTTTGTTGCGCAGGGTATCTTTGTGACAGTTTGCTGATATGGACAATACCGATTCCAAATTAAAACTTGTCTGACAGAGCGGCGGCTTGAAACGCGAATCAAGCGTTTCAAGTGGTTTTGCCGCGATAGGCAGATAAGATTTTAATTGGAATCGGTATAATATCAGCAAACTGTCTTTTTTTATTTATTTCTGTGTGCATATAAGATATTGACACCCTTGTATCGCACATGTATTATTTGTTTGAAAATTTGCATATTAGTATGGAAGATTGTATTATTTTAGTGTTGCGCTGATAGACTAAGTAAAAGACAAATAACGTTTGGAGCGATGTCATTATGTCCACACCTCAAAATGATTTGATGTCTATAGGCAAAAAAATACGTTTACTTAGAAGACATCATGGCATGTCCCAAGTGGTGCTAGCTGAGAATATAGGGGCGGCGCAGGAAAGGATTATCCAAGTAGAAAAAGATAAGGCTGAGTATACCCCTAAACAACTTGCAAATATTAAAATTCTTTTTAGAATAGAAGGTTTGCCTTTATCTGAACGTGAATGTGCGGCATTTAAAGAGCGACTATTATATTGGAGTGACCTCATTAAGTTTGGAAGGATGGATGAGGCCAGAGCTATACATAAAGAAATGGCTAATATTGAAAATTTAGAACCTTGTGACCTTGATATTGTTATGCAATACAAGATGATTGAAATTTCTATGTTTCAAGCAGAAGGTGATCTTGCGACTGTGGAAAAGAAACTTAACATACTCGAAAACCGTATTAATGAAATGAACGCCGACTGTCTGTATCATTATCACTGTGAAAAAAGTTATTCTTTATTACTTCGGGGATGCCATGAAGACAGTCTGGAGTTTAATTTTAAAGCACTAAATCTAGCAGAGAAACATGAAAGACTTTCAAAAATGGATAAGGCATATATTTATCACAGAATAGCTGCATGTTATACATATCTTGAAATACCTTTTAAAGCCATATTTATCACATTAAAGACGCAGCTACCAAACGAAAGTGTAAGAATAACAAATTATCATTTGCACTCCATGCACTTGCTTGCATTAAACTATATACGAGTAAATGAGATAAGCGAAGCGAGAAAATTACTAGACGAATGTCTTATAATTGCTGATGGACTTAAATCTGATGAGTACATAGGCCGTACTATGCTTTATTATGGATTTATGTATAAAAAAGTCCAAGAATGGGCATCTGCTATTGAGTATTTTGACGAAGCTATTAGATGTTCACAAATAGGTACTAATGACTGTTATGCATCTTATTATCACAAAATCCAATGTACTATCCAGTTAAACACCTTTACAAAAGCAAAAGTATTGTTGGAAGAAGCTAAAGATTTATGCAATGGAAATAAGCTTTGGGAATCTTATTTTGAAGCTTTGGGCCACTATCTTATAGTAAGCAGTCACATGTCTACAAACAACAATGAGTCATGTGATTACATAGAAAAAATTGCAATACCATATTTTCGCAAAATGCATGATCATTTCATTGCTTTAGAGTACTGCTCACTCCTAGAGTTGCATTATGAAAAATCAAGACGCAATGGCAAGTCTTTCAGAATAACAAGGGAAATGACAAAAATCTATAGGCATGTATTTTGCCAGTAGAGGTGAAATATAGTGAAGAAAAAACTATTAACTTCAGCTACTATTTTAATCATTGTGCTAATTTTTGTTATCTCACGTGGGGGACCTGGTTCTGGAACTCAACCACCACCGCCTATTCCATCAGAGGGGCATGAAATCACGGACATAGTACAATTTCGCTTATAGAAAATAAAAACGCAGAGCTAATGGAAAAAGGGCGTAATGACGTTATGGTAAATACAAAAGCACGTTAGTATAAAAATTTATATTATGAACATAAGGAGATAAATACCATGAGCGAACAAACCCTGTTACAAAAAGCCAGCGAAAAAGCCTGTCGATTCATTTATAAAAACTACTTCCTTGATGAAATTTCTAATGGCAACGACACGTTGATGTATTGCAACGGCGACAGAATGATTGTTAATATTTATAACGCTCAAGACCATTTCGACTTTCTATTTATTTTTAATAAAGACGAGATTGACCGATTAATGGCTCGGCGTTCCGAATTTCCGCTCGAAATTTTAAGCGAATACAACCCGATTAGACACGGAGACACTGGTTTTAGTGTGCGAGTTTCCGTTTATGATATGGAAAGTTGGAAGTTTGCTAAAAAATTGATGCTTATAAAAATGCCTCCCAATCGTGAACCGTGGCCGATAGAAACCAACAAAAAATCGGTCAACGGTGGGCGCTGTGATATGTGTGTTCACAATATTCATCATGCCAGCGATGACGATGATTTCAAAAAATATGTAAAAGCGCGGCTTGATAACCGCTGGGGTGATGATTGTGGACACGATAATCCATGTCC
>WRAN01000004.1 GCA_009780185.1 Defluviitaleaceae bacterium | reverse complement strand
CACAGCCACAGCCACCTATTGTATCACCACTCCCCACAGCTCAACCTAGCTCATGGGCTAAGGAAGCTTGGGCTTGGGGAATAGAAAACGGATTAACAGATGGCACCAACCCCCAAGGCCAGCCAACAAGAGAGCAGATGGTAACATTGCTTCATAGGTACAATACAGTATTTTAGATATAAAAAATCGCCACTGCTTGTGGCGATTTTTTATTAAAATGCAGACCAAATATTTAACCCCCAAATCCACCTCCATAGCCTCCACCATAGCCGCGGTAACCACCTCCACGGTAACCACCACGGCCACTGCCCCCGTATCCGCCATATCCTCTAAAGCCCCTAAAATGCCGTCTTCTTCGCGTAATGGGGACACGTCCACCATGGAAGGGGTCTTCTCTAAAGCCACCAACACCATCAAGGCTGTCAAAAGCCGTGTTGTATTCTGCATAATCTACATATCTCAATTTTTCCTCGGCCTGGAAGCCTTTGACTAAAAAAACAACACATATTGCAGGAAATCCAAACGCAATCAACGCATATAACATAGAGTAACCTGTGAAGGCTGCTATTCCGTAGAATAAGACATATACCACAAAAACCAATATATCAAAACCAGCAATATAAACCGCCACCTTCATCAGGTGCCTCTGCCTTTGAGACACAAGATAAAGAGTCAAGTAAGTAACCGTCATTGCAATTGCGATTGCATCCCCAACTATTTCCGGTACCCAAAGATAGGTTAGCCACATAATGGTTGGCGGGGTCCAAAGTATTGGCTCAGCCCGCCCCAGAAACATAAACAATAAATTAATAACGGCCATGCCCGTAAGCAGCAGAAGGCCAAACCGTCCATTTTCAAAATTGCGTATATCTTCTTTTAGTGTTGCATTAGTTGCCTGATTAGCAGCGATTGTGCTTTCGCCGCGGCGGGTGTCGCTACCTGGATCATATACGCTTCTGTAAAGGGTTGTTCCGTTTTCTGAAAACACTGTGATATTAAACCCCGAGTAGTGATAGCTATCAAGAATAGGTACTAAATCACTTCGAATTGCCCCTGATGTCCAAAGTACTATTTGCGTAATACCAGCATCAGTCATATAGGTTGCTTCTGGCATGTCCTCAAGTTCTATAGTCCACCTATTGTCAAATACGGCAAAGCTGTCTGTAATAGTTTTATTTCGATTACTGTCTAATAAAAAGGCTGGTGGCGCATTTTCACTGATAGCCACCCTTCCCAGTAATTCTTCACCAGATTGAAGGGCATCTATAATCGGCCCATTCTGCACTACCTCATTAAGGGCACCTATGCTTAGCTCATGTATTCCGTTGTATAGAGGAATAGGCCTAAAACCAAACTCAATTAAAGCTAGGCCGGTTTCTACACCAGCAGCACCAGGCAGATCTACAATGAGAGCTGTAGCGCCATCACCATATTGAGCAATACTTTCAGGTATAGCAGGTACAGAAATAGCAACTCTTTCAAATGAGAACTGGTTTGCATGCACAAAAAGCGCAGGTTTAGTAAATCTAGTCCATTTTCCTGCCCAGCTGGGTGCCCATGTATTAAATAAATCTTTACCGTTCATATTTTAATTCATGCCTCCTTGCAAATATTTCACACTTATCTCTTTCTTTTATCAGGATAGGTACTTCACTTGCGTCTTCATCTATCCGTGGCTCATTGCTAATCCTGCCATAGCATCCAGCATATACCCCATCAACGACAAATACACCCACATTTAAATGAAATCCATCCACTGGCATACTCTGAAACATCCTTTGTGCAACCCACTGCATAGGGTCACTTATTGCAGACTGGTAAACTGCCTGTTCTTCCTCTTCCGACATTGTACCGGGGATAGTTATGCCTTCCCCTACTCTTCCAAAGGCAGGCTTTAGTATCCAGCCATCTTGGCTTTCCAATTTATTTACACACTTGGTTTCAGGGAGCAGCATCTTCCATATAGGAATATCAACCCCTAAATCATCCCAGACAAGGGGCAACCGCTTTGACTGTGTAAGAAGCGCAATAGGATGGTTGCAAGATGGAGTTTGGGCGTTTACATACCCAATCCAGTCCACATGTGGGGTAAATTCCATCCATTCTACTGGGAAATAGCGCACTATCCCCCCGATGCCTTTGGCTTTTGCGTTTTCCCACTGTATATGCTCGGGAGAAGCATACATAGACTTATAGCCAGTTGTCTCCATAATATCACCAAGATAATGTAATATCTGGTAATCTTCCACAGTATGTGTATCATGCAGATAAGCAACAGTTGAGCCGGAAGGGATAAGCCTCATAAGTCGGGCCTTTATTATTTCACCAAAATTGCCATATTGAACATAGTCCTTAAAGTAAACTTGAGCCAAGGCCGGCAAGATAGAAGCTTCCGGATACCCAGCAGGGACATCGCTGTTGACCTCGGAAATCTTCCATCCTTCAGTAGTAGGATGGAAGTCAAACCGCATAAAACGCACATGCTGCTCGGGTTTGTAGTTGCAATTACATAAGGCCTCAGTCATCGGCTCAGATATCCCCAACTTGCGAACCATATCAGGATTTTTGTGCAATGCAGCTTCCATGGCAATGGTTTCGTTGTATAGCCTAACAGCATGGTCAGCCAAGAATGTCATTTCATCTTGTCCTAGCAGTACGACTTTATCACTAATCGTGCTTTGTTCCCCTGCTTGCAAATCCCATTTATAACCGTCAAACATTACACTAAGACGGTAATCAGGATATGCTGATGGGGGTATACTTTCAATTTTTATATTCATACCTGTTCGCAGCCACAGCCACAGCCCACGCATTTTTCGCGGCAGTTGGGAGTAGTTTCTCCTGCCTTGGCCTTTTCCCATTCTCTTAATAGAAACTTCTTTGTTACGCCCATATTGATAAAATCCCAGGGCAATAGTTCATCTCCAGCCCTATCCCTATGAGCATAGAAATCCAGGTCAATATCTGTCTCGGCAAAGGCTGTAAGCCATATATTATAATTAAAATGCTCGCTCCAGCCATCGAATATGGCACCATTTTTGTATGCAGCTTCTATTGCCTTACCTAGCCGCCTGTCACCTCTGGCAAGTACCCCTTCTACTTGCGCAGTTTTGGCATCGTGATATCTGTAGCTTATTTGCCTTTTACGTATCTGGGATTTTACAGCTTGCTGGCCATAAGTAAACTCATCCGGCCTTACCATAGCCGCCCATTGGAAGGGAGTGAATGGCTTTGGCACAAAGCAGGCAGTGCTTACAGATACACTAACCGGGCGCTTTCTGGCTTCATAATCTAGGCGATAATAAGTGTCCACTACGGACTGTGCCATATCGCTTATGGCCAAAGTATCGGCCTCTTCTTCCCCTGGCAACCCTGCCATAAAATACAGTTTTATCTTATCGTATCCTGCCATAAAGGCTAAATAGCATCCTTCAAGGATTTCTTCTTCTGTTAAGTTTTTATTAATAATATCTCGCATCTTTTGACTTCCGGCTTCCGGAGCTACTGTTAAAGAGGATTTGCGAAGAGCCTGGGTTTTCTCCATTGCGGATAAAGATACCGCATCTAACCTGGTCGAAGGGAGAGATATATTCACACGGCGCTTGGATGTCTCCTCAAGCAGTTTATCGATTAAGGGGGCAAAATCCTTGTGATCACAGGCACTTAAAGCCAGCAGCGATATTTCTTCATGGCCTGTAGAGTCCATTAGCGCTTCACCATGAGATAGAATCTCCTCTGGGGTGCGTTCACGCAAAGGGCGGTAAATATACCCTGCTTGGCAAAAGCGGCATCCACGCATACATCCTCTGGCAATTTCAACAACGGCTCTGTTATGCACAGACTCTATTAGCGGTACGATAAAGCGGTCAGGGAAATAACCTAATGAAGGAGAAAATGCCCGCTCTACGACCTTTGGAGCGCCTGGGTGGTTGGCGGTAAAACTAGCCAATGTCCCATCTTGGTTATAACTTACATGATAAAACCGGGGCACATATACCCCAGGAATATTGCATATACTTGCAAGAAACTCAGCCTTTGTGCCACTACGTTTTTTGTACATATCCAGCACCAAGTCCAGGGTAGCTTCCCCATCTCCTATATAAAAGAAGTCTATAAAATCCGCCATTGGCTCCGGGTTAGCAGCACATGGCCCACCGGCGCATATAATCGGGTCATCTTCGTCGCGTTCACAAGCTCTGAGAGGGATACCGCTAAGCTCAAGCATAGCCAATATATTTGTGTAAGACATTTCATATTGGAGTGTAAAGCCCAATATATCAAAATCTTTCAAGCCATCCCCTGATTCTATCGCAAAGAGGGGTACATCTCTTTCCTTTATCAGGTCAATCATATCATGCCAAGGCATAAAAGCCCGCTCGCACCAGGTATCTTCTCTTCTATTAAGAAAGAAATACAAAATCTGTAGCCCAAGATGACTCATGCCAACCTCATATGAATCTGGGAAACAAAATGCAAAGCGGATCAGGTCCTTAGATTTATATACCGCGTGTACCTCACCCCCGGTATAACTTCCTGGCTTTGTAATTTTAACTAAGTCACTAGGCTTCAGCTGGCTGCGGCTCATTACCTTCACCCTTTCTTTCCATAAATACTATAACACCCATTAGTATAAACAACCCAACACATATCATAAAAGGAATCTGCCGATTAAATCCTGAGATACGCCCAATAATAATCCCAAATGGACTGGATACTGCCAGCATAATCACTGTCAACAGGCTCATAATCCGCGCCCGCTCTCCCGGGTCTACGTTCTGGATAACAAGGGCATCCCGCCTTGGCAAAAATAGCGCCGCCGCACAAGCGTCAAACACAGTAAACACAACCAGTAATATAATCGTTTCCGGAGGCGTCATAATTAGCAACACAAATCCGCAAATATATAGCCCCAGCCCTGTAAGCATTATCTTATATTGGGGGAAGCGGTTAAACCTATCCTGCACTCCCAAAAAGAACACCAGCATAATACCTGCGCGTAAAATAGGAAACACAACCAAAAACTGCTCCGGTAAACCCAAATCCTGAGTTACGTACAAAGCAAAAAAGTTCCCAGATGTCATCTGCTGAATACTTAGTAGTGTAATAAGAATAAGTACCCGCCATGTAGCTGGGGTTCTTAGTATCTGCCTAAGTACCACTCTATACTCCATAAGTAGCGTCAACATAGGCACGCCCTTAGTCTCCTTAAGCCGTTCCCTACCCTGCTCAGTCTCATGACCATAAACAAAAAGAATTATAAATTTCACAGTCATTAAGATAAATGTAATAATAAACAGTACCCGCATCACAGGCACCAAGCTATGCACCCCAATAAGATACCCAGAAATAGGCGCAAAAAAAACAGCTAATAAGCCCGATATGTAAATCAGGTTATAAAGCTGTACTACCTTATCTTTTGGGGCATCCTCCACCAATAAACATTGCCAGGAAACCCCACTTATCTGCCAAAAGCTATTAAAAATAGCCGCAACAAGAAACCATCTAAAATCCTGTGCAAAAGCCCAAATCGATACTGGGATACTCCAGGAAACTAAATCCGCAAAAAAAGTAGTAACCCGCCGCCCCAACTTATCTGTAAGTATCCCTCCAAGAAGAGATGTAAACACTTGCAAAAAAAGCCCAACGGAAATAAGGATGCCAATATCGGCATCCTCAAGTCCAAGGCTAAACATATACAATGTGAAAAAGGGACTATATAAAGCCCAGGGTATCCCCCATAAAGGCTCTGTTAGTACGCAGATACGAGGGTTGCCTCGCAGCGATTTTAGAAAAGCCATAGTAGGATTTCTACTTAGCCAATTATTTATCATTTAGGTTAATCTGTCTCCTTATAGCGGCTTCACCGCATTAATAAGAGTTGCTTCAAGTTTCGATGATAACGACAAAGGTTTTATTGCTCATCATCGCTAGGTTCAGGTTCAGGGTTATCTAGTGGGTCATCTGGGTCATCATCATAGCCGTTTCCGTTTTCTCCATTCCCATTTTCGTCTGGTGGAGGTGTTGGTGTAGGGTCCGGAGTTGGTGTGGGTGTAGGCGTGGGAGATGGTGTGGGTTCAGGTGTGGGAGTTGGGGTTGGCTCTGGTGTTTCTTCAGGGTCATTTTGAGCCGGGGCATATATTTGTACATGTAGAGTTTGTGCAGGCTCTACCAAACTAACTCCTGGGGGAAGATTCCGCACAGTCAGCGGCACCCAATGTATACCTACAGGAAGATTCCGCAAATCAAACACAATATCCAAAGCGTTAGCCGCCATACCGCTTACAATAGACTGAGGCCCACTAACTACCACTCTAATATTCGGCGGGTCGCTAATAGTCGTATATGTCGCACCGTATTCCAAGAAGCTGGCATCCCGCCTCGGGACAAAAAATGTTCGCACCTGGATAGGCTCTACATCCACAGTAAGAATAATCTCTGTAGGAGCATAACGGCTTAATGCCAAGCCTTCAGGTAAAATATCTGCAATATTGATCGGGATCGTTGTATCTTCTCTAAGGCCTTCTATTTCTATAGGCACCTCTATATATTCAATATCATCTAGTATTTCTGCTATACCCACTACATCTATAGTCGATATTGAAGGCTGTATTCCAGAAACGATGAACCCTGGAGCCATATCACCAGTAGTAACTACTCTAATCTCAGCATTTCGCACAGGCAAGATATCTACCATAATCGCAGTCTGGCTTAAACTAAGCTGCCTTACTCTGTAGGTTATATCTTCTCCATCGTGGCCTATAACCTTAATAGGCGCATAAACCATTTCATCAACAGAATCCAAATCTACCTCAACCCGAACATAATCAATAGAATTGATAACGCCTCTCGCCGCCGTAACAGAAACTGTAGGATTTACTGGGCGAAGGGATTGGAGTTCAAATCCTTCATCTACCTGGCCTATATAGCTTACCTCAATTTCAAAGGGGATAGTTTGTAACAAGTCAATCTCTACTTCAACTGTTGCGGCACGAACATATTGCAACTCAAATCCAGGCAATAAGTTTGCATTTACGGCTAAAGTCATCGTAATCGCTTCATCAGAAGCCCTGGCCATTTCCATATCTACTGCCCTCATATCCACATAGGCAGATATACCTGCGGTGGCTGTCGGGTTAAGGTTGCTTCTATAGCTTCGTATCCCAACAGTTATTGCTTTACTGCTAAGCTCAGCCTCATTGACAAGAACAAGATTATACCGATCCAGAATCTCTAAGTTTACAATTTGTAAATCCCTTGACAAAGGTTGATTCTCCAACGGATCATGGAGATTCATCGCAATAAACCAGATTACAAAGGCGAGGCCAAGGGATATAAGCTTCCAGTGCAAGTCTGTATAAAAGAAAGATAGAACTTTTTTCGTCATTTACCCTTCCCTCCCTTTTTACCGGACTTACTTCTAAAGAAAGAAAACCGGGAGGATTTAACCGGTGCTCCAAACATCAACATATCCCGCATTTGTGCCTCATTAACATTGCGGGTTAGCTTTCCATCTATAGCTACTGACATAGTGCCCGTTTCTTCAGAAACTACAACAACCCGTGCATCAGATACTTCTGTTATGCCAATAGCTGCCCGATGGCGGGTACCCAAGGCGCTGTCTACGGACTCAGCAGTAAGAGGCAAGATACATTTAGCCGCCGCAAGTCGATTATTGCGTATAAATACAGCCCCGTCATGGAGCGGGGTGTTCTTCTCAAACACATTTAATAAAAGCTGACTGCTTACCGCGGCATCTATAGCAAGGCCGGATTGGATTTGCTCGCTTAGATCTATGGATTGTTCGATTACAATCAAGGCGCCTGTAGGTGCTTTGCCTTTTTCTACTTTGCCCATTTCCTTTGCCGCTTTTACTATTTCTTCAATAGTTTCATCAGAAGCAAAAACTTTATGCTCTCCGCTATCTATTTTAAAGGATGCAAGATATTGCCCTTTTCCCATTTGTTCAAGCACTTTTCTAAGCTCCGGCTGGAACAGAACAACCAAAGCAATAAGCCCAACAGTAAAGGCATGTTCCAAAAGCCATCCTAAAGTAACCAAATCAAAAACAATAGCAACAAAGCGCAAAAACAGTACAAGAGCTATACCTCTAATAAGAACCCAGGCATGGGTGCGCTTAATCCAGCGCAGAACTAAATATAAAATCCCGGCAATAATCAATATATCCAGCACTTGGGCAGGCCCAAGCTGCGGAAATGTTAATACCGGGATATTTGTCCAATCAACAAGTCCATCCAAAAAGGCATAGAACATATAAACCTCCAAGGGTCAATCCTAACGGCGACCCGTATACAGCGATTTCGTTTGAAATTGGGCTTTGGTCCATTTCAAACCTAAACGCCTAATCAATTTTCTTAGTATCTGTTTCTGTACCTGTTCCCGGACGAATACGCCGTACAGTACGTTTGGGCTTAGTCATTATAACCTTAGGTACTATTTTCACATGATAGTAATTATTGTCATCTTCAAACTGGACAGACTCTGCCCGCTGATAATCTAGTACAGAATCAAAGTATCGTACCAAGATAGCAATAATTGCACATACAATCACCCATAAAATTACAGAGCCAATAGGCACAGATTCCTCAGTTGCAACTCCTAATAGAATATATCCAAAAATCATCATTGCCGAACCAAGTCCAATAGCGATTTCTTTAGCATAATCAATAGCTTGACGGCTTACTAAGTACACAACAATTGTAACCATAGCAAATATTACAGCAATAAACACCCAAGTGTGGCTTGCAAAGACACTGTCCATGACATTGGAATATGCTTCTGTAAACACCCCTGGGAGTTCTGTAACAAGATCTGGAATATCGATTTCGCCAAAGTCCAAGACCATTGGCGACTCCATAAGATTAAACACAACAGGGATTTGCATACTAATAAATACCCCAATGACAATAGGGATAATAACTGTAGCCGGGAAATAAAGTCCAACAATAAGAGGTACAAGATAAGGGATATTAAAAGCAAAGGCCAGTACAACAAATAAGATTATAAAACTTTCCTTTATAGCCATACGTCCATAAAAAAGAAAAATCATAAATAGGAATAAGAATACCGCAACGGCAACTTCAATACTGGCGGAGAATTGAATAGTAATAGTAAAAATAAGTAGTACCCATGTAAGATTAGCAGGCATAACAACAAATAGCACCGCAAAAAGCCAACTAAGCATAGTTGGAGACATGGCATCGGTAAAGGTTTCAAACATGCTATGTGTATGACCAATATCCAGTATTCGAGAAAAGACAAACCATCCTAAGAAAAATTTAAGAACAGGTAAAATAAATACCTCAAATTTTTTAAAGAACTTCACCACGGTTTCCCGCGCTATTAGCACCATTTCCATTAAAGAGCTCCTTTTTGCTATACAGCGAATTAATTCAGAATCGGACGAGTCCGTTCTTTGTTTGATTCGCTTTACATTGCGTTTATCTTTAGCTTTTCTTACTCATCTATGCTTTCAGGATTTAGGGGTTTTGGCCGCGAACGTTCTATTGGCCTTGTAAGGTCTATTGAGTCATGAGGACTTCTATCTATTGAACTTGTGTGATCAATGGAATCAGATGGTCTTGTGTGCTCTAAAGGCCTTGGTGGGCTAGGTCTCTCCACGGATCTAGTGACATGCCTTGTATGCTCTAAAGAGTCTGATGGCCTTGGCCTAGTTATTGGTCTTGTTTCCTCACTCGGACGCGGTGCGTGTGATGGACTTGGTGCGGTATAGTGACTTGGCCTTGGCCTAGTTCTGGTATATGGAGGCGGCATTTGTGATGGCCGTTGGCGTCTTACTGGTTCGGGTGGAGGCTGCTGGGTTCGAATAGGAGGGGTTGGGTTGTAGTGCCTTGTTGAGCTTATATCTTCTTGTGTTTTCAAAGTAGAATCTTCTAAAACTTCATCATCTTCGTATGCACGATGTGAGCGCTCCTCAAGTCTTTCAAGTTGACGTACCATGGCCTGGTATTGAGCCAAACGCTTTTGCACCAAGTAATATTGCCGTGTACCCTGTATGCTTCCTATTAAAGAGTAAACGGCTAATATGGCTAATAAAAAAAACACCGAATCTGTTACATGTTCTTGGATATTAAGCTCAAATATATCCAGCTCATTAACCAGTAATGCTCTAAGCCAATAAATAAGCAATATAATCAACCCGCCAAGGCCAACGGCAATGCGGGTACCCAAGTTATTACGGTAGATAAAGTCATGTCTAAAATAATCGTTGGCAATACGATCCTGTGATCCTTCATGTTTATCATAAAGGGCAAGCCTAGTCATAGTAATAATCTTTAGTTCATTAATCATATATTACCTCCGCCAGTCATTGCCATATTATAATGACATAGCAAAAAAGTCCAGAAAATTTGCATATACTTAGATATTAACAGCTTTTTGTTTAAGCTTGGCATAGCCAATTGCGATGCCATATGCTGTTACATCACCTACGGCAGCCACAATTCTGTGCATTATCATTGCCGATAATAGAATCTCTTCATTCAAAATGCCCCCCATAAACATTAGTATAACAACTTCACGAATCCCTAAGCCGCTTGGTGCTCCTGGAGTTAAAAAGCCCGCAAGCCATGACAGTAGGAACAGCCCGATCACAGTCGGTACCTGGCTAGGGGTAAGGGGTTGCCCCATTACCATCAAAGTAGCAAGAAAGGTTCCACCCCATAAGGTCATAAGTATAAGGCCAAACCCGAAACGCTTGAGTAACACAAGAGGGCTTAACACACGCATATGTTCAAAAAGTTTTTGCATCTTGTCGGCAATTTTTTTCCTAAGAGAAAAAAGTACAGACCCCGCAATAACCACCACTGCAATCAAAACCACCACAACAGCTGTTGGTAGCTCTACATATCTTAGATATTCCGCTGCATGGTCAAAAACCGTCACTATTATAAGTACAATTGCCGCAAAAGCAATAATTATCCCTTCCAAAACAGTAGAAAGAGCCACCTTTGAATGGCTTAACGCCTCCGTTTCCACTGCAAGCCTATGGCGGCCAGCTACATACATAACTCCGCCGGGGATATATTTATATAAGTTGGAGACGGTATACACCACCATGGCTAAAGGCCTATCTACTAAAAAGCCGGATACGTTTTTTACTAAGGCCCTAAAGTTAAACGAAGCCAGTAAAATCCCAAAGCCTTCAAATAATGTCACAAGAACCAGGCCGATTATAACTGTACTTGTAATCAAGGAAGATATTTCAAAGTCTGCCTGATAGCTAAACAAACGGCGCCCCAAAAAAACAAGGGACGCAACCATAAGTAGTGTCCCTGCCCATGAAACGATTTTTTTAGAATTGATTTTTATTTTCTGTATTAGGTCCATTGATTCCTCCATGTATGGCAATTCCCCATTTTAAAAGGTTTTATTCATAATTACCACCAGTCCGCTGGCTCCCCTGTCGGCCATAGAAATCTCCGCCAACTTAATAATAAATCATCAAGAGAGGCACCAAATATCTCTTTTGCTATTTCAAACTGGTTATAGTTATTAGATTTATACATCGCAAGCAAAGTTTCTATACCAAAATTATTATATAAATACAGCACAAATGACCCTGCTTCATCATAAGTCCACATGTCTCTGCCAAAAGTGTCTTCGCCATAGTGCAGCGGTAGGATATGGCCAGAGCTGTTCCTTGCCAAAGCATCGATATTAGCTACTGTGGGGACATTGAATCGGTAGGTTCTTGTGCCTGTAAAGGCATCTCTAAATAAAATTTCTCCCAGTACCGCCATTCCTTCTACCATCCACGTAGGGGGACGGTAAGCTGGGAATTCTCTAAATAGAAGAATATGAGCGACCTCATGGGGGATGGCCCATGTACCAAAGCGGGAGGTGCTTGCAAGAATTATTTCATCATTGGTAACAAAATTAACATCAGGGGCATCCCATCCAAAGGCATAGGCCAGCTCAGCTATGCTGTCCGGAACATTTATTACACCAAAAGGATATAGCGTTACAGGAATACGATATGGATTGGTAATCTGAAAATAATCCCGAATAAACATTATAGCATCATCCATATACCGGATAAAACTATTAACTCTTGCTAGTGTCCATTCGTAATCATCATCAATAAAGATATATCCCCCTTGTGACGTAATTACTTTAAAATCCCCAAAGCGGTATAAAACCTGGGTAGCAGGTAAATCTGATGATTGTAATAGACCATTCTTATACTCATTAAAACTTAGTATAAAACGGTACGCATCGGTTTGAGCTTCCCTTATCATATCGTATAGTACATCTGCCTGTGACCAGCTTTTTACTAATGTATAGCCAATATCCCCTATATCACCAGAAGGATTGCGAGGTGCAAGAGCTGGTATAAACCAAGCATCGCCAAAGGGCATTGCATTTGATTGGGGCCTTAGAGTTGCCGTTAACTCTTCTACAGTCAAAAGACTTACTTCTTCATTACTTTGCAAATAATGCTCAAGACCGATACATAGCCACCAAGGCAGTGGATAATATAGATTTTGTGAAAAATATAGATAAGTAATAAATCCAATAGTCGGATCTTCATAAAAATTGTAGTTTACATGCCTACTCAGCCCGTTATTAGGTTCAGTTGTAATAAAATAATCAATAGCAGGTTGGCCTGGGAAAAGCTCATATAGGAGGTCAAACATATCTACAATATTGTTTATTGTCTCCATCGCAACTGCAGCATCTACCTCCTGGCCTACATGAAAATTTAACGGATGGGAGCTAAAACCTACAGACACAGTGAAGGCATAGCCCTTATAGGAAATATAGTCCTCTGCTTCCAAGATTATGATTCTTGGCAGTGGTTCAGCCTCTTCCTCCTCATATTGAGGCTGGGGAGGAGGCATAAGGGATATAGGAGGTGCTGGTGTTGGGAGTATTGGCTGGGGGGTATACGCCTCTGCTTCTTGTGCTATATAGATACGATCTTCCATACGAGATAAAAGGAGGTGTTTGTCTACGTCACTTATGACAAGGAACGATAAGGCGACAACTGAACTAAACCCTATTAGACCAAAAAATACTCTTGTTAGTCGATTAAACTGTTTACCGCGAATCATGTGACCTCCAAAGGAATTAAATGAGAAACCGTCTCGTTGGATTTCGAATTAATTCATTTTTAGTAGGATTATCACCATTTGGGAGAATCCTCAGACATTGGATTTCTATTTTACTCTTTATATGTACTTGTCTAAACATATCGAATTTTACCCCAAACATGCCATCGAACACTCGAAAAGTATATAATACATATATAACTACACGTTAAAATAATTAAATTTACATAATGTATACACATTAGGGTATATAATCCTCTATAATGCATTTGCGTTTCAAATTTAAAATTTGGAGGATAATATGGATTTTTATCAAAAATCATTACCAACAGCACCAGCTCATATATATACCCCACCACCAAAAAGAAAAGGGATACTTGCTAAGCTTTTGATATCTATGATGGCCATTGCCATAGGTGGCGTGTTTTTGGGGCTGGGTTTAAGCACTGGATATTTTTTAGTACAGCGTTTTATGCAAGAGCCTGCTTATATCCAGACAAATCAAAATAGCGATTTTAGCACTGTGGCCGAAGAACCTATTATTATTGCAATAGATGCCCATACACCTGACTTCACAAATATTATAGCCAAGGTAAAGGATGCGGTGGTAAGCATCAACGTAACCTCTTTCACTGGACACAGAGGTTTTGGAGTTCCTTCTGAGAATCATGGAGCGGGGTCTGGGTTTATTTTTGCCAAAGATGATGAATATGTATTTATTGCCACTAACCACCATGTTATTGCCAACACCAACGCAATAACTATTTCTCTTGATGATAACGAAAGGGTTCCTGCTATTGTAATCGGCTCAGAGCCGGATTTTGACCTTGCGGTACTTGCGGTATCTATTGAAGATCTTCTCGAAAAAGGTGTACCCTTTACAGTGGCTGCGCTTGGCTGCTCTGATATGATGCGTATGGGGGACTCTGTTGTTGCTATTGGTAATGCAATGGGGGCTGGGCAAACAGTAACTAAGGGGATAATCAGCGCTGTTAATCTACAGATATCTGTACATGATCAAAATACTAATACATCCTTGACCCTTGATGTACTCCAGACTGACGCTGCTGTAAATCAGGGTAATAGTGGCGGCCCGCTTATTAATCAAAATGGTGAGGTTATTGGGATAGTTACTGCTAAGCTATTTGGCCATGGAATCGAGGGTATGGGATATGTTCTGCCTGTTAATGATGTGAGGGATTTACTGATAGAGTTACAAGAGCAAGGCCCTACACGTCATGTATGGTTAGGGATTTATCATGAAGAAATAACTGAGCCTATACGCCAGATGTTTAACCTTCCTGCTACTGGGGTATTGGTTACTCGTGTTGTTGAGTATAGTCCTGCATATTTTAGCGGGTTTATGGAATGGGATTTGATGGTGTCCTTTGGAGGGTTTGAAGTTACCGGTCGGGATGATTTTATTTTGGCTCTTTGGGAGCATGAACCTGGGGATGAGGTTGTTGTTGGGGTCTATAGGAACGGGGTGCTTATTGAGCTTGTTGTGGAACTTGGGAGTATTACTCGGTAGCATGCCAAGCCCGACAAACGAAAAACTCTCCTTGCCAATGAAAAAATATTGGCGCGAAGAGTATTTCGTTTGTCTTTGTCATTGTGGTTTTTATTGCTAGTATTTTGTAAGGTGCAAACAAAAATCCCACGATTTAGTTTACTCGTGGGATTTTTTTATTATGAGAAGCGTTACACTTGTTTGCACTGCATTTTGTTTACACTATATCAAGTTCGACAACAGTAGAAATAAGCCCTTCTGAGGCAATGGTAATCTTCACTTTGCCAACTTCTCTTTGAGACTGAATCATTGCTAGTAGTAAACCTTTGTGGGCAGCCATTTCACTGCCTTTGAAAGATGTGTGGCTTACAGGATTACCGTTGTCTAGGCCTATTAGCTTAGCTGGGCCTTCTACTTTTACGTGGATTATATTTGTGGCTTCTGGGTTGAAGATATTGTCTTCATCTAGAAGAATAAGTTCAATATGTGCCATGTCTCTGCCGTCGGCTTGCAGGGCTTGAGTGTCGGTGGTGGCTTTAATTTTAATTGGGGCTTTGGCGGTCTGTACTTTGTGGCGGCAGATTTCTTCTTTGTCTAGGTTATAGCCTACTACTTCCAACGTTCCTGGCTCGAAGGGGACGTCCCAGCTTAGGAATAGATCGTCTGTATTGGCGCTTATTGGAGGGGTGTCGAAATGGCCGTAAGTTTCGGTCATGCCATATAGGGGGTAGCTGTAGGATTTTTTGCCGTAGGATTTACCGTTTACAAATAGCTCTGTATAAGTGCAATTGGTGTAACATAGTACTGGAAGTACCGTTCCTTCTGGAATGTCGGCTAGGTTGCGGTTGGGGAATACGTGACAGAATGGGGTTTCCCGACGCCAGATACTTTTATAGAAATAGAATGGGTCTTTGACAAAACCCGCAGTGTCGATTACGCCAGAGGAAGAGCTGCGGTGTGGCCAGTGAGCCTCTCCTAAATGGTCGATTCCTGTCCACATAAAGTCACCTAGTACATAGTCATGGGTCATTGTAAAGCGCAGTAGCCGCCCTGCATTAACAGGGGCAGAAAAATATGGTCTGCGCCATGGGTTTATGGGTACATCCATTGCGTAGTCGCCGCGCACTCCGGCTACTGATGGGTTTTCTGTGCCCAAAATCAACCAGTCGGGGTTGGCGCGCTTATCATCGTGATATAAGGTTTCTGCACGGGTGCGCCAACGGCCTGTATAGTTGTAGCCTACTATATCCAGGGTGTTTAGGAAATCCTCCGTTGCGGGGCGTGGCTCTGCACATATTTGGTCATTGCCTTGGGTACATAGACGAGTCGGGTCAATTTGATGGCAGATATCTTGAAGTTCTTTGGCTAAGATATGACCTTTTGGATCTGTTTGCTCTGGGACTTCGTTGCCAATGCTCCACATTATTACTGAGGCGTGGTTACGGTCACGGTACAGCATGGCTGTTATGTCTTTCATATAATTATCTTTAAACCATTCGGAATAACCGCGGCTTTCGTGGGTGTTGCTTCCTGCCGATTTCCATTTTAGATAATCCCATTCGTCAAATGCTTCATCCATTACATAGAAGCCTAGTTCATCACATAGGCGAAGAAGGCTGGTGTCTGGTGGGTTATGGGCTGTGCGGATGGCATTGCAACCCATTTCTTTTAGCAGGATTAGACGGCGGCGCCAGATTTTTTCTGGTACTGCAGCACCTACTGCTCCGCCATCGTGGTGTAGGCATACGCCGTTTAGCTTTACTTGGTTACCGTTTATTAAGCAGCCACGATCCGGATGGAACTCAACGTCTCGTATACCGAAGATGGTTTCATATTCGTCTAATACTGCGTCGCCTTCTTTTAATTTGGACACGGCTTTATATAGGTATGGATTTTTATCGCACCATAGGTTTGGGTTTTTAATCATTATTTCCTGGGAAATTTTCTGATTACATACCAGAGTTCTGGCTATGGCAATACATTTTCCTTCCCCATCTAGTATAGAGGTTTCCAGGTGGATGCCTTTATCTATCGGGGCTACTATTGTTGTTTCGATATTAATCTGGGCTTGATTTTTAAATGGTTGGCATGTGGTTATATAGGTACCGTAGGTGGGGATATGAGCTTGGTTTACGGCTTTAAGCCATACATCCCGGGTTATGCCGGAGCCTGTGTACCACCTGGAGTTGGGTTGCTGTGAGTTGTCTACCTTGACTTCTATAATATTTTCGCCATCGTAGTTGAGAATATCGGTAATTTCGTATTCAAATGGGGTATAGCCATATACATGCTCGCCCAGTGCTTTGCCGTTAAGGGTTACGCTAGAGCACATATATGCGCCTTCGAAATGCACAACGACTCTGCGCCCTTTGGTGGCTGGGTCTACTGTGAAGTGTTTTTTATACAAGCCAACGCCAGTTTTTACATAGCCGCCGGAGCCGAAGGATGGGGCGTGTTCGTCGAAGGGATATTCGACACTCCAGTCATGGGGCAATTGTACCAGCCTATAGTCTTTTTCTTCTTCCAGTTTAAACTGCCAGTCGAAGCCGAAAAATTCCAATTGCCTTGGGGATTTTTTTTGTAAATACATAGGAATCACTCCTTATATAAATAGATTTCATCTATGGCGCCTACTGCACCTTTGGTAGCACGTATTTCTACTCCTATTGTTAGTTTATCTCCGGCAGATAACTCTATACCGCTGATTTTTGGGTAGCACCACTGCCTGTAACCCGATAGTTCGAAACTGACTGTGTGCGTATCTTCATCTTTCATATCTTCATCTTCCATGCCTTTTTTAGTCTTTATTACATAGATGTTGCAGTCTGTTTTGGCATCTTGTTTTGCAGCGATTCCGGTGATTGCAGCCTCCATTGTGTAGGTACCTGAGTCTCGTATTTTTATGGTTTGTTCTATACCGGTATTAGCTTCCAATGGGACAGGGCGACTAAAGCCTAGTGCAAAATCGCCGAATTTGGGGCTTTTGGATTGGCGGGAGAGGTAGTCTGTATCTATGAACCACATGGACATATCTTCGTCTTCGAAGCTGTGGTTTTGTACTAGGTTTTTAGGAGCTATGCGTAGTAGGCAGTGAGGGCGGCCTTCGTCGCAGGTTATACCTGTTAGGTCTAGGTATTTTACATGGGGTTTCTCCTTCATTTGCTCTAAAGCATCTAATATGGGTACGATATCCCACGAAACGGGTAATTCCTTGTGGGTATTATCGGTGTAAATTGCTAAGGCGGTGCATGGGAGGGTAGCCATTACATCTTCTATGCATAATTCATCGTGGTACTCGATTTCTGCCTGGGAGTCAGCCATTACATCTATAGTGATTGGACAGTCCCTGCCTTCGTGCATATCCTTGAACACAGTTATTGTTGGAAGAGGGTAGCCGTGAAAGTCAAACATCCCTTTATTATCCCAACCGGTGCCGCCATATCGGCCCGCTATTTGGGGGTTGTAACTGGAGCCGTAGCTTGCTGCCCAGCCAGAGCCGTATTCTTCCCATAATTTAAAATTATGCTCCCAATTATCCGGTGAACCTACCGGTACCCAGGTGGGCTCCCATAAGAATAGGCCTAAACCTTTTTGGCTTGGTACATCTGCAACGGCCTGGGCTACATCACGGTAAGCATTGGCTGCCCCTTGGGGGGATATGGCATAGCGATAATTCTCATTGTACTTGATGGGGTAAAGCTCGAAGCCGTCTCCATCGTCCAGGGTCGTGGGGTAGGATGTCTCTACGCAAAGTACGTCTTTATTATGCTTTTTTGAGACTTGGGAAAGAATATCCGTCAGGTTTTCCAATGTGCCATGCCAGAATGGATAATACGAAGAGCCATAGATATCGTAATCGATATTGGCATCTGATAAGCGGTCGGCAAAATTAAGGTAATTTTCTGTTTGGTATGGGTCGGCTATATGAACAGCTACCTGTAGATTTTGAGCATTTTGCTCTTTAGCGGCTTTGCGAGTTGCGTCACAGCCTGCCTGGAATAATTTCAGCAAGTCCGCGGCCTGTTCCATCGTATCCCATCTGCCACTAACCCCGGCCATACCGGAACCATCAATTGTTGAGTTGTTTTCATTTCCCACCGCTACTATTCCTACATCCACTCCAGCTTTTAGTAGGGCCGTTACGGATTCGTAGGTATAATCATATAAAGCATTAGTGCGGGTTGAGATATCCATGTCCCGCCAGGCTTTTGGCGACATTTGCTTACCTGGATCTGCCCAAAAATCTGAATAGTGGAAGGCGATCTTCGTGCGAAGGCCTGCGGCTGTTGCGCGTTTTCCAGTTTCTATTGCACAAGAAAGGTCGCAGTTGCCGGCCCCGTAGCCGTTACCATTTTCATCAAAAGGGTCATTCCAGACACGTAGGCGGATGTAATTGAAGCCTGAGTCTTTTAAGATTTCGAATAGATTTCCTGGGTTTCCGTATTTGTCATGGAATACGACACCGCTTTTTTCTAAGGATAGATAACTTGAAATATCTGCCCCTACCATAAAATCCTTATTGATGCCTGTTACCTTTTTTACGTACATAGATTACCTCCTCCATATTTCTGCCCCATTAGGGTTAAGCGCCACCATTAAGGAGCCTTTTTGGTAGATTACTCCTTCATTATCGGCCTTATGCCATATAATATCATGGGATTTCATATCTTTATCTTCTGCCCTTAATGTGATTAAGTCTTTTACAAAGGCTTGCAAATCAGATTTATTTTCATCCCAGATCATGCACTGCCTGGCTTCATCGGCACCGTCGCCGATTAGTCCTATTTCATCTCCGTAAAATACCATGGGGCTTCCCGGCATGGTCATAAGGAGAGTAAACGCCTGCTTTACTCTTTCAACTTTGTTATTGCACACAGTCATAATCCGGCTGGTGTCATGAGTTCCTAATAGATTGAATATGACTTTCTGCCTGTCTCGCGGGTACATAACCAGACATTTGGAAATATCATGGCGAAGCTTAGCTCCATCTGTTTTGCCGGATACAAAGCTCCATATTGCCTCGGCTAAGGGATAATTCATTACTCCATCAAATTGATCGCCCATTAGCCAGGGCATACCGTCATCCCAAACTTCGCCCAGGATATATATCTCTGGGTTCACACCTCTTACCGCTTTACGGAATTCCCGCCAGAAATCATGGGAAACCTCATTGGCTACATCCAGCCTAAAGCCATCAATGCCATATGTTTTTGCCCAGTAGAGTGTAACATCCATCAGATATGCCCGTGCGTCTGGGTTGGCGGTATTCCACTTAGGCATGGCCTTTACTGTGGCGAAGGTTTCATAGCTACCGTCATCTCGATGGCAGAACCAATTGTAGTACTTAGACGCGGCACCATTTTGCACAACATCCTGCCAAATGGGATGTGTGCTTCCGATATGATTATACACCAGGTCAATCATTATTTTTATACCCAATGAATGAGCCTTATCCACCAGTTCTTTGAAATCTTCTTTGGTACCGAAAGCCGGATCAATTTCATAATAATCCTCTGTATTGTATTTATGGGTGGATGGGGATTTGAAAATAGGGGTGAGATATATGCCTGTAAAGCCTAAACCCCTTATTTCCGTAAGCTTTGATGCAATTCCCAAAATATCTCCGCCAAAGAACTGGTTTATACCCTCAACCTTGCTGCCCCAAGGATGCAGCTCGCCTTTATTGAGATGTTTGCCGCCGATTGCATATCGCTCTGGGAAAATCTGATACCATACCGTATCCGTAACCCATGATGGCGCATGGAATAAATCCTCCTCAAGAATATATGGATAGCCATAGCCTAGATGATGTAGCGGGCTTATGTCAAATTCACCGCTATCATCCAGTGAGATAGCAGTCTCGCCTGCTGGGCCGTAAAGGTATGTGCCATCTTCACACTCAACTATAAAGGCGTACTTAGCCCGCTTTGTCGGCACCTTTATTTCCGCAAACCACCAATCAAAGTCCTTAGTAGAGTGTTCTATATTCATTTCATAGGTAACAGGGTCGGAAATCTTGTATTCCCCTGTTTCATCCTTAGCCCATACAAACGGGTCAAAAGCTATAAGCTTAATATTACCTTTTGCATCCTGTCCTGTACGAAGCCTTATGTGCAGATTGTGTAGGTCAATGGCATAGGCATATCTGCCTTTTGCCTCATGATGAAACATAGTAAAATCCAATTGTAACCCCTCCTATTCGAAAGTCGTTCGCTATACAAAAAAAATTGCGCATAAACTAAGCGCAATTAAACGATACTGCATATTAAAATTCTTTCATAGCCTTATAGGAAATATAAATCATCAATAACTGAAAGATAAAAATATGAATTATGGGAAAGGCAAAGCCCACAAACATCCCCACAAGTCCCGCTGGAACTGACGCAAAGCTAATAACAGAAAAGCGCTCCCGAACCGTCATTTTCCCATACAATTTACGCCACTGGCCAAAAAGCCACACAGCGGCAGCACATATAAGCAACTGAGATATGAAGAATACCGCAAATATCAGCAAATACACCGGCATAACCATTCTAGAAAAATATCGGTTGGCAAGTGCCAGATGATTAAAAAGTTCACGATGATTCATTTCTTCAATTGCCCAGGCTGGAATCCGGGCTACAGGTACAGATAACACAGTAGAGCCATCAAGATAAAATAAATATTCTGGTGTAACCACAAACACAAATAAACCCGACTCTTCAAAGGCTAAGCCATCATCACCATGGGTAATAACCACTCTATGATAGTGTGAGTCACCAATTAAGACCACGGGCCACTCCGCGCCTTCTGGCTCGCGGATTTCTTCTGCAAACCCAATTTCATCTTCACTTAAATCAATCCATGAGGCCCAAGAGCTGTCAAACAGCTCAAAAACTGGGCCTCCATGGATTCTAGGATAAAAATCACTTGGGGGAGTACGAAAAAATTCGAATAAAACAGGCAAGGAAAGCAAGCTTTGCATAGCTACAAACACCAGGATTACCCGGCTAAGCTTTGCAAACTTCGCCTGCCTTGCCAAAGGTGCCCATATAAACACCAGCTATTCTCCTTTATTAGCGCCTGCAGTTAGACCTGTTAGCAGATAGCGCTGGAATACAAAGTATATTACTGCTATTGGCACACCAACAATAAGAGCAGCGGCGGTAAATGCGGTAATGTCATAACTATGACTTGCTACATCAGCCAACTCAAAAAGCCCCATTGCCAATGTATGATTAGCACTGCTACGCAGCACCATGTTGGGGAAAATCCAATCCATCCATGGAGATATAAATGAAGAAAATGCAATAAAAGCGATTATAGGTTTTGATAAAGGAAATATAACTTTGGTAAATACCTGAAGCTTGGTTGCCCCATCCAGATAAGCGGCTTCATCCAGTGATTTAGGGATATTAAGCATATACCCTCTAACCAGCCATACAGAGAAAGGAATCCCACCGGTTACATATAACAGCACCAAAGCATAGATATTATCCAAAAGGCCAAAGGTCAAGAAAATAACCCATATCGCTGTAAGTGCCAAAAATGAAGGAAACATTTGCAAAATCATTATAGAAAGCAACCCTATCTTCCGCCCTTTAAACTGTAAACGCGCGAAAATAAAGCCCATAAAAGTATGCACAAGAACAGTGCCAATCATAGTCAGTACAGCAATGGTAAGTGTGTTGCGATACCAAGTTGAAAAATTATGATCATCAAACAAACGCCGGAAGTTGGCGAGTGTAAAATCTCTAGGAATCGCATTTAGTCCATCCTGTAAGGCGGAACCAGGAGCACCACGAAGTGGACTAAACGCAGCACCCACAAGCCATAATATAGGATAAACCACAATCGCCAGCATAACCAACAGCTCTAGATAAATCAGCAAGCTGGCAAGCAGCCGTTTAAGGCTGAAAGATTTTTTCTTTTTCATAATCAATCCTCCTTGAAGGCTCTTGTCCGCAGCAGGTTCCAGCCGGATACAGAGGCAACAACGATAAATATAAACACACTCATTACAGAGGCGAAATTATACATACGATAGTCAACTGTCAGGCGGTATACCCAGGTTATTAAGATATCTGTAGAACCGGCTCTCATGTAGTTGATATTAGCCGGCCCGCCTTCGGTAACAAAGTAGATAATCGCAAAGTTATTGAAGTTGTGGGCAACAGACATTATAAGAAGTGGCGCAACAGCGGAAAGGATCGTGGGTATTGTCAGATATCTAAGCTGTTGGAAGGATGTAGCCCCATCAATTGAAGCCGCCTCATATATCTCCATATTGAGAGATGTCATGATACCAGAAACCAGTGCCATAAAGTAAGGGAAGCCCAGCCACATATTAACAATAATTACAATAGCTCTAGACCAACCAACACTGCCATAAAAGGATATCCAGTGATCAATAATTCCAAATTGCAGCAACAACTGATTTACAACACCATGAGCAACAAAGAAATTTCTAAAAAGAAGCATAGAAATAAACCCAGGAATAGCCCAAGGCAATATAAATAAACCACGCCACAGTTTTGGGAATTTTACCAGCTTGCTATTTATAAGTAGCGCCTGAATAAACCCAACAAGGAAAGATGTAAACGTAGCAGCAAATGCCCATACAACTGTCCAAGCAAATACGCCAACTAAGGTACGATTCCATACAGGTATATTAAATACCTGCCTAAATGTAGCAAACCCTACCCAGTCCACCAAGCTCACCGGAGGGTTAACAGGTGGCAGACTCATTACATTGTGGTTAGTAAATGCTGTCAAAAAAGCATACATGATGGGAATAAAAGAGAAAAATGACAGCAGAATCAAGCCAGGAGTTATAGCGATATACTCAAAGGAATTGCTTACTACATTTTTGAGATATGTTAGGCTAGACTCCTCATCTCCCGCCATCAATTTCTTACGGGTATGATAAGCGTCACGGATATTCCAGATATAAAAGATTGCAAACCCTAATAAAACCAAAATTGCAATTAAGCCACCCAACATCAACATAGTTGAGTGATCGAAGATTTCTACTCTTGGGTTTACCCTTGCAATCTCCCCAAGAGTTATAATGCCCCATATCCCGCTGGAAAAGAACCCAGCATTGCGAAAATGAGCATATGTCTGGCCTGTAAGTATAGCCCATGTACCTGTGGAGAATTCGACAAAAATAAAAAGAACCTGTATCAGAAAAAAGAATGCAGCCTTGATAGGCTGTTTATTATACAACTGTCCACTGCCCCAGATGACAGCAGACATAATTGCCGCTAATTTAGGCATAATCCACCTCAATTATGAGAATAGACCTCTTTCGAAATCACGTTTTATGATTTCGAAAGTAGGTTTCATTATGAGTCTTTTGCTTCTTCTGAAATCACGCCTTTTGATTTCAGAAGAACTTTAATAGAAAAACGATATAAAAATGGGGCTGTCTTACGAGGAAGACAGCCCCGCCCGAATCAATTTAAATTAATTAAAAATCAATATCTCTTCCCGCTATAATCAGCGAGTTGCGATAGGTATTCATTGCGTGTTCTTGCACTTCCTCGATAGAAAGGTCACCATCCCATGAGAATCTGAACAATTCATCAAGAGGAGCCCACATAAACTGTACTTCTGCGATTGAAGGCATTGGTACGGTAAATGGAGATTGTCTTGCGATACCACTTAGATATGGGTCATCGCTTAGGCCTGGGATTGCGGAAATATCGCGTCTTGTGGTCATCATATTACGATGTTCGTACAATACAGCGGCACCGGCTTCGCTTACCAGATGGTCAACAAAAGCGTATGCCCAAGGATTTGTGCTCCAGGTAGAAACGGCAGATACCATAACACCTGAGAATGCATAAGGTTGAATACCCTCAATTGTTGGGATACTTGTAATTCCAAGATTTACACCGTTTTCAAGAGAATCATGGATAGCCCATGGGCCAGTGATTGTTAATGGAATCTGACCTGTACGGAAACGCTCTTCCGCTGTAGCAAATTCTACATCAGCAGATGGCATATCAAACAATGCGCGCATTTGCTGGAACCATGCAAGACCGCGTGCGGCTTCAGGTGTGTCAAAACCAATTTGGGTGTAGTCATCATTGTTAGGGCCAAACAATTGCATTCCACCGGCGGTTAGCCAGAACACATTAAAAAAGCCTGTGTTTACGTCCCATGCCATTGCCCAGTCATGGTTGGCTGGGTCATTGTATGTTTCGGCAAACTCAAGTATTTCTTCCCATGTTGTTGGGCCAACATCGCCCCACAAATCACGGTTATAGAACAGTGCGATATTTTCAATTTGGAATGGAGCAGCATGTACTGCACCATTATGGGTTACTGTGCCGATTGCAGTTTCAATAAGCTCACGTTGCCATTTGGCTTCAAGAGCCTCGGGCACAGGTTGAATTTGACCGTCCAGGATTGCAAAAGCAATCTGGTCATGAGGGAAGTTGAAAGTATCAGCACCTAAACCAGCAGGGCCGTCAAGAATCATTCTATCACGAGAATCACTATGCCCTACTTCTTCCCAGATAACATTAACATTAGGGAAGCGCTCGTTAAAGCTTTCGATTAGAGCCATCGCAAAATCTTCGTATGGCATCCAAACTATCAAATCATCAGCATCCACAGGTAGATGTAGCCCATAGAAATAAATATAGTCGTCACCTAGGTCTGGCTCATCAGCATCAGGGGTTGTTGTGGCTTGGTCTTGCTGTGGCGCAGGGGTTGGGGTCTGAGCCGGGGCTGACTCATTGCCGCTACATGCGGCAAAGGCTAGAGCCAGCACCAACAATCCAACTATTAACATGCATTTTTTCATCTTACTGCTCCTCCATTCAGGAAATAATGTTTATGCGGCGCATTATAAACTATGCACGATAACCATGCAAGAGTTTATTGCTTTTTTGGTGCAATAGCCTTACATTATAGTCTGCAAGTGACAAAATTATTGGAGGATTGTATGTACAATAAGCTAAAAAAGCATGGAAAACATGGACTATTGATAGGGATTATGCTGTTTGTGGTAATTGTTGGGGTGTTTGTTGCTTTTCGGTTATTCCGAGATGCTGATATTAACTCCGAAATATTTGTTGAACGGGTAGAGCTGAATGACGATTTTATGCTGGGTGCAGATATTTCCAGCGTGCTTTCCCTGGAAGAAAGCGGCGTGACCTTTCATGGTTTTGATGGCAACGAAGCTGACCTATTCCAGCTTTTTGCTGATGGCGGAGCCAATTATGTACGTGTAAGGATTTGGAATGACCCATGGTACTATGATGGAACTACACTGCGAGGCTTTGGTGGCGGCAACAACGATGTGCCACGCGCCATAGAAATAGGCAGGCGAGCAACAGCGGCAGGTATGCAATTATTGGTAAATTTCCACTATTCAGACTTCTGGGCAGACCCAGCAAAGCAAATGGTGCCCCGTGCATGGGAAGATATGAATGTAGA
Source organism: Defluviitaleaceae bacterium (assembly GCA_009780185.1). GTDB lineage: Bacteria > Bacillota > Clostridia > Lachnospirales > WQUN01 > WRAN01. The sequence continues at coordinate 129,916 of WRAN01000004.1, read as the reverse complement.
TGAAAAAGCTGAGGCTCTATATCAATTTACTTACAATACAATTATTGAAATGCTGGAAGCCGGAATTGATATCGGAATGGTGCAAATTGGCAACGAGACTAATAACGGCATCGCTGGAGTAACAGGCTGGCCTTTTAAAGTTAGGTTGTTTGCGGCTGGAAGCGCGGCCATAATTGATGCCGAACGGGATTTTCGAATAAGCCAAGGCGAAAACCTTGAGGAATATTTCCCGCGCAATATTCGTATTGCCATCCACAAAACTAATCCTGAAAATTTTTGGGATTTCACCCAGGCTGGGCTTTCCCTTGCGTCAGCTGGGGTAGTTTATGATGTATTTGGCATTTCATATTACCCGTTTTGGCATGGCAGCTTGGAAAATTTAGTAGAATTGATGAATCTTATAGCCAATACCTTCGATGTAGATGTTGCGGTACTTGAAACATCATACGCATTTACACGAGAAGACACCGATGGCCATACAAACTCATGGTCAGGATATATGACTACTTATAACTACCCCATCTCTGTCCAAGGCCAAGCCAACGCAATCCGCGATGTGGTTGCAGCGGTGGCCTCTGTAGAGCGGGGTATAGGAGTATTTTTATGGGAACCAGCATGGATAACGGTAGGGTCAGGTGATAGGGCCACCAACGAACCTATTTGGGAAGAACACGGAAGCGGCTGGGCCTCTAGCTTTGCGGCGATTTATGATCCCTATGACGCTGGTACGTATTGGGGTGGTTCGTCATGGGATAATCAGGCTTTTTTTGACCACAACGGACATCCGCTGCCGACGCTTAATCTTTTCAATTATTTGCAAACCGGAGCAGTATCACGTCATGGCAATCATATCGATATGATTCTACATTCCCAATCTGAAGCTATTCGAAACCCCAATCTTGATATAACCAACATTGTGGATATGCTACCAGAAACCGTAACGGCCGTTTTTGCCAACAATGACCGCGTGCCGGCAAGCATTATCTGGAACATGGATGATATAACCGAAGCGCTGGACATTGCCACATCCCAAGGCGGTGTAGCCACAATCCAGATAAGAGGCCAGGCCCTAGCTAATGATTACATGCTTGACTTCTCTCACACCTTGACCCTATCCCCGGGCAACCTAGTACAAAACCACAGCTTCGAAGACCAAGAAATGGACATGTGGCGCATAAACTTCCACGGTGATGCCCAGGGCTACGCCAACCGAGGCATGGACAATGTTCGCACCGGTGATTTCGGCTTCCGCTGGTGGCGAAGCGCCAATCAGCCCATACACTTTTCAATTGAGCAAGACATTAACGATTTACCCGCCGGATACTATGGCTTTGAAACCTTTATTACAGGCGGCGACGCGGGAACCGGCTGGGAAATATATATCTATGTACTAATAAACGAAGAATTCTTCGCACGCCAAGATACCGCCCTACCCGGCTGGCAAAACTGGAATAACCCCGCCATAACAAATATCCCCGTACAAGACGGGGATATAGTGACAATCGGGGTTATGCTTAATATCGAAAACACTAACGGGGCTTGGGGTACGCTAGATGATTTCTTCTTTTACAATATGTCGGTGGAATAGAGTGCAATTTTAGTTTTGATGATACTGACGAAAGCGTTCCTACCCGGCCTCTCGCACACGTGCTGCACCACTTGTATTAATTGTTACATTGGCCAAAGAAGATAAAGTAACTGTTCCTGCACCAGACAGGTCAACTCTGCCACTTTCAATTGTCAAATCACCGGCAGATACAGTCAAAGCACCAGACCCAAGAATATTGAGAATATCAGCGGTGCCGTCTAGTGTAATGCTGGCGGCACCAGACACGTCTACATCAATGCGTTCCACATCTAGGGTAATGTTTACGCCAGCGGCCCCTGAGATGTTAAGGGCAAAGCGCTGTCCTTCGACAACATCCCAGCCGTTAGCACTTACCGCACCGCTTAAATCCGCAGCTGTAAGATATGGGGCATAGATATATAAGCGTGGGCGATTCTCGCTTGTAGTGTTAAAACCCCTGCTTGACCCAACAAATAAAGTATCACTAGTCTCTATTCTCGTAAGATACTGAAAAAGATTTTCTTGCATTACAACTGTCATCCCTCTCTCTGGGGATTGACGATATATTATTTGGAAGTTACCACTTATTGATATTGCAGAAAAATCATTTCCTACATCCATAGAGCGGGTAACCATGCTTCCACTGCCTCGAACTGCATTGCCACCAATATTGACAGAACAGCCACCAAGCAATGCTATCCCTGCAACTAGCAGGATTAGGGTTATAATTTTGTTTTTCACTCTCATCTTGTTCCCTTCTTATTTAATTTTACCAAGTAGTAATAACAGTCTATCTAACTCATCCGGCGAGTAGTACTCTATCTCTATACGGCCTTTCTTCTTCCCATGTCTGATACTTACCTTTGACCCGAGTAAATTTTGCAAGTCATCTTCTGCGCGCTTATATGCAATCAGCACCTCTTCCGACAATAACTGCTCGGTTTCTTTATCACCAGGCTCAGGCCTTGATGCTTCTTTTATTGCCGCAGCCACAAGTGCTTCCGCACCTCTAACACTTAGGCCTTCTTCTACTATGGTATCAGCACAGGCAGCTTGCAGATCACCATCTTCTATTGAAAGAAGAATTTTCGCGTGGCTGGCGGTTAGTTTTCCTTCACCTGCCAGCGCCTGGGCACGAGGGTCTAACTCTAGTAAATGCAGGGCACTTATTACTGCGTGCTTATTCTTTCCTACTTTTGTGGCAATATCTTCTGTAGAGAAGAAGAAATCGTCCATAAGGCGCTTATAGCATAGGGCTTCTTCGATAGGGGTAAGGTCTTGACGCTGTATATTTTCTATTAAGGCTACTTGGAGGATATCTCCCTCAGAGTAGTCTTTTATTATTACAGGAAGCTCCGTAAGGCGGGCGAGACGGGCCGCACGGTAGCGGCGCTCACCGGCTATTATTGTGTAGGTATCGCCATTTTTGGTCACTAACAGGGGCTGTATAACACCGTATTCCTTCATAGATTCAGCCAGCTCCTCCAGAGAAGTTTCTTCGAAGAACTGCCTTGGCTGGCCTTTATTAGGTTCAATTTTTCTTATATCTACCAGTAAAATGCCGGAATTTTGGTTTGATGTTTCTGATGCTTGATTCTCGTCTTGCTGTGTAGTTGCGTCCAACAACGCGTTTAATCCCCTGCCTAATCCAGATTTCATTTATTTTCTCCCCAATCAAATGAGCAAAGATTATAATGCTTCAATGCATTTTTGCGAATGTTTTTGCCGAAGGCAAAAGATTTCATTATTTTTTATTCCGCTCCATAACTTCCAGCGCCAAAGCTCTATACGCCTCTGCCCCCTTAGAATCAGCTGAATACAGCGTAATTGGCAACCCATGACTTGGGGCTTCTGATAGCCGCACATTGCGAGGCACGATTGTTTTATAGGTATACGCACCTAGATGCCGCTTTACTTCATCTACTACCTGATTACTTAAGTTGGTGCGGGAATCGTACATAGTAAATACCACCCCTTCAATAACCAGGCGGGTATTAAGTTTCTGCTGTATACGCTTGATAGTATTCATAAGCTGAGACAGCCCTTCCAAAGCATAATACTCGCATTGTATAGGAATAAGCACAGAATCAGCGGCGCATAAGGCATTAACTGTAAGAAGATTAAGTGACGGAGGGCAATCCATAAGAATATAGTCAAACATATACCTGGACTGACTAAAAATAGTACGAAGCCTAAACTCTCGCTCATTCATTGCAATAAGCTCAATTTCCGCTCCGCTTAGGTCAATATTTGCGGGAAGGAGCCGTACCCCGTCTACACAAACAGGAAGAATAACTTCTTCCAGGGTAGCTTCCCCAATAAGAAGATTATAGACTGTTTTTTGTAGGCTGAACTTATCTACCCCAAAACCACTTGAAGCATTGCCCTGGGGATCCATATCTACAACCAGCACCCGCTTCCCCGCTTGTGCAAGGCATGTGGCTAGATTGATAGTTGTGGTGGTCTTCCCTACTCCACCTTTTTGGTTGGTAATAGTAATTATTCGGCTCATAAGTTTGTTCCTTTCAAGTACTCATTTACAGCTACCAAGTAATGCACCGGAAAGCCGTTTTTATTTGGCACTATGTAGGCTGGGTTAAAGTCTGAATATGGAATAGACTTACGCCCGCCATTTTGGGCTTGTTTATGGTATTTGGATAGCTCTTCGCTTGGCAAAAGAAATATTTCTCCTTTTGCCTGAAAATGCACCAGTAAAAAGCTCACACCTTGCTGCTTGCGGAAATTCTCCATAAATTCGATTTGATGAAGATGAATATTTCGCAGAGGTAGATTTAGCTGCTTTGTTTCCTTAGCATCAAAGCAGATAGCAAGACCTTGCGCCACACCTATAAAGTCTACAGTGCTTTTTTTATCAAAATATGCAGACGTTATGGTTCTAGCCTTATTATCCACCTCAACTGGAGTTATAGGAGTTGGTATCTTTTGGATAATAGACAACCCCCGCTGGACATAAAGTAGGTTGGTCATATCAATCATTTCTTCAAAGGCACTGCCTCGAAGGCCACGGGTCTTCCAATGTGCCACTATCTTAACCTCAGATATAGAGCTAAGTCAGCGGATTCCATAGGTTTAGAAAAGTATTTCCCCTGGAATATTTCACAGCCAAGCTCTGCCAGTGCATCCCGCTGGCCTTTTGATTCTATGTTTTCGGCAATGATGGTTATAGGTTTTGCGTGGGTCACAATATCTTTGATTACATTGGCACTTAGCTCGTTGTATTGCACATCTTGTGTAAGTGCAGTACTCAGCTTTATTGTTTTTACCCCCATACGGCGCAGATTATTGAAGTGGGTAAGCTGTAGATTAAAATTATCAATTATCACCCTAAGCCCAATGGATTCTAAGGCATTAAACAACATCCATGGGTCAAAACCTGGGCCAAGAACCTCATGGCTGGATAGCTCTAATCGGATTAATGCCGGGTCGATGTTATATTTTTTTAGCGCTGTTTCCATCATTTTAATGGTTTTGGGTTTGCCTAATTGTTTTGGAGATAGATTTATCGTCATAAGCAAATCATTAAAATTATACTCCCTAAGCTCACGAAGGCTGGAAAAGGCTTCTTCTATTATGAATGTATTTAAATCGTTTTCCAGGCGGCCTTCTTCTGCCAATGCCTGAACCAGCTCTGGCGGTAATGGCCCAAGTGATGTATGCCTGTACCGTACTCTAGCTTCGAAACTCAGCATCCTGTTATGGCTGTCAATCATGGGCTGGTATTCTAAGTAAAAGCCACGCTTTCGCCTGAGATCATATTCCATTTCTTCAAATAAAGAACGCGCAAATACCCCTACATCGTCCCGGCGGGCAAGATATGGGGCGGCATCCCTAGACATAAGTTCCTCAATGGCAAAATCACATCGCTCTTCACTGGCACTATTGGCCATCCATACAAAGGGCATGTAAATAAACGTCCCCATAATCAAACATATAATCTGCACAACCCCAGCCATAGACGAGCCTGTGGCCATCCAGCCACTGATACCGGGAGGCATAGTGGAAGCCACCACCTGGTCAAGACCGGGGCTCATTCCCGAAGCGACAGCCATATATGAAATTACAGCAGAAAACATAGGCGCGAAAATAAACGGTATCAGAAAGAAAGGATTGAAAACCACAGGAAGTCCATAAGTTATTGGAGAGCCAATATTAGAAATCCCCATAGGAAGAGCCACAAGTGTAGGCCTAAAAGCATTTTTCCACCTGACAATCAAGATAGCAAAAATAAGTGCAAGCACTCCTCCTCCAGCAAAAACAAACAGCTCAAAGAATACAGGATTAAGCATCTCAGGCCATCCAGCCTGGTATGCAACATTCCATATAATATCCCCGCTATGAAGGCCAAAAAACCATAGAAGCTGGTGCATAAATGTAAATGCCATTAAAAATATCAATGGAGAGTTAAATCGATGATATACACCAACCAGCACATTGATTACCCAATCATTAATGGCATTAGGGATATTAAAGGCATTTGTTGCATTAAAGATAAAGCGAATTACTGTGAAAATAAGAATTGTAAATAATGCAGGCTCGATGAGTAAGACAACTTGAGCCAAATAAGAAGTAGACGCTTTTGGCCTTGCAACCACCAATCGATACCTATAGAAAAAGAAAAATAATAAATGGGAAATAACCGCAACAATAACAGCTAAGAAAACCCCGCTAGGGCCAAATTCCACAAATCGGAATCCTCCGCCAGGAGCAGCTACAAGAATAAATAAACAAGAAAGTCCCACCAAAGATGGCACCAAAGGGCTTAATATCCTACTAGAATAATGAGGAGAATGAAGGGCCAATGTATATCCAATAGAAAAAGCAGCGGCAATAGGAAGTAGTCCTAAAATACCGGTATAAAGCTGCTCAAAAGTAATATGCCAATTGCGCCCAGGTATACCTGGAGTAGCGTCTAAGTAAAGAGGAATCTCCAGTTCCACAAGCATGAAAAGAAAAGCCCCAATTAATAGGATTGGCATAATACCTGCAAACCCATCTCTTATGGCTTTCATAATACTAAAACGTTCAATCCGTAGCGCTGTCTGGGATAGCCAGTCTCTCACTGCAGAGGTTCCCCCCTACTCTTCTTTAGTAGTATCCGCAAATCTTGTACATCTTTGGCGTAGTATATCATAAAGATGTTGTGTTGGGATATATAATTTAATGCGTAAATTAGACTGCACTTGGGCAGTCTTTTTTTGTTGCTTTTCCACATAGATATGATATTATGCATTTGTGAGCTACTAAATATTTCCTAAATGAAAGAGGTGCATCATGAAAAAATGCATAGGATTCATCAAATCCCAGAAAATCCTGGTAATCGCTATTGGAATGATTCTACTGGGAAGTTTCCTAGCGGGGATGTTTAACTCCGCTTTTTACTCTGTAAATGTATCTCGAATTTCCTTCGAGACAGAGCGAGGAACACTGACGGGACTACTCTATATGCCTCGAGGCGCGGGAGAAAATGATCCAAGGCCTGTGATTATCACCACTCATGGCTACCTCAACACAGGAGAAATGCAAGATGCCCCTGCAATTGAGATGTCTCGCCGCGGATACATTGTCTTGGCTTTAGATATGTATGACCACGGAAACTCCCGCTGGGCAGCAGATATCCCTGTCGGCGGGCATTTTGGCACTTTTTGGATTCACGCCCAATTCGATGCTGTACAGTACATGTTCCAACAGCCCTTTACACTTAGAGACGCAAATGGTAATGGTGTAATAGCCGTAAGCGGCCATTCCATGGGAGGCTTTTCCAGTATCGTGGCTGTGTACTTCGATGAGTTGCAATCGCTACAATCTGGCGTAAGGATGATTCACTCTGCTATCTCTGTTGGTGCAGATTTATCCCATGCCCAAGCTGTGGCACCCCTTGATCAGCTCCTTGCTGCTATGGGAAGCCGCAATATAGGTATTGTTGCAGGGATGTATGACGAATTCTTCTTTAATGCACCTGAAGCAACAGCCCAAGCTGGCGGGACCGTAATCCGCTCAGATTGGGCACTGACTCCTGTAGGAAGACAATTCTTGGGATATGAAGGAGCAGACAGGCCATCAGGCTGGCATATAGCCGAATCGGGTGAATTGATTTTAGGAGAAGACATAGTGCGTGGTTCCCAGCAAGGCCGCCGCATTGTATACACCCCCAACGAAATCCACCCATGGAACCATTTTTCCGCAAATACAACCAATTACTTAATCAACTTCTACAGAGTACTTGAGCCATATGCAACCGCTGCTCAGCGGGAAGATACCGGGGATTTACTCCATAACCGTAACCAGATATGGCAGTGGAAAGTCGTATTTAACTTTGTAACTATGGTTGGATATTTCTTACTGGTGATACCTGTTATGGGGCTACTTCTGAAGCTTCCATTCCTTAAATTAGCGATTACTGGTAAGCGAGAGGCTATTCCTATGGGTAAGAAGGGGCGGCATAAGCTGTTCTATTGGTGTACTATTGCCGTGTCTGCTCTGCTTCCGGCATTCCTTATTCCTACTTTTATGGAGCGGCGGATTAATGAGCTGGATATTTTCAGATATGTATCTCTTATTCTTGCGGCAGTGTCCTTGATTTCGGGGATTGTTTTCTATGTGCTTCACCACAGAGATAAGGATAAATGCGAAAAATGCAGGGTTTGGGGCGCGGGAGGCATCATCCTGGCTGCCGTACTTGGTGTTACTGCATTGCTTGCCAATCTCTCCGGCAGTATCATGAATCTTACCGGCTTTTTTGTGGCTCCCGCGGTTAATACCATTGGCTACTGGGCTATAATGTCTGCGGCTATTGCGGCGATACTGCTTACATTTATATACTTCCTTAGCAAGAAGCTGTTGGGGGCTGTGCCCAAGAATTATGGTTTCATTGTTCGGGTAGATGCTGTTGCGGCTAGCTTTGTTACTGCTTTTGCGGGGATGACTTTGATCTATGTACTTCTATTTATTATGCAAGCCATCTTCGTGGTAGATGCCCGCGTTTGGACTTTAGCTATCAGGACATTTACTTTTGATCATGTGCTGGCCTTCGCCAGATATGCACCATTTTTCCTTATTTTCTATTTCTTTAATACAGTGGCGATTGGTGCTAATACAGGTGGAAAACGCGCTGGGGATTTGATTGCAGTTGTGCTTAATGTCGGCGGTATTATCCTGTGGCTTGTAGTTCATTATGGGATGCTATTTGCTACAGGAACTGCATGGTATCCTACTATGGCCCTTAATGCTATTTTACTGTTTGCATTAGTGCCTTGTCTCGCTATTGCTGCCGTTTATGCCAGAAGACTTTATACCAAGACCAATAATGTCTATCTTGCGGCTTTTACCAATACAATTTTCTTTACTATGATTATGATTGCCAATACAGCTGTTTTTTGGAATATGGGGTAAAGCTAGCACTATCACAAATTATTTAGCCTCCAGTCGAAAAAAAACGGCAGGAGGCTTTTTTATCTGCTATTAGTATTACTTGGTATAAACCCTGCCAAATTCTCATATATTTTTGCAATGACTTTACTCAGGGAGGCACAATGAAAATCAAAGAAAAAATGACCGATATGCTATCCCTCCCCAAAGAAATAATCCTGGATCTACCCCTTCTAATAGCCACAGGCCGCCAGGAATTAAACATAGAAAATTACAAAAATCTAATAGAATTCACCGATACTAAAATCCGCATATTAACAAAAGCCGGAGTACTAACAATTGAAGGTCAGAAACTAATACTTAAACAAGTAACCTCAGAGCATGTACTTATAACCGGAACGATAAAAGGAATACTTTGGTAAGGATGTGGCCCTATGATGCTTAATATGTGGCAATATGCAAAAGGATATGTACGGATTAGGGTTACCGGATTTTCTATTGAACGATTTTTGAATATGGCCGCATATCGTGGAATTTATTTATGGGATGTAGAGCGCGCACCTGAGGGTGTACATGCTAATGTGTCCATTAAAGGATTTAAGTCACTTAGGGTCTGTAGCCGCAAAACCAAATGCCGGACAAAGATAATAGAGAAAAATGGGTTGCCTTTTATGGCCCATAGATATCGCAAGCGGAAGCTACTCCTTGGGGGTATCCTTTTTTTTGTATTGATGATGGTTGTTCTTTCTTCTTTTATATGGCGGGTTGAGATTGTGGGTGGTGATGGAGTTTGCCATGAGACAATCCTTACTTTTTTGGATGAGCAGGGACTTCATATTGGGGTGTTTAAACATACAATTGATGCCAGAGGTCTTACTCGAGAGCTATTAAATCATTTTGACGAGCTTAGCTGGGCGGATATTAATACTCGTGGGACACGGACTACTATCATGATTGCAGAGGCTATTCCTCAGCAGCCTATCATTGATAGACAAACGCCTACCCATGTCGTGGCTGCCCATGATGGATTGATAACTCGAATCGCCACTTCTTCCGGTGCCCCTATGGTGCGGCAAAACGATGTTGTGCGTCAGGGAGAGATGCTGGTTAGTGGCTTTTTAGAGCTTGGCGTGGATACAGGCAACCCACAGACAGCTTATGTCCATGCATATGCGGAAGTATGGGCGAGGAGGTATCACCCCATTGAGTTTATTGTTCCGTTTACATATATTGATAAGGTTTATACTGGAAGGTCAACTACTCGTCACAGTTTGCAGTTTCTATTTGCGGGCAATTTCCGCTTAAATATCCCAAGAGGTGGCATTTCCTTTGATTCTTATGATAGAATAACTACACACCATCAGCTGGGGGTGGGCGGAGATTATCCAATGCCATTTATTTTGGCAATGGATCGCTATTTAGAATTCATCCCAACAAGGCGTACCCGCAGTATAGAAGAAGCTACCCTTCTAGCGGAAAGTATGCTAGGCAATCGGATTATGCGGGAGTTTGATTTCGGGATTGATATTATAGACCGACAGGTGGAAATGGAAGAAACATCAGAGGCCTTAGTGGTAAGAGCCTTGATAATCACCCATCAAAGGATTGACATGCAAGTGCCTATTGACTAGCCTATGACCATATCAAAATGATTTGTTTTTTGGGTAAAGGCTCGCAGTATTTGTTCCGCCGACGAAGGAGGCATAAATTAAAATATGGACGCACCTAAGAAAAATATAGAGATACCCAGCAACCTAATAAGCAATATATTCGGCAAGCTGGATGAGCATATAAAAAAAATTGAGATGGCCTTCAAGGTCACAATAGTAAACAGGGATGAATCTGTACAGATTATGAGCACATCCACCGCATCGGTTGGGGTTGATAAAGCTGAGTCGGTGCTTAAAAAGCTTATGCTTTTTGCCAAGAAAGGTGAAACTATTAACGACCAGCAGGTCAACTATTTAATAGCGGCACTGGAAGACGAACACTTCGAGCAAATAGAAAAGATTAACGATGATACAATATGCATGACTATTTCAGGTAAACCATTAAAACCAAAGACCCTTGGTCAAAAGAAGTATATCGACCAAATTCGCAATAACACTGTGGTATTTTCTATTGGTCCAGCCGGTACCGGTAAGACCTATCTGGCAATGGCTATGGCAATCACAGCCTTTAGAGCAGGCCAGGTTAACAGAATAATCCTCACTCGCCCTGCTATTGAAGCTGGGGAAAAGCTTGGGTTTCTTCCCGGTGATTTACAACAGAAGGTAGATCCTTATTTGCGCCCACTTTACGATGCGCTTCACGATATAATGGGACCGGAGGCCTTTACTCGTAATTTTGAGCGAAACCTAATTGAAGTTGCACCTCTGGCTTACATGCGTGGCCGTACTTTAGACAACTCGTTTATTGTGCTGGATGAGGCTCAAAATACAACTCCCGAACAAATGAAGATGTTTCTCACCCGCCTTGGATTTAACTCTAAAGCTGTAATCACGGGAGATATAACCCAGGTTGATCTGCCAGATGGAAAATTGTCAGGACTTAATGAGGCTGTTAAACTCCTGGATGGCATCCCCGATATAGGAATAAGCCACCTAACCAGCAAAGATGTTGTAAGGCATCCATTAGTGCAGAAGATTATCAACGCATACGATAAACAGGCTGCCAAAACAGCATATAAACAAAGCGCCAAGGTCAATAGACCCACCGTTTACAAGAATAATAAGCGAATAACATATGTGCGTAAGCCTAAGGGTTAAGCTGCTGCCCCTTTTACAAAGGATGTGAAATAATGAAAACAAAGGAAAGCCGTAGTGGAAGGCTCGTAGACAACGAGTCTATTCCTGGAAAAGATATGAAAAAAAACCGCATGTTTAACACGGCCTTAATTTTTGTGGCCTTTGTTTTGACATGCGGTTTTATCGCGTTTGGAGCACATTTTAATGGTGGAGAAAGCCTTCAAGGGATAGCAATTGGGTATCCTTCCAATGTAAGTATTCTAGCCCCAAGAGAGGTTGAAGACACTCTAGCTACAGAGGAAAACCGGATTCGCGCTATGGAACTGGCTGAGGAGCTGCCAAGGATTTATATGCTAAATCCTGTGGTATGGCCCAGTGTAGAGCACAATCTTGAATTTTTTTCAGAAAGCTTATCAGGAGTACGGGAGTACCATGCCCAAGAAATTGAGGCTTTCGAACATGCTCAGCGGGAAGCTACTAGTGACTTTAGGGTAGAGGAAATACGATTCGACGAAGAACTTGCAGCATGGGAAGCCCTCAGAGATAGTATAGCAGCAATAGATGGGGATATGAGTGAACTGCCAGCACCCCCGGAAGAACCAACAGAGCCAGAGCCACTGGAGCCGGATTTTCAAGTAGGGTTACAGTTTGAGCTGCTTCCCGTTTCCTTTAATGAAGCTCAGCAGGAATTAATTCTTTCATTAGGCGACTACGCTTATGCTGAGCTATGGACAATTATTATGACTGTAGCGGAATCGGTTCAAGCAACCAATATATATGTAGCAGACTCTGCGTCTACATTAAACACTGTTGATCACTACTTAGGCGAATATGCCTTAGATAATGACACAAGAACCACAATCGAAGCCATTTTATCAAGGCATATAACCGCAAATAGAATAGAAAACGAAGAAGCCACACAGCAAAGCCGGGATCTTATGGCTCAAAACTATGTACGTGAACTGATCCTTGAAGGCCAGACCATTGTCACTATAGGGGATATTGTTACGCCAAATATATATGCCATACTTGAGCAGCTTGGCCTTCTTGGGGAAACTACCCTTAGGGATTTAGTCATACCTATTTCCGGGGCTATTTTCATTGTACTGCTGCTGTTTATGGCCTGCATGATGTATTTGTATTACTACAGACCCACGGTTGCCGCTATTAAACGTGAAGCGTTTTTATTATTTACTTTATACGTACTGGTACTTACCTTTGTATTTGTACTTAGAGATTTTTCATACCCATTTTTGCCAATTTTGCTCTTCCCGATGCTTGTATCTGTACTTATGGAACGACGAAGTGCTATTTTGCTTTCGTTTGCTCTAACTATGATTAGCTATTTTGTAGTAGCTGGATCATGGGACTTTTTGGTATTCTTTTTTATAGCCGGCCTTGTAATTTCCATGCTTTCTCGCTTTACAACTGACCGTAACAAGATATTTATTGTTGCTACAGGAGTACTGGTTATCCAGTTTATCCTCGCAACTTCCATTTCCGCAATGACGGATCATAATAATACTTTTTATAGTATTCCGGCTTTGCTTACCACTGCCGGTATTGCAGGGCTTAACGGGTTATTAACGGTGATTATATCTACCGGCAGTTTACCTATTTGGGAGACGTTTTTTGGAGTAGTTACCCCCGTTAAGCTACTGGATTTAACAAACCCTACAAATATACTTCTGCGCCGCCTTACAATAGAGGCACCCGGGACTTACCATCACAGCCTAATTGTGGCCAATCTTGCGGAAACTGCAGCTTATGATATCGGTGCTAATGCCCATGCGGCACGGGTTGGCGGATATTATCATGATATAGGAAAGTTGAAATATCCTCATTATTTCGCGGAAAACATAGATGGTGAAAACCCACATGATCATTTTGACCCTAGTGACAGCGCAAGGATAATTATAAGCCATGTTTCATATGGGCTTACTTTGGCGGCAGAGCATCGCTTGCCTCAATTTGTGCGAGATATTATTCAGGAGCATCATGGTACGAGCCTGCTGCAATTCTTCTTTCACAAAGCCAAGGAAAGCGGAGAGGCTGTGGATGAAAAGGATTATAGATATCCCTATATAATCCCTCAAACTAGAGAGTCGGCATGTGTTTCCCTTGCAGACTTGGTTGAGGCGGCAATGAGAGCTAAGATGCCTAAACTAAAATCAGCCGAAGAAGTAGAGAGTAGCATCAAAGAGCTTATAAGAAGAAAGCTGCATGACGGACAGCTTGCAGATAGTCAGCTTAGCATTAAAGATGTCGCGGTTATTGAGCAATCTTTTATACGGGTTTTAAAGGGTATGTATCACGAGCGGATTCAGTATCCAAAGCCTGTACCTATTGGGGATGCGGAGTCTGTTATTTCGGCTAAAAGTGAGGAATAAGAATGGAAATTTACTTAGATGATCACGGGGAGTTATTACCGGAACAGTTAGAGCTATTGAATCGCGTGACGTTGGCAGTTGCTAAGTATTGTGATTGCCCGGGAAATAGTGAGGTAAGCATCTCATTTATTAATGCCGAGGAGATTCGGGTTCTTAACCGGGATTATCGGGGCAAAGATACAGCAACGGATGTTTTAAGTTTTCCTATTAATGATGAGCTTGCCATGGGGAGTATTTCCCTTGGTGATATTGTTATATGTATGGATGTTGCGAGAGAACAGGCCAAAGAATATGGTCACAGCCTTAACCGAGAGCTTGCATTCTTATTAGTCCATGGGCTGTTACACTTATTTGGTTATGAGCACGAGACATCGGAAGACGAAACCGAGATGAAAGCTGCCCAGAATGATATCCTCAATACATTGAGGATTGGAAGAGAATAAAAAAGGTGAATCCATGAAAACTAATAACTGGATAGAGTCCTTCCGCCATGCTATAAATGGTATCCGCTCTACAGCACGTAGAGAGCGAAATTTTCGTATCCATATTTTTTTTGCATTTTTTGCGGTCGCTGCTTGTATTGTGTTTCGGGTTGAAGCTATCCATTTCATTATGGTTGGATTTTCGATCTTCTTTGTAATGGGAATGGAGCTTGTAAATACAGCGGTGGAGGCCTTGGTGGATATGTATTGCCGGGGCAAGCAGCATCCACTTGCAAAACTGGCAAAGGATGCCGCGGCTGGTGCGGTTTTACTAGCTTCTATTCAGGCCGTTATTGTGGGGGCATGGGTGGCTATTTCAGTAATTAGAGCTAATTAATTCGAAATCCAATTCGTCTAGGACGAATCGGTTTCTCATTGAATTAGCATAGGAGATATGTGAATGTATAAGATTTATCTGTATATATTTTTCGGCTCGGTTATTTTTCTGATTATGCTCTTTGGTGTGCTTTCATTAGGTACTTCCGGTGACCCAAATAGCTATGACTGGCGTTATGGAGATACTTTTTTAGAGGTACCATCCCCTACCCCCTATCCAGAAGCAGAAACACCTTATTTTTCTCCTAGAGCTGTTGAGTCTCCTATGGCTTTTTTGCCATTTATAATCCCATCAGGGCCTTTTAGTAGACTTACCGGGCTTCCGATTGAAGAAGAATATATGAATCGCAGGCCCTTTGCTGCGGTAATTAATAACTCCGGACGTGCCCTGCCACAAAGCGGCGTAGGCGCTGCTGATATTATTTACGAAGTCCTAGCAGAAGGGGATGTTACCCGCCTTGTTGGGATTTTTCAGTCGTATGTCCCTGAAATGATTGGGCCCATGCGCTCGGCTCGTGATTATTTTATAGATTTTGCCCTCAATCATGATGCCATTTTTATCCACCATGGGGCTAGCCCCGGGGGGTATTCGCAGATTAGCTCTCTGAGGATCAATAACTTGGATGGTATTGCTTTAGAGGGGATAGTGTTTTGGCGAGACCGGACTTACCCATACTGGGCGGTTAATACAGGTACAAGGCCATTAGAACATAGCTCCTTTACTGGAAGCGAAAGACTTTTTAATCACCTTGAGGGCAGAAGCATACGAGATTATTGGCCGGATGAGGCTGATGATTTTGGGTTCAACTTTAATTTAGGGCATATCCCTCCTGATACCACAGGGCATGGTCAGGCATATTCCGTTCATGTGCCTTTCTCGGCGCTGTATTTTAGGCGGTTTACATTTAACGAGGAAACTGGACTGTATTATTCCGAAAACCGTCAAGGCCCTCATATGGATGCCAACACAGTAGAGCAAGTAGGGGTTAGCACAATATTAATACAGTTTACTAATATGCGTGTAGTAGATGCCGTTGGGCGGCGCAGTGTAGATACTATAGGCTCCGGCAGCGGATATATGATTCATGGCGGTAGATATCAGCCTGTACGCTGGCAAAAGGATAGCCATACATCCCCTACCCGGTGGTATTTCCCAGACGGTGCCCCTTTAGTTCTTGAGCCGGGGCGGGTATGGATTTGTGTATTTCAATCTAATGGAAATGTGGTGTTTGAGTGAGTTTTTATTCCGGATTTGTAACACTTGTAGGGCGGCCTAATGTAGGTAAATCCACCTTAATGAACCATTTTATAGGCGAAAAGATTTCTATTGTAACAAGTAAGCCCCAGACCACCCGCAATAAAATTCGAAGCATTCTTACAGGTGACGATTATCAAATTATTTTTATAGATACCCCGGGAATCCATAACCCAACAACCAGGCTCGGGGATTTTATGGTGAAAAGCGCCATAGGTGCCATTGGGGAAGCAGATGCTGTAATCCTGATGGTAGAACCTAAAAAACGTATCCCGGAAGGCGATATCGCTATAGTCGAGAAGCTAAAAGGGGGTAAATCCCCTGTATTTTTAGCCATCAACAAAGTGGACACGGTACAAAAACCAGAATTATTCGCCATTATAGACCAATACCAAAAGTTATATCCATTCAAAGAAATCATCCCTCTGTCGGCACTGAAGGGAGATAACACCCAAGGGCTGCTTGCAGCAATACGAAAAGTCTTACCTAAGGGGCCAATGTATTTTCCAGGAGACCAAACAACAGACCAACCAGAAAGACAGATAGCCGCAGAGATTATAAGAGAAAAGGCTCTCACCTTTTTACAAGAAGAAATCCCGCATGGCCTTGCAATAGAGATTACTCATTTCAAATTACGAGACGGACATAACGAAGACGACCCAAATGCGTTAGTGGAAATTGGAGCCAATATCTTCTGCGAACGAGATAGCCATAAAGCCATAATCATCGGAAAGCAAGGAGCCATGCTAAAGCGTATCGGAGCAGCCGCGCGCCGTGATTTAGAGGCCTTACTGGGTTATAAAATATTTATGGAGCTATGGGTAAAGGTAAAAAAGAACTGGCGAGATAGCGACTTCCTCTTGAAGAATTTCGGATACTTTCCAGATATTAAATAACATAGCAAGCGGGTTCTTGGTCACAATAGTAGTAGTAAATACACAGAGGAAAAAGGGGATATAAAATGGAACGACAACAACAATTCTGGCAGCAGTTCACCGAGTCCGGAGACCCATTAATGTACCTGCAATATAAAGAAAACAAGCATAAAGACATGAAAAAGCCCCATGGAAACCATTAAGGCACGGGGCTTAGTACTAAAGGAGTTCGAAGCCGGTGAATCTGACAAGCGGCTATTATTGCTATGCAAAGAATACGGGCGTATGATGATATACGCCCGCGGCGCCCGTAAACCCAAGAGTAAATTTATGGCCGCAGCACAGCTTTTTACATATAGCGATTTTGTATTAACTGTAGGGCGGGGGTTTTACGCTCTGGCTCAGGCTCAGGTTATAGAGAGCTTTTATGGTCTTCGCAGCGATTATGACTGCCTAACAGCGGCGCATTTGGTTGTAGAGGTTTGTGAAAAGACTTTACTTGAGGATAACCCCGCTGATGACCTCTTACTGCTTGCACTTAAATCCCTTGGGCATCTAAATAAAAATATTTTACCCCCACTGCAGGTACTTGGGGTTTTTTTTATGAGGTTTCTTGCTTATTATGGTCTTACGCCGGAAGTAGAAGCATGTATCCAGTGCGGTGACAGTATGGCTTTGGGGGCTTTTTTATCCGCTGAGGGGTTAAATTGCGGGGTACATAAGCCAGGATATAGTATAAAGCTTTCAGGTGGAGCGATATTTGCACTACGACATATTATTGGAAGTGATTTGTCAGAGTCCTTTCGTTTTAACTGTAGCGAGAATGTAAAAAAAGAGCTGTGGCAAAGCGCCTGTATGTTATGGCGTTGCCATTTTGAATGGAAATTGATGGCAGAGGAGTTTATACAAGTATGAAAAAAGGTGTATTCATTGCCCTAGAAGGACTGGATGGCTCTGGGAAGAGTAGCCAGTTTTCTGCCCTTAAAGCAAGGTTGGAAGACAATAATATTTTATGCAAAGAAGAGAAAGAACCAAGTGAACGCAACCTAATTGGCTTGCTTTTAAGAGGTATTGTAAAGGGTGTACAAGGGCTATCGGTGTCACCTACATCATTGGCAAAGCTATTTTCTGTGGATAGGTATGAGCATGTAATCAATGATATAAAGCCACACATAGACGCAGGCGGCCATGTGTTAATGGATAGATTCATATTTTCAAGCTTTGCTTACCAAGGCCTTTCATGTTCATATGATGAAATATATATTTATAATAAGGACGTTATTAATCTCCTAATGCCGGATTTAACAATTTTTATTGACACTCCGCCAGATGTTTGTTTAGAGCGCATTAACACAAAACGAGTCGGGAAAGAACTCTTTGACAATAATGGTACTCAGCTACGCAAAAATTTTATGTACGCTTTTGAAAAAATGAAAGACTGCAATATACTTATAATAGATGGCTCACAGCCATTTGAAATAGTAACTAAAGCCATATGGGAAGGCGTAAGGCCCTTATTTGGGCTGTAAGGAGGATATTATGGGACAACAATTGACTTTTACCAAAATGTATGGCTGCGGCAATGACTATATCTACTTCAATTGCTATAACCAAAACATTGATTCACCAGAAGCATTATCAAGACAGTTGAGTCACCGCCGCTTTGGTATTGGAGGCGACGGTATTGTAATGATCTTACCCTCAGATATCGCCGATGGCCGTATGAGGATGTTCAACAGCCAGGATGGCAGTGAAAGCGATATGTGTGGCAATACAATACGCTGTGTCGCCAAATATCTTTACGATAATGGAATAGTAAATAAAGAACATATGCGCATAGAAACCGGTAGCGGTGTTAAGGATCTATTCCTTAAAGTAAACAAAGGTGAAACCACTACTGTACGGGTAGATATGGGGACTGCCGCACTTCGGCCGGAAGATGTTCCTGTAGACTTATCCGGCGATGCGGTTATCGCCAGACCAGTAACCATAGGAGGCAACACATACAAAATCACTTGCGTATCCATGGGCAACCCTCACGCTGTCATTTTTACACAAGGAGTTGGCGAGCTTGGCCTTGTAGAGCTAAAGGATATGGAATTAGAAGCTATCGGTCCATATTTTGAGCACAATGCTATATTCCCAGAACGGGTTAATGTAGCCTTTGCCCATGTAATCGGGCGAAATCACATAAAGATACGAGTTTGGGAGAGAGGTAGCGGAGAAACAGGAGGCAGTGGCACCGGGGCCTGTGCTTCAGCAGTAGCTGCGGTACTTAACGGATACGGTGATAAAAATACACCCATCACAATAGAAATGCCAGGTGGAGAGTTGATAATAGAATATACAGACGAGACTGTATATATGACAGGCGACTGCGTGAAGATATTTGAAGGAACCGTAGAAATATAATGAAAGTTATATTTATTGTTGCGCTAGTATTTATTCTATCTGCATGCGGAAGAGGAGCGGAGTATAATTATGAATATGTACCTGAATCCCCTACTCCAATAATCACTGAAGCAACTCCCGAACCCACTCCGGAGCGATGCGATTTTTTACCTGAGCCATCACCAACCCCCAAGGCAGCAATTCGCCTAATACCAGACGAAGAGCCATATATCCCCCTGATACCCAGATGGGTAGAGGGGGATACTTTCGTTACCCAGCATTTTCTTTGTGATTTTGATTATCTAATGCATATGTTACGCATTAATTTTCCATTATTCGGCCCTGCTTATCGCGGCCATGGTATTAATATTGATTTAATTGAAGAAGCCACAAGACAGGCTATTTTACAGAGCAATATCACTAGCCCTCAGGAATTTTCCAATATGCTTGCCCGATACTTTTTTGAACCATTTGGAGGCTTCGGTCATCTATATCAGCATTGGGAGCGCCGCCTTCATTTGGTTCTGGCCAATATCTACCGAGATAGTATTGATGAACATGGTAACTTTATTCACGCGTATAGCCAGCGTATCTACGAAGCTATGCGTCACCCGGCAGTTACAAGGTTCTATGGCAACATACAAGTAAACTTAGGCCAATATGAAACCGGAATGTTGACCCCAAACAACATAACCACTGAAATACTAGTAGAAGGTGAAATAGCATACATGAACATACACCGCTTTAACCATTACAATATCCACCACGATAGCGAAATTATTTTTGCCTTCTACGAAGAAATTGCTGGCTTTGACCATCTAATAATAGATTTACAACAAAACTTAGGCGGTTTCCCTGACTATTTCTTTCAGTTAATAGTTGCCCCAAATCTTACCACCCCATTAGAAGGTCGCATATATGAATTCTTCCCGGCTGGATACAATAATCGTCTTTTCGCCGATGCCCTAATACATGACATACTATCAGACGACCCAAACAGCATCACCTTATACTACAATGCACAAGCATTCACTCAAGAAAATAATATGCCCTATTTTAACCAGGAAGACTTAAAACTTCTGCATAATGTCATAGCATGGGATATAGGTATGACCCCTGTAGTAGGCAAACTGGCTTTCAACGGAAGGATATGGATGCTTATTGGCCCAGGCTCCCAATCCGCTACAGAAGTGGCCGCTATCTTTGCAAGGGAAACCGGGTTTGCTACACTTGTGGGGCAACCCACAGCAGGGATAATGGGTGCAATTTCTGCCTATCTTGTACTGCCTAACTCCGGCATACTAGTACGATACGACCTAGGATATATGACTGATTCCTACGGCCGCTCTTTCGAAGAATTTGGGGTCATGCCCCATTATGTAAGCCCCCAAGTGATGAGCGCTTTGGAGACAGTACTGACGCTTATAGAAAATGAGAGCTATAGCAATTCCCCCTTTAAACAGTTCCGCCCGAGCCGAAAATAGCGGACGCATCAACGCTTTTTCGGCGACAGGCGGGGCTGATTTAAAGGTGAATTGCTATAATACCGATTCCAAATTAAAACCTGTCTGACTAAGTGGCGGCTTGAAACGCGAAGCAAGCATTGTGCAATAAAAAACGAGAGTCGGTCTATGCCTTCTCTCGTTTTTTTATAACACTTACCCCTTACAAGGTTCGCGCATAATTTACATGCAGTTTACGGTTCTTCTTCACAATATTGACTGCTCCCATCAGCACTGTAGCAAGTACCACCAGCAAACCGCCTGAGACAACAAAGGCTGTGGAGCCATTACCGCCAGCCATAGGCAGCTCAATACTTGGGAAGTTGCCAATAAAGAAGTCCACTGGCCTATCACATGGGGTATTGTTGCAGGTGCACGATGCAAGCCTGCGCATGTCTATTGTGTGTACGAAGGCTGTTCCCATTGTGGTAACTACGAAGTCGTTGTTTACAACCTGTATCCGCCACTGCATTTCTGTACGCTGGAAGCCTTCCGGAGCATGGAGCTCCATCAGCTGGTACACAAAACCCGATACAAAGTCGAAACTCATATAGTCGTGCATGTTGTCGGTACTTATCAACCCTGCCGTGGGGGTAACATCTTCCCATGTGCTGCCGACATTGCTGGTTGTTACAAGGTCTGGAAGGCCCGATAAATCTGGAATCCCTTCTGCATTAAGAGGCACTGGTGTACGGAAGAGCCTAAACTCTGCACCTGGCAGCAAGTTGATTTCGTATGGTGTGCTGTAAATGAGATGATCTGTTTTGTGGAAAGCAAACGGCTGTGTTATGCGGTAGTTGTGAAGTGTAAGTGCTACGCCAGCCTGCACTGGATTACTGGCAGGGTTTATTGCCGTCAATTGAGTACCTGACTGCCTAAATGTTGGCGCATTTGCGTTGGAGCGGCTAATCACCGCATTTTCACCGGTAACAGTAATATACCAATGTGTGCCTGCCGGCGGCACTACCCAAAACGGATGCGGCACAGATACTTCCACAAGCCTGTACCTGCTTTGGGTCAGGTACATGGTCACTTGGCCTGTTGTTGGGGCACTGACTAGGGCTGGAGCCGGGGCTGATGTGCCTCTGACCCTGACATAATTTCCGTCTGTGAAGCGGTACAGGTAAAACACGACACCAGATAGCGGAGTATTGCTGGCATTGTCTATTTTGGTAAATGTAAAAGGCAAGTCGGTAGCTCTGAAGTTGACATCCCAGTTGTTTAATACATGATTATATGCCGCTGGGCTTGTAGTGCCAAAGTTTGCAGCAGGGATTATAACCGTCGCATTAATTGGGGGTGTTTGCAAGTCTGGTGCCCAGTTGTTGCCGAAATTGATGGCACTACCACCAGGCCATACAAGGTTGGTATACGCCAGTGGCCTTGTTATTGGGCTGTTGTAATCGTGCCGTTCGCTAAATATTGCGCCGCCCATGCCGTATGCACGGTTGTGCGTAAAGGTAACCGCGTGGATATTGAAGGTACTGCCATAGGCCACCCACACGCCGCCGCCATTACCTTCAACAGTGGTAGAACCAGCCGTGTTGCGATAGATTGTACTTCCGTTGTTTACAGTAAGGGTTGCAGCTGTGCTAAAGGGAACAATACCTGCATACAGTGGTGCTTCGTTGATATGGTCGTCATGGGGGGTTATGTCTGCGTACGCCTCGTTTGGTGCTGTATTGAGGTAACCAACACCCAAGCTAGCTCCGGCTGGGCGACGTGGGCCGTCTACAAACACACCACCGCCTCTTGTTGCGGCATTTTGGTGGACTTGACCATTAACGGTAAGGTTTGCGCCACCTGATACATATGCGCCGCCGCCTTCGACATTGGCAACATTGTTGTTTAGCTGGCCAGTAAAGGTGACTGAAACACCTGTGTTTAACCATAGGCCACCACCACTATTGTTGGCTCTGTTACCTATCACGCCTGTACCAGCTGCATTGCCTGTTGTTACTGCGATGGTGGCACCTGTGTCTACAAATATACCGCCGCCGTCAAAGGCTGAATTGGTGTTGGGGTTTGGCAGAGCTAGGTCAGGCCCTGGGTGTGCGCCGCCTATTACACCGCCGGACATATTAAAGGTGGAGCCAGTGTGTAACATAATACCGCCACCTGTTTCGATAGCCGTATTTCCATAAATATTACCGCCAAGCATATTACCTGTAGCACCTGTGGTTAAACGTATACCGCCGCCATCACTGCCAATGGCATGATTATTTCTAATCCTACTGCTGGGATGGATAGTAAGAGTCGTCGCTGTTCCGTTGGCGATACCGCCGCCTTGACGGGCATCATTGTCGTGGATTACGCCGCCATACATAACCATGTTCGCGTATTGCAGCAAGCGCACTCCGCCACCAATACCGTTAAGCCAAGTTCCTTCAGCATCGTGGCGGCCTATTGCCCGGTTGTTGTATATAAAACCGCCATGCATCTCAAATGTACCGATGGAGCCAGCAGAACCCTCCATATATACACCGCCGCCGCTACGGGCCCAGTTATGGCGGATTCGGCCATCCATCATAATAAATGTGCCATTATTGCTTACGTTTATACCTGCACCCATTCCGCGCGTGTTATTGTTGCGGATTATACCTCCATCCATTTCAAAGAAACCACCCGAGGCAACGTGTACGCCACCGCCTCTGTTGGTGTTGAATGGCAGATTATCAGGGGTTGACTGTATTCTGCTTATACCATTTGAGTTGCTGTAAATCTCGCCACCGGTCATATAGAAATAGGCTCCCGTGACAAATACGCCACCACCACCGATGGCTATTTGCGTTGTGTCTGTTGTGACATTGTTGTGTATCGCTCCCCTTGCAAGAGTAAAAGTGCTGCCATCACCAACAAACACGCCGCCTCCGTTATTTGCCGCATCATTACTATCTATACGTCCTGTTCCTGTTATTGGAGTACCACCAGCGGGAGTATAGTCCTGCATGTTAAAGGTTGCGCCGCCCCCTAACCATACACCACCGCCGTTTAACGCGATATTGCCCAATTGCGGATTAGTAGCGTGGCCAATAACCCCGCCTATCATCGTGAAAGTAGTATCTTGCCCACTAACATTTACACCGCCGCCGCTAACTGCGCGGCCATTGGATATCATACTGCCTGTCAGCATTGTAAACTCTGCACCACTGTCAACCTGCACGCCGCCCCGGTTTCCGTCATGAGCAACCCCGCCAATGACCGCATTGCCATCAAGGATCAATGTGCCAGAACCAGCGCCGCCTAGGGTGAAATTACCGGCATCCGTGTTTACAACAAAGTGGCGACCCAGGTTTTGCGTAACCGAAGCGTTCCAAGGCGGTTCATCAGGTGTGTTGGGAAAGCCCGCCACAGGCATACGTAATGTGATATTTGCATCGGGAGCCGCCTCTACGGAAACCTGCCGGGCCACACGAATACGATGGGGGTTCGAGAGGTCACTTGTGGGTGTCGTTATGGGTACCGTGGTTATGGTATTTCCATCACCCTCATCGGTTATGATCAAATTGAAGATTCTCACACCGCCAACCATCTCTATGTCGGGCACACCTGTCGTACCTTTAGGGTGTATGACAATTCTGTCTGGGGGATCGGTCGTGGCGTTGATTGCGTTGTTTAGCCGCCTCCAGTCTGGAAGGCCTTGTCTAAAGGTTATAATCAAGAATTGATAGCGCTGTGATGCCAGGTTGCCTGGCTCAGGGTTGCGTAGTGGGTAGTCAAGCAAGTATTGCGCAATATTCACTATACCCACTGGGACTCCCACATCGGTATTTACCGATATATTGCCATTTATCCAGCCATTTGCCCCAGTCCTATCTGCCGTCCTTACCATTATGAGCTTGTAAGGCGAATCATAGGTTGAGAAGCGTGGCGATGTAGACATGCCGTAGGTTAAACTTGCCGTACACGCACTGCTTACATTGTTGCCCAACATATCAAGGGTTCTTACAAAAATTGGGAAGTAGCCGGCATTTCCCAAAAAGATATTTACACGGGCATTATCTGCGCCCACTGGAATATCTACTGGGGATGGCACTGATGTACCAAAACCATGTTGGGGGTGTGTCCCGATTACCAAGTAGCTACCTGGGAAGGTGCCTGGAGGTAAAAACACTTCAAAGAAGCCATGGATATCACTGGTTGTTGATGCAATTACCATGCCAGAGGCCCTGTCAATCACATTGACTATTGTGTCTGGCCTTACTACCAAATTTTGTGGTGTTATCAGCATAGAGTCGCACAGCGTAAACCCATATATGCGTGCAAGGGGATCCTTAGTCAGCATGATGTATATCGTCTCATCAACATCACCAGGATGTAACGTGTTAAGCACTTCCCGTTCCGCACTCCAGTTAGGTGCCGTTGCCTCTGCTTCTTCCCCGTCAATAAATCTTACAGGGTTAAAGATGCCAGAATTTGCTGGATTCTGCACCTGCCACCTGTCTTCAAGGGTATCAAGGCCCACATCTGCAAGTACACGCAAAGTTGCGTTAGTAATTGGGATGCGATGTTGGTGAACTTGCCCTTCAATAATAATATGTCTTTCTATGACTGCTACTCTTCTTGTATGCTCGTACTCTATGGGCACATTAATGCGTATTGGATCCTGATAATCAGCTTCACTTTCGTCATCGTCATTAGACCATTCAATGAGTTCGCTAAGTGGCATCCACTCCGATGGTCTAAAAGAGCGTGTTATGTTACCACCGTTACCAGATGTCTCACCATCAGCATTGGTGCTGCCTGTAGCGGGACTTAGAATCGGAAGATTAGGAAGGGGGATGATCCTTACTTCTGTATACTCTGTGACATTGCTTATCCACCAATGGCCACTGGATCTTTGTTGAGATGCAGCATTGCCAATAGAATTTATATCAGAAAGCGTGGCGGGTGCCGCTGTTGATACAGCTGCAGTTTCCAGTGTAGCGATGCCTGCAATTATCCGCGGGGGTTGGTTATTACTGTGCCGTATACCATCTGGGTTACGAAGTTCAATTGTAAAACGCTGATCCGTACCGCTGGTAAACCAATAATATGGCGTATTATTACCAGCCCGGCCGCCATGAGGTATAGCGAGATATATCTCTCCTTCTTCAAGATCTTCATCGTCGTGCTCAAACTCACGCACTACTCTAAGTGGCAAGTCGGGAAGATCAATATCGCGTAAGCCAATCCGCACAATGAAAGGATTTTCCGGTGAAGGGTTTTCGTTATGCGGGTTTTCAATGGCACTGTGTATCAGCGTCAATGATTCTGTTGAGAAGCCGTTGCCCATACCTGTAAGCAAATCATGCCAATATGAGCCGCTAATGTCAAAGTGTGACTGTATTGGGAGGTCTTGGTGGCGCGGAGCTGCCTGTACCCTGCCCCAAGTTGGAAGAACATGATTTCCGAGGGGGGCAACCCAGGTAGAGTCGCTAGGGCGGTAATGAGAATTTACAGCATCACGAGTACTGCGTGCCCGCGGGTCTCTGGCGGCGAGGATTCCAGGTTGAAGATCCTGCGATTCCGTTATCGGGGCACTGTCGTTATGCAAAGCCAGCACAAGGTTATCTATAGGTGCCCTGCGCATTGGTACACGGATCAGTACACGGCCGTCACCCAATTGACTGACTTGATCTATTGTGATACACGTCCAGGCGTCATGATATCCCAACGCAGTTAAGCGAACCTGGTGGCCGTTTGCGTTTACGCTAGCCGCGCCACAATCATTCCCGTTAGGGTTGAGGGTTAAGCAGTACGGGCCGCAACCCTCTCCCTCCCATGGACCTGCATCAGCAGCAGACAAGTTCAGCATACCCGCATACAAAGTAAAGGGCGGGTTGGTTAGACGCCCGTAAGGTGGAGCGTCATCAACATACATACGGGACCAGGTTACTACTTGATTTCTGAGGTAGTAATCCACACCCACAATGATGAGACCGTCAAACAACTCGTTTCCGTTGAAGGCGACCACGCCACGAGGGCTAATCAGACCGATGGACATTCTACGGATAACACCTGCGGGCTGGTTAGGGGTTATGCCGGTTAGGACAGAATTGCCAGGGTCACGATAAGGATGTGCCACACCAGTACCAGCCCTACCCGCATATTGGTTGAAGGTTCTCATTAGGTCGTGTCGTGTCCATGGTAGATAGTGGGGGTGCTCGAAGAAATTGAGGCGACCAGCAGTAGGGCCTGACCATCCACCAGGAGGAACCCACGTTCCTGGCCACCCGTCAGGGGGCGCCCATCCGCGCCCTTGTACATGCCAGAAATAGGCATCTCGGGTGGGCCCAAGCATTAGATGATCTGCGCCTGGTTCTATAAGCTGGAAGAAAGCCCGCGGCTCATCTTCAAAATCGATTTGCCAAGCCAAGTGGGGGTAAGTCTCCCATGTGTCTCTCACGTCCACATCAGGATCAAAATGATCCAGCCAGCCGCGGATACGCCAATTATCGCCACTAAAGGCCGCAAGGCCACCGGATGTTAGTATAGAGGTGGGTACAGGCTGCATGGTGGGCGTAACAAAGCCGGCTGTAGCTTGCCCTGTGTGAATAGATGTGTCAAAGAACACATCCCGGTAAGTCATTCTTCTTGTTTGACCGACAGGCGTGCCCCGCGCACCGCCGCGTCCACGCGAGCCTCTGAAAATTGGGTGCCCGCTAACATTGCCAGCGTTGTACACCCGGTTTAATGTGATCATGCCAACGACATTTCGTCTTAGACCTAAAATACCGTTCCCCGGTGCTGCGCCATCCGTCCCAGTGACTGATGTTCCTCCTGTATTGATGGAGAGGGTGCTGTGTACAAGGCCAACATTGTATGTGTCTTCGATTAGTGTAGTACCAGTGCGACGAATGCCGCCAACGATGCCGCCAACGCCGCGCATATGCCCCCGAATGGCACCCGCGTTATAACTTAGGGTAATTTGGTTACGGGTACCGCGCTGGATGTTGCCAACGATACCGCCGGCACCCGCTGTATTTGTATTATTAACGCTGTTTTGACCGCTGCCGGTGGAGCCAGCGTTGGTGGAAATAACTGTTACAGAAGCATCATTACCTGCTCTTGTAATGTTCAATCTTGCGCGGCTTGAACGCCCAACAATACCGCCGCCAGATATCAGCCCTCCCCTGTTGGTAGCTGGAGTGCCTACATTATGAACAGTTACATGCCCAGTGTTTGTTACATCCATTATAGTGGTGTTGACACTGTTGCTTTGGCCAATAATACCGCCGCCTACCACCCAGCTTCTTATGTCACCAGTATTTGTGGCATTTGAAATTGTGAGCCCCTGCACGCCAACCCTGTGCCTGGTAGAGCCAACAATACCGCCAGTACGGCCAGTACCATTGACGATTCCACGGTTTGATACATCCGTGATTGTTGCAACACGGTTGGCCCTTGTCCCGCGAAATGTAATACGCCCTACAATGCCGCCCGCACCGTGGTGGGAGGTAGTACCGCCAGTGCCAGCTCTTACCGATGTAATATCAGCAAAGTTGTGACTACGCTCGATTGTAAGGCGGTTTGTGCACATGCCCACAAACCCAGCAATTCTCATGCGGCCTCCGGCACGGTGGTTAAGGCCGTCGTTTATTACGTTTCCACGGTTTGCACTGTCTGATATAGAGACAATACCCGTTGCCATGCCGATAAAACCACCGACTGCATTGCTTCTATTAATGGTACCAGAGTTATCCGCACCGCTTGAGGTTAGCCTAACAATACCATGGTTTGTAGAGTCGTTAATGGTGATGTTGTTGCGTGAATGGCCAATCATACCGCCGATATATCTATTTTGGGTGTGCTGGCCGTATATATTACCTCGGTTATGAACACGGGTAAGGGTAGTTGATGTGCCGCCTCTTGAAGAAGTGCTGCCAGCAATACCGCCGCCGCCGCCTCTGCCATGCACACGCACGTCCCCGTAATTTGTTGTGTCTGTGACGTGAACAGATGTGGTTATATAGCCCACAAAGCCGCCTGCTGAAGCGACGCGGGTACGAATTTCAGCACCGGTACCGGTGTCAGTATTCCTCATTCTAACATCGCCGTGATTTGCACTGTTTTCAATGGTAATGGTACCTGTACCTAAAGCGCGGCCTACAAAACCGCCGAGGCGGCCAAAGGAAATGGTTGAAATATCGCCGTAGTTTCTGGTTCGGTAAAAATTCGCACTACCTGAATACATGAAACCGATAAAACCACCGCGCCCCACATTATTGCCGGCGGCAGCGGTAGTGGTGGCAGTGTCGAAGATGTTGCCATGGTTGTATGAACGATAAAATTCAATGCTGCCCCTGGAAATACCAATGAAGCCACCATGGTTGGCAGTACCAGTAACCGTATTCAGGTGGACATGATTCTCTGAGCGGGCAAAACTTGCGTTGCCACTCAGCATTGCGCCGATAAAGCCACCAGCGCCCGTAGCAATAGTGCCGCCGTTACCGACGGTTCCATGGTTGTGAGAATCGTTAATTACAATGTTGCCTCTAGAAATGCCGATAAAACCACCACGATGGGTAGCGGATGTTACGCTGAAATGGTTTTCCGAATGTGTAATCGTGACATGTTGCGCATCACCGATAAACCCACCCAGTGACTGAGTCACCGGAACGACGGCGCCCTCGGTTGAAGTATGAAGCCGGTATATTGTCGAGGCGTTTGCCCCTGCGGTCGGGCTTGTAAGCCGCCCAATCACACCGCCGATATGCAAAAAGACTCTTGAGCCGCCGGCAGTGGTAATGATTGGCTGGAAGTGAACACGGTTTATAAACTGCCCTGTCGAGCTTATATGTACATCACCTGCCGCTAAGCCTACAAGCCCGCCAGAGGTATGAACATTTCTGTTTGCTACAGCACCGGGGGTTCCCGTAGTGTTTAAAGCAACCTGTAAGCGAACATCCACATTTGTAATGTGCAAGACAGAACCAGAATCAGTGGCGCCAACTAGCCCGCCAACCCTCTTGTTGTTGGTTTCTCTGGCCCCTCCGGCAAAGGTAATCGCGGCGTTTGTTGTCCCACTTGTAGCACCATGTATCGTGATATTGTTCATGGTGACTGTGCTATTTGGCAAAATGCGACCGGCAACAAGGCCAATACTGCCCTCTACATTGTTCCATGTGACAAGGCCGGCTGGGTCATTATAGTTGACATTGGAAAAGGTCAAATTTTCGACAACAGCGCCGTTCCCCAAAACGCGAATAAGCCCGAAGTCGTTATGGCCTGGGGTATCAGGTGTCTCCGCGGCGGTTCTGGGAATCAAAGTCAAGTTGGTGATTGTGGCGTTGTTTTCACCTATTAGCAGGCCGGTAAAAGGCTGCCCGTTTACAAAACCGCGGCCGTGAAACGA
This sequence comes from Defluviitaleaceae bacterium, assembly GCA_009780185.1. Lineage (GTDB taxonomy): Bacteria > Bacillota > Clostridia > Lachnospirales > WQUN01 > WRAN01. The sequence continues at coordinate 99,648 of WRAN01000004.1, read as the reverse complement.
GCCTTGGCCTTGCATATTAATGGTGCCATCTATAATAAACTCATCATTGTTGGCGGTTGGCGTCCCCTGAATCGGCTCGCTACGCAAAAACGCAGCCAGATCATCCGGTGTCTCAATCCGATGAACAACGCCAGAGGACATCGGGATGATTCCCGAGACTCTCGTAAGACCCATCACATCATTAGACCATATTTCTTCATAAGGGCCCAATTGTCCTGTTTCATACGTATATGTGCTTGTATTCGCCAAGACTACCGCAGCTACAAGTACAGTAACGAAAAAAAACGCTGCAATAAACTTTATGCGTGTACGACCCACGCCACCTAATCTACTGCGGTTTCTGTCGTTGCCTATGCCGTTCATTATACCTACTCCTAACTATGTAAGGTGTTGACGTATAGTTCGCTATAATTAGTCAACATATATGTTTTTCGCAATATAATATAGACCTAAACTATCCGCAATACAGCTTTGCGTGACTTAGCCATTTTTGCATCTTAGTTAGCCATTTTCGCATCTTAGTTGCCATGATAATTTCTGCAATAAAAAACCGACTCCATCTGGAATCGGTAAATTGTATGCACTGGTAACAGTTGCCTTATGAATTTTCAGCCCAATTATAGCGAATTAATTCGCTATAGCTATTTAAACTGCGTCTTTAGCTTTTGATTAATCTTATTTGCCAATCTTAGAAATATAAACCACTCATATAGCGCCACTAAAAAATACGCAACACTTGAAAAAATAATTAGCGCAACAATAGATAAAGTAATTTCAAATTGTCCCATAAAATATGGCACACTAACTACAATCCCTAGCACCAGCAGAAAGTGAATACAAAACCGTATAATAAGCTTTGTTCCCCCTAACTCATTTTTAGAATACAGCACAAAATATGTCAGACTGATTAGTACCGAAATAATAAGTATAGCATAAAATGCGTCAAAATAAATTCCCTGCCACCCATTAATTACTCCTGAGATAAATATAAAGAACCAAGAAATGCTCCAGGCACGAACAAATGTGTAAAACACACGCACCCAAATATCTCTAATACACATTATATATACCCTCCCAAAATAAGATTCTATATGTCTAAGTACTCCTTCAAATTATTGACATACTGCCTAGAAACAATTACCCGTTCACCATTAGCCAAAACAACATCAAAACGCCTGTTAAGCATCGGAGAAACACTTTTAATCTTTTCCAGATTAGCAATGCAAGACTTGCCAATCCGCAAAAAATTCCACGGTCGTAAATACTCTTCTAGCTCGTAAAGTTTCTGTTTGGATTCATATACATAGCCTTCAGCGTAAAGGAATGTCATACGGTCCACTGTTTCAATGTAATAAATATCTGATGGATTTACTTTATATATTTTATTGTCGATATATCCAATCAGCGAGCCTTGATTTGTAATCCTGTCTAGTAACTGCATAATTTCTGGGGTAACATGGCGACAGCTGACTATGATTTTATCCTCATCTCCATCCTTCGGCTGCTCAAAGATAATCTTCATGATAGGATCGCACCTTTCAATCTAGTGATATATAAACTATCATGTATTTGATCATTTGAAAATAACCAAATTTCTTAGTTAGTTTCTTAGTTAGGGCACAATCCTCCATTCATTAACAAAAGCAAGAACATGATCCGAAGCCGGAGGCCTATCTTGTACTACCCTTGTACCAGTTAGCACAGCAGAGTGCCTAAACCCTAAGCTTATAATAGGAGCCCGCTCTACAAAGCCACGCTGCAACGCGGACACAGCCTGCAAATAAGCGGTTTCTGTTGATGCACTATGAAGCCCCGCAAACAACTCTTCCATTATAGGGTCCACTCCAAAAAGCTCTCCTCCTTGAAACATAAAAGCAAAGTCAGGTTCAAAGCCTAGCTGCATACCACCAAAAAATAAATCAAAATCCCCTTCCATTAATCTTAGATGATATTCTTCAAAGGGTAATACTACAACTTCAGCCATAACCCCAACCCTATCCAAACTCATTACTAAACGCTCTGCTATGTGAACCCTCTCTATATGTTCAATATTCACTAATATCTCCAAAGGCTCTTCATTATCAAGATTCCTTAATAAGGTAGCCGCTCTTGCAATATCATAATTGGCCTCAATGGTTTCATCATGCATCCAGCTAGATGGGTGTATAGGAGAAACCGAGTGCACTCCTTGATGAGAATACACAATCCCCATAGCCTCGGCAACATTAAATGTATAACTAATCCCTTGGCGGATGTTTATGTCTGTAAAAATCTCCCGATGAAAGTTAAAACCAATAAATTCAAAGTACATAGTCAGAAACTCTTCATGATGCACTTGCCGTACACTGTGGTGCTTTACCCACTCAGAAAAAGGTATCCTTATTGCATCAATAATACCCTGATCAAAGGCATACAACCTGCTTTGTTCGTCTGGAATAAATAACACCTCAACTGTTTTAATTGAAGCGCGGTGGCGGAAAGTATAGGGGCTTTGGGTAAAAACAAGGGATTGCATAGGGGTGATAGCTTCTAAAAGATAAGGGCCATTACCCAATGGTTGCATATTGCGGGCACTGGCAGGGTTATTATGCCCACGATAATAATGTTCTGGTATTATTGGAAAATTAAGGGCATGTCCAGCCATAATCGAAGGCCTTTCGAATACAATAACCACAGTACGGGAGTCAATTCGCTCAATTGACGCAATGTTATTTACATTTTGCTTATAAATAACCGTATCTGGTGCTTGCCTAAGCACCCCAACAGAAAAAATTAAATCGTCAGATGTCACTGGCATCCCATCGCTCCATATAGCATCATGACGTATAGCCACAGTTGCCCGGGAAAAGTCTGAAGACATTTCCATATGGGCAAGATGACCCACTACTCGCAAAGTATCATCAAATATTACAAGAGGCTCGAAGAGCAATCGAAGTATAGGGGCCACAGTTGCATCTTCATTTAGTAAAGGATTTAAGGTAAGAGGGTGGCGCATAGCAAGTCGTAGGACTCCATCATCAGGAAAAGCCTGCACAGGGTCATCAGGACGCTCTATGGGTTGAGGGTCACCAGTGGTTTCTTCATATTCAGCGGCTTGAGCGTAACTTTGGGGAGGTGAAAACAAACCCGAACAAGCCCCAAGAAAAATAAGCATTGTCAGCACCAACAATAAAAGTATACCTTTGCTCATCAGACACCTCCTCTATTTAATCTCCCAGTAAATCTAAGTATAATCGCATATATTTGCTGGTTAAAACGCACTCTTCGTACATAGTTTGCTGTTTCATTAAAAGGGATATTTGTAAGCGTCTGGCCATCACTGGAAACTTCGGGGTCTTGTAGCCAGCGGCTTACATTGCCCATGCCAGCGTTGTACGCGGCTATGGCCAGGTCAAGACTGCCAAAACGTTCAAGCAGCCAGTTTAAGTAAAAACTACCCATGGCAATATTTACTTCGGGTATCCATATGGTTTCTGGGTCAAAATCTGTTTTGCCCATCCTCCGGGCTATATCTTCGGCTGTTGCCGGCATAAGCTGCATCAGGCCTTGGGCGCCTCTGTGGGATTCGGCCTCTGGGCGAAAACTGCTTTCTGCCATAATTACGGCCAATATCCAAGAAGGGTCTATATCTCCAGCGTGTTCTTCTATTATTTCCAGATAGCGTACAGGAAAGCGCATGCTTAATCCCAAAACCCCTACTATTGCAAATAGTATAAGAAGTATAACTACAGTGGCAAGCCATCTCTTCATTAATTCCTCCAACGAAAATATTGTAAAATCCTTTATTTAAAGGGACGGAACGCTTTCGTCATTATCATCAAAACTGAATCCGAAAAGCTTTTTTCAAAAGTATCGGGACATCTGGAGAGTAGTTTCTAGCGCCGATTTGACACGCACAGCTAAATCAGCAAAATCATTATTATTTTCTATCACTATATGAACATGAGGCTTCAATGCCTCATCTCCTTGGCGGCTTGCTAATCTTTTCGCAGCAACGTCCCGGGTTATATTATCTCTTTTCATTATTCTTTTTATCTTTGTTTCGTGGTTTGCGGTTATTAGCCAGGTGCTATCGCAATATTTATCCATACCTGCTTCTATTAATAAAGGAGCATCAATTACCGCGAATGAATAGCCTTCATTTCGTGCATCTTCTATAAGCTCCATGGTTTTTGTAATTACTTTTGGGTGGATTATTGCCTCTAGGCGAGATAGCTTTTCATTATCTTCAAATACGACTTTGCCCAAGGCCGGCCGGTGGATTTCGCCATCTGTTCCAAGAATAGATGTCCCAAAGAAGTCAATTATTTCATCGTAGGCATGTCGGCCTTTTTTCATCAACTCATGAGCCAGTGGATCAGCGTCAACTACAAAGCCCCCTATATCCGCCAGTATTCTTGCAGCTGCGGTTTTCCCACTGCCAGATATACCTGTTATCCCAATAATTGTCATTTGGTATGATACCAGCTTTCCCCAGTTTTTACATCTGCTACTAAAGGAACTTTAAGTTTTGCCGCATTTTCCATTTCTTCTTTCAAGATGCTGGTTACTTGATGTAATTCGTTGTTGGGTGCTTCCAACAGCAACTCATCATGGACTTGAAGTATTAGCTTTGTTTCCAAATTCTCGCCTTCAAGGCGTTTTGCGACATTTATCATTGCGATTTTTATAATGTCCGCAGCAGTACCTTGGATGGGCATATTCATCGCTACCCGCGCCCCAAAAGCTCTTTGGTTGAAATTGGGTGATTTAAGCTCCGACATGGCACGTCGCCGATTGTATAAAGTTGCTACATAACCTTCTTTTCTTGCATTTTCGATCGTTGTGTCCATATATCGCTTTACATTCGGGTATTTTTCAAAATAACCTGCAATATAGGCCTCCGCCTCTTTCACAGAAATACCAATATCCTGACTAAGGCCAAAAGCGCTAATACCATAAATTATGCCAAAGTTTACAGCTTTAGCGTCATTCCGCTGTTCCGGGGTTATTTCCTCCAGAGGAAGCCCCAGGACTTGAGAAGCGGTAAGCTTATGAATATCCTGGCCTTCATTAAACGCATTGATAAGAATTTCATCTCCGGAAATATGCGCAAGCACCCTAAGCTCTATCTGGCTGTAGTCCGCATCTACAAAAACACATCCATCTCGTGGCACAAAGGCCTTCCTAAGCTCACGTCCAAGAGGCATACGAACTGGGATATTTTGCAGATTAGGCTCTGCAGATGATATACGTCCGGTTGCGGTAAGGGCCTGATGGAATGTGGAATGTATCCGAGAGGTTTCTGGGTTTATAAGAGGCAGAAGCCCCTCAACATATGTTGATTTCAGTTTTGCGTGTACCCGATAATCCTGCACCAGTGGAATTATCGGGTGGTCCAGCTTTTCCAATTCGTCAGCGGCGGTAGAATAGCCTTGGGTGGTTTTCTTTCCGCCTTTAAGGCCAAGCTTCTCAAAGAGAATGACCCCAAGCTGTGCAGGAGATTGGATATTAAATTCTTCGCCGGCGTGAGTATAAATTTCCTCAGTTAAAACGGTTAGTTGTCTATCCAAAACATGACCATATTCTTCTAAGGTTCTAGGACTTACCTTTATTCCAACAGCCTCCATATCAGCAAGAACTGTAGCTAAGGGTAGTTCAATTATGTTATATAAATCCATCAAATCCGCTTTAGCCATAGCATCCATCATAGGCCCATATAACCGACACACAATATCAGCAACTCCAGCGGCATAAGTCGCCACCGTACCCAAAGGCAGATCCGAAGCTTTTTTACGGGCACTGCCTCGCTTGCCCTTGTTTTCCAATAAATCTTCCAATGTTGGTACCATTATATCCAAAAAAGTCAGGGCCAAATCCGCCGCCTGCCGCTTAGATTGCAGCGTGTTAATAACATACCCGGCAAGCTCCGCGTCAAAAGCCAAATTGGCAGGAACAATCCCATAATGCCGCAGCCGCCCAATCTCTTCTTTTATATTCAAAGCCCACTTAGGTGTATCGGATTCAAGCCAGGGACGAGCAGCCTCCAATAGCTCAGCCTCGGTAAGGCCAGGCCCAACTGCGATATACTGCCCGATAGGAGCCTCGCCACCCCCAGAAAAAGCCACGCCCATTCCCACAAGCGCATCATCCCAAAGAGTAAAAAATGCCGCCTCTGAGGAAATAAAAGCAAAAAACATCGAAGCATCTTCTCTTGAGTTAATAATCTTATACTCAGATGGCAGCGGCATAGTCACCGCTTTGGCCACGGCTTGAACGCCTACCTCAACCGCTCCACTTTCCTCATCCGCCTCAAATGGCGAAACCTTGACCTCATTTACAACATCTTTAGAAAAATGTTTATAAAGAGATTTCATTTCAAGCCGCTTAACTTCGTTATATACATCCTGATTCCAGATATTATCCGGCGTACAAAGCTCCATCTTTACAGGAGCATCTACTTTTATCGTAACCAATTCTTTACTAAGGCGAGCTTGTTCTTGATACGTAACCAAGTTCTCAGCCGCCCGCTTAGGCTTAATCTCCTGGGCGTTTATAATAGCATTTTCGACTGAACCATAGGCTACAATGATCTTAGTAGCAGTAACCTCTCCAATACTGGGCACACCAGGCACATTGTCAGAAGAATCCCCCATTAGAGCCTTAACATCAATAAAAGCCTCTGGTGACACGCCGTATTTTGCAATAACATCAGCGGCATAATAGTTCTCTACCTCAGTTTTGCCTCCTTTGGTTTTGGGTAAACGAATAAGTACTACATCTGATGCCAATTGCAGCAAATCCCGATCCCCAGAAACAATAACCGGACTCATTCCCTCGTCCACAGCCATAGCAGCCAAAGTGCCTATAACATCGTCAGCCTCATATCCCGAACAAGCGGCTATGGGTATCCCCATTTTCTCTAAAAGACTTTTGAGTATAGGAACCTGGGAACGAAGCTCTTCCGGCATTGTTTTTCTGGTGGCCTTGTATTCGGCATACTGTTTATGGCGAAATGTAGGCTCAGGAAGGTCAAAAGCCACAGTTACATAATCAGGTTTTTCTTCATCAAGAAAACGCACAAGAATATTAATAAATCCGTAAACACCGTTTGTATACTCTCCTGCCATATTAGAAAACAAAGGCAAGGCATAGAACGCCCGATTAAGGATGCTAAATCCATCAATAAGTAGAATCTTTTTCGCCATAAGTACCTCCATCTATATAATACCGATTCCAAATTAATTGGAATCGGTATAACCACGAACTCTTTAAGAATTGTAACATAATTTTCTAAGAATTATACTAAAAAAGCCCCCGCCATAAGACAGGAGCTGTAAGTTCATTTAATGAAGATATTCTACTTACTCAGATTAACATACAAGAAAGTCAGCATGTCGGCGCGTTCATCTATAACCTTGCTTATTGGCTTACCCATCCCATGCCCGGCAGACTTCTCTATACGAATATATATGGGATTGCTACCACCATCAGCCGCCTGCAATGTCGCCGCAAACTTACGGGCTTGACTGGGAACAACCCTATCGTCTGTGTCAGCGGTCATAATCAATGTTGGCGGATAAACCGTATTCATTTTTACATTGTGAAGTGGAGAGTACTTATACAGGAATGGAAATTGCTCAGGATTATCAGCACTGCCAAACTCACCTATCCAATAGCGTCCTATTGTGAACCTGTGATAACGAAGCATATCAATAACAGGAACATGTACGATGACAGCGCCCAGTAACTCAGGGCGCTGTGTAAGGCACGCTCCAGTCAATAGTCCACCGTTGGAAGCACCGTGTATCCCTATCATATCCTTACTTGTATAGCCTTCATCTATAAGATACTCCGCGGCGGCAATAAAGTCATCAAATACATTCTGCTTTTTTTCCAGCATACCGTTTCTATGCCAGTCCTCACCGTATTCATTGCCTCCCCGTATACAGGCCTCTACATGGATGCCGCCTTTATCAAGCCAAGCTAGAGTAGCAGGAGAGAAACTAGGAGTCATACTTACATTAAAGCCACCGTAACCATATAACAGCGCCATGTTTTTACCGTCTTTTGCAATACCTTTTCGCTTTGTGATAAACAGCGGAACTTTAGTTCCATCCTTAGATGTACAAAATTCTTGTACAGTTTCATAGCTGTCAAAATCAAAATCTATCTTAGAAGCAAAAACAGTAGACATCTTCCTTGCTTCAAAATCATACTTCAAAACCACGTTCGGATAGAGCACACTTCCAAACTGTATAAACATCTCTTTATCACGCTGCTTTGCAAAGAGTGAGGATACAGAGCCCACAGTTGGCAAATCAATCTCACGATCAAAACTTCCATCTAAGTTATATAGTACAATACGGTGCGTTGCGTGACAAAGATTAACGCATAACAGTTGATTATTTACCAGCCTCACATACTCCAGCATCTCACCCGTGTCTGGTATTATTGTTTTCCAATCGGTTACGCCATCACTAGATAGCTTAACAGACATAATTTTGCCAAAAGGGGCATCACTCAGGGTTACTATATATGCGATATCATCAACAACTCCAGCAACTTCCCAGTTTTCGTCGAAGTTATCGGATATGACAAGCCATTCGGCATCTAAATTATCCATAGGCCTAAAATACAATTTATTTTTTCTTAAAGTTCCGTACCAGATAATAAGGAAGGCCCATTTCTTATCTTCATCTGTAAAAAATGTAAAATTCCATTCAGGCTGATCATCGTCCTTATGGATTAACTTATCTTCGCTTTGACACTGGCCGATAATATGCAGGCGCACCATCATATTCTTGGCATCGGCTTCCAGCACTTCTGACGATTTAGGGGCCAGAAAGCATGAATAGAAAAAGCCGCTGTCATCCGGAAGCCAAGACGGAGTTGTAAACTTTAGATGATGCAGCACATCAGGAAGTGTTTTCACTGTTTCAATATCTAATATGTGCATGGTCTGCCAATCAGAACCTTTACTGGATAAGCTATAGGCTAAATATCTGCCGCTATTGCTGAAGGTAAAAGTGTTAATGGCTACAGTACCATCATCGCTTAGGGTATTTGGATCAAGAACCAGCTCGCTCATATCATTTAAGGTGCCTCTATAAAGCACATTTTGGTTTTGCAACCCATTATTTCGCCATGTGTAGTAAAAATCACCTGCTTTATAAGGCACACTTGAACGCTCATAGTTCCAAAGGTTTGTAAGCCGTTCTTTGAAGCCATTTCTGACATCAAAGCCATTGATGTAATCTGAAAAATCACTGTTTTGCTCATCCATCCACTTCTTTACTTCCGGATCAGTGTCGTCATTGAGCCAGAGATATGGGTCAGCGACTTTTGTACCATGAAAATCTTCAATAAATAATTCCCTTCGGGTTTCACGGCGTTTTGGCAGCATTTTCATACGCGTCCTCCTAAATAGTTTATTATTAACTCTGTTACTGCATTATTCATACATCTTCATCCCACGATACCGAGCCATGGCCGCAACATCCTTATCCCCACGCCCAGAAACCGTAATAACAATAATCTTATCCTTACCCAAAGTAGGCGCATACTTCATTGCATAGGCAATAGCATGAGCACTTTCAATTGCAGGGATTATGCCTTCCATACGGGCCAAATATTCAAAAGCCACTACGGCCTCATCATCAGTTACAGGTACATATTTCGCCCGGCCAATATCATAAAGATGAGCATGTTCCGGCCCAACCCCTGGATAGTCTAACCCTGCCGAAATAGAATACACTGGGGAAAGTCCATTTTCATCTTGCACAAAATAGCTCTCCATTCCATGAAAGGTACCTGGCCGCCCCTTTGTTATTGCAGCGGCATGTTCATCTGTATTTACTCCACGCCCTGCGGCTTCACAGCCTATCAACTCCACACTTTCATCCTTAACAAACTCATAAAATGACCCTATTGCGTTACTGCCGCCGCCAACACAGGCGATTACGCTATCTGGAAGCCGCCCTTCAACCTCTCGTATTTGCGCCTTAATTTCCCGCCCAATAATAGCCTGGAAATCCCGTACCATAATAGGAAAAGGATGAGGCCCTACAGCAGAACCAAGAAGATAATACGTATCCTCATCACTAGCGCACCAAGCCTCTATCGCCGCGTCCACAGCATCAGACAGTGTTGCTGTTCCAGAGGTAACACTGTGTACTTTTGCACCATGAAGCTCCATGCGATATACGTTAAGGGCTTGACGTGCCATATCTTCTTTCCCCATATACACATCACATTCCATACCCAGCAAGGTTGCGGCGGTTGCTGTAGCAACCCCATGCTGGCCGGCACCGGTTTCTGCAATCAGACGCTTCATACCCATTTTTTTAGCAAGGAGAGCCTGCCCCAGTACATTGTTGATTTTGTGGCTTCCGGTATGGTTTAAATCTTCTCGTTTTAAGTATATCTTTGCGCCGCCTAAATCAGCAGTCATATTACGGGCATAGTAAAGCACCGATGGCCGTCCTGCATACTGGGCATATAGTATTCCCAGGTCCTTTATAAACTCCGGGTCATTAATATAGCGCTCGTAAGCCGCCTCCACCTTTGTCAATGACGATTTAAGGACATCAGGAACATATGCCCCGCCAAACTTTCCGAATTTCCCTTTGCTCATACTATGCCTCCTTTTGTGTATTATCCAAGTATCTCCCCTACCCTAACTTCATGGCCAAGAAGATAATCCTTTGCAGTCATTCGTTTTTTTCCGGCAGCTTGCACTTCAGCAATCCATGCGCCTCCGTCACCGGTTTTAACCAAAAAACCTCGCCCTGCATCAACGGCAAGCACCATTCCAGGGACTGCGTCCTCTATCATTCCTACTTTTTCTAATCGCCATATCTTTATTACATCATTTTTATATAAAGAATATGCCCCTGGCCACGGGTCAAAAGCCCTTATTAGATTAACAATCCGGTCCGTTGGCCAGTCCCATCTGATATGCCCGTCAGTTTTTTTAATCATAGGGGCATAGGACGAAATAGAATCATCCTGAGGCATACGAGTGGCAGTGCCAGCCTCAAACATAGCTATGGCTTCAATTATACATTCCCCACCTAATTCTGCCATACGGTCATGGAGGCTAGGGGTCCGCTCGTCGGGGTCTATTGTCAGCTCTCGATGCAAAATCATATCACCAGTATCTATACCCACATCCATGTACATGATTGTTATACCTGTAACGGTATCACCGTTTTTTATTGCGCTATGAATTGGCGAAGCGCCACGATACTTTGGCAACAAAGATGCATGGACATTTATTGAACCCAGACGCGGAATATCCAAGACTGCCTTAGGCAATATAATTCCGTAAGCTGCGACTACAAAAATATCCGCTTCTAGATTGGCTAGATAACTGCGGATTTCTTTTGCCTCTTTATTAGATTGGATTTCTGCATCTCCTACCGGAGCTTTTTTTATACGCAAAGTCTCTGGCTGCAATACTGTAATCCCTGCCTCCAAAGCGAGTGCTTTAACTGGAGACATCTGTAATTTATGCCCCCGCCCAGCCCGTCTATCTGGCTGGGTACACACTGCTACAACATCATGATGTGCAATTAGCTGCCGAAGAGAAGGCACCGCATACTCCGGTGTACCCATAAATACAATTTTCATAGACCACTTCCTATTCCTCTTCATACTATTCTCAAATAAATTCATAGAATTTACTCAAAAAGAAAAATATCAACGGTCCAATGATTTTTACTTTTTAAGTAAATTGACATTTTCAATCAATAGTATCAGTATCTGGATTATAAGGCCGGATATTTTCTGCTCTATCCAAATAAAGCACTCCATCCAGATGATCAAACTCATGGCAAAAAACCGAAGCCATATATTCTTCGGCTTCAACCTGAAAAGTCTCTCCATCCCGGTTTAATGCCTCTACCGTAATTTTCATAGGCCGTTCGATATCACCTTGCCTTCCAGGCACACTAAGACAGGCTTCATTACTGATTTGGGTACCTTCTGATGCAATTATTTCCGGATTAATAAATTCATAAAACTCATCTTCATTCTCTACAATAGCAATGCGTTTAAGCACTCCAATCTGTGGTGCGGCTAGGCCTACACCATTCCTATCATGCAAGGTTTCACGCATATCATCCAGTAACGTAATTATTTTTTCATCAATCTTTTTCACTGGTTTAGCTTTTTTTCTTAAAATTTCGTCCCCTTCAAAGCGAAGCTGTCTAAGTGCCATAATTATCTCCTTCTAGTCCAACATCACCGGATTAAGATTTAGGTGAGCCGTGATTCCGGTTAGTGGATCGTTTTCTCTCAATTTTTTTATACAATATAGCACAAATGCCTTTAATGATTCTTCCTCTGGATGTTTTATTAATATTTTCCAGCGGAATTGATTCTTAATTTTGGATACGACAGCCGGACTCATCCCCAGCAATTCGAATACATCCTTACCTGCCGCAAGCTTCGAGTTACAATATTCCATTATAGCCCACAGTTTTTGCAATGCAGCAATAACAACTCTTTCATCAGGCCCGGATAGCATAACAGAAAACACATGAGAAAAAGGCGGGTACAACATAGATTTCCTGAGTGCAATCTCATGAGCGTAAAAGGCCTCGTAATCCCCATCTTTTGCAAGTTTGAGGGCATAATGCTCTGGGTTATACGTCTGGATAAATACCCTTCCTTGTGAGCCGAAAGACCTGCCAGCCCTACCGGCGACTTGAGTAAGCAATTGGAAGGTATATTCCCCAGCCCTAAAATCACCGGTAAACAAAGATAAATCCGCCATAATAACACAAACCAAGGTCACTTTAGGAAAATCAAGCCCTTTAGCCACCATTTGCGTCCCAATTAGAATAGAAGCCTCACCAGAGCGAAATGTATCTAATATTTTTCCATGCCCCTCTTTGCCCTTAGTGGTATCCATATCCATACGAAGGGTAGCGATACCGGGAAAAAGCCCTTGTATCTCTTCCTCTACCTTTTGTGTCCCTGCGCCGAATTGCCGAATATGTTCCGACTCGCAGGTGGGGCAGACCTTAGGCATAGGAAGTCCTCTACCGCAATAGTGACATATAAGCCGTCCACCAGAGGAGCTTCCTCTGCCAGAGGGGCGCCCTCCGCCGGGACTTTGATGGTATGTATAATTAACTCGGCAATGATCACATGACATTACATATCCACATCGTCTACAAGATACAAAAGATGAATGTCCCCTTCGATTGAGAAATAAAATTGCCTGCTCTCCTTTTTCCAAGGTCTCCTTCAAAGCGTCTAAAAATGCTACAGAAAAAAGAGAAGTATTACCTCGAGTTAGCTCCCGACGCATATCTAGGATATTAACCTCTGGAAATGTATGATTAATACGGTCTGGCATTTTTATCAAAGTGTAAGGCGTAGCTGAATCACCAACCCCTCGCGCATAACTCTCCAAGCTAGGGGTAGCCGAGCCTAGAACCACAACTATCCCGGATATCTCTCCACGTCTAATTGCCACAGCACGAGCATCATATTTAGGGGTAGTTTCCGAATGATAGGTATGTTCATGCTCTTCGTCAATTACAATTAACCCAAGATGCTTAAATGGCATAAACACTGCAGAACGCGGGCCAATTACCAGGCTTATTTCCCCGTCATAAGCCTGTTTCCATATCTGAAAACGCTCTCCTGCCGTTAACCTACTGTGGGTTACCGCCACTTTATCTCCAAAACGGGCCCGAAACTGATTTACCATCTGAGGAGTAAGCGCAATTTCCGGTACAAGAACGATGGCCTGCTTTTCCTGGGAAATAATATGTGCAATTGTATGAAGATATACTTCTGTTTTGCCACTACCGGTAACTCCGTGCAATAAAAAAGGAGATACAGTCCCTCCACGAGAAAGGACAACATCTCCTTCTATTATCATATTAATAGCATCTTGCTGAGCATCTGTAAGGGATACATCAGATACATGAGCCATAGCACCAGATGGCTTACGCCGCCTGGTTCCAGGAAAACGCCCGTCAGCTTTTGAAGACGGAATAATACAGCGGATACATGCCGTCAAAGTAGTATAATACTTATCCTTCATCCACAAAGCCAAAGCTATATTATCTGCCGTAAGTACAGGATAATCCTCCATTAGGCCAATAATATCCTTAACCTTATCGGCAGGTACATCATCCGGTAGTGTACTAGAAAACCCCATTACATACCCAATAATAGGCTTTTTTCCCATACCAAAAGGTACCCAAACCCGCCCCCCTTTGAAGGGACTAATATCCTTGGGTACCTTATAATGAAAGAGTCTATCTACTTCTACATGAGCCACATCTACACAAATCAAGGCATATGGGCTTTTTTCTCTTTTTTCACTTTGGTAGATTTTTACTCATCCCCGTAGTCGGCAGCATCTTCAACTTCATCATCATACTGCCCATAATCATCTTTGTCTTCCGTATCACTGATATCGCTACTTAAATCACTATCACCATAACGCTCTCTAAATAAAGTTGCGTCGTCTTCTGGTTCGTCGTCATCTGTGCCGTATGATGCAGGCTCATAATCTACTTTCATATCCTCGCGTACATCGGCAATATTTTGGAAATGTATCGGGTCTGAACGTCTTTCTAAAGTACTTTCCAGCATTTCTTCCGGTACTTTAATAGTTAGCTTACCTTCCCCCATTTCCTTTACCGCAATGGATACAGCCCGATCTGTTGGGGCATAGGTTAAGGGGTTAGCACCAGAGGTGATTTGGCGCGCGCGTTTTGCCGCCGCCAGTACTATCGTGTAACGGCTGGTGATTTTACTATCTACCAAATCCTTGGTATTAATAATGTCCATTAATTCTGAATAAGAAGGTTTTAGCATGTTGGCTCCTTTATATCTTATAGTTTATAATGCTCCATTTTTACTTGGCTGCTGGCAAAGTCTTTTATAGTCTGCTGGTTCCTTACTGGTTTTAGCCGTTCTGCCATTACCAATGCATCTACTTTGGCTACGGCCCTTGCTACTTCATCGTTTATTACCAGGTAGTCATATTGGTCTATTAATGGAATTTCTTCCAATGATTTCTTTAATCTATCTTCTATTGTTACGGCGTTTTCGGTCCCTCGATTTACTAATCTTCGCTCAAGCTCAGTAAAAGTCGGCGGCATTAGAAACACCAACACGGCGTCAGGGAATTTTTCTTTTACCTGTAATGCACCGTTTACCTCTATTTCCAGTACTACTATTTTGCCTTCTGCGATTTGCCGTTCAACATAAGGCTTTGGGGTGCCATAATAATTACCTACATATGCAAAATGCTCTAGCAACTGATGCTCTTCACGCATTTTAACAAATTCTTCCTCAGAAATAAAGAAGTAGTCCTTTCCGTTAACCTCCCCTACCCTTGGGTTACGAGTTGTTACAGAAGTTGACACAGCATAACCCATATCAGGGTCAAGCTTTTTTACCACAGTGCCTTTTCCTGAGCCGGAAGGCCCGGATATAATTACCAACATCCCCATTGTCCTATCCATAAACTATTCCACCGTATTAGAGATAGGCTCGTCAGTCGAGCTTGTAAAGCGGTTGGCAATAGTTTCCGGCTGTAATGCGCTAAGAACTAGATAGCCGCTGTCTGTATAGATTACTGCACGAGTTTTACGGCCTTGGGTTGCGTCTATAAGAAGTTGCTTTTCCTTTGCCTCCCCAACACTTCGTTTTACAGGAAGAGAGTCATTGCCAACAATGGCTACAATGCGCCCTGTGGGTACAGTATTGCCAAAGCCTACATTGATTAGCTTAAACTGCATAATGCTATACCCTCCTATTCGATATTTTGAACTTGCTCCCTTATCTTTTCAATTTCACTTTTTAGCTCCACTACCAGTTTAGATAGCTCTACATCTGCGGATTTTGAGCCAATGGTATTGGCTTCTCTGTTCATTTCTTGAACTAAGAAGTCTAATTTACGCCCTATGGCAGTAGTTTCATTTATCATTGTTGCCAATTGTGACATGTGACTATCCAAGCGAATTAGTTCTTCGTCTACAGTACTGCGGTCTGCCAGTAGTGCCACTTCTGTCAAGAACCTGTTTTCATCTAGCTGATGACCTAGGCTTGATAATAGCTCTGTTACTCGCTCTCTTACTTTTACGAAGTGTTCTTCTACTGCGGCCGGAGCACGTGCTGTTAGCTGGATCAACAAATCTTTTATACGGTTTTGCTTTTCGATTATATCCCGTGCAAGAGCATCTCCTTCGGCTTTGCGCATGTTGTTAAACTGTGTCAATGCATTTTCTAGGGCTTCTTCTAGAGTTTCCCACATTTCTTGTTGGATGTCTTTTGAGTTGACACTATCAAACTTATCAAAAGTGATTATATCTGGGTTTCTTGCAAGAAGTTCTATACCTGGCACCGCGGGGACACTGTACTTAGTCCCTGATAGTGACGAGTTATAGTCATTCCAGCTATAGCGCTTCATCAACGTTGCAATTGCCTCCATATAGGCATCTGCAAATGCTTCATTTACATTAACAGAAATATCTTTTTTAGTGTAGCTATCGAAGTTTACCCATACATCTACCTTCCCTCTGGTAATGTCACGGGATAGACGTTTTTTTATTCTGTCCTCAAATGGGTTTAAAAAGCGCGGAAGCTTAATTGTTATATCACTATAACGATGGTTCACTGCCTTTATTTCTACTTTAAAGCGCCTGTCATAGCGTATACACTCGCCACGGCCAAAACCTGTCATGCTTCTGGGCATAAAACTCTCCTTTAAATGGGGCTTGCGCAACTTTATTTTAACCGAGGGCGCGGGGTATGCCATCGATCATGTTCCTTTAGCTTGCGTCTTAATGATAAGGCCCACCCCATACCCACTAAGCCAATTATAGTGCCGCCAATAGCTAGCCAGTACGGAAGTCCACGCAATGTAAAAATATTATCTGTAAACAAGGATATAAAATAATCCATATCACTATCAAAAGAACGCTCTAATGCTGTACTAGATGCATATAAACGGCTTTCAAAAATCCGTTCATCGCCTATATAATAAGCAATGACACCTATATGATCCCCTTCTTCTATTGGAGCTTGCAGTCTGGTTAAACCGTCATCATATTCGTCTTCATCGTCATCACTCGCGTCCCATCTTACCGGAGGGGTAAGTAACAAATTGTATGTAATAACGCGTGTCATGTTGGTGTAGTCGCTATGGCTGATTAAAGCCCGGTAAGATTCGTTAATGTAAACAGAAAAAATATCTGTCTCGCCTCGGCGTGGATTGATGATGCGTACATTCTCCGCGAGATCGCCTTCATTAACAATGTATCTAAAGGAGTAATTAAAGAAGCCATAATTCATAAGCAGCCAGGTATCTTGCCAGCGTCCTGGGCTTTCTGAATCAAAAACAATAGTTATTAAAGATAAATCACCAAAGGAAGCAGCTCCAGCCAGACATTCCCCAGCTGGGGTAGTGAAGCCTGTTTTTATTCCTGTCATATGCGGATGACCAAAGCTTAACTCTGGCAAAGTAAGATTATGATTTTCCCAAGAAAAATCTCTTACTTGGGCATCCGGTACATAGCGCCCTCCTGTTCCGCTGCCTTCAAAGATATGCATACCTGCAATTTCCGCAAGAAGAGGAACATCCATATAAGCACGGGCAATCAAAGCCAGGTCATATGCCGTTGTAAAATGCTGAGAACTATGAAGGCCGTAAGGGTTATCAAAATTGCTATTGGTTGCTCCCAACTCATAAGCAAGATTATTCATTAGGTCTGAAAATATACCTTTTGCATCTTCGTACGAAATGTTAAAATTATTTTGGACACGACGTACTGTCTCCAAGGCTAATGTGCGCCCGGTTTCATTACCAGAGCGTATCATCAAAGCTTTTAGAAGGACGCGAACAGTCAATGCCTCACCTTCAATATGGATAGCGGAAGCATAACCTGAGGGCATGTTGTGGATTTCTGAGCCTACGATAACGATATCATCTGGGTCTAGATGCTGCAAAACGACTAAAGCTGTAAGCATTTTAGTCATACTTGCTGGATAACGGCGCTCGTGTTCGTTATAGCCGAATAATACCTGACCGGTAGTCTGCTCAACTAAAATAGCTGCTGTTGCATTTAAATGAATGGATTGCTCTGGAGGGGACTCACCTTCATCGGCAAATACCACCACTGTGGGTAGAAGTAAAGATAAAATTAGAAGAAATGAAACAAGAATCTTTCGCATATACGAACTCCCTCAAAAACTGTAAAATCAAAAGCTATGGAAATTTGTAGTACGAAAGCCAGTATAACAAATCATGAGTCAAATGCAAAGGTGTTAAGACTCATCATTGTACTTGCGGGATTACTTTGAGGGTTGGAGCCGCAATTGTAGTGGGAGAAATAAACACAGCTACGGCAGCCACCTGCAAGATGATTGCTGTGGAAAGCCATGGCTGTTGGGGAAGGTTGGTATTTTTTACATGATTGCATGATTTTTATCCTTTCTATTCGTTTATATGGCGAATTAATTCGAAATCGGTCAAGACTGCTTCTCATTTAATTCGCTATAAACAGTATTCCCCAAATACGCGTGACAAATCACCTATATAGTGGGTATAATTTCCTGTAAACAAATATAGCGATTATCGCTGAAACTAGGAGGAAGACATGAAAGAAATAATTAAAACAGCAGAGGCAGCACGGCAAACGCGGGAGAAGATTAATTATAAACATATGGAAAACGGCGTAAAAATACTTGACCCGGCAACCACCTATATCGATTCAACTGTAGAAATCGAAGCTGACGCGGTAATATATCCAGGGTGTATACTTGAAGGGGCTTGTAAAATAGAAGAAGGTGCGATAATCGGGCCGTATACCCATATGAAGGATACAATAATAGGCAAAGGAACGGCTGTACGCCAAAGTGTGTTGAGTGGCGCATCTATCGGAGAAAACACAGAGGTAGGCCCATTTGCGTATTTGCGCCCCGGTGCAGTTGTAGGAAATAAATGCCGTATAGGAAACTTCGTAGAAATTAAAAACGCAAACTTAGGCGATGGTGTTAAGATGGCGCATTTATCATATATTGGGGATGCAGATGTAGGGAATAACGTAAACTACAGCTGCGGAGCCATAACTGCCAATTACGACGGGGTGAAAAAACACCGCACAGTCATAGAAGATGATGCTTTTATAGGATGTAACTCCAACTTAATCGCACCCGTATGTATTGGTGAAGGCGCACTTATTGCGGCAGGATCAACAATAAACCAAACTGTTCCGGAATATAGCCTTGGCATTGCTCGTGAAAGGCAGACTACTAAAGAAAATTGGGTTAAAGAAAGGGGATAAAAAATGAAAGGCATAATCATTGGTATCTTCTTACTAATGGAGCTATTCGGGTTTCTACTGGAGTACCTAAACTTCAAAAACCGAAACGCTCCTTTACCTAAAAATGTAAAAGATGTCTATGACGCAGAAACTTATAAAAAGCATAAGGCATATGAAATGGATAATCTTAAATTACAGATTATCTCTGGCATAAGCGGCCTCGGGATTTCTCTTGCAGTACTTGGATTTAATCTGCATAGCTTCTTCTTTTACCTTCTTGGTATAGAAGGCCTTTACTTACGGGTTTATTTTATGTTTGTAATGGTGGCTCTTATTTCACTGCCTCTTGGTATCCTTTTTGGTGCCATAAAGACATTTAAAATTGAGGCCAAGTATGGGTTTAACAAGTCCACAGTAGGCACCTTTATAGCTGATATTATAAAGCAGCAGGTGATTTTAGGTATTGTGGTTCTAGGGCTTATATCTTTGTTTATGTTATTGCATAGTGCCATTGGGAATATGGTGTTTGTGATTTTCTTTTTTGTTTTAGCGGCTGTTATGCTATTCATTGCCTTTTTTATGCATTTCTTTTCAAAGCTTTTTAATAAATTTACCCCCATCGAAGAAGGTACTCTTAAAGAAAAAATAGATGCACTCTCTGCCAAAACAGACTTCCCGGTAAAAAAAGTGTTTTCTATGAACGCCTCAAAACGCAGTACTAAAATGAATGCCTATTTTGCAGGCTTTGGGCGCAACCGAGTCATTGTGCTTTATGATACCCTGATTGAAAAAATGACAGAAGATGAAGTTATATCTGTACTAGCACATGAAATAGGCCACGCAAAGAAGCGCCATGTGCTTTTTAGTATGCCAATGAGCTTTATCCAATTTGCGATTCTACTGCTTGCCGGATTTTTTGTGGTTAATGTAGGAGATATTTCTATGGCATTTGGATTTACAGAGCTTAATATCGCCTTTAATATTTTTGTTTTAATGATTTTCGCATCTCCTATTTTGACCCTATGTCAGATTCCCTTTAGCGCGGTGCGGCGGAAGTTTGAATATGCTGCTGATGCATTTGAAGTAAAGCATGCAGGCGTAGATACTGCTGTATCTGCGTTAAAGAAATTGTATAAAGAGGATTATGGAAATCTTACACCACATCCCTTTGTGGTATTGATACGACATAGTCACCCTACTCTTACCCAGCGGATTAGTGCTATGGAGGCTGTAGTGGCTAAACAATAAAGAACGGGGAAGCGCAAGTACAAGCGCTTCCCCGTTTTATTTACATAATTTAGAATGTAATTAACCGTATATCCTTATACTCCATAAAAGCAGCAGCGGTAACCGCAATCCACAGAAGCACATATATGAATATACCAACGCCAGCGACCTGTGTACCGATATGAAAAAATGTAGACACGGCCATATAGAGACCAAAGCCGGATAAAACCAGAATAATCAGCCTGGGATTTTTTATTGTTACCTTATTTAACCCAGTTAATAAAGAAATTGCCGCCACTGCTATCAAAGGAACAAGCATGTTAAGCACATGGCCAAGCGAACCAGGCACACCCCTTCCTCCAAACATTAAGGCAAAACCGGATTGCCTTACAGTAACAATGCCAAACATCCCCAGAGATACAAATGGCAAAAACAGGGAAACAAGCAGCAATGCGCATCCTCCAAAAATAATTAGTTGGTTGATGCCAAAACGGGAAGTAAGATTATTTACAATATCACTTCCTGAAAAGGTTGGGCCGTTTTTGACCCCTTCTGGCACATAGCCGCATGAACAGGCTAGATGTACCTCACTTTGGTTAATTTCTACGCCACATCCAGGACAGAACATAATAAAAACCCCTTTCATTAGACCTCTTTCGAAATCACGTTTTATGATTTCGAAAGTAGGTTTCATTATAAGTCTTTTGCTTCTATCACGCCTTTTGATTTCAGAAGAACTCTATTATAAAAATACATATAAGTCTATAGAAGCACTCCCAAGAGTTCACCAATATGCGCAACCCCCATTACCCTCATGCCTGCCGGAGCTCTTAGCTTTCCTTTGTTGGCAGCGGGAAGTATGCATGATTTAAAGCCTTGTCTTGCCGCTTCTGTTACTCTACGCTCAGCTTGACTTATAGCGCGTAATTCACCTGCCAGCCCTACCTCACCCATTACCATTGTATATGGATCTACGGCTTTGTTTTTGTAGCAGGAAGCCAATGCCGCCAAGATTCCCGCATCAGCGGCAGGCTCATCTATTCTAAGCCCACCGGCTATGTTTACATAACTGTCGTAGGTTTGAAGCTTGTATCCGGCACGTTTTTCCAGTACCGCTAAAAGCATTACCATACGATTATAATCCATGCCGTTAGCCGTACGCCTTGGTGTGCCGAAGTTGGTATAGCTTACCAATGCCTGAACTTCGGTAAGAAGTGGCCGAGTGCCTTCCATACTACAGGTTACAACAGAACCAGGTACACCTATTGGACGGCCTGCCAGCATATAAGCAGAAGGATCGGCAATTCCCGTTAAGCCTTCTTCCCCCATTTCGAAAACGCCAATCTCTTGAGTAGAGCCAAAACGGTTTTTTACGGCTCGGATAAGTCGGTAGGCGTCCTTTCCTTCCCCTTCGAAATATAGAACCGTATCAACCATATGCTCCAGCACTCTTGGCCCTGCCAAAGAGCCTTCTTTGGTCACGTGGCCTACAAGCAATACAGCTGTGGATTGCTGCTTTGCCAGATATGTGAAAAAAGCAGTACATTCCCGCACTTGTGTTACAGATCCCGGTAAAGATGACAATTCACTAAGGCGCATGGTTTGTATAGAATCTATCAACAGTAGCGAAGGCTGTATTTCCTCCACTGCTGCCTGGATATTGTGAAGATCTGTTTCCGCCAGCAAGTAACATCCGGGTACATTAACCCCCAGCCTATCAGCTCGCATTTTTATCTGGCTGGCGCTTTCCTCCCCGGTTACATATAAAATGGGAAATTCATCACTAGCCATATGGCGGCATATTTGCAACAGCAATGTAGATTTACCAATGCCAGGGTCGCCGCCTAAAAGCAGCAGGCTACTGGGCACCAAGCCACCACCTAAAACTCTATCAAGCTCCGGAACGCCTGTTGGCTTACGGTCTGCCACGATATCAGTTGGGATATCACTTAGCAGTACGGGGGATTCAAACACATCTTCCGTATTTACTGCTCCCATGCGGGGAGGCTTCACCCCTTCTGGGCGTATAACTTTTTCCTCCAAGGTGTTGTACTGTCGGCAAAAGGGACACATACCCATCCATTTTGCCTGTTCATGTTCACAGGCACTACATATATATAGCGTTTTTGTCTTTGGCATAGACAACTCCCAAGGTTGTTTTTTTGGGTAAAAGCTTTTCTTTAAATATCTTCGTAATTTTTTACTTTTTTAACGATTTTTAAGGTCAATGGCAATACCAGCCACTCATAGCCCCATTTTAGGCATACACTTACGATTATCATTTCCCAAATAGCTGTCCATGAGAAATATAAAGCAAAGGCAATCAACGTAAAAATAGCAGAATCCAGGATATGGCCGATTATTGAAGATGCCATAGCCCTAACCCCAAAACCGGATAACCCTTCATGCTTCAGCTTCATACGTGCAAACACCTTATCGTTAGCATATTTTCCGATAGTAAAGGCGGTTAGACTCGCCAGGACAATACGCCAGGTGCCTCCCACAGCGCCTATAAAATGGGCTGCATCATACCATTCAGGCTGGGGCAGTATAATGGCCAGTTGTATCAATCCTGCCATTAGCCCGTTAAGAGCCAATGTAAGCCAGGCCGCGCGGCGCGCCCATTTGTATCCATACACCTCAGAAATCACAGATGCAAGTATATAAGTTACAGGAAAGGTCAAAATTCCGGCGCTGGCAGTCCAGCGAATAACCACTAACATGTGGTTTGCCAAGATATTTGCAGCAATTAAGCTTACTGCATAAATGGTGACTAAGTACACTAACAATGGTTTCGGTTTACCCGCTGTGTGGTTTCGGTTATCCATCGTTTTCACTCCTTATTTATTTAGATTGTGTCGTTCTGAAAATTAGAACGATATTTCGATTGCAATATCCTCCTTTCTGCGGGCATACTAGCCAAAAGATGATTATATGTCAATTATTGCGAAATAAATGAAAAACTAAAAAGCGAGGCCATTATGAAAGATATTTATGTAATAGCCGGACCAACAGCAAGCGGGAAGACCGCAGTGGCTGTGGAACTGGCAAAACTGGTAAATGGGGAAATAGTGTCTGCTGACTCGATGCAGATATATAAAGGAATGGATATCGGCACAGCAAAACCAGCGGAAGAAGAAAAAGACAGCATACCTCATCACATGATTGATATTGTCAAACCAGATGAACCCTACTCCGCGGCTCTATATCAACAACAAGCCAGATCCATTATCAATGATATCCATAGTCGAAACCAGACACCTATCTTATGTGGGGGTACAGGATTTTATATTAACGCAGTGATTTACGATGTCCAATTTGCCCAAGACGAAGATCCCCATGCCTTGTATTTTGCAGATATGGCTGCAAAAAAAGGCTCTAACCATATTCACAGCTTACTGCAAGCAACAGACCCGAAGGCCGCTTGCGCAATCCATCCCAATAATATTAAACGTGTAATCCGCGCACTAAGCTATAACCGGGCAACTGGGAAACTGTTTTCCGAATATAACGCATTACAAAAAAAACAACCGGAAATATACAATTCAGTTTTTATCTGCCTTAACATGGAAAGACAGCAATTGTATGACCGTATCAATCAGCGGGTATTAAATATGATTAATGCCGGGCTGGAAAACGAAGTAGAGAGACTTATATCCCAAGGATATCATAAGGATTTAGTATCCATGCAGGGAATTGGCTACAAGGAAATAATTAAATATTTCCTGGGAAATTGTACCCGAGAGGATGCCATTTCCAATATCCAACAAAACTCACGCCACTATGCAAAGCGCCAAATAACGTGGTTTAAACATCAAAATCCATATGCAATCAATATGCCAGCAGGTGTAAAAATACCTGAGATTATTGCCCAGGAAATATCCTTGCTGTAAATCTTTGGTTCACTATTGCCAGACTATTTCCCATTAGGTACAATAGCAGGCGTGAAACTTTTTTACAAAGAGAGGAAGTAATCCATGAAAAAGAAAATTGCAATACTTACCGGTGGCGGCGATGCCCCTGGACTTAACGCAGTAAT
Source organism: Defluviitaleaceae bacterium (assembly GCA_009780185.1). Taxonomy (GTDB): domain Bacteria; phylum Bacillota; class Clostridia; order Lachnospirales; family WQUN01; genus WRAN01. Next base: position 75,102 of record WRAN01000004.1, on the reverse strand, counting down.
ATATTCTATAGTCCGCGGTTGCCATAATCTACTGCCAGAATATGACGTAATCGGCTATAGATTCGGATACCGAGGCCTTTATGAAGGTGATTATATTCCCCTGACATTGGAATCAACATCAGGCATACTCCACAAAGGCGGCTCAATGCTGTTTAGCTCCAATAGGGATAACCTGTTTAATTATTCGGTAATGGAAAATGGCGCCTTTGTTCATAAAGGTGACGTATCTGATGTTGCTGTTAAGAAAATGAAAGAAGCTGGAGTACACACCCTTATAGTTCTTGGAGGGGACGGCACCCTTACTAGCGCAAGAGATTTTTCCAACAAAGCGGAAGACGAAGATGGCTACAAAGTCAATGTAATAGGCGTACCAAAAACCATTGACAATGACCTCAATGCCACAGACGCCACATTTGGTTTTGATACAGCCGTAGGTATTGCCACAGAAAATCTAGGCCGCCTCCATACTACAGCAGAAAGCCATCACCGTGTATTAGTGGCACAAATAATGGGGCGCTCTGCCGGCTGGATTACATTACATGCCGGAATCGCTGGCTCTGCTGATGTAATACTTATCCCAGAAATCCCGTATAACTTTGCTTCCATTGTTAAAAAGATTAACGAGCGCAATGCAAGAGGTAAAAAATTCTCTATTATTGCCGTGTCAGAAGGTGCGATTGAACAAGGTGGTACACAAATAGAAAAAGAGAAAGTAGAAGGCCGTCCAGATTCAACCAACCTTGGAGGTATTGCGGAATATATAGTTGGCCAGTTAAAAGATAAGATTGAAAATGAAGTACGCGACTGTGTATTCGGCCATATCCAGCGTGGAGGGGATACCTCTGCTGCTGACAGACTCCTTTCTGCCAGATACGGTGTTCGTGTAGTAGAATTGATAAAAGAAGGCAAATTTGGAAATATGGTATGCCTCAACAATGGCAGCATGGAATATGTGGCACTAAATGATGTAATACCAAAGGACTTAGAAAAAGGTGGCATCGCCAGAGGTGGCGATAAGCTGGTAGACCCCAATGGAGAACTGGTTAGAGTAGCCAGATCTTTGGGTATTTCCTTTGGCGATGAGTAGAAAACGTGGAATTAGTTTAACAATATATTTCTTTGATATTGCGGCACTTGTTGTCATGGATCAACTAGTGAAGCTCTATGCCATAAGAAATTTACAAGGGCAACCAGAACGGCCGCTTATCCAAGGCTTTCTCCATTTAACTTATCTGGAGAATACCGGAGCGGCCTTTGGGTTTTTGGCTGGGTTTGATTGGGCGCAGATAGTCCTTACGGTGTTTAAGCTTGTAGTATTGGCCGCGGCGGGATGGTATTTTTTCAAGCTTCCCAATGAGTCAAGATTTACATTGCTTAGGGTGCCGCTGGTACTTGTTATAGCCGGAGGCATCGGTAATCTTATTGATCGTGTACGTTTTGGTCATGTTGTGGATATGTTCGTGTTTAGGTTTATTAATTTCCCTGTGTTTAATGTTGCGGATATATATGTAACTACTGGGATATTTTTATTTGCCATTATGATTCTCTTTGTAGTAAAGGATGCCCCATATTTTGGTTACGATAAAACCAAGCTAGAAACGCAGGAATCATGATTACAATAACCGCAGAAAGCGTCAATAAGCGGATTGATATTTTACTGACAGAGAAAATAGAAGGCCTATCCCGTAATAACGCCCAACGTTTGCTTGAAGATGGTCAAGTCACTATTGGCGGCCAACCCATTAAAAAAAACGCCCGCCTAAAGCTGGGTGATATTGTAGTATGTATAGTCCCCTCTCCTGCCCCTTACACAGCTGTTGCAGAAGATATTCCCTTGGATATTATTTATGAAGATAATGATATAATTGTAATTAATAAGCCTCGCGGCCTGGTGGTTCATCCGGCGGCGGGGCATTTTAATGGGACTTTGGTTAATGCGCTTTTGCATCACTGCGGAGAGTCACTTTCCGGTATTGGTGGTGTGCAGCGGCCTGGAATTGTTCACCGCCTGGATAAAGATACTTCCGGCCTGATGGTTGTGGCCAAAAATGATGAAGCGCATCAGGGGCTTTCTAATCAGCTTTCCAGCCGAAAAATGGGCAGGGTTTATCAGGCTCTTTGTGTTGGGCGAATAAAGTCAGATAATCAGCGGATAGATATTCCAATTGGCCGTCATCCAAAAGACCGAAAAAAAATGGCCGTTATTACAACAGGCAAAAGCCGTGAGGCTGTGACTAACATATCTGTTTTGGAACGGTTTTCCCGTTTCACTCTTATTGAGGCGCGTCTTGAAACGGGACGTACTCATCAGATTAGGGTTCATTTATCATATCTTGGGCATCCTGTTCTGGGAGACCCGCTTTACGGGCCTAAAAAACAGCCACTGGGTTTGGAAAGCCAGATTCTTCACGCAAAAGCGCTAAGCTTAGTACATCCTATTACCGGGGAAACCATGAATTTTGAAACCCCATTGCCGGATTATTTTACCGAAGCCTTAAATAAATCTAAATTAATGAAGTGATTTATACCGATTCCAATTAAAATCCTATCTGCTGCTTCGCGTTTCAGGCCGCCGCTCTGTCAGACAGGTTTTAATTTGGAATCGGTATTAGGAGGAAAAAATGAATAAAAATATCCTTGGTACCAATGTAGTTGTGCAAATAGCAATTGTTGTTCATGACATTGAAAAAACATCACAAGATTTTGCAGATTTTTTGGGAGTAGAGAAACCTGAATGGCGCTTAACAGGTACCAGAGAAGAAGCTCAAACCGAGTATCGCGGTGTGCCTTCAAATGCCCGGGCAAAGCTCGCGTTTTTTCCACTTGGAGGCAATCTCCAGTTAGAGCTTATAGAGCCTGATATGGAGCCATCTACATGGAGAGAAGGACTTGATAAAAACGGGGAAGGGATTCACCACATTGCCTTTTTTATCAAAGGAATGAAAGAAAAAACCATGCAGCTTGAAGCCAATGGAATGACGTTAATTCAAAAAGGGGAATACACCGGCGGGCGATATGCATATATAGATGCCGAAAGCACGCTGAAAACCGTGATCGAACTACTTGAAAATGATGATTATAGCGAATTAAATGAGAAACAGTCTTGACCGAGCTGAAAATCGCGAACGCTTCAACGCGTTTTCGGCGACAGGCAGGACTGATTTCGAATTAATTCGCTATAAGACCATACAGCTGAAAAAATTATATTAAAAAACCGCGCGGTTGCGCGGTTTTTGGTTATTTATAAATTTATATTACTCACAATCTTGGCATGTACCTACAAACAAAATTTCATGTTTGTCTACTTTGTATCCATACTTACTACGAATCTGATCATCAATACCCTCGACGCAATCCATATCCAAATCAAAAATTTTATTACATACTTTACAAGAGAAATGATAATGAGGCTCTGAGGTACCATCATATCTAGCCACATCATCTGAGACGGCCATCTGGGTAATGATACCTTCCCCAGCAAGCTGACGCAGATTGCGGTATACTGTCGCTTTGCTTATTGTAGGGTGGCTTTTGTGTATCACAGTATACAGCACATCCACCGAAGGATGGGTGTTAAACCTCTTTAGTGTATCCAGGATTATTTGTCTCTGAATTGTATTGCGCTTAAGGCTCATAGAAGATGTCCCACCAATTCTTCCAAGGATTTTTTGCCAAATATAACATCCTTGTCATTTAAAACAAGGGCTGGCACACTCATTATACCATGTTTTTGACGAAACTCGGAGAAAAATTGTATATCTATCATTTCTGCGGAAACATTGTTGTTTATGGCGGCAATCCGCTGACTGGCTTGCACTATTTCTGGGCACATTGTACAAGATAATGAAACACCAATTTTTATATTTGTATGATTAGACAGAGCTTGGATTTTGTATAGTAAGTCAGAATGTATGGGTTGCCCTGGACCAGCAATGTTATATATTGCCAAAATAAATGATTCTAACTCATGGCCGGCTGGTACACCATTAAAGCCTATACCCGTGTAGCTTTGATTTTCATCCATAAGTGCAATTATTGGAAACATAGAGCTTTGGATTTTGGCTTCTATTCCCTGATTGTGCCCCCTTTCATGTAGATGAATAGGAATTTTGTGGGCTATAGATTTAAAATCCTGCAAAAAATCTTTTATTTTACTGGAAAGTTCACAATCAGGTTGCAAGATAGCATGTATGGAAATCGGTCTCTCCAGCCTTTCCATTACGATTTTTATCTGTGTCGCCGATTGGTCATTAAAGATATGAGTGTCTTCTTTTACTTCTTTTGAGTCTATTGGCTCAATTATTAACCCTAACTTGGCTTTAACTTCATCAATATATTTTTCTGCAGCAGTTGAAGCTATTGCGCCGTCAGCCGCGGCTGTTACCAGCTGCCTTAATCTTTTGGGGCGGATGTCACCGGCCGCATATATTCCTGATATATTAGTTTCCATATCTTCTGAAGCTGGTATATACCCCCAGTTATCCATGGTTACATGACCTTTGAAAACTGCGCTTTCTGGCTCATACCCCACAAATACAAAAACCCCAAAGGAGCCTTCCTTAGCTTGGTGTACCCAGGTTTCACCTGTTTGATTGTTTACAAACTTTGCTTCATTAACAAGATTTTCACCTCGTACATACATGATTTCTGAGTTGAAATTAACTTCAATTTTATCATGTGTCATGACTTTATCCGCTATGGTTTTAGAACATGTAAATTCCGGTTCTCTGGCTATTATCGTTACCTTTTTTGCAAAACGCGTAAGGAAGATAGCTTCCTCAGCGGCAGCAAATCCTGCACCTATTACATATACATCTTTACCCGTAAAAAACTCACCGTCACAAGTTGCACAATAGGCAATGCCTCGGCCCGCAAACTGGGCTTCACCTTCAAAACCAAGCTTCCTGGGCTTTGCTCCGGTGGCAATAATTACTCCGACCGCTGAGTATTTATCCCCAGCGGTTACTGTTTTTATTTCCCGGGAAAAGTCAACTTTTGTTACATCTGCAGTAATAAAATTAACGCCAAAGTTTTCAGCCTGTTTTTTCATATCCCCTGCAAGTTTAGTCCCGGTCGTAGATACCACTCCGGGATAATTGACCACTTCATTTGTGATTTTTATTTGACCACCTGGGTCGGATTTTTCTATAACCAAGGTTTTGAGCTTTGCTCTCCCGGCATATATAGCAGCGCTGAGGCCAGCAGCCCCAGCGCCTATTATTATAAGATCGTATAAGTTTTTCATTGCTTTTACAATTTACCTATCAGGTCAAGGCCAGGGGTGAGGGTCTCGGCACCTGGTTCCCATTTTGCTGGGCATACTTGGTCTCCGTGTTCGGCTACAAATTGGGCAGCTTGAACTTTGCGAAGCAATTCTTTTGAGTTTCTTCCTATGCCTAGGTCGTTGACTTCATAAGCCACGATTTTACCTTCTGGATTTATGATAAAACTACCTCTTAGAGCCAGACCTGCTTCTGGGATTAATACCTCAAAGTCTTCTGATATGATATGGGTTGGGTCTGCAAGCATGGGGTATTTTATTTTTTTAATGGTATCTGAAGCATCGTGCCATGCTTTGTGGGTGAAGTGGGTGTCGGTGGATACAGAGTAAATTTCTGTGTTGATTTTTTGGAACTCACTGTACGTATCTGCTAGATCACCTAGCTCTGTTGGGCATACGAATGTGAAATCTGCTGGATAGAATACAAATACAGACCATTTGCCTAGCAAGTCTTCATTTGTTACCGTTTTGAAATCGCCGTTTACATAGGCTTGAGCTTCAAATGCCCCTACTTTTTTTCCGATTAATGACATGAGATGTCCTCCTTAGAATTTAAATAATATACAATATCATTTGCATATGTATATTAATATATATTCACTCTCATGTCAATAGTATCTTTTAAACAAACTTCATATCACGTCAGCCTAATTTAAAACGGAACTTGAGCAAAGCCCCGCAAGAGAAGGAATGACCGAATTTCGCCGCGTACTCCGGCTGATGCCAAACAGCCTCCGGCGGGAAAAAAGCCGTTTATCACGGATTGCCATCCGCATAAACGGCGTTTTTCTATCGCCGGAGTCTGTTTGGCGCCTACGTAAGCGGCGAAATTCGGTCATTCCTTCTCTTGCTAGACCCTCGGCATTGATTTTGGTTAATTTGCTTTAAGAGCCGGATATGCATGTGATGTATTTTTCTATACCCCCTTGCAAAGAGGTAGCGCGGGCGTGTAAGAGCCGATTTTGGCGCCTGTGGAGGCGCACGGAAGACTCAAGTGGCGGAAAAACGCCGTTTATGCGGATGACAATCCGTACATAAACGGCTTTTTTCCCCGCTTGAGGCTTCCGTGCATAGCCGGAACATGCGCCAAAACCGGCTCTTACACGCCCGCGCGGCAGCCTTGTTCCCGCTCGTTATGTAAATTAGACTAAATATCATCATCAACCCTTTTACCGTGAAATTATGTTAATTTATAACTTAATCGATGTGCCGGACATAGACCATACTTTAATATAGCCTCTTTGTGAGCCTTCGTGCCATATCCTTTATGTTTATTGAATCCATACAAGGGATACTCATCATGGAGGTTCATCATAATCTCGTCACGGGCTTGCTTTGCCAATATACTGGCGGCGGCTATTGAATGACTATGGGTTTCGCCCTTTATTAAACACAGACTTGGAATATCAATAGGCGGGGAGAACTTACCGTCTACAAGTACTACCTTTGGCTTTGAGCTTAACCCATTGATGGCTTTTCTCATTGCCAATAGTGCGGCGTTATGGATATTAATATTATCTATGGTTACTTCATCAACAATTCCATAACTATATATCACGGCGGCAGTAATTATCTCCTGAGCTAGATGCTTTCGGCGATTCACAGAGACGGCCTTTGAGTCCCAAACACCTTCTATTATATATCCTGGAGGAAGCACAAGCGCACAGGCTACCACAGGCCCCGCAAGCGGCCCCCGGCCTGCTTCGTCCACTCCTGCAACTGGCCACAGACCTTTCTCAAAAAAAACCGCCTCGCAGGTATCAGGGGCGGTTTTTACATATCGGTTATTGCTCATTTGATGGCACATTATTACTTTTTAACCGTTTGTATGCATCTTTAGCACTTCGTATATCATCTTTTGTTATTGTTTCATTGCTATACCTAGCACGTATATACACGCTTCGCAAATCGTGGCCATTGTCTTTTAGCACATCGGCAGAGATTCCTTCTAAATCCTGGCTAGTATAATAAGGAAATAATCGACCTTCATTCTTTTTTATAAGCTTAATAAAGCGCTTGTAATATCTGCGCACAACCCCACTATAACCAGACAGCTTTTCGGAGGGAATATTTGTCTTTGATATTGTCTCCCCAATACTTTCTCGTACCAGAGTATCGCCTTCGTCCATCTTACCATAGGCTTTAAATATCTTCCTAGTTGTCCATATGCCGACACATATAACCCCAATAACAACTAAGACTGCAATAGTCCATTGAAGTATAGCAATAAAATCGAATGTTCCGATTCTCATACTCATATCATTGTCCAGTTGCCAATCGGAAAGCTCGTAATCTTCCTCAACCTCAGCACCTAAAAACGGTGCCCTCAGTCGGTTGACAGTATCTTCCGAGATTTCGCCTGGTAACATACCCAGCAAGGCAAGATATCCCCGCCCAACTAAGCGCACAAGAAAAAACACGAATCTTCGTACTATTCCAGACCCAGAAAACAAGGCTGCTGCCACAATAACTACAATTACTCCGCCACTCATTAGCTTATAAAGCGGTTCTTTAATGGTATTGACGTCATGGCGCAAATCCCGGGAGAGCATAATGCCGCAAATAAGAGCAATAAGTAAAAACTCTGCTCCATGCCCACCAGAAAAGGCCAATATTATCCCTAATACAACCATTAAGCTCACACCAAAACCAACGATACCTCTAAAAGCATCGTTATTCAATGTATAGCGTTTGGATGCAGCAATATATATTGTAAAGGCCGTAATCGGCACCAAAACAAAAATCACATCCCCAAGAGTCACAAAAGGTATAAGAATACCGGCTAAAAGAATAGGAGCAAGACGCAAAACAAGCCCTTTGCTTCTTAATAAAAAGCTAAGACAAAAGATGAAAGTATAAAGCGCAAATGTAAGCACATTACCTGTTCTAAGGCCCATCATATCTGGAAGAAGACGCACAAATACAAAGTATAAACTCAACTGGCATAGGGTTTTGAGTAAAAATATGTGAAACATTTCCCTACCTCTTTCTGACATAAATCGGGTTTTGATGATAATGACGAAAGCGATTGATTTCCGGTTTTGGTGATTTATTTAGAAGCGTTCTAGCCTAAAACTCCACTATGCCATCAGGAGTAATAACCAATACTTGCCCTCCTGAGGCTTCCCTAAGCCTAATAAGTTGAGGATGAACCAGCTCATCGTCTTCCGGTGTCAGTATAATATGACTCCTGCCCTGTTCACATTTTAATATGGCATTTTCTATCATATCCCCATAGGTTTCCCTTGTTGTTGCATAAGACGCACATCCAAGGCCGCCTAAAAGCTCATTCATATGCCCCGGCCCCAAGCCGTCGGGCACATTATTCCACCGCTCGGTATATGAGGATTTTGCGTTGGTTATAAAGGAAAATTTAGCGCCAGCGTTATCCAACTCTTCGAATACAGTACGGGCAAGACAAAGGCTGTTTTCAACCTTATGATATCTTGGGGGAACCGGGCTTATAGCAGTGTTAAGCATTACTGTAACTGCTGGTTCAAGTGTGTAATCATACTGTCGCACCATCAGACGGTTTTGCCTGGCAGTATGGGCATGATGTATATCCCGAAGCGGTTCCCGGCCGGTATAGTCACGGGTACCTACAGTAAGCACCGGGTCAGGCATAATAAACCGCCGCACAGATACATCCCCAAGAAAACCTCCAAGTGCCTTGGTAACCTGAGGAGACTCTAAGCGGTTTGGCATTACAATTATCCCTTTAAGGAAGGGGAATGTCTTAGACTTAGACTTAACGCCAAGAAAATCCCCGCCATACATATATGCAAGCGGAAGACGATAATTTCCCCGAGCCGGTAAGCTAAGTTCCATTTTACTGATAACCCGCTGCCTGGGCATGATATAAAAGCGTTTTGTTGTATAACGCTTATCACCGGTAATATTAATATTACCAATAATTTTTGCTTCCCAAGGTACCGGCTCTCTAAGCTCCATAAATAGCTCTGGCAGAGCCTTGGGGTTTTCTATTTCTGAATATATGGTAAAGGCCTGATTAGGCTCAACCAATTGTTGTGAGGCATAGGCTTTATAGGTTACACCCTTTAGGGCGTATGCCAATGTAATCCTTTGAACAACAGCCGCAAGCAAAATCAGTACTACAATTACCACCAACATGCTATACCTCTTCTAATGGAACCTGAACGGAGTTGATTGTACTTTGAAAGCCGATTGCGTTAATTGCCGGTAGGCGATGCTTCAAAATTGGCAATGCCAAGTACTTTATATCTTCCGGTAGTACATAATCACGGCCATTGCAGGCAGCCAGTGCCTGAGCGCCTTTATATAAAAGCATAGCACCACGGGTGGATACCCCTTCTGTGGGGCTGGTTCTAGTTTTTTCAATAATATCCATCAGATAGTCTTGCACATCTTGCTTCATGGTTACTTTTAGGTATTCGGTTTTTAGGAACTTTATATCCTCTGATGTAAGCTGTTGGGTTAGACCTTCTACAATGTTTATTGTCGAAGCACGGGCAATTACTGCCTTTTCTTCTTCACGGCTAATTCTGCCAAGAGATAAACGCATCATAAAGCGGTCTAACTGGGCTTCTGGAAGCGGGAATGTGCCATAAGACTCTATCGGGTTTTGAGTTGCCATTACCATAAAAGGCTCTTCGAGGTGCATAGTTACGCCATCTACGGTGATTTGCCCTTCGCCCATAGCTTCAAGCATTGCAGATTGGGTACGGGGGGTGGCACGATTTATTTCATCACCCAGAACCATATTAGCGAATAGTGGGCCCGGGCGGAATTCGAAGTCACTGTTTTTTTGGTTGTAGAAATGTATCCCTGTTAGGTCGGAAGGAAGCAAGTCTGGCGTAAATTGAACACGAGAAAAATTACCTCCAATTGTCTTTGCAAAAGCGCGCAGTAACATGGTTTTGCCTGTTCCGGGCATATCTTCCAATAGCACATGGCCGGAACAAATAAAGGCCACCAAAGTAAGAGTGATTACGTCACTCTTTCCTACGATGACCTGCGAAACATTCTCGACGACTTTATCCCTGCACAATTTAAATCTTGCTGTATCCAAAACAGCACCTCCTTATTGGAATGGAATTATACATAAAAATACGAGAAATTCCAAATTTGTATTAATTTATTGTAAATCCATTGTGCACTGCAATGTTAAGTTGTACAATGGCTTTCGATAAAAAATGGATTATTAAAAATCCTAGGAGGCAAAAGATAAATGAAGTTTGATAGTAGGTTGATTTTCCCACTTGTTTTACTATGTACGGCAGGGCTGTATTTGCTGCTGATTTTCGGCATAGGCCCCAACTCTGTTTTTAGTATTACAAGCATCCCCCAGGGACTGGATCTTAGAGGCGGCGTTAGTATTCTATACGAAGCCAATGTCCCATCCCCTAGTCTGGAGGATATGAATACCGCCAACTCAATGCTAAGAGACCGCCTAGACAGGAGAGGTTATCTAGAAGCCACGTCTGTATTAGAAGGCACCAGGCAAATCCGTGTTGAGATACCTGGTGTTGAAGACGCAGCGGCGGCAGTAGCAGAAATTGGCCAGACTGCCCTGCTTACATTTCGGGATTCCGAAGGCAATATACTTCTAACAGGTGCTGATGTAGCCAATGCCCGCAGCGAGTTTTTGTCAGGCCATGGCGGAGCGCCGGAGATGGTTGTGTCCTTGCAGTTCACCACTGAAGGTACGCGTCTCTTCGCCGAAGCCACCCGTGAAAATTATCAGCAACCTATTATGATTTTTATGGACGATTATCTTATAAGCTCGCCCATTGTCGGTAGAGTGATAACAGAAGGATCGGCTCAAATCACCGGCAATTTTAACCGGGAAAGTGCAGACCTTCTTGCATCTCAAATCCGCTCAGGGTCATTACCTTTTGGTCTTAACGTAATATCCGATAGCCTTATAGGCGCAAGATTAGGTGCTGAAGCACTTAGAACCAGTATCATTGCAGGGATTATCGGCCTCGGGTTGGTGCTGTTGTTCATGGGGTTTGTATACCGCACTATGGGCCTGTGCGCCAATCTTGCCCTGCTTATATATGTAGCTTTGGTGATGGTAATCGTTAGCGGACTTTCCGTTACTCTAAGCTTGCCTGGTATCGCCGGGATTATTTTGTCTATAGGAATGGCGGTAGATGCCAATATAGTAATTTTTGAGCGGATACGAGAGGAGGTAACTGCCGGAAAAACCCTGCGCGGAGCTATTCGCACAGGCTATAAACGGGCATTACCCGCCATTATTGATAGCAATATCACAACATTGATTGCCGGCGGAGTACTGTTTTGGCTAGGTACCGGCCCTATTATGGGCTTTGCGCAAATGCTAATTATCGGTATTTTAGTATCCATGTTTACTTGCCTGTTTGTAACAAGATTAATCACTACTTGCCTGATAGACCTAAAAGTAGTAAAAGCCTCCCATATCTTACGCAGTAAAAAAGAGGAAAATGATAGCGCCGAATCATCATTAATATCCGTATTTACATCCGAAAACCCAGCCCCACGCCGGATAGTAGAACGTCGGAAGATATATTTCATTTTCTCAGTGAGTATTATCTTGTTAAGCCTTGCTTTTATGCTTTCCAATGTAGTAAGAGGAAACGGCTGGTTTAACCTGGACGTAGAATTCTCTGGTGGCACCTCCTTTTTCGTAGAAATGGGGCAACCCTTCGAAAATGCCGACGTCGAACGCATTGTACGGGATGTTACAGGGGTAGCTGCCCCTCAAATCCAGCAGGTGCTAAACGAAGACGCTGTAATGATACGCATCCCTCAACTAACCATGGAGACTCGTTTAGAGCTGGTAGACGCACTTTCGGCTTATTATGGCTTAGATCATGAAGCCTTTTCATATACAGATGTAAGCCCCGCGGTAAGTGCCGCAATGCAGCGCTCAGCTATTATGGCTATGGGAGTAGCAACTCTTGGGATGTTGTTGTATATTTCTATACGGTTTAGAGATTTGCGTACCGGGGGCGCTGCGGTTCTTGCTCAGATTCATGATGCTTTGGTGGTACTATGTCTTTATGCCATCCTCCGGATACCTCTCAACTACGCATTTATTGCGGTAATGCTTACTACACTTGGGTATTCAATCAACGCTACGATAATTATTTTTGACCGTATGCGTGAAAACAAGGTGCGTATGCCTAAAGTTGGAGCGGCAGAGCTTATAAACGCAAGTATTACCCAAACCTTAAGGCGTACAATTATTTCCACTTTTACCTCCTTTTTAGCTGTGTTGATGTTGTATATAATCGGGGTTGCAGCTATTAGGGACTTTACCCTACCTATATTGGTTGGGTTGTTGTTTGGGGCATATTCGTCGGTATTTTTGTCCGGATCCATGTGGTTTATGATGGTAAAAAATAAAATAAATAAAATACACAAAGGAGCTGTAACATGAGTAAAAGATTAAGCGGCAAAAGTTTGAATGTAAAAAAGGACAATGAATCTAAGAAGCACGCAACGCCCGCCATTGACCCTGTAATGAAAAAGCGTGTACTGATTGGCGGTGCTATTGGATTAGTAGTCATTATAGCCCTTACATGGGGCTTGATTATGTACTATGGTGACTCTGTAGTTGCACGGGTCAACGGTATTAATATCATGGGAGCCGATGTACAACCTCAGTTGGGCACTGCAAATCAAAGATTACAACATCATGTTGAACCCATAACCGATTGGGAAAGAGCAGTACGTGAAGAAGCGGTAAGGATTGCAGCACTAAACAAATTATATGAAGATTACGGCAGAGGCCTAGGCCTTTCGTTTGGTGCCAATGACTCCCCAGCACTGATAACAAATACAGTAACAAACGCAATTGTTGATGACCCATCCTTGTTTGCTGATTTTGAAAGATTCATGCCCGAAGATTTGACCATAGATGCTTATGCCCGTGCCCTAGAAATCGTGGAAAGACTCCGTGCAGGAGAGGACTTTGACACTCTTATGGCAATCTATGGGGAAGACCCAGGAATGGTACAAAATCCAGAGGGATATAACTTCCTAGCACATCAGATGGTGCCAGAGTTTACCGAAGGTACATTGGCACTTGAAATAGGAGAAATTGGAGACCCTGTACAGTCTGATTTCGGGTTTCATATTATTATGCGTATAGAGCCAGACCCGGATAATATTATGCAAGGCGCAGTACCAGCAGAAGGCGAAGAGGTTCTTGGCGCAAAGCATATATTAGTAGCAGCAACACGTACCGCCGAAGCAGATAGGATGGCACAAGCCGTTCATGCCGGATTCCAACAGCAATTGGAAGACGCTAATATTACCTTTAGAGGCGCACTTAATCGTGTAGAGATTTAGATTTATAAAGAAGGGGCTGTCACAGGAATAAAAATCTGTGACAGCCCCTCTATTTTTTTACATAATTCATTGAAGTACTGAGTACTCTCGGCCTATTAATCTGTCATAGGTTATAAGGCGTTTAGTTCTGGTCAAACTTTGAGATATGTCTGTTTCCGGTAAGTTTAGACGTACATTATGGAATGGGATTTGACGAAAATAGTCTAGCAAAAGATTCATATATGGGGTGCGGTGGAAACCCGTTTGATAAGCCATTATGGATAGTAGATAGTAGGTAGAGATATGATTATCAGTGCTGGGGATTATAGGGGTTAGCTCACGGTTTGAATAGATTATGAAGGGAGTAGAGTACATAATGGATCTAGCTTCAGGGGTATTCATTGTACCTTGCGGGATTAAGCCTGTTTGGGTAAAGGCCGCAAGATGACCGCCAAGATTGGGAAGGTGGTCACCGAAGAACAGCATAATTGTAGGGCGCTCGCGGTTGTCTATATAGTCCACTAACATCCCCAGCATAGTATCCGCATCAGCTAAGCCATGGGTATAGGTAGTGACAGTATTTAGAACAGTTTCATCCAATAAGTCTGACGTAACGTGTATTCGAATATCCTCTGGAGCCATTACCGGGAAGGGTTGATGATTTTGCATAGTAATTGCAAACATGAAAATTGGCACATCATCCACTAAAGCTTCGTCTAGATAGTGCTCCATTGCGGTGAAAAATGATATATCCGTGACAAAGTTTTGATTATATTCAAAGGGAAAGCGCTGATACAGGCTTTCGTAGCCCAGAAACTGATCAAAGCCCATTAATGGGTACGCAATATGCCGCATATAAAACCGCTCTGTAAAGGGGTGCAAAGCAATAGTGCGATATCCAGCATCCCTATAATGGGATACATAAGTGGCCATTGGGCGGCGTAGGAATTCGTATGGAATGGAGCCACTGGGAAGAAAATCAGTGGTTAAGCCGGTAAGGATATCAAATTCTGGACGGATGGTACCGCCGTTAAGTGCAGTGGTATAAACCAGGCCGCTGTATGCGTTAGGACGGGCGATTATCGCATCGAAATTTGGAAGAGGATTTTCGGAAAATTCTACGCCAGGGAGTATCCGCACATCAAAGAATCCCTCTGATAAAACTACGATTACATCAAAGTAATCCTCTGTCGCGGCGATGTGCGGAGAGCCTTCTAATAAGGCCATAATTGTATCACGAGAATAACCCTCTGGGCGTTCAATATTCATACTAAGCAGATTAATGGTAAACGCCCCAACAAAACCATTTGCTTCGTAATTTGAGCTTTGAAGCGCCGCATCAAAAAAGCTCATGTTAAAACGATTAAGAAATCGTTCCGCGCGAGGATGCGATGATAAAAATATAACTGAAACTACAACAAAAACCACCGCAATAGGGATGCGGACCTTCCAGTTAATAGGTATTTCAATATTAAATAAACCCCAAGTCACAAGCCAAATAATCATGACTATGATCCCAATCCAGAAAAACATAGGTACCCTAATATTGACAAAGGAAGTCAAATACCCAGCACTTCCAGCCATAGCAATATCACGAGGAAAGAAATTATCTCCATTTACTGCCACTTTTACATAATTGATGTATCCCATCAACGCCGCAATCAGCCCTAGAATCCCCCCGGCGATTACCGCCTTTTTACTCAGCAGCAGTAACACAGTAAAAATTGAGGTTACAATCAACATTCCAAAAAACGCTTGAGTAGGAAATCGGCTACGCCATTCAAGAGCTAAAGCCAAACTACCTCGAAAGTTCATATATTCGATAATAAGTATGGCGTATAATGGGAACAAAACCAAGCTTATATAAAGCAGAATTTTTACTATGGTATATATTGGCGGATACCACTGAGTGTATTCCCACCTATATTTTTTACTAAGTTTATCTATCATTTTTTTCTCCTTTGCAATAAACTGTAATTGACAAGAATATAGCATGGGTCATTGTCCTGTGCAATAAATCCTTTACATTTACTGGGGAGTGTGATACATTTCATAAAAAATATGGGGATGATAACAAGCGGGAGAGTCTTACGGTTATTATGCTTGAGTATGCCGATAAGACGCCGAAGGGGCAAGTAGTGTCTAGCCGACTCACTACGAAACTCTCAGGCAAAGAAACCGCGTGTAGGACCCGACTCTGATTATGCAGAGAAATGGCATTTATGCTATTTCTCTTTTTTTGTTAAGATTTTGTTAAGATTACTAAAAGGCGGAAACTTGTGAAAATAATTTTAACTAACAATCCTGATGTTGTTGAAAAATATCCTTTGATTTCAACATACATTGACGGCAGCGTAATGCAAATCTTTGAATCCGTACGGGATGCTGTTCACAAAGGCGCTGAGTTAATCAGCCACCCCCTAAGTGGCAGCATCAAGCCCAATGATACCCCATATAAAAGCGTTGTAATTTCTTCCGCTGTCGGCCCTTTGGATTTTAAATCACTCCAAATAATAGAAGACGCAATATCCGTACTTAGGCGATTACCTGACAAATGTCGTAACTTTGATGTATCCATTTTGGCAGACTTTCGCATAATAGATCTTGACCACATAAAATCCGCACTTATATAAAGAGAGGAAGATATCATGAGCGAAGTGTATGACATCCTAATTGTAGGCGCAGGCCCAGGAGGCCTAACCGCCGGAATTTATGGCAGCCGTGGTCGCCTAAAAACAGCAATAATAGAAAAAGGCCGCCCAGGCGGACAGGCCGCAACCACAATGGAAATGGAAAACTATCCAGGCTTCTATAAGGAAGCCTCCGGCCCAGAAATAATGGATGAGTTCTTAGCCCATGCAAAACATTTTGGCACAGAAGTAATAAAAGGCCAAGTCACTGACCTTGACCTTCAAGGGGAAGTAAAAAAAATAACCACCAAAAGCGGCGAAACCTATCAAGGCCGCACAGTAGTACTTTCCCCCGGTGCAACTCCCAGAACCCTAGGCGTAAAAGGCGAAGGCCCCCTGCGTGGTAAAGGTGTATCCTACTGCGCCACCTGTGACGCGGACTTCTTCGAAGACTTAGATGTAGTAGTAGTAGGCAACGGTGACGCCGCCATTGAAGAAGCTATGTATCTTACCAAGTTTGCCGAAACCGTAACAATAATAGTAATCCACGATGAAGGCGTTCTAGACTGCAATAAAATGAGCGCAGAAAAAGCCATGAAAAACCCAAAAATCAAATGGATTTGGAACTCCGTATTAGACGAAATCCAAGGCGAAGAGTTAGTAGAAGGTGTTAATGTAAAAAATATCAAAACCGATGAAATCACCAACCTAGAAGTAAACGGCGTTTTCGTATTTATCGGCTCCGTACCCAACACAGACTTCTTAGAGGGCAAAGTTGCACTAGATAAGCAAGGCTATATAATCACCAACGACCGCTGCGAAACAGATATCCCCGGTGTTTACGCCGTAGGCGATGCCAGAGTAAAATTCCTACGCCAAGTAGTAACAGCAGCAGCAGACGGCGCAATAGCAGCAGTATGCGCAGAGCGTTTCCTAGAAGGCCACGTAGAGGGCCGTGTAACTCCTGAGCTTCTTAGCAAGTTAAATAAATAACAAATCGCCCCGATGATAATGTAAAAACCAGAAAAGTAACACATGTATAGGAGGAAAACCCAATGATTGAACTATCAAAAGAAAACTTCGATGCCGAAGTACTAGAGGCCGAAGGCCTAGTATTTGTAGACTTCTGGAGCCCTAAATGCGAGCCATGCATGGCACTTATGCCAGAAGTAATAGCCTTTGCAGAAAAAAACGCAGGCCGTGCAAAATTCTGCAAGCTGGACACAGCAGGTAATAGACGCTTAGCAATAGCCCAAAAAGTAATGGGCCTCCCTACCCTAGTCTTCTACAAAGGCGGGGAAAAAGTCTTCTCCTTCGATAAAGAAGCCATAGAAGAAGGCGGCATGGCCGCAGTAGAAGCCAAACTTGAGGAATTACTAGCCTAATTCAAATATAAATGCAAGGAGGTATGTCATGCGCTTAGAAGTTGGCGAAATTCTTGTAAAAGATGTGCAATTTGGCGAAGCCACAGCGGTGAAGGGCGGCGTTCTTTATATCGATAAAGAAGAGCTAGCCGCCGAGGCCGCAAAAGACGACAGGATTAAATCTGTAGAAGTCTTTCTGGCTCGCCCCGGGGAATCTGTTCGCATCCTTCCCGTTAAGGATGTAATTGAGCCCCGCGTGAAGGTAGAGGGCCCAGGAGGAATCTTCCCAGGCTTTATGACCGATGTAGAGCAAGTAGGCTCTGGTCGCACACACGTACTAAAAGGTGCAGCAGTAGTAACCACAGGGAAAATAGTAGGCTTCCAAGAGGGCATCATAGACATGAGCGGCCCAGGAGCACAGTACACACCATTTTCCCAAACCCAAAACGTAGTAGTAAAAGTAGAGCCCGTAGACGGTATCCTACAACACGAGCATGAACTTGTTGTAAGGCTTGCAGGCTTTAGAGCCGCAGTATATCTAGGGGAAGCAGGCAAGGAAGTCACCCCAGATAAAGTGACCCCCTATGAAACCAAGCCCATCCTAGAACAAGCCGCCCAGTACCCAGGTTTACCAAAGGTAGCATATGTGTACATGCTACAAACCCAAGGGCTTTTGCACAACACCTACTATTATGGCGTAGATGTAAGGCAAATCGTACCCACATTTATGTACCCAACAGAAATCATGGATGGGGCAATCGTAAGCGGAAACTGTGTATCCGCCTGTGACAAAAACCCAACCTACATCCACGCCAACAACCCAGTTATTGCCGACCTTTACGAGCAACACGGCAAAACCATCAACTTCCTAGGCTGTATTATCACCAACGAAAATGTAACCCTACAAGACAAAGAACGCAGCAGCAACATGACTGCGAAACTAGTAGGCTTCCTAGGCGTAGATGCGGTAATCATCTCCGAAGAAGGCTTCGGTAACCCCGACGCTGACCTGGTAATGAACTGCAACAAAATAGAAAAGCAAGGCATAAAAACCGTGCTAATCACAGACGAATACGCAGGCCAAGACGGCGGAAGCCAGTCCTTAGCGGATTCAACCCCACTAGGCAACGCAGTAGTAACCGCCGGCAACGCCAACCAAGTAGTAGAGCTACCCCCAATGCAAACCGTACTAGGCTACCCAGAAGTAGCCCACGTAATAGCAGGCGGATGGGAAGGCAGCCTACGCCCAGACGGTAGCATAGAAGCAGAAATCCAGGTAATAATAGGCGCAACCAACGAGCTTGGCTACGGCTATCTTACCGCCAAAACAATATAAAACAATACCCCTAAATCGTGCAACGCACGATTTAAATCAAAGTTTTGATTAAACTTTTTCAAAAGTTTACGGGGTTTGGGGCAGAGCCCCAAGGTTCTAAATAAAAAAATGAAGGGAGCATATTCATGGGAATATTAGAAGGCAAAAAAATCGCCATCCTAGGCGACCGTGACGGAATACCCGGCCCAGCTATAGAAGCTTGCGTAGCCACCGTACCCGGCACAGAAGTAGTGTTTTCTACAACCGAATGTTTCGTCTGAACCAGCGCAGGCGCCATGGACCTAGAAAACCAGGCAAGGATTAAGGAATTATGCGACAAATACGGCAATACCGAGCTAATCATCTTACTCGGAGGAGCAGAAGCAGAAGCTTCTGGCCTAGCCGCAGAAACCGTATCTTCCGGAGATCCTACCTATGCAGGTCCTTTGGCCGGAGTCTCGTTGGGACTCTTAGCGTACCACATTGTAGAAGTAAAAGATGAAATTGATTCAGCCGTATACGAAGACCAAATAGCCATGATGGAAATGGTGCTAGACGTAGATGCCATTGTTTCCGAAGTGGCAACCTATCGCGGTTAGTAGCATCATAAACCTTGAAAGAGAGGTGTAAGCGTTAATGAGAATTGTCCATTATATAAATCAGTTCTACGCTGGTTACGGCGGCGAAGAAAAAGCCGATCTTCCGCCAGAAAAGCGTGACGGCTCTGTAGGCCCAGGCGCAGCGCTAGCCGCTGCACTAGGAGATGCTGCAACCGTAGTAGGCACAGTAATATGCGGCGATAGCTATTTCAACGAAAACCTAGAAACCGCAACCCCAGAAGTACTGGAAATGATTAAAAGCTTCTCCCCAGACCTAGTAGTAGTAGGCCCAGCCTTCAACGCAGGGCGCTACGGTATGGCTTGCGGCACAGTAGCCAAAGTAGTAGACGAGGAGCTAAAAATCCCAGTAGTAGGCGGCTTATACGAAGAAAACCCAGGCCTAGAAATCTACAAGCGCCACGGCTACTTCGTACCCACAGGCAATAGCGCTGCCACAATGCGCAAAGCTATCCCTGATATGGTAGCAATCGCCAAGAAAATAATCGCCGGGGAAACCGTAACCGAAGGCTTCTTTGAAAAAGGCCTACGCGTCAACTACTTTGCCGACACCCGGGGCTCAAAACGCGCCGTGGATATGCTTCTTAAAAAGATTTCAGGCAATGAGTTCACAACAGAATATCCAATGCCTGTATTCGACAGAGTGCTTCCAGGCCCAGCTATCACTGATATCACGAAAGCCCGTATCGCACTAGTAAGCTCTGGCGGCCCAGTACCCAAAGGCAACCCAGACCGTATAGAATCCTCCAGCGCATCCAAGTTTGGGAAATACTCCTTGGTAGATATCGTAGACTTCACCGCAGAAAACGGCGAAACCGCCCACGGCGGCTACGATCCTGTATATGCCAACCTAGACCTAGACCGCGTTCTTCCTGTAGACGTAGTAAAGGAAATGGTAACCTCAGGTGAAATTGGCTCACTCCATGATTACTGGTACTCAACAGTAGGAAATGGCACATCCGTAGCAGATTCCAAAAAATTTGCCACTGCCATCGCTCAGGAATTACTCCAGGACAACGTATCCTGCGTAATCCTGACCTCCACATGAGGCACCTGTACTCGTTGCGGTGCAACGATGGTGAAAGAAATCGAACGTCACGGTATCCCCGTGGTTCATATGTGTACAGTAGTACCAATATCAATAACAGTAGGGGCCAATAGAATTGTACCCACTGTTGCAATCCCCTACCCCCTTGGGGATCCAAGCCTCCCAGCAGCAGAAGAAAAAGAACTGCGCCGGAAGCTAGTTAAAAAAGCGCTAGATGCCCTGTGTACAGAGGTTGACGAGCAGACTGTATTTTAGCTACTAGGGCTGCTTTGTGAACTATTTCATGAGGCAGCCCTTTTTTCGATTGCAAACCAGGAGAATCCAAACATGAGTAAGAAAAAAAATGACACAGCCATTATTCGTAGTAGTGCCGCAGAATATTTAACTTTTACTGCAGCGACAGGCGGCAATGATGCAAGCATAGAAATGCGATATGAAGACGAAAATATTTGGCTCACCCAGAAGATGATGTCTGAGCTTTACAATGTTTCTGTCGTTACAATAAGTGAACATATAACAAAAATATTTTCTGACGGAGAACTAACAGAAGAATCAACTATTCGGAATTTCCGAATAGTTCGAACCGAGGGAAATCGCCAAGTTGGTCGTACAACAATGCATTATAATCTACAGATGATTATCTCTGTCGGCTTCAAAGTTAACAACGATAGAGCCATCCGCTTTCGAAAATGGGCAAGTCAGATAGTAAAAGATTACACAATCCAAGGCTGGGTGATGGATACTGACCGCCTAAAAAAGGGCCATACCTTCACTGACGAGTTTTTCGAGCGACAACTACAAACAATCCGAGAGATACGATTATCCGAGCGTAAATTTTATCAAAAGGTGACGGATATATACGCCACATCTTTTGATTATGATAAAACAGCAAAAACAACCCGCAAATTCTTTAGCGCGGTTCAAAACAAGCTACATTACGCAGTTCACCGTCACACTGCCGCTGAGCTAATAGTAGCGCGAGCTGATGCCGATAAAGAGCACATGGGCTTAACCACATGGGAGACTGCTCCTACAGGCAAAATCATTAAAGCCGATGTTACTATCGCAAAAAACTATCTAAACAAAGAAGAGATGGATTACCTAGAACGTATAGTTTCACTATATTTAGACTTTGCAGAATTGCAAACACAACGCCGTATCCCTATGTCAATGAATGACTGGGCAGCAAGACTAGACGGATTCCTAGAGTTTAATGGAAGTGAGATATTAATTGGTGCCGGAAAAATAACAAGAGAGCAAGCAAAGCTTCACGCTGAAACAGAGTTTGAAAAATTTAGAATTGTTCAAGATAAGTTATTTGAAAGTGATTTTGATTTATTTCTAGAGGAAACTAAAAAGCATATATAAAGGAGTTGACCCAATGAAATTCCCAGTACTAAAGGGCACAACCTACGCCCTTATCCAAGCCAATGACATACTACTACACCAAGGCAGTACCCAAACCAACGAAGTAAAACTCAACCCAGACAGCGAATATCTAAAGGAGCTGCCCAAAAGCTTCCGTAGTTTCGAAGACGCGGTAGCATACCCACCAAACCAGGTATTCATAGGCAATATGGAACCAAAGGCACTAGACTCCATTCCACGCCCATGGTACGAAAACGCATCAAAAGAATCCACACGCCAAGGCAAGCTTGGAGAAATCATGCCACAAGACGAGTTCATTGGCTTAATAAAAGCAGTAGACGCTTTCGATCTTGTTCTTTTGGATGAAAGCTTTGCTACAAAAGCCCACGAATCCCTAAAAGCGCACCCAGTAGTAGGCAATTGGCCTTTCCTGGACAAACTAACAAAGAATCCAACAACTGTGGAAACCATATCCGAGCAAGTCAAAGACCATGGCGCAGAGCCTCTATACCACGATGGTAAGTTAGTTGGCTGTATTAAAAAAGCCCATGCCTTCGACCAAGCATTAAGCGCACATGTAATGTTCGAAAACCTAACCAGCAAAGCCTCTGCCGCTTTCTCTATGGCTCTTCTTTTTGCCAAAACAGGCCTAGACCCTCTGGATGTAGAATATATCATCGAGTGCTCTGAGGAAGCTTGCGGCGACATGAACCAACGCGGCGGCGGCAACTTTGCCAAGTCCATCGGCGAAGTAGTAGGCTGTGTAAACGCTACAGGCTCCGACACTCGCGGCTTTTGTGCTGCACCTGTTCACGCCCTAGTGCAAGCAGCAGCCCTAGTAAAAAGCGGCGTATACAAAAATGTAGTAGTAGTGGCCGGAGGCTCTTCTGCCAAACTAGGCATGAACGCAAAAGACCATGTAAAAAAAGGACTCCCAGTACTAGAAGATATGATTGGCGCTTTCGCAGCACACATTGCTGAAAACGACGGCACCTCCCCAGTAATCCGCACAGATATAGTAGGCCGTCACACAGTAGGCAGCGGCGCAAGCCCGCAAAACGTAACCCAAGCAATAGTAGGCGACCCGCTAGACAGGGCAGGTCTAGGCATAGCCGATATAGACACCTTCTCAGTAGAAATGCAAAACCCAGAAATAACCGAACCAGCCGGAGCGGGAGACGTACCCAAAGCCAACTACAAAATGATTGCCGCCCTAGGCGTAATGCGCAAAGAGTTCGAACGCACCCAACTTAATGAGGTAGTAGAAAAAATAGCCATGCCAGGCTTCGCACCAACCCAAGGCCATATCCCCTCAGGAGTACCCTTCCTAGGCCATGCCGCCTCTCAAATGGAAAGCGGCGCGTTAAACCGCGTGATGATTATAGGCAAAGGCAGCCTATTCCTAGGCAGACTTACCAACCTATTCGATGGCGTTTCATTTATTTTGGAAAAAAATAAGGGCGTAACAGAACTAGAAACCGCCGAAACCACCCAAAAAATCCGTGTAGGCCTAACCCTTCTAGGCAGCGAACACGGCGAAGCCGAGATGCTAAAAGGGGCAGAACAAGCCCACAACAATAACCCTGCCATAGAAGTAGTAGTAATTGGCCCAGCCTGCACAACCTCCCTACCCCATATCGAAGCCACAACAGAAAAAGAAGCCCACGCCCAAATGGACGCAATGTTAAAATCCGGCGCACTAGATGCCGCCGTCACCATGCACTACAACTTCCCAATCGGCGTATCCACAGTAGGCCGCGCAATAACCCCAGGCCGTGGCAAAAGCATGTATATAGCCAATACCACAGGCACCTCCGACACTCAGCGCACAGCAGCCATGGTCAAAAACACAATCCAAGGGATAGCGGTAGCCAAAGCATGTGGCAACCCTAACCCCACAGTAGGCGTACTCAACATCGACGGCGCAAGAGCAGTAGAGCGGGCATTAGAAAACCTAAAATCCGCAGGCTACCCAATAAACCTAACCGAAAGCGCAAGAGAAGGCGCAACCATGCGTGGCAATGACCTACTACAAGGCACCCCCGACATTATGGTAATGGATAGCCTAACAGGCAATGTAATGATGAAAGCCCTAAGCGCTTTTACAACAGGGGGCAGCTACGAAAGCATAGGAGACGGCTACGGCCCAGGTGTAGGCCAAGGTTATTCCCAGATTGTTAATATTATTTCCAGAGCCTCCGGCGCACCGGTAGTAGCAGGTGCAATAGCCTATGCAGCCGCTTGTGCCAAAGGCGAACTAGTGAAAAAAGTAAACGCCGAGTTCCAAGCTGCAAGAAAAGCCGGCCTGGATGCCTTACTAGTCACAAGCGAACCAAAAGAAGCCGCCACAACCGAAGCCACCCAAGCAATAACCGCCCCACCAGAAAAAATAGTAACAGAAGAAATAGCCGGGATAGAAATCCTGGAGCTTGAAGACGCAGTACAAGTACTATGGAAAAAAGGCATCTACGCCACCAGCGGAATGGGTTGCACAGGCCCAATAGTACTGGTAGCCCCAGAGGACCTAGACAAAGCAAAAGAAGTCATCACAGAAGCCGGATACCTATAACAACCCCCGCCGCCTCCGGCGGCACCCCCTTCTTTAGAAGGGGGTGGCCCATAGGGCCGGGGGTTGATTACAACGCAATCACTTGGAGGAAATAAATATGAAATCCGCATACACCCACTGGAATAATATTTCCCAGGAAATAAAATCGGCAGGCCTATGGAAAACCGAGCGCATAATCACCTCCCCTCAATCATCCAAAATCAACACCACCCAAAGCTCCAACTTGATAAACATGTGCGCTAACAACTATCTAGGTCTAGCCAATAACCCAGAAATAAAAGAAGCCGCAAAACAAGGCATAGACACCTGGGGCTACGGCCTCTCTTCTGTACGCTTCATCTGCGGCACCCAAGAACTCCACAAAAACCTGGAAGCCCAGCTAAGCAATTTCCTATGTACAGAAGACACAATCCTGTATTCATCATGCTATGACGCAAACGGCGGCCTATTCGAAACCATACTAACCGCCGAAGACGCAATAATATCCGACGAGCTAAACCACGCCAGCATAATAGACGGTGTACGTCTATGCAAAGCCACCCGCTACCGCTACAAAAATAACAACATGGCAGACCTAGAATCCAAACTACAAGAAGCCCAAAGCGCCAGAATAAAAGCCATAGTAACCGACGGAGTATTCTCCATGGACGGCGTAATAGCCAACCTACCAGCAATCTGCGACCTGGCAGAAAAATACGACGCAATAGTAATAGTAGACGACAGCCACGGCGTAGGAGTAATAGGAGAAAACTTACGCGGCACCCACGAACACTGCAATGTAATGGATAGAATAGATATTCTAACCGGCACCCTAGGCAAAGCCCTAGGAGGCTCCTCCGGCGGCTACACAAGCGGCAAAAAAGCCATTATAGACATCCTCCGCCAGCGCTCCCGCACTTATCTCTTCTCCAACACCCTATCCCCAATAATCGCCTCCGGCACCCTCAAAGTACTGGAGCTAATCCAAAGAGACAAAACCCTAAAAACCCGCCTAGAAGAAAACACAGCCTACTTCCGCAAAGGCGTAAAAGAAATAGGCCTAGACATAGTAGACGGCACGCACCCCATAGTCCCGGTAATGCTATACGACGAGCTAAAAGCCCAGCGCATGGCGGAACTACTACTAGAAAAAGGCGTCTACGCCATAGGCTTTTTCTACCCGGTAGTCCCAAAAGGCAAAGCCCGGGTAAGATGCCAAGTCTCAGCAGGCCACACCAAGGAGCAGCTAGACATTGCACTGAAAGCTTTCCAATCTTGTAATGCAAATATGTAACAAATAGAAAAACCCCTATAAGCAAAGGCTTTAATATGCTCAGTTTATAGGGGTTTTCCTATTGTTTTGTTTTCAGACCTATGCGGTTTTCCACCGTTTAAGATTAGGAAGCCCTTCATTGCATTGCTCTTTAGCATCTTCTGGCGAAAAACCAAAGTCTTTAACCATCATGGCAGCAACGGTCTCAATCATTCCTTCAAGATTGATATCCGGGTTTGTAAATGCGCCGCTGTCATAGCAAAACTTACAATAATCCGCGCTTTTGCTCCCATTTGACTCTGTTCCATACATCTCGTCGGTTTCACCCATGGGCATACCGCAGCTTTCGCAAAACTTTTCTTGCATAATAACATCTCCTTAATAAAGTTTTGATGCTTCTTAATTTCATTATCGGCACCACACCTACAGCATAACATGCATAAGGTGACAACCCCACGTCATGTTATAGGTACATATTTATTTCTAATTTTTTCTATTCTAACCAACATTTCATCACGAATATACTGAGGTTCCATTACTTCAACCGCAGTACCATAAGAGAGAATATAATCATATATCCACTGGCCTTGAGTCATACGCAACGTAAATGACCCATCATTATTTACAGTTATATCACTCTCGGCAAATTCATCATAAAGCCGAAATTTTGCATGTGACAAAACAAGAAGCCTGACATAGATAAAGCAAGACGCTGAAAGGTCTTCTGGTGGCTCGATTTTTGGAGCTTCGTAATCGCCGCTAATAAACGACTTATCTAAAACCACCATGTTGCTTATACGATTAAACTTGAATACTCTATAATCATTTTCAGCCGGAAAGAATGACTGTAGATACCATGCCTTTGATTTAAACGATAGTCTAAGAGGATATACTTCACGCCCTTTATATTCGCCATATGCGCTTAGATAATCAAATGACACAGCAAACTCGTTAATGATAGCAGTTTTCAGTATTTCGAATTTGGTATTGTCTGCCTCGCTATGCCCCCAACGTGAAAAATCGACCTCAATCCAATTTTTATTAGGACTGGCAAAGAAGCTTCGTAACCTACTAAGTGCATGATCCGTTTCAATTAACTCTGTAGCAGACATACTTTGCAAGGAGAATAAAATCTGTTTTTGCTCATCGCCAGAAATAAAGGTTTTGTCTAATATAAAATTATCATGAATAAAAATTCCGCCGCCTTTTCCTTGCGTAGTATATATCGGTATCCCTGCTGCCGTCAGCGTATCAATGTCACGTAAAATGGTTCGCTTAGAAACCTCAAAATGCGTAGCTAACTCATTTGCGGTTGCTTGCTTTTTATTCATCAGAAGATACACTATTTCAAATAGCCGATTAATTTGCATAAGCTCACCCCAAAAATAGTATATCATACGAACATGACAATATTATGTCATGTTAAAAAACTGATTATACAATTGACGAAACGGCACCAAAAATGATATCGTGAACGTACGCTTAGGAGGGGTTATATGTACAATTTCACGTTCATGATGACTGAAGCTGATTATTTGGAATTTAACAGACAACACATACTATCAGATAAATCAGCTCAAAAAATCACACGGATTGCAAGGGCTGTCTTACTTATATGTATTGGATTTTTCCTTTTAAATTATCTATTCTTACAGGGAGATGTTCCAACAGGAAGCATAATCTTCTTCATCATTTTGGGTTTTGGAATTTCCTTTGGCTTCAAGCCTCTTATGCTTTTGTTAGTTAGACTTCAGATAAAATCATTAAAAAAACAAGGAAAACTCCCCTACAATAAAAACGTACAACTCCAGTTTGACGAAGAAAACTATACCGAAATCGGTGATATATCCGAAACTAAAATAAAGTACACAACCATAGAAAAAGTAGTCGAAGGCCGCATCGCTATTTACTTATATATAGGAGCAATACAAGCAACGATAGTCCCCTACTCTGTATTCGAAACCGAAGAACAAAAACATAACTTCCTGGCCTTTATTAGGGCCTGTTGCTACTACCGACAATAGACATCTATAATAAGCATAAAAAGAGGAATGAGGTCTAATCCCCATTCCTCTTTTATATTACATATTGAAATTACTACTTCATTACCCTCTGCCCTAGTCTCCTAGCAGGCGTAGTCTTACGGTTAGCCCTAGGAACCGGCTTTAGCTGATTGCCATAATTGCCATTGTCGTCATTATTAAGGTTTTTGTCATTGTTTACTCCGTCATCTATATCATGGATATTATCCCTCATATCATCTGCATCATAGGCGTGGTCACCCATGCTTGTCGGTGCAGGTGTTACTGCCGGATTAGGAACTGGCTGTGCGGTTGGGGCAGTACGTGTATTTCTATTTGGCACTGGCTGCGCTGCTGGAGTTGGTGCTTGCCCGGCGGGTGATTGTCCAGGTGTTCCAGGTACTGGTGTGGCTGGAGTTTCATCGTTTTGGGTTTTGTTACGCTTAAAGAAGGCATAATCATTATTTTCTGACGCATTAGCTGGTATAGCAAATTGATTATTGCCATCTACAGTAAAATTAGAGCTACCATAGAGTCCTTGATTAATTACATCAGCGTTAGAACGATGAGCAAGATTTTTTCTTGTTGTGATACCATTGGTAGCATTAATGTTATTTGTTACATTGCTAGCTGGGTGCCTTCTGCTGCCACGATTGGCAGTGCCATTAGCTTTTGCATCGTTTCTTACGCTGCTATTTCTGGTAATACCGCGAGTCGGTGTCGATCTTTGAGTTTGATTCATGTTGCGCATATGATGGACACCTGTGTTATAAAGTCTATTGTTAACTACTTGCTCTTGATGCTCGATTATTGCGCTATGCTTAATAATATCTTGGTTGTGTTGTGGAGCTGGCTTGTAGCTATTAGCAATATTTAAACCTGTTCCAGTATTACGGGCCCTATGGGTACGGCCTACCGGACGAGAATTACGGTATTGAGTAGTTGGCCTATGTTGATTGCCACGTACTACATGGGTATTGTTAGCTACTTTTGGAGCGGCAGCTCTGTTGGTTGTGCTACGAGTTACTGATCTATTTGCTGTTGCTTTTGGTGTGTGGTTACGAGTCGTGGTTCTGTTAGCATTCGCTTTAGGCGCCGCAGTGCTGCGGGCTGGTGTGGTACTGCGGGTTGTTGTTTTCGTTGCTTTAGGTGCTGGTGTTACTGTATTGCGAGATGGAGTAGCACTACGGGTCAAAGTACCTGTTGGTGCTTTGCGAGTAGATTTTCTAGCTGTATGATTTGGTGTTGCAGGAGTGCTTCTTACAACACGGTTATTAATACTGGTAGAGTTGTTGCGCTGAGCGCCTGGTGTTGCTGTATTAATCCCACCATAATGGGCTAAATCATATCCTCCATCATGATAAAGACTGTCTGCATACCCTGAATGATCATATCCAAAAGTGTGTCCTACTCTACCTCTTTGTGGATTCGCTACACGATTTGTAGTACTACGATGAGGTGTACGTGTGGCATGTGTGCTGGTTCCTACGTTATGGTTAACACCATGTCTGCCATGGTGAGCTCCACGATTTACTCCACGGTTAAAGCCTCTGGTTACACGTGTACCATCTGCTCTGCGAGTAGTATTACGTGTACGGCCTGCATTGTAGTTACCTGCTCTATTATTAACAGCATCTACAACCCGTTGGCCATTTCTGTTGCCTTGATTAGTTTCAGGAACGTTACTAGAACAACCTGTAAAAGCTATCATACCGGCTACCATACCGGTTACTACTATTTTTCTCCAGTTTTTCATATCTGTGTTATCCCCCTATTTAAAAGATAAGAAAAATCGCAGGAATCCGACTTCAGGTTAAACATGCATTTGCACTATCTATCCTGAATCCGAATTTGTCCTGCGATTCTAGTTTAAGCAGATATGAATTTTAAATACTGTGTTACCGCTGGCAGTCTTCCAAATTATTTACAAGCTATCTCCAAAATCTTTTCTAAACTTCTTCATAAGAAGCTCTGGCCAATTCCCAATGGGTTTTAGCCTTCCAAAGAAGAATCTCAAAACCTTTGGCTCGTCTTCGAATTCAAGGCCGCCAATCATTTCCCTATTTTCATATAGCCAGGTAAGCCTATCTGCGACATATTTTACCTGAGAAAGTGTAAACACCCTCTTTGGAAACGCCAATCGCACTAACTCCATATTGGCCACAGCCTCGCTGCCATCTGGATTACGCTGCTCGGATAATGTGCCGCGCTCCATACCTCGCACTCCGGCGGCTAAGTATAGCGCAGATGCAAGTGCCCCGGCAGGATACTGGTCAGCCTCAAGATGCTTGCAAAAAGCCCGTGCATCCACATGACATCCAAGGCCACCAGGCGGTGTTACAACAGGGATTCCCTTTTTTATTAGCTCGTTACAAAGCACTTCAACAAAAATCGGTGTCTGATTAATAATATCCATATCCAATGACTCGCGAAGGCCGATGGACATGGCTTCCATTTCCCGAACGCTCATGCCACCGTAGGTCAAAAATCCTTCATATAAAGGAATCATTTCCCGTATTTGCAAAAACATTTCATGATTAGAAGTCAAAATACCGCCGCCACGTGCCGCTCCCAGCTTCCTGGCAGAGAAATATATCACATCCATAAGAGAGCCTATTTCCCGGGTAATATCTATTACATCAACATCTTTAAACTCCGGCTCCCTAACCTTAATAAAATACAAATTATCCGAAAGCAAGCTCGCATCAAATATAAGCGGAATCCCCGCTTCACGGCAAACCTCCGAAGCCTGGCGCATATTCTCCATAGAAACAGGCTGACCACCAATGAGATTAGTCCCAGCCTCCATGCGAATAAAGCTGATTTTATCCTTACCTAATCGTGCAATGGCTTCTTTAAGTTTCCCAATATCCATATTACCCTTGAATGGAAGGTCACTATTAATATGAAGTCCCTCATCAATGATTATCTCTTCCACAAGGCCACCCATGGCAGTAATATGAGCACTGGCAGTAGTAAAATGATAATTCATAACCGCCACAGATTCCGGTTTAACCAGTAACTTAGCCAAAATATGCTCACAAGCCCGCCCTTGATGAGCGGGAAGAAAATGTTCCATCCCAAACATATCATTAAGTACACTCTCAAGCCTGTAATATGTCTCCGACCCGGCATAGCTGTCATCTGCTTGCAGCATAGAGGCGTATTGGTTTTCGCTCATGGCATTAACACCGCTATCTGTTAGCATATCCAGGAAAATATCCTTGTTTTGCAGCAAAAAGGTATTATACCCAGCTGTCTCAATGCGCCGCGCCCGCTCCTCTACAGGCAAAAGATAAACCCGTTGAACCATCCGTACCTTATGCATCTCCAGAGGTACATTCTCTCCCGAATGAAATTTAATCATCGTATCACCTTCCTATATTTCCAGCCACTCAAGGCGCTGTTTTGCATTAAATAATGCTGCTTCATCACTGATTTGGGAAATGTACTTTAGAATCTTCTCCCGCTCACGCTGAACATAATCCATAAAAATATCTCCAGCTTTTTCAATCAAATGCTTGCCCAAAAAATATTCCCGCTCAGTCCAGTCAAAAGTTTTTCCAGTGTAGCAAGCTGAAATCACTACATAAAAATGCTCCCTGTCACCAACTATCTCCCTAACAACAGTTTCATCCTGAATTTCAAACCCAGTCTCATGCAGCTTCTTACGTAAAAGCACTACATCATGCTGAGGCTGCAATATAAGCCGCGTCGCTTGCCTGGCCTGCGCCATGCCTTCTAATATAATACCCCAAATCCGCATACCACCCATCCCGGCAACAACAATACAGTCTGCCTCATCAGGTAAAAGAGGTTGTAAGCCGTCACCTATACGGGTTTCGATTTTTCCGCAAAGTCCTGCTTCACGGATATTTTTCATAGCAATGTCTAGCGGACCTTGATGTAAATCACAGGCAATTGCCTTTTCAGAGACCCCAAGCGCTACTGCTGTCATGGGTAAATATGCATGGTCAGTGCCAATATCTGCCAAAACATTTCCATTAACGGCATCTAGCACCACCTGCAATCTAGGTGTTAAGTTTGACTTAAGTACACTCATTTAATATCCCCACTGATTCTAAAAACGAATACACCGCCTAATTTTTTTACATGCGATCCATACTCCAAAAGCAATTGCCTTTAGAAAAGGGATATCCTTTGAGATATCCCCGTTAGGCTTGTTATTAATCCAGATAATCCTTCAATTTCTTACTACGGCTAGGGTGCCGTAATTTCCTTAATGCCTTAGCCTCAATCTGCCTAATCCGTTCACGGGTAACATTAAATTCCTTACCCACTTCTTCCAGCGTCCGCGCACGACCATCATCCAACCCGAAACGGAGCCGCAATACCTTCTCTTCTCTATCAGTCAGTGTGTCCAATACGTCTATCAGCTGCTCTTTTAACAACGTAAACGCCGCCGCTTCAGCCGGTGCCGGAATATCATCATCAGGAATAAAATCCCCAAGATGACTATCTTCTTCTTCCCCTATTGGAGTCTCAAGTGAAACAGGCTCTTGTCCGATTTTTAGTATCTCACGCACTTTATCCACGGGCATCTGCATTTCTTTAGCCAGTTCATCCGGTGTGGGATCGCGCCCAAGCTCCTGCAATAGCTGACGTGAAACCCTAATAAGCTTATTAATAGTCTCAACCATATGCACAGGAATACGAATAGTACGAGCCTGGTCAGCAATAGCTCTTGTAATAGCCTGGCGTATCCACCATGTTGCGTAAGTAGAAAACTTATACCCTTTAGTATAGTCGAATTTTTCTACAGCTTTAATAAGCCCGAGGTTGCCTTCTTGGATTAGATCCAAAAACAGCATCCCACGGCCTACATACCGCTTCGCAATACTCACAACCAGCCTCAAATTGGCCTCCGCTAGGCGCTGACGGGCATCTTCTTCCCCGGCTTCCATTCGCTTAGCTAGATCTATCTCTTCCTCGGCACTAAGTAGCGGCACTTTTCCGATTTCCTTTAAGTACATACGTACATGGTCATCGATATTTATGGCGCCTTCCACAGCGGAAAGGTCTATCTCTTTTTCCTTTTCAGCTTCCGGCTCCATACCGGATGTTAACTCAATGCCTTGGCTCTCCAGCCATTCGTAGACTTTTTCGGCTTGATCTGGATCAAGGTCAATATCCCCAAGAAAGTCCATAACTTCTTTGTGATCCAAGGTGTTTTTTTTCTTTTTGCCAATGTCTACAAGCTCCTGAAGGCGTAGCATTAACAAAGGATCTTCAAAGGATTTCAAAGAACACCATTCCTCTCGTGTCGCTATTATTCTATCCATCGTTCATGGTTATATACAGTGATGCTGTATTTCTTTTGGTCAAAAACAGGCTATTTACGGCTTTTAGGTCGTTTTTTTGCATTAAAGCTTCCATTTCCATCGTAAACCATGCCTGTTTTATAATTGCCGCCATTTCATTTAGGGCTTTTTCTATGGCGGCATTTGATTTATAGACAGTTTCTGATGCGAAAATTTCAGCGGTTTTTTGTTGGTCTTCTAAGTTTTCAAATGTAGCGATAATATCTGCCGGAGCCATCACCGCTTTAGATTCGCCATTTCTAAAAGCTAAGATAAGTAGCCTAGAATATGTTTCGTCCCCAATCTCTTCTGGGTCGAGGTAGCCGCTCATAGCTAATGCTCTCGCTGCGATTGGGTACGTAAGTACCAGGCTAAGAAGGCCTTTACGAGCTTCCCTTAAGCCCTTTTCCTCTATGGTGCCTTGAGGTCTTGGCCGCCTTGGTGTTGGCAGGATTATAGCTTGTCCGTCTTCTGAGTGAACCATGGAGGCGCGCTGTTTATGCACCTCAGCTAGTATTGCTGATGTAGCAATCCCCGATGCATCAGAAATCTCCTGGGCGTATGCATCTGTTTCTATTGCACTTGTGAGGCCTGCAATCAGTGCGGCGGCTTCTTGAGTAAAACGTATGCGCTGGTTGGTTTCTGTCTCAGCAGTTAGGTTATATTCATTTTTGAGCAAGCCGACCTCGAAGGCAATATGGCTTTTGGCAGATGCCAACAGTTGGCCAAACTTAGTCTTTCCGTGTAACTGTAAATATTCGTCCGGGTCTTTGGCATTGGTTTCAGGAGAAAACTGCAAGACCTTTACCCTAAGCCCACCTTTTTGAAGCTCTGGTATTGCGCGCTTTGCTGCTCGGGTTCCGGCTTCGTCACTATCTAATAATAATGTTACAGTTTCGAAGCTGGCACGCTTTAGTAACCGTACATGCTCCGCAGTCAGGGCTGTACCCAGCACCCCAACGGCGTTGGCAAAGCCCGCTTGGTGAAGGGCCAGCACATCCATATACCCTTCAACGATGATTATTTCCTTAACACGGGTTTTTCGGGCTATATTAAGGCCATATAGTTGACGGCTTTTATTGAAAAGCGGGGTATCTGGGGAGTTGATATATTTTGCTTCTCCATCCTCTCCATTGGGCAAAGCGCGTCCACCAAAGCCTACGATTCGATTACTGGAATCTATTATGGGAAACATTAGCCGTCGACGAAATCGGTCATAGTACCTTGTGAGATTTTTCTGGCTTTGAATTGCCAAACCAGCAGTTGCGAGTTCCTGTCCTGATGCTTCAAGGTGGTTCATTAAACCGTCCCAGCCAGGAGGCGCAAGGCCTAAACCAAAGCGTTTCTGTAGCGAAATATGTACCCCCCTACTCTCTAAGTAGTCACGGGCTAGTTTGGCCTCTGGTGAATCTTTTTGTAGTTCTTCATAGAAATACCTGGCGGCATCCTTGTTAAGCTCGGCAGTACGCTCCCGTTCCTGGGCTTGGATTTTTGCTGCCGGTGCGGCGGCCTGATCCGGTAAATTGTAATGCACCCTGTCGGCAAGAAGTTTAAGCGCATCTATAAAATCCATATTCTCAAGGCGCATAATAAAGCTTATTACATTGCCTCCTGCGTGACAGCCGAAGCAGTAAAACATCTGCTTATCGCCGCTTACGCTAAAGGATGGTGATTTTTCACTGTGAAAGGGGCAAAGGCCGAAGTGTGATCCTCCCTTGAGCCTTAGCTGCACATATGAACCTACTACATCAACAATATCATTGAGAACGCGGACATCTTGAATTACTTCTTGGGGGTAAAGCATAGATTCGCGGCCTCCTGTATTTTGTAAGCCCTAAAATAGGCCTCTTCCATGGGAATCCACTTAGTGAAATACTGCTTAGCGATTTTAGGGTTGTCCCGATTTTCAATACGCTGGTGTTGCGCTCCAGGTTCTATATCCATAAAAATACGTATATCGGCATAATCTCCAAACACTGGATGACCGCTGTAAACACCTTCTACAATACGCCATGAATCGGCGGGTATTACGGTTACGCCGTCATAATCCATTATTCTACAATCAAATTTGCGATATTGAAACTCATAATCGGCTTTTATATAGGGCAACACTTCTTCACAAAAGCGTTCGTGATGTATGTTGCCCCCTGGTTCAGCCAATCTTTCCGGGGTACGCAGCTCTGGAGGCAAGAAAAAATCATCCATTTTAATAATAATTCCATCAGAAATAATATCGGCTAAGTATCCGGCAAGAGTAGACTTACCAGCCGCCGCTCGTCCATCAATTGCGATTACACCACTGGCACAACCTGCTATTGATTCAATAATAGGGAGCAATTTAACCGACCAACCGGTTAATATCCTGTATGCAGGCTTTTCATTCTCCCGGTATTCAGGGCTATGGCTTACAATCTCTCCATTATATCCTCGGATGTAATCATCCCACTGAGAATAAGAAAAGGGAAGTTTTCCATCTTTGCACAGCTTTTCGGCTTGCAAAATATATTCATCTATATTTCCACTAGTTTCGTAGGAAATAGACGCAAAGAACAAATTCCACAACCACGTAGGATTGAGTGTTAACCTTTTCCATGCAGAAAAGTTCACCCGGCAAACATCTGTCCCAATATACTCAACTAAGAGCTTATCATCTGCCGGGGTGGATTCAAATTCATCATTAAAATATTCCAGGGCTCTTGTCGTATCACTAAGTATATGCCCCACGCCATAGGCAGCTTGGTAGCAAAGCTTAACTATATCTTGTGGAGTTACAGATGAATGGCGCTTGGCTTCTTCCAATATATAGGGAGATAAATCCATTACGTTTTGGCGATTACTAGACGGCTCATAGAAAGTTCCTCCTAGTCAATTGACTCAATTAGATCTTGCATACCATAGTATCCAGCGGGCTTTCCTTTGATAAAACACGCCGCTTTTATGGCTCCAACCGCAAATACATCGCGCGACTGGGCTATATGTGTTAATTCTATAACTTCATCTTGGCCTGCAAAGATTATATTATGCTCCCCTACTATAGTACCACCTCTTATAGCGTGTAGGCCTATTTCGTTACGGCTTCGCTTATCTGTAACCTGACTACGGTCATGTACATATTGCATTTTCCCGTCTAGAGCAGTGTCTATCGCATCTGCCAGCAGGTACGCTGTACCACTTGGGGCATCTAGTTTTTGATTGTGGTGTTTTTCTATGATTTCAATATCAAAGCCAGTATTGTGGAGTAGTTTCGCGGCTTTGCCAATTATGTTGGCTAATAGATTTACCCCCAGTGACATGTTAGCGGATTGAAATACAGCTACTTTTTTGGATGTTTGCAGAACTTTTTTTAAGATATCAGCAGGCAGTCCCGTAGTGCATATCACCAACGGGAGCTGTCTGCTTACTGAGTAATCAAGCAATGCTTCAATATCTGCAGTTGCAGATGGCCGATAAATACACATTATAACATCAGCTGGGGTTTGACATTGATTTATATCTGCGCACACGGGATATGAAAGCCCCCCGCTAGGAGGCATTACATCTACTCCAGCCACTATTTCAATAGCAGGATTAGCTAAAGCTAAAGAGCACACAGCGCTGCCTAAACGCCCAAGGCATCCGCACACGATAATTTTTGTCATTATGCACCCAAAAGCCCGTAGCGGGTCATTTCTTCTTTTAGATTTGCGTGTAAAGCATCATCTATCGTGGTAAGAGGCAGGCGGCACTCGCCTACGTCGTAACCCATCAGGCTTAATGCTGCCTTTACAGGCATAGGGTTAACATCAGCAAATAACTGACGGATCAGAGGCAGCATACCCAGTTGCAAACTAAGGCTGGTTTTATGGTCACCATTGAGATAAGCCTTAACCATGTCATTGACTTGTTTTGGCGCAATATTGGCTATAGTGGAAATTACACCTTTCCCACCAAGGCTTAGCACCGGGACAACATGGTCATCATTACCAGAGTAGAAGGTAATGGCATCGCCGCAACGCTCTACCATTTCCGCAACTTGTACGATGTCACCACTAGATTCTTTTATTGCAATAATATTAGGAATCTTTGAAAGCTCGTGCAAGGTCTTCGGCAGCATATTAAGTGCCGTTCTTGCAGGGACATTGTACAGCACAATTGGCACATCCACAGCATTAGCAATGGCCCCAAAATGCTGCACCAACCCTTTTTGGGAAGTTTTGTTATAATAGGGTGTAACGCACATAACTGCATTAGCGCCAACTTTTATAGAGGCTTTAGCCATCTCTATACATTTTGCGGTATCATTGCCTCCGACACCAGCAATTACTGGTATGCTTTTTTTGACAAAGGCTACTGCCTGACGTACAACCTCTATATGTTCATCATTGGTGAGGGTCACTGCCTCACCTGTAGAGCCACAAGCTATAATGGCATCTGTACCTGATTTAATCTGGAAGTTAATTAATTGCTCGTAAACTTCATAGTTTACTGCTCCGGATTTAGTAAAGGGAGTGCACACCGCAACTCCTGACCCGGTAAAAATAGACATAATATCACCCCGCAACAAAAATTACCATGATAATATTGAAAATACGCTCATGTGTCAAACAGGAGGGCTAGGAGTTCAAAACATTGGGGCTCTGCCCAAGAAAAACTTTAATTTGAACCGTGCAATACGCGGTTCTTGGACAAAAATATTAGGAGATCAACATGAAAATTGTACTTCCAGCAAATGTTACTAAAATTATTTCTATGTTGGAATCCCACGGTCACGAGGCCTATATTGTCGGTGGCTGTGTCCGGGATTCTGTGCGTGGAGTAGTGCCTAAAGACTGGGATATTACCACATCCGCAACACCTCATGAAGTGGTTGAGATATTTTCTCATACTGTGGAAACAGGAATAAAACATGGCACCGTTACTGTGATTATCAATCGTCTGCATTACGAAGTAACCACTTACCGTATCGACGGAGAATATTTAGACAGTCGCCGCCCTCAGGATGTAATTTTTACCTCCAATATATATGAAGACTTATCCCGCCGTGACTTTACAATGAACGCCATTGCGTATAACCCAGCTTGTGGCTTTGCCGACCCCTATGAAGGGCAGAAAGATATTGCCCGGGAAATAATCCGCTGTGTGGGAAATCCCACTGACAGATTTAAAGAAGATGCCCTGCGAATGTTAAGAGCTGTGCGTTTTGCCGGGCAACTTGGGTTCACATTAGAAAAAGAAACTCATAACGCAATCATAAGCCAAAGCGCAAACCTGGTGAACATTAGCGCGGAACGTATACGTGAAGAGATTGTAAAGCTATTAACCAGCCCATATATAGAGGCTGTAAAGCTACTGGAAACCACAGATTTACTTCCTTACATCCTAATAGATCAGCCCTTTGGCGGAGATACGAATAAAATTATTTCTCAACTGGAATATTGCCCAGACAGTGAACCCCTTCGTCTCGCCCTATTCCTATCATGGAGTGGTGACAATTGTGAAAAATTGCTGCGGACTTTACGTTTTGACAATAAAACCATATCAGAGGTTGCACGGTATGTTAATTGCCTTCACACATACATTCCGCTATTTCGTTATGAAATTAAAAAATACCTGCGACATATGCCCCAAGCTCATTTTGAAAATCTTCTGACCTTGCAATCGATTGTTAAACCCTATGACGCAAAAAGACTTGATGCCATGCGTAGAGAATCCAGAGATATCCAAGAAAAAGGTGAATGTTACACATTAAAGGATTTATCTGTAAACGGCATAGACCTAGCAGAAGTCGGAATCCCACCCGGCAAAGCCATAGGAGATAAGCTGGAGGAATTGCTGGATGCCGTTATGCGAGACCCAGCACTAAATGCTGACCTGCACAGTTTGCTGTAAGATTAGTTTTTTTGGGTAAAAGCTTCCCCCTTGCTAATTTACATTAGTTTTCTGTATTATAAAGGCGCTAAAAGTAAACTACACGGGAATGAGAGCCGATGAAATACAGACCTGTTGAAAAAGACTACCTAGACCGTTGCCACAGCCTTGTTGTTTTGGGAGGCACGTTTGATCCAATCCATATGGGGCATATCGCCATAGCCGAGGCTGTTTATAATGAAATAAAACCCCAGCGGGTACTATTTATGCCCTGTGGCCAGCCTCCGCATAAATATGAACACCAGCGTGTTACCCATGCAAAGCATCGCCTTCATATGGCGGCACTAGCAGCCTGTGAGCATCCAGCCTTTGATCTATCAGCCCTTGAAATTAACAGACCGGGGCTTTCTTTTACAATAGATACAGCAAGGGCGCTTACTGCCCTTTGCCCAGACGGTGCTAAGATATCTTTTGTAATAGGCGCCGATGCTTTCGAAGATATATTAAAATGGAAGGACGCGGACGAACTACTAAAAACCTGTAAATTTATAGTTGTTCCTCGCCCCGGATATGAAAGCGCTAAAGCCATGGCTCAGATTGAAATCCTTACAGAGTCTCACGGCGGAAGCTTCCACTGGTTGGAGATTCCATTAAAGGATATTTCCAGTACGGATATTAGGGAGCGGCTTAAAGCAGGAAAGTCCGTGCAAGGCCTTGTGCCTAAATGGGTTGAGGATTACGCCCATTTTCATGGACTTTACAGATCGGAGGTTCCTTTTAATAAGGCGCAAATGGGAGAGCGATTCAAAGAGGCCACCGAAAGCCTAAGAATTCGTCTTTCTCCTAAACGATTTAAGCATACCATGGGGGTTATAGAAGAAGCTAATCGGTTGGCGGCTCACTACTCACTAGATATTGAAAAAGCCAGGTGGGCGGCGCTCTTACATGACTGTGCCAAGGAATACAGCACCCATAAAAAACATACACTGTGTAAGCTTTGGCGCATAGAAGTCGATGAGGTGCTGGCAGCCAATATTGACGTAGCCCACTCTTTGCTAGGCGCAGAGTCCGCCAGGCGTGACTTTTTAATAGACGATGAAGAAATACTACAAGCCATTCGCTATCACACAACCGGGTATAAAACCATGACCATGTTGGATAAAGTTATAATGTTGGCAGATTTTATAGAGCCGGGGAGAGACAATTGGGGTCCGCTAAAAGAAATGCGGGAGCTATCCCTGATAAATATAAACGAAGCCCTAATATTAGGCATTAAAGCCACAATAAAGGAAAAGAAATCAGACCGCCAGCCCATACATCCATGGAGCCTCGCGGCACTAAAAACATTAAAAAAACAGAAATAAGAAGGCTTCCCGCCTAAGGAGGAACCTATGGATAACAATAAAGAGTTCAAAGCAGTACAAGAGCTTAAAGAAGCCCTAGATCAAAAATTTGGTCAAGACATCATGGTGATGGACTTGCGAAATGTCAGCACAATAGCAGACTTTTTTGTAATTGCCACAGGAGCAAGTGCCCCACAGCTTCAAGCCCTTGCGGATACGACTGAGGAAATCATGAAAAAAAATAACATCCCATTACACCACATAGAAGGCATAAGAGCCGGACAATGGGTACTCTTGGATTTTGGTGCGGTGATTGTCCACCTGTTTGACAAAGAAAGTCGTGATTTTTACAAACTTGAACGAGTTTGGGGCGACGCCCAAATGGTATAAATATCCCAGTATATGTCAACACTCCTGATAAAGGAGTGAGATAATGCTTAGGAAAATTAATAAAGCCCTATTTCTGGATAAAATCCCCACAATCGTTTGTATGCTGGCCTGTACAGCCTCTGTTTTTATGGGGTTTGCAATTGGATACGTATTCTTTGGTTCGGGGGATTATTACCTAGCTTATGCTGAAACACCAAATCAGTACAATGGCCCGGATACAGTAATCCACTCAGACATCAGTATCCCAATTATTGAAGAACCAGAGTCTACACCGGAAGCCGACGAGGCTACACAGGAATATTTATATGTTGTTTCTACCATGGACGGATACCTAGTAGTACATCATCCAGGCGGCGCTGTAGAAATGACCAGCACTCAAGTAGGTGCACTAGCCCCTGAAGAGCTTGAGCAGCTAGTTGTAGGCATACGAGTATACACCGATGAAGCACTGGCACGTATTTTACAAGATTATGGCAGTTAATACCGATTCCAAATTAAAACCTGTCTGACAGAGCGGCGGCTTGAAACGCGACACAAGCGTTTCAAGTGGATTACTAAAGACGCTTCTTGCCAACATCTTTTCATTGGCGAGAAGCGTTTTTCTTCTAGTTCTATCCCTGCACACACGAAGGCGCAACACCCTTATACTTTTTAAACAATCGGCTAAAGTAAAATACATCCTTAAACCCGCATTTTTGGGCGATATCCGTGATACTACCCTCCCCCGCCCGCAGCATATCCTCTGCTTGGTTGAGACGTATTGTGTTTAAGTAATCCCGAAATGTTACCCCGGTTTCTTGTTTAAATAATATACCAAGATAGTTGGGAGTAAGATGAACCTGTTTTGCCGCGTCAGTTATACTTATAGATTCCGCATAGTTGTCTGTAATAAAGCGGATTGCCGTTTTTATCCTGCGGTCAAACTGATAGGTATCTACATCATATATAAGCATTTCCAAGAAACGCTGCAAAATAAGCATAAAATGAGCGCAGCCTCGCATTACATAACCAGGTCTGCGCCGCAACCAGTTTTCATTAAGCCTTTTGTAAAGGGAAATAATCCCTTCATTCACCCCAACAGAAGAAACCAATGGCAAAGGCACAGCCACTTGCTCGTTATTAAAATTATACATATTAAAATTGATTGCATAACACTCAAAGGTCCCAGCCGCGTAGCTTATGGCTGACCGATTTGTACCACTTGGGACGCAAAGCAAATCCCCTTCTTTTACAGTGATTTCCTTGCCATTAATGACATATACCGCATTACCCCCTACAACATAAGTCATATCTACAAAGTCTGTAACAGACGGCTCTATTCTCCAATTGGGGGTGTTGTTTCGATATATTAGATAATCAATACGAGGCACCGCGTTATCAAAATCTGTGTAATCCATAAAGCCCCTCCCAATAAAATTCCATTATTTCCTTACTATATCCATGTTTGTTTCCAATTGTCAAGGTTATACTTCATAAAAGTAGCTAAAAAGGAGAGGGATGCATGGATAAAAATTGTGAATTCGGATATAGGGCGTGGCTTCAGCCGGGAAAATCATTGGTAGTGCCTGATTATACATTCTCAGGTGATGATGGTTTTGCATTAAAGGAATTAAAACGAGGGTTAGCAAAAATGAATGAAAACGGACACGGTGTAATAGACCTATCCGTAACCAGCGACCTTGTGCCCCAATCGTATACAATTACAGGTTCTTTAGAGGATGTAGTAATTAAAGGCGGCTGCGAAGCCGGACTTTTGTATGGTGTATATGGTTTTGTGGCTCGTTTACACCAAGGCCATACAGATTTTAATGTAGTAGAAAAACCAGTGGCCGCAAAGAGAATACTTAATCACTGGGATAATATCACCGGAAAAATAGAGCGTGGATATAGCGGAAACTCATTATTTTTTAAAGACGGGAAAGTAGGATATAATCTAAAGCGCTTAGAAGACTACGCCCGTCTGCTTGCAAGCGTTGGTATAAATGAAATTTCTATTAATAATGTGAATGTTACGACTGAAAGTGCAAAACTCATAACAGACTACCTCCCCGATGTTGTAAAGATTGCGGATGTCTTTAGACCTTTTGGCATTAGACTAATTATTTCCGTTCATTTCGAAAGCCCCGCAATCCTCGGCGGACTGGAAACATCAGACCCACTAGACGCTGAAGTTGCAAGCTGGTGGAAAAAAGTTGCCGCCCATGTTTATAAAGCTATCCCTGACTTGGCAGGCTTTTTAGTAAAGGCTGACTCAGAGTTTAGGGCAGGACCAATGACCCTAGGACGCACCCAGGCTGAAGGAGCCAATGTAATTGCCGCTGCCCTTGCACCATTTGGAGCCACTGTTTACTGGCGCTGTTTCGTTTACAACTGTATGCAAGATTGGCGCGATACTGCAACTGACAGACCCAAAGCTGCCTATGACTATTTCTATCCGCTGGATGGTCAGTTTGACGACAATGTAATCATTCAAATAAAACATGGCCCATCAGACTTCCAAGTACGTGAACCCAACTCCCCGTTACTTGGTAATATGGATAAAACCCGCCAAGGGATTGAATTCCAAGTCACTCAGGAATACACAGGCCAGCAAAAAGATTTATATGCCCTTGCTGTGCAATGGGAAGAAATCTTCGATCATCCTGTAACAGACAAAGCAAACACACGTGAACTAATAGGCAATAAAATCGAAGCTGTAGTAGCCGTAGCCAATGTAGGCGACGATACCAACTGGACAGGGCACTTACTAGCACAAGCCAACCTCTACGCATATGGCAGAATGGCCTGGAATCCCAACCTGACAGCAGAAGAAGTCACTAGAGAATGGGCGATGCTTACATTTGGCGCGGACCCTGCGGTGATAAACCCGATAGTGGATATGGTATTAAAATCTAGATCCGTATACGAAAAATACAACGCCCCCCTTGGTATCGGCTGGATGGTAAACATTAACCACCATTATGGCCCATCAGTAGACGGCTACGAATATATGAAATGGGGTACCTACCACCGAGCTGATACGACAGCTATTGGAGTAGACCGCACAACTGCCGGAACCGGGTATACATCCCAATACCACCCACATGTACAAGCTATGTACGAAAATAAAGAAACCTGTCCAGAAGAAATCTTGCTGTATTTCCACAGACTGCCCTATGACTACAAACTAAAAAGTGGCCAGACCTTAATTCAGTATATATATGATACCCATTTTGAAGGAGTAGAGGGAGTGGAAGGCTTTATTAAAACATGGGAATCTTTGAAAGGATTGCTTCCAGAAGAAGCCTATACACCCGTAAAAGCACGTTTGCAGCTGCAACTTACCAATGCAATAGAATGGCGAGATGTAATCAATTCATATTTCTATCGCAAAACAGGCAGCTTAGACGCAAAAGGAAGGAAAATATATACATGACGGTAAAACAAATCCTTGCTATCGCGCTGGCAGTGGTAGTTTTAGGGATTTTTATTGGAATGGCAATAATACGCCCGTTATTCAGAAGTGATTCGCAAAGCAAGGACACGATGGCTTATTATGGGCAAAACCCATATCATTATGAAAAACCATAAAAGAACCGCCGGGGTTTCATATATAGAACTGCTGGTGGCAATGGCCTTATTCGCTATTGCCTTGCTTGCCATCCTCCCTACCCTATCTCAAGCTGCCCGCAATATGACCTTTGCCCAAGAGACATATGCAGGGCATTTGCAAGCCGGAAGAGTTATGCTTACTGTACGAAACGCTCTAATGAATAATGAAGACCCCAAGGCAAGAGTAGCAGCCTATGTAGCCGGAGATTTTGAATACAGCGTCTGGATTTTCGGCCAAAACGCCCAAGATTTTCACTCTTATATAGCAATAGATGCCCATACGGCAATTTCTGGCATTAATGCAACTATGCAAGAACACGCATCTACAATTGTAGTAGTTGTGTGGGGTGAAGATGGACAAATTATTGGAAGGTCTATTGGTATGATGCATTAGCATCGCATTGAGTTTTGATGATAATGACAAAAGCGTTTTAGCCCAGTAAAATTAAGGAGTAAGCCCATGGATATCCCCAAAAAACGCCGCGGTGGTGCTTATATTATGGTGCTTACTGTCACTATGCTTATTCTTATGCTTGCAGTAATAGCAGTAAGTGTTACCGCTGTCAGTAGGCGGATTACTTCACGTTATTCGGATTATATGGGGCTTTTCGACCTGGCGGTAGCT
This sequence comes from Defluviitaleaceae bacterium, assembly GCA_009780185.1. Taxonomy (GTDB): domain Bacteria; phylum Bacillota; class Clostridia; order Lachnospirales; family WQUN01; genus WRAN01. The sequence goes on along the minus strand of WRAN01000004.1, from coordinate 30,219 downwards.
GGGAACGAGCAAGCCCTATTTTTATTAAATCAGGCGGATTCCAGTAGCACCGAAGCTATGTTGCTACGGGCGTTGACACGAGCGGCAGCTAACGCTGTTCTTGTGTTCAATTATACAGATGAGGGCTTTAGATTAGATGAGTTTTTCAAAGAGAGATTTCACGATGCCTTTAACCATGAAGCCATGATTGACATTCGCCCAAGGCTGGGAACAATTTTTACTCCTATGGCTAGTGAATATAGGATTAACTGGGGATTGGATTCAGAAATCCACTTAACAGATCATATATTTATTGACTCATATCGGGCTATTACAACTGTGATACCTGGCGTGGATAGATTTTTAGTTTCCACAAGAATTTTTAGATACATAGATGATGTACCTGGTTTTCCTACTGTAGTTGGAGCATCCATAATTTGGAGTAGCATAGGGTATCGTGAAATAGTGTTGGATGCACATACTATTACTATGCTTGAATCCTTTGGAGCAATTTTTCCAACTTTACCTGTTCCTGGAATGATAATATTTCTTGACGAGTTTATGCTTACGATGGTAGAGTCTTTAAGAATTGCCGATTAATGGATTGGAGGCACTTATGGGAAAGCTAAAGCCTGACTATTATCTAGACACAGTCTTCCAAATTCCATATGAAGAACTTTGGAAAAATAAAATACGTGGCCTTATTTTTGACATAGATAATACAATAGCGCCTTACGAAGAAGCCGAGCCATCAGCTAAAGTTACATCTCTTTTTGCCCGGTTAAAGCGGATGGGGTTTCAAATATGTCTTCTTACTAATAACACCAACAAGCGATTAGAGTGCTTTTCTAAGCCTTTAGAAATATATGGTATAGCCAATGCCTTAAAACCTTCGCGACGCGGCATGAAAAAAGCCATGAAATTAATGGGAACAAAAGCTGCCCACACAGCAATAGTCGGCGATCAGCTGTTTACAGATGTATGGGCAGGGAAAAATACCGGAGCCATGACCGTATTGGTGAAACCCATTGCCGATAAAGATTTTGTAACGGTACGTCTAAAGCGATTGTTGGAAGGGCGGCTTTTAAAGCGGTACTACGCCACACCATGAAAAACCGCAAGGGATTTTCTTTGCTAGAGTTACTGATAGCCCTTGGAATAATTACCATCGTAAGCGGTGGAGTATTTCTAGCCTTTAGACAAACACCTCGACGAGCACTTAATAATGCGTCTATCCAATTACAAGCAGATCTTAGGTATGCCCAGCGCAGAGCTATACAAGAAGGGCGAAGAATTGGGATAATATTCGAACCAGCGCATAACAGATACCGCATTATGTCCACCAGCCCCACAGAAGAAATACGTGTTGTATATTTTCAAGGAGGAGTGCGGCTAAGACAAACAATACCAGGGGCTAGATTGGATTTTCTACCACGAGGCACAGCCTCATCAGGTTTTACTATCAGCCTATCCAACGGCAGATATTGGCAGCGATTAACGGCCACAGTAAGCGGTGGCCGAATTGAAATATTTGATATAACATATTGAAGGTAATTTTTTTACCTTTGGCAAAAAACATCCGCAAAAACGCATTAAAGCATTGCGATTTTTGCTCATTAATTAGGAGGCGTTCCAATGATTTCAGCAGGTGAATTTCGCAACGGTGTAACAATCGAATTAGATGGTGGCATCTATACCATCATTGATTTCCAGCATGTAAAACCAGGCAAAGGCGCGGCATTTGTGCGCACAACCCTTCGCAACTTAGAAAGCGGCAGTATATTAGAAAAAACATTCCGCCCATCAGAAAAAATGCCACGCGCCCATATAGAGCGCAGAGACCTACAGTATATGTACAACGACGGTCAGCTATATTACTTCATGGATACTGAAAGCTTCGAGCAATTGGAAATTAATGCATCTGATGTAGCAGATACAATGACCTTTGTAAAAGAAAATGAAATGGTAAAGGTATTGGAGCACAACGGCCGTATCTTTGGTATAGAACCTCCTATGTTTGTAGAGCTTGCGATTACAGACACAGAACCAGGCTTTAAAGGTGACACAGCTCAAGGTGTACTTAAACCTGCAACAGTGGAAACAGGAACGCAAATCAAAGTTCCCCTATTCGTAAATATTGGCGACACAGTAAAAATCGACACCCGCACAGGTGAATACTTAGGCCGGGTATAGCGATTTCACTTGAAATTTCAGCCCATTTCAAATCGAAACACTATGTAATTCATTTTTTTGTATAAATCAACTTAAACTACCAGCATATAATTCATACCCCTGCTTATACTATCACCATAGCAGCAAGAGAATGTTGCTATGGAAAACGAATTACTTTAACTGATGATAAATCAAAAGTAACTTTCGTTAAATAATTTGTTCATTGATTATGAGGGGAGTGAATAGTTGTGTCTAGAAATAGAAAAGCCGTTCCTGAAGCGAAAGCCGCTCTGGACCAGTTCAAATATGAAGTGGCAAATGAAATAGGTGTACCGCTTAAACAAGGTTATAATGGTGACTTGACCTCTTACCAAAACGGTTCCGTTGGGGGCTACATGGTTAAGAAGATGATCGAAGCTCAAGAACGCCAAATGGCAGGTAAATAACCAAAATAAATAAAGAAGGCCGCTCTGATATACAGAGCGGCTTTTTGTTTAAAGTTTTTGGTTAAGCTTTTTTTAAAAAGCTTACGAGAGGGTATACCCCAGCGGTTTTAAAGAGACTTTGGCGAATTTTATATTATGTTTACATTATATTAATTGACACAAAATTTTTCCTTTGTTACAATCTTGTTACAGCAACAGACATGCAAATATTATGTATGTCTGATTATTTTGTTAAAAAAAGGGAGGAATTTGTAGTGAAGAAGGTTTTAAAGTTAATTTTAGTAGTAGCGCTTCTGGTATCGGCTCTTGCCATCGTTACCGCATGTAGAAGCGAAGAAGAAGCACCACCAGCTCCAGCAGAAACCCCAGCTCCAACACCAGAACCAACCCCAGAACCAGATGTAGAAGACGATGATGACGAAGAAGAGTATATACCTGCTGATGAATCTGCAGCGGTAGATATTCAAATCGCTCTTGTTGCCCACTCACCAGAATCAATTCTTAATGACGGTTCTTTTAATGAAGGCGCATGGGCAGGAATTACACAATTCCTAGCTGATAACAATCTTCCATCTTCCAATGCAAGATTTTACCAAGCTGTAGCCCCAGACAACGATGCACGCTTTAACAGCATTGTACAAGCAATTGAAGGTGGAGCAAACGTGCTAGTAATGCCCGGCTTCCAATTTGTAGATGCTCTTTACGACGCTCAAGATTTATTCCCAGATGTATACTTTATTCTCTTAGATGCTACACCCAGCCGTGATGGAGAAGTTAGAATCCAGCCAAATGTAGCCGCTATCCATTATGCAGAAGCCGAAGCAGGTTTCCTTGCCGGATATGCCGCTGTTATGGAAGGCCATAGAATGCTTGGCTTTATGGGTGGTAATCCTATTCCTCCAGTAATCCGATTCGGCCACGGCTTTGTTCAGGGCGCAGAACATGCAGCACAATCCTTAGGCCTTGACGCTGGTGACGTTGAAATCAACTATATGTATCTTGGCGGCTTTGCACCGGCACCAGAACATGTAGTTACAGCCTCCGCATGGTTTGTTGGTGGTACAGAAGTTATTTTTGCCGCAGCCGGTGGCGCAGGCATGAGTGTAATGGCTGGCGCTGATGATACTGATGGTATTACAATAGGTGTAGACTCCGATCAACACTGGGTAAATGATACAGTTCTAACATCTGCCATGAAGGCCCTTGATGTGTCTGTGCATGATATGCTTACAGATATCCTAAACGGTTCTTTCCCCGGCGGTGTGCAGCATATCTATGACGCGTCTATAAACGGCGTAGGATTACCAATGCAAACTTCCCGCTTCGAAAACTTTACCCAAGCACAATACGACGCAATTTTCAATCAAATTGCAAGCGGAGCGCTTATTGTAGATGAAGCATTAGAAATGGCTGATATCCTTGAGAATGTTTCACTTGTTGTAGTAAACGAAATGTAATATAATCATAGATAAAAGGAGCGCGGTTTCCGCGCTCCTTTTATTCATACATATAGGCGCTTTTGATTTGAAATGGACTGAAGCCCAATTTCAAACAAAATCGCTTTAAGAGAAGGGGCGATGTGTATGCATGTTATAGAAATGCGCAATATCACCAAGGAGTTCCCTGGAATAATAGCAAACGATGATATCACACTACAATTAAAAAGAAATGAAATTCACGCTCTCTTAGGAGAAAACGGCGCAGGAAAATCTACGCTGATGAGCGTGCTTTTTGGTTTGTACAAACAAGAAAAAGGTAAGATATTTAAAGATGAAAAAGAAGTAATTATTTCAGGCCCAGGAGATGCCAACAGGTTGGGCATAGGAATGGTTCATCAGCATTTTAAACTGGTGCATAATTTTACCGTGCTTGAAAACATTGTTCTTGGCGTTGAAACCACAAAAAACGGAATATTGCAAATGAAAGAAGCCCGTGAAAAAGTGCTTGCCCTTTCAAAGAGATATGGTTTTGATATCGATATAGATAAAGAGATCCGCCATATAAGTGTGGGTATGCAGCAACGCGTAGAAATTTTAAAAATGCTTTACCGTGACAATGAAATTTTAATCTTTGACGAACCCACAGCAGTTCTAACACCACAAGAAATTGACGCGTTAATGAAAACCATGAAAGAAATGGCAGCGGAAGGCAAATCCATTTTGTTTATCACTCATAAGCTTGACGAAATAAAGCAAGTTGCCGATAGATGCTCGGTTTTGCGTAAAGGGAAGATGATTGGCACCGTTGACGTTACAGGAACATCAAAGGAAGAGTTATCTGAAATGATGGTTGGACGCAAGGTTTTCTTGACCCTTGACAAAGAAGAAGCAAAAATCGGTGATACTATATTAAAAGTAAGAGACTTAGTTCTAAAAAGTAAAGAAGGCAAAGACAAATTAAAAAATATTTCTTTTGATGTGAAAGCCGGTGAAATTTTATGTATTGCCGGGATTGAAGGCAATGGCCAAACAGATTTGGTTTATGCATTGACGGGGTTGTCGAGTTTTGATTCCGGTACAGTAAATATGGACAGCACAGACATAACCCGAGCAAAGATACGTAAACGTACAGAACTTGGCATTGCCCATATTCCAGAAGATAGACATAAACACGGTCTTGTATTGGATTACACATTAGCTCAAAACACTATTTTGCAAACTTACTACACGAAGGATTTTCAGAGTGGTAGATTTTTAAAGAAGAAATCCATTCTTAATTATGCAAGAAAATTAATTGATAGATTTGACATACGCTCCGGCGAGGGAGCAGAAACACCGTCTCGCTCAATGTCTGGAGGAAACCAGCAAAAGGTTATCTTAGCCCGGGAAATAGATCGCGACCCAAAGCTGCTTATTGCCGTTCAGCCAACACGAGGATTAGACGTTGGTGCAATTGAGTATATCCACAAGCAGCTCTTGGCCCAAAGAGATTCTGGTAAAGCGGTGCTTCTGGTTTCGCTGGAGTTAGAAGAAGTAATGAATGTTTCCGATAGGATTTTGGTTATGTATGAAGGTGAAATTGTGGCGGATGTTGACCCGAAACAAGTGACTTTCCAAGAGCTTGGGTTATATATGTCGGGCGCAAAACGGGACGAGGTGAGCGTTTATGAATAGGGATGGATTATTAAGCTTCCTGTCTTCAGTTTTGGTAATCATTATTGGGTTGCTTATTGGGTTTATTGTTCTTTTAGCAACTAACGCCCAGCAAGCCTGGCCCGCATTCCAAACAATTTTGACCTTTGGTATGCGCTCTATGCGAAACATCGGCGATGTGCTTTTACATGCTACGCCTATTATTTTGACAGGGCTATCGGTTGCGTTTGCCTTTAAAACAGGGCTCTTTAACATTGGCGCAAGCGGACAGTTTATGTTTGGCGGTTTTGTAGCAATTGTTATAAGTATTCATGGAGTATCTATGCCTCCTGCAGTCCGCATACCTGTGGCTATAATTGCGGCAGCGCTTGCAGGCGCGTTGTGGGCGGGGCTTCCTGGGCTTTTAAAAGCTTACCGTAACGTGCATGAAGTTATTTCCAGTATTATGACAAACTATATTGCCATGTTTTTTATTGTTTACATGATTCAATCTAATGAATCTATTTTTAACCGAGGCTTGAGTACAAGCGCTCATTTGCCTGAAAGTTCCAACCTTCCAAGGTTGTTTTTCCCAGATATTTTCAGGGACGCTCTTGGCGCGGGCTTTGTGTCATCTCGAGTAAATATAGGGATAATAATTGCTATCGTGGTTGCTGTTTTGGTGTATATCATCTTAGAGAAAACTACTTTTGGCTACGAGTTAAAAGCTTGTGGCTTTAACCCAGACGCCGCAATGTACGCGGGAATTAATCAAAAAAGAAATATTATTTTTTCTATGATGATATCTGGATCTCTTGCGGGCATAGCAGGCGCGCTCAACTTTATGAGAGGCGGCGGGGTTGGCATAGGCATTATTGAAGTCTTACCAGTAGAAGGTTTTACTGGTATTTCTGTAGCTTTCTTGGGGCTTAACCACCCAATCGGCATCATCTTCTCCGGGATTTTTATTTCGTATATGCAGTTAGGCGGAGGGCGTCTGTCGACATACGGCTTCTCTTCCGAGTTGGTGGAAACAGTAATAGCCGTTATTATTTACTTCTGCGCGTTTGTGTTTATAACAAAATCTTTGATAGGGCGATTTATTAAGAAGAAAGAGAGGGGCATATAAATATGGATATGTATATGTTTTACTTTATATTGCAGCGTACCATGTTTTTCACGATACCTCTTTTAATTGTTGCGCTGGGTGGTTTGTTTTCCGAAAAATCCGGAATTGTAAACATTGCCCTTGAAGGTAAGATGGTACTGGGCGCATTTACTGGGGTAATGTTTATGCGTACCATCCAAGGGTCGGAAAATTTTCTTGCTAATAACCCTACTGCCTTGTTGCTTGTAACCCTTGTTGTAGCTGCCGCTACGGGTGTTGGAACTTCGCTTTTGCATGCCTTTGCCTCTATCAATTTAAAGGCAAACCAGATAATAAGTGGTGTTGCCATTAATATGTTTGCCCCTGCGTTTGCTGTTTTTTACTCAATTTATAGCACGGGAAACCAGAATGTATTTTTCTTCAACCAGTTTATGATAGATAGTGTTCCCGGGCTTGGAAGGATTCCTTTTATTGGGCCGATTCTCTTTCAGGGCGCTTATATTACCACCTATCTCGGGTTTGTAATTCTTGTTATATCTGTTATTGTGCTGTACAAAACAAAATTTGGCTTAAGGCTTAGGGCTTGTGGAGAGCATCCTCATGCAGCAGACTCTGTAGGCGTTAGTGTTATAAAAATGCGATATGCGGGTGTGCTTATTTCCGGTGGGCTTGCGGGAATGGGTGGGCTCATTTGGGCAATCCCAAGCTCTCTGTTTGCCGGAGCGGTAAACGGGTATGGCTTCCTAGCCCTTGCGGTTCTTATTTTTGGCGCATGGAAGCCCCAAAGGATTTTGATTGCAGCATTGTTTTTTGGGTTTATGCAAACAATTGCCGCGACCCATACCGCAATAAACATACTCCCAAATGCGATACCTGCGCAGTTTTATAGGATGTTGCCATTTATTGCCACGCTAATTATTTTGGCATTCACATCCAAAAACACAATGGCGCCTAAGGCATTAGGTCAGCCTTATGATAAAGGTGGCAGATAGCTAGTAAAGCAATTAAAACCTTGGGGCGCTGTCCCAAGGTTTTTTTAACGAGACAGCACCTTTTTTCGGGTATCGAGTATTAGATTAATACTAAGCCCAACAGCCACCAACACTCCACCAATAACATTTCGGGTAGAAATTGCCTGGGAAATAATTGCGTCCACTAAAACCCCAGAAAACACCTGCCCAACAAATATAAGCAGAGTCAGGTAAAATGCTGATATCTTCACCACTACAATATTGCTCATTAGCACAACTACAACACCAAGTACACCACCAAAATATATGTACCAGGTAGGTGAAAACGTAATTTCCCCAAATATAACTTCCCCGCGTCCCAGCAGCAAAAATACTAACACAGAAACGATAAGCCCAATAAAGTAGTTGTAAAAGGTGCTAACCCGCACACTGGTCAAATCGGAAAGCTTTGCGTTTAGTGTCCGGGACATAATAATACAAAACCCAGCTATAAATGACACGACAACAGCAAGGACTTCAAACTCATATATCATAGACCCAATACCGGCAATGATTAGCAAAAGCCCCCATATTTTATCCTTAGTAAAAGGATGCCTTGGCATACCAAGGAGACCGCGCTGGTCTATTACCATCCCAGTAACAGTCTGGCCAAGAAGCCCCAAGGCCAAAATAGCAGATACGCTTATCCGCCCAAAGGATAAGTTATTGGCTATTGTAGTCATAACCCCGATAGCACCGCCAAGATATACATACCAGGTAAATCGACCAGGAAAGAAGCGCTCTTTTTTATAAAGCACCACAGCGGAAATTAATATCAGCCCAACCAGATGGATTATCATCGTCGCAGAATAAACGCCGTAATACGTGGTAAGTCCGCCATTGATGGCGATCATAATAGTGATTAAAATCCCCATAAGCAAAGAGAGAATATAAAACATAGTTTGCACCTCCTGGAACTATTATAACTCCCCCATTGACCAAATGATATGACATGTGTCATATTAAGTAGCGGGTTTTGATGATAATGACGAAACCGATCATATGTGTCTATTGTGGGGTGACATATCGTGTTAAAAAAGATGCTTAACTACCAAGACATAGGTATACTTTCTAAATATGGCCTGGAAGCCACAAATCTACCCAAAGCCCAGCACATTACCTTTTCTCCAGGAGAGTATATTTCTCGCGGAGGGGAGTCATTAGAGTATTTATATTTTGTTGTATCAGGCAAGGCCAAGGTGCTTCTTAACCTATCTGACGGTAGGCAGTTGCTATTGGCCTATTTTATTTCCCAGGGAATAATCGGAGATGTAGAGCTGATGACTGATGTTATTTTCAACCATGCCACTTTACAAGCCGTGACCCAGCTAGAATGTATTGCCCTACCCCTAAAGGAATATAAACCCCTGCTTAAGGCAAACAACACCTTCATAAATTATGTAGGCAAAGAGCTTGCGGAAAAACTAATGCAGCGCGCCATAAACGGAGCAATCACAACACTACAACCCCTGGAAAGCCGCCTAGCTGCCTACATTTTTCAGACTGCAGTAAGCGGATATTTTGACGAAACCCTTACGGAGGTAGCGGCAATGGTAGGAGCTAGTTATAGGCATCTATTAAGATGCTTTAACCAATTATGCGAAAATAAAATTTTAGAGAAAAAAGGGAAAACATACCAAGTCATTAACACCCAGGCATTGATGAAAATGTCTGGGGATTTATATGTATTAAAATAAAAGGATGGATGGAAAATGAGAGCTTTTGCGTATCAATCCAAATACGAAAGCGGAAATCTGGCCCTTGCGCTTGCACCTGCCCTTACACCAGAAGGAATAGTAGAAAAGCCCAGCTTTTTTAAAGGATTTGCTCTTCACCCACAGGTTATTGCACGGGGACTGTTGGTACTTGCAGATATTTCTGCTACACGATATTTCAAGTTTATACCTGTTGCCCTCAGGGATCCAGTTCTATCTGCCCAAGGAGATAGGCTTAGAGCAGAGTGTTTTTCTGCATGTAATGGGGTTTATGCCCGTTTGGATCTATTGCAGTCGGGTTTTGATGGCGACATCGGATTTGGTACAACCAATGTGGATATAGGCCTTGAGCTTCGCAAAGCGCTTACGTTGGTTAAGCAAAACGACAAGCTCCATGTAGATATAGGAAGCGACGGACTATCCACTACCTACTTCAACCAAGAAAGTAATGTAATCGCCATGGGTAAAAACGTAATAGAGCGCCCAGTTAAAATGCCTGACAGATGGATACGCGCCCTAGGCAATGCCGCAGAAATCCACAAAGGCATGGACGTCGGTTTCATGTTAAAAGGCCCCCAAGCCCAGGCATTTATAGCTTCTTTGCCACCGGTTACAGGTAAAAGTCAAGCTGGCTGGCTTACCCCCAACCGTATGGGAGCTAAGCTCTCGCCCTCCAAAACCCCAGGCGCCGTATTTGTGTCAGGGCTTAACCGTCTAAGCGCACTAAAGCGGATCATGACCAATATCACCAACCTAACCTTTTATAAGCCTACAGAACCCGGTGCGTCAATGATAGTGGTAGAAATGCCTCACTGCCGCATAACCATAAGCCTAACCGCTGAGGCATGGCATGGATACTCTGGCGAAGGAGCGCTACTCACATCCCTAGCCCACCCAGATTTATTGGATGACTCAGAGTTAATTAGTAAAAAACTATCATTCAACGCTATCATTAGCGCACTGGAGATGGCCAAATCCTGGAACATGGACACCACCAGAGCGGAAGATGCTTTAGCACTGCTGGCGGTATCAGGGAAATTGGGATACGACGCTTTCGACCAGGCTTATTTTCATAGGGAATTACCCGACGACCCAGATAGAATATTAAAAGATAATCCCCGCCTGGTAGCGGCTCAAAAACTAGTAGAATCCGTGTCAAAAACAGGAGATATCCAGTGGATGGTTCCCTCGGGGAAAGTAGATTACCGCGTAATCTATGACCCAGATAACGGCATAGAAAAATGCACCTGCGCCTGGTATCTCAAACACCAAAATAAGCGCGGCCCCTGTAAGCACATATTGGCGATACAAATAAAAGAGGAGGATTTCTAATGGATACCCAATTGAAAAAAGCCACAGAAATTTTCGAGTCCTTAGGCTGGCTAAGCGCAAACAGCGAAAATATCATGGACTTGCCCCTAGGCACACCCGAGCAAAAAAAGATCGCACTTGCTGGCCTAAAAAGCGGGGCATGGTCAGAGTATTCTTCAGAAACAGTAGGAGGCATTACCAAAGGCAAACAACACCTCTATTTTGCACTCGATTATGCCAATAAGCTTGCCCTCTTTGCGGTGCGGGTAGGCATAACCGCAACCAGAGCTACACAAATAGTCAATATCCACCAAACTAACAAAGAGGCATTGTTCAAAGTGGTAGAAGGGCGAGGCAAGAAATTTGCTTCTGATTATATTACCCAAATCACTCGGTTTGGTGGTATACGGTTTGAAGATGCCGAATCAGAACTGGGAAATGTCAACTTCTTCATGCGCCTCGTAAATGAACTGGAAATTGAGATCCCGCAAAATGTCAACTATATAAATGTCTGGACATTAACCGCCTCAGAAGCCATGGGCGGAGTTAGGAAATTCAATCGCAATATCAAAACCCGGCCCGGCCTAGATTTAATCCAACCACGGTTTATGGAACACATTATGGCAGGAATTACGTTAAACGCCCCAGCCTCTAATGGCTTTGCAACTGTTCTTGCAACGGGAGTAAAATACGGTTTTATACCACGGGAAGAGGCCATGGAGTTATGTCTTACAGCATTAGACGCCTCTGTTCGCCCAGGGGATCGCGCTGCTTGGTTGGATGCACTAGATTTACTGGAAATCCGTGATGAGGAGCTACTACAGCATATTCAATCTCTAATCCCCCTACTCTCTTTAGGCGATGCGAAAGTAATCGAACGCTTAGCCCCTGCCCTTATCACCCAGTCCGCTGATAGTCTGCTAACAGAAGTACTACTATCAGCATTTTCCGCTCCTACTAAAAAAGCAAAACTAATGCTGCTAAAGACCGCTATAAAACGCCAAGCCCCAGAAAACGTAGAAGAAATCGCCCCATGGATTTCCATTTTCGCGGGAGATTCGAATAAAAGCATATCCGCTGCCGCCGAAAAGCTGGCATCTAAATGGAATATTGGTGTAGAGACATTCCCAGAAGAAGAGATTGCCATTTCCGGTCTTTGGAATAAAACCCCTACCCTATGGCAAGTACCAAACTTCGAGCTAGGAGAGGTTTCCCCGGAAGCCCTGACAGAACTGGCTGTGGAAATTAATGCCCGCTCAAGTGATGGCGCTGTATACGACGTAGCGATGGAGCGTTTTTATGCGCTAATCAACGCCATTGCCCTACAAAACCCTGATGATGCCCGTACAAGCCTAAGAGGTCTCAATAAAAACGAGTGGCGTATGCGGGAAATTATATGCTGGGTACATGGTGAAGAATCCTACGGTTCAGATGAAGCCAATGCTAACCGTTATCGCGGCTCAGAAAATAAACCAAGACCGCCAATACCCGCGCGAAACTATGTAGTGGCTCAAAACTTCGGTAAGCTACCCTACCTACTCTCCACCCCAAGCAAAGTTGACCTAACCATAACCGCAAAAGATTTAGTAAAACGACTAGAAGCATATGCAAATGAAAAAATAGCCCCTCAGGAAGCGGATTTATATGTAGCAATCACTCGACTTGACCCAAAAACCGTAACACTCGAAACACGCTCTAGTTTAGAAAAACTAAATATCCCAGTTCTTTTGCAATCGGGAGAAACAATGAGCCTCACAGCAGGTCAGGCAATACTCAACTATCTTGATAACCCTATAGAGGAACCTCCTCTGGAAGTCTACAGTAACAGCTATTGGCGTGGCAAACCCTTTAATGATGTTTCAAAATCCCTGGGCGCATTTCCGGAAAGACTAACAAACATCCCATACAGTGATCTAAGCTCTCTCTTCCCACTCTTTGGAGACGCTGTTTTAGAAGTGAAATTAGACGGTTACGGTGACAGTGAAAAAGTTCCCAGACTGCCCCAAGCCGCACGCCGCGCCCAACCGCTCCCCCCAAAAGCCTCAATTGATATGCTGGCATCCCTTGGCTATGCAAAAATCCAAGTCGCAGATGATGTAATCGGCGCAATAAAAAAAGCCTGGGAACGCGGCCTGCTGCGCCCGGGTATTGCCGATATAAAATACTTAGGCCGCCCCAAAACACCACCACAAAACCTAGTCTCACTAGCATCTGCCTTCGGTGCCATAGCCCAGAGCGGCATATTGTCGGTAGTATGGCCAATCATGGATGAAATCATAGGCGCATCCCTAGCCGCACCAAGGCTTCTACCAGGAACCGCCGAGTTCTGCGAACTTATGACCACCTTTTTGCCGGAAGTAAAACTAGCCATAGAAAAAAATCTAGCCGACAAAACCGCCTTAGACCTACCCAACACCCGCACCCTAGCAAAGCAAAAAGGCTCATCACGAGCCGTAACCTCTGCAAGAAAAATAGCAGAACAACTCCCAGTAGCCCAAGACACAACCCCCATTCCTATAAAATTGACCCCATCTTTTGATGAAGCATGGCCAAAACAATCAACACCGCGTGAAGTCTTGGAAGACGGCGTAACCATGACTGTAGAATGGTCAAACGACGAAAAAAAATACCTCTTGTTTAGATTAAACCTACCGGCCAAAGAGTGGCAGGAATACCACGTAGAATCTAATGCATACAACGATTTCGGAAAATATGTAGGATTCGTAAGGGCTTACCCAGCCCAAATAGGCGCGCCCTTTGTACGAGATTATCACAACCAAGTACGCCTAGTGTGGGACACAAAATCTAAAACCCTAGTAGTAAAAGAAAGAGAAAAATGGAACGAACTACACGACCTAGCCAAAGGCGCCACGGAAATAAAACTACCACTGTCACTATCAGTGATAACCATAGTAATAGGGCTTATTGCCCAAGACGGTGACTCCATTTACTCCACCACAAGAACCGTCCGCGACTTAATCGAAACAGGCCAACTTCACCCTGAAGTAACCCGTAAAGCCATTATCACTCTACTGCAAAACCCAGCAGTAAACCCTGCAAAATTGACCCGCCTACTAGAAAAAGACATAAATTTACTCCCCACAATGTACCCTATCCTAACCCAGTGCATAAAAGCCGCCGGAGCCATAATAAAAGAAGAAATAAATCCCCCGACATGGCTAAATCGTATACTAGATACCGCCCTACGCTATGCACCATACCTTAAAGAAGCCACAAAGCGGAATCGTCTCTCCCCTCAAGAACAAGAATGGCAAGGCCTTGCAGAAATAGCGAACACAAAATCAAAATCCACAGCAATTGCAAAAGCCAAGAAGCTCCTGACCATTATCAACGAGGAATAAACCAAACAAGGACAAATAAAACCGAAAAAAGACGGGGCATGCACCGCCATAAAATATATAATTCCTGCGAGGAGGGATAAAGATGAATTGGATAAATGATACCCAAAATGCTATAAACTTTATTGAAAAAAACCTATTGGAAGATATCAACGCAGATGATGTATCAACCCATATACATTCGTCAACGGATTACTTCCAAAGGACCTTCAATATTGTGACAGGGATTTCTATTAGCGAGTATATAAGGAACCGCCGGTTAACACTGGCAGGTGAAGAGCTAAAAAATTCCCCCCATGTCAAAGTTATAGATATTTCCATGAAATACGGCTATGACTCACCTGACAGCTTCACAAAAGCGTTTACGCGGTTCCATGGCGTTACACCTGCTTCCGCAAGGGTATTAAGAAAAAATCTCAAAATTTTCTATCCCCTTTCAATAAAAGTATATATTAAAGGAGGATTTGGCATGAAGAGAAAAGTAATACCCAACATACCGGAGATTGACAACTACGGCAATGAAGTTGACTACTTTCTCAATCTTTTGGAGGCAGCCTTTACCGGTACGGGAGAAGAAACTAATAAAGCAGAGATAGCCGCATACAGTGGTATGGGTAACCGCTTTTGTTGGACAGACGGTAAGTGGATACACGGCAATGAAGCAATGGAAAGCATTGATGAAACCCCATTTGAAAACCACATACGCCTGATGAAAGCCATGGGTTGGAACGCCAAATATATTTCTGTTTTACGTGATAACGACGGAAAGCCTCTAAACACCGACAATGAACAAATCAAAGGTGATTTTGTTGATGCCATTGATAGAGGCTATCCTGTTTTGGTTAGATATGTAAACGACCATAAGTTCAATGTGATTATCGGTTATGAAGACGACGGAAGCAAAATCATCAGCAAGGACGCAATGGAAACAATAGCCGTGCATACAACCTCTGAAACTGTAGTCCGGGAAAATTGGGAAGACTCAGTTTTAGAATATATCCTTCTAAAAGAAAAGACGAAGCCCACCTCCGAACGAGAACGGATCCTTGATCTATTTAAAATGATCACCAGCCGCGCCCGCAGGACAGATGAAATAAACGGAATAAAAATAGGATTTGCCGCATGGGAATCATATTTGCATATGCTTGAACATGACGATTTTGAAACGCTGCCATTATTGGGAGAAGAAACAGATTCTGTTCAAGACAGGTTTTTCTGTTACTGCGACGGCTTGTGCCAAGTTTACGCCAGAAAGGAACCGCTACCCCACTACCGCAATCTATCTGAGCGCTATCCAGAGTGGCGAGATGAGCTAAATACAGCAATCGCTGCATTAGATATATGTGCTGACTACGGCGGTTTTTTATGGTCCCAAGGCTTTGCTATTAATGAAACAGGGTTTGAAAAATTCCGCGATCCTGCTGCACGCAAGATACTTGCAGATGAGGGACGCAAGGCAATGCAAAAGGATATAGAAGCCATAGAGCAGTTCGAAAAAATACTGCAAAAAGAAGGAGCATAGGTAATTAAAAGAAATAACATCAATAGATATAGCGAATTAAATGAGAAACAGTCTTGACCGAGCTGAAAATCGCGAACGCTTCAACGCGTTTTCGGCGACAGGCAGGACTGATTTCGAATTAATTCGCTATAAACAAAAGCGGACACCAAATACTCCACAAGGTGTCCGCTTTGCTATGCAAACTTGAAAGTGTTACTTTTTTGGTTTTTACATTATCATCGGGGCAATTTGGACTATGATTTATGTGCGCTATAGTTGCCATAAAATACCCTTTCTTCATATGGCAATTTCTCCCGGCGAGAACCCAGGCCATCAGGTTTACCGATTGGTACTAAAGCCCAAAGACGGCAGGCTTCCGGTATGCCTAGTAGTTCTTTTGCCGCTTTTTCGTTTTCAGGATTAAAGTAGATGTAATCTAACCACAAACTACTGTACCCTAAGGCTGTTGCGGCCAATAGCATATTTTGCATCGCGGCGGAGTAATTTTCTTTATCAAAGTTCATGTGGCCATCAGGGGTTAGAGTAGTGTCTGTAAATACCGCAATAGCGGCCGACGTTGAGCCAAGCCCACCGTGAGGGGTCAGTGCATTTAAGGGTTTGATTGCTTCTTTATTTGGAAGGATTATAAGTCTTACTGTTTGGCGGTTATTTCCGGATGGTGCGGTTATACCGGCCTTAGCAATCTGCTCCAAGTGGGTCATAGGTACCGGTTCTGGTAAAAATAGTTCCTTGTGAGAATAGCGCGTTTCAATGGCTTCAAATAGATTCATAATATTCCTCCTTATTTATTAGTGCCCCCATGCCGCTGGCATAAATATTTCCTCAAAGCGCTTCATAGCAAAGCGGTCTGTCATGCCTGCTATATAATCTGCCACACCTCGCCGTATATCATCTCTGCCTTTTTGTATCCTAAAGTAAATATCCGCCGGTAATTCTGCCGGTTTGGATATGTAATAACCATACAGCTGAGTCAACATCCCTTTGATTTTATTGCGCTCTTTTTGATGAAGCTGGTTTACATATACATTTTCAAACATATAACTTCTAAGCTCTCTAAGCACTGTGGCTATACCTATCGGTAGTGCAATAGTATTTCTACCTTGGCTGTTTTCTACTAGGCTGCGAACCAGTAAATCTATGCGCTGGATACTGGTCTGGCCTAGGGTATCCATTATGTGGGTTGGGATATCTGATGGGGTAATAATTTTTGCCCGTATTGCATCATCTATATCATGATTGATATACGCTATTTTATCAGAAATCTGCACAACCAAGCCCTCAAGGGTAGCTGGGACGCACTTAGTACGGTGATTTCTTATACCATCCAACACCTCGTAAGTAAGGTTTAAGCCTTCGCCGTTATTTTCCAATATCTCTACAACCCTGACGCTTTGCTCATTATGTCTGAAGCCGCCAGGCAATAAGGTATCCAGGGCATCTTCCCCTGTGTGCCCAAATGGGGTATGCCCCAGATCATGACCTAAGGCTATGGCCTCCGTCAAATCTTCATTTAAATAAAGAGCACGGGCAATAGTACGGGCAATTTGCGTTACTTCCAGTGTATGAGTCAGCCGAGTACGGTAATGATCCCCTTCCGGAGAAATAAACACCTGCGTCTTATGCTTTAATCGGCGAAACGCCTTGGAGTGGGTAATCCTATCCCTATCCTTTTGATACTCTGTGCGGATATCGCAAGGCTGCATTGGCTTTGCGCGTCCTTTTGACTCAGCACTTTTGGACGCGTAGGGGCTTAGGATACGCTTTTCATCTTGTTCCGCTCTTTGTCGGATGTTCATTGAGGAACCTCTATCTTATACCCTACTCCCCATACGGTTTTTAAGCTCCAAGGGTCGTCTTTGTTAAGCTTTTCACGGATACGCATTACATGCACATCCACAGTGCGAGTATCTCCTGGGAAATCATATCCCCAGCATACTGTAAGCAGATCGTCTCTACTAAAAGGCCGTCCTGGGTGTAGGGCTAAGTAGTGCAGAAGCTCGAACTCTTTAGGGGGTAGCTCCAACTCACTTCCGTGGTATATGACAATATGCTTTACTGGGTCAATATGAAGGTTCGGGAGGTCAATCACCTGACCTGTAGATTTATCCTTTTGCTCGTATCTCCTGAGCACCGCCTTTACCCTTGCAACCAATTCACTAGGCTCGAAGGGTTTTACAATATAGTCATCGGCACCTAGTTCCAACCCTCGCACCTTATCGAAGGTTTCACCCTTTGCTGTCAGCATGATTATTGGTACTAAGCTGGTTTTTCGTATTTCTTCGCATACCTTGTAACCATCCATCCCCGGAAGCATTAAGTCCAAAAGTACCAAAAAAGGCGCATAGGCGGGGAATAACTCCACCGCCTCGCGCCCATTGTATACTTCCTTGGTTTCGAAGCCTTCTTTGCGTAAATATAATGAAATTAGCTCGGCTACGTTTCTGTCATCTTCTACTACCATTATCTTAATCATTAAATCACATCCATGTAATTGATTTAGATTAACATAACACAGTGTGATAGGATTTTCAATTTATTTCTATTATTCGCTGGATGATTTCAAGGGTTTGGTCTATAGAAAAATCGCTAGGTGCATTAAGGTTAAATACTACATGATTCTGTACCCAGCTGAGACTATAGATTCTACCGCCTTCAGATAATCCTCGCACTAATATCCCAGCGACTTCATATTCTACAATTGTAAAATCTCCTGCCATACGAACCCAAGACGGCTCTGTGTTAAGCGCTCTTGCGTGGGTCAACTGTAAAGTAATCTCTGTTTGCCAGCCTGGCTCTTCTATACATATATATCGTATAGAAACAGCTTGCCCGTGGAAAGGAAGCCATTCTTCGGTCATATTATCCGGCAGGTTTATCGTAAATTCTGTTATCTGCATCCTTGGATGTTCAAATCCTTCAAAGCTAGGTAACGCAATTGTTGTATTAAAAAGCTCGGTTACATCATCTATGGTTGTATTGTATCCACGCCTCGCTTCAAAATCCTCCCTTGTGGTTATTATTATCCTATCTAAAAACGATCCATGGAAATATCCACGTCGGTAAATGAGGATAATCGCTCCTATTTCATTGCCGTATGTGTCGTACAATACTTCCCCTACTCTATTTGGATTAGATTGATATAATCCATTATTTACATCTCTTAGCAGCTCAAAGTGAGTGCCGTCGGCAGTGAAAACCCTTCCATGTGCCATTTCTCTGATTGCCTGAGCTTCTAGGGGGCCAAATTGCCTATTATTACACATCTGATGGAACTGCCACAATACGTCGGAATGGATATTAGTATAGTACACTACTAAAATATAGTTACTACTAAATCCATACTCGTTGTTTTCTAGCAAATCTAAATCATCGTCATAACCTTCCGGCAATAATATTGCCCCGAAGGCTAACCCTGAATCGAATCGCGGGTATCCCTCATATAATTCCTGAGATGAGCGCAGTGCCGGTATGCCATCTCCATTAATATGCATATATGCAGTCCATACCCCTGCTATAACTGTAGCAAAGACTAAAACAGCAGCTAAGTTTATTGCAATCCTTGAAAACCGCCATGTAGTGACTTTGCGCTCCATAATACAATTGTCAAGCACCTCCTTCATATCTGGCATTTTATCCTTTTGCGCGTAGCTGATAATATCTTTTCCCTTCATATCAATGCTCCTTTCATGATAATACCTTTCTCAGCTCTTTTAAGCTGCGATATAGTCTGCTTTTTACTGTAGATTCATTCATTTCCAAAGCTTCTGCAATTTCTCGCAAGGTAAGGTCTAGTTCGTAGTGTAAGTAAAATATCTTCTGTACTACTTCCGGTTGAGATTCTATAAATTTCTTAGCTGATTCAAGTATTGCATGGTTTACCGCAAAATCCTCTGACGCGAACGCTTCATCTTCTTGTTCGTATATATCCGCTTTTTCATTTCTCGTCTTTGTGGAAATAAAAATACTAAGACGGGTGAGCATTGAATAGTATTTTGCAAGCTTCTTCTTCGCCAGCCACAAAACAAAAGCTTCGTGGTTATCTACATAGTCCGTGCCATGCTTTTTCATAACCTTATAAAGCTCCACATAGGTATCTTGAAAAATATCAGCGACATCGGCGGTACGCTTACATTTAGCTGTAATAAATGTAAGGCATAACTTTTGGGTAGAATTATATATATCCTCAAACCGGGTTGTGATGTTTGGAGCCGACATCAAATCACCTCTATTAATAACGTGGCCTAAAAATTTAAAAAAGTTTCACACCGTGACAAATGTAACTACTGCGATTTATTATCAGCAAATATAATAACACCATAAGAACGAGTTAAGACAGCTTCCCGCCTATAGCGGACAGCAAACAAGGAGGAATAAACAATGATTGCAACAATGAAAAATGTAGTAAAACGCTACGGCGATAATATGGCGTTAGACCACCTAGACCTAAACATTAACCAAGGTGAAATCTTAGGTCTACTAGGCCCCAACGGTGCCGGTAAAACCACTGCCATCCGCTCACTTACAGGGCTCATTGGCATAGACTCAGGTGACATTGAAGTCTTTGGCAAAAAGCAAAGCCTAAACAACAAGGATATAAAAAGGGAAATGGGTCTGGTAACTCAGGAAATCACTGTATTCAATGACCTGTCAGCCCGTGAAAACCTACGCTATTTCGGAAGCCTATATGGATTAAAAGGCGCTGACCTAGATTCCAATGTAGATAGAGTACTGAAGTTTATAGGGCTTACAGATCGTGCAAGTAAGCGTCCTAAAAGCTTCTCCGGAGGTATGCAGCGCCGCCTCAACATCGGCTGTGCCCTGGTACATCGCCCAAAACTATTAATTATGGACGAACCAACTGTAGGCATAGACCCGCAATCCCGCAACCACATCTTAGAGTCCGTAAAGCAAATCGCCGCCGAAGGCACAACTGTAGTATACACTTCCCACTACATGGAAGAAGTTCAGGCCATTTGTAATCACATCGCCATTATGGATACTGGCCGTGTAATAGCCGAAGGCAGCCTAGAAGAGCTGGTGGGCCGCATCCAACACGAAGATACTATCCGTATGATAGCACTTGCCCCTTCAGATGCGCTAACCGAAAGCATCAAAGCCATATCCGGCGTAAAATCCGTTACAGTGGTAGGCACTTCTTATACCATCGTATCCGGCGCAGACAGCGGTAATCTTAACCGCATTATGGAAGTGGCAGTGGGGCATGGCGGTATTGCAAATATCGCAGCTGATAAATCAACCCTGGAAGATGTATTCCTTACTCTTACAGGCCGTAAGCTTCGTGACGATGGGGAGGGTGCATAATGGTTATAAGACATTATTTTAAGCGGATTTTTACTCAGCCCATAAACCTGTTGGTTTTGCTGGCTCTTCCCGTTGGTATTCTCATCCTCAACCTTTCGATTTTAAATGCAGTTCCGCCGCCTGATACTCCCAGTATTTTTGAAAACCCTGCCAGTATCGATGCTGGTTTTGTCTCAATGATTATCATTATAATGTTTGCGTTTTTTGGGGCATCGGTGGTTTATGATTATCTCTTTGAAGATATAAGGGGAGAACGCCGCTGGCGCTTACTTGCAGCTCCTCAAACTGTAGGGAAGTATGTCTTTGCCAATGTACTTGGCAGTACTGTATTTTCTTTAGTTTCCAGTGTTTTGATTTATGGTGTTGGCATTCTTATGTATGACGCATATGTACCAAACCTGTGGGTAGTTGCAGGAACGATTTTCCTCTTTACTGTATTTGCACAGCTACTGGGGATGTTTTTACTACTAGTTTGCCCCAAAAAAGGCACAGCAGAGGCCGCCCTTCAAGGAATAGTATGGAGTTTAACCATCCTAACAGGTAATATGTTTGGTGGCCTAAACCTGGGAAGAGTAGGCAATTTCATTTTCCAGCGTGCCACCCCCAATGCTTTGGCAATGGATACCTTTATCCGCTATATCACCGATGACATGGTTTTGGTTAGGAATAACATGCTTGCCTTAGGCGGATATATAGTGGTCATGGCTATTGTTGTAGCCATAGTAGCAAGGAGGCGGCCATTTTGACGGTTTTTAAATATGCACTATGGCGCGGACTAAAAAACCCAGCCTCTCTTATTATGAATTGCGCAATGCCACTGCTATTGGTTATCTTCAACTTTGAATTTGGAGGATTTGGCGCCGCTGCCGCTGTCGGAGACGAAGCAGTCCATAGCCGCACACCTTTTTTGGTGGCACTTATGCTGATGTTTGGGGCTTTTGTAATGGCTCGTAGTATCCAAGTAGATAAAATGGACGGCACCATTACCCGGATACTCGCCGGCCCGGTTACCATGCGGGGTTACCTTGTGCAAAATTTTATGTCGGCCATGGTACCTATGACTGTGCTATCCATAGCCCTTGGCATTATTGGGGTAGCTCTTCATAGCTGGGAAATATCCTTTGCCCTTGGCCTTGCAATATGCTATATTCTCTTATCAGCTACATCCATTGGCCTAAGCTTTGTGTGGAGTTGTCTGTTTAAGGATAAGGAAACCAGTACAGCTGTACTTTCTGTCCTTATTACAGCCATTGCAAGCCTTGGAGGGCTGATGATTCCTTTGGCTTTATTACCCAGGTTCCTGCGCTTTTTAGGGGCGCTTTTCCCAGCGCACTGGGCTACGCGGGCACTGGAAAATCTTATGGACTACGGTATGAATACACAGTTTTGGCTTAGTATGCTGGCCATGTTTTTATTCACTGTGGCATATCTACTCTACGGAGGCAAACGGCGGATAATATGAAAGATCTCACATTTCCCAAAATCAGTTTTATCACTTGCAAATTAATAGGGTTTAGCCTATTGGTTGCTCACTGGCTTACAGTGGGCGACACAATGGGCTTTTTTATTATGATGTCTATGGTATGTATGGCCTTACTGCGGTGGAGGATTCCTAAGCTTAGTTTATCAGTGATTGTGGATGTTTCGCTTTGCATAATATTTTTCCCTCTTGCTGGAGGGTTAGCTTTGTTTTCGGCTATGTATTATCGCAAATACTGGGCAGCCGTGGCCTTGGTTACTTTTTTTGGGGATGTTTACATCGGTGCTATTGCAGCACTTTGCGGACTTGCCGGTTTTTTTCTAAGCAGATGGGAAAAAGAACGTATGCATGGGCTAAGCCAACTGGATAAATCCGCCGGGAAATATTACGAAGCAGAGCGCCTGCAAAACGAACTCCAAAAGGCCACAGTCCAAATAGAGCGCATGACCTTAGTAAGCGAACGAGCCCGTATTGCCCGGGAAATACACGATAATGCCGGTCACGAAATTGTAGCCGCATATATGTCTTTGCAAACCGCCCGCTTAGGCATAGAGAATGCCGACACGGACGCATTGGAATTATATGATGCCGCCCTTGGGCGCCTAGACGCGGGAGCCAATAAAATCCGAGAAGCGGTACATAACCTAGCCCCAGTAACATCCCTTGGTGTGGAAGCCCTACAAGAAACTTGTGCCCGTATTACATCAGCCTTAGTAAGTTTTAAGGCCTTCGGTGACACCAGTCATGTACCGGTATACATCTGGGGAGTATTGGAATCCTGTCTCAACGAAGCCATAACCAACGCTACCCGCCACGCCAGACCCAAAACCATAATGGTACATCTTGACGTAACCCAAAAACTAGTACGGCTAAGCATAGAAAACGATGTCAATACGACAAAAAAATATGCAATAGGCAACGGCCTAAGAAACCTAAGATACCGGGCAGCCTCAGTAGGAGGCAACCTAGCCATAGATTCCGGAAATAACTTCCGCGTTGTGTGCGTGATTCCAATAAGGAAAGAGGCAAATATATGAAATTACTAATAGTGGATGACGATCAATTAATAAGAAAAAGCCTAAAAATCAGCTTATCCCGTGAGGCAGACATCACAATAGTAGGCCTAGCCGAAGACGGCGCCGAAGCACTAGAAATATGCAAAACCAGCGAACCAGACGTAGTACTAATGGACATAAACATGCCAGGAATAGATGGTATAGCCGCCACCCGCCTAATAAAAAAGCATCACCCGGAAGTAAAGATAATGATGCTAACCACCTTTGACGACCGCCCCAACATACAGCAAGCCCTAGCCGCCGGAGCAGACGGATACCTAGTCAAAACCGATAAAATAGCCAATATAGCGGGAAAGTTACGCCTACTACAAGGAGGTGTAGGAATACTGGGGGCAGACGTACTACAAAAACTAACCCGCAAAGAAAACCCGGCCCTAGAAACCCTAACCCCAAGAGAACGAGACATAGCCCGTCTAATAGCCCAAGGCCAAACCAATAAAGAAATAGCCGCAAGCCTCTTCCTAAGCGAAGGCACAGTACGCAATAACATAGTGGTTATAATGGAGAAACTAAACGTAACCAACCGTACCCAATTAAGCATGGCATACTACAATGATTAACAGAAATTCCTCCCAGGCATAAAATAAAAAAATGAATGAAATCTTTTTGCCTACGGCAAAAACCATTCGCAAAAAATCGTTAAGGCATCGATATTTTTGCTCATTGATTGGGAGGAAAATATGGAAACCGGATTCTTAAAAGTAAAAACCACAACCGCCAGTGGCCATCTACCAGTACAGGCCAATATAATAATCGCCAATGAAGATCAAATACTATACAATATCCAAACAGACGAAAGCGGCATAACTCAAACCGTGGAGATAGAGGCGCCTCCAATAGAACAAGCCCTAGACCCAGACTTTAAAGCCCCTCCGTACTCCACTGTAAACGTAGCGGTAGAAGCGGAGGGTTTTGCCACAGTAAATATACATGGAGTTCAAATCTTCGATACCATCACAAGCATACTACCTATAAATATGGTTTCATCCTGGGAAACAACTAGCCCATTAGAGTACCATATCCCCGTACATAAGCTAATAGAGCCAAGCACCCAGTCCATAATTATTGAAGACTCACCCTCCCATCAAGATGAAGTGCAAATCCCCGAATATATCGGTGACACACCTTTCACAGACTATATCAAAAAGAAAGCCAGCCAAGAAATCTACCCTACATGGCCTCCATCTGTAATTGAGGCCAACATATATGCCATAACTTCACAGACACTAACCCAAGCAAGTGAAATCCCAGAACACACCCAAATTTTCCATAACATAGACGAAATGGTAGATAGTATCTTCAACCGATATATTGTAAATGAAGGGGCTGAACCCTACTTTACCGAATACAGCGACGGACGCCATTATACTTGCCCCGGCATGTGGCAATGGGGTGCCCTAGCCTTAGCAAACCGCGACCATAATGCACTCGATATACTACATCACTATTACCCAAGTACTGTAGAAATAGTTGAAACAAGCAACATCGCCGGAATTGAGTATCCCTTCCCAGGCTTCCCGCTACAAGAGGGTATGAGAGGTGAATATGTACAAAAACTACAAATCATGCTTAATCGCGTCCGAGAAAATTACACGGTAATTCCAGAGCTAAACGTAAATGGTTTCTTTGACCCAGAAACCACTGCCGCCGTGCAAGCCTTCAAACATATATACGAGCTAAGCCAAATCACTCAAACAGGTATAGTAGATAAAAACACATGGCATCGGATATCCTTGACATACTCTACATTAGTCAAAAAAGATCATCTCCACGAGGAGGATATAAATTATACAATTCCACACTCACCCCGATATAATTACCCGGATATTGCGAATCAAATGGAGAACGGACTCGTCCAAGCCAAAAATCCCGAACGCTTCTACGGATTTTTGGCCACAGATTTTACCCCGGCGAAGCCGATGACGCAAAGCGCCAGGCCATCCAGCCAGCACCCGCAAGTGCGAGAGGACAAGACCGATTCTGGGTTAATTCACGATGAAACATTAGATGGGCAAAACATGCTCAACTCAAGTGGAGCAATAAAAAAGGCCGGAGGGTATATCCCCACCAGCCAATTATTAACAATGTATCTAATCACTCAATTATATGGCCCTATTTAATGCCTGCCTTTACATGATCCACATTTGCACCCGCGATCACACTGGGGACGGCGTTCTAATATTTCGATTTGGTCAACTGTGTATATCGCTGCTGAGGGATCATCGTTGGCCTTTTTCTTTACCGCTACTTTTGCTGTTTGGCGCAGGACATTCACATTTAATACATCACCGTCACCATCAGGGGTGCGCACTAAGTCCCCTACTCCAGGCATCCCTTTATTAAGCTCGTTATAGGTAGATTCTTCATATTTTAAGCAGCACATAAGTCTACCGCACAACCCGGAAATCTTGGTAGGGTTAAGGCTTAGACCTTGATCCTTTGCCATTTTTATGGATACGGGCTGAAATTCATCCAAAAATGTTGCACAACAGATACTGCGGCCACATATTCCTATACCGCTTAATGATTTTGCTTCATCTCGGACACCTATCTGCTTTAGCTCTATCCGCATACGGAAAGTGGAGGCTAGGTCTTTTACCAGCTCTCTAAAATCTACTCGCCCATCGGCTGTGAAATAGAAGATTACCTTGCTTAAGTCAAAGGTCAGCTCTACATCAACAAGATGCATGTCAAGCTTATGTTCCTTGATTTTTTCTATGCAAATATCCCTTGCTTCTATTTCTCTTTGCCGATTTGACTCTTCTTGAGCTTCGTCCGCTGGGGTGGCAACGCGCAACACTTTTCTTATTGGCTGATGTAAGCTTGAACTGTTTACCTCTCTATTTGCAAGGGCTACAATTCCATATTCGGCCCCACGTATAGTTTCCACTATTACAGCTGTATCCTGGGAAAGCTCTAACCCAGCTGGGTCGAAGTAATATATTCTACCTGCGTTTTTAAACCGTACTCCTACTATTGTCATGAGTTCTCCTTAACTACCATTTAGTTTTAATAACATTAGCTCTACGGCTAGTTGGAAATTTCCGTTTTGGGCAAGTACTTCTTTTGTTTGGTTGATAGCGGCAATACTATTAAACCAATGCTTATTTACATAATCGTTTTTATCGGCTGATTGGCGTATGCGCTTTGCGTATGATAAATATAGCATATCCAATAATTTTGTCATAGATTCTCGTGACTCTTTATAGGCTTCAAAGCGTTTGTATAGAGCCATGGTTCCTAGTATATCCATGCTGGTTATATTATCAGCTATTTCTTCTGCCAGGGCTTCATGCTCTAGTTCTGGTATCGCTTGTTCATCACCAAGCTTCACCAGTACACATCTTGACAGAATTGTTGGCAAAAGTGTATGCACATGAGTAGCAAGGAACAAAAATACCCCATAATGCGCAGGCTCCTCAATGGTCTTGAGCAAAGCGTTTTGCGCCGCTGGGGTAAGAGTTTCTGCTTTATCCACAATAAAAACCTTGTATTTATATTTAAAAGGTTTTGTTGCCATTTCATTAACTATTTGATCCCGCACGTCATCTACACCAATACTTGTTGCTTTTGTGGTTTTGACAAAAAAAACATCGGGGTGGTTACCGCTTTCAAAAACCCTACAGCTAATGCACTGGCCACAGGCATCATCCGAGGATTCCAGGCAGTTAAGATTTTTGGCAAATGCACGGCCTAAGGCCAGCCTCTTCGAGGCTTCCCCTTCTAATATATATGCATGGCCGATATTATGCCTAAGTTGTTCAGGAAGCTCACCCATTTGGGGTTACACCTTCATAAATTCCTCAACGTTCAGTATGAAAATAGTGGCGCCTCCTACAGTTACCTCCACTGGGTATGGAGCAAAATTTTCGTTAGCGTTTACATTCATCGCGTTAACAGATGTGATTTGCTTGCGGCTCTTACACTTTTTCTTAATGACTTCTACTAGCTCTGGGATGCGGTCTTCATTTACACCACAGATTAGAGTGGTCATACCTGCACGCAAAAACCCCCCAGTAGAAGCCAACTTTGTAACGCTAAAACCTTTTGCATTTAATAAATCCATAATGTGAAAGGCATCTTCATCGTGAATAATCGCAAGTACAAGTTTCATATATAATCCTCCATTCAAATGGGGCTCAGCCCCAAACCCCGCCGTGACGCTGAGCAAAGCCCGGCTACACGTCCTCACTTTGCTGCGGGTGCCTCGTTCCTCAAGGCAAACATAATGAATATTTCAGCTATTATAGCCATTTCCAAATTATGATGCAAGCTTGCAGTAGAGCATTTAATGACATATACTGTTTTTATACGGCATTTTCGTACAATGCCTTTCTTCTAGCGAGGTGACTATGCAAATATTTAATGACATTCTGCCCCCAATCAGAGATAATCTGTTTGGTTATGATTTAATTATCATCCTTACGGCAATTGGCACATTGGGGTATTTTTTATTTATCCGGTTTTATTCTATTAAAGTTTATAACGAAATCCATACAAAGGGGTATCGGCCAGATGATGTGCTGGATAAGAGCGATGCGGCCCCTCCTACCAAAGATGAGATTAAGAAGACTAAAGTCAAACTACGTAAAATGCGGGAGACTTCCGAGAAGTATTATTCCATGTTTGCTAATCTTACGGGAATCTTTCCGTTACTTGGGATACTTGGTACAGTAATCTCCTTGATTCCTATGGTACAGGATATGGCCAATATGCAGCATAATTTCTTTATTGCACTTACTTCCACATTGTGGGGCTTGATTTTTGCTATATTTTTTAAGGTAATGGACGCGATATTATCACCTCGAATAGAACGGAATAACCGCGGTATTGATGATTACTTAGAAAAACTAGAAGCAACATTAAAAACCCCTGAGACGGATAAGAATCATGAAGAAGAATAGCATACTGATTGAATTAACCCCCCTGCTGGATGTAATACTTATAATGTTATTCTTTATTTTAGTGCAATCAGAAGGGCGCATGGGAACCTTTTACGATGAAGTCAGGGAAGCCTTTGAGGCTGAGATTGCCATTTTTGAAGCGGATATGGAGGCCTTTAAAGCAGAACATGCCGTTGAAATGGAACAGCTTAGGGCAACTAGGGATGATTACGAAGCCTTGCAGCTGGGTCTTTATGAGGATACAGGGATTATACTTATAAGCATAGTTGCCGACCCTGCTGATGCTGATAACCGCTGGGTTTTGGTGGAGGCTGATTCCCATATTTCTCGTGTGGATTTATCTTGGAATCAGGTGGCTAGGGAAGCCGCAACATTAGAGCTTAATACGATACTTGCGAGTAAGATACAAGACATAGATAGCACTGTGGTAGTTGTAGCCTTTCGATTTGACAGCGGGAACATTTTTATTGCGGATTATAGGCTTGTAAGTGGAGTGATACATATCCAAAGGCAGTTTAATCAATTGGTTGTGGCCGAGTTGGATATTAGAATTTAGTACAGGAGATGAAATTTATGGACAAGGAAAAGAAGAAGGAAAAAAAGAAGAAAAAGAAGGGTTCTTATGGGAAAGTTTTTGGTTTCTGTGCTGTTGTAGCCTGCGTTGCTGCGCTATTTGGATGGCTTGGAGGCGGAGGGTTTGGCTTTGGTGGCGGCAGTGGCTTTGGGCTACCCTTTGGTTCGGGGGGTAACGGAGGCAGTAGTGGAGATGGTAACGGCGGCAGTGGATATGTAAACGAAAATGGAACCTATAATAATGAAGCTGAAAACAATGATAACGAGACAAGCGGCGGTGAAGTAAACGGAGACGATGCCTTCCAAGAAACTGTGCTGCTGGAAATACGTGTATCTGGAAACTCTATCTATCATGGTGATCAGGAAATTACCATTGATGAACTTGTACCTCTTTTCGAAGAATTAAATCAACCAGGCTCTACTTGGGAGCTGCATGATGACCAGGCTATAATGGAAACTTTTGAAAATGTACGGGCATTAATGCGCGAAAATGGGATTGTATATGCAATCCAGTAAAAATCTTTGCCATTAGCTTCACAATAGTAGGTAACAAGCCAAGCCCGACAGACGAAAAACTCTCCTTGCCAATGAAAAAATATTGGCGCGGAGAGTATTTCGTCTGTCTTTATCATTGTGGTAGTCATTGCTGGGGTTGTGGCTGTTAATTATAGCAATTCACCTTTAAATCGGCCCCGACTGTCGCCGAAAAAGCGTTGAAGCGTTCGCTATTTTCGGCTCGGGCGGAACCGTTTAAAGGAAGAATTGCTATATATGGTTAATTGTATGCATAAAGAGGCTATGTAAAAAAGGTTTGTCGGTATCATCAAAACCGCTTTTTTCAAAAGTATCGGGACATATTGTGCCTTTATTTTATGTAAATATTCTTGTTGAAACACTGAGAAAATTATGGTATAGTGCGGACTAGAAAGGTCAGTGGCATCGTATTTACCTGATGTTATTTGATTTTCCCCTCCAAAAAAGCAATAAAAGTACCGCGGAACCGTGAAGTGCCTGAGAAACACTAACACGGGCTCGTAGGGATGCTAGAACCATCGCCTAGAGCACAGGACGAACCTGCCACCGCAGCAGAGTAAGTTTACAATATTCGCCCAAATACTTCAAGCGATGCATCATTAGCATGGCGTTTTATTGTATTCATTCGAGAGTGGAT
>WRAN01000003.1 GCA_009780185.1 Defluviitaleaceae bacterium | reverse complement strand
CATTTGCACTAAATACATCGCCGCCGTTACCCGGAACCTCTCTAACTTGGCTTTGATCGCTTCTGCGAACCCAAAAGCCGCGAAAAGTTATTTGTTCGCTGCTGGGGTTATTTATCATCCCCCTTAAAGACGCTGATGTAGGGCCGGTTACTGACCCAAACCCAGACACTGTTGGGGCGCTTAACGGTACAAATAAATCATCTGAAGAATTGGGGACATCAAAATCACTCCAAAGGCTTTCATCTATTACGGGTAGATCATAAAAAGAAAATATTTCCACATTCTCTTCTTCGTAATATTCTGAGGTATCATAAACACTCGACGTTGCTGCGCCGCTTAGTGAAAGCAGAAATAATGCTGACAGCAATAAACACATCACCTTTTTAAGCACTGCTTTTCTTCTTACTGTTTTCATCATTTCCTCCTTTGTTGGCAAGGAAGCGTTGATTTTGGCTTTGCCCTGCGGGCAAAGCTAAAGAGGCACGCCTCTTTGCAATTTTGATGATTTTACCACATTAGCATTTTAACTACAAGCATTTTTATTTATCTTTTTGCATTATTCCACACAATACGCAAAAAAGAAGCCATCACGCTAAGTAATAAAACTTAACATAATGGCTTCTCTTATACATATGCCATCTGATAACTGAGATGGCATATGCGTTTTTTCGCGCTTTTGGTTTGGATGAATTTATTCTGACAAATCACATTCACATAAGGGTGTATTGCAGTTGCAATATTCAATACTTATAGGCAGTGCGATAGCTCGCCCTTGAGGAGGTCTTATTAGTGGTGGTTCAGTACCTCCTTCGCATGGACCCGCATAAACAGGTACTATAGCGCTCAGCACTAGAACTAAGGTGATTGCTACAGCGATTAATTTTCTTTTCATATTTCAACCACCTTTCATTACCAACAAAAAATCCATTCATAAATATCATTAATTACACTTTTAATCTTCGAAGCCTTCTTAGATTGAACTATTTTGTCATAATGTCGCGAAAGAAGTTTACAAAACTCAAGGGCAATAAAATGATCATGATTTTGACGAAAATGTGGTATTGCTACAACTTCTATATATTTACATGCAACCTCATTCGGAGTAGCCATGCGGCGGCTAAGAGCAAGATAATACTCTATAGCCTCAAAATATATTATCCACAGCTCATTAGTGCTGCATAAATCCTGTGCTTTATTTATCTCACGCTCTGCGCTAGAAAACTTTTTATTCTTTATAATACAGCAAATCTTATGAAACAGAGACGCAAAATAGTTATCTGTATCCTTTGGTAGATATTTTAGAGCTTGATTAAAATAATCTATAGCTAAATCCCAATTTTCTCTTATCTCGAATAAATAGCCAAGGCCAAATGAAACACGACCGATATAAACTCCATCTTTCGTACTTTTAGCCTTTACCATATGTTTATCAAATAGCTTTTCAGCTTCAGACAGTCTGTTCACTTTAATATAGTTAATCGCAAGACCAATACCCAAGTTAAGATGGTGATTTACCTTCCTGTCTTCCGGATACATCCGCAATGTCTTATCTGTGAAAAATATAGCCTTATATGGTTTTCCAATATACGTATAACACATCGTTATATTATAGTAAAGCCTCACATCATCTTCCGGCAAAATATCTTTGTTATCATTCAGTATTTCATATGCCTTTTCAAAAAATGCCGTTCCGCTATCATAATCCCCTTGAAAACAACCAAGAAGCCCCAAGCTATAGTTATAATGATATCGATTTTCCTTATTCGCCCTGTCCATATAATCTCGGGCATCATCAAGCTTATCTTTAGCAGTGTCATAGTCACCTTCAGCAATCAACATCTGCGCCTCAAACATCCTAAACAATAAAACCATATCAGGATCACAGGGCTCTAAATAACTAATATTGACCATACTTTCATATATCTTTCTAGCCTCAGTTAAATTTCCGCCCCTAATAAAATCACGACAGCGGTAAAGATCCTCCTTAGATACAGCACATTCTTCCTTTGATAAGGGGAGTCCTTCCAAACGCAAGCGCTTTCTTAATCTTCTTTCTTGCACTTCCGTATAAGCAATTTCGCCTCTTTCCACCGCCTTAACAATTTGTGAATCCGTACCTGCTATGCTACCAAACTCATTCTCACTTATACCATGATGCGTTCTTAGAATAAATAACTTTTCTCCCACAGACAGTGTTGCCATAATATCCACCTCACTATAGCGATTTATATGACAGAGTTATTCAAATTTCAACATTATTTTTTATGCATCATAAACACCAAGAAGATAAATGTCAATACATGTATTAAAAGTTAATATTTACTGCACCTTCTCATTTTTTGGAATATTTTTGTCGAAAAGTAGTTGACAAATGAATCAGAGAAGAAATATAATCAAATCAATTCTTGAAAGAATTGGTAAATATGGTGTATTTCTCCATGCATTAATATTCTAGCGTTGATGCATATTGCGTGTAAAATGCGGAGAAATAATTTCTTTAATTAAAAGGAGCGATTTAGATGACAAAGAAACTAGTAAGCTTTTTTCTTGTACTGGCATTCGTTTTCAGTGCTACAATCTTTGTTTTAGCTAACGACCTCGAGCAATTTATGCCAGAAGAAAATCATGCTCATGATGGATGTTTTTTCTGCAATACAAATGCAGAATTAGACCTAGAAGCCTTACTGGGTGAGTCAGTAAGATTGGAGTTATCAGAAATAGACTGGTCAGATTATGCTGTAGTACAAGAGCTGGACAGGCTATTAGCACAATGCCCCGTAAATATTGCGAATATTGAGGCGCGCGAAGCAGAGTTTCAAGAATTTTTAGCATATGAAGCAGAGCTCTATTCAAGAGCTCAACGCGGCCCTATCTCCCATACCATTAATGTGCCTGTTTTCCAGCAGGAGCGTCCTTACTGGTGCGGACCGGCAACTGCTAGGCAAGTAATCCATTTTCGAAATAATAGCGCAGCATCACAGTCCGATTTAGCTACAGACATAAGGACAACGCACAACGGCTCTGACGTTCATGTTGTAGGTTCAGTGGTTAATGATCATACTAATGCTAGATACACACATAGCCACATGAGTCGTGTGCGAAATGAATGGGTTGATCAAGTGCGATTCTCTATTGATAGACGGCAGCCTGCATTAATAACAATCAGAACAATGGGTATTCCCGCATTCCCTTATAGCGTGGAAGGTCACATTGTAAACGTAAGCGGATACGATCTTGCGCAAGCGGCGCCAGCATGGGGTGGTTCATTGGATTGGATTGGCTCAATAAGGATAACTGATCCACATGGCCCAGGTTTAGGCAATAGATGGTACAACGTCAATACTTTATTCAATGCGCATGTCACTAATCGCTTGCACCAAGATTGGATGGTTGGCAGGGCATCATGGTAAGTGTAAAGAAATTATTCTTTATACCATTCGCGTTATGCATAATTATGATTTTCCAAGGGTGCGGCAGCAATGCTGCTGCACCCTCGGATGATGATGCATTTGCCGACTGGGTCGTAGACAGGATGATTTTAGATAGTGAGTTTTTGTTCAAGCAAAAGCCTCCATTTGTAAGAGAGGTAACTTTTGTACCATATATGACATGGGAGGCTTTGGATAATAACGCCCCTCTAACAGTAAACCTTTTTTATGAAAGCATTATAGATTTGGTAGCCTTTAGAGACGGGCATATATATACCCTTGCAATATCCCATGAGACCATGCTTGACAATAGTCTTGAGAATAGTCGCCCATATACATTTATATCACAGATAAACTATACAGATAGATATATAGATTTAATGATGTATGCTTCGGGTGCGCGTCCTTTTGGCGGCATTGATTTTGCACATTATATAAGATTTAACCATGAACGAAACATTACGACTTTGTATTATGTCGAATCACGTCCGATGAATGGACATATTTGGAGCAGACTAATAACTATACCTTGGCGTATTGATGATAGCTCCCGGGTGAGCACTTCACCGTATGAACGAAGACCAGATACTTGGCAGTGCGAAAGCCCAAGACACCCATTTATATCATATTCAGATGAGTACATCATCCTAAATTATATTGAGGATAATTCATATGTATTGGGTTATATAAGATATGATGACCCCCGTATGCGCTTTACTGAAGTAGTTAGGTATGACTTTACTGTAGATGAAGACATGCTTATGACTGGCAGAATCCCAATATATGCAACAGCCGACAGCCATGGAATATACTTTCAAGTCATTACTTTAGATGGAGAGCATTTGGATTTTGGCGGCGAAAGCAAGCTATATTTCTTTTGCTTTGAGTCCAGAATCCATGAACGCATACTTCACATGGACGACAGTATTACGTATATAAACGGCAGAAATGGTATTCTTGTTTATAATTATTACTCTGTTGATAATCCAAGAGCAATGACTGGGCGCATTGTACATTTAGATGACAATTGGAGTGTAACAATTCCGCATGTTACACCAGTAAACGATATCATTTTCTCAGCTATAGAAGATGAGTTCATTTTTATCGTAACAACTGAAAATATAATCGCGTATAATTTGCAAACTAGAGAATTTCTCTATGTTGATGTGAACTCGCTATCCAATGGACTCAGGTCAAACATTAGAATGTCGGGAAACCAATTTGGATGGCTAAGCGTTTATGATGATTCAACAATAGTGTTTTATCGCATTCACTTGAAATAATCGCCAAGCATATTAAAAAAGAGCTGTCCTGCTTTTACTTAGCAGAACAGCTCTTTTCAATAAAAATAACAGAACATAAATACTATAACAAACCCAACATCCCCCTGGCATCTTCCGCCGTCGCAACTTCCAACCCCATAGCATCTATAAGGCCCACCAACGCAGTAACCAATGAAACATTATTTGATACCAGTCTTCCATTTATATATGCACTATCCTCAAACCCAATCCGTACAAGCCTAGCCCCAAGACCCAGAGCACAGGCCATTAACCCAAAATCTTGGCGGTGGGCATGGGTAAAACCCCATAAGCCATCCCCAGGCGCAAGATACTGCCACATAGCCGTAAGGGCGTTGGCGGTAGCCGGGGCACCACCTTCATGACCAACTACGATATTCATCACCATAGGCCGGGGAAGCCCTAATTTGGCGTCAAGCCTGCGTGCCGCATCTATCATGCCCAACTCGAATACTTCGATTTCGGGCATTTTATTTTGCTGCTTTAAGATTTGAACACAGGTTTCAACATCTTCTATCGGGTTCACATACACTGCCTTGCCTAGATTTACAGACCCTACGTTTAGGCTACAAGTCTCAACCAATGGCAGATATAGCGGGGCGCAGCGCTGGTGGATATCCATATCTGATACCCCTCCGGTGCTTCCTTGCAGCACTATATCTGAACGGCGGCGTATAGCATCCAGGCACGCGTTAAACTCCGATGTATTATCTGTGAGGTAACCGTTTTGATCCCGTACATGCAGATGTACCATGGCGGCCCCAGCCTTGGCACACTCGGCTACTTCTTCTGCCAGGGCATGGATATTAATCGGATGCGGGGTGGCTGATACCGGGGCTACGGATATTATTACTTTGTTCATTTTGCTAGGGCCTCAAAACATAGCGGAGGGCTTGCGTATACAGGGATATCTACTAAGTCGTTAAGAGCTTTTTCCATACGCATCATGCTGGCCTGGGCTAGTACAATGCAATCGGCGTTTTCTTTGGCTAGTTTTTCTACTGTGCTTTTAATTATTTCGTCATGCTTTGCTGGGTCGCCGGATATCAGGGCATCGAAGGCACCTTCTGCTAGGCCGCTTATGGCTTCGATTTCTTTTCCTGCCAACTTTGCCTTAGCTTTTATAAAGCGTAGAGTTGGGTCTAAAGTTGTGGGCAGAGTAGCCACCACCGCAATTTTCTTGTGATTTTCTACGGCCTTTATTGCCATGGCCTCATCAATCCTGATAAGGGGCACAGGGCTGGCTGGCGCGGCGGCATCTGCTACATCCCCTACTGACGAGCATGTATTTAGGATAATATCCGCACCCATATCTACCGCCGCCTTATAGTATTTATTTAAAAGACTTTTTACATTGGCAGTGACTTCCCCAGCCTTTACGCACTCGCCTATGATATTATCGTCGATTATGCTTACTTGGCGGAAGCCTGGCAGCATTTGGCTGATAAGTGCCGAGAGTGGGTCTTGCAGGCCTTTACCTGTATAAATTGCCACAATTGTCTTCATATTGAACCTCCAAAATTATTCTGTTTGCCCCGATACTTTGGCCATAAGCGATCTATTCACCAATAATCCTGGCAAACAGCTCCTTCTCTTCCTCATCGGTTATGCTTAGGAAGCCTTCCTTACACAAATCTCCTAGGCTTCTCTGGCCTACCATTTCCCTAAGCATATTGAGGGAAGGCATACCTGGGAGCTTTTTAAGCTCAGCCTGGGCATTGGGATATTCGTATATATCTGGAATTGGGGTATCCATGGTTATGCCTTTTTCTATTACCGGGAAGCTGAAGTTGTACTCACCGGGTTGAAGCTCTTTTTCTTCGCCTTCTAGGGTCAAAATCGCCGTAGAGCCGTATGGCACGGTGAAGCTGTAATGAATTTGTCCATTCTCGTACTTCCAGGCGCTTTTTATTATCCCTACAACAGAGTGGTACTCTGCTTCAATGCTGCCCAGTAGCGGATCAGGTTTTGGCGCAAGGCGGAATTTCCTAAAACCGGGGTACTCCTCAATTGGGTCAATCCCGGCTACATCTCTGTACACCCACTCCATTATAGAGCCGTATGTGTAGTGGTTTAGGGAGTTCATCCCTGTGTCGCTTATGCTGCCATCAGGCAGAATGGAATTCCACCGTTCCCATATGGTGGTGGCACCCATGTTTACCTGGTATAGCCAGCTTGGGAAGTCTTCTTGCAGCAATAAGCGGTAGGCGATATTGTTGCTTCCGCTACCAGAAAGCACCCGGCATAAATATGATGTACCTATAAATCCAGTGCGAAGATGATAGTCAGATTCTTTTAATTTAAGTGAAAGAGAATGAGCCGCTTCATGCCGCCATTTTTCTGGGATGATATCCATGATTAGTGCCAGAACATAGGCTGTTTGAGTGTTTACAGCTAGTCTTCCGGTGGGGGTTACGTATTCGTTAATGATAGCACTGCGCACTTCTTCCGTCAGCTTGCCATAGAACTCTTCATCCTGTGTATACCCCAGCACTTTAGCCGCTTTAGTCACAAGCAGTGACGAATATCTATAGAAGCAACTGGCCAGATACGTGCGGTCAGTCCCGCCAAAACGGTTGCCTATAGAATCTTCTACATCCAAAGCCAACCAGTCGCAGAAATGGAAATCACCTTTCCATAAGCGGGTATCTCCGGTTTTGGCGTCATGACTGCGGATATAATCCACCCATGCCTTCATACTGGGGTATTGGCGCTTTAGAATACGGGCATCACCATAGCGGATGTAGTGATTCCAGGGGATAATGGTAGCGGCATCCCCCCAGGCACATGAACCTGTTTGTTTTACGTCATGTTTAGGGATTACAACCGGCACCGTTCCGCCCATGGCCTCTTGCTCCATCCATAGATCATGGAGATATTTTGTAAAAAATGCCGCAACATCCATATTAAAGGCCGCTGTACCAAAGAAAGCCTGGGCATCTCCGGTCCAGCCCATACGCTCGTCACGTTGTGGGCAGTCTGTGGGTACATCTAAGAAGTTTCCGCGTTGACCCCATAGGGTGTTTTCAAATAGGCGGTTCACCTTTTCGTTAGAGGTCTTTATAAAGCCTGTTTGCTCAAGCTGGGAGTAGATTACTAAACCGGTGAAATCCTCGGCTTTTACGTCTTGGTGCCACTGAGTTAGCTTTACATATCTAAACCCGTAGAAAGTAAATTGCTGGCGCACCTTTTTTTCTACTCCGTCGCTTACATATTTGAACTCGCATAGCGCACCGCGAAGATTGTCTCGGTAGAAATTGCCACCCTGCAACACTTCCCCGAATTGCAAGTGTATTTCACTGCCCTTAGGCGCGCGATTTGTGAACTCAAGCCAGCCCACCATGTTTTGCCCCAAGTCTAGTACGGTTTCTCCTGCCGGGGTTTTTATAATTTCTATTGGTTTTAGCTCATGCATTATGGCAATTGGGGGGTTGAGCCTGGCTTCCAGTACCGGAAATGTAGCTGTAGATAGCTTTACGTCCATTGCCGCGCCTGGATTTAATGTATCGTCGCGATATTCCCCATCAAAGATATTCGAATCCTTTACAGTCGAAAGCTGATATTTCCATGATGTATCCGTAGCAATAACCTGGGTGCCATCTTCATAGGTAATTACAACTTCACAGATTAATGCAAACTCATCACTATATAGGAAATTATCTCGGTGAAGACCATAACGGCCTTTGTACCAGCCGTTACCCATATCTACGGCTATCGAGTTATCACCGCTTCTGATCATGGGGGTGATATCATAAGTTTGATATTGCAGCCACTTATCGTAGGCAAATAAGCCGGGGGAAAGAACCTCGTCAGTGGCATTTTGACCATTGATGCGCAGATTATATAACCCCAGACCACAGATATAAGCACGTGCTGATATTACAGGCTTAGCGGAGTTAAATTCTTTGAAAAAAGTTGGGTGACGTGTAGGCTCGGTTGCTGGTGATATCCATTTTGCCTGCCACGGCTCATCTATTTTAGAGGTTTCAAACCATGATACCTCGCTGGCTCCGTTTACCGTTACACGCCAGTAGTAGCGGGTACGGGGTTTTAGATTTATTTCAGGAATATGGCATAGACTATCCAGGTCGTCTTCTTTTTCATAAATATTATCGGTAAAGTCCTGGTTTTGAGATATTTCTATTTTCGTCTTCTTGGCGTGGCCTCCTTCTACTATCCAGCTTAGGGCTGGGCCGTCTTTTAAGTCGTACCCCAGTGGATTTCTTAGGTGATTGCATTTAAGATTCGTTACTTTTAAGCTCATATGCTTCCTCCTTTGTTGGTCAGCACCATATCTAGTGCGGCTTTCCATCCTTTTTGCTTTTTATGGCGAGTTTCTTCATTCATTTTAGGTTTAAAACTTTTTCTTTTTATACGGGAAAACAACTGTTGCTTATCATATACACCCAGTGCAATCCCAGCCATATAGGCCGCTCCGGCACCGGATAGTTCTTCAATTTCCGGTACAAGCACTGATAGATTGATTATATCGCTTTGAAATTGCATAAGAAAGTTATTTCTTGTGGGGCCGCCGTCTACCCGTAGTGGATGAGATTCTAGACCTTGAGCCGATAATTTCATTGCGGCAATAATATCAGCAATTTGGTATCCGATAGCCTCCAATGCAGCCTTTACGATTTCGGCCTTCCCAGTGGTACGGCTCATACCGCATATAACCGCGCGGGCGGTGCTTTCCCAGTATGGGGCCCCTAGGCCTGTAAAGGCCGGCACTAGGTAGGTTTCATCTTCCGGGTTGGCTTTTTGGGCATATTCTTCTGCCTGATTTGGAGATTCTATTATCCCAAGATCATCCACCAGCCATTTGATTATTGCCCCGGTGTAGTTGATATTTCCTTCAAGTATATAGGAAGTTTCTCCGCCTATATTCCAGGCTATGGAGGTTACCACATTGTCACTTGCAATGGGTTTTGGGCCAATATTCATAACAACCGATGAGCCGGTGCCATAAGTGACCTTCATCATACCCGGGCTATGACAGCCTTGGCCGAAAAGTGCCGCGTGGGAATCTCCCATTACACCGTAGATGGGTATTGCTTTATCAAAAAAAACATCACAATTTGTATATCCAAAACAAGAGTCTGATGGGCATATTTCCGGTAAGATTTTTGGATCAACTCCAAATAACTCACATACTTCTTCACTCCAGGCACCTGTATGCAAATCCAAAAGCTGTGTACGGGATGCGTTTGAGTAATCGCATTTAAAGTTACCCGTAAGTTTGTAAATTAACCAGCTATCTATAGTCCCGGCGCATAGATTTTTATTGGGGGGAGTGTTTTCTATAACCCAAGCGATCTTTGCCCCAGTAAAGTATGGGGACAGATTTAGGCCTGTAATTTCCTTGATTCGTGGGCCATGATTTGCGAGCCGGGTACAAATATCTGCACCTCTTGCGCATTGCCACACTATGGCATTGGTTATAGGCTCTCCGGTGGATTTATCCCATACAGCGGCGGTTTCACGTTGGTTGCTTATTCCAATACCTACAACCAGGGATTTATCAACTCCTTCGAGTACGGCCTTTATCACCGCTAAGGTGTTGGCGTATATCTCGTTTAAATCATGCTCTACCCAGCCTTTTTCATTAATGATTTGCTTATGGGGAAGGTCTTCTCGGCGGATTAGATCGCCGTTTTTATCAAAAAGAAGCGCCTTAGTGCCTGAGGTGCTTTGGTCAATAGAAAGTAAATACATAGACATCCCTCCTATGGTACCAGCACTACTTTTATAGATTCTTCCCCTTCTTCCGAAAGGGCAAATGCCGCATCCCACTCGTGGAGGGGGAACGTATGGGTCACTATTTCATCTACCTTGATTACCCTTTTTTCCAGCAGGTCAATTGCAACTGGGTAGCCGTTAAGCCCACTAATATGTGCGCCTAGGATATCCAGCTCTTTCCTGTCTCCTATTACACTCCAGTCCACAGAAGTCTCAGCGGAGAAAACACTAAACTCCACAAAGCGGCCTAGCTTTCTAATCATTTTAAGGCCATTTATTACCCCAGATGGATGGCCAGAGTTGTGGATATATACATCACAGCCATAGCCGTCTGTGAGTTTCATTACTTCCTCCACTACATCTACTTTTGTAAAATCAAATACATAGTCTGCACCCAGTTTCTTTGCCAGAGCTAGGCGCTTGGGCTTGCAATCTATGGCAATCAGAAGCTTTGGGGTTTTGAGCTTTGCAAGTTGCAGCTTCATCAGGCCGATAGGCCCCATACCTGCAACAACTACCACATCTTCAAATTTAATCTGTGCCCGGTCTATCGTGTGGACACTGCAAGACATTGGCTCGATGGTAGATGCATGTGCGGCGGGGATATCTTTACTTACTTTGTGTACCACATCTCTTGCGCCATAGCGCATATATTCTGCCATACCCCCGTCGGCTACTTCTTTTTGATGGCCGTGGATATTGGCCTTTTCGCACATCCAATAATGACCGCTTTTGCAGAAGCGACATTCCCAACATGGGACTATCTGCTCGGCTATGGCTCGGTCTCCTAGGTTTAGTCCGTGCTTTTTCTTGGCATTTTCGCCTATGGCTACTACTGTGCCAATAAATTCATGGCCGGCTACACATGGGGCGTCGTTCCATGGGGGAAGTACATTGCCGTCTCCCCAAAACATTGCTGCACCTTTGTATGATTTTACATCTCCGGCGCATACGCCACAGGCTTCTACTTTTATTAGAATCTCGTCTTCATTAATTTCTGGAACAGGTACTTCCATGTAGCGGTAGTCTTTTGGGCCGCAGCACATTACAGCCTTCATGGTTTTTGGGATGCATTGTAATTTTTCCATGATATTTTCCTTTCTATATGTGATATTTACATACATGGGTGTATTATGCGGTGGTAAAATGCAAAAAATAAATAATGTCGGGCCATGGGAGGCACAATAATGACTTTATATGATTTAAGCATTAACGGAACTTCGGAAAATCCGCGGTTCTCCTGGAAAAGCGATACTACCCAAACCGCATATCGCTTACGTGTATCGTCCAAGGAAAAGGAACTATGGGATTCCGGAATAGTGAAAACCGGGCGAAGCTGGTATATCCCATATGAGGGGATGCCACTTCCTGCTTTTAACCGGATATTTTGGAAAGTAGAGGTCTTTACCGATTCTGGCAGCGGCAGCGCCAGCGCACAATTTACAACCGGGCGGCTGGAAACTTACTGGCCTGGCGAATGGTTTGAAGCCCCGAAAACGTTTGAAAGCTTTCCGCTATTCCGCCGTATGCTCAATCTGGAACAAGGCTGGGAAGCCGCAAGAATCTATATTTGTGGCCTTGGGGCATTTCATTTTCATGTAAACGGTGAAAAAATATCCGACGCAGAACTGGAACCTGGTTGGACAAACTTTGATAAGCGCGTCCCATACGTGACTTATGACTTAACCACAGCTTTACGGGCAGGTGAAAACGAGCTTGGAATTATGCTGGGAGGCGGAATGTACAGCATTGACCAAAAAGGAGGACGCTTTGCATATTCCCGCCACAGCTTTGGCACCCTCAAAGCTACCATGCACCTAGTTGTAGAGTATCCCGGAGGTAAAACCGTAACAGTATCCGACGCAAAAGGCTGGGAAACCGCGCCGGGGCCTTTAACCTTCTCCTGCATTTACGGCGGAGAAGATTATGACGCAAGGCTGGCAAACCCCCAAAAATGGCAGCCCGTAAGCATTTGCGAAGCCCCAAAGGGCGAAATGTTTTTACGGGAGAATCCACCGGTGGTAGTGCGCCGTCGCCTTTCCCCGGTTACGGCTCATACACTTTCTCCTGAGATCACAATCTATGACTTAGGCCGCAACTTTGCCGGCCGGGTGCGCGTTACCGCCAAGGGCAAGCCAGGGCAAACCTTGCGTATGCATTTTGCGGAGCTGCTGACCCCAGAGGGTAAACTACTCCCCGTTACCAACTTTAACGAGTCCTATTACCACGACTACACCTTTGCCAGCCATGCCGAAGAAACATATGCCGCTCACTTCACATACTACGGCTTCCGTTACGTACAAGTAGAAACCACCGCTTGTATAATTGATATCGCCGGGGAGGACATGTTCTCAGATATGCCTTCCGGCGGAACCTTCTGCGCCTCCAACAATCTGTGGAACCGCACCCATGACATAATCCTAAGAGCCATAGAAAGCAACGCCAAATCTGTATTCACAGACTGCCCCCACCGGGAAAAGCTAGGCTGGCTGGAGCAGCTTCACCTAATCGGCCCCGGGATATTATCTAACTTTGACGCAGTTCCAATGCTGCGCAAATGCCTAGCCGACATGCGCGAAGCCCAACTAGACAACGGCATGATGCCCACCACCGCCCCGGAATACCGCATTTTCGACTGGATGCCCGCCTTCCGGGATTCCCCAGAATGGGGCAGCTCGTGTATCTTACTGGTAAAGCAGATGTACAACGTATGCGGAGACGAGTCTCTAATATCAGAAAACTACGATATGATGCGCAGATACGCCGATTATCTGGTAAGCAAATCCGACCATATGATACTGCGCTATGGCCTAGGGGATTGGGATGATGTAGATTGCAAAAAAGCCCTATCCCGCCGTACCCCAGTGCCTATAACCGTCACATGCACCTTATATATGGACTTACTAACAGTAGCATGGGCTGCCGAAAAATTAGGCAAAAAAGAAGAAGCCCTTCACTACAGCGACCTGGCAAGCCAAGTAAAGCATGAGTTTAACAAGGAGTTCTTCATCCCCCAACTGGGGCAATATGCCACAGGAAGCCAGACTTCACTGGCACTTCCTTTAGCCGCTGGCATGGTGGAGGAGCAATATATCCCCAAAGTGCTGGAAAATCTAATCGACGATGTAAGGGAACACGGCAATCACCTAACCGGAGGAGACGGCGGTCATAACTATCTCTTCGAAGCATTGGGTATGCTTAACCGCTCTGATGTTGTCGCGGACATTATCATACGGAAAGACTACCCAAGCTACGGCTTCCACCTAGCCATGGGTGCAACATCCTTGCCCGAACAGTGGAGCGGTTCCTATAAGGCCAAGCCCCACGGATCGCAAAATCATTTTATGATGGGTGGAATAGATGCATGGTTCTACCGCTATCTTGCCGGGGTTAAAGTAGAAGTCAACCAGGTAAGGATTGCACCTCATATCGTACATTCATGTGAATGGGTAGATGCCAGTCTTGAAACGGTATGCGGCCCCGTGCGCAGTAAGTGGCAGATTATTGATGAA
Source organism: Defluviitaleaceae bacterium (assembly GCA_009780185.1). Taxonomy (GTDB): domain Bacteria; phylum Bacillota; class Clostridia; order Lachnospirales; family WQUN01; genus WRAN01. Next base: position 211,796 of record WRAN01000003.1, on the reverse strand, counting down.
TCTGTAGAATATCACTTCGAAATCCCCGCCGGGGCAGATGCAGAAATTCTTGTACACGGTCATGAGCCGATAAAGGTCAAAGGCCAAAAATCAATCCAGCTTAAATGCCCACTGCCTACTCGTATACAGACGGATCCTCCGGAAAATATTCGCACCCATGTAGACTAGTACGCAAATGCTCCATAGTAGAGCAGCCGATTAAGGCCGTAACAGGCACTTCCCGGCTCCACAAATAACCTAAACTAGCCGCTGAGGCCGAGATATTTTTATCTGTCATAATCTTTTTGACAATCTCGGCCCGGCGGTTATTTTCTTCTGATAGAAATGCCGCTGTATTGCCCAAGGCCTCAGCGTCAAAGCCTAGCTTTGCCGTCTTGATAAAAAACCCGGCCGCCTGTGCAGAATAGGCCATTATGGGCATGTTTAGCTTTTTATATCCCTCGTATTGTGTCTGATCTTCATACATATCCACTGTGGGTTTTGTAGGAGGAATCCCGTAGCTCCATTTAATTTGGCTAATGGAAAAGGGAGTTAGATCGTGGGCTTGGGCGTATTCATTAGCTTCTTGTATACGCTGTACCCGCCAGTTGGATGCACCGATAATACGAGCCTTTCCGCTTTGAATGATTTCATGAAGCACAGGCATTATCTCGGATACTGGCACTGACTCATCATCGTTGTGCAAGAAATAGATATCGATATAGTCCATGTTTAGTTTTTGCAGGCTTGTGGCAATATCAGCGCGAATTGCATCTGGGCTTACCCGCTTTACCTTGGTGGCTAAATCCCAGTGGGCGCCTTTTGTGACTATGGTTACTTTGTCGCGGATATCCCGCTCTCTTACCCAATCCCCTATGGTTTCTTCGCTATCTTTGTGGTGTGGAAGCACTTCGGTAAGGAGCCCCACGCCGTAAACCCTGGCGGTATCTATCCATGTACCCCCCTGGGCAAAATAATAATCCAGTTGGGCAAATGACTCTTCCCTACTGACTCTGGTACCAAACCCTACAGTACCTATGGTAATGGCCGGCATATTAAAATGCCGGCCTTCCATGTTTATAGATATATATCTCATAAATCTACCTCTGGGGGTGCGCCTAACTTAATGGTTACATAGTTGGAATACCCATCTTCTACAATAATTGCAGGCTTTGTATAGTTACCCCAAGCTATGTGAGGGTAATTAAAATCATTGAGAACCGCAAAGATAACCCGCTCCTCGACTTTTTGGCGCAGAATACGGAAGTGATCTATTACGATATAGCCTTCGGATACCTCTATTTTTAGAGTATGCGTACCCTCTGCTAGGCCCTCTGCTGAGTAGACCGGGAAGCCGTATTTCTTATCATAACCAGCCGCCGAGCCTGGGAAGTCTACACCATGAATTTTCTGGCTTAGATTATCATCCACAAGCTTACCGTCTAGGTACACTTTGGCCTTTCCATAAAAAGTATCTACTGGGCCATACCATACGATTCCTGTTCCGGTAAATTCGATTTCAGCAGTGGCACCGGGTACTTTGCTCCACATTTCTATTCCGGAAGTGCTTCCGCGATATTCTTCTACTGCATCCCAATGACCTGTGTAGGTTATGTCTGTGGCATTTACCAGCAAGTCTTTTGGCTCTTCCACTTCAAGGCGTAGGCTGTGGTTGCCGTCTGATACCGCGGTAAGGGCAGCCTTTCCTCCATCACGGTATAAGGAGGCGCTGTAGATATCCTCTTTAAGACTACGGAAATCCGCTGGGCCTTTGTAGGTTACATCGTATTTTCCGTTAAGGATTACATTGCGGGCATCAAGCCCCCAAGGTAGATTTGGCTCTTCTCCAAAAGGCTCATCTGTTGTAAATCGCGGTGCGATGCCTTTGTTTCGGGAAATATGATCATCGGGGTAAATGGTATATAAGCCCTCCCGATTCCAATAAAGGCTATCCACCTGTGATACCGATAAGAATGCAACACCAAGCTCATCCAAACCGCCGCAATCTACACCAACGCGCAGCTTTTCCCTGCGAGGAAGCTGGCGCAGCAGTTTATCAATCGCGTAAGTAGTACGAATGGTACCATCTGGTTTTACATCAAGGACGAAACTAACCTTTGCGGTATTTTCGTATGTCCCTTTGATGTTTACCTGTACTAAGTCTCCGTCTGGAACAACTTCAATACCTTCCGGCTGCCACGTTCCCAGACGGAAATATGGGGTATGAAGAATAGGGCCACCACTTATGATTGCCTCTCCATGGGCTTCCCCGGATTCTATCAGGCAGGTTTCTTTTGAAAAACAAAGAGCGAAATCTTCTCCTATTACGGTTATAGATTCAGCATTTTGATTGACTTGTAGCGCCGCCTTTTTATTACTGGATATAACTCGTAACGCCTCCACCGGGATAAATAGATATTCGTCTACGATATCCCCCAATGTGTCTATAAACTCCAGCTTTAATTTTGTTCCTGGTTTTGGGTTAATAGGTAAAACAAGCTGCTCCATTGCCCTAGGCGGAGCATCTGGTCCATTCAATTGTCCGCTTTCCTCACCATATTCCCAGGCAATGGTTACTTCCTTTAGATTGGTATGGCAGAAGCGGTTTTCTATATAAATAGAAACTGGCTCGTCATTTTCATTTGGGGCCAGGTATGCCACTATTGGGGAGTATGCTTTTCTGGTCATATAGTGCTCGGGCTTACGCCTCCGCCATATATCAATTATCCCCCACTCTAGGCGAGTTTCCCCTCCCCAGTAGATATCAATTTCGTCTATTCCACACCATATGGCACCACCTAAAGCACCTTCTGTATTCCAAATTGCATCCCAAAACTTTGCAAGGCCTTCTCCCCAGAAAGTACGTACATGGGGGTCTCTGCGGTGCTCGGTTCTGTTATAGCAAGGCACGTGAGCAAACTCATCGTGCAGTACTGGCATGTCCTTTCCTGGGGCTCCGGCTACACTTACATTGTCCTTTTTCTCGGCCAAGTCCTCGTTGAGATTGGAGTAATGTATACTCCAGATATCAATTGGGGCGTGTTCTTCACGCATGGTCATGGGATAGCTAAACTTTGTTGGACGGGTAGGGTCAATCTCTTGGGCATAGCGGTTCAAGAGGTCGAAATTATGCCCGCCAAAGCTCTCGTTACATAGTGACCACATTAATACACTTGGATGATTGGTATCCCGGGTGTATATATCACTAAAAACGCTAAGATACCTATCTGTGTGAACAGGGTCTCGCTGGGTATAATCGAGGGTACGGGCTATAAAAGCCAGAGGCAGCTCGTTTTCTACATAAATGCCATATTCGTCACATAGGTCCAGAAAGTATTCGCTGGGGGGATAGTGAGATGTGCGAATATAGTTACAGTTGGCTTCCTTAAAAAGGGCAATATCCTCACGAATCATCTCCGGCGTAAGGCACCTCCCGTCTAACGCTGAGACTTCGTGACGGCAGGCACCGCGAAGCTTTACCTCCTGGCCATTGACCAGAAGGCGGTTGCCTAACCGGTCTATTTGCCTAAATCCTATTTTCAGTTCTGTTTCCTCAATGAAGCATGTGTACCCTTCTATTATTTGTGCCACTTTAAGCTTTAGCGTATAGAGCCATGGATGCTCTGAATCCCATTTGAGTGGGTTTTCAACTTTTATATCATCACTACCAAAAACAGAAAGAACTTTTTCTTCTACAATATGCAGCCCCATTGGATCATATAAATCTGCTGTGATTACTATGTTTTCATCTGCAGCATTAAGGGAATAAGAAAGACCGAGATTTGCGTGGCGATATTGATGGTCAAAGGTAGTGCGGGCATAAACAAATGTGAAGTAATTTTCAGGCAGCACATAAAGCGCCACACTGCGAAGTATGCCACCCATGCTAAAAGTACTTACCTTGTCCGCAAGCTCGTCTATTACAACTGTAATTTCAAACTCCTTTTTCCCTTGTACATATGGGGTTATGTCCATGCCAAAGGCTAGGAAACCGTTTTTATGCTCCCCTGCCAGCTGGCCATCTATAAATATCTGGGAAAATCCGTTTACTGTCTCAAAGCGTAGATATAGACTATTTCCCGCCCATTCTTCATTAACGGTTACGGTACGTTTGCAGGTGTATCTTGTTGCCTCACCCGGCATGGCCCGGCGGCGGCTACTCATAAAGGAAGGGACTTTTATATCTTCCCATTTTTCTTGGTTAGCATCTCGGCTTATTTTCCACATGCCGTCTAGGGATACTACCGGCTCAGACACTCCGGCGGTCATTATTGGCTTAGGCACAAGATGGGTTATTTCCGGGAAATTATAATTTACTTTCATATTATTTTTGGCCTCCTTCGTCGGCATACAAGCGAATTGTGGCGCTTATACTGCTGCCTACATCGAATAGCACAGGTGGGCGCATATAGTTGCCTCTTACCAGGCGGCAGTAGTTAAAGTCCCGGTTTAACACTAACCGGACCGGCCTATCCTCGCCGGATTTTTCCACTACGATACGGTCTATAGATACATAACAGCCCTGGGCACCGGCTGGGGCTTTGCCTTTTACGGTGATACACAAAGTATGTGGTCCGTCAGCCAAGTCACGAGCTTCAAATAGAAGCTGGTTATAGCGCTTCTCGTATCCCCGACTGGCTCCTGGGATATCCACCTTGTCCATGTATTGGCAAAACGGTACTGCCTTGCCACCATCTAGATTGACTTCACCTTCCCCGTAAAGGAAGTCCTTGGGGCCGTATACTCGTACCCCCGTCCCGGTGAAGTTAAAGGTAGCGGTTGCTCCTGGTTCATCGGAAAGGGATTCTGTACCTTTGAAGTTACCACAGTAATCGTCCATTTTATGCCAGTGACCGGTGTAGATTATTTCTTCTTCTCTATCGTCGAATACATTTAATAGCTCATCGTCCTCTTCTAATCTAATGGAAATATCCTCATCGTCGTTGTATATTTCTATGCCCATGTTTTGATAAGAAAGCCTTGCGCGGTTTATATGATGCTTCATTGACGTGAAGTCTTTTAAATTTCCACGCTTTGCCTCTCCTACTGGGCGGCCAATATGATCTTCTGGGTACCAGTCCCATAGGGCATTGCGGTGCCAATATAGGCTTTCGCTTCCAGGGCCAACCTGCCAGGCTATCCCCCACTCGTTAAGGCCGCCAGGATCTACCCCTACTCCGGCTTTTACTGAGTGAGGCATGGGTTTATTTAGAGACAGAATATCGGCGGTAGTGCTTATTGTACCGTCGTTTCCTATTAAAATATCGAATTTTACACGGCATACATCCCCGTATGCACCTACTAGGATGACGTGAGCGGAGTCATTGGTTATGGTGATATTTTCGACTATACCGTTCCATTCTTCCAGGGTTAGCCTGGTAGCTTGGAGGTAGGGGCCTGATACTATGTCCTTCCCCTTTATTGAAGCTTGATACAGAAGACCACTAGAAAATGCAAAGCTGTAAAGGTCGTTATGCATAAAGATGAACCTAGCAGATGAGTTTACAATCTTATATTTCCCGCCATTGTTGACTTTCTTTTCTTGTTTCGGAAGGGGAGGTTTAGTATTTAGAATGATTTTATGCTCCCCTATAAATAAGGAAATATTATCTTTAGCCGGTATTGTGAATATAGCAAGCCCACCGGGTTCGGCTGAAAGCTTTAATATTCCACTTTCCTCTCCCGCTTCCCAGTGGCAGTTAATCTCTGATAAGTCTGTATGGCAGTACCTGTTGCGGATTTTGATTTCTGGCCCGATAACGCTTTCCACAACTACAGGGGCATAGGCCATACGTACATGGTGGTATTCCGGTTTTGGGTTGTGCTGGGCATCGAGTATTCCCCAGTTGAATTTTTCTAGGCGGGGTGAGAATGTACCGTCTTCGTCTGTTGCCGCCAAAATCGCGCCTCCTAGGCAACCTTTGGTTGACCACATTTTATCCCAGAAGCGCTTGATCCCTTGGCCCCAAAATTCCCGTATGCCATAATCTTTTTCGTATTCATCCCGGTTATATACCGCGGGGGGTGCAAATATATGATGGAGTACAGGCTTGTTGCTATCAGGTGCGCCTCCTACTTCGTAGCCGATTTCATTGTCTGCCCCTTGGGTATGGAAGATAACCATCTGGTCGTAGTGCTCATCCATAGGCTGCCGCCAGTCTACGAATGATACGCTCCAGATATCCATTTCCGGCTCTTCTTCCGGTACTGTCATTGGGTGGAAAAAGTTGACCGGGCGACGTGGGTCGATTTCTTTTGCAAGGCGATAACAATTGCGGAAATTACTGCCCCATGAAGCGTCGCCACCTAAGAACCATATAGCCACTGAGGGATGAGAGATACCGTCTCGCAGCATTTCGGCAAACTGGCTAAGGAAGCCTGCCGCCTCTGCCGGGGCATTTTGGGTATGGGCAATCCCTTGGCCTACATCTTGGAATGGGGCGCATTGTTCTACATAGAAGCCCATTTCGTCGCATAGGCTTAATAGCTCCTCGGTATAGGGGTAATACATACTTCTTAGGAAGTTGATATTGGCTTGTTTTAATTTTATAAGGTCGGCTTTGATGTCATGGCCTTCTATTGGCAGCGGCTCACGGTAGTTAATGCCTCGCAGCTTTAGCGGCTTTCCATTCCATAGGATTTGCGGGTCGGCCATTGTGACTTCGGCAAAACCTATCTTTTTTTCTAGCTTGCCTATTTTTAGGGTGTATAGATTTGGATGCTCTGCGTCCCAAAGCGCTATATCTAGATTTTCTATCTTGGAGGATAAGGGCCACTGGCCTATTTTCTCACCCTTTACGTCATATAGCTCTACAACTTCTTGGAGTCCAGGGGCGTATGCCAGTTCCATTATGCCTTTACTGTCTTTGGCATAGGCGTTGACCAGCAAAGCACTGTCTTTAGGGGCTTCCACAAAGTATAAGCCTCTAAGGATTCCAGCTACTTGGTATGGGCTGAAAAGATTTTCGCCGTTTTCCAGTTCCAGTTTAATATCCACCTGCTGGCCTGGTTTGGCATCTAGGGGAACCTCCCATACGGTGTGACTACCGATATGGGTAGCGGCTTCTTTGCCATTAAGCCATAGTTTTGCGTGACAACCTACGCTATCTAAGCGAAGATAAAAGCACCCAGTGGCATCCGCCGGAATAGTGAAATTACCTGTAAGAGTAAGGCTGGCTTCTGTGGACGCGCTTTGGCTCCAACCGTATTCCGGCATGGCTGCTCCAGCCTCTTGGGTTGCCCCGGTTGCCTGGGCTTGCTTATACCATTTGATATCCAGCAGGTGTTTCCTTCCGTGCCTTAGTGGAAAGTCTTTGATTAATCGCTCCATGTATTCACTCCTGTCTCAATTATTGGTGAAACCAAAATGCCTGTAGGCTTTAACTGATATTCTCGGCTCCAGGCCAGACCAGTAGTACGCCAAGATTCCGGACCGAAGAAGAAATGTGCCTTATCGCAATTATGGACGCTACCGAAAGTATTTATCCTGTTGCCAAATGCAGTAATATCCACAGTGTGCTCTCCTGGGGATACAGGAATCTCCAGGCTATAAGGCGCCCATGCAATAATCCCGGCTCGCTTTCCATCTACATCAACAGCCAGCAATGGATTGCGGAAATGAGAGGCGGTTACTTTTATCATTTCCTGTGCAGTGACCTTCATATGATAGGTTACATTACCGCCGTAAAACGGTAACCCCTGGGTGGTGTAATCCCCAAAGGATAGCTCCCGTACAGGGGCAATAATCCGGGTTTTAGCACCCGCCACTTGCACTCCAAAATCACCAAGCAAGTAACACCACTCCGCCCCAAGCCTGCGCCCTATAGGGACAATAAGCTCAAGAATATTTTCTCCGGGACTTATTGAAGGAAGGGCTATAGTAGTTATGCTTTCATCTGTGTACCACCCAATTACAACGGGCTCCACAGGCTGGTTATTTAAAATGATTTTGCAATCCTGGGCACGCTCCAAAGCCAGCTTGGGAGTGGCCACATGGATATCGCTATTTATAATGAAGCGGAGCCGCAAGTTATGCTCATATTTTTCCGTTACCGGGATTGCATAGGGTTGGCAAAGGCGGCCATCTCGCGCATCCCAGTTAAAGCGCTTACGCAGCGCCGCATCTACGCGAAGGATTTCTTCCTCCGGCTGCCATGGCTCATCATTTATAGCGTGCTGGGCGTAGTCTAGTAGTAGCACATTGGGTTCAGACAAGGTAATAGGAACGGCAAGAGGTGTTTGGATATATGCAGTTTGGATTGTTTTTTTGGGTAAAGGTTCACTCTTTTCTGCCCCAAGGCTAGGTTTCATATACAGTAGCAGGCTATCATGTGGATAGAAGTCTTTTTCAAAAACACCACTCTCAGCCGATACCTCAAAAGTGCGGCCTGTAATAGCATCATACTCTGTGATATCCCACTGCCCTTTCAGGGTAATACGCAGAGTATCCTTTGTAGTGATATCCGGATTTGCCGGCTTGTCCCCATTACATATAAACAGCCATCGGCTATCCCCATCCTGCCGCAATTGATGAAGTATCTTTTTGGGGCGCATCCCGTCACGTAATGAGAGTATATTCACTTCCCTGAAAGGCTCTAAGGCTTGCAAGATATCTGTAATCGTGTGAGGTATGACTTTGCCTTTCACCCTATCAGAGGGCAATCCATCCACATGGGTTGGCAAAGCACCGCTAAATATAAGATTCCCTCCGGCGGCAGCAAAAGCCTCGAGCCTCTCTACTGTTGAAGAGCGCAGGGTAATGCAACTAGGCACTAAAACTACATCATAGGCCATTTGCCCAACCTGCAAAGGCGCACTGCCTTTTTCACATTGACTGGGCAAGATGCTTTCGCAAATATAATCAAAATCAAGCTGTGCATACAAAAGCCATTCCGGTAATGACTGAAAAACATCTTCCATGGCCTGACGCTCGGCTCCGGTATGCTCCTGTGGGCCAAAGCGCAGCCAATAGCTTTCTATAGGATGGATTACCCCAATTCGGCAAACAGCCTTACCACGGGTAAGGGCAGTGTTAAGCCGTGCAAAATAATCTTCAACCACAGGATACTCTTTATACCAAGGAGACTGATATCCAATAGAGGCCGGATAATCCCGCTTTGCCTCTCCTTCCATGGACACCCATGTAAGATGATGCACCCTTGTTGTTACCCCCATAGCGGCTTGCCAGTCTCCTTGAAGCTTATGCCCTCTAAAATCATAATCCCAGTTGGTAACCCCGTAAAGCTCGCTAATCATACCGTCCCGGCCGTCTTGCCGTACAACAGACTGGGTCTGCTTTGCGGTGGTATATTCACGGTTATCTGTAAGTATATCAATACCGGGAAGCTGAAAATGAGGATAGGAGCGCATAGCCTCACTCATTGCAAAGGTCTGCCCCAGCATATAACGCTCGCTAAGAAGATGCCCCGTTAGCATAATGTTATGCTCCTGGCACCACTTTCCTAGCGGAGCAATAAACCCGGAAACAAAGCGCTCACCTATATGGTCATGGAAATGATACCTAGCTTGAGATAACGCACCACCCGGCAACTCCCAAAATATTTCCGGGATTTTATCCAAAATATCATAGCCGTAAGTTTCTAAAAATGTATCAGGAAAATCAGTGGTGAAAGGCATGGAAATATCATCACAAGTAAGAGCGGTACGGAAGCAGCGCTTAGGGGAAGTATGAGGCTCATCGGTAAAAATAGCAGGAACAGCACCTCCAAAATCATCCCCAACCGCCTGCAAGTACCGCTGATGAGTCACTTTAATAAACTCCGCTGTGGCTTCTTTACTCATTAAGTCCGCATAGGGGTGATTATTAAACCAGCTCTCAGGCGCGGAAGATTCTAGATACGCATACCAGGTAGTTTCGGCCTTTTCCCCCTCGGCAAGCCTGTGATACCCGGTGAGATAACCCTTTTCATCTAAGCTGACAGAGTATGCCGCCAGGAAAGTTCCATTTTCATGGCGCTGCACGCGATTTTTGCTGCGCCCTCCGGGCACCACTTCTTCATAAGGTTTTTCACCATAGGCATAAGGTGTAAACAGCAGATATTTAACCGCGTGGGCAGGGTTTTTGGTCACCAAGCCCCCGGCTGAGCCGGACGGATATCTATCCTCATCATAGAGCCATGTTAGCATATTTTCCTGTTTACCCTTATCCACACAGGCTTTTACCAGGCTCATAAACTCCTCGCCCATATATTCCGTAGCCAGCCCATTACGGGCATGGATCATAAAACCTCCAAGACCCATTGCCTTTAGCTGCTCTATTTGTCTAAGCAGTTGTTCCTCATCTAGCTTACAATTCCACGCCCAAAAAGGCGCTCCACGATATTCCGCACCTGGGGCAAAAAATAAAGCCTCGGTTAAATGAGGCTCTGATTTTTTTGGATAAAGCATACAATCAGCCTTTCCACAAATTATTTTACGAAGTCGCAAGGGCAAGCCCGCGCCCTTTAGAGCCCACTGCACAATAAAAATGATAAACCTTGCCCTGCCAATTAACCACAAAGGGCTTATGGGCAAAGACTTCATCTTCCGGTGTGGATGATGAAATCAGCGGCTCACCTTCCCACCGTGTCCAGTTTAATAAATCACGGCTCACCGCAAAGGTATCATACCCTGTAGGTTTCCCCCCAAAAGAATGAGCCACAAAAAAATGCATAACCCACATATCCTCAAAACGGATAATTTGCGGATCTCCGGCTATATGCCATGCGGTATCGGGCAGTCCGCTTTCTACAACAAAGCCGCCGCCATAACGCCGCCAATTAATCATATCATCAGAAATGGCTATACCTATCTTCTCAATAGAAAACTCCATTCCTTTGGCGTTGTAATACATAATAAATTCTGCCCCAAGAGATTTATCTACATCCCTTATCACGAAACTTTTATATAGGGTTTTGCGCTCGAAATCGCGTACATCGGGGTCATTCCACGATAAAACAGGTTTTGGATGCCGTGTCCAAACGCCGTCTAAAGATGTGGCACTTGCCACTCCAATACACAGCGGATCAGGTTCATACCCCGGTAAATCATTGCCGAAATAGGTCATCCAATATCGGCTATTATAGGTCCCGGGTTCGTATGATCCTTCCCAGCGTGGGTCAAGCAGGGCAATGCCACCATCGGCTTGAAGCGCATCCCAGCCATGAAATACCTGGGGCAACACCGGCCCCATAGGCTCCCATTTTATAAGGTTGGCGCTTCTGGCCATCCACGTTTCGTACCCCTGAGTCTCCTCAGGGGCCGAACGCGGATGGCGTGAATAAAACATGCGCCATTCATCTTTTACACGAAACAACGAGCAACAATCAATTTCCGCTTCATCCCCGCCATGCAGCACAAACCCAAGCTTATTGGGGGTCTTCATAGCGTTATAAACGCGGTTCATATCAATCTGGCTAATCATCATTGTGCAAAATATTCATCAAGCTGACGGCGAAGCTCTTCCATTATTACTTCAAGCCCAGCGCCCTCTGCATCGGCTCTAAAGGCAGCAATTGCAGCGTCAACATCGCTAACCAATCCCAAATCAAGGATGGCCTGATGTCTTGCGGTTGCATTGGTGAGGTTGGCCATTTCGGTTTGCACAGATGTTGCATCAAATACAAAGGCATCAACAGGAGAATATACAGCCCTATTATCAGTCCAAGTGGCAAAAATCTCTGTGGAAGACCTAAAAGCCTCTATATTGGTACGCTCGAAAATAGAGTTCCTGATACCCCAAGAGATACCGCCAAATACATAGCGAGCCTGGGCTTCTGGATTATCAATCCTGAAATATCTATCTCCAACCGCAGTCCAGTGAGTGCCTTCAACGCCCCAGCGGAAAGCGGCAAAAGTATCATAGTCAAACTTCAATTGATCCAAAGCCATCATAGCCCTTTGCCAATTGACACTACTCATAGGAATGGCCATACCATCGCCGGTATATACCCCAAAGAAGCGATAAGCATCTGGGAAGATATCCACAGCCAACGTATCAATATCCCGCGCCCCAAGAAGATTACCCAAAACGCCAACAGTGCCAGAGTTATGGACAAACGTACCAGAGGTTAGGTTTTCAAAAGCATCTCGTGGCATTGTTGAATCCGCCGGCGCAGAACGTGACCAGAATCCTCTGTCTGCCCAGTCATTCATAAGAAGAGCAAACTCGCGGTATTCCGGCATATCAGGCATCCAGTAAATATCCGCGGAGGAAGGAGTCATGCCATAAGTAAAGCGCATTGCGGCAAAGTTGGCGGCTCCCGGCAGGGAGATAATATTATTGCCGGTGTTAAAGATTAGTCCGCGAAGGATATCATTATTTTGGCTACTATGATGGGCAAAAACCCCGGGTTCATCTCTTGCAATGGTTTCCAGATATAGTTCAAAGGTTTCAAAATCCACAACCTCGGGAAGATCATGGGCAATACGAATATCTTCTCTTACAAGGGTTACATGGCCTTGAAGGGGAGCAGAGTTTGCCGGAACCATGTAAATCCTACCCTGGATACGTGCCTGCTCAAAAGAGCGCCATGGCTGTTGTGCATAGGTTAGCGGCATATATCTGCTAATGGTTTCGCGAGTAAGCTCCCTAAAGGCTCCCCGCACGGCTTCCTGAGGATAGTGAGCCCATGAAGATGTATAAATGATGTCAATAACTTCACCACTTGCAAGCCTTAAAGAGTACATAGTGGTGTGATCCGCGAGGGATATAAGTGAAATATCTATTTCAGCGTTAATATTCGCTCTAAGATGGGTGTTGATTTCTTCTAAAACCAAGTCCAAATCGCCAGGTCTGTCACCTAAAAGCAGCATATGAAGCTCTACAAACTCGGAAATATCAATAGCATCTGGATCAATGTCTTCTTCGTCATCTACTGGGTCAGGGTCAGCAGGAACCGTAGCTTCAGGAGTTGGATCCGCTGGCGGCGCTACTTCAGGCGGAGCATCGTCCCTGGAGCAAGCCGCAACAAAGGCCAGCAGCAAAACTGCCAATAACAATAATTGCAATTTTCTCATAAATTAACCTCCCAATCATTTTGCCGTCAGGCAAAAGATTTCATATTATAGATTGCCGTAAAGGGCCTATCCCTTAACGGACCCTAAAGTAAGGCCTTGAATAAAGTACCGCTGTATAAACGGATACAAGAAAATAATAGGACCGGTAACAATAATAGTAAGAGACATCTTCATAGACTGGACAGGCAATGTAGGAATATCCACCCCAGCCTCATCCATAATAGCCCGGATATTACGCACACTAGAAAGCAGGCGCTGTAAGAAATATTGCAGAGTAAACAGCCGCTCATCTGTAATAAACAACATAGTATTAAACCAGTCATTCCAAAACGCCAGCGCCGAAAACAGCGCAATAGTTGCAATTACAGGCTTAGCCAACGGCATAATAAACCGCAGATAAACCGTAAAATCCCCTGCACCATCCATCTTAGCAGACTCAGTAATCTCAAATGGAATCCCAGACATGAAGCCCTTAACCAGCAGCATATTCCACACAGAAACAGCCCCAGGCAAAATAAGCGCAAGTAGATTATTTCTAAGCCCTAATGTATTACTTACTAAGATAAAGTAAGGCACAAGTCCACCGGAAAAAAGAGTGGTAAAGAAAAAGAAATAAGCAAAAAGATTACGCCAAGGGAAATCCTTACGAGTAAGCACATACCCCGCCATACTATTAACAAAAACCCCAAACACCGTACCTACAACAGTAACCACAATGGTATTCCAATAGGCCCGCAGGATAACATTAGGGTTGGCCAAGGATAGCCGATAACTCTCCAGAGAAAAATCACGAGGCCATAACGAGTACCCGTAAATAAGAATTGACCGTTCGGATGTAAAAGATGAAGATATAATCATCAAAAAGGGTATCAAACAAGCAATGGTAAGAAGGGTAATAACCGTGTAACTAAACGCAAGAAAAGTAATACGGTCAGCAGAATATTCCCGGCCTTTGGAGCGTTTTGCTTTTGCCATCATAGCCCCCCCTAAAATAGCGCGTAGTCTTTATCTACGCAGCGCACAAGATAATTGGTAAGCATAATCGTGACAAAGCTCATAGCTGACTGATAAAGCCCTGCCGCCGCAGGCATACCCAGCTCTGGCGTAAAACGCAAAGATCTAAACACATAAGTATCAATGATATCCGTAGTAGGTAAAAGAAGCCCATTATCCCCAACCATCTGGAAGAAAAGCTGGAAATTCCCACGGAAAATCTGCCCGATAGCCAATAGCGTAAGTATAAGAATAGTAGGAATAATCCCCGGCAATGTTATATGCCAAATCCGCTGGAAGATATTAGCCCCATCAACCTCGGCAGAGTCTTTAAGCTCCGCATCAAGCCCCGCAATCGCCGCCATATAAATAATTGAGCCAAAACCCACAGCCTTCCAAAGGTTTACAAGAGGCAGAATAAATATCCATGCCCGAGGATTACCATATACATCAATAGGGTTCCCCCCAAACACCGCAAGGGTATTGTTAATCAGACCGTTTTCAAAATTAAACAGCCCATAAGCCATAGAAGACACCACTACCCAAGAAATAAAATGAGGCAGTAGTAAGCAGGTCTGGGTAACCCGCTTAAACCACTTAGAGCCGATTTCGCTAATCATAATAGCCACAGTAATCTGGACAGTGGTATTTAAAATAAGAAAGGCGATATTATAAAGAAAAGTATTACGAGTGACCCGCCAAGCCATTCCGGAACTAAAGAAGAACCGAAAATTGGCAAGCCCTACCCAAGGGCTGCCAAAGAACCCATGTCCATACCTAAACTGCTGAAATGCCATAGCAATACCAGCCATAGGGATATAGCTAAAGACGATAACAAGAACAAAGGCCGGAAGTAGCATAAGAAACAAAGTACGGCAGCGCACCGCCGTCTTAAATGACCGAGCTATCAAATAACTCCCTCCTTGTATAAAATCCGCCTATTTAAAGGGCTAGATCGCTTTCGTCAGTATCATCAAAACCGGGTTCCAAAATTATAGTGAACTGGGAACCAGGTACGCATTTCCCCAAAACCTCTGTTATCCCAAGCAAAGTAAGGAATCAAACGGAGCTTAGTCCCCTCCAAACCCTTCACTTTTATCGGCTGATACAAAGCATCGGGGTTATAATCAGCAGCTCGTACAACTCTAGCCGCGTCACAAGTAAGAGCTACCATTGGGAATCCACCAATTTCATATGAAGATTCTTCAAAGGTTGCGTCAGATAGCACCATAATACCATCCATATCACCGCAGATATCGTGACTTTCGGCACAATACACCAATGGGCCGCGGGTAATACATACCTGGCTGGTATCCTCTTCCACTTTAGGGTGAGCTTCCATCATCCTGACCGGCATATCAAAAAAGATATCTACATCTCCGGCTTTTGTAATAGGCACACCTACATAGGTCTTGCCATTAACTTCTGACAACGACCGTGTCATATCCCCATAGGTGATACTACCTTTATCCACCCATCCCGGTACCCGGACTTTAAGGGTGAAAGGGGAGGTTAAATCAGAAATCTTTATACGAATATTCCCACTCCATGGGTAGTTGGTCTCTTGCGTAAGGTTAAATGCTGCACCGTTTTCAAGTGAAATACTAGCCTCATTGGCCCCATACATACCACACCAAACCGCGTCAGCACTAACCCGGTAAGAATAATCCACAGCCTCGGGGATACTTCTGGAGACATTGGTAGGGCAGCAGAAGCAGCTAAAATACCCACTGCGCTCTACAGGCCACATTACAGGGTAGTCCAAATCCTTTGTACGGCGAAGCATATTCTCATAAAAATACTTCCGTCCATCTAGGCTTACAGCCGCCAGAACCAGGTTGTAATATGATCCTTCGATTAAATCCATATACTCAGCTTTAGGCTCACGGGCAAACATACGGTTAGCCCAAAAGATATGGCCCAATGTGCCACATGTCTCGTTATAAGCTGTAATATTGGGAAGCTGATACTCGTATCCAAAGGCCTGGTGCACATATTGGGCATCCAATAACATTCCAAAAGGGGAGGTTCCGGTATACAGCGCACCGCACCCGCCGTTGATATATATCTTCGAGTTCATTAAGTTATCCCAGCAGCTATCCAGCACCGCAGGGAGAGACTCATCGCCTGTCTCCAGGTACATATCGGCAGCACCGGCATACAAATATGTGGAGCGCACCGCGTGACCTACAATTTTGCGGTGTTCCTTTAAAGGGATGCGGTCTTGATTATCATCACTTCCGTTTTCCACCATGTCTCGTATGGCGATTGCGGTTTTGCCCATCGCAAGGTATTTTTCCTCACCGGTGGTACGGTACATTTCAAACAACCCCATATAATGACTGGGGCATACGGCAGTGTGAGCCTTGCCCTCTTCCAATATGCCGCGATACATGCCCTCAAGATATTCGGCACAGTGGCGGGCTATATTAAGGAAATTTTCCTTCCCGGTTACACGGTAATGAACACAGGCCGATGTAAACAAATGGCCAAAGTTATATTCCTCAAAATCATTAACATCCCCATGGCGGAATGTGCCATTGCTAAGCTTCTCGCCAATAATCTGCTTAGTAGAAATATAGCCGTCCGGCTGCTGAGCCGCGGCGATAAGCGTGATATATTCATCAAGAGTTGCATCTATTTCCGGGTCGTTACGGTGGGCATATGCGTAAGTAAGCCCCTCCATAAGCTTATAAAAATCCCCATCTCCATAAGGGGTACCGCGAAACTCTCCATCACTAAGCCCCGCAGCTATCTTAAAGTTCTCCACCTGGTGGAAGAAGCTTTCCTTATCCGCAAACACGCTGAGAATATGAGGAATAGTCTCGTCAACACAGGTATTAAAACGATCCAGCCAAAATCCAGGCTGCCATTTTACAGAGTTTTGGGGAAGAGAATAGACCTTTGCGTAAGGGCTTTTTTTTGTATCTATTAACATATTTTTAACCGCCTTTATCTTCTTACTTGTATTTTGCAGCCTTACAAACTGAATGTCAAACATTAATTTAGCAGTATTTACTTAATTTTATCGCTTAATCACCAATATGTTTGTATGTTTTCACACCCATATATTTCCCCATGGCTTCCACTAGGATGTCCGCCACATGACCCCGTACAAAGCATACATGGTGCTCGAAACCGTTTTCGCAGATATAGTACATCAGACTTTGAAGGCCGGGGACTCGGCAGTAGGCTACTCCACCTTTGGTGTCTACGGCTTTAGCTTCGAAACTGCCTTCTCCTACATACATTTTCATTATTCCCTGGGTATCGTCTGTGCTTACCTTGATGTAGGTCATATCCCCTGGGGCCACCACACCTTTACAGGCTCCGAAGGTACTGTCTTCGCCAAGTACACTGCCCAAAACATCCAAAGTACCAATTTCAAGATTGTCCGACTGAAAGAAGCTTTTAGGGAAATTGGAACAATGTTGGGATATACAGCAATCTGCCTCACCGGTTATGTTGTTGTTCCAGTCCATAAGAGCAGGCGCGCTGCCCGTGGCAAGCTTGGCGGCCAGCATACTCACTGCTCCGGTTACATCGCTTTCACATGCGCTGGGTTTACCGTTTTGCCCCATCATACTCATACCTAGACAGGCGGCACAGCCGTAGTTCTTCTCTAAGCTATCCCAGCATTGTACGGTACTTGCTTGGCAATCCAGAGCATCTACCATTTGCTCCATTGCAAGGCACAGCCTGGCCTGCTTGGCTATTTTTTCTTGGCTTATACTGGTGCAGATACTGCCGTAAGCGCGGATTTCTGCTTCTTTGGCCTTTGCGGCATCGTCGGTTATAGCTTCCGCGGCAGCTATTACTTCGCTTAGGTCCATGGTTTGGACGCTTATGCCGTGCTTTTGCAGAATTTTTTCTGAAAAGCGAACGGTGTTGAAGGCTATGGGTCTTGCCCCAAGCATGGCTATACGGCTATTTTTCAAGCCCTTTACAACATTGCATATCGCCGCAAAACGCTGCACATCAGCAGAAAACTCTGTGCTGTTGATACCGCAAGTATGCATAGTGGTCTGGGTAAAAGGAATCCCCCGCTGATATAAGCTATTACATAGAGAAATCTTCCCACAAAAGGCATCCCGTCTATGAGCCATGCTTAGCTTATCAAAATCATCTTCGCAAGCCTGGATTAATATAGGCACATCAAGCCCCGAGCGCTGTATGGCTTCGGCAACACCAAGTTCCTCGCCAAAGTTGGGAAGGATTACAATAATCCCTGAAATTTTATCTTTGTGCTTTGCCAGCAAAGCGGCGGTAACTTTTGCTTCCTCAAATGTAACTGTCGCGCCTAAGCTGGTATCGTTTTCTGACACCATTACATAGTCATGACCTAGCTTAGTAAGCAGTGCTGCAACGTCCTTCCTGGCATCTTGTATATGATAGGAAGGGAAAAAACTGCGATGGGACACAATGACTCCAAAGGTTTGCTTTAACATAAAATCCTCCTTATAGCTGCTTGGGCAATCCCGCCCGGGGTTAGGCCATAGTAAGCAAACAGCTCATGGCTTTTGCCTACTTTATATTCCTCATCCGGAAAGGCCAGTACTTCTACTTTTGTAGGATGATGCTGGGCAACTACTGCACATACTAGCTCTCCCAAGCCGCCGTGGATACTGTGTTCTTCTATTGTTACGATTGCCTTGGTTTCCTTTGCGGCTTTAATAATTGCCTCTTTATCGGCAGGCTTTAGGCAGAACATATCTAGTACACGTGCAGAAACGCCTTCTTTTTCCAATATTTCCGCTGCTTTGATGGCGGGAGATACCATTTCGCCACAGGCTATTAGGGTTATATCTGTGCCATCTTTTACTAGCTTAGCTTTATGAATATCAAAGGCTTCATCTTGGGGATACACAGTATCTACATCCCCTCTGCCCATTCTCATATAAGCCGGGGTGTTGCTTTTGGCTAGATACTGAGTGATAAAGGCCGTTTGCACCCCATCACTTGGTGCAAATATTTCTATGTTAGGAAGTGCTCTTAACCCTGCAAAATCATGAAGATTTGTGTGGGTTCCACCCAGTGGGCCATAGCTCACCCCTGCTGATACTCCTATGATTTTTACATTGGTTTGGTTGTAGGCTACATCTGTCTTAATCTGCTCGTACCCTCGGGCGGATAGAAAGCACGCTGGCCCTGCCACGAATACATTTTTGCCTGTGGTGGAAAGCCCCGCGGCAATGGATATCGCATTTTGCTCAGCTATCCCCGCTTCAATAAAGCGGCCGGGATACTTCTTAGCAAAGCCGCCGGAAGTTACACTCCCTCGTGAATCTGTACACACCATGTATATAGTCTCGTCATTGGCGGCAATGGCTTCAATCGTAGAAGTGAAAGCCATACGACAGGATACCTTACTCATATTGATTCCTCCTCTTGACAAAGGATTCTTTAATCTCGTGATACTGGGCCTCATCTGGGATATGATGATGCCATATTGGATTATTTTCCATTATTTTGGCCCCATAGCCCTTTATCGTGTTAGTGATTAGCACACGCGGTTTGGTTTGGGGTTGTTTTAACGCTTCTATAATCGCATGTGGCTCGTGACCGTTTACCTCATTTACCTCCCAGCCAAAGGCTCGAAACTTAGCCCCTAAATCTTCCAGAGGCATAACGGATTCGGTTTCACCGCTTATTTGAAGCTTATTTCGATCTACAATCCCTATCAGGTTGCTCAATTTATATTTCGCGGCAGCCATCATAGCTTCCCAATTAGAGCCTTCAGCAAGCTCCCCATCCCCCATAAGTACATATACCTTACTGCTAAGCCCAAGTGCCATCCCCACTCCAACACCAAGGCCATGCCCCAGCGCCCCAGTAGCAAACTCAACACCATTCACCCCACTGGTCGGGTGCCCCGCAAGTGCCGAATCAAAAGCCCCAAAAGTCATAAGCTCCTCATAGGAGATTATCCCTCTATGTGCAAGCACCGCGTAAAGTGCCTCGGCTATATGCCCTTTACTTAATATAAATCTATCTTTTCCCATATCCATAACACCAAAATACAAGGAGACCAAAACCTCCATGGCACTCATACTACCCCCGATATGCCCAGCTTTAGCCTTGTAAATCATATCCAGCACAGTAAGCCTACAATCAAAGGCAATCTTCTTAAATTTGTCCATATTCACCTCCGGATATTAGGTGTATCATGTAAGTCAGTCAACTTAATGTCAATACATTTCTTTAGTTAATTTAGTAAATACTTACTAAAGGTAACGGTAAAGGCGGTGAAGTATGAGCATTACTGCAAAAGAACTGGCAAAGAAACTAGGCCTATCTGAAGCGGCGGTTTCTATGGCTCTACGCAACAAGCCCGGCGTAAGCACTCAAACCCGGCGCATGGTACTGGACGCGGCAGACAAGTACGAATACGATTTTACTAAAATAGTAAAATCCACAGCCCGCTCCAGACATATCACTTTTGTAATCTACAAGCGCCAGGGAGCCATTGTAGGGTCTACGCCATTTTTCTCAGAGCTTTCTGAAGGTATAGAAACCGCCTGTACCCAAGGGCAGTTTAAATTGCAAATCGTTTATATCCACAAAGATGACGATGTAAAAGATAAAATTAACGAGATCACCTACTCCGATAGCGCCGGAATCATCTTACTAGGTACCGAAATGCACCCAGAAGATTTCACACCTTTTGCTAATCTATCCATTCCATTGGTACTACTTGATGTGTATTTTGACACAGTAGGGCATGACTGTATTCTTATCAACAATATTCAAGGGGCATTTCTTGCAACCAACTATCTAATAAGCCGCACAAAAAAACAACCAGGCTACCTACGTTCTTCCTACGGCATCGAAAACTTTGAAGAACGCGCAGACGGCTTTTACAAGGCAGTACGCCATAACGGAATGTCCGTATCAAAGTCCATAGTCCACCGTCTTACCCCCTCCACAGAAGGCGCCTTTGCAGATATGATGGAGCTAACAGAGCAAGGAGAAGAGCTTGCTCCATGCTATTTTGCAGACAATGATTGGATTGCCATTGGGGCGATAAAGGCACTTAGCAAGCGAGGATACCGCATACCAGAGGATATTGCGATTATAGGCTTTGACAATGTCCCGATGGCGGCGTATCTAGAGCCGCCCCTTACAACAGTACATGTGCCAAAGAAATATATGGGAGAAATGGCTGTCAGACGGCTTATAGAAATAATAAACAATAAAAATAATTATCCAGTAAAAATTGAAGTAACCACCCGGCTTATTAAGCGTGTGAGTGTCTAAGGAGTGCCCTATGAATGAGAAAATCAAGAAGCTACTAGACGGCAAAGGCGGCAACTACCTGCTTCCATTCTTCTGGCAGCATGGAGAAGACGAAGCCACACTGCGGCATTACATGAAAATAATCCACGAAAGCGGCATATGGGCAGTATGTGTAGAAAGCCGCCCGCATCCAGACTTCTGCGGCCCTTTATGGTGGCGGGATATGGATATAATCTTAGATGAAGCCCGCACCCGTGATATGAAAGTCTGGATACTAGACGACAGCCACTTCCCTACAGGTTACGCAAACGGCGCTTTAAAATCCGCCCCACAAGAAATGCGGCGGCAGTTTATAACTTACCAGATAGTTGAAGAAGTTGACGAAAGCATTAAGCCCCTACCCTTCAAGCGAAGCATAATAGAATCTGAAATTCTAGCACACGAGCTAAGAGATGAGCTGGAAACCTTTGACGATGATAAACTCCTGGGCTTTATAGCCATAAAAAAAGACGGGAAATCCGCCGAAGATATAATAGAAATAAATAAAAATACACCCATGCCGGAAGGCGACTGGAAAATATATTGCCTACATCTAACTAGAAACCGCGGCCCACACCGCGACTATATAAACATGTTAAATCAAGATGCCTGTAAACTCCTGATAGACGCAGTATATAAACCACATCATGACCGATACAAAGCCGACTTTGGCACAACCATAGCAGGCTTTTTCTCAGACGAACCGGAGTTTGGCAACGGTCATCTATACGATATGTGGCTAACCCTGGAAGACGTAGACGATCAACCATGGAGCCACGAAGTAGAAACAGAACTAAAATCCCGCTGGGGCAACAACTGGCATAAATACCTCCCCCTGTTATGGGATAAAGACTTCGACCACCATTTCAAAGCTCAAATACGCTACGACTATATGGACACAATAACCCGAAACGTAGAACACAACTTCTCCTGGCAGATAGGCGACTGGTGCCGCGCCCACGGCGTGGAATACATCGGCCATATAATCGAAGATAATAACCAACACACCCGCACAGGCTGTAGCCTTGGCCATTTTTTTAGAAGCATGTCAGGCCAAGACATGGCCGGGATTGATAATATAGGCGGTCAAGTACTCCCCCAAGGCGAAGACCTGGAAATAGTAAGCGGCCTAGGCCATAAGCGTGATGGAGAGTTCTTCCATTATGCCCTAGCAAAGTTAGCCTCAAGCGCCGCAAGCATAGACCCACTAAAAAAAGGCCGCGCTATGTGTGAGATTTTTGGCAACTATGGTTGGGAAGCCGGCGTCCGCATTTTCAAATACCTGGCAGAGCACTTTATGGTGCGAGGGGTTAATCACTTTGTACCTCATGCGTTTTCTCCAAAGGCCTTCCCTGACCCGGATGCGCCCCCTCATTTTTATGCCCACGGGCATAACCCACAGTATAGACACTTCGGTCAGCTAATGCGCTACATGAACCGGGTATGCGAGCTAATAAACGGTGGCAAGCGAGTAACTCCAGCGGCAATCTTATACCACGCAGAGGCGGATTGGGCTGGGGGTAAATATATGTATAGCCAAGTTCCGGCGCGGATACTGGCAGATAATCAAATCGACTATGATATCATCCCGGCAGATGTGTTTTTTGATGAAAAATACGATGGGGTTCTTAGCAAGTACAAAGCCCTTATTGTGCCAGAGACTTCATTCATGACAAAGGAGCTAAAAGCCAAGCTGGACACATCTCCCATCCCAATTATTTATGATTTAGACTTCACAGGACTAGCAGAAATTTCTATAACACCAGCCAATAATAGAATCCGATATATGCACTACAAAAATAGCAGCGATTTATATTACTTCGTAAACGAAAGCGCAGTCACATATCACGGCACTGTAAACCTCCCCACCACCGGCGATTCATATATATACAATGCCTGGGACAATGTGTTAGAAGCCTGGGACGGGAAAAATATAACCCTAGAATCCAGCAAAGGGCTAATCATAGTTTTTGATACCCCTGATAGGCCCCTATCCAAGCCAATAAAAGCTTCAGGCACCCCAATGCCCCTAAACAGCGGATGGATAAGAAGCATCTGTAAATCTATAGAGTACCCAACCTTCAAAGAAGAAAAAAACATTGACCTTCCAGACAACATAGAATATGCCGGATTCATACGATACGAAAAAATAATAAAAGCGCCTTCGTCCAAAAAAACAATTCTAGAAATATCAGATGCATATGAAGGAATTGAAGTATTTATCAATGGCATAAGTGCGGGAATCCAGATAGTCCCGACTTTTTTATACGACATTACATCCCTACTACGGGAAGGAGACAATCATATTATTATCGAGGTAGCCACAACCCTAGAGCGGCAATTATGTCCCACACCCACTAACCCTTGTGGCATAACAGGCAATGTTATACTATGGATAAACTAAAAATGAATCGAGGAAACACAGTGAAAATAGGAATAATAGGAACAGGAACAATAGCATCAGCCATAGTAACCGGTTTTTGCACAAAACAATCAGGATATAACTTTTATCTTTCCCCAAGAGGTGCAAAAAAAGCAGCAGAGCTTGCCGCTGCTTTTCCACAAGTACAAGTATGTACATCCAACCAACACGTGCTAGACAGTGCCGAGTGGATATTTATCACCGTACAAAAAAATGCCTTCGACGCCCTAAAAGAATTAAAATTCAAAAAGGAGCACAAAGTGCTTAATATGGCAACAGAAATGTCATTGCCTTTTTTAAAGGATATCACTGGAGAGACAGCTCTCTTTGCCCATGTCGTACCCTTGCCAATGATTGTCCGCGGCTTTGGCCCGCTTATCGTTTACCCAGAAGTACCAGAGGTGGGAGAGTTATTTGCTCCTGTTGCCGAGGCAATATATCTCTCCAGTTTAGACGACACACGAAATTTACAGCTTTTGACATGTCTGATGAGTCCTTACTATATGCTGCTGGCGGAGCTAATTTCATTTACAGATTCCCAAGGTGTGGAGCATGACTCTGCTATTAAATTCTTACACTCATTACTCGGGTCACTAACCAGACGCGCAACCGAAACCCCTAACTGCGACCTTGTAGAGTTAGCACATGATATGACCCCCGGCGGCTATAACGAGCAAGCTATGAATGAACTTATGGACAATGGAGCAATAAAAGCATGGCGTACTGCTATTGATAACTTACGCGATAGACTAGTTGGAAAAGAGTAATCCTTGTTATACGTACTTCAGACAACCTAAATCCTATCCAGGCTTACAGAATAAACCCGTGCCAAAGGAAATATAAACCGCCGATTAACCAAGATAATCTCAGCCCCAGGAGCAATAGCGTCATTGCCATTCGCAAAAAATCCACTTTCAGTAATACTACCAGTAGCCTCAATAGTAATGTGCAAAGAGTAACGATCCTCCATAGTAGCCAGTACAGCCGTACCATCACTGCGCTGCATTACTTCAGTTGCGGGAAGCTTATCAATAGCAACAATTCTACCAAGAGGCTGACGATCATGCTGCCTAAACACATATTCCCCAACAACTACAGCATCCTCAGCAATAACACTACGTATCCTATTAACTTCAAAAGTTACATAAAAATTATCATCAGGCCGAAGAACTGTCTCTATGTGAGGTGCCGCATTTCTATATACAAACCCGACAATAAGCCCCAGAAGCGCCAACACGATTACAATATCAATAATACTAACTCTACCTTTAATTTTCCCTTGAGCATCAATCATCTATTCCACCACCCATTCAATGCTAGTAATAAACCCAATACCACCAAAATCTCGTGCTCTAAGGCCCACCTGCCTATTAACAGCAACCCAAAAGTTTCCGATATTGGTGGCATAATCACTAATCTCAGCCCAGGCCTCTATTACAATATAGGTAAACTCAAGCCCTTCAACGGGTACCCGGCGTATGACCCCAGCTCGCTCATCAGGGGCATCAGACAAAAACGGCAAGGAATAAACATCAACAACAGTACCAACCCGCCAGCCGTTAACGCCACAAAACACCGGCGTATCAATTTCTATTCCTTCATGAAAACCCGCAGGCCGCTCCCCAAGTTCAAAGGTATAGCGGATAAGCCGCCCACCTTCTGCAACAACAGTCTGTGGCTGAGCCAGCAAATACGCACCCCATATCAGCAAAAACACCATAGTCACCAATAGCACATCAATAGGGTTTATAATCCCAAACAAGCGATATTTTTTCAAAGCAATCACCTTCCCAATACTTCTTTATATACAGCCTCTGTATCCGAGGCCATTTTTTTATCTGTAAACCGCTCCTGATATACCTGACGCGCCCCCTCAGAGGTCCGCCGGTATAACTCAGAGTCGGACATTATCTTCTTAATTCCATCAGCCATAGCATTAGCATCCCGTGCGGGAAACACAATGCCATTGACCCCTGTCTCTATCAGATATGGATTACCTCCAAAATCGGAAGCCACTGCCGGGACTCCTGCACTCATCCCCTGTATCAAGGACAAAGACGACGTTTCCGTCCCAAAAGAGGCATTAATCTGTGCATCCATCACGGCAATAAGCTCATCCACATCTGTCACAAAACCCAATAATCTTACATTAGAAATCCCTTCAGTCGCTATCCGTCCCTCCAGGTGAGTCTTTTGCTCCCCATCTCCGGCAAATAATATAAGCGCCTTTGGGACAGCTTTAGCCGCATCCAAAATGTCATCATGGCCTTTAACTTCTGTTAGACGCGCTATTATTGCCAACACAAAGGTATCCGGTGGTATATTGTACTTTCTCTTAATGTCAGCCACTTCTTCAAAAGAATAACTCCTCACAGGAGGCGTACCATTAAATAGTGTCCGTATTTTACTCTGTCTAGCTCCCATATCAATCAGATTCTCCGCTGCCGCAGGAGAAATGGCAATCATTAAATCGCTTAACGAGTTATTCACAAATCCCATCATCTGCTTAAAAGGAAAAACTTTCTTCCAGGACGCCACAGGATACGCACAATGTCTCGTATGCACAACCTTCACGCCAAGCTGCTTAGCCGCCTTTCGCCCAGAAAATGACCCATGTGTATGGACAATATCCGGCTCAGCTTCCTTTATCAACTTTCTAAGCGTACTAATTCCCTTAAAAGAAAAAGACTTATCCGCAATATCCGGCGATTCATAATACTTCACACCTCGCATAGCAAGCAGAGGCGTAAGCCTTGCATTTTCGGGTAAAACAACCTCCATTACAAACGAAGACTTATCATACGCATCCAATAAGTGTAATAAAAGATGCCCGGTCCCACCAATGTTTGTATCCGTAACAATATGCAATATCTTAATCATGATAGCCTTTAACCCATTCGCTTTCAAAAGGCGCAGCCTCCACCTTCTCCGCATTCACAGCAGCTCGCGTAAAGGCAATACCAATACCCATAAACAAGAAAAATGTAAGCATTACACGGTAATTATAAAAATTATAGTCAAACGCCCCCTGAGCAAGAAATCCAACAACAGCAGCAACCAGCGCCGCAGAAAATACCCTCAACCTAAACTCATTCGTTCTTCTAAGAAAGTTAACCTGAGCCCGGATAAAGCAAGCAAGCACGCCAACAAACACTAAAATCCCAACAATCCCCGTTTCAATAAAAATCTGAAGAAACAGATTATGAGAATGTGGCGTGAAAATCGCCCCAAGAGAATAATAAGTATATACCCGATTAAACGCAGCTTCCCCCTGCCCTACTCCTATTGGCCAAAAATCCATAAGCATACGCAGGCTGCCCCGCCAGATATTAAGCCTAAAAACAGTAGATGTATCGTCAAAATTCAAAATCCCTACAACTCGATTAACCACTGTAGAAGGCAGCAATAAAAACACACCAATAAGCGCAGGAATAAACGCCACAATTAATTGCTTCTTGATAATAAGCACAAAAATAAGTGCCCCAATAGCAAGAGAAACATAGCACCCCCTGGAGTAAGTAGCAATCAAATTAAGAACCAATAGCCCCGTAATGCCGAAGGCGCAAATTTTAAAGAAAATCTTCTTTGCGTAAACCACACAAGCCGCCGCTACAGGTATGGCAAGCAGCAAGTAAGTACCATAAACATTAGGATTATCAAAAGTAGAATAAAGTCTAAGTCCAATATCGGTAAACAACATCAAATCCAGCCAAGCCACTGTCGTATGCCCCGTAAGCATCTGATAAGCCCCAACTACCCCTGCAATTGCCGAAGCCGCAACAAAACCTAAAATAAACATATCCACAGATTCACGAGTCTTACAGCAGGCCATCACCAGCAAAGTCGAAAGCATAAACACAGAAGTAAGCACTGCGATAGGCACACTAGATGCCATATCCACAGACATTACCCCAGATATAAGAGTGATAATAATAAAAAACAGCAAAAAAACCGCCGTCCCATCCAGGACAAAACGGCGGCTAAAAAGGGCAAACAAAAAAGCAGGTATTATAATACCAGCCAAAATCATAGTAGGTAGCACCGGAAGTGCGATTACAACAGCCAGAAGCGCCCAAATAGGCAAAGCATAAGCCCCCCAAACCATAACCATACCAGAGGTAGCATTAGGCACAGGAGGAGGAATAGGCGTATCCATATGATCAGTTAACCCACGAATAAAAAAACTACCAGACAACAACGAGGCCAAAGTACTAGGCCACCGCGCAGGTATTTTTAAAGGCTTAGGAATCCCGTTTAAAATCTTATCCCAAAGACGCACAAAAACACTACGTCCAAGACTAGATCTTTGTGCTATATCATCAGCAATAAAAAGCCCAACAATAAAGCTACCCTGACTAAGCTTTACAATCCAATCCATCCCTGCGTTAAGGCCACTAAAAAGCAAGCTTCCCCTCAGCCAGTTAAGGATTGTATCAAAAAGCCAATTCAATTTCTTAGTTGGCAACTATAAAACCACCTTTTATCATTAGCCACGCATCAGTTGAAAAATACAGTCCCCGCCCATCTGTAGCTGGCACCAACATCAAGTGGTTTCTGCTAACAGCTTGACCATTGCCTACGTCTATACCCGCGGTAACATCTACAAGCCCATTAGGCCCAGCAATTACCGTAGCATTGCCGCTTCTAAGAATAAACTCCACACCGGCATTAGCCATAAGAGTACTCCCAGCAGGAACAAATAATGGCGTAAAAGGAACAACCTGGCCTTCGCCTGTTCCGCCACCACCAGAAGGCACTCCGGTATTTATCTGATTTTGAAGTGCCGTAATTTGAGCTTGTAATCCAGCTACTAACTCGTCTACATAGTGCTGAGTAACCAACGGGTCACTTGCAGTCCCTGGCTGTGCAAAAGCCGGAATAGACAGGTGCGAAAGAAGTAATAACCCCAAGAGTACAGCAATAATAGCCGGATACAGGATATTTTTCTTATTCTTCATAACTATCTCCTTTGTATATATAAAAACGTAGCAAAGCCTCCATTTCATCTGCTGTTTGAGCCAAATTAATTCGCCGTCTCAAATCAGCAGACCCTGGCATACCCTTGGTATACCAAGACAGATGCTTACGCATATCCACCACAGTATAGCTCCTACCATTAGAGTCGGCAGCTCTGTCACAGTCTACCGCCCAAAGATGTTTAATCGCTGTTTCAATTATGTCAGAATGTGATGGCTCTGGTGGCAAAACCCCAGTTTCCAAGTACGCGGCAGTACGTGAAAAAATCCACGGGTTACCCATAGCTCCTCGTGCAATCATTATACCGTCACAACCGCTTTCTTCCAACCGCTTTATAGCAATCTCAGAAGAAAAAATATCGCCATTACCGATTACAGGTATTTTCACCGCTTGTTTTACCGCGGATATAACATCCCAATTAGCCTCACCAGTATAGTACTGGTCACGGGTACGTCCATGGATTGTGATATGCATAGCCCCTGCATCCTCTGCTATTTTTGCCATTTCTATAGCATTTAGACTCGAAGGAGTAAAACCGATGCGGATTTTAACTGTGACAGGCCGACTTGAAGCCCTAACTGCCGCTTCAATCATACGCCTTGCCAGAGGTGGGTCTGTCATAAGGGCTGCGCCTTCACCATTTTTTACGATTTTAGGCATAGGGCAGCCCATATTTATATCCACAATATCAAAGGGACTATCCTCAAGCATCTGAATAGCCTCATATAAAAACTCCGGCTCATGACCAAAAAACTGAACAGCCCAAGGCCGCACATGGGTCGCATTCTCCAAAAGCTTATGAGTATTTTTATTGCGATATACAATGCTTTTGGCGCTTATCATTTCAGAATAAGTAAGCCCTGCTCCATGGTCATGAACCAAAGTGCGGAAAGCCTTATCTGTTACCCCAGCCATTGGGGCCATTAGTAAATTATTTTTAAGCTTTAATGATTTTAAGATATTAAACCTCCGTACTCCAATCGTCCCACAAAGCCAGGCGGCAGACTCTCTGTGTGATAAGGTTCTGAAGAATGATCTACCATAAACTGTAAAGGCACTCCGCCAGCATTATGCCTTATGTTTATTACATAATTATGAATAGGGCCCGGTATTATCAATTGGATATTATGACTTCCTAAATAGATATAGGATGCATAATCATAGCATAAACGAGACAGGTCAAATGTCATACCCAGTACAGATAATGCCCCAAGTTGAAGATTAACCTGCCCCACTAAGTTAATTGTAAAAAGATCAAAAAACAAACCAGGGTTTGCCAACTGTAAAACAATATCACCAGACACAGACATTACCGAGCTTGGAGGAGGGTTAGTAAACGTGCTTCGTTGAGTCAATGTCACAGCATTATCCCCGGTACCCACAATTACTAAATTGTGCATGTCATATATATAGCTTACAACAATGTTTGTATCTTGTCCAAGATGAATTTCTAAGATTTCTTCCGGGTTCTGGTTAAGATTTGTAAGCATAACCGATGCCGTACTTTGGATGTAAATCCCGGTTATTCGCCCTTCTTCAACAACAATTTCATCGATATGATCAAACAACTGACCCAATATCTGGTATTCCGGGTCAACTGAAGTTAGCAAAATGGATTCCTCTTCGGAGATAGGGATCCTAATCGCACCCGGTTCAATCACAATTTCATCCCCGGGAACAGTAATGGGAGCCGAACCTGAATTATTTTCATCTGATCCATCATCCCCAGTCCCTGTATCCGGTGCTGGAGTCGGGATTGGCATCGGAGTCGGTGTTGGCATTGTATCTGGAGTTGCTGTGGGCACTGGAGCCGCTGTGGGCACTGGAGTAGGAGTTTGCAAAGATAGTGGCATCGGCGTTGGTATAGCATATACCGACTCATCTTCCCCATCCAACATGGAGCCATATATCTGTATATTGCTTATTTCAGCATTATCCATTTCAATATTGGCCTTTTCGGCCAATACAATCAACTCACCTACAAAGCCGTTAATCACCACAAGTGTATCCGTATCCACAATTACCTGGCCAAAATTACCCGTTATTATAATGGGTTCACCCTGACCGGTTATTATAAGATTACCGCTTACTTCAACATCCTTAAGTACAACCCCGCCAATATTTATGACCCCACGCTCTATAACAAGGCCACTAAATTTACCTGCCTCAAAGAAGATTTGCCCAGCAGATAGGGCCAGCAAAGCCGCTCCTTGTCCACGCGTCAAAAACCCATGTGGATCCAGATTTCCAGATGTATGCCCCCGTATAATACCTGCTTCAACTAAACCTGCTAACCTAGGCCTATAATCCTCCGGCACCAAATAATAATCCAGAAACATACTTAAAACAGTCATATCGCCAGCTGGTATGCGGAAAGCTTCCGCCGCCAACATCAACCCATCAAGACGTGTCATAGCGCCGGAATAGACATATATATCCATAGATTGCCTAAAAATCCCTGAAATCCACCTAGAAAAATCACTTGCAATTATAGGGGCTCTAACCTCAAAGTCATGCTCCTGTAATACATCAGCATTATAAAGAATATCCACATATTCCTGAGCCCAATGCGGGCGATTGGCAGAAACAACTACAGGCTGGCCTAAAACCCCAAAAATCAAAGCAGCTACTAAAAGCACACACACTACACCAGTAATTCCACGTCTACGATGCATAATAACCTCCTAAAAATGGCTCCATGTACATTGTCAAAATATTGTATATTTTGCAATATCATTTGTACCATTTGGAGAATTAAATTGCAAAGCATATTCAGCATCGAAATAGTAATTCTTATAGAATCACTTCATTTTCATTACCACAACCCCCAACGGCGGCAGCTGCAATGGCAAGCTATACTGCTGTCCATCACACAAGTATTCTTCACACTGACGGATGCCGGGATTTATAATCCCACTTCCTCCATATTTTTCATTGTCACTATTTAATATCTCAATGTATTTTCCTTTTACAGGTAGCCCAACTCTATAATCCATACATGGCACCGGAGTAAAGTTACAGATAAATACCAGATATTCATAAGTAGAGCCTTTAGCTTCTTGGTCCTTCTTGCTGCGGCGCTTCCTCTCCCCTACCCTATAGAAAGAAATAATACTCCTGTCACTATCATCACAATTTATCCATCCAAAGCCATCCGCAGAGAAATCACGCTGCCACAGAGCCTTTTCATTTAAATAAAGATGGTTTAAATCTTTTACAAAATCCAGCATCTTCCTATGATGCTCAAACTCATCTAGCAAGAACCAGTTAAGGGCTTTGGCCTCACTCCATTCTTCAAATTGGGCAAACTCGCTACCCATAAATAGCAGCTTCTTACCGGGGTGCCCTATCATAAAACCATATGCCGCCCGCAAATTGGCCATCTTCTGCCAGGTATCTCCAGGCATTTTATTTACCATGGAGCCTTTTCCATGCACCACCTCATCATGGCTTAGCACCAAGATATATTTTTCTGAGTAAGCATACACCATGCCAAAAGTCAGGTTATGGTGATGATGCTTGCGATACACACTGTCTTTGGTCATATAAGAAAGGAAGTCATTCATCCAGCCCATGTTCCATTTTAGGCTAAAACCAAGACCATCTTCCTGGACAGGGCGGGTTACCCCCGTCCAGGCGGTTGATTCTTCAGCAATCATCAACACATGTGGATGTGCCCCGAGAAGCACAGAGTTCATATGCTTCATAAACTCTACAGCTTCAATATTTTCCCGGCCGCCGTATTCGTTAGGCACCCACTGCCCATACTCTTTTCCATAATCCAAGTAAAGCATAGATGCCACTGCATCCACACGAAGGCCGTCTATATGGAATTTTTCAATCCAATAAAGTGCATTGGCTATAAGAAAATTCTTTACTTCGCTGCGTCCATAGTTGAAAATGAGGGTTCCCCACTCAGGATGCTGCCCTTGGCGTGGGTCTTGATGTTCATATAATTCCGTCCCATCAAACATAGCAAGGCCATGAGCATCTTTCGGGAAATGAGCTGGAACCCAGTCCAAAATTACTCCGATATCAGCCTGATGGCAGGCATCCACAAACTCCATAAACTGATGTGGATTACCGAAACGACTAGTAGGAGCGTAGTATCCTGTAACCTGATACCCCCAAGAGCCATCAAAAGGATGCTCCATCACAGGCATTATCTCTACATGGGTGTAACCCAGCTCTTTCACATAAGGAATAAGTTCCGCCGTAAGCTCAGGCCAAGACATAAACCTACCCTCACCTGCCCTACGCCAGCTTCCCGGATGAAACTCATAGATATTAACAGGCCCTTCCAGTGGGTCTTTTTTATTGCGCTTATTAATCCACTTTGTATCATTCCATTTATATCCTGATATATCGTACACCATGGACGCTGTACCGGGTCTATGCTCTGCAAATCGGGCATAAGGATCCGCCTTAGTAAAGAACGCCCCCGTATGAGATTTTATTTCATATTTATACCTATCATAGTTGGAAAGCCCAGGGACAAATAACTCCCAAACTCCAGATGCCCCCATGCTGCGCATAGGATGTCGCTGGCCACTCCAACCGTTAAAATCGCCAACTAAGCTGATACGCTTGGCATTAGGGGCCCAAACAGCAAAATGCACCCCTTTTACACCATCCACAGTAACCGTGTTAGCCCCAAGTTTATCGTAAATCTGATAGTGAGTACCTTGGCCATATAAATATAAATCCAGCTCAGAAATTACCGGGGCAAAGGAGTAAGGGTCATAAGCCTCCCACGCTTCACCATGGTGGCCAGTGTAGGACAGTTTATATCTGCTTTTTGGGGTTTCTTTTAGCAATAAAGTAAAAAATCCTGCTTTGTGCTCCATCTCCATTGGATATCTCAAGCCTTCTGGGAAAAACACCTCCACAGATGCAGCCGACGGGTTAAAAACCCGAATAATGACTCCGCCATCGCTTACCGGATGCTGGCCTAAGATATGATGTGGGTCAGAGTGTTCGCACTCAATAATCCGCATTAATTCATACATATCAGTTGACATCATAGAAACCCCTCCTTTTTTCACAATAAAGATACCATATAGTCCCTATATCTGGGAATGGATAAAGCACGTTTTAATGGTATGTTTTCATAAAAAGGGCAAAGAATAAATGGAATGACATCAAGAAGGGAACATACAAATGAAAAAACTTTTCTGGACTATCCTGATATTTGCTATTCTGACACCAACAATCGCTTTATCAGCACAAGAACCTCCAACCCCTGATGCCACTGGGGCAATACTAATGGATGCAGAAACAGGCCGAGTGCTATGGGGGAAAAACCACCACGAGCCTATGTCCATGGCCAGCACCACCAAAATCATGACAGCAGTACTGGCAATAGAAAGCGGCAAAACAAGTGATACCGTAACCGTCTCCAAAAAAGCAGCTGCAGCCCCAAAAGTAAAAATGGGCCTAAGCCCAGGTGAGCAAATCCCAATGATTAACCTAATGCAAGCCCTAATGCTAGAATCCAGCAACGACGCAGCAATAGCCATAGCAGAGCATATCTCAGGCACAGTAGAAGACTTCTGTGCACAAATGACAAGGAAGGCCCACGAACTAGGTGCCACAAACACCGTATTCGAAACCCCCAACGGCCTAGATGCAGGTAACCACCACTCCACAGCCTACGATTTGGCTCTAATCACCCGATATGCTCTAACCGTCCCAGGCTTTATAGAACTAACCAACACCCAAAACGCCAACTTTAAAAGCGACAAGCGCACCTACTCCATGTACAATAAAAACCGCCTACTAACAGAGTACCCCGGCGCCAACGGCGTAAAAACCGGCTTCACCAACAAGGCAGGCCACTGCTTTGTTGGAGCGGCTAAGCGAGACGGTATGCAACTAATATCTGTAGTTCTAGCCAGCGGCTGGGGAGAAAAAGGCCGAGCACAAAAATGGAAAGACACCAAGGAAGTACTAAACTACGGCTTTGAAAACTACCAATACGAAACAATAATAATAGCCGAATCCCAAGCAGGAGAAATGCCGATAACCCGCTCCAGAACTGAGTCTGTAGACTTCATTTTCACCGATAACGTGAAAATACCCATCAACCAAAATGAAAAAGAAGCTATATCAGTAGAGTTTATTATCCCAGAATCACTCCAAGCCCCAGTAGAAGCAGGTCAAACCATGGGCAGTGCCAAAATATATATAAACGAAGATTTCTACTGCGAAATAGAATTAAAATCCACAGCATCAGCCCCCCGCCATGACTTTAAAACATCCCTAGAAAAAATCCTTAATGCATACTTCAAACAAATAACCAATGAGCCGATTAACATCATCCTTCCGGAAATGGAGTAAAAAAAGATCACCTGCATACAAGCAGGTGATCTTTTTTTACTACCCTAGCGCTGCTTCCAATCGCTGCAAATCTTTTAACGGAAACAACTGAAGAAGCTCTTTGTACTGCCCATGAGTCAAGTCCTCAGCCTCTACATACATACTAATCTTTGTATCCGTATCCGCTATACGGAATTGGTTTTTGAACGTTTCGAATCCTTGGATGTCCATCGCTTATATCCTTTCATAATTTCGTATACCGCCATAGTAAGCAAAAACACAGCAAAACCTTTACGTAAATATCCACCGTCAATATTAACTGCAATAAAAGCCCCAACAACTGCTCCAATAACCCCATAAATAGTCAGTTTAAGAAGCCCACTCTTTTCCACATTACCATTTTTTATATGCAACCTAAGGGCAATAGCCGCAGTAGGAATAAAGTAAAGCAGATTAATCTTCTGAGCAGCCTGCTGTTCCATCCCAAGAAAAATAGTCAATGCCGGGATTAGAATGGCTCCGCCCCCGATACCCATTCCACAAATAATCCCAGAGGCAAGACCAGCAACCACATACCATACCCAGCTCATGAGAATAGCATCCTAATAGCTCCAGCCCCAAGAAAAAGCCCAAACAATATATTGAGCCACCCAGCAGAAATCTTAGAAAGAATCCGCGCCCCAATTACCCCACCAACAACTCCTCCGGCAGAAACCAAACCAACAGCCTTCCAATCAACATCAACACCCCATACATAAACCAAGGCACTGATAATAGAAAGTGGCAAAATAACAGCCAAAGTAGTTGCGTGAGCCTTATGAGTCTCCAAAGGCTTAAACTTCTCCAAAGCAGGCACTAATACAGTACCTCCGCCAGCCCCAAAAAGGCCGTTGGCAAGCCCTACAATAAGGCCCACAGGTATTATCCATTTATTTTTCATATATGTATGATGCGCAAATAATGAGAATTATATGTAAAAGAGCGCCCTAAAGGCGCCCTGATTTTCTTACCCTGCATGAGGACAACTATGTCCACATCCTACCCGATTAGGGCACGCAGCCTGGCCTTTTACATAAGCAGGTGCAGCTTTATAAACCGTCTCAAGCTCAAAGGAGCCGCACTCAGGGCACGGTATCTTCTTTTCTGATTTTTCTTTCATTGATGCCCATATGCTGTGTTCGCTTGTGCATTTGGGGCAGTAAAGTTCGTACTTTGGCATGATTTCCTCCTGAATCACAATATTTCTATTTGTGTTGAAAACGCTTGTATTATGGAATTTTCTAGGATAAAATAATAACATAACTGGCAATCATTGCAAGTGCTTAGGCGACTACTACCTAGGCCAGGCCACGACTGGGGTTGGTCAGCTTTTTTCAAAATCATCGGGGCAATTAGAATCTGTCACAATCACACATAAAGCATCCATAGAAATTAAGGGGAGATATTATGGCAAATAAAGAATTTTCACTCATTGATGTTTACGCGAATGTTCAAAACATCATGACGGCTAAGTTGTTGGCTAGTAGAACTGCGATACCGCATAGTGGCGAAAAAGGCGCTGCCTCAGAGCGCAGTTGGGTAGAGTGGTTTAGAACCTACCTCCCACGGCGATACAAAGTAGACAAAGCGTTTGTTGTTGATTCGGAGAACAACAGGAGCAAACAAATAGATATTGTCATATATGATGCACAATACTCTCATTTGGTTTTCGAGCACGAAGGGGTTCATTATGTTCCGGCAGAAAGTGTTTACGCAGTCTTTGAGGTGAAACAAGATCTAAAACCGTACCTTGATTATGCAGGGAACCAAGCCGAAAGTGTGCGAAAATTAAAACGAACATCTGTACCAATTCCCCATGCTGGAGGTATATATAAAGCAAAGGAGCCTCATTTTATACCTGCTGGAATATTAACAACCAATTCGTCATGGGCAGACCCGCTTGGCGTAACTTTCGAGGAACATTTACTCGCATTGGAAGGAGACAAATCACTTCAATGCGGATGCGTTATACAAGAGGGTGCTTTCACGTGTAGCAGCGATGGGATAATCACCAAAAGCAATAAAGAACAGTCACTTATTAGCTTTTTCTTTGACCTTTTGCTGTTGCTTCAATCACTGGCAACAGTAGCGGCTATTGATATAAATGCGTATGCAGAAATGATTAAAAAAATCTAGATTTCTGATGCAATTCATCCCGAGACAAAATCAAAACCATAAGGAGGCTGGTTGTTAATGATTTACTCCATCTACGACACCACCGGTATTCAATCCTACATTTTCGCATCTTCTAAGCTAAGAGAAAACATAGGAGCTTCGAAGCTTGTTGGAGAAGTTTTTACAGAATTTCTGCCACAAGTACTAGAATCCACATTCGGTAAAGACAACGTAATCACAAGCTGGAGCGACAAACATCACCGCGAAACCACCCCCTGGATATTCACCAAAACTGCCGAAATCATATATGTAGGCGGTGGCAACGCATATGTAGCATACAAAACACTCTGTGATTATAAAAAAGCAACAGCAGCTTTCCTTCACATGGTCTATAACAAAACTGCCACAATAGGCATAGCATCAGCCTTTGTAGAAACCGACTTCAAAGACGACTATGAGCAAAAACATAAAGACCTAATGCGGCGTCTATCACAATCAAGAGGCGAAATTAATCATCCATTAGGGGCTGGCAGCCAGCCCATAACAAGAGCATCGCTACTAACCGGCCGTCCCGTTACGCACATAGACCAGATAAGTCGTGAGCAACTTAGCCAGGATCAATATTGTAAGCGCGATGTCAACAGTGGCGGATTAGACTCCTTCGACAGCCTAAAGCTCGGAAGCACAAGTTTCCTTGCAGTAGTACATGTTGATGGAAACAACATAAGTCAGCATATAGAGCAATATATGAAAAATGGTAGCAACTCATGGAGCGAAGTTGTGCCCAAAATACGTGAAATGTCCTATAGCATTGATATGTTGTACAAAGAGGCGCTTAATGCAACCAACGCCACATTTGACGAGTTTTACAAAGGCACTTCCTATTATAAAAAAGACGAATCCACCCCGCAACTTCCAATAATATGCGGTGGCGACGATATAACATGTGTTGTATCAGGATTGTGGGGCATCAGCTATGCGGCAGAACTATTAATGCAGATTGAATCCCATAGTAAAATGGAACGTCTATACCCCTTCAAACATTGGCCCGAAGACGATAAGAAACCTCATATCAGCGCGTGTGCTGGAGTTGTGCTTTTTCACAGCCACTATCCCTTCTCCGAAGCGTACAAAATGGCGGAAGCTTGCTGTAAAAACGCAAAAGGCTATACACGCAATGCAGATAAGCACACCAATGATATTGCCGGGAGCTTCATGGATTTTCATCTCCATCAAGGCGGTATGATTGCAGATTTGAAATCCCTAAGAAGTCGGCAATATTCTATTGGTGAAAATATCCTGGTACATCCCCCTTACTGCGTCCTGAATCCAGACACGATGGAAGCAGAAACCCTTGAATTATTCAAGAACAAGTATCAATGCTTTACTGATTTTACCGAGCTTATGAGTTGGGCTCAGAAAAATGACAGCGCATGGCCTCGCTCTAGACTCAAAGCCCTGCGAGACTCAATAGCAGATGGCGAAAATGAAGTAAAAAAGGTGTTGGCTTGGTGCAAGGCAAAAGACTACACATTACCAGAAGCATACGACCCAGAAATAACATATAAAAAATATGCCTCTCCGGAAGATGAAGAAAAAGGTAAAGCGCTATATAAATATGCATTGCTATTTAGCGTATTAGAGTTTGCAGACATTTATAAAGACATAAGGGGGGCGAAAAATGCACATAATACTCAACCTTAAATCAGACTTGTGCGCTGCGTCAGGTCATGGTCATGCCGCCACCATCAATACAGATATCGTGTATGACCAAGCTACCGGCCTACCCTATGTACCGGCAAAACGCCTGAAGGGCTGCCTGCGAGAAGTGGGGCTTGAAATAGTTTCTGCTCGCCAATCGGAAGAGATTGCTACCACGTTTTACGAATTATTCGGGGAAGTAGGCAAGTCTGATAGCGGAATGTTAAATATCTCAGATGGACAACTGGGTTATACCACTGGCAAAGTGCCGAAACACAGTGCGCTAGATGCGCTTACAACACTACGTTATAGCACCCGAATGGAAGCCCCCAACGACGAACTAGATGCAATTATCCGCAAAGCAAAAGACAAATCTTTGCGGGCGGCAAGGGTGCTTAATAAAGGTGAAACACTGACCTTTAATGTTGAGAGCCTTAGCGGCACACATTT
Source organism: Defluviitaleaceae bacterium (assembly GCA_009780185.1). Taxonomy (GTDB): domain Bacteria; phylum Bacillota; class Clostridia; order Lachnospirales; family WQUN01; genus WRAN01. Next base: position 172,510 of record WRAN01000003.1, on the reverse strand, counting down.
AAAGTTTTTGAAAGAATGTTGTGGGTTGTTGAAAAGTATGGGCTCTAATCGTACACGGGGATGGGGCGAGGTTGAGTGCAAGCTAGACGAAAAACCTTGTACAGCTGCAAGTGATGAGGAAAAATGTGCCCCAGAAAAATATATTATTCCATTCTGTAATGATAAATCCTTATTCCAAGCATCTTACAAAATCACCCTTGAAGACCCAGTTATATCCTCGTTGCTATCAGGAGGAAACGGCTGCGAAGGGCATATTCCAGGTAGTATGCTAATGGGCTGTTTTGCTGGCTTATGGATAAAGGAAAACCCGGCAAAGGATAAAGCCCACGAAAACGAGACTTTCAGGCGCATCTTCTTAGAAGGTGGTGTCAAGTTTGGATTTGCATACCCAGGCAATTATATTCCATTTTACCCCACTCCAACCAGCATAAAAACCAATAAAAAAGGCGACGCCTTCTTTGATGATGCCAATATAGGCTATAAAACTGATGATAATCTATCTGGTAAGCTCGGCGGTTATATCAATATAAATGAGCACAGCGAAGTAAATATTGCAAAGCCAAGGTTTGAAGTAGTTATGCACCATGCTCGCCCACATGACAAAGCCAAAGGCTCCCCCCAGGAGAATGAGCAAGCCGATAGTGGTGCTTTCTACAGTTATATGGCACTGGCATCACGGCAAGTGTTTTTTGGCAATATAGTTGGCACCAAAAGTGATTTGGAGTTGCTTTTTGCTTTAATGCCAAAGAAATCAATAATCCGCCTTGGTAGGTCACGAACAGCCCAGTATGGCAACGCTTCTTTTGAATGGAAAAATGACTTCTCAAGAGCAAGGCTTAGTGCGGAAAATATTACAGTAAAAAAAGGCAAAGATATTTGCATAACAGCCCGCTCACCCATGATTATATGCGATGAGGTTGGCACAATAGCCCCAAGCGCCGATATTTTGGCGAGAAAAATCTGCAAAAACTTCATTGTACAACGCTCATTCATATCAGAAGCCAGTGTTGCTGGGTACAATGCAAAATGGCTTCTGCCACGCCCACAGACGCCAGCTATAAACGGTGGAAGCGTAATTATTTTGCACAACAATGGCGATGATGTGACACTCAACAAGGAGCAGTTTCTTGGTCTGCGTACCGGCGAGGGTTTTGGGCATGTTTTTATAGAAAAACCCTTGGAAGATGGCCGCTTGCGGGATGGTACAGAGGTATCAATTGAAAGCACCCTAGAAGAAGCCGCAAGTGCGAGATTACAGGGCATGGTAGATTCCATAGAAGCCAAGCGCGAATGGGAACAAGCCGCTATAAAACTGGCGAAGACATTAACAAGTGATGACACCAAGCTACCCTCATCTGCACAACTTGGACGACTTATAAATGTTATACGCAAGGTTGATTCGAAATCAGCATTGGACGATAAAATCAATAAAGATTGGAAGGACGATGAAAAACTAAAGCTGATTACAAACCTATGCAACAATGTTTTCGCACTAAAATATGACGACGAAAAGCTTTGCGATAGCGCCTGGCAGATATATCACGACTGCCTAAAAACAGTAATCCGGCAAATCCGTCAGATTAAACAGGAAAGGCGGGGTAGCGATGAGTGATTATTTAAAGAAAGCAAATGATGAAAACTACAACCCTATAATCAGACGTGTTGCTGTGCTTTGCAAAATGCGGCTACTGTCACCGGCTCTGATTGGTAGCGGCGAAAGCGAGAATACCAAAAGGGATGTTTATCTGGATGCAAAGGGCAACCCTGTTTTGCCAGGCACCAGTATTGCCGGGGTATTACGCAGTTCCTTGGATGTAGAAAGTGCCGCAAAGTTATTTGGTGCCTTGGATAAAGAAGGTACAAAAAAGTTATTTGGCCCCTTGATTGACAGCAATAATGCCAGCGCTATAACAAGCCCCCTATGGGTTTTCGATGTACCACTATATGACGCTAAAATTATTACCATTGATAATGTTGCGCTAGATGAAAACAAAGTAGCCAAGCCCGATAAAAAGTTTGACTTTGAAGCGATAGATCGTGGTGCAGGCTTTGACTTACGCTTGCAACTGATTATTCGAAAAAATTCATGTGACGGCCTTGAAGATATTCTTGGCAGATTACTTGGCAAACTTAGCAACCTATATGTAGGCGGCAAAACCTCTCGCGGGTTTGGAAAGCTTGAATGTGAAAGTATACACAAGTTAGCCTTTGGTGGTGATGGTACAGAGCTGGAGAAATGGAAAGGGTTTAAATGGGATCAGCTTTTAACGATTAACCCCGAGCCAAAACAACCAAAATATACAAGCGAACATGGCGAAATATCTGCAATGCTCAAGCTCAAAGGCTCGTTATTAATCCGTGATGACTACAGTGTTATTGGCAAAGAAGATTCTGCACAAATAACCAGCAATGGTAGACCTGTAATATATGGCACATCTATGGCTGGAGCCATTAAGGGCGGCCTTGCACGGTTCCTAAAGACCCAGGGGTATCAAAATTGTAATAGTTATTTGGATAAAGTCTTCGGCTATCCTGATAAGCATAGTGACGATAAGCAAACATTTCCTTCAAAGGTGCGAGTAGACGCATCTTATTTTGGCAAAGACAAACGACATCTGGTCACCCGCGTAAAGATAGACCGCTGGACAGGGGGCGCGGCTAATCGTGCACTCTTTACCAGCCGCCCACAATTTAAAGGCGAAGTTATCTTAAGAGTGCAATATCCCAAAGGCGACGAAGCAATCTATCAACTACTGTTACTGGCCTTGCAAGCTATTGACTTGGGGTTAGTCACAATCGGTGGTGAAACGGCAATTGGCCGTGGGGTGTTCTCTGTTGAGAAAATATGTATTGATGGGATTGAAAAGCCAAAGTGCCAGTTGTTTAAGTTGCCAAAGCACATGCTCCGAGAAAAATTGCTGGAAGAACCGAAAGGGGGCGCAATAAATGATTGATTGCAATACTTTCGAAGGTAAGGCATGGGCATATACAGTAATGTACCACGGTGTAGCCATCGGCATATGGGATGGCGAAAACTTGCTTTTCCATGATACTACCCAATTTAGATGGGATTATGTCACAGAGCTTAGAGTCTTTGACGATAAGCGGGAAGTGCGATTTATTCGTGACGAGCTAGGGAACCTACTTTTCCGAGATAGTAAAGAGCTAGAAAATTGCAAAGACTACACAAAGCAGGATGCAGAATATCTAATGTATGGCACCGATTTAGCCTACGAAGGCAACTGGACAATTCTTACCGAAGATAGGGGCGGACAGCTATATTTCCCCGGGAAACTGGCTTTAAAAAAAGATGATATATACATGTGGCTGGGTATCCGCAATTTCCTTAGAATCGTCGAAAGCTCTGTAGGTGGTGTGCGCCTGGAGGTATGCGACTATGTTTTTACCGGGTTTAAAGAAGGCGCGATGAAAGGACTGGTGGACATTGATGCCTAGCGATAAGTTTGTTAATCCCTATACATTTATCGGACTTGGGGATTGGAAATCAGAAGGTACCGGCAAAGGGCAGCTTACTGGGGTGCTAAAATGCAATTTAAAGACATTGACACCCCTAATCATACCCAGCGCAGCCAATGAAGATGCATTTTCAAAGTTCGCCGATGAGCTCGTCTGTAAATGGAATAAAGAAAAGAAATCTACGGACAAGGAAGTCGATAGGAAAAAAGTACGCTCCTATGATTTTTATTCATACGACAACCCCGAAGATGACCGGGAAAAGGTTAGCCCTTCTTCGCCGGTGATCCCAGGTTCAAGCATTAGAGGGATGATTCGCAGTATTTATGAGGCCCTAACAGATAGCTGTTTGTCTACAATAGATGATGATACTGTGCTCAATAAACGCAGCGTAATACCATATGACCGTGAGCGCAAAAGCGATAATATGGGCGTAGGTATTGTAGAAAAAATTGATGGCAAGTGGTTCCTGAAAAAAGGCAAAAAGGCCTTAATGCCTGTATTTGGCGAGGGCTTTACCTCTGCCACCAATAAAGCAACAGGTGAAAAGTTCAAGCGCATTGGTAGAGAAAAGTATCCAGGATGGGGGCGTGAGATGTATGTCTTGTTTGGCGGCATGTATGGCAAGGCAAAGCATCTGGAGTACCCCGTCATATCAAGTGCAGAGAAATCCCGCACAAGACAGGACGAAATACCGGCGTATCATCTGCCAGGGGTCCGGTTTGGGGATACGACTAAGAAGCACTTTGATACCGTTGTTTATGGTTACGAAAGCGATAAAACCCCTTATAAGCTTTCCCCAGATGATATTAATCGAGCCACGAAAATCGCGTCACTATACAAGGCCAATGCCAAAAACCCAAATATGCCTCCTTATGATGGTTGGGCAAATATTGAAGCAGACAAGCCGTTTCCGGTGTATTTTGAAAAATTAGGTAATGTATATTACATTTCTCCAGCTTGTATAAGTCAAGAGGTTTTTGCACGCAAGGTCAGTGAAATAGTTGGCGACTTCGCACCATGCAAGAATAGTGCCAGCTTGTGCGATGCCTGCAATTTATTTGGTATGGTTGGAAAAGATGATGATGACAGTGAAGGTAGTGGAAATGTAAACGCATTAGCATCTCGTGTGTCGTTTCGTGACGCTACATCGTTGCAAGAGAATGATTGGTACGAAAATGAAGGTAAGCCGATAAGACTTGCCATCCTTGGGCAACCACGCCCTAGTGCAACCGAGTTTTACATGAATAAAATTGAGGGTGCAGATTACTACAATTATGACTACAAAATTACCCATGGAGCGGGGAAAAATAAAAAAGAGGTTTTGAGTGCGGAAGCGGTTAGCATAAAGGGGCGCAAGTTTTACTGGCATAGCAAAGATACACAGGTAGCAAACCCAACAGACAGGCCAGATATGACTGTAATCTCAAGAGCTGTAAAAGCAGAGCATAGCTTCACATTTGATGTTGCCTTTGAAAATGTAACAGAAGATGAACTGGCTAAACTAATTTGGGTGCTTACTATCGGCGGCAAGGCTTCTGGTGACGCCCCTTCTCATGGGTTTAAGCTGGGCCATGGTAAGCCTATTGGGTATGGTAGTGTTGGTATTTCCATTGACTATGACAAAAGTGGGGTATATAAAATTGATGATAGTCTTAATATTTCGTTACACCCACTGCCAAGTAAAGATATTACTGCATCTTTAACACATACCAATGAGTTTATGCGTGTATCCAATTGGATAGGTAAACATGAAAATGTGATGTATCCGAAAAGCGGCCCCAAGGGAAGTGAGAGTGTCTTTGCTTGGTTTCAAGCAAATCGCAGGGGGCGTGGCAATGACTTTACCCAGCAATTTATCAAAACACTGCCAGACCTAAGTGATGCCGAGCATGACCAGAATCTACCTAGAAACCCGCACAACCAATAATAGGGCAAATTGTGTAGTAGCGTATGAACAGATATCGCATTGTGGGAATCATTGAAACACGTCGCATTTTCTGAGATATTACCGGGTTACTCATGTTTAGCGGTATTGTAATTTTTTTGTTGATGATTGATAATAGTCGGGATGATTTTTGCGCTCAAAAAGGGCTATCATCCCGACTGTTTCAAAGTTTGTTTCCTGATGGTGCTCTACCTCAATGTTTATGCGGTTTTTTTAGATTTTGATGAGGTGAATGATGGGGTGTTGATGCCCAATAATTTACAAAAATCTCCGGGGTTAATGACTCAAAATCAATCATCCCGAAAACGCACCCTGCAAAGCCAGTGTTTATGCGGGCTAAAAATGGGTAGGGTTGAGTAGGCCTTTTGCCGCGAGAGCGGATTGAAACGAAATGCCTGGGTCGTGCGACTGCTGTGGGCTGTATGGTTGAGTAGGCCTTTTGCCGCGAGAGCGGATTGAAACGATGATTCTTGTTGTATCTTTTGCAAATTTCTTTGGTTGAGTAGGCCTTTTGCCGCGAGAGCGGATTGAAACGCGCTTGCGGTTTGTGTTGCTCTCTTAACTGTGTTTGTTGAGTAGGCCTTTTGCCGCGAGAGCGGATTGAAACCCAATACAAAAGGGCAAAGATGCGACGGGCGATTATGTTGAGTAGGCCTTTTGTCGCGAGAGCGGATTGAAACGATTTGTGCTATAAAGCAGGAGATATCTGGGGTCTGGTTGAGTAGGCCTTTTACCGCGAGAGCGGATTGAAACGTTCCGTCCAAGCTAACAGTTGCATACTCTGGTGTCGTTGAATAGGCCTTTTGCCGCGAGAACGGATTGAAACTACCGTAACTGTACTGCCTATTGTAGCGGCTTAAAGGAATTGAGTAGGCCTATTGCCACGAGAGCGGATTGAAACGACCTTTTCTACTTTTAAAGGTCCGACTGCTAATGGGTTGAGTAGGCCTATTGCCGCGAGGGCGGATTGAAACTGTTTTTCCAAGCCTCCATGGCTTCTTCAATAACTTGTTGAGTAGGCTTATTTCCGCGAGAGCGGATTGAAACCCTGGTTAGGGAACGCCGCGCGGACTTTCTTTGGACTGTTGAGTAGGCCTATTGCCGCGAGAGTGGATTGAAACGGGTTGGCAAATTCTTCATGCCTTGCACTCTTTCCAGTTGAATAGGCCTTTTGCCGCGAGAGCGGATTGAAACGCAATCTTCTTCCGTGTTAATGTCTTCGCACTTTGCGTTGAGTAGGCCTATTGCCGCGAGAGCGGATTGAAACTTTTTCTCGCCATTTCAAAAGCTCCTTCCTAGAGGGGTTGAGTAGGCCTGTTGCCGCGAGAGCGGATTGAATCATTTTATACAGTGATGGCTTTCTTCTTATGTCGTTGCACACTGCATTTTCAACAAAATAAAAACCGCGTCACCTATGACATAGAGACGCGGTTTTTTATTGCAGTTATGCTGTTTATGATATGTAAACATTTCCACAAAAATTAGTGACACGATATATGCAAAAAAGCTCCTTAAGAGACCTATAGTAAGCATAAGTCTCAAGTAGAGCAAAAAATCCACAGCCTATACCAATTTACAAGGAGGACGTACCCATGAAAATGAACCCTCAAAACAGCCGCATCTTTGTAACCAATGGCAACCTTCCTTAATAAATGTTGCAGATATTCCATTGTCTTGGCGAAAGTGGTGAAAAGTATATTCACTACATTTTAAGTCAATGCTCCGATTACGATTATGCGGAAACTCAGCGCCACATCAATAAATATCCTGCGCCTGGCCCAGTTAGACACCGCACGGTACTGATAAAAAATGAAGACGGCATTTTTATAAAGGTTGGGTGACCATGGAAACTCTATATGTGCAACAAGAAAATTGTAGTATACGCCGCGAAGGGGAACATCTTAAAGTAACTATGGATGGAAAAGTAATATCTACGGTACCTCTCCACAATGTTAATACGCTCATAATTTTTGATAGCGTAAACCTCACAGCTCCTGCACTTGATTTATTGCTTTATAGAGGCATTAATACCATTTATTTATCTAAATGGGGCAAAATTAAAGGGCGCGTTATGTCCACAAAATCTGGAGGTGCCATCGTCAGGCTTGCACAGTTTTCTACTTTTATGGATGCCTCCAAGCGGCTTGCTATAGCTAAGGCCATAGTTTCGGGGAAGATACACAATCAGATGTCTGTCATACGGAAATATCAACTTGACAATACCCTTCATGCTCATGATGGCCATTTGTCTGCAATCAATGGCTTCATGAAAAAGCTGAATGACGCAGAGCAGATAGATGAGATTCTTGGCATTGAAGGTATATCCGCAAAATACTATTGGGATTGTTATCGCCATCTGCTAAAAAACCCTGTATTTACTCGGCGCGAATATCGTCCATCACCTGACTACGTTAATGCTCTGCTTAACTTGGGTTATGCTTTTTTGTGCAATGAAGTTACAACCTGCTTGCTTGCCAGAAATTTTGATATTGAGGTAGGCTTTTTGCACAGCATACACTACGGTAGAAATTCGCTTGCGCTTGATATTATGGAAGAGTTTCGGTCTCCTTTTATTGATACATGGGTCCGCACTATGCTTAATAAAAAACAACTGAAAGCTGAGCATTTTTTCATGTCAGATGGGGATTGGCGATTAACAGATGATGGGTTTCGTAAGTTTTGTGGGTTATACCACGAACGTGTACCTAAATGGCGTAGCAGATTTGATAACCAAGCTGCTAAGCTAAAAACTGCATTACTTGAGGGGGCAACCTATGAGCCACACAAAGAGTAATATCACGATAGTTTGTTATGATATAACAAGTAACCGGCTGCGTAGCAAAATTGATAAATGTATGAAGGACTTTGGGATACGTATACAGTTTTCAATTTTTCTGTGTCGGCTGGACTCGGAGGGTGTGAAGCGTTGTAGGTCAGCACTTTTGGATGTGGTAAGAAAATTTTCTGGCGAAAGCAATCCTGAAGATAGCCTTATAATTTTTGAGCGCCTTAGTCCTAATAGTGTTGATTGTGTGATGGGGGCAAAGATAGCGAATATCGCACCTACATTTTTGGTTTTGTAAGGGAGTGAAATGAAACAATCGGATAGCGATGAGAACTATTGATTGACTCATGTTTTGCAGTATGGTAGTATCTTTGCAGATGATTGATATGAGGTCGGGATGATTTTTATGCTCAAAAAAGGCCATCATCCCGACTATCTATAATTTTACATCATAGATGTGTCAGACCTCAGTGTTTATGCGGTTTTATATGATTTTATGTAAGAGTTGGATGGGGTATGGTTTTCCAAAGATTTGCAAAATATATCTGGGTTAATGACTAAAAATCAATCATCCCGAAAATGCACCCTGCAAAGCCAGTGTTTATGCGGGCTAAAAATGGGTAGGGTTGAGTAGGCCTGTTGCCGCGAGAGCGGATTGAAACGACGACCTACGAAGTGCAAGGCTAAACGGGGGAAAGTTGAGTAGGCCTGTTGCCGCGAGAGCGGATTGAAACGGACATTCTTTATCTAACTTTTCACTGCCTTCTTTGTTGAGTAGGCCTGTTGCCGCGAGAGCGGATTGAAACATGGGATTAGATGCAGTTGAGCATAGCTTTTGAGCTATGTTGAGTAGGCCTGTTGCCGCGAGAGCGGATTGAAACATACATCTCAAGATCTGTCCAAATACGCGTTATGGTTGAGTAGGCCTGTTGCCGCAAGAGCGGATTGAAACCTAAGCTCAATGGTTCTAGGGCCTTCGATGATCATGTTGAGTAGGCCTATTGCCGCGAGAGCGGATTGTAACCAAGTGTCACACTCTCCTTTCTGATAGATTTTTTGTTGGTTGAGTAGGCCTACTACCGCGAGAGCGGATTTATATGTAGTTTTTCATGCCCAAATAAAAAAGGTGTACCCTAGCCAATAAAACATTGACAAGGGGAACACCTGTTTCAGTTTCACAACAACCCTCATTTACCTACAAGAGGTGATACCCATCAACAACCTAAAGCTTACAAAGCTCAAAATCACATTAACATTCACAAAAGCCACTAACCTCCCCATTTTCATAGGCAACACCATCCGCGGCGCACTGGGCCAATCACTATACAAAAACCACCATCACACCTACAACATACTAAAAGTAAACACAACAGAATCCATCCCAAACCCCATAGTAATCTCAGCCCCCTACCCAAGCAAAGGACACTACCTCCCAGAGGAAACACTAACATTCTATATAACCCTAATGGGCTCAGCCTGTGACTACGCACAAAGCGTAACAGACGCAACACAATGGATGTGCAAAGGCAAGCTTGCCAACACCCAATTGATAAACTGCCACGAAGTATACAATCTAGAATGGAAAGACGATGGAGCACAACACATTCCAACCTGCGAAAAATTAATAATAAACTTTATAACACCAACAGAAATTCTAATCAATAAGCAGCCCCCAAAGGAGCTAGATTTCACAACATTTATAGACCGGTTATTCCTACGCCTGTCTGGTATAATAGACAACTACACCAAAAGCATGTTCACTATCCCCTATAAGCTGGTATACAACAAGCCACACATCCAAGCAGAGTGCGACTTACAAACAGTAAAATTGAAAACCAGTAGCCAACCAATACTAGGGTTTATAGGTCAGGTACGATTCTATGGCGATGTAACAAGTTACCTACCCTATATCGACCTGGGAAGCCAAATACACATAGGCAAAAAAACAAGCCGTGCCTGCGGAGAATACAGCTTCAAAATATAGTAATATAGCCCCTCAGAAGAACAAAATTCCTAGGGGTGAGACCAAAAAGGGGCAGGAATCCCCTGCGCTTTTTATTGTAATGCACTCAGAGATTTAAATATTACAAAATCATAAAATAATTGGAAATATGGTAAAAAAACTTGAATTTTAACAATAAAGCAGTATACTGGACAACGCTCAAAAAAATATTACATAAGACGGAGGGTTGCCATGCAAAACATAACTAAATACAAAAGGCCCAACAAAGCAAGATGGGCAAGTTGGCAGCGGATATCCATACTGCTGATTGCCCTGGCCCTGGTATCAGGCGGCATTGTAATGGCCCTTGATATATTAGACCTAGGAGATATCCCATACATAGAATATGAGGCAAGTGATAGCACTACATATTATGTACCAGATGATGACATCAATGAGTATAACGAAGAAATATACAAATATGACATAAGCCATGAAGAGGAGGACCCATACCCCTATACCCAATATTCTGATGATATTGATGACTATTATGATTATTACGCAGAAATAGGCGATACTCCATACGTTACCGATGAGTATGGCCACATAGATGAAGAAAACCCTCCTCACTACTATGAGGATGTTATTGAGGTATTTATCCTAACCTCTTCCCCATTTGTTTCCTTCCATGAAATGGATTTAGAAGGCGTAGAAACAGTACGCGGGCGTAACAATTCCCCATATTCTTTAGAGCATTACAAGACCCTTCCAGCCTCTGTGGAAAGCATATCTCAAATAACTATTCCTAGGCGTGAAGGGTACACTCTTGTAGACTGGGTTGCCCTTGAGCTAGACGATTATGGTAACACCAGCCCAGCAGATTCTATAATAATCCAAAACACAAGTTGGAACTCGGAGTACTATTATTCCGCAGATGTTACCCTGGCAGATCACGGAGATGTGAGGGTTTTTGCGTATTTTATGCCCACATACGAGCCCATAATGCCACTTAACGGAAATCCGCCGTTTCTAATCACCTTCAACGCCAACGGCGGAAGCTCTGGCTACGGACAAACCGAGCGCTGGACACAAACAGTAGGCTTTGGCAATACAGGGATACTTGGCACAGGAAACATGCCAACCCCTCCCACAATGGGGGGCGCCCAGTTTATGCACTGGACCTTTGACCAGGAGGGCTTAAATATAGCCAATGTTTTTACTGGTGCCCAAGGGGTTAGCGGAAATACTACCGTGTTTGCCCAGTGGGGATATCAAGTTCAGTTTAACGGCAACGGGATGAACCTGCCCGCGGCACAGCAGTCTAGGATAATACGAATCGGCGGCCATTCTGCAAATACAACACCTACATGGGTGCCCACAAACCAGCAGGCCTGGCCTCCAGACCCTAACCGAAATGGATGGACTTTTAGCGGTTGGTACACTGTGCAAGCCCAAACAGGCGGGCAGCGCTATGAGGCGGGTACTACTATCCCTCACGGGGTTTTGCTATTTGCCCGCTGGGTCCTTAACCCAGTTATAACAATAAACTTTAACACTATGGGTGGCACCCCATCAGGGAGCCATACCCTTTCACGCCAAGCCATACAAGGTATGAATTTAAACACATCAACAAATACCCACGGGCTCAACGCTGGCGTCCCCAGTGCTACTGACGTGCCCCTGGTTAACCATCCAGCAGGATATAACCTAACTGGCTGGTGGGCCACATCAGCAGGCCCCGCAGGGGGAGGAACACATTTCTCCCCTAATAACAGCACCTGGCCCACACAAGCTACTGGCGGCGCGGGTACTGGTCAATCCCTTTCCAGCATGACAATCAATAACCCTTTTACCCTCTACGCTCATTATGCCCGTAGGATTACATTCGTTATCAATCACTCAGGCGGAGCCAGCCTTCAACCTTCTGGGGCTTGGGGAGGCGTTGGCGCAAACCGCGGCGCAATGGTTGATATTCCAGTGACATCCCTTGCCCCAGTTAATGCCACCGTTCAAGGTCATGGCGCGTGGATGAACCGTAACGGTACTGTTCACTTGCAAGGTGTGCTGCCTATACTCCCAGCTATGCCAGGATATACCTTTGTTGGATGGTTTAGCACGTCGGCTCAGACTGGTGGAACCCAATTTCATGTAGATACTCAAATCAATACATTCCCCTGGCAAAACCCAAATCAAAGAACCCTATGGGCCAGATGGATACCAAACCCTCCTGTTACAATTACTTTTGACGCCAACGGGGGGCAATTTGGCACTTCACAAACCACACAGCAGCGTAGCATTACCCAACACGCAAATGGCGCAATGCAAAACAACTGGACTCCAAACATGTCAGTCTCATTCCCCACGCTTCCAGGCCATGTATTTATGGGCTGGCACTACACGCCTGACGGCCCCCCCACACCTGTAAGGGGCACCCCTCCATCAGACGCGGATTTAAGGGTATACGCAAGATGGCATGAAAGTATAAGCATTACATTCTTAACTACTGGCACAGCCAGCGGCAATCCCCAAGTTTTTAACATGCCGCGGGGGTTTTCGCCGTTTGAATGGTCATCGCTTTTTTATGACAACCCCGAAGATCTAGAAAATGGATGGGCTAATTTAAGCTTTCAACCATTGGTAAGCAATTCCCCTGGTGTTCATCCTAGTATATGGACATCAGCTGGTTCGCCCCCTTCGCCAAACCAAACCTTGCACCTAGGATGGAATTCGGAACCAGATCAATCTGGAATATGGTGGAATTTAACTGGCTGGAATCAACGCTTTTATGAAGATACACTGTTCCATAATTTTTGGATGACCTCCATTACTTTTGATAGAAATCATACCTTCATCATACCTACAGCAGTGGACAATAGCCTAACCCGCATGTCCATAAACATACCAGTTGGATATTCATTAAGTAATCGTCATGAACATGATCTTTACATGTTTACAAACTTCGCCAATCCTCGTGACAGAAGGGTGTGGGCGGCTTGGCCAGACTTTTATACCTGGCGCCCATCTGGAAATAGCGTCCCAACTTTCCCTCATCAGCTGCCACTACCAGAGTGGGGTCTTATGGGTTGGAACACAGCACGGGACGGATCTGGCCAGTGGTTTGATATAAATCTTCCACGAGGTATGAATCAAGGGCGGACATATTTTGCGGTCTGGGGCCAGACTGTAACCTTCTGGTCAGGCTTTGCCCCCAGTGATGTAATCACAGCGCCCAACAGAGATAGACTGGTTAATTTCCCAAATACCATAGAAAGCGACCCAAGAGGAATGGTGACGGTCCCCATCTGGCCAGGCCCCGTAGGCGAAGTGCCTGTTTTCCATTCCTGGAACACACAGCCAGACCGCACAGGCACAAGGTTTGACGGAGACACCATCGTACCTGGCCCCCAGACACTTTTTGCAACCTGGAACGCTAACGTCACCTTTGACCCCAATGCAACAGGCGCAACTGGCGGCGGCGTAGTAACAGATGTTATCCTAGGCCGAGCTGTAGGCGGTGGTATAGATGCCACCCAAGCCGCGCGGCCAAACTGGGTATTTAGAGAGTGGAATAGGACCCAAGACGGCAGTGGGGCCTCCTTCCCCTTACTAGGTCAGGCTGGGCATGTATACTACATGACAAGGGTCTATGCCCAGTGGGATGGGCGCGTAACCTTTGACCCCAATGGTGGTACCATGGCGCCAAATACCCCACTAGTCCATAGGATTAGCGAGAGCGACACAATTCAAAATTCCAGATATGAAGACAACTCTCCCTGGGACTGGGTAACTTGGCCCGTATGGCCTGGGGGTATGCCCGCCAACCCCACACGCTCTCAAGGAGAATACTTCGCAGGCTGGTGGTGGCAGGATGATAACGACAACTGGCATGAGTTTACAGGCACCACTCCCATGACCATGGGAGATGTAACAGTGACTGCCCGATGGCGAACCAACACATTATCATTTATAAAAACCAACGCGTCCCTTTATGAAACCCCAAGAGTCATTGACCAGCGTGACGGTGCCGTGTTTGTACTAGAGCGCTATGATGTCGCAAATAACCAATGGGTATATGTAGAAACATCCCAACCAAGCGGCCACTCAGGCATCTCTGGTCAAGTAACATTTGATAGAGCCTTAACCAGTGACACAAGATACCGAATAAGAGAAACTATTGCCCCAGCCTCCTACAATCTGCCCCCAGGCCACTGGGAGTTTGAAATGGCCAGTAATGGCGGCGGCATAATCGGGGGCGCTAGTGGTATAGCCTTTCACGAAAACACAAATTTCACAGGCAGTCGTGGAGATATCTTTGATTTTGTATATATTACCGATGAAGGATGGCATGTAGGCAATGTACAAACCCGTGAATGGCCTATCCACAAAACCGACTGGAATCTTTACACAGCTTTACCCCATAATTATTTGCCAGGGGCAGAATTTAAGCTATTTGTATACACTGGCGAAGGCGCTCCTGGAGACGTACTAATTACAGAGAGCATATTCGGGCAAGACTTACCATGGTCTTTGGTTGAAACCCAAACTAGCAGCGGACTTTCATCCACACCTATGATATTTCCTATGATGCCTGGGCGGGTTTATCAATTGATTGAAACGATACCTCCAGAAGGGCATCAACTACCTTGGGGACAGTGGCAGATACGGGTTGTTGCAGATGAAAGCCGACCCCAGGGATATAGGCTCGAAGTTGAGGCAATAGGCAGCATATCCCAGCCAGTGCTTCTTGGGAACTACACCGACCCTCAAAACCCTGTATATCGTGTTGGTAACAGAGAAGATATCGTGCTACCCTTAGCTGGCGGAAGCGGAACCAGCAATATCATGCTTGGCGGCACAGTACTGATTGTAATGGCATTGTTATTACTAGGCTATAAAATGTTTAAACAGAAACAAAGCATCTAAATCAGAAGGCGCAGGAATAGCTATATTCCCGCGCCTTTTTATTGTTTTATTAAACTACACAACAACCACAGCTCTTTTCTCAATCGCATCCCATGGGATACTACTGATAAACCGATTAATATAAGCCCCTTTATCCGTCCCATAATCCAGGAAATACGCATGTTCATACATATCTAGCACAATTACAGGAAACGCCGTAGCAATATGTCCGTCATGATGGTTATCCAGTAAGATATTCCGGCAGGTCTTAGTGCGCTGCTCGTAGGCTAAAATACACCACCCCCTGGCGGCAGTTGCACAGGCTATAAAATCCTCTTTCCATTTCTCAAATCCACCAAAGTACCTATCCACAAGCTCACTCATTTTCCTACCCGGTGGCCCGGCTTCATTCCCCAAGTTCTGAAAATAAAGCTCATGAAGGATTACCCCGTTAATCGCGTAGGTTTCCCCACGCTTCCAGCCTCGATAATGGCTTGCCGTGGCATTGGCTGAGGCCCATTCTGGGTCTGTTGCCAGCTTATTTGTGATTTCATTGGTTTTTTCCACATATCCGTGGTATAGAGTAATATGGTCGTCAAACTGTTTACGAGTGACGACACCGGTATTATGAGTAAAAGGCATAGCGTTTACATCCATGGGCATAGCTCCTTTATTTATGTATAAGTCATTTTATGTGCCCAATATCAATATGATGTATGTCTAAATTATATAGTTTTGCGTTATAATCGTAAAAAAGCAAATGGGGATTTCAGATGAAATTAAATATTAATAGCAAAATTAAAGAAATATATGCCCATCCACTGGGCCGAGATATTATAGAAAAACTGCTTCTACAACTGGGGCACTCCACCGCATTAATAACTAACCCCATTGTAGCCAATCTCCGCCTAAAAACCCTAAAGCGCCTATCGGGGAAAAAAGTAGGCCGAGACTTTTTCGACACAATCATAGACCTGCTAAACCAAGAACCCGACACTCCAAGGCAGGATACCGTCACCCCTACCCACGCCTGGTGGAAGGAAGCTGTATTCTACCAAGTGTACCCACGAAGCTTCACAAACAAAGGCCTCATTGGAATAATAGAAAAACTAGACTATCTTCATGCTTTAGGCATTGATGCCATCTGGCTATCCCCCATATATGACTCCCCCAATGATGATAACGGCTACGATATCCGGGATTACTACGCCATAATGAAAGAGCTTGGCACAATGGAAGACATGGACGCCCTAATATCAGGCCTTCATAAACGTAAGATGAAACTGGTAATGGACTTAGTAGTCAATCATACATCTGACGAGCATCATTGGTTTAAGGAAGCACTAGCGGACGAAAAGTCCCCATATCGGGATTACTATTTCTTCCAAAAGGGCGAAGATGGCAATCCTCCAAACAACTGGACCTCATTCTTCGGCGGCTCTGCGTGGAATTACTACCCTGATCAAGATATGTGGGCATTACATTTATTTTCTAAAAAGCAAATGGATCTAAACTGGGAAAATCCAGTCCTCCGTGAAGATATATATAAAATGGTTCGCTGGTGGCTTAAAAAGGGAGTAGATGGCTTTCGCTTGGATGTAATCAACTATATTTCGAAAGCTGAAGGCCTTCCTGAAGGCAACGCATATATTGGGGAACTGATGAAATATACCGGAGTAGAGAGGTATTTCTATGGGCCAAAACTTCACAACTACCTAAAAGAATTGCGAAAAAACGCCTTTGAACCCTACAGCGCTTTCTCAGTAGGAGAAACTCCGGGTATCGGCCTGCAAGCCGGGCGGCTATTAACCGACGAATATCGCCAGGAGCTAGACCTTATTTTCAGCTTCGACCACCTCGAAGCCCCAGGTAAAACCCGTTTCGACGATTATAAATACGACCTAATTCACTTAAAAAACCACTATATAAAACACCTAAACGCGGATAAAGGCCATGGCTGGCATACCATTTTCTTCAATAATCACGATAATCCAAGAATGATTAGTAAAATCGACCCAACCGGGAAGTATGCGGCACCCTTGGCAAAACTATTGGCAGTATTGCAGCTAACCCTCCGCGGAACCCCCTTCATATACCAAGGAGATGAAATAGGCTCTCAAAATGAAACATTCACATCCATTGACGATATAGTAGATGTAGAAAGCCTAGGTTTATACAATGATTTCTTGGCTGAGGGACTAACCCCAGATGATGCATTTACGCGCATCCTAGCAGGAACCCGCGACCATGCACGTTCTATGATGAAATGGGATGAGATAACTAACGATAACGCTATATTAAGTTTTTACAAAACCTTGATTGAATGGCGAAGAAAAACGCCCGCATGTGTATATGGGGCGTTGGTGTTTGTGGATGTGAAAGATAAGCAAACCTTCAAATATAAGCGCTTATATGAAAAAGGTAACATCTATATCGAAGCCAATCTCAGCAGCAAAGCTGCCAAAAGCACCAGCCCAACATGGGCAAGCCTTATGATAAGCACTTATGAGAACGAATCAGGTGATTTGCAGCCTTATGAGGCAAGAATATATTCTTAACATGCTTACCTGAATGTTACTTTTTCGGTTTTTTCATTATCATCAAATCTGGTATATCGCTTTTGTCAGTATCATCAAAACCATAAAACGCATCGCATCATCCTTACAATTACTCATGAAAATACAATTCATCATATATTTGCCGCATTATATCCGAGATTGTCAGTGCATTTATCTTAGACTTTTTCTTGTCATAGTGATCTTTCAGCTCTCTACATATATCAATTGCCATGTAATTATGTATCCCGCCCAAATCCCTATAATATGATATGGCCACATCTTCCAAAAAGCGGATAGAGTCAGGGTCGCGCAGACTCGCTAAGCAACCGGCTGAGTCTAATATCATGGAAAGCCGTTCATTATCTGCAGCCATTAACCTCGTTGTTTCTATAGCTTTTTGGACATCAGCAAATCGTTTCAACTTCCGCAGAGTGACAGTTTTGCTGGATAACGCGTGAACATATGCACGCTTATCGATTTTAAGATGTTCCAGCGCTTCATCAAAAATGGTAA
The DNA here is from genome assembly GCA_009780185.1 of Defluviitaleaceae bacterium. Classification (GTDB taxonomy): domain Bacteria; phylum Bacillota; class Clostridia; order Lachnospirales; family WQUN01; genus WRAN01. The sequence continues at coordinate 154,388 of WRAN01000003.1, read as the reverse complement.
TAGCTTCATCATAATTACCCTCATTATGACTAACTACTCCTTTTATTTGTAATGCTTCACCAAGCATGGCATTGCCGCCAATGATTTTCATCTGCGGGATCACGGTGTCCAGTATCTTTATTGCTTTACTGTTTTCTCCTATGCGCACATAACATAATGCTAACAGTTTCTTCGTGTTTGGCAGTGCAATATTAACATTGTCTCCTTGGTATTCTTCGATGGCACGTTCATAATATCGTATGGCGTGATAAACATTACCCCTATTGTAATAGGCCACACCCAAGTTTGTCAGGAGCTTCATTTCAGGTTTACTATCACCTATAAGTTCACGGGCTTTCTCATAATGGTAAAGAGCGTGTTTATGATACTGATGAAATGTATAAATATATCCCTTATTCATGTGGTATATATATAATGCTCTATCACTGGCTTTATCTACAAGATGCTCTATATCACCTAACTTTTTTTCTGCCTCGGGTATGTTTGCTTCTGCAAATAGTAGCCGTATCTCCAGCATCGAGTATATGAATATTAAATTGTACTCGTATGGCAAGTCTAAAATGGATGCAAGATCATGGAGTCTTTTTTTTGCTTCCTCTATCCTAAAGGCATCCAGCATTTCACTGCACATCCATAGACGTTGCTCGTAAAGCTCTAATTCATAGTCCAACAGTGGAGCTGATTCGACTTTCAAATAACGCCTAAGGCCTTCTAAAACAGCCGGGCTTATTTCTGTTTGACCGTTTTCTATGCGACTCACAAACTTGTTATTGCGCCCTATAGCCAAAGCCACATTATCTTGGGATAGTCCCTTTGAGTTTCTGATTTGCATAATTTTATGGCCTAAAGGTAAAGATTTGCTGGCTTTCATAATAAAGACTCCTTCTTAAAGGTAGCACTTTGTAATTTAATTAGTTCTGTTTTTTTAAGTTACAAACGCTTTACTGAAAAGCATATAAATATTACCAAAATGTAATATCTCATTTCCACCCACTAAATATGGAAATTTTTCATTTATATTCCGCATGGCAATGTCACAAATATGCCTATCTAACTACTTAACACATCTCTATGATTATGATGCACTTAAATACTACATAAACCGCATGTCTCATAAATCCAGAAATTGCACAGAATCATGCAAGCATGGCTTTGTGTGATTTACTTAGTTATGCGTGCTGATTTTTCATTTATTTATTTCACAAAATCGACATATTTGCCTCTTAACATACATAGCTCGACAATATAAAATTTAGACTATTAAACTTATATTTGGAGTGGTGCTATGCACATCAAAAAACAGTGTGAAAACAATAAACCAAGAACGGTAGCGCGTACATATCTTAGATATCTGGCAACATTGGTATTTTTACTAACAATAACAGCCGTCTCCATCTTTGCACTATCAAATACATATACTCCTTACGAAAGGAGTGCATACAGCAATGACATATATACAGAAATAACCATTCCAATGGGTCAGGCCATATATAGCGACCTGCCATTTCCGCCACAAATAGACGGGTACAGATTTTTGCACTGGTCTTCTACACCGGACGGTTCGGCCTTTGATATTGGGCAACGGTTTTTTTATGATACTAATCTCTATGCAATATGGACTCCGAAAAACAGTTACATAGATCATGATTGGCAAGTAGGATATACCCCCTACTACAGCAACTGGTATGAACATGACCTAGTATATTTCAATGAGTATAGCAGCAACTACAACACATATATCACGATAAGCTTTTTTTATAATCACAGCATCATATCATACGCCGAAGCAGGATACAGCTATATGCCTTATGGCGGATATATAGGCGCTGCCCCTATGCCACTTAACGGCGGTGAGGGGCGTCAGGTACTATTCGACCCTAACGGCGGCATTACGCCGGCAGGCCACGGTGTTCTTTTTACCATTGGCAACGGGACTCTTGGCACAATGCCTTTTGCGCCTACTTATGACGGCAGGCACTTTATGTGGTGGAGTACATGCCCCTATGGACGCGACCCGGCAGTAACATCACATGCAGGGCGATTTGGCCCTCACACTTTAGTCCCGGAAGAGGGGCTTACGTTGTATGCTGTTTGGGGTTATGAAATTAGATTCCACGGAAACAGTTTTGCATTCCCCCCAGGCAATCCCGACCTGCAAACTAATCCAAACTCATTTGTTCCGCGTATCATCCCCTATACATGGAGTTTTGACGAGGCTGAGAACTTTGGCGTACCTTCCAGCTTCCCAAATAACCCAGAAAGATCTATGTATGCGTTTTGGGGTTGGTACAGTATTGCTATTCCAACCGCTAATATATCCGTCCCGGCTCCGGCTCCGGCTTTTTCGATAGACCGATACTATGTAGTTACAGGTTTTAGGTATGTTTTCGCCAGATGGCGGCAACATGCACACCTGGTTATGTTTGATATGAACCACAATGACGCCGGTCTTGCGGCTGGCACTGCCGACAGGCCCCAGCGGCTATATCGCTGGGCCATTGACAGAAGAAGTATTGCAGACTCCGGTTTAGGCGGCGACCCATTAACAGGTCTTGGCCCGGCTGCCGCCGCACCCGGTATATCCGTAGACGGTGCACCTTGGAATATCCACGGTGCAATACCCCTGGAGATACACCGTCAAAACAGACAACGGCTTTGGGTTCCCAATGCTCATCCAAGTGATTCTGCGCATATCCCGCGCCAAAACCCGGACAGCAGTTTTCATCCGCTATTTACAACTCCTTATTATCCGGGCAGCGGCCTTGTTAGAGGGCCGGGCGCAGGAGCGGCAGGTGTAAACCCAAACGCCGGAACCATGAACCCCCGCTCTGCACCCACCGTTTACATGGGGCAGCAGTGGACAGCCTTCCCGGAAGCGTGGGGACGCAATGCAGTACCTCAGCCAAGATATACATTAGAAGGCTGGTGGACTACAGAATACGGCTGGGCCGAAAACCTATCCGGTACCATTGACAGCCGACGCTTTGCTCCAGCTGCACTTGCCAATACTCATGTTTCAGAAAGCATTCCTCACCATGACTCAACCCATTCCACACATGCCAGGCCGGAAGGTTTCCCTCATGGAATAGCAAGGGCGGCACAGGATGCCGACGCAATGTATCCAGAGCCTCCAACTGGTATTGTTACAGAGGATATGACCGTTTACGCCATGTGGGTATACAGGGTTACGTTTGACTTAAACGGCGGGCACTCTCATAGAGGCCAGGGCTTTTCGTTGGCAGGAAACACCATGTTCAACCCCGACCGCAGCAACTTCACAAACTACCGTGATATCCTGCCATGTCTGCCCGAATACGAGAGAACTATAAACCAAAACGGGCGGCGTGTTCGCCTCAATGATGGGGCAAGCGGTGCGGCACACCAGCCTATCCCAGCCGGTATGCCTCCTCTTCCGTCTCCTGGCATGGGTCCGGACCGTCCTGGCGGCATTTTCAACGGCTGGTGGGACAGGCCAATGGATACGGTAAGTGAGATACACCATCTGACCTGCTCGCTATGTGACACACGTTATTGCTATCCAGTGGCGCATCACGGTGCAGTAGAGATTACCGGCGATACAATAATCAATGGTAGCATGACGGCATTTGCCCATTGGCTGACGCCCGATGGAGATATAAACGTCACTGTAATTTTCAATCTCAACTCTGATGTCGCAAATATGTATACAGAAGGTGATTATGGCTATGCATATTGGCCCACGTACCGCCCAGGCCTTGACTACACAAATCCGTTAAATCGTTTTTTCCTGACTCGCTTTGCAATACCTCAGCTTGGCATAACAGGGCCGACGATAAACGAATGGAATCACAGATACTCATTCACACATGCCCTAGAGCGTGCCAACGTAAGTTACAATGACCGTTATGAACTTACTATTGCGAGGCAGTATACCTACAATGCCGGAATAACCGGCCACCCTATAGATTTAAGGATGCCGCGCAACCCAAGGCGGACTGGATATTTATTTGTCGGATGGTCTATTAACAGCGAAATGACACCCCTCCTCCCAAATGGAACGCCTAGAGGCATTGCCGGAGCAGGCGCAAACGACCCGATATCTGGTGATTTATATTGGAATCCTGGACGGACTCTTAACGCCAGTGCCGGTTTAGAGCCTGGTGCGGTGCTTGAGCTGTATGCAATATGGGCCCCCGCCGTTGATTTTATTTTTGACGGGAATGGGAATACGGGTCCCTTTGCCCTTACTCCTGGCGCGAACGCGAGAGTTACAAATGCTATGCCCCCCGGCACATTGGGAACAGAAATTGTGCGTACCATTCCTATCGGGTTTACTATTGGAGAGCTGACTAGCAGTGCCCGATGGGGCAGTGTTGGCGCAGGTATGCTTTGGCTTGGGAACAAGTACACTTTGGGAACGCTGGAAGGGAACATGCTGCCCAGACACTTCACACGAACGAATTATAATCTTATAACAGGCAATAACGTGTTTAACACTGACCAAGAGGCTCGTCATTCCTATGGAACCGTGATTTCCAACGCTCTACGATATACCCCTGCCTTTTTTGCCGCACCTTCAAGCAATGTATACAACATAAGGCCAGACGGCACTAGATATTTACGTGTTTACGCTCAGTGGGGCGGAATATTAACATTTTTCGGCAATCATACCGGCGGGGGAAGCGGCCCGGTAAGAACAGCAACGATTGCTCACGGACATTCTGTAAATAACACCCTCACCCAAGCAGCCCGCAATTTAAATACCCCTACCCGCGAAAGCGTATGGCCCGGCTTAGGAACCGGTGTCTGGTACGGGACTACAGGTGTTAACGGTACAAGAGGGGGCTGGCCTAGAGACCCATATCCATCGCGAACAACTACTGCACAGTTCTATGGCGGCGACTGGTATGATCTGTTTGCAGGGCCAAGAGGCGACGGCAGAACATTGCGAGGCTGGCATAGGAATCCAGACGGCAGATGTATATGTGAGACGACGCCTTCGCCGTGTCCTTGGGATTATGACCATGATTATGGCTGGGTTGATGCTAATACACCCATATATGGCGCAACTGCTATTTTCGCAATATGGGATAACTATGTACACTTTTTACCAGGTTTAGGCGGCGACGCTGTAAACATGGTACCAGTAGGGGCTTTGCAAAGACCTATTCCAGACGGTCTTCTCCCAACGCCTCTTCCTGGAACCCCTATATGGGGAGGCGCATCGTTTTTGGGCTGGTTTGACACGCCTTACTTTGACAGAACAGACCTTAACCCGCCTGCGCCTTTCAATTTCCTGACGCAGCCAATCCATACCGCACGGCGGTTTTATGCGGTATTTGGCGGTAATGTAATATTCGATCCTCGTTTTCCCGGCAATTTGACAAACGGTGGATTTTTGTATCCCAGCCCCGGTGCTGGCGCAACCCCGGTATATTTACCAATTGAACACGTAATTGGGGACTCTATAAGAATAGTACACTACAATTTAGGTGCCGAAGTCCATAGACCTCGGCGTCCCGGCTGGCCAGATGGACATTTCACAGGTGAGTGGTTCGGCCTTGTAGACGGCGGCGACTATTTAGATGCTGCCGACAGGATATTTTTCCGCCCCCCAGGCCATCCAGATGGCCCCTATGGACAGATTCCTGGGAATATTACACTGTTCCCTGTATGGAGATCACAAGTCACCTTTAGACCCGGACATGAACGGGGACGGCTGGATGGCCAAACTGCTCATGGGGAAATTACCCGAGGCGTACCAGAGTTACTACCTATATCATCAATGCCGGTTGGTCAGCGTGTACCAGTAGCAACAAGTGCCACATGTGACAATGACTGGACAAGCGACCCAGGCTTAAAGTTTTTGGGCTGGCGTAAAGTTGATGTATATGGGCGCCCCCTTATCCTCAATAACAATAATTTTATCTTAGCGGGCCCTAATGATAATCTACCAGTGTGGAGCTGTGCCGATGTAGAAGCTTTCCGCGTTACAGGGCCTAACTATTACTTTGAGGCTTTATGGCAACTTCGATTAGAGTTTTATAAAGTAAGCACGGTTGCAAGCAACGATTTTCCTCTTGGATATTACCATCTTGAAGGTGCAAGGTTCGCATTAGATCGTTATTTCCCAGGCAATGGAGCAGGAACAGGCTGGATACAGGTGTATCCACCTCTTTCTCCCGACCCTAATGACCCCGTACCTTTTGTGCTAAGTGATGCCGACGGTAAGGTAGTTATAGGCTCGATGTTAGCCCCCGGCCTTATGCTTCCGCAAGAAAATGACTGGCCCTGTGACGCGCCCAATTGCGGAACCCCTAATTGCAGCACCGCTGGTTGCGGCACTCTTACCTTTAGGCTACGGGAAGTATTGGCCCCGGCAGAGCACATAACCCCTGCCGGATACTGGATGGTGACAGTAAGCAGATATTTGGGCGTATTGCCTATATTTAACGAAAATGCCATTCCATATTTATTCCGCAACACTCTCTCTTTCCAAAACGCTAACATTAATGAAAATGAATGGAGCGGCTGGGGAGGCATCAGGCAGTTTGTGCGCAATATTCCATATGATTTTGATTTTTGGAAGACAAGCATCTCAGGCAACAGGTTAGAAGGTGCCCACCTGCGCATGTTTGTATATAACGGAGCAGGAACACCTCTGGATGTAATAATAACACCTGCTATGGTAGGCGAAGGGATAGATCAGTGGACACTTGTAGGACATGGAGTTAGTTCCCTCTCCACCCCACTAACATTTAGAATGTTACCCGGAAGACACTATCAATTGGTAGAGACTGCACCCCCCGCAGGATACCAAATGCCGATGGGGCAGTGGCGCATAACAGTAAACAGCGCAATCCCTGCAACAGCACACCCCATATTAGTGGTTTCAGACATAGGTTCAACACCAATGCCCAGCATAGTGCGCATGATTCCACCCAGCTTTCCTTTTGTTCCGCAAACATACCTGGTCCATAATATGGTCGATTTTGAACTGCCACTAACCGGCGGAACAGGCATGCCTTTACTACTAACATTCGGCGGGACTGCTCTCTTGGCAACTGCCACGGTTCTGCATATAAAAACCCGCACACGCAATCGGCGGCGCGCTTAACTCATGCTAATCAAAAAAATCATCATCGCGGATAAGCACCCTCAGAGCTAATTCACAGGCTATGAGGGTGCTTATCACATCCCTCCCCCTCCTCTCCAAATCATGAATTTTACAACAGAAACCTCTCCATAACCCCGGCAATAACTACCACAATGACAAAGACAGACGAAATACTCTCCCGCGCCAATATTTTTTCATTGGCAAGGAGAGTTTTTTCGTCTGTCGGGCTTGGCTTGTTATCTTCCGGAGTTGTGCTTTGCTATACACCCTTCAAAAGAGCGACGTAGTAAATATCCTTCGTAGCCATCGAAAAAATAATGGCGTCGAAGGATATTTACTACGTCATTACCATTGTGGGCGTGCTGGAGGTTATATCCAGGTTTGAGGACTGTGAAGCCGCATAATCTCTTCTACCTGCTTAGACTCTCTGGGCTGCCCTACCGCTTCAATTACTATGACACCATTGTAGTTGTAAAATCCGATGTTATCATTTGGTTGCCAGCCCTTAATTTCTCTTACTTCTCTTGGGATGCTAATCCTACAAAGATCATCAATGGGTCTTACTTTTAAAGCCTCCATAACTCACCTCCTTTTTTAGTATTAGAAAGGCCAGGGCAAAGGAAAATAAAAAATGCGTGTAGGGAAGATGGGGTATAATCCCATCATCGCCTACACGCACAAATATGTACGTATAAACATAGAACTCTCCAGCCTATCCACTCTCGAGTAAAAGCAACCAATACGCCATGCTAATATTGCATCGCTTGAAGTATGTGGGCGAATATTGTAAACTTACTCTGCTGCGGTGGCAGGTTTGTCCTGTGCTCTAGGCGATGGGCTTACATCCCTACGAGCCCGTGTTAGTGTCTTGGCGGGCACTTCACGGTTCCGCGGTTCTTTTTTTGCTTTTTTAAGGGGAAAATCAGGTAACATCAGAGGGGTACGATGCCGCTGACCTTTCTAGTCCGCACTATACCATAATTTTCTCTAGGTTTCAACAAAAATATTCACATAATCACGTCAGTCTAATTTAAAACGGAACTTGAGCAAAGCCCCGCAAGAGAAGGAATGACCGAATTTCGCCGCGTACTCCGGCTTATGCCAAACAGCCTCCGGCGGGAAAAAAGCCGTTTATCACGGATTGTCATCCGCATAAACGGCGTTTTTCTATCGCCGGAGTCTGTTCAGCGCCTACGTAAGCGGCGAAATTCGGTCATTCCTTCTCTTGCTAGACCCTCGGCATTGATTTTGGTTTTCTCTTGCTACACCCTCGGCATTGATTTTGGTTAATTGCTTTAAGAGCCGGATATGCATGTGATGTATTTTTCTATACCCTTTTGCAAAGAAGTAGCGCGGGCGTGTAAGAGCCGGTTTTGGCGCCTGTGGAGGCGCACGGGAGACTCAAGTGGCGGAAAAACGCCGTTTATGCGGATGACAATCCGTGCATAAACGGCTTTTTTCCCCGCTTGAGGCTTCCGTGCATAGCCGGAACATGCGCCAAAACCGGCTCTTACACGCCCGCGCGGCAGCCTTGCGCCCGCTCGTTATGTAAATTAGACTGACGTGTTCACATAATTTCTGATAAGAAAACATACTCCCCCATCATTCATAAATAGGGGAGTATTGTGTTACTTTTCCGGTTTTGACCAAAGTATCGGGGCAATTAGTCTGCTACCCAACCACCATCCGGTTCATTTCCTTTTTCAGCCGCCCGATAATCTTCTTCTCTAACCGCGATATATACGACTGCGAAATCCCCAGAAGGTCAGCAACTTCCTTCTGAGTTTTTTCTTCCCCACCGGAATAAAGCCCAAACCGCAGTTCTACAATACGCCTCTCCCTTTTAGATAGTCTTTCCAAAGCTGTATTCAACAGCTCTCTATCTACCTGGTCGTCTAAATCTCGCGAAATAATATCCACATCCGTACCCAAAATATCCGAAAGCAGAAGCTCATTTCCTTCCCAGTCAATATTAAGCGGCTCATCAATAGATATTTCCGATTTGGCTCTGGTGTTTCGCCTCAAATACATAAGAATTTCATTCTCAATACAGCGGCTGGCATAGGTGGCCAGTTTTATTTTCTTGTCTGTTTTAAAGGTGTTGATAGCCTTTATCAAGCCAATAGTCCCGATAGAAATCAGGTCTTCAACATTGATGCCTGTGTTTTCAAATTTACGGGCTATGTATACTACCAGCCGTAGATTACGCTCTATAAGAATAGCCTTAGCACGGGCATCGTCTTCTGAGCCTAGAAGCGCCAGACAATCCGCCTCTTCATCTGATGCCAAAGGCGCGGGCAGAACCTCGCTACCTCCGATGTAGTATACGCTGTTTTCGCTGGTATCTCCTGATATCCCCAGTGCATTAAAAATCATTGTCCGCGCTCTTGTGTAGAGATTTGCCAACATAGATACCCTCCAATTACATTTTTATGCTACCAATATTTCTGGGCTTACAAGCCCTTGATATCGCCCATCTGGCGTTAATCTGTCGTTATAGATTCCTATAACTACATCTTGCCTTGAAGTTTCTGTACCAACCATTACCTTGTCTGGCCTAAACCCAATAAGCATCCCACTGGCCTTTCCAATACTGGAGAAAGGAATCATCCTAATCCGCTGATGAAAGCTTTCATCCTGTCCATCCAAAATACTTGCAAGATTGCTTTCTTGACCGCTGGAAAACAGCCCTCGAAGCCCTTCCGGTAAAAACTCCTGCACCTGCTCAAACTCAGCCACAATTACCGGCGACTGGGATAGCGGTTCTTTGAGACTGTGTCCCGTGTCCACTAGTGCATCAAAAAATATATACTTCTCATTCATACTAACCATGATATTCATAAGCATCTGCCGCTTAATAGTCTGATGCTCAATTAGCCGCATTGTAAGCTTTATAAGGAAATAGCTGATAACCGCCCCAGTAAGCACCAGCTGCCATGATACAGCCGCCCTAAAACTGTCAAAATCAGCGGCTATGTAATGTATGGCATAGGGCAAATCGGTCAGATAAAACAAAGCCATCCCAAGGCCGCCAACGGCAAAAGTAATACCATAGGCCGTAAGCATCAGCCTAAGAAAATGCTTTATGCCATTTGGATAAAACCCTACCATCACCCCCGCAGCCAAAATCACCACAGACGCAAGAGCAATATTGAGAAAACGTAGCGGCTCAATTATCAACAGCAATGTATATAAAAGTGCCATCACAAACGCACCCGCAATAAGCCAACGAAACTTTCGCCTTTGGCGCATTATCTTGGCTACAATCCATAGCACAAAGCCATTCATAATAAAATTGACCAGGAAAAGCAAATCCGCGTATAAGGTCATAACTGCCTCCATCATTTGTAAATATCTGGGTTACAAGTGATAGTATAGGCAAATGAGGCTGGAGAAATATGTCGAAAATGTTGCATGTAATAATAATAATTTTACATAATATGTAAATCAAAAGACCTATCACGATGGATAGGCCAGAATATAATTATATTCACTTTTGGTTGAGCTATCACTTTCTGAAGCTAATATTACACTTTTTGATTGATCTAAAGTTCTGCAATGTAATTGCGAAGCATTTCGATTTCTGCTTCTGCTTTTTCAGCTCTGCGTTCTGCCTTTGCTATAGCCATGTTATGAAAATAAATCTCCCACCTCATCTTTACAAGCATCTTCTATGATGGGTAGGTTGCTCCTTTATCCATTTACTAATTTTCATTTCTAATCCTGCCATCACAAAAAGGACAATAGTTATTCTTCCATGCAGCAACCATCTTGATAATATTAATATCCTCATTACATGAAGGGCAAGGTATGACCTCACCGTTTTCAATCTGCAAACGTGTCACAATTTGTTTAGGGTCATAAATATATCTTCTTACTTTGTCGTGAATATCTTTATATTCTGTAATAAATCGTAGTCGCTTTTCCTGGGAATGTAAATTATATGAAGATGAGTAGTCCAATGCATAAATCGACAATTTATTTTTCGTTGATGTATCTTTAGCTGGAACATAGCGCTTTCTTAAATGAATCAATCTATGATAAATTAAATCCGAAAACTCGTTTCTTGCCAAATACCCAATATTACTCCTACTTTCTTCAACAGCAAAATGACTTGATTTTTTTGTTGTACAAAACGTCTCAATATCATTTAATACATTTAATGTTGCAGTGTCCTTTTGGATATTGCTCTTTTTTTTATCACCACTATTTTTAATCGAACTTATCACCATATTTTCACTTATATATTGAAAAGGGCGTCCAGGCGACAAAGAGCTCGTTCTATACGACTGAAATTCGGACCAACACTTCAGCAACATCGTTCCAAAATCACGCGAGTTTCCCATACTTGCAAGAACCAATTTTTCAAAGTTATTTTTATTGTTAAATAATTTTATGTCAGTAGCCTCATCACCAAAGTAATACTTGAGCCTATTATCAACAAACTTCTGGAAATAGTTTAAGCAGAGATCACGCTCATTTGAGGAATTTTCGTATACCAAACTATCATCTAGGTCAATAAGGTGCTGTAGGTCTGCCCCGATTTTCAAGTGATACAATCCACCCCGATTTGGAACAACACTAATCCAAAAATAAAAAGGGTCGTCATTAATTCTATCTATGAAAAAAGAGAGGTATTCCTGTAGCTTAGGCTCATATGAAATTTTCTCCCATTCATCAATGTAAAATGTAATACCTTTTAAACCTAACATCCTAAGAAGCGAAATAATTTCGTCGCGAACTTTTGTATAGTTGAGATAAGTTAAATATGTGTTGTTTTGCGCTATTCTTTTTGATATGCTCTCGATATCTTCATACGATAGACCCATCCCTACTGCAGCATCCTTCATCCCCACTTTTGCATCAAACGAAACAGTAGAACTCGACGAGCTTTGTGTACCTGACTCATGCCCAATCGTGCCAATAGAAAGATTTTTAAACTCCGAATTGCCATTGCGTGCGATTGCGCTAAACTCAACTAGTTTACTCTCTACATCATGAAGGCTCTTCTCTAATTTTCTTCTATCTTTATTAAAGCGATTTAACAGTTTTTTTATTAATGTCTCATTTTCAAATGATATCAGAACATGGCTTAATTGCTTCGATAGTTCACTATAAATATAAACACTAAAAATTCTATTAAATAAGTCTTGATCACAGTTTTCTGGGAGAGCCAATCTCTTAATATTTAAGTATGCACAGAAAACACTATTCTCATCATTATCAAAGCAACTTTGATTTATTTTGTTTCGCGCAAGTAGCAGTAAGTGAGTTTTGCCAGTGCCTCGAAGGCCTGAAACAACACCACTGGAAGAACGAGAAAAAGATATTAAGTCAGTCAATTGGTTTTTAACATCTACATGCGTCCCTACTAACTCTGCTATTTTTTCCTGATTGACATCCATACTTAGTTCATAATCCGCACGCAAATCTGAAAATGCACTGTTCATTTTATTTATGAACTCTACGTTGCTAACATAATCCTTTAAGGCTTTTGACATATGTATTCACTATCCTTCCATTGTTCAGTATCAAGGATGACTTACTACTCATATCTGCACCTTACGCGCTCTTCTTTCGGTGCGAGCTGCGGCAATTTCAGCATTAACCTCATCAAGTGTCAATTTATTAGTACCGTTTCCCACAGAACTTTCCCATATAGCCTCAGAAGCATCTATTGCTTCATTTTTCAAGTCACGGTCTATTCTTATGCTTAGATTTGTTGTTTCTGCCATAGTTATCACTCCTTTGTTTGATTCTATATTTTTTTCGTGCACTGTCAACACTCTGCACAAATTAAGTTATTAATTAAGCAACTAACGCTTAATTATTCCTTGCCAGTAAGGGCAGATGGTTTTATAGTTATTACACAATGCAAAGGAGGCTTTTGATGACAAAAAACAAAAAAGAAGTCTGGCCAGTAATGCTTACCCCATTTACAGATACAGGTGAAATTGATTACACTGGCCTACACGCCTTAATCGAGTGGTACGAAACCGCAGGAGTACACGGCCTTTTCGCGGTGTGCCAATCCAGTGAGATGTTCTTCCTCTCATTAGAAGAGCGCATAAAACTAGCAACCTTTGTAAAAAAACACGCTAAGGTTCCTGTTATTGCCTCTGGGCATATATCCCCGGATATTCCTTCCCAGATTGACGAACTGCGCCGCATATCCGACACCGGAATCGATGGATTAGTATTGGTTACAAACCGTCCAGCCACCGAAGATGAATCTCCAGAAATATGGATTGATAACACAGAAAAAATCATAAACGCCCTAGACCCAGCCATGCCCCTAGGCCTTTACGAGTGCCCATACCCATACAGAAGAATAATGACCGACGAAGAAGTAGCCTTTTGCGGCTCATCAGGCCGCTTTCATTTTATGAAAGACACATGTAAAGATATCGAAGTCATTCGCAGGCGAATTTCCATTTTGGAAGGAACCCCGCTACGCATTTACAATGCCAACTCCTCTACACTGTTGGATTCACTACATTTGGGTGCAACAGGATTTTCAGGTGTTATGGCCAATTTCCATCCTGAGTTATATGTAAAACTTCTGGATATCTGGGAAGATACTGATCACGCTCAAGCATTACAATCCTTGCTTTCTATTACCAGTCTTATAGAAAAACAATGCTATCCAGTAATTGCAAAATATCATCTTAGCCAAATAGGGTTGCCTATAGGCATCTATTCCAGAGGCAGAAGCCATCATGACCTAACCCCGCTTTTCAAAGATGAGGTACGCCAACTTAATATACTAACAAACCATTATATGGGAAATCTAGGAGGATACAAATGCAGTACAGAGAATTAGGAAAAACAGGATTTAAAGCGTCATTGCTAGGCCTAGGCTGTATGCGCCTACCCTATATCGACCGAGACGACATGTCTAAAGGTGTAAATCTAGAAGAAGCCTACGAACTAATCCGCTATGCTGTAGACAATGGAGTCAACTACTTCGACTCAGCCCAAGGCTACCACGGCGGCGAAAGCGAGACCATCTTAGGTGCCGCCCTAGACCACAACAATATGCGAGAAAAAGTATGGATTACCACAAAGCACCCATTCCGGCCAGATATAACCCCAGACGAAATAAAGCAAAACCTAGAATCCACCCTTAAAAAACTACGCACAACCTACTTAGACACATGGCTAATCCACGGCATAGGCCCAGGCAACTGGGAAGGCATCCAGGAAAAGAAAATCATGAGCATATATGAAGATTTTAAAGCCCAAGGCCTAATCAAGCATATCGGCTTCTCTTATCATGGCAACTTCGACCATTTCAAAGAAGTAGTAACTCATTATCCATGGGATTTAATACTAGGGATGCACAATATTCTTGACCAAAAACGGGAAGTCACCGCAGAAGGTATAAAAATAGCCGCAAATCACGGCATAGCCATGGCGGTTATGGAACCACTTCGAGGTGGTGGCCTAGCGCACGCCCCAAAAGTCGTACAAGAGATATACGACAGCTTCCCAGTTAAGCGCACACCAGCAGAATGGGCGTTCCGCTACTTAGCCAATATGCCTGGAGTCTCAACTATCATAAGCGGAATGTCCAATATGGAGCAGCTTAAAGAAAACATAGCAATATTCTCCCAACCAGATATGATACCAGGCCATCTTACCCCAGAAGAGGAGCAGCTAATCATATCCGCACGCCAAGCCTACGAATCCATAATCACGATACCATGCACCGCCTGCAATTACTGTATACCTTGCCCACAAAACGTAGGCATTTCCACCGTATTCACCCAGTACAATGACGGCCATCGCTTTGGGTTCTTTGACCAGGCCCGAAGATCTTATATGTTCCTATCCCGCCCAGGGCGCGGTGTGGATAAATGTACAGATTGCGGTGTATGCGTACCCAAATGCCCCCATGGTATAGATATTCCAGCCCAGCTAAAAATAGCTCACGAAAGGCTAAAAGGCTGGAATGGATAAAAAATGAGATAAAAAAGTAAAAATAACGATTGACTAACACCTCCATATATATATGATGTTTATATAAAATGGAGGTGTTTTTATGCAAGTAGAACTACGGATATTAAGCTCCCTAGCCAAGGTATTCCCCAATAACGCCCCGCCCGAGCGCCCAGAAAGCAAATGGCTAGCCGCCTTTAGAGGAGAGACAATCTCTTTCCAAGTAGCGTATCAAATTAATAATAAAGGGCCTCGCTTATGGGCGCATATGAAAGTAAACGCCCCCGATGAAGTGCAGATTACCACCCGACGAGTACGATATATCCCAGGGTATATCCCATCACATTTCAAAACTGATGATGGATACCTAAGCACCGAAAGTGGTTTGTATCCAGATTTATTAGAACCCGTAGATACACAGCGCTTACCCCTCATATCAGGCACATGGCAAAGCATATGGGTAGATATCACCGTCCCAGAAACAGCAAAACCAGGACATTACCCCATTAGCGTAGAACTTAAAACCCCAAGCGGGGAAGACCTAGGCTTTGCGCAAAGATTCTTCGAAATCCTGCCAGCCCAGCTCCCTCCATTATCCATCCCCCGCACTATGTGGTTCTACACAGACTGCCTGGCCCAATACTACGACGTAGAAGCATTCTCGGAAAGACACTGGGAAATCATTGAAGATTTTGCGGCCTGCGCCGTACAGCATGGCATAAATGCCCTACTCACTCCCATCCATACCCCACCCTTGGATACGGAAATAGGCAACGAACGCCTAACAACCCAACTTATTGACGTAGCCGTGTCAGATAGCGGACAGTATATATTTGGCTTCGAAAAGCTAAATCGCTGGGTGGAAATGTGCCGCCGCATAGGAGTAGAATACTACGAAATAGCCCATCTATTCACCCAGTGGGGCGCCCGTCATGCCCCCAAAATCATGGGAACAAAAAACGGAGAATATGTACAGCTCTTTGGCTGGGAAACCGACGCCATCGGCCCAGAATACACCGATTATCTACGCCAGATGCTCCCCGCCCTAACAGCCAAACTAAAAGACT
The DNA here is from genome assembly GCA_009780185.1 of Defluviitaleaceae bacterium. Lineage (GTDB taxonomy): Bacteria > Bacillota > Clostridia > Lachnospirales > WQUN01 > WRAN01. The sequence continues at coordinate 138,284 of WRAN01000003.1, read as the reverse complement.
GGGGTATAGCCGAAAAATCCTTCTTCCATATATCAGACGAGCCAAGCCTAGAGCATCTTGAAGTATACATGGAAGCCCGTAAAATCGTGGAGCCTCTCCTCAAAGGCTTCAAGATCACAGATGCCCTAACCAACTATGATTTCTTCAAACAAGGTGCAGTATCCGTTCCCATTCCTGCGGTAGATCATATCCAGCCATTCCTTGACGGAGATGTGCCAGAGCTTTGGTGCTATTATTGCTGTGTGCAAAGCTACAAGGTACCTAACCATTTCTTTATGCAACCATCATACCGCAACCGCATCCTGGGCACATTGCTATATAAATACAACATCGCCGGGTTCTTACACTGGGGCTACAACTTCTACAACTGTGTACACTCCGTATATCCCGTTGACCCATACCGAGTAACCGATGCAGACGGGTCATTCCCCTCAGGTGATTCCTATGTTGTGTATCCAGGGCCGGACGGCAAGCCACTTGCATCTCTGCGGCTAATGGTAGCAATGGAAGCCTTCAATGATTTTAGAGCATTAAAATTATTAGAAGAGTTGGCAGACCGAGACACCGTTCTAGCCCTAGTAGACGAAGGCCTGCAAAACCCAATAACCTTCTCAGACTTCCCACAAAATGAAGAATATCTACTCCAACTACGATTGAGAGTCAATGCTAGAATAAAAGAATTACTATAGCACAATAAAACGGGGCTGCCATTACTGGAAGCCCCGTTTTATAATAAATTATTTTTGTAGACTTCCCGCTATTGCGGGAATGGCTTTTAAAGCCACCGACTAATGTCGGGTCATAAGAGGAGGAAAGTTATGCCTTAAGGATAAATAAAGTTACGCTCAGCACTGGTTGGCCTTGTTGGAAGTGGCTCTCCACTATTCCAGATATCCATATATTCTTGAAGGTTAGCAACCGCTAATACAGCTTCAATCATAGCGTCAAAATCGGAAATTGGGCGGATACCAGCTACCATTTGGGCTACCCATTCGTCTTGAACGGTATTGGATGAACTTCTGATAAAGGCGGCATCTTCACGCTCTCTTTCAGTAAGGATCGGGTCAAACGGTACATAATCAACCCTGATATCACCTCTAAGAACGGCCTGAGTTACACCACGGATGGCTCTTTGAGCTTCATCATGGAAACCACGCATAAGAGCGGTATCGTCACGAAGCGTGGCATAACGTGGAAGCATAAGATTCCAGATACCAAGGTCATTACGAGCATCTTGCCCAGCTTCTAAGAACTCAGGGATCCACTCTTTTATGCCATCAGCATTGTAGCGGAAAGAAACGCCTTCTTGACCCCATTGGAACGCTGTTGCAATTTCATAGCTATACACAAGGTCAATAACAGCAGCAAGAACTTCTGGATGTTGTACATCATGACGGGCTACAAAGCCCCACCATACATTGTCACCCATTACGCGGGCATTAGCAAAAGGAGCAACACCGGCTTCTGGTTGTGGGTTAGGCATCCACTGGATATCAAACGGCCATTCGTCTCTGTGTCCAAGGTTAAACCATGCGGTAAGCTGCTCTGCCCAAGCATAGGTAAATGCCCAGTTGCCGCTTGCCATAATAACTTGAACTTCGTCACCGCTAAGGGTCATAAATTCTGGGTGTAAGAATCCTCTTTCACGCCAGTCTGCAAGTAGTTCAATAACTTCACGATATCTGGAGCTTCCGGTATTGTTTAGAAGATGATGATCCCATACATTGTTCTCATGGCAGAAGAAACGCCTTGCGGCTGGGAATGGGCTACCTAAGATTAAGCTCATTGTATCTACATAGTAGCCAAGCCCCCAACCATAGGTTTGGAAAGGTATAATATCTGGATTCGCTTCTCTAAGGGCTTCCATGGCTTCTTCCATTTCAGCCAATGTTGTTGGCATTTCTATGCCATAACGGTTAAGCACATCCATATTAGCAAACCATGCTTCTGGGATAGCATCGTTTTCTAGGTTAGGGATGTTGGTTAGTTGACCATTGGTGTTGATATAGCGCAGTGCCCATGGGGCATCTGCTGCCGCTGCCATAAAGTTGGGCATATACTCAAGTAAAGGATAGAAATCCAGAAGCATACCGCTGTATTGGGCCAGTTGATCCCATGAGTTGCTGCGGTTTACCCACATTACATCTGGGATACCGCCGCCTGCCCAGTAAAGATTTACTCTGGTATTGTAGTCTGCTTGTGTTGGAACATCCCAGTTAATGGTGATGTTACCCAGTTTTTCACGTAGTAGCTGTGCGCCATATGCATCTTCTGGCTCGTTTACGCCTACATCAAAAGCAAAGAATGTAAAGGTAATTGGATCACCAGTCCATGGAAGAATACTTCCTGTTGGTTCTGGATCTGACTCTTCGTTGGCATTGGTATCCGGAGCCGCCGTTGGGTCTGGTGTAGCTGCCGGGGTTGGGTCAGGTGTAGCTTCTTCGTTGTTGCGGCCGCATGCAGCAATAACAAGCATTGCGGTTAGTAGCAGAACGAAAATTAATGCTTTTTTCATTGTATACACTCCTTTTTTATTAACCCTTTACTGAGCCTAACATCATCCCTTTGGTAAAATGCTTTTGCATAAAGGGATATATACACAGTACAGGGAAGATAGTCACAATTACAGCGGCACTACGCAGTGTCCGGTTAGTAACCAAGGTATGCATAGCCCGTAAATCCACATTTTGCGCATCCGAAAAGTCAAAGAGAATAAGCATACGCCGCAGATAAATCTGAATAGGCATCAGGTTCGGATTGCGGAAATAAAGCATTGGCGGAAACCAAGCATTCCAAGTGCCTACGATATTCATAAGGGCAAAAGTGGCAAGTACAGCTTTAGATACAGGTAAAATTATCTGAAATAGAGTACGATAATGCCCAGCGCCGTCCATATAAGCCGACTCTCTAAGCTCTGTGGGAATGTTACCAAAGAATGTTCTAAAAAGTATTACAGCGAAACCACTAACAGCTCCCGGAAGGATCATAACCAGTGGATTATCAATCATCCCTAATGCCCTGTTTATAAAGAAACTGGGCAAAAGCCCGCCGCCAAAAAACATAGTAATAACCAAGTACACATTAAGGAAAGTCTTTCCCCTAAAATCCTTTACAACAAAGGGAAACGCCATCATAGATGTAAACAAAAGATGCACAACAACACTACCTAAAGCATACCCGATAGTATTAAAATAATACCGAAATATCCGCCCATCTTGAAAGATAAACAAGTAAGATTGGATATTAAAATCCACAGGAAAAAAGGTAACCCTAAGAAGTGGGTCAGTACCATCACTTAAGGATATCGAAAGAGTGAGGATAAGAGGATAAAGCCAAGCGGCTGTCATCAATACCATCAAAGCATAAAGAAAATAATCAAAAGGATACATCCTTTTCATTTTACGAACCCTACTAGCCATAAACTTAAATCCCTCCTACCAAAGTGAAGTCTCTCCAACCCATCTGGCAACATAATTAGCAATTGTCAACATCACAACAGAAATTATAGACATAGAAAGCCCAACAGCAGCGGCATAACTCTGGGTGGTACCCTCAATACCGCTTCTAAATACATAAGTCCCTACAACATCTGCGGTAGAGAAAATAGCAGGATTATACATTAGAAGAATTGTGTTCCAGTCATTGTTAAGAAGCGTACCGATATTAAGAATAAACAATATAACAAAGGTAGGCATTATCCCAGGTATAGTGATATTAAAGGCCATACGAAGGCGATTGGCTCCATCAATCCTTGCTGACTCATAAAGCTCTGGATTAACCCCTGCAATAGCCGCAAGATAAAGAATCGACCCAAACCCTATACTCTGCCAAAGCCCAGTCCCGATAAATATCCCACGGAACAAATCAGCCCGCATAAAAAAGTCAATCCGGCTAAGACCAATAGATTCAAGGATTATATTAATCGCACCACCAGAGTAGCTAAGCATATCCCTGAGTAAACCAATAATAATAACCGTAGAAAGGAAAAACGGCATATATGAAATTGTCTGAACCACACGCTTAAACTTAGCATGTCGTATCTCATTCAAAAGAAGTGCAAATACCAGCGGCGCTGGAAATGAAATCAAAAGAGAAAGAATCCCAAGGCGCACGGAGTTCATAAAAGCCCGGTGAAAAAGCGGGTCTCCTATGATACGCTCAAAATGCCTAAGTCCCGCCCAAGGGCTGCCGGTAAAACCAAGCATAGGCCTAAAATCTTGAAAGGCCATAATAATCCCGTACATAGGCAGGTAATTAAACAAAAGCAAAATCACAAACCCAGGAAGGACCATGGTGTATAAAGCAAAATTCTTACGGAGATTTACGCTAAGAGGCACACTACTTCCAAGCCCCGGTCTACGCTCTGCCTTACGCTCAGCTTTGGCAAGGCGGCGAGTAGAGCGTCTTATATCTTTAAGAGACCTTTTTTCTGCTTCCATTTTACAAGCGCCCCTTCTAATAGATTTGCGGTGTTAAATATACATCATAAGATTTGTAATGCATATGTAATAATGTTATGCATTACATCTCTACCTATGTTATTTTTACATACATACTGAGAATTACGCCATGTTGATTGTGGATATTACACAGTTCTAACAATTGTGCAGTAGTAATACCCAGTCATTATGACCCACAGGCCTTATCGGCGGCGTAAAAAGATGCCCGCCCGTTAAATCAACAGTGCCAAAGTAGCTGCTTACCCCGCTAGATGGATCATACCACCATGCATCCATTTTTGTGGGCAATTTTAGGCCAAACTCTCTCCCGGTATAGTTGTAGATCACGATGTTGTTTTTATTGCCAAAGGCTAGAATAGCCTCTTCCTTTTCCCTTTGGTCTACTACTATCTCCTGCATGGGTTCACAGGCTGCGAACCCTATTTCCTCCATAATATTTCTCAAAAACTGCATCTGGCCTGCCCCGGCATGATGTATTCCTTCATCCCAAGTATCTTTTACACTAAAGGCCGGGCGTGTGCCTTTGCCGTACATCTGCATTACGGAGTTATCCCCATAAGTGTGACCGCTTGCCCCTGCAAGCACAGGCCACCAGGCATACCGCCGCACATGATGCTCCTGCCAGTAGGGCTGAGTACCATCATGCAATCCCTGTGGAATATGCTCATATGAAGGCTCTCCATCCAAGGTTGGCTTTAGTGGCTGTTTTGCCAAGTCTGCTACAACAAATTTATAGCTGTCCTCACCATACCAAGGCTCATCGTCTCCGGTGTTATCTGATGAGTTAAAGAACTGTTGGTCATACCGCCTATGACCGGACTGGAATTGGTTATAATCCAGCCAGTCGCAGTTGTGGAACCAATAAGATGAAGAAGTCCGTCCAAAGGGGTGATAACCAATTAACTTCCCAGGGGAGTATTCCCTAAGCGCTTTTCCGCACATATCCCACAACTCGTAATGATCCCGGCCTCGAATGTCTCCACCTAGCAGCCACACGATATTTTCATATTTATTAAACCGATCTGACAAAAATTTCATATATCGGTTGGCATTTTCACATGTAAGGAATTCGATTTTCGCAAAATCGCCCCATACAGGAAGCAACACCATGTAAATGCCCATGTCCCGGGCCATGGATATAACTGCTTCCACATGGCTCCAGAAAGGCTCGTTTTCCTTAGAAAGGAAGGCATCCATATCGCTGTCTAAGCGCGGTATCCGGGTTGGGTCTTCTGTGGTAAAACCTACACCAGCCAAAAGCACCGCTTGAATAACATTGTATCCCTTGTCGGCCCTATTTATTAAATATTTCCGGCTTTCTTCTATATTAAGACACTGGAACAGCCTCCAAGCTGTATCACCCATCCAAAAAAACGGTACATCTCCGTTAAAAAAATAACGTCCTTTGACACTAAGCTTTCCATTTTCCCATGGTTTCATTATTAATCTCCTTTTGCTAGTCTGTTTATTAAGCTATATAGAAGCATTTCATCCCCAACATTGCCAGGGAGAATTACATATCCCATACCTGGGAAACAGCTTTCTTCCCCACAGCGCCATACAGGGACGCCAGGGGCAGCTTGACCTACTATTTCAGCTCTGCGGATTTTTAACCCTTCTGTTGCTACATCGCTGGCGGTTATGCCCCCTTTACCCATTACAAAACAAGGGGAACAATCCAACTGAGTAACAGCCTTGGCAAGCCCTTTGGAAATTTTAACGGCAAAACTGAGCTCATCCTCCGGATCTCCTGTTTCCAAATCTACCCGCTGGCGAGAAGTGCTTAGCACTACAGTCTTCCCCGCTTTTAACGCAATAGTACATATACGAGAGGCCTGAGATATTTCATTTTCAAAGGTTTCGTCATCTAAAAGGGCTGTTCGCTGGTCAAAGTTTACAAATGTCACCCCTGGATATTTGGCCAAAGAAGCCAGTTGCTCGCTGGTTTTTTGGGTATGGCTTCCTGCTACAATTAAGCCACCGCTTCCATTGGCATCTCCCATAATCTCCGCCGCACTAAGAATTGGACGAAAGGTCACTCCCCCCAATGCATTAACAAAAGGTGCCGCAGTGCGGAACATAAAAGTCTTACCCTTAGCCATAGCCATCCATAAAGCAGAACAAAAATTATCCACATGGCTCTGATATAGGGCATTTACAACAACTTTTTTAAAGCCTTGTAGTTCCATTAGTCTCGCACAAACAGCTTCAGGACTCTTTAAATCATCTAAGCTAATCTCCATAACCTGGTTGCAGGCAATCTTTCCTTGGGTTTTTTCCTCCACCCACTCAGTTAAGCGGCTACTGGTAAACCCAAAAGTCTTATCTCGCGCAAACTCCGATTCACCGGCCGGCACCATGGTATCCCCATAGGCTACATAGTGAACCCCCTCTACGGTATAACGCCCCCCCCCGGAGAAAAACGGACAGATTATCTCAGCGTCAAAAGCCGAGTGTCCCTCTGCCTCTAAAGTATCCCGCAAAGTTGCAGTCTCCAGAGGCCAATGCCCCCGCAGTGTGGAATCCGAGCGGCTTATAAGCAAAAATGGAATCTTAGCCGCTTTGGACGCAGTCATCAGTCCTTTGGCGACTTCTTTATGCACTTCACGAGTCTTTTCCGCGGAAAAACTACGGCTATTAGTAAGTATAAACACTACCGGGCTATCCCCAGCAAAGGCGTGCTCTAATGTCCCAGGAAACCAATCCATATAAACAGGAACCCCATGCATAGTTTGGGTACCTGTTGGATCATCATCCAGTACAATTATTTTTCCGGGAAACGTGGGTATATGATGGCCTGCTACCGTTGGTTCCGGGTACATTGCCATAGTCTTAGATAATAATCTTTCAGGCAGATTCATTAGCTTTCACCTGTTATTTTTAATGTCCAGGCATGTTGACCTGGGGTATTTTCGGGCAATTGCACCAGTAAACCTTTATCTGTACGTTCAAAGGTCAGTGGGGTGTTATAGCCCAAGAGTTCTACTTTTTCTACGCGCTGGTTTATACTTTTTATTAGATATTTTCTATCTTTGGGGAAGCCTAAAGCTATGGCGTATACAGCGTCATCGGTACATGTAAATCTGAAATCCCTATGAGTAAAGTCACCACGATGCGAGTCGGTAGATTCGTAGCCCTCTTCCAGCTGGGCTTCTATTCGGCTTACATCATAATTTTCATCGTCGGCATTGACATCCCCTTCTTGGGCTATACGCCAGGGACGGGTGCCGTAAATGGCTTCACCGTTTGTTTTGAGCCAGTCACCTATGGCGTATAGCTCCTTTTTGGCCGCCTCGTGAAAGCTGCCATCTGCATACGGGCCGACGTTTAGAAGCAAACATCCGTTTTTAGCCACAATATCTACAAGCTGCCAGATTACAGCTTTTGCAGGCCTATACTTTGGTTCTTGTACCATACACCATGTAATATTATCCTCCAGGCGGTCATCTGTTTGCCAGAAGAAGGGCTTTGCCTGAGAGAAATAACCACGCTCTATATCCAATACCCCTACATGCTCTGGGATATCGTTTTGTTTATATGTGATAATGCCCTCCGGTACTACTTTGTAATAATGCTCTGCCATGGCGTAGCGGTATTGCTCATTTATTACATTGGTGCGGCTATCAAAGTACAGGGCTTCCGGCCGATATTTTTCTACCACTTCCTTTACCTTGTCCAGCCAGTTCTGGCAGAAGGCATCGTCAGGCAGGCGGTATGGAATGTATCTGTTGGTTTCCAAGGGAAGACATGGGCCATAGAATTTTTCATTGACAGGGTCGTATACATCTGCTTCATTGTCTGTGCTCATAAACCAGCCCCACATCCACTGATGATGAAAGGAGCTGAACATTTTAATTCCTTTTTTTCGCATGGCCGTAGCCACTTGCCCTACGACATCCCGCTTAGGGCCATAATTTACAGAGTTTACAGGATTGACTGCGCTATCCCACATTGAGAAGTTATCCGCGTGTTCTGTAACCGCTCCTGCGTATCTGGCTCCTGCACGGAAGGCAAGGTCTGCCCATTCATCTGGGTCAAAGGCCGCTCCAGTCATTCCCGGATAAAAGTCCTTATATCCAAAATCCTTTAACTTCCCATATTTCTGGACATGCCACACATTCTGCGGAAGGCCTTTGGCATACATATTTCGAGAATACCATTCGTTCTGATAAGCAGGGACGCTGTAAGGCCCCCAATGAAAAAACATGCCAAACTTAGCATCCATAAACCACTCAGGAACCTGATGATACAAGGGAGTCCAATCTAATTTTTCCATATGCTAATCTCCACCTTCCATAAAGTTTTCACTGCGGTATACACTCGGAGGTGCGCCCCAGTATTTCTTAAATATTTTCGCAAAATAAAAATAGTCACGATAACCCGCCTGGGCTGCTATATCTGCTATAGATAAAGTTGTAGTGCGCAACAGCTCGGAGGCCTTATCCATACGTATACGCAACAGATAATTGTTAATGGTTTCCCCGGTTTCTTGCCGAAAGAGCTGCCCTGCATAGTTGTAATTAATATGACATAAATCCGCCAGCTCCTGGACACTCAGGTCGTTTTGGTAGTTGCTATGGATATAGTCAAGCATTTTGTCTACCATGTCGTTGCCTGTTTGTATGTTGCCGGGGTGCCATTGACTGGTGCCATTTTTCCCCAACATGGATACGGCCTTTTCCAGATAATCCATTAACTCGCTTTTTGCATAAGGTTTTAAGCAGTAGCCGATGGCGTTATACATTAGAGCTTTTTGCGCGTATGCGAATTCCGCATGACTGCTTACCATTATTATCAATGTAGAGAGCTTTTCTTGGGCAACAGCTTGCAATATTTCCAGGCCGCCTATGCCCTCTAGATGCACTTCTACAAAAGCCAAATGAGGGCGCTCGCTCCTAATAAGTTCAAGCCCCTTTATTCCGTCTTTGGCAACATACCAAGTTTGGCCTTCTAAGGCTTCCTTCAGGCTGTTGATGGCATACTCTGAGCCATCGATTATAGCCATTTTATACATCACTTATTAAACTCCTGTGCAGTATCAATAAAAGCCTTTATATTCTTTGGTGAAATATCCGGAAGGATAGCCTCATGGCTAGGGGATAGAATCAGCCCCGTTGGGAATATTTTGCGTAGGCGCCGAACCTCCCTCGCAATATCTTCTGGTGTACCATTAACTAGTAAGTCCTGTGTATCCACCCCGCCGCAGAAGGAAACTTGCCCGTCAAATCCATTATACAAACTTTCCGCGTCCATCCCGGTAGCGAGTGCCTGAATCGGATGAATAGCATCTACCCCCGCGTCAATTAAATCAGGGATAATATCTGAAATAGCCCCGCAAGAATGATAGATTACCTTGATTCCATAGCTATGAGCCTGTGCTACAAGCCTACGGCAACCAGGGATTACAAAGCGCCGCACCAGCTCTGGTGATAGCATAAGCCCCATCTGAGAGCCTATGTCATTACCAATTAGCACAGCATGAACCAAGCCTTTTGTGGCTTCAAAGAAGACTTCATTAGCTTTCAGGTAAAAATCCACGATTTTTCGGTCTACAGCTTCATATATTTCTGGGTTTGCAAGCATATTCATAAGAGCTGTTTCCATCCCAAATGATGCACATGCGTCTTGAAAATGAGCGCTCCAGAGTATACCCAGTACAGCCTTATCTTTAGGGGCGGCTTCCACTAGTCGGCGACATTCCAGCGGGTCTATTCCCTTAATGGGGTCAGGCCAGTTGAAGAATGACAAATCCTCAAGCTCCTCCGCATCTTTAAAGCAGCCATCAGAATTGAGTGTTCTTTCATGAGAATCAACAGTGCCTTTACCATACCAATCAAAAGCGGCATAAATAGCATCAGCACCATCGTTATTATAGGGCATTTCTACTGCATAAAAATCATCCCCAATAGAGGTTTTAAGTTCATGCATATCATTTACATTGAAATATTCGAATAATCCTTTATGAGACTTGATATCAGGAAGCCCAAGCCATAATGCCGGCCGGTCTACTACCTGGCGGTTGATTGTTGCATAGAAGCGCTCTAAACTAGTCATTAATATCACTCCTAACTGATTCCAAATAAATTTTAGAACCCGTATTAATGTGCAGTATAGGTGCTTTTGCACAAATGTAGTATGGAAAAACCCTCATTGATTATGTATATATTCTTATGGATAAGTGTTAAAATATTCACGAAAGAAGGTGCAAAATGCCAGACAATAATTTGCTAAGGCAACTACCAAAGGTAGACCTGCTTACCCAAGCCGCAAGGCAGGTTTTAGATAACTTGCGAGAAGAAATAAAAGAAGGACGGAAAAATCTCCCATGCAATGAAACCCTAACAGGGCAAGTTGTAGAACAATATAACCAAAACCTAAAGCCGAAACTCCAACGTGTAATCAACGGCACAGGGATAATCCTACACACCAATCTAGGCCGCGCGCCCCTGGCTACGGAAGCACTAAATGCAATAATCGAAACCGCACGCGACTACTCTAATCTAGAATACGACGTAGAAGAGGGCAAACGTAGTAGCCGCCACGCTCACGTGGAAGACCTACTAACCCAGCTAACCGGGGCAGAAGGCGCGATGGTAGTAAACAACAACGCAGCAGCCGTAATGCTAGCCCTAGCCACCATTGCCCACGATCAAGACGTATTAGTATCCCGTGGCGAACTAGTAGAAATAGGCGGAAGCTTCCGTGTCCCAGACGTAATAACCCAATCTGGCTGCCGCTTGATAGAAGTAGGCACCACCAACAAAACCCATCTAAGAGACTACGAAAGACCCGCCGGAGCCATCCTACGCGTCCACACCAGCAACTTTATAATAACAGGCTTTGTAGCAAAGCCCACATTAGAAGAATTAGCCGCCCTATCCCAACCCCTAATAGAAGACTTAGGAAGCGGCTCTCTAATCCCCTTCCACCATCAACCCACAGTGGCAGACAGCATAAAAGCTGGAGTAGATATAGTAACATTTAGCGGAGACAAACTTCTGGGTGGCCCTCAAGCCGGAATCATCGTTGGCCGAAAAGACTTGATAGAAAAAATGAAGAAACATCCATTAGCCCGTGCAATGCGCATAGACAAACTATGCCTAGCTGCCCTAGAGGCCACACTACGCCTATACCAAGACCCAGATACTGTAATAGAAAAAATACCCACCCTCAAAATGTTACACGCGACCCCGGAATACTTACAAGAAAAAGCTACCCAGTTACAATCCCAACTAGGCAATAAAACCACAGTAATAACCCAAGAAAGCCAAGCCGGAGGAGGAGCAATGCCAGGAGAAAACTTCACCACTGCAGCAGTAGCTTTTACCCAAAAAAACAACCCAAATAGTATAGAACATCACTTCCGCAATTGGAGCATAATCGGAAGAATACACAAAGACCGATTTATATTAGATGTCCGCACACTTAACCCAGAAGACTTCCCATATATTTCCATATGTTGGGAAAGTTATGTCAAAAGCAACTAATCTACCATCACCGAAAGGACAAGCACATGAAGCACATATTAATAGGCACGGCAGGCCATGTAGACCATGGAAAAACTGCCCTAATCCGCGCACTTACCGGAATAGAAACAGACCGCCTTCAAGAGGAAAAATCCCGAGGAATAACAATAGATCTAGGATTCGCCCATATGCCCCTTGCAGGAGGAGAACAAGCCTCCATAGTTGATGTCCCAGGCCATGAGAAATTTATCAAAAACATGCTGGCAGGCGCAGGAGGCATAGACCTGGTACTGCTGGTAATTGCAGCCGATGACGGCGTAATGCCCCAAACCCGTGAGCACCTAAGCATCCTACAACTACTACAAGCCAAAGACGGCATAATAACATTAACAAAATGTGACCTAGTAGACCAAGAATGGCAAGACCTGATATCCGAAGACATTAAAACCGCCGTGAAAGACACATTCCTACAAAACGCACCAATTATCCATGTATCCTCTCACACAGGCCAAGGCATAGACCAACTAAAACAGGTAATACAAGAAAAGATTGAAAACACATCCGCCAAAAACATAGCCCTACCCTTCCGCATACCAGTAGACCGAGTATTCTCCGCAGAAGGCTTTGGCACAGTAATCACTGGCACGTTAATAGAAGGCCACCTAAACCAAGGAGACGAAGTAACAATCTACCCCAAGGGCAACACCGCCCGTATAAGAACCCTGCAAGTCCATGGCCGTCATGTAGAGACCGCCTTCGCCGGTCAGCGTGTAGCAGTCAATCTGTCCGGCCTACGCAAAGAAGACATAGAACGCGGCCACATTCTAGCCAAAGGAGGCACCATCCAACCCACAAGAATCCTTGACATAAAACTAGCCGCAACAAAAGGCACACCAAGAGAAATAACCACAGGCTCCCGCCTACACTTCCACTATGGCACCCATACGACTATATGTAAATTAACCCTAATAGGAACCGAGAAACTAACACCAGGCCAAGAAGCCTACGCTCAACTACGCTTTCCAGAAGAAATAGCCCTAAAAAACGGCGACTCTTTCATAGTACGCTTCTACTCCCCAATGGAAACAGTAGGCGGCGGCACCGTACTCAACACAGCCCCAAAACGCTACAAGCCCACCCGCGCCAAAGAAACAATCGAATCCCTAAAATCCTTAGAAAAAGGCGATCTACCCACACAAATCCAACAAGCCATAATAAACCAAGGCGGCATAGCTACACTAGAAGAGCTAAAAAAACGCTTCCCCACTCCCACATGGGAAAGTGAAATCGAAACTCTAACCACTCAAAACCACATATCCATAATAGGCAACCAAGCCATAGATGAAAACACTCGCGAAACCCTTTTCTTAAAAATCACAAACCTACTAAAAACCTACCACAAAGCCAACCCATTACACCAAGGCATAGGCAAATCAGAACTAAGAAGCCAAGTACTGCCAGCCCAAAAAACCGCCTTCTTTGACAAGTTGCTTCAGCTGTACAACCTCCATATCCAAGACGGAAAAGTAGCCTTACCCAACCATAAAATAACCTATACCCCAGAACAGCAAAAAATCCGAGACGCTATCATTAACCTTTTACAACAAAGCCCCTATACCCCCCCATCTATAGAAGACCTACACACAACAAACAAAAAGCTAGCCCCCGTGGTACTAGACGCCCTGTTAGCCCAAGGAGAAATAATCTCAACCGAACCAGGGATAGTTTTTTTAGCCGAAAGCACCAGGCAAGCCAGAGATATCCTTATCAAGCTTTCACAAGAAAACAACGGAACCGTAACCCTAGCCCAATTTCGAGACGCGACGCAAACCTCAAGGAAATTTGCCCTATCCCTACTAGAGTACTTCGACAGAATAGGGTTTACCAGAAAAATAGGAGATGCCAGGGAAATACTTCGATTAGATTAATCGTAATAATAGCTTTTAAAACCAGGCAAAAGAAATATTTCAAAAATCACTATTTCATGCAGATAAACTGGCAAAAATAGTTGTTTTTGCAATCATTATTGATACTTAAGACGTATTTTTACTTTTTTTGAAAACACGCAGACCAATCACATTAAGAAAATGTAGTAATTTAAAGGAGATCCCTACTATGGAAGGGATCTCCTTTTTTCACTAGAAATGACTCAAAAAATGATACTTTTCCTTATTCACACTCTCATTAAATAAAGTTATAGTACTATAACGAATTAGTTCACTACTATTTACCGAATTGCATGAGGTTCAGCCTTTTTTGCACGATATTTTGCTACACTACAGATAAATAATATATATTTAAAAAAATAATGTTTACTTCATAAAGTGGGGGATATAAAGTTGCTTATAACCAAGGAATGTGAATATGGGATGAGAATAATCCGCGCCCTATCTAGCGGAGAAAGACATACGGTCAAAGAGGTAGCAAAAAGTGAAAGCATCCCTGAATCCTTTGCGTATAAAGTGGTAGAGAAACTAAAAGAAGCCGGATATCTGGAAAACCGACGAGGAAGAGATGGTGGAATACGTCTGCGCCATGGGCTAGACAACATAACCTTATTTGATGTGGTAGCTGCTATACATCCAGAGCGATACATTTTCAAATGCCTACGCCGGATTGACGACCATCCAAAAGAAAGCAAAAAGGAATCTTGCCAATTCCATACAGAGTTTTCTCGTATCCAACAGATGTTTGACAGTGAGTTAAAGTCTCGTACTATCAAAGATGTTTTGGCAGTGTAAACAAATCAAAATATTAGACATAAAAATCAATTCAGCGTATAATCCCACTTGCACATACGGGAGTGGATGGTTGCTGGTGTGGCCCCTGGTCTTCAAAACCTGTGAGAGTGGTTAGTAGCTGCTTAGGTGGGTTCGATTCCCACATACTCCCGCCAAAAATAATCCCCTGCTTGACTTTGTATGGTCTGGCAGGGGTTTCTATTTTACAGGCTATTCTTTTACAGCAACCAACTCGTGTTTTTCCCGGCACAAGATATTTTTGGTGTCGTCAATCTGAGATATATCCCGCACAATAAACTTACCCTTGGTAAATCTAATCACATCCACAATATCCCGTTTGGCTTTGCGGCTAAGATAGAGGGCGGCTCTTTCTTCCGCCCTATCCAGGGAGCATGGTATCAATATCCAATAATTTGAAACATGGCGCATGGCTATAAGATATACCTGATCATCAATACTCACGGTCATAAGGTCTTGGTTGCCGTAGATTTTTCTGTACATATTAACCACAAGAAGAGTGAGGATTAAAAAGATATGAAGCCCTTGCTGAATCCTCGCAACAACAGTAAAAACCGTCCACAAAAAGCCTCCAGAGACCTCATAATAATCTCCACCTACACGTCTCATAGCAAAATGGAGATATATGAAGGCAATAGCAGTAAACAGTGCCAGCAGTACATAAAAGTACCAACTAAGGTCAATCCGCTGGTCTTCCATGCCCTCCCTTTTTCTCACCCCGCCAACGGTTGCCCGAGTTGAAGCAACTCCAAATAGACAAGAAACAAAAACAACAGCGAAGACAATGGTGATATGCAAATCTATAGAAAGCATAATCCAAGGTATAACCAGCCCAAAGCCCAAAACACTAATAAGTGTAATCCATATATCCAAGCTATCTGGTATGCTGGCCTGATGTACCATTTTAAGTGGGATACCATAGTTTTTGGCCTGTACATATCTTGCCAAATTGGCAATAAGCAGGCTAATCAAGGTAAGTATCATGATTATTGCCGTAATATTGGAAACAATAAAATCCAGCTCCCCTAAAAGGGAAAATACCCGTTCTGGCATGGTTACTCTCCTCTCAATGGTACAGACTTACTTGATACATCTGACAATATATCCGATATAAAATCCTGTCTCCACAAACCCAACTGCTAAAGTCGCCTCATGCTCAAGAGGATTATCTCTGTCTGCCATATGCAAAACTACGCTTCTTTTGATATCAAAAGAATAACCCGCGGCGGCAGAAAACAGTGCTTTACGGTGATCAGAGTTACTAGCCTCTACAGCAAATATCTCACTCAAAGACTCATCACTTGGTGATAGCATCATCATTGAATACCCGACAATCTCGCTGCACTCTCGCAACACATGGATGCGCCATATATCCCATCTATCCCAAAGACGCCGACTTGTCCAATACATATCAGAATCCTCTGGGTAGATTGCATTGTGAAGTTCTGCAAATTCTGCAAAGTCCTCTCTGTCCAGGAGAGTTATATTAGGGTTGTTGTGGGGTTTATACTCTTGCTGAGTGACCTTCATTGCTATGCAATCCTCTAAAACCTCAGCTCCTATTGCCGCCAATGCGTCTGCAGGAACAAGCACATCACGAAAGCAAAAAGTGAGTTCATACCCAGGATATTCCCTGACCAAGGTTTTCCATACCCTGGATAAATCATTTTCGCTAATATCGTTTATCTGTATATAATTTTCCCCTTCTTCCCAAATAGCCTCGACACCATCTATCATGATTCTTCCCATATAAATCCTCTCTTTCCGCCTCATCATAGAGGCAATTTTATCGTATTCTACAACCTGCGTCTGGTTATGACAATTATCTATGCTATAATCCCCAAAAGGAGGTGAGCACCATGGCAGAAAAGAAACGCCTATCCCATATGTCAGCCCACGCGGGCTGAGCAGCCAAATTAGGGCCGGGTGCCCTATCTGACATGCTAAAAGCACTACCTAAGAACCATGACCCAAAGTTGCTGGTAGGCTTCGACACCAGTGATGACGCCTGTGTTTATAAGCTAAACAACGACATGGTACTAATCCAAACCCTAGACTTCTTCACCCCAATGGTAGATGATCCATACCAATTTGGCCAGATTGCCGCAGCCAACGCCCTTTCCGATGTATATGCAATGGGTGCGTCACCGTTGGTTGCCCTTAACGTTCTATGCATCCCCACATGTATGCCCCCAGAAGATGTAGCGGCCATACTAGCCGGAGGTGCAGACAAAGTACTAGAGGCCGGAGGAGTAATAGCCGGAGGCCATAGTGTAATAGACCCAGAGCCAAAGTACGGGCTATCAGTAAGCGCCACCATCCACCCAGACGAGATTTGGAGTAATGCGGGAGCCAAACCAGGTGATATTCTGGTACTTACAAAGCCCCTAGGCAATGGAATATTAGCCACCGCCGCAAAAAAAGACGCAATAACCCAAGAGGAATTTAATCAAGCCGTCATATCCATGGCAACTCTAAATAAATACGCCAGGGATGCCGCCAAAAAAACCAGTGTAAATGGTTGTACTGATATCACGGGCTTCGGATTCATAGGCCACGCCAGCGAAATGGCCCAGGCCAGTGATTGCGCATTAGTCTTTGATTCAAAAAAAATGCCCATCCTGGACGGAGCATATGATTTAGCTCAAAAAGGCGTTATTCCAGGAGGAGCAAAGCGCAACGAAGAATACCTATCCTCCAAAGTAAGCTTCACAGCCAATGTGCCTCTACCAATCAGACACATTCTCTTCGACCCTCAAACCTCCGGAGGCCTTCTGCTTTCGGTACCGGAAGCAGATATTGACTTGCTGTTGGGCAACTTAGCCGCAGCAGGAGTTGATGCATCAGTAGTCGGGGAAGCACGACAACTATGTAATGAAAAAGCCCTATGTCATTTTTCGTGACACAGGGCTTTTTATTATTCAACTACTTCCACTAATTGGCTGGCAATATATCCTACTGTCCCTAGCGGAGTCCGTACCCTCAGCCAGTACAGTGTTTCCATATCCGCGTCCGGGACATAGTGCCCCAGATACGTTATCAAATCATAACCCCATAACATCTCTATAACTGTAGAATCCGTACCGGGGCCATCGCGTACCCTTGCCCCGTCATATCCGGCTTCCAATGTTAGGCCAAGAATTACTTGAACACCTTCCGGAAACTGACTCGGATTTATCATCCCAGGAGGATAAATATCAGATGTCGCTGGATTATCGTCGTTATCATTAGCTTCATTATCATCAATTTCATTATCGCCCGATTCGTTACCTGTTTCATTCGAATCTGCGTAGTTATCCTCTGGCTCTGTGGTTTGATTCGGGCCAGGGCTGGGCATCGCCGCCCATGCGGGCATTGCATATTCCTGATTAAGCCCAAAAGCCCCTACCCACAGGGCAACAATAATTGCAGTAGTAATCATCAAGTAATTCCCAAGCCTACGCACCCGGCCACGACGCATTATGCTACTGTAACGCGTACTGGCAAGAATAGCCCGGTTACGCTTAACCCTATCACAAAGACGCATATAGGTATTGATAAACTTGGTATCACCAACAGAGTAATAGTTAATATAAAGCCACTCTTGCATGGTTTCTGTGACGAGATAATTCCAGGCCCGCTTAAAGATATTTACATATATAATCATGACAAAAGGCCCAATAATAAACTTAAACAATTGAGCCAGTACAAAAATAATAAGCCAAAGCATCAACAGCAAAATAACAGTTCGTATTACAAAATCCACATGGAGCCAATCGGCAAACCATGTTGTATATAAATCTCCCGCCCATTCAAAAGAAGAACGTAACCAGGTCATAAAATCGCTCCCAAAGAAAGTTGTTGTTCAGATAATACCGCAAATTTCGAGATTCAGGAAGAGGTATAGCCTGGATTTAATATTGCACAATGCATCTAAAATATGTATAAATAAAGCCCAAGGAGGAATATATGAACACATTATACCAACAACCAATCCGCATAACCTATTACGACCTGGATTATCGCGGCAAAATTAAGCTATCGGCCCTGCTGCGCATGGTTCATGTAGCCGCCGATGTTAATGCAAGCCAATTAGGGGCCGGCTACGATGTATTGGCCCCATTAGGTATGACCTTCGTATTACAGCGCTTTGGTGTAAGTATCATTCGTATGCCAGTCTACAACGAAGATGTATTTATCCGCACCTGGCCCTCCGATGTAGCCAAGGGCACATTCTTACGTCGAGGTGATATGTACGATTCAACAGGCAATAAAATAATGGAATGGTCAAGTCTCTGGCTGCTTTTCGACATTGCTGCCAGAAAAGTGCTACGTCCTACCGCTTTACCAACACCATTATCTTCTTTAGGCTCAGAAGGGGTAGAAGTGCAGCCAGAAAAATTAACTCACCCAGGAGACTGGGGCATCCCCCATTCCCAATTCAGCCACACAGTAACCTATAGAGACGCCGACACCAACATGCACATGAACAACAGCGTCTATGGTGACCTAATAGGCAACGCAATATTTACCACAACAGATTCCATCCCAGACTGGAAACAAGTCCAGATAAACTATCTAGCAGAACTACCATTAGGCGGCAATGTAGAAGTAGAAGCCAGGCGAGACAGCGACAGCTTTATAGTTATAGGCAATGCCAATGGCCGTACGGCCTTTATTGCAAAAATAAACTAAAGCGAATTAATTCGCTATAGGAGGTGATTTGGCTATGGTCGTAGCCAATGTAATTGCCAACCTTTCAGAACAAAAATAAAAATCTGAAGGGATGAAATCAATGGATTTCGTAAAATTAGAAGAAAATATTTTAAAGCTATGGGAAGATGGAGACTTTTTCAATAAGCTCCGCGCAAAAAACAAAGATAAAAAGCCCTTTCGCTTCCAAGACGGCCCAATAACCGCCAATAACCCCATGGGCATACACCACGCTTGGGGCCGAAGCGCTAAAGATATAATCCTACGCTACAAGGCCATGCAAGGCCATTCCTGCCACTACCGCAACGGTTTTGACACCCAAGGCCTATGGGTAGAAGTAGAAGTGGAAAAAGAGCTAGGCTTCAAAGACAAAAAAGACATAGAAGCCTATGGAATGGAAAAATTCACAGAAAAATGCATCCAGCGCATCCAAAAATTCTCGGACGTAATAACCAACCAATCCAAACGCCTAGGCCAATGGATGGACTGGGATAACTCTTACTATACCCACTCAGACGAAAACATCACCGCAATATGGCACTTCCTAAAACTATGCCACGAAAAAGGCTGGATAGCCCAGTCCCACCGCCCCATGCCCTGGTGCCCCCGCTGCGGAACATCCCTATCAGAGCATGAAATGACCGGCTCATACAAGGAACTGGAACACACCGCCGTTTTTGCAATAGCAAAACTACCAAAAGCCGAATATGACATCCTGGTATGGACTACAACCCCCTGGACACTAGCCGCCAATGTAGCCCTAGCAGTAAATCCAGAACTAGACTATGCCCTTGTAAGTTGCCAAGGCATAGAAAAACCAATAGTCCTAGCAAAAAACGCTATAAAGCATATCGAGGGCGATAAGCAGGTTATCCGCCTGCTTAAAGGCGAAGAACTTTTAGGCCAAGAATATGAAACGTTCTTCCCAAACCTACCCGCCCAACAAGGCTTTACTCATACGATAATCCCATGGGACGCAGTAGGAGCAGACGAAGGCAGCGGAATAGTCCACATAGCCCCAGGCTGCGGAGCCGAAGACTATGAGCTAGGCAAAACCTTCAACCTGCCAGCAATATGCCCAATAGACGAATCAGGAAATTTTCTGCCAAACTATGACTTCCTAACGGGCATATCCGCCAGCCAAGCCCCCGCCCCTGTATTCAATCAACTCCAAAATCAAGGAAAGCTATTTAAAACCCATAATTACTCACACAGTTACCCCGTATGCTGGCGCTGTAAAACCGAAGTTCTATTCCGCCTAGTACGAGAATGGTATATAAAGACCGATGAGCTACGCCCAAAGCTAATCCAAGCCGCAAACACCGTCCAGTGGGAACCACCCTTCATAGGCAAGCGCATGTTAGACTGGCTAAACAATATGGGAGACTGGAACATATCCAGAAAACGATTCTACGGCCTCCCATTACCCTTCTACCCTTGTGATAGCTGCGGTCATTTAACTGTAATAGGCTCCAAAGAAGAATTAGGCGCAAGTCTGCCCCACCTGCACCGCCCCTGGATAGATACAGTTAAAATCCCCTGCCAAAGCTGCGGCAACCAAACCTCCCGCATCCCAGAAGTAGGAGATGTATGGTTAGATGCCGGTATAGTACCCTTCTCTACCCTAGGTTACTTCTCCAACCGCAAAAAGTGGGAGCAAAGCTTCCCCGCCGAATGGGTAATAGAAATGCAGGAACAAGTACGCCTGTGGTTTTATTCCCAGCTATTTATGAGCGTAGTAATCACAGGGAAAGCCCCCTACAAAAAAGTACAAACCAATAACTGGGTACTGGCTGAAGACGGAACAAAATTCTCCAAAACAGGCCATATGATTCGTTTTGACGAAGCCGCAAGCCGAGCCGGAGCCGACGCCATCCGCTACCTATTCGCAAGCGCATCCACCACAAGCGATGTACGTTTTGGCTACTCTCTAACCGAAGCCGTGCAGCGCAAACTGCTGGGTTTTTGGAATATCTACACCTTCTTTACTACCTACGCCGACGTAGACAAGCCAACCATACAAAAAGAAAGCCACCCATCCAACCTAATGGACAAATGGCTACAAACCCGCATAGCCAGATTTGTGGAAACAGCTACCAAAGCCTATGAAAACTACAACACGGCAGACCTAATAAGGGAATTCGAACACCTGGTTGACGACGTATCCAACTGGTATATAAGAGCCAACCGCCGCCGCTTTTGGAAGGAAGGTTCTGACCAGGATAAACAAGAAGCCTACACCACACTATTCTACGCCATCAAAACCATAACCCAAGTAATGGCACCCATACTGCCCTTCTTGACAGAATATATCTGGCAAAACCTAATCCTAACCTACGCAAATATAGAAGAGTCCGTCCACCTTTCCGACTTTCCAGCCATAGAAGCCTACGACCACCAAGTACTGGAAAACGCCGAAAAATCCAGAGGAATAATCGCCCAAGGCCTAAAACTGCGTAATGAACACAGTATAAAAATAAAGCAACCCCTGCAAACCCTATACCTTCTATCGCCCCCCCACTACGAATCCATAATAAAAGAAGAACTCAACATCAAAGAAATTAAGCCCCTAAACGACTTTGGCTCCCTTACTACAAAGCAGGTAAACTTAAACTTTCAAGTGGCAGGCGCACATCTAAAAGGTGACATAAACAAGGTAAAAGCCTTACTGGAACCAGCAGATCACTCTACACTAGCCGAAACAATAAAAAATAACCAACCTGTTAATCTCCCCGGCTATGATTCCCAAATCCCAGCATCCTGCTTCACAATCTTGGCAAAAGATAAACCCAACATGGCAATATCCGAATCCGTAGCCATCAACACCGAAGTAACCCCAACCCTAAAACAAGAAGGCTTATTCAGAGAGCTACTGCGCCACTGCCAACTACTAAGAAAAGAAGCCGGCTTCGCCATCTCAGATAGGGTAAGCCTAAGCTTAACCACAGACTCCACCCAACTAAAATCCGTAATCCAAACCTATAAAGACAACATCGCAAAAGAAGCCCTAGCCACGATAACCCATACCCCCGGCCCCACAATGACCAAGGATATAAATCTAGGCGAAGAACAAATAACAATATCAATCCAATAAAAAAGGAGAAACCCAAATGGCAAAAAAACTAAGAGCAGGATTCGTAGGATGTGGCGGAATAGCCACCCAGAAACACATGCCCAGCATCGCCACCACCGACAAAGTAGACATGGTAGCCTTCTGCGATATAATCGAAGAAAGAGCTATAAAAGCCGCAAAAGACTTCGGCACCCCAGAAGCTCAAACCTATACAGACTACAAAAAGCTGCTAGAAGACAAAACCCTAGACATGGTGTACGTACTAACCCCCAACAAATCTCACTCATACATCACAATAGAAGCCCTAGAAAGCGGTAAACACGTTCTATGCGAAAAACCCATGGCCAAAACCTCCAAAGAAGCCCGTGCAATGGTTGAAGCGGCAAAACGCACCGGAAAACTTCTAACCATAGGCTACCAATCCCGCTACCAACCTCATAGCAAATATGTAAAACAAGCCATAGAACGAGGCGACCTAGGAGAAATCTACTTCGCCAAAGCCCACGCCCTACGCCGCCGCGCAGTACCCACCTGGGGCGTATTCCTAAACGAAGAAGAGCAAGGCGGCGGCCCACTGATAGACATTGGTACACACGCCCTAGATTTAACTCTATGGTTTATGAATAATTACAAAGTAAAATCCGTAATGGGTAATGTATACAAGAAACTAAACGAAAACGGCAACTGTGGTAATGCCTTCGGCCCATGGAACCCGGAAGAGTTCACGGTAGAGGATTCGGCCTTTGGCTTTATAACCATGGAAGACGGCTCAACTATAATATTAGAAAGCAGCTGGGCCCTTAACTTAGTAGAAGCCTACGAAGCCAAAGCAACCCTATGCGGAACCAAAGCCGGAGTAGATATGAAAGACGGAGTACGTATAAACGGCGACGACATCGGCCGCTTATACGAAAAAACACCAAATCTAAAAGCCGGAAGTGTAGCCTTCTACGAAGGAGAATCCGACGACCCCAACGTACAAGAGCAGCTAAACTTTATTAGTGCAATAGAAAAAGGCACCCCCCTAACAATCCTACCAGAGCAAGCCTGCGTAGTAACAGAAGTGCTGGAAGCTATATACGAATCAGCCAAAACCGGCAAACTGATAGAATTCTAATTTACAGTTCTATCAGGGTTATTTTTTCTGATAAAGCCAGAAAAGCAACACTTTCATTCAAGGAGGTTTACAATGAAGCTTGGTGTTTTAACCGTACCCCTATATGACCGCAGTTACGATGAAGCTTTTGCGTATCTAGCAAACCTAGGCGTACAAGCAGTAGAAATAGGTGCCGGAGGCTACCCAGGAAAAGGCCACCTAGACCCGGAAGCCGCCCTAAAAGACCCACAAATCCTATCAACCCTAAAAGCATCTCTAAAAAAACACAATCTATCAATCAGCGCCCTAAGTGTTCACGGCAACCCAGTAAGTCCTAATAAAGCCGCTGCCGAAACCTTCCACAATGACTATGTAAATACCTTAAAAGTGGCAAAGGAATTAGAGGTAGATACAGTAATAACATTCAGCGGCTGCCCCGGCGACCACCCAGGAGCAAAACACCCCAATTGGGTAACCTGCGCCTGGCCTCCAGAATACCTGGAAATCCTAGATTATCAGTGGAATGAAGTACTAATCCCCTATTGGAAAGATGCCACAGCCTTAGCCGCTGAGTATGGTGTAACGAAAATAGCCCTAGAACTTCATCCAGGTTTCTGTGTATACAACCCACGCACCCTACTACGCTTACGTGAAGCAGTAGGCCCAGCCATAGGCGCCAACTTCGACCCAAGTCACCTATTCTGGCAAGGGATAAAGCCAACGGAAGCCATCAAAGCACTAAAAGGTGCAATCTACCATTTCCACGCCAAAGACACAAAAATAGATCACTTTAACACCGCAGTTAACGGCGCCCTAGAAACCAGCCCCTATGACGACTTCCTAGGCCGAGGCTGGGTATTTAGAACAGTAGGCTACGGCCACGGCGAAGAAGAATGGAGAAATATAATCTCAACCCTGCGCGCCACAGGCTACGACGGCGCAATAAGCATAGAACACGAAGATGGCCTGATGTCCGTAGAGGAAGGGCTCGAAAAGGCAATAGCCTTCCTCAAGCCCATTCTGATGTATGACCCTCCTATCCAAATGTGGTGGGCATAATAAAAGCTCTATAGAATAAATATCTAACAATAATAGCCCACACCCAATCATGGTCATCCCATGGCAGGTTGTGGGCTATTTTATTGTTGTAAATGGGCTGGGTTGTGGCTATACTGCTGTTATCAGAGGATGTGCATAAAAAGGAGACTTATTATGGAAGGCAATGCAAAAAGAGCAGAGTCATTAGTTGATATTTTCAATATATTCAAACCCGAAGCATTAAAAAAAGAGCAGCTCAACTTTTATCAAGAAACCGCAACTGCAAGAGATAATTCACTTACAGAGTTTTACGAGAGAATATACTATGCAACAACAAAAGCTGAATCGTTCGAACGTTCTCTTGTTGTTGGGCATATGGGCTGTGGCAAATCCACAGAACTACAAATGTTGCGAAGGGAACTGTCAAAAGTAGATATACCCGAAGTATATATCAACGCAATCGAGGATTTGGATTTATTCAACTTTACCTATATAGAAATACTAATACTAATGGTCGAGAAACTAGCACTATACGCGAATGAAAACGACTTGACTATTAACAAAAAGATACAAGATTCATTCGAAAAAACATTACTAAACAGGATTACCAAGGCCTATGTTGAAACAGATACCCTAACAGATATTGAGACATCCGCCGAAGCAAAGGTACCGCTCATTTTTTTAAACTTCCTAGCAAAGATTACAACGCAGCAAAAGTTAACATCGGGGGTAAAGGAAGAGCTATTTAAAGAGTTTGAGGCAAAAGCCAGTGACATTATTTCCGCATTAAACGCCCTTATTGACGACTTAAGCAATAAAACAAATAGCAAGTTCGTGATTATAATTGATGGGCTGGAAAAATGCCGAGAAGAAGGCGTTGTCAAATTATTCACCCAGGATGTTGGTTTTTTATCTCGAATAAGATCACATATGATTTTATCTTGCCCTATAGCTGTCTATCGCTCTGTAGGAGCTAATGCATTAAGCGGCTACTTTAATGCACATATAACTATCCCCATGATTAAAACACATAACAAAGACCAAACAAGCTTCGAACCGGGAATAGAAACTATAAAATCCCTAATACGTAAAAGAGCAGATGATTCATTTTTTGAAGATGATGTGCTCAATACCATCATTACAAAGACTGGAGGCAACCTGAGAGATGCCACCATATTGCTAAGTCGGTGTGCCTTCGAAGCATTTTTACGGAAAAGAACTACCGTTGACATGGAGTCGACTATCTATACACTCAAAAATTTTGCATTTGATACATTTATTCGGATTCCATCATCCTCCTACCCAAAAGCAAGGGAAATATATGAAGGTAATCATGACCCTTCACAAGATGCAGCATTGGCAGATTTGCTTTACAGCGGCGCTGCATTTGAATATAACGGTGACCGTTGGATAGACCTAGCTCCTCTTGTAAGAGAATACATCGACAAGAATCCAGGGATACTAGGATGAGGCAGCAAATCGCATACGATCAAGAAGAGCTAAGACGCTTATGTATACGATTACAGCTCCAGAAAAAGGGGGCTTTCTTTTGCGTTACCATTGACAACATTCCACTACATCGCACAATTGCAAATGAAATACAAAAGCAATTACCCTCTAACGAAGTACAGATTATCGACTTCCAGCAAATGCACAACACCCGCTACTCTGCCTGGCTGATAGCAACATCAATCAAAAAGGGTACAAAGTATGCAATACTACCCCACTTCCACCTAGCCAATGACAATGCGTTAGATACAAAGTTCTTCCAAACCCTTAACCTAAGCCGGGATGCACTAGCTGATATGCCTGTTGTATTTGTATTTATTATGCCTATGTACTTCCGTACACAGCTTGCCCGCCATGCGCCTGATTTTAATTCGTTTTTTCAGTATTCTGCGATATTTGAAACTGAGCAACAAGCAAGCTTTATCCCTGAGCGTGACATTGAACAGCCCTATAGCGAATCTAACAAGCACTTATTAGATTATTATGTTGAGAGATTAGGAAAAATTACGGATACCCTAAGTAAAGAGTACTTCGAAACCCTTGCCAATATCCTAACATTAAATAACTCGGTACGTACTCTACGGAATGTGATGCAAAAGGGTTTTTACATTGATTTTTGCAACTTACTTCCGATATATGAAAATGACTCAGACATAAAACCTCGTGATGTTGCGAATATATTCGATAGCCAAGGTAATTATACAATGGCTTTAGAATGGTATTTAAAATCATTAGGTAATTATGAAAAAACCCTGAGTGCTGAACATCCAAACGTTGCTACTTCTTACAATGACATTGCACGTGTTTACAATACACAAGGAGATCATTCGAAAGCTCTTGAATGGTTTTCTAAGTCATTAGCTATTTATGAAAAAATCCTGGGTACTGAGCATACACATACTGCTACAGCTTACAACAACATTGCATACGTTTACGATGACCAAAGAGATTATCCCAACGCTCTTGAATGGTATTTTAAGTCACTAGATGTTAAAGAAAAAATATTAGGTTCTGAGCATCCGGATACTGCTTCCACTTACAACAACATTGCAACTATTTACCAACGCCAAGGAAATTATCCCAAAGCTCTTGAATGGTATTTAAAGTCATCAAGTATTTGGGAAACAGCCCTAGGTACTGAGCATCCGGATACTTCTACTGCTTACAACAACATTGCAGGTGTTTATAGGGACCAGGGCGATTATTCTAAAGCTCTTGAATGGTATTTAAAATCATTAGATATTGATGAAAAAATCCTTGGAACTGAGCACCCAGACACTGCTATTACTTACAGCAATATTGCAAATGTGTACTACATCAAAAAGGACTATACCAAGGCTTTAGATTTGTTATTGAAATGCTACAAAATCCGCTTAAATATATTTGGCAAGACTCACCATCACACCACTAAAACTAAGTTACAATTAGAAACTATCTACCAAACCTTCGCCCTACCCCAATCCTTCGAAGTATGGCTAGAAGAAAACCTAAAAACTTGATACAAATCAAATAATGAGGCAATACTATGCAAAATAATAACCCATCAAGCCAATAACTATTTTGGCAAGGCGGGTTATTTTTGTGGGGTTGTTATTCTCTTTTAAACTTTATATCCCATTAAACTTCATATCCAAATCCAGTGGGTACATAGGGCGCGGAGTTTTTATATATGGTAGACCTCGTAGCTCAAGAGCGGTGTCGCCTTCGGTTAGAACTAAGATACTTTGCTTGCTTATGTCTTGATACTCTGGGCTTAGGTAGCCGGCTTTTATGCCTATTATTTTAAAGTTTTGCGGTTCCAATCCCAATGCCCGTAGTGTATCTGGGCTATAAGTTGCACAACGCTTATTGGATATTGTAAATGTTACGCCCTTAGCCTGCACAACTGCATATGCCACTCGTTCTACTTCAGCAAGGTTTACCAGCTTCACATCCACTGTGAAGCGCTCATATTCTTTGCCGGAGTAGTAGCCACCCAAAGCCAAAGAAATCTCGCTACCTATTGGCTTAGATGCGCATAGCCTGTATGCCGATAGGTCTGCAACACAAGTATATACTGCATTTTCCATACCACTATTAATCATAAGCTGCAAAAACCTAGTAGTGTCTTGGGACGCGCCTGCGGTTGGGTTATCTGCCGAGTCGGATATAATCACGGGAAACGCTGTGGCAGACATTGCGGTTTGAATTGCCTCATCAGGAGACATTGCTGGAGTGCTGTAGGTAAACTCGGCACGCTTTGACCAGAAAATATCAGCCATGTCTTTTGTCAGGGCTGTAATTTTTTCATGGTCTTGCGGCCAACCTGTTATCAGCGCTCCGGCACCTCCAAAGGGACCATCCGCCCATGGAAAGCCCATTACATATGATGCACACAATACATAGTCCAGTTTGTCATATTCGCTAAGAACGTCAAACAAAGCCTTAGCTGGGTTCACACGGGTTTCGCTTTGCTCGCCGGATACTAAAATCGGTATTTTCACAAAGGCGTTTATAGGTTTCGTGCCTGTTGTCAGAGCTTTTAGCATTATTTCCGCGGCTCGCACACCTGTCTCCATAGCGTCGATATGGGGTGCAGTACGGTAAACAGAAAATCCATCTGACAGTAAAATCATTTTCTCTGTTACAGTAGCGTGCATGTCCAAAGCGCACACAACGGGGATTTCGTGCCCAACCACCCAGCGCACAGCCTCTAAAAGATCTCCTTCCGGGTCATATACCCCATCCACAGCCATAGAGCCATGAAGCGCCAGACAAACCCCATCCCATGGCCCATCATTTTTCAATCGATCTAAGATACGCGACTTTATATACTCGTAAGCATCGCGCCTCACGGTACCAGAAGGTATTGCCCTTGCAAAAAATAGCGGTACAACATCTGCCTTAGCATCTAATAATGTCTGGTAAATCCCATCTGCGGAACTCCCCATGCGGGGCTGTTGGCGAAACTCATCCCCATCTACCAAGAAAAATGTCTCAAGCCCGGTGTTAAGCTTGTTAAATGTATTACTTTCATGCCCCATTCCGGCAAGTGCAATCTTCATATATACCTCCCTCAAATTATATAAGCGTATCGATTTGAAATGGGCTGAAGCCCAATTTCAAACAAAATCGCGATAAATCAATCAAGCGGAAAGGGAGGAAAAGCAAAATCAAGCCCTGCACCCTCTGCCAGCAATTCCAGCAATCCTTCCCGTATCATATCGTTGCCTGTAAGATGCGTATCCCTCAAAAATACAATAGGAACGAACTGTTCATCATCCGGTACGTTGAAATAAGAAAAAAAAGCACGAATCATATCTCCATTATTACCGGAGCGCGTGTTTATCCTGATTATATTTACTGGGATATCGTCACCGTAGGCAAGCACAGCATCCGGCAAAGAATC
Organism: Defluviitaleaceae bacterium; assembly: GCA_009780185.1. Lineage (GTDB taxonomy): Bacteria > Bacillota > Clostridia > Lachnospirales > WQUN01 > WRAN01. The sequence continues at coordinate 108,803 of WRAN01000003.1, read as the reverse complement.
AAGAAAAGGTTCCAATTCTATACACCCTGGGCAAACAATACGATAAAAATAGATTATCGTATTATGTCCGGCTTCTATGTTATGGCGCACATCCATAGGCGTAGGCTCATACAGGGAGTTAAACACATACTCATTAACAAATATATCTTCCCCAGCCACCAAAAAAGCCTCGCGGATATTACGCCTGATATTCTCCTCACCCTGAAACAAACGGCTTGCAACCATCATCAGCGGAAACTCTATACTATCTGTAGAATGTCCAAAACTAGCCATTGTTTCATTGAAAATACTGCGCCCTCCGGTTCGAGCCACATTAACGGGAATTAACCGATAAGGATACCGATATGCCACATCGCCAACCTCTTCGTGGAATAATTCAAAAAATTCAGATTCATCCACACAAGACAGACACAGCTCATCATAGAAAAAGAACATCTCTATCTGCTCTGGTAGCTCCCGTGCGGGGATAACTTCTTCTTCATTACTTGAACCACATCCGGCAAGCAGTATCATTACAATCACTAAAGTCACTATGGTTTTAGAAGTGGCGCCTAGTACTGTCTGTACCAAGCGCCACTTCTTATTTTTATGAGTAATCATTTTTTTGTCATCCGGATTACCGTGTTTATTTCATCCGGCAACGCATAGCTTCCAAAGGCATCTTTACCCATTGGGATATACATATAATCGGGATAGTTACCTGTGGTCCAAGATGGCTTTATCTGAATCTCAGCACCACTGCCCTCAAACTGTATAAGTTTAAAATCTTCTTTTTTAATGCCTTTAATAGGAACAGGGCCGACAGTGTCCTCGTATACATGTAGGAAAATATCCGTCTCGTTTTCTGTTACCACACCCCATGGCTGGCGCGGTATGCTGCTTATACCGCATCCATAAATACTTTGGCCGTTTTTCTGCATCCAGTCCCCTACTTGGGTAAGGATTTCTACACTTTCTTTTGGTATGCGGCCTTTGGCATCCGGGCCTACATTAAGCAGCATATTGCCGCCCTTACTTACACATTCAACAAGCTTACGCACAACGGTTTTTGCGCTTTTCCAGTCGTGGTCGTGGGCTGCATAACCCCAATTGTTATTAAGGGTGATACAGGCCTCCCATGCCACAGGTTCACCTTTTAGGCTCAAAATACCTTCTGGCGGGATAATCTGCTCGGGAGAGACAAAATCCCCAGAATATTCTGTAGGGTTATCTGTAAGAAGCGACCCAAAGCCTTCGCCGGAAACTTCTAGCCTATTATCAATAAGCACATCAGGCTGAAGCGAGCGTACCATGCGTACAAGCTCTGTGGCGCGCCATTTTTCCCCTGTCATCTGGTCGTAGGAATAGTCAAACCACAGCACATCTATCTTGCCATAGTTGGTGCAAATCTCGCGCACTTGGCCATGCATATAATCCAGATATCGGTCAAAGTTCTCTTGGTTTGCGTGGTCTTTATAGGCTTCATTGTCCCGCATAGGATGTATTCTGTCGCCATAATGTGGATAGTCAGGATGGTGCCAGTCGATAATTGAATAATACAGCCCAACCTTTATTCCTTCGGCACGGAAAGCATCCACATACTCGCGAATCAGGTCACGCCCTGCTTTTGTGTTGGTTGCCTTGTAATCTGTTAGCTGACTGTCAAACAGGCAAAACCCATCATGATGCTTTGCGGTAAGTACGGCGTATTTCATTCCGGCATGTTTGGCTAGGCGTGCCCATTCTTTGGGGTCATAGCCTGTTGGGTCAAAGGCGTCATAATATTTTTGATAGTCTTCTATACTCATTTTTTCTACACTGCGCACCCACTCACCTCTAGCGGGGATGGCGTATACGCCCCAGTGGATAAACATGCCAAATCTATCGTTTTGATACCATTCTAAGCGCTTTTTATAGGCGTTCCAGTCCATAATATACCTCCGGTTATATATTCAAACGAATTCGCTATAATAAAAACCGCGGAACAAAAGCTCCGCGGTTTTTGTAATTTTACAGTAAGCTTTACCTGTACAATAAATCAAACGCGGCTTGGTACTCTGCAATCAAACCACTAAGTCCAGCGTTTTCAAGTAACTCTAAGAACTCATCATACTGGGTATCCAAATCAAATACACCACCAATAAAACCTGGAATCCACTGCCTAATGATTGTACTTACATCGGTAAGAGGTACACTCATATCGTTGGTCTGTTCTTCGGTAAACTTAACTGGTGGGAATACCATTTCCGCGTTACCAAATGGGAACATATCAAGAGTGGTTTCGAAGAGTAACACTTCCAGTCCTTCCGGTGAGAACTTATCAACGCTTGGATCAACTGCTTCGCCAGCACGGAAAGCCGCGTCACGGTTAGAGATGGTCATCTGTACCCAGTGGTCGTTTTGTGGCTCTACTTCTTGCCAGGGCACTAGAAGCGCATAGATAGCAGGGTTGCCATCCAGGCCTATTTCGCCGTCTTCGGCAAAGCGCCAGTTGCTTCCGTATGGGCCAAAGTATCCGTTCATTGTAGCTTCAAATGAATACAGCGCATCTGCCCATTTTACAAGGGCTTCGGCATAGTTGGTATCGGCAGAGATAATAAAACCATTGAAACCGATATCATTGGTGTTCCTAGGAATTTGACGAAGACCTGATGGGCCTTGTAGAGGCATAACGGGGATATACAAAGGATAACGCTCGCCTTCGATATCACTAAATATCATGCCGTGACCGCCTGTTACCAATCCAACTCTTGGGTTTGCACCAGATTCTACAAGGGCAATAAGTTGGTCGCCGTCGCCGGTTAGAGAACCTTCGTGAAGAAGTCCTTCATTAAATAACATGTTAAGGAAACGCAGACCTTCGATTGTTCCAGGCTCTGCCCAAGGAGTCTTAACAACACCATTATCAACAAATAAACCAAGATTGTTTTGAGGTATCGCGTTACCTGCCGTGTGAGCATCATAGAAAGTAAATGCATTCATGATAAAGTAATCCAGTGTGCTTCCCCAACCGCCAGTAAATGTACCAGCAAATGGGATAGAATCAGGAATCTGGTCACGGAAGGCTTTAAGAACTTCTACTAGCTCATCGGTAGTGGTTGGAACGTCCATATCTACATATTCCAAGAACTCGCGATTAATCCACATTTTGTAGAACATCGTACAGTGGAAACACTGATTAATGTTGGGCATTACATACATTTCGCCATCTAGCATGGTCATGATACCTGGATAGTTGGGGAAACGTTCGTAGATTTCCATCAAGTTAGGGGCATGTAGTGGCACAAGATCAGTAATTGAAAGTAAGCGGCCTTCGCCTACACCAAACCTGTTGACATGAGCTTGGTTAAAACCTACAGACTTAAAAGCGTCCGGATAATTGGCAGATGCCAGCTCAAGATTAAGTGTATCTGCACGTCCTTCAAGAGGAATAATTCTCCAGTTTACTACGATGTTGGTTTTTTCCTCCATCCACTGGGTCATGGCATTGGTCTGCCAGTTAATGATACTGGGGTGACCAGTTACCATGATTTCCACAGTGATATCGCCGCGGTTAGCAACTATGGGGAACTGGCCTGGGTCTGATATAGGCACTCCGCCTGAAGTTAGGCCCATGCTTCCCCAGCCTTCTGGTAATCCAGATTCGTCAGCTGGGTCTTCCGTCTGGGTTTGCTGATCATTGGCGGCCGGAGTTGGGGTTGGGTCATTGGCCACATTTCCACCATCACCATTGCCACTACCGCATGCAGTCAAAAACATTGCGATTACCAGCATCACGGCTGTAAGTGTCGCGATCATACGCTTCATAATATGCTCCTCCTTTTTAAACCTGGTGTACCAGGCTCAAATATATGTCCATGGGATGATATCATCCCTTAACAGAACCTAACATAATGCCCTTTACAAAGTGCCTTTGCACAAATGGATAGGCCAGAAGCAGCGGCGCACTTGATACCACAATTACCGCGTACTTGATTAGGTGTTGCATGGCCTGGCGATTAACCGCGCCTCGGATATCGGACATCATTTCCGGGTCAATATTGCTTAGTATTAGAATATTGCGAAGCACAACCTGTAATGGGAAAAATCTTTCGCTACGGATAAAGATAAGCCCGTCAAAGTAACGGTTCCATATAGCAACGGCACAAAATAGCGCAATAACTGCCATGATTGGCTTAGATAGCGGGATTATGATAAGCCGCATTATTTTGAAAGTCTTACATCCATCAAGCTCTGCCGATTCTATAAGTTCTTCAGGGATAGACGACTGTATATATGTCCTTATCAAAATTACATACCATACGCTCATCATACCGGGCAAAATAAGCGCCAATGGATTATCCATAAGTCCCAATGTGTCGCCTACCAATAAGAAATGCGGCACCAAACCACCGGAAAAGAACATCGTAAAAATAAATACCAAATTCAAGAAACGCCTGCCAAACAAATCCTTCCTCGATAGAGGAAACGCCGCCAGCATACCCATAATCAAGTTGAGCACAACTCCAACAGAGGTATAAATCAACGAGTTGCGGAAGCCCATCATGATTTGACGGTTACGAAGTACCGCCCGGTATCCCTCAAGGGTAGGCTCTACCGGCCATAAAAGCACACGCCCGGTCATTACCGCCCTAGCATCCGAAAATGAAGAACTAACAACAAAGACAAGAGGATATAGCACAACAAGCATCAAAAAGATAAGGATAGTCATAACCACTATATCAAAGACCTTGTCATCCCAGGTTTGGCGCACTCGCCATTTTTTCCTTCGATTTTTTGGTTTTGTTTCAGTTATCGCTGCCATATTAGCCTCCTTTACCATAATGATGTCTCACTTACTCTGCGCGCCGTAAAATTGGCAATGACAATCAAGCTAAAGGAAATAACATTGTTGAACAAACCTGCCGCCGCGGCAAAGCTATAGTTGCCGCCGGATATACCAACACGCCAGATATAAGTAGAAAGCACCTCGCTGACACTAAGGTTAAAGGGATTTTGCATCAGGAATATCCGTTCAAAGCCAACATTGACCAAGGATGAGATATTAAGAATCAACAAAACAATAATTGTGGGCATGATTCCGGGAATATCCACATGCCAGATACGCCGCCATTTATTGCAGCCGTCTACTTTAGCGGCATCAATCAAGTCTGGACTAATACCAGAAAGAGCCGCAAGATATATGATAGCGTTAAAGCCCATAGACTGCCAAATCCCAGTCCATACAAAAATATGGCGGAAATACTGAGTTCGAGCCATAAAATCTACTCGGTTGCCACCCAAAAGGGCAATAAGATTATTGACAACACCGGTTTCACGGGCAGTAAATTGTAAAATCATGGACACAAGAACAACAGTTGTGATGAAGTAAGGCATGTAGGTAATCATCTGCACTGTCTTCTTAAACTTCAATTGACGGCACTCATTGAGGCAGATAGCTAAAATAATAGGTAATGGAAAGCCAGCAACAAGGCTATACGCGGCTATGGCTACAGTATTCCTAAAATTCTGCCAAAATAAAGATGAGCTAAAAAACTGCTGGAAATAATGGAGCCCACGCCAAGGCATTTGAAAAACAGATGTCTGAGACTGGAAATCCCTGAAAGCAATTTGTAAGCCCCACATTGGCATGTAATGAAAAATAAACAAGTAGACAAGGGGTAAAATCAGCAGCATATAGTATGGAATACTGCGCTTTATCTGCCTTTTAAGAGAAGAGTTTCGTGTTGGCTTAGACGTTTTAGATGCCATTCATAATCGCCTCCTACCATCAAAATGACAAGGCATATTTTTAGACGTGAAAATAACTCTCGAACAAGCCTTGTTGGTTTTTACTGATATCACGATATCATAGCCTGTTAATTTGTGCAATAGTTTTTTTTTAGTGAAATCTAGCTTGACAATTATTTTAATCACTGACATAATTCCATCCGATGTTTCAGGAAAATAAAACGCCCTTCAATTTTCCGCCTCCTTTGGAGGGCGAGACAGAAAACCAAAGGGCATAAAAGGAGATAAAACCTATGAAGCGCATTACTATGGAAATCTGTTGCGGAAGCTACGAAGACGTTGTTATTGCCGAAGCGGCCGGGGCTGACAGGGTAGAACTCAACAGTTCTTTGTTCCAAGGCGGGCTTACACCAACCCTAGGCTGCCTTATCGAAGTAAAGAAAAATACCACGGTCCCAATAATAGCTATGGTAAGGCCACGGGAAGCGGGTTTTTTCTATTCTAAGTATGAATACGAAGTCATGAAGCGTGACGCAAAGCTTTTTATAGAACATGGCGCGGATGGTCTGGTATTTGGGTTTCTTAACCCAGACGGCACCTTCGACAAAGCACGCATGAAAGAATTTACAGACATATGCCATGCAGCAGGCAAAGAAGCAGTATGCCATAGAGCCTTTGACGTAACTCCAGACCCATTTGCGGCGCTGGATACACTAATTGAGCTTAAGGTGAACCGCGTGCTGACAAGTGGCCAACAACCCAGCGTTATCACAGGTACAAAGCTTGTAGCGGAATTAGTAAAGTACGCAACAGGCCGTATTGAAATTTTGCCGGGTGCAGGGCTAGACAGCTCCAACATAGCAGATTTTGTAGAAAAAACCGGCGTAGACCAAGTACATTTTGCCGCGACAACATTACGAGCAGAGACATCAACCGCAATAAACCCAAGTATTTATTTTGGCGGCGCATTATATCCAAGGGAAGATGTTATAACCATAGCCAGTGGTGATGCCATCAAACTAACAGCATCCGCAATTGGCAGATGAACACAAAAAAACTCGGCGGAAGCCATATCAAAGTCGAGAACCGAAAACTAGTATTTAACCATATATTCAACCAGCCAGGCATATCACGCCCCCAGATAACAAGCCAAACAAAACTAAGCGCAGCTTCAGTAGGACGTATCACAGACGAACTTCTGAACCAGGGGCTTATCAAGGAATACGATTGTGAAGCGGGCAATGTAGGCCGCCGCCCAACTTTATTGTACGTCTGCGGAGAGAAAATACCAGCCCTGTCAATAGAACTAGACCGGGATAAACAAGTATGCGCCGTAGTAGATTTATCGGGCAAAGTACATTATCGCATTAAGCGGAATTTCCAGGTTCACCCCCACTCCCCAGACGAGTTATGCCAACTGGTACAAGAGATGATTAAGGAAATTATGAACCATCCAGACCTAGCCGACAAACAGTTTGCCGGCATTGGCGTGGCTCTGCCGGGACTGATAGACCTAGATACCGGCATGGTACGAATGAGCTCCCAACTTAGGTGGCATAATGTCCCCCTAGGAGCAATGCTTCGTAACATGTTTCCTGATATGACCATAACCATAGACAATGAAATGAACGCTCGCGCTTTTGCAGAAAGCCTGTACGGTGAGATTAGGCACGAACAAAACGCAGTAATATTAGGCATAGGCTCTGGTGTAGGGGCTGGAATAGTTGCCAACAAACAAGTATATCGCGGAAGCGGCAACAAGGCAGGCGAAGTTGGTCATGTCATCATGGACCCCAACGGAAAGATGTGCGAATGTGGGCGTTATGGCTGCCTACAAACCTTTGTTGCAGACTGGGCACTTGTTGAAGATGCGCGCCTCTTTAAACAGGACGCCGACATCTATGATATATTACAGGCCGCCAACAATGGTGAGCAATGGGCCATATCTATAATCAACCGATTTGTACGATATACAAAAATCGCAATATCGTATTTTACAAGCTTATTGGATCCTGGAGCGGTAGTACTAAGCGGGAGCTTATTAGAGAATCACCCCACTTTGAGTGAATGGATTACTCGAGAGTATGAAAACCAACCCCAAGCCCCATTCCGCCTCACTATATCCGGCCTGGGTCACGATGGCGCAATAGTTGGAGCCGCTGCACAGTTGCTTCATGAAACCTATAACGAGTATTTATAAAAGCCTTTATAAGAAAAAACAACCCAATAAGCCTACTATAGCGAATTAATTCAGAATCGGACGAGACCGTTCTTCATTTGATTCGCCATACCTGGCTAGACGGGTTGTTTTTATTTATTGCATTATCCGATAGTACTAATTTTACCCCCGGCAATCCGATAAACCACATCCCCGACACTACTAACATTATCTGAATGGGTAACAATAATCACGCATTTCCCATCCTCCTGGGCAAGATGAGTAAAAATTTCTAGTATTTCAGCCTCGGTTTTTTCATCCAAGTTTCCGGTAGGTTCATCAGCAATTATTACATCAGGATTATGGGCAAGCGCTCTTGCAATGCCTACCCGCTGCTGCTCTCCACCAGAGAGCTTTAGGATTTTTCTGTCAGTAGTTTCTCTATCAATCCCTACATTCTTAAGTAGCGCATAGGCCTGCTCCTTGCTGGCCATATCGCCGGAAATTTTCATAGAAAGAGTTATATTGTAAACGGCGGTGGAGTTAAGCAATAGATTATAATTTTGAAATATTACACCTACATTTTTAGAGCGATATTCGTCTCGGTCAATCTCTTGTAGATTCTTTCCATTGTAAAGTATAGTGCCCTCTTTACATGAATCTAATCCTGATAAAAGGGACAATAATGTTGATTTTCCTGCACCACTTTCTCCAACAATTGCATATACCTTTCCAGCCTCAAAGGAGGCACTTATCTTTTTCAAAACATAATCCTTACTGCCTTCATAGCGGTAGGATACATCCATGAGCTCTAGACATTTCATTATGTTCGCTCCATTAATATTTTTATTGGTTCGTACTTGGTTATTCTTGTGATTGAGATAATCCCAGCAACAGACGCAAGGACTATGGATATTGCAAAGATTTGCAATGACGTCGTAAATGTAATAGAAACATCCACGGTTACAGCTTCTGTTTGCGGGGCATTATTAATCCTATCTGCCAAGGTTGTTGGGCCGGCAGCTTGGCTTTGCCCGGCTAAAATCGAATCAGTCACAGGCTGGGTAAGTGCCGCACCTATTCCCATTCCAATAATAAAACAGATACATGTAATTACAATTATCTCAGCCCAAAGCCCCAAGGCAACTGACTTCTTTTTCATACCCATGGCTCTAAGCACACCTATTTCATACTTTCGCTCACGGATAGAAACTGCGGTAACTAGCACCATAATCACGGCACCCATCACCAATATTATTATAAGAAATGCAACAGAAAGACTTTGCAAATTTTCTATAGGCGCTACCAGACTGGCAAAAGCAGCATCGTCCGTTCTTACGGTATATGCGTCTGGCAAGCCACGACCACGTAAATCCGATTCAAAAGCCCCCAGCATATCGGGATGTATTAAGTAGTAAACCGCCTCGATTCCTCTGCCGCTATCGCTTATATCTGCCCCTGTTATATAAAGGGATTCTGCAAAGTATTGATGCATCTCTAAGGTTATAGCTGACTCTTGTTGGCTACTGCCTGTCATTTGGGTTCGCCCGATGGGCTGGATCCTTATCGCGCTCATTGTCGCGGCTCTAGTATCTTCGATTACAACTCTTGTAGTATTGAAGATTCCCATAGCAACCACCGTGGCGGTGATAATCGCCAGTGTTATTACACCCAGCAGGATATTTCGCCCTTTATTTTTTCCAAGATTCAGCAAAGCATGTTCGATTACATACATATTTTAATTCATGCCTCCTTCGTCGACAGATATTTTACACTAACTTCCGTCCCTTTTTCGCTATTATTTCGCGCCCAGCCTGAACTTCAGAGGGGTCCAGCTGACGGAAACTGCCTTTTTCTAAGCCCCATATTTCATCGGCGATAGTTGTAACTTTTTTTGAATGGGTTACGATAATTACACATTTGCCTTCTTCTTGGGCCAACGATCTAAATATTTTCAAGACCTTGACTTCGGTGTCTTTGTCCAGGCTTCCCGTAGGCTCGTCTGCGATTATCAACTCCGGATTATGAGCAAGTGCCCGGGCTATACCTATGCGCTGCTGCTCCCCACCTGACAGTTTTACGATTTTACGATTTGCCTTTTCCTGGGATATGCCTACCTTTTCCAGTAGCTCCAAGGCTCGCGCTTTTTTATCTATCCCCGTAACGCCGCTTATATTCATGGATAAAACTATATTGTCGATGGCGGTTGCGTTTGGCAGTAGATTTAGGCTTTGAAATATAATTCCAGCCTTTTTCCTGCGATAGTGGTTACGGTTGATACTGGCGAGGCTTTCGCCGCCAATTTCTACTTTCCCTGAAGTGGCAGTATCCAGCCCCGACAGTAGCGAAAGAAGCGTAGACTTACCAGAACCGGATTTGCCCACAATGGTATATACCTTCCCCGGTTCGAATGTAAGGTTTACATCTTTGAAAATGACTCGCGTGGTTCCTTCATATTTATAAGAAACATCTTTCAATGCTAATACACTCATACTTTCCTCCTAGAGATTGTTACTTTTCCGGTTTTGACCAAAGTATCGGGACAATTAGGTTCTTTCTCGCAAAATTATAAGTGGCTCGTACTGGGTTATTATTACTACCCCTATAATGCTGGTCAGTGCCGCGAGGCCTAGAGTTATGATGATAATCTGCAAAATAATATCCACCCCAAGATTCAGCTGAATCTCACTCACAGGCACATACCCCGCAGTTCCATCTCCGATTTGCATCTGGCCTCCCGCAAAAAGCGCCCGGTTCGCGCCTGGGTTTTCCACTGCTTCCGCCTCAGCTACCCTGCCACTAAGCATCCCGTTGGCTATTGGCTGGGCCACTGCACTACCAACCCCAAGGCCGATTACAAGACAGACAGCGGCAATCATAACCGCTTCCGATATTATCCCTATAGCTACCCTGCCTCTTTCAAGCCCCATAGCCCGTAGCACACCCACTTCATACTTCCGCTCTCGCACCGCCATATATGACATGAGCCCCAGAGTAATAGCTCCAAGCACCAGCACAACAACCATAAAAGTAAAAGCAGCGCTACTTATCCCGGCAAGCGGCCCGGTAACCCGCTCAAAGGCCGCACGATTTATATCCACATTGTAGGTAAAGGGCAACCCCATAGCACGCACCTCAACTTCAAAAGCCTCAAGATAGTCGGGATTACTAAGAAAATAATGAAAATCAATATCTAGCCCCGCGTTAGTCTCCCAACTGGAAGCAAGCAAGGTATCAAAACTGGCGATAATCTCATTGCGGCGATTTAACGCGGGAAATAAGCCAAACATAGTAATCCATGGATTTAAATATTCATCAGTAGCGTCAGAATAAATACCCACAACTGTCAGGCTGAACATTCTATCCGTAGCATAAGCCCCGATAATTTCGATGGTATCCCCAACAGAAATATCATTATGGGCTGCCAGTGCCTCACTGATTACAGCCTCATTAATGCCATCAAACATCCTGCCATCCACGATTTCACGCAAAGTCCCGAAATCCGGCAGCAGCTCTGGGTCTGAGATAGTCACAAGGCGCAAAGTCTCCTCATTCATAACCGAACCATCATCAAGGACACGAGTCCCCTCCCCCAAATTGGGGTCATCAATAGCAAAAAGACTATCACTCCAAGCCAACACATCAGCACTAAAGGTCGTATGCCGCAAAAATTCCGATTCCGAAAATGCCACAAAATCAGTAAGTGGAATATGCTGGGCATCCCTTCTGCCATCAAGCCCCATCTGACGCATCTCAATAAAATCCTGCCGTACAGATACCCGCGAGCCTAAATCTAACCGAATATCATCAACAACACGCGCCGCAGCATTATTGATAGTAAGAGTCACTACAGTAGATATAATAATCGCCAAAGTAATTACAGCGATTAACATATTGCGGCCTTTATTGCGGCCGAGATTCTTAATTGCATTGGTAAATAAGTACATTTTCAAGCCTCCATTAAATCCATCCAAAACAGCACGCCACTGTCGGTATTTTCTAAGCCAAACTTCATATCCATTAAATCCAAAGACTTCTTTACTATAGTAAGCCCAAGCCCAGTCTGCCCGCTTTTCCGGCTTCGAGCCTTGTCCATCCTATAAAATGGGTCGAACAACCGAGACAGACTTTCATCATCTACGTGCCCTGTATTTAAAACACAAAGCCTAAAATCATTCATATATATATGAATACACCCACCTTCTGGCGCATTTTGTATAGCGTTAAGCATTACATTTGAAAGAACCTTTCTAAGCAACCGCGTATCAACTCGGCTATCTACATCCATGTCATTTTCCATAACAAGCTCTTGTTTTGCCGCATCTGCCATAGGTCTATAAATCTCAACTTGCTCCAAAACAATCGCCTTGATGTTCACTGACTCGAATTGAGGCTCATAATGTCCATCCAGATTAACAATATCCAGGATTTCATATATCGTCTTGCTTTGCTCATCCATTAGATTAATGCATTGGCCTAGATATTTAGGATGATTTTTATAGTCACCAATCTCCGCCAGCATCCCTTCCATCATGACACGCGCGGCAGCAACCGGTGTTTTTAGCTCATGAGACGCGGCAGAAAAAAAATATCGCTGAGCCTCTTCCATTTCGGTACGCCTTTTAATCTCCTCTTCCAATCCAACAATGGAGCGCTTAATAGGAATGGTCATCTGCCTGGCAAAAACCGCGGCCCCAACCAAAGCAACCATCATAATAATTCCAAGGGCAAATACCGCAGTAACCCAAAAGCCTCCATCCCCTAAAGTCGGCACAGGATTCTCCGCAACCAAGGTATATCCCCCGAAAGTGAAAATCATCCTTGTGCCAATATCCTCAGGAGCCAGCACAATATTATGTGAAAGGAAAATCGGAGCTTGCCCGTCATCCATCAACCGAAACACAAAACTCTGATTCCCCTCAGAAAACCTCTGGGCAATCTCAATCATAAGCTGTCTGTCTGTCACAGCATCATGCAGCTCTTCATACAGCGCCTGATAATTAACCCTAAGCTGCTGCATCTGTTGAGATTGATAAAACGCGCTAAACTGCTGATAAAAAAGCCCAACAGTAATGGCAATAACTGCCCCAAGAAACAAAGTAGTATAAACAAATACCTTAGGAAAAATACCAAACTTTCTCAACCTTCACCCTCCAACCTATATCCCACACCACGTACAGTTTTAATAATATCTACCGGAAGCTTTGCCCTAAGATTCTTTATATGAGCCTGCATCGTGTTCCCTAACCTATCAAAATCGTATCCATACACCTGGGACATAATGACCTCATATGTGAGAGTGCGGTTTTTATTATGCATAAACAAAGATAGTATTTCGAATTCCTTCAAGGTTAGGGTAATCTCCCTCTCTTGATACGTCACCTTAAAATCATCAGGGTAAAGAGTAATATCACCAGCCCGGATTTCCTTTGCCAAAGCACCACTTCGGCGTAAAAGCGCCGCCACCCGTTTCAACAACAGCTGGATCTTAAAAGGCTTAGTAACATAGTCATCAGCCAAGGCATCAAAAGACCTGATCTGATTACCATCATCCCCCAAGGCCGACAACATCAAAACCGGGGTATTGTTAAGGCTCCTAAGCTCTTTCAAAATTTTATGTCCGTCAGCACCGGGCAGCATAATATCCAGAATAACCAAATGATAAGATTTCTCATATATCCGCTCCAAAGCTATATCTCCATCATCGCAGGCATCGACAATATACCCCTCGCCCTCAAGGAAAGCCGTGACGGAATTTAATATATGTTCGTCATCTTCCACCAGTAGGATTTTTATTTCCATTGCTTTATTTACATCCTTTCATTTTGTTGATAAGAAGAATATATACTATAAATCTGAAGACTTAATGAAGTCATGGAAAAATATAAGCAGCCATCAAGCAAAACAGCCCACCCTAGCCAAAATAATCGGCATAGAGTGAGCTGCTAAACCCAAATAAACGTTGGCATAGTAGGTCAATGTATTCATTTAAATTACTTCTGTTCATATACCCACACTACATCACGCATAACATTTTGCTTAAGGATATCATCATTGCTGTCAAGGATGGCATGATAGGATATAAAATCAATATCTCTATCGCCAAGATGTTTAATCAAATCTGATTCCAATATATCAAGAAACTGAAATGTATCAGAAATTCCATTATTATCATTGTCTATATAATGATAATCATAAAGGATATCAATATCATCACTTTGTTCTGCTCTTGCAAATGAGCCAAAAATACCTATACGAGATACCCCTTTATATTCAGAAGCTTTTGAAATGCAATCAACTAGACTTTGACTAATCATTGGTAATCACCTCCATGCATGAGGTTAATTCATTAACTACTATATTCATTTAATGTAATGATAAAAATAGCAAAACCCGTATACGACGAAAGAACTTCTCTTTGGCAGCATACGGGTTTTCAATGTCTAATTATTCATCTCTATTATCGTTACTAGCTAAATCTGTTATCCGCTCTTCTCGGTTGTAGCGGGTCAGCGCCATATCGTACTTCTTGACAGCAGATATCTGCTTACTGCGCAGTGAAATCACTCCAAATACTGCAATACCAAATAATATCACCACCCCAAAAATCATTAGGCTAACATGAAGTGGGCTGGTTTGTGGGTTGGGGCGGGTTGCTGTGGAGCTTGGAGTTGAAGAAGGCGTTGGTGACGGACTTGGTATAGGGCTTGGACTCGGTGACGGTGATGGACTTGGGCTCGGTGACGGACTTGGCACGGGTATCGGACTTGGACTCGGCGATGGCATTGGGCTTGGAGAAGGAGAAGGAGAAGGAGAAGGAGAAGGAGAAGGAGAAGGAGAAGGAGAAAGTATATGCCCCCATGCAGCAGTAATCGTCATATCTCGCTCCATAATAAAAGGAAAGGATAAAACAATATCACCATGCATCCAGCCAGCAAAAACATACCCATCCCGGATAGGTGTCGGCAGTGTATTTACTGTCTCCCCATAACTAAAATGCGGCCAAACCACACCGTCAGGCATCCGTCCATGGTTAAGTTCAAGGGTAAGCATAGGGTCTCTACGAAGAAATATTGCCCTTATCGCAATATCTTCCGTAACCACGAAAGGAAACTCAACAGTGGTTATCATCGGCCATGTCTCCTCAAAAGACCAACCATTGGCAAACACATAAAGGCTATCAGGGGGCGCTATAGATGCAGGCAAGCTATCAATTACAAAACCTTGTGGCCCTTCAATATAATTAGTAATCCCTATAGGAAGAGAACCAACCCCAGGATTGAGAGTTACCCTTACAGTCGGTAATGGATAATGCACTTCCTCCCATTGGGCAACAAAAATCCGACTAGACTCTACAGTATGGACTGACCTAGCCGCCACCTGGGTAGCAGTAAGCAAGTCCCCGACTCCATCTTCCCGCCAGCCTAAAAAAGTGAATCCTACACGGCTTGGGGCGGGGATATCCTCAGCAAAAATCACTTGGCTTCCAGTAAACGATGGCCTGATTATTCTAATAGGTTCGAGATTACCATTTACATTACCACCATCTAAATACAGATTTACCCTATGCGCAGGTGTATAAAACGCCCACGAAGCTCTAAAAGTCATTGGTCTTGTAATCTGCATATTTGCCACCACGTCAGGCTGAAAGACCGGCCCACTGCCCTGCTCTTGCCATCCTACAAACGTAGTCATACCAGTTGGGGTTGGGTCTGGCGGCATGTTTTCACCAATTGCGCTACCATGCGGGACTTTGATTGTAAAATTTTCCTGACTTCCGTTTATATACCCACCTGATATTTGGAATGTCACTGTATGTGTGACGTTATCGTTAGCCCTCCATTGCGCTTGTGCATTAAGTAATGCGCCAGGATTATCAAGATAAATCGACCGCGCCGCAACATCAGCCGAAGTAAGCAAATCCCCTACTCCATCCACTCGCCATCCTTCAAATATATATCCATCACGGATAGGGATTCGAATAGCCTCATATTGCACAGGAGCTGGCATATTCGCATAAAGGAGTTCTGGGACTTCGCCAATATAACCACCATTGAAATCAAAACGTACCCAATATATCGGTGACCAAAACTCCCATGAGCCAAAAAAAGTGGTCGGCCCCATAATGGGAATACTAGCTACAACTTGCGAATCTTCACCCCACCACTCATCTATATCCATATCCCACCCGTCAGTAGTAACCAACCACCCTATAAAACGTGAGGTCAAGTTATTAGGAAATGGTTGCTCTGGGTCTGACGGCAAGGCATCACCAATAGTACCACCATGAGGAACAGCTATAGTGGCTATTACAGTGGGATAAGCACTTCCATCAAATGCAAATGCAACTAAATGTTGAATTTCACTCATAGGCTTCCATTGTGCCACAAAAGGCGGATAACTAAAGCCTCTATCAACTGAACGAGCTGCTACCTCTGTAGCTGTAAGTAAATCACCCACGCCATTCTCACGCCAGCCTGCCAACGCAAATCCAGAACGGATAGGGGTAGGAATGTCTTCGGCATGTATGGCTTGGACTCCAAAATGTGATGGCCGAACTATCTCAATCGGCCCAGGGTCCGCACCCATATAACCACCATTGAAATCCAAGTGTACTATATGGAGCACTGTCACAAATGCATACACAGCCTCAAACGTTATTGACCTTGTAATGAGAATACCAGCCACATACTCTGAAGACATGACAGGAAACCCTCCCGCGCCTGATTCTTCCCATCCTATAAAGGAAGGAGATGAGCCAGGAACTGCTGGGGCCGACGGCATAGTATCGCCAATTGTACCACCATGTGGGACAATAATTATGATATCGCTAGAACTGCCATTCACATAACCCTCCCCAAGTACAAATACTATCTCATGGTAAACATCGCTTGCAATCTCCCATTGCGCAACAAAAATTCGACTAGACTGTACTGTATGAACTGATCTCGCCGCTACTTGTGTAGCATTAAGCAAATCCCCTGCATCTTCTTCTTTCCAACCTAAAAATGTAAATCCGTCGCGTTCAGGAATAGGGATATCTCTTGCGAATATAACTTGTTGCCCATTAAACGATGGCCTACCTATTATAATAGCCCCAGAATAATCATTTACATTGCCGCCATCTAAATATAGTGTCACACGATGCTCAAGGGTAACACTAAGCCATGCTGCAGAAAACATCATCGGCCTTATAATGGTCATATTAGACACTTCATTTGGATCTATACTATCAACTGCTAAGCCTGGCTCCAAAATCCAACCTGAAAAGCGCATTGATCCGGAATCAATTGGATCTAATGGCATTGCATCGCCTATTGTGCTACCATGAGGAACAGAAACAATAATATCGTCCGGGCTACCATTTACATACCCACCACGGAGATGAAAAGTAACGATGTGATAACCATTTTCAGGCCCTGCCACTATCTGCCTTACAGTAGAAATTGCGGGGATACTAAGAAGCATTAGCATCATTACCACGCCTAAAACAATAGGTCGAAAAGCGATTGATTTAATTATATATACCTTGCATTTCTTAGGGCTTTTTGTCATCACGTATCCCCCCCTACATCATTACTATAAATATGTATGTACCGATTACATATTTTACAGCTATCATATATAATCGGTATTATATGCATCAGAGTACTAGATGTATCCGGAAAAATCAATAATACAGACATTACATATATATAACAAAAAACCATTAATAAAGATAGCTTACATCTCCCGAATGCAAATTAATAACACTGGTTTTTGTGAATTCAATTTGATTGCGCGAAGCTTCATAAATTGATAATTCATTACCAATTATAACCGGCATCCCAATATTATTACTTAAGCTAAGTGGGGTATACATATAAATAACCTCTCGATCAGATGCCCATATAAGCATATTGGGTTCAACAAATAAATATCTGCCATTAATTAAATCATCCTCTGTTGCACCCATTTGCTGAAGTATACCCTCCATTGGAGAGTCCACATCCCATCGTGTAAAGCTAAACTGAAAATGTCGTTGCTGAATCAACGCGTCCATAACGGTATCTTCAGATATCATGTCATCAATGTGCAAATATACAAGATTAACAGCATTTTCATTTATCATTAATCGATAAAGTTGGTACTCTAATGGCAAATTTGACGGCAGATAAAGTCTTTCGAGTCCAGCAAGATTTATAATATCTGCCACGCTTCCGCCCCTGTCTAATGCAATTGCATTATGATTCACAATAAACTCATCAAGCGACAAAAACACAAGAGGGTCAGAAGCCTCAGGTGTACATATAGCGATTTCATATCGTGGATCGTTGTGGCTTGCTAAAACCTCTCTGCTACTCATTCCCATCATCCACGCACGATGTGCCATAATCGCGCCCCTACATGAATCACACCATAGATTATGTGTATCCCAGCTACTCATTACACATAATTGAAGCGGTGTACATCTGTCACATCGTGCCCCCAGATTATGGGATATTTCATGAGCAGTTACAACAAGAGGATGCCTCGCAGCTGTTGTTACAATCATATCCAGATCGCCAATAAATGCAAGTCCCACGTAATTTGAAGAATGATTTACGCCATTAAAGTTACATATATGGTAATCAACAAACCTAAACACATGCCTAGATCCGCTAATAGGGTATCTCATGCGAACCATATAATCACCTGATCTATGATGGTGCAAACGACAGTCAGATCCATTTGAAGCTATACCACATCGATGGTCACACCTGCCACTCTGATGCGGTGAAAAACATGGGATATTAGTCTGCCTTGGATCAAGCCTTGTTGTTACCCTTGTTATAGAATAAACAAAATTAATTCCGAATGTATTACGAAAACCAGGCTTTACACTACCCACAAGGCTTCTAGCATGAGCACCTGGCACATTGGAACTCACATAAATTTCATAGTTTAAATTAATAATAGGTGACGGAGATCTAACCCATATAGCATCAAACGTCCATGTTTGCAATGTACCTGCTGGAAAAAAGAACCCGTTTCCTGGCTGTAAAACTAGATTATCACTTCTTCTCCATCCATTAAAGAAGTATCCTGTTCTTGCCAAGTTCCCCGGATTAGCCACCTCGATGCGCATAGGCGCAACAACCGAATGACTTGCAGGCACCGTACCACTCGTATGCCCTGTGCTTCTATATTGAAATGTAACTTGAACACGCTCCCAAACAGCGTAAAAGGTAAAGTGATCTTGACGGGTAGGTCCAAAATCAAAAAATTCACCTGGCTGCCTTGTTACGCCATTACGCCATCCCATAAACCTATAACCCGTCCTAGCAAGGTTGTGATGGGCAAACGTAACACGCCCATTCGCATCAGCGGAATGAGGGGCAGGCACAGTACCAGACGTATGACCAACACTCCTATAATCAACTGTTACACCAGGAACCCATCTAGCATCCCACGGAAACCAGCCATGGGATCCCGGCCCAAAATTAAACACATGTCCAGGTTGAGCTAACCCTCCATTATACCAGCCTGCAAATCTAAACCATGCTCTAAACATATTATTATGGTCACGCAGCGTTATTACTCCATTAGCACTGGCAAAATGACCCGCCGGAGGAGACCCACTGTCATGGCCTGAACTACTATAGTGAAAATATACAGAAGATGCGCTAGACGCTTGAATATCCCGGTCTTGCTCAAATCCTGGCTCTGAGATTAGCATATCCTGCCAGTCAACAAAGTCCATAGGCAACTCAATCAAATCATAATATTGGCGCCCATCATCAATATAGTAGGGACGCGGCTCTGGAATAGGTTCTAAATTACTATTGTCAAATACAAACTCGTCAAAGCTGTCACCAACGAAATATGATGGATAATCGGGTTCAGGGATCAGCAACATACTTCGATTAAGACTTATCAACTCATTATCGACAAAGCCTTCATACACTGCTATACCGTCATCGGACTGCTGCTCAAAGAAAGCCTGAGTGGATATCAAATAACCAAACCCACCAAGAGCTATAAGCAAGACCAACACAAAACAGAGCACCTTTGGCACTTTATGCTTTACATTCTTCATCATAAGTCTCCCTTCAATCACTAAAGTTCACATCAGAATTAGACACTTGAACACAGTGGTGCTGTGGCCCCAACACCAAACGGGAATATTCCTTTGTTTTCCTTTTATGACAAATGATATCATTAATATATCTGTAAGTCAATATAATATGAAACCATTCAACATATTTTGACACTATATTTATACTATTTTAGTCGCATTATTTAATCACCACTAACACAAAGCAAAGCAAAATCCACCCTAGCAACATCTAACACCAGCACAAAGGCAGATTTTAAGCAATTCAAGCTGAAAATCATTCACAAACTTCTCAGTTTTGATGATAATGACAAAAGCGATTTCTCGGTTTTGATGATACCGACAAAGGTTTTCTAGTTTTGATGATAATGATAAAGGTTCTCAAGTATTTTCAAGTCCAATCATTGACTATAACCGCCTCACTCCATTACAATCCAATTCATAGAATAAGGAGGGATATATGAACACCCCAAAAGCGATATTTTTCGACCTAGACGGCACCGTACTTTCCACCGGAAAGCTGCCAGATAGCGCAAAAGAGGCCATTAACTACGCCAAGAAAAAAGGCGTGCTGTTATTCACAGCAACAGGCCGCCATAGAAAAGAGTTCGAAAACATGCCCTGGTTCCCCGACATACCATTCGATGGCTTTGTAACAATGAACGGGGCATACAGCTTTATCACTAACAAAACAATCTATAAAAAACCTATAAATAAGGAAGCGATAAGTTGGGTAGTAGAATATTTAGCCTCTAATCCCATGTATTGCATGTTCTGCGAAGCTAAAGACATATACGCCAATAAAGAAGATGAAATAATAAATGCTGGACAGATAGCCTATGGCCTAAGAGTCCCCCCCATCCGTGACCCCAAAACAGCACTTAATGGCGATGTATTCCAGATAGTCACCTTTGGTAAGGATATTGGGGATTTCTTGCATCAACTACCCAGCTGCACAATAACCAGCTGGAATGAAAACTGCTATGACATTGTGCCCGAAGGTATAAACAAATGGGTAGGTATACTCCCAATGCTAGACCACTTCGGCCTAAAACCCGAAGAGGTAGCCGCCATAGGTGACGGCGAAAACGATATAGAAATGCTTGAAAACGCAGGATACTCCATAGCTATGGGTAACGGAATAAACAAAGTAAAGCAAGCCGCAAACTATGTAACCACCCATATAGACGATGATGGAATATTAAATGCCATCAAGCATTTATTAGGATAAGAAAAGAACCCGGGATGCACTATGGCAAACCGGGTTCTTTCTTTTTAGCAACTTCTGAGGCGCAGGCTAACATTTCTCTTTTGTATATATATGTACCCTAGTAAATTCAAATCCATCCTTTGTAATGGGGGAGATGAAACGGGCCTACGCCTTTATTTTAGATGCTTCCCACATCCATTTAATCCTTAGAACATCCTATTTCCACCGGAAAACATCATCAGAAGAAGAATCATCAGCATCATATTATCACCCATCATGCCTGGATTCATCATCATAAGTAGTAGCAAAATCATCATCATATCATTGCCTTGATCCGCTACATAGCCTACGCCGGTATTGTTCATACAACGCCTCCCTTGCTTTGCAAGTTGAATAGTAACATTGTATGAACGCCTTTTTTATTGTTGCACGTCCAAGGGAAAACCTAATAACCTAAAAAAATCGCACCATATATAAGCGCCCCAACTACCAAAAACGCAGGGTGCACCTTAAGCTTTGTCAAACAAAGTGTACTCACCCCAACCAAAATCAACATATGAATCCATCCAAGGCCAGTCCAGGCAGAAAATAAGCTTCTTATTGCCATTTCTCCAATAAGCACAGCAATTGCGGGCCTAATATACCTAGTAAGCCTTTGCACCTGGGGAGAGTCTTTGTGCTTTTTAAGTAACCCCATCAAAAGCACCATTAAGATAACCGAAGGCATAACCGTAGCAACAAGCCCCATAAACGACCCCAAAACCCCAGCTTGATTAAACCCGATATAAGCCGCCATCTTAGGGGCAATAGGCCCAGGCAGTGCATTGCCCATGGCAAAAATCTCCGCAAACTCATAAGCGGTAAGCCAACCATACACCGTTACTACCTCATGTTGTATAAGCGGAACAATGGAAGGCCCTCCACCATACCCCAAAATATTGGCCACAAAGAATACCCAGAATATCTGAAGATAAATCATTCCTTATCCTCCTTAGCCTTTTTATTCAAACGAATAAATTTTTCAAAGAGACTCTGTCCAATTAAAGCCCACAGGAATAAGCCCATAAGCACTATAGCCGGATGAGGCACCACAAACACAATCAAAACACCAATAATGATTATGTGAGCTACAGTTATAACCCATCCTAAACCCTTGGCAGCTATCACAATAAACTGCCAACACACAATACTAAGCATAACCCCAACCACAGGCACCATGGCTCGCGTCATTCCACGCGCCCAAGACTCATGGGCAAAACGAGATAAAGTTGTAAGCAGAATTACCATCAACGTAGCCGTAGGAAGCACAGCTCCTATCAATGAAATGATAAGCCCCGTAATACCCCCAACTTTATAACCAATATACCCTGCCATCTTGGTATTAATAGGGCCTGGCAAAGTATTGCCAATAGCTACCACTTCAGCAAATTCCTCGTTGTCCATCCATTTATACCGCTCTACTGCCTCACGATGTACAAATGGAATAGAAGCAGGCCCACCGCCAAAACACAGCAGTCCGCTTCTCAAAAATGCCATAAAAATATCCCAGTACTTCATAAGCTCTATTCTCCTTTTTAATCAAATTCTTTTAGAGTGCCATAAATAATTCTTAAAGAAACTGGTCGAATCTTATATCAAAATGTAAAATTATACATAATGTTTCACGCAAGGAACTCACCGCCCGATTATTTTACACGTATAGAGGGACATATATATGCCAATTGCACCATATCCATCAAAATCTAAGGGAAACTCCGATCCAAAACCTATCTCTATATGGCATAGAGATATATCTTCATTGTTCAGGCTTAAATACGCACCACAAGCTCCGATAAAAGAGATATCAGTCTTTTGCCGCAAGTTATCTTTCCTACTAGGCGCAGGTATCCCAATTAAGTCTGCATTGTCTATTGTATCAGAACAACTCCCTGGGCGGGGTCTTCGAAGATTAATGCCAAAACTAAACGCCAGAGTACAACAAGGGCAAAGCTTCTCTGATGCGATAGCGGCTTTAGGCGCCTTTCCCTCATTCTTTTGCGGCTTTGTTTCCATTGGGGAAGCCACAGCAAAGCTTCCTCAAGTAATGGAACAGCTGGCTGATTTCTATGATGAACAAGCTAAGATAAAAGATGGACTTACAGCCGCACTGGTATACCCCATCGCCGTGGCATTTATGATGCTAGGGGTTATTATACTTGCGATAACCTTTGTTCTGCCAGGATACAGTAGAATATTTGCCGCCTCCGGAGCGCCCCTGCCAGCACTGACTCGCGGGCTAATGAGCATGTCAGAGTTTTTAATACACAACGCTACGCTAGTAATTATCTTTACCATTGTGACATTTATTATGGCTATCATATTTGCAACATCAAAGCCAGGCCGGGGTATTATCGCACAACTGGCACTACAGTTTCCTATAACTCGCCAAGGCATAAATTATAAGCTTACACAAGGGTTGCACTTATTGTTATCTGCTGGGCTGCCTATATCTCAGGCCCTGCCGCTTACTGAAGATGTAATGGGAAATATCCAAGTAAAAAAAGATATAGCTAATATATCCGCTGTGCTAAAAACAGGCAAACCATTCTGGGTCGCCCTTAGCGAAGTAAAATATATGGATCCACTACTTGTGGGCCTGGCGAGAGTAGGGGAGGAAACCGGGCATATGTCACAAACCATAGATAAATGCCAAAGCTACTATGCCAACAGCTATAAACAAGCAATAAAGCGCCTTAATAAGCTGGTAGAGCCAGTAATCACTCTGGTTTTAGGAATAGGGCTTGGAATAATAATGCTGGCAGTAATACTGCCTACATTCGAACTGGCAACGATTTTATAAAGAGAGGTGACACTCAACATGCAAAAGAAAAAGCACGAAGGATTCACTCTGCTAGAGCTACTAATAGCCCTAGCAATACTAGCTGTAATAGCAGCAATACTTATACCTAATTTCTTCGCTACAACGGACAGAGCTCGCCTTCGTAGTGATATCCAATCCGCTCGTGTAATTCAAAACGCAATAGAGCTATACCGGGCAGAAAGAGGCATACCTCCGGCAGGCACCAGCATGGATGCAGTACTGGAAACCCTAACAGAATCAGGTTTTTTGAGAGCCAGATACGCAGATATACAAACAGAAGGGGCCGCCTGGGTCAATGA
Source organism: Defluviitaleaceae bacterium (assembly GCA_009780185.1). Classification (GTDB taxonomy): domain Bacteria; phylum Bacillota; class Clostridia; order Lachnospirales; family WQUN01; genus WRAN01. Next base: position 84,491 of record WRAN01000003.1, on the reverse strand, counting down.
TTCCACTCTTGGTGTTATTGTAAACATCCAAAACTCAAGCGAAGGGGTCCATAGCGCCTATGCCAGCCTGCCAGAAAGTGAGCAAGCTTTTGTAATAGGCGGACGCAGCTAAATGAAAGACGTAGATATTACCAATCTAATAAACCCGCCAACGCATCTACTCAGTCACGATTATGCATTAAGGTATACAGCACTACCTATCAAAAAAGACGGGAATCATCTATGGGTAGCCATTGAAGACCCTCAATGCACCAAAACAATTGCCGACTTATCAGACATAACCGGCCTTTTTATCATGCCTAAGCCAGCCTCGGCCGTAGAAATCCGTCGCCATATTGACCATCTATACGGAAAAGAGGCAATGACTACTATAGCCTCTCAATTTCTAGTAGAAGAAAAACTACGCCAACGTACAGAAGCACCGGATGCCTTTTTACTAGAGCAGCTGTCCGCCGCCCCCGCGGTACGCCTTATAGACTCCCTAATAGAATCAGGGATACTAAACCGCGCAAGTGATATTCATATAGAGCCATACGTCTCCTATCTAAAAACCCGATACAGAGTTGACGGGGAACTAATCCCCTTTGTATCCGTTGATCTAAGCCTGCTCCCAAACGTTATCTCCCGGCTTAAAATTATGGGAGACATGGATATAACAGAAAAACGAAAGCCTCAAGATGGTCACTTCTCCATGAATATCCAAGGCGAAAATGTTGAATTTCGCTTAAGCACTATGCCCACGCATCTAGGAGAAAAAGCTGCAATAAGACTACTATACGGCCAGAGCTCCCGACCTAAAAAAGGAGAATTGGGCTTTTTCCAAGAAGATTTGGATAAGTTGACAAAACTATTTCATAAACCTCATGGAGCAATTTTTATGACAGGCCCTACAGGCAGTGGCAAATCCACTACCCTTACTGGTTTCTTGGAAGAGCTTAACAAAGAAAACCGTAATATCATCACTGTTGAAGACCCGGTAGAAAACCCGCTGCTGGGAGTAAACCATGTAAATGTAGAACCTCTTGCAGGCCTAGACTTTGCCAATGCCCTACGCCATGTACTCCGTCAAGACCCAGATATAATCATGATAGGGGAAATACGAGACGAAGTAACTGCAAGAATAGCAATACAAGCCGCAATAACCGGCCATGTAGTGTTAAGCACCTTGCATACCAACGATGCTCCAGGTGTAATAGAACGCTTAATTGACATGGGCATCGAACCTTTTCTTATTGCGGCCGCCATCAACGGTATAATAGCCCAACGCTTAGCAAGGCGCATCTGCACTGACTGCAAAACCCAAACCCTGATAGAACCGAAACTTGCCAATGTACTAAATCTACCCGGCGGCACCCCCGTCTACATTGCTCCAGGCTGCAGACATTGCAACAATACTGGCCACAAAGGCCGCCTTGCAGTATACGAGTATATTATTATAACTGAAGAACTCCGCTTACAAATAAGCAAAACCCCGTCATCTCTAGCCCAAAACTTACGAAAAACCAAAGGCCTGAAAGCCAATGTCATTAAAAACGTACTTGAAGGAAACATCGCTCCCAACGAAGCAATACGTCTACTGGAGGGGTAGTATGAAAAATAAAAAAGCCTCCAAAGGATTTACCCTTTTAGAGGCCACAATAGCACTTGCTGTATGGATGATTCTTTCCGTTAGCATATTCCTAGTATGGCGACACTCCGCCAATGCTACCACCAGCACCCTAACAAGACAGTCTGCCTTTGAAAACGCTCGTATCTCCATGGATGCTATAATAATGAACATCCAAATGGCACAAGCAATCCTACTAGAAGTCGAGGACGACTATATCCTTCAACGTCTTGTTCTAACCGAGCGCAACCCTCAAGGCCATCTACATGATTATACATTTCGCTTTAATGCCAAATCTCGCCCCGGCTCGTCAGACTTTAATATATTAATATTTGGCCTTACCGCAGCCAATGAGCTTGCCTCAGGGATTGCACTTGTAAGAATCCAGCCAATAGATAATAGTCATATACAAATCACTATAGTAACTGACTGCGAACACCCAGTTACATTAGAGGGTAGCGTTGATATACGATACAAAAGCCTCACTGTGATAAGGCGTTAGTCTCTAGTGCCATTCATAGCAATAAGACCCTTAATAGAATGAACAATAAACTCAAGTTCAGATTCATCAAGGCAGGTCATAAGACTTTGAATCTTTTTCTTACTCGCTTGGGGCGCAGCTTCATCTGCTTCTCTTACAGACATCCCATTTGCCTTAGGGCTTGCGAATAAATGATCGATAGGGATATCAAAAGCACGCGACAACTTTGACAATGTGACAGCAGTTGCACCTCTCTCGCCTCTTTCAATAAGCCCCATATGAGAGCTTGTGAGATCCATCATCTCTGCAAGCTCGTCTCTGGATAGCCTACGCAACTCTCTTTCCAGTCGGATGTTTTTTCCAATGATCTCGTCAAGACGGTCTTTCTCTAATCGTCTGTCCATATACTATCCTCCTCAGTTTATACAGCGAACTAATTTGCTATATAGCGTAAACTATACGTTACCTGTACCGGAAGTCACTTTTAGATTTTGCATTACCTGCTTACCAGCTTATGTTTTTCCATCATTTTCTTTATTTGTCATGATTCTTTAACTTGTGCTATAATTTTACCGAAATATATTCCTTTTGAGAAAAGGTGTTCGCCTCATGCCTAGCAAATCTAATACCACAAGTACCAGAAAACCTGTGCCTCGTAAACCAGGCCGTCCAAAGGCTAAACCTACAACTCCCCCTCCAGCCCAAAAAGCCATTCACAAAGAAGCAAAGTGCTTGATTATGGTTGCGGTTGGCATATTGCTATTGCTAAGCGTATTCGTACCTTCTGCCATCGGCTTTGTAGGTGCTTTCTTCGAAGGACTTTTGTTTGGATTATTTGGATTTGGTGCATTTGTTCTACCAATTGCTCTTATTGCCATTGCAATTATGCTGCTTATAAACCGCCAACTGCGTCTACCGGTGGCCTTAACCATTACCCTATTTGTACTTATCTTAGCCATGTTCCACATACTTAATACATCAGATCTGAGCTATCTGGGTTTTTTTGCCCGCCTTAGAGATGTCTTCCTTGAGGGAAGCCGTTTTGCAGGTGGTTTTTTTGGCGCATTGGTAGGAGAAATTCTGTATCTTTTTCTTGATAGTATAGGGTCTATTGTTGCACTGTCTGCCGCCATTGTCATTGTTACTGTTCTCCTTACCGGAAAATCTTTTGTGTCCCTTGTCGCTAAAGGTGCTGAGGCTGTAGGAAGTGCCGCATCAAAGGCCAAGGAGCACTATATCAATCGGCCAAAAGTGTATGAAGAATATGACGATTACGATGACTACGATGAAGAAATAAGTTTGCAAGCCCGCAAAAAACCAATGCATGATATAGAAATAGACCTTTTTGACCTAGAAGATGATGAATTTGGCGAAGAAGACTCCCCACATGTAAGCCTTTTTCAAGAAGATATGAAATCAAAATCTGAAAAAACAACACAAAAGCCGGAACCTATAATAGGTACCGGCCCTCTGTTTGCCAGCCGTAGCGTCAATAAAAAACCATCTGAAGCAGTATTATTCCTAGACCAGGATGAATACGATTTTGCTGGCGAAACCCACGAGGATTATTTTCAAGATGATGCCCCGGTAGTAAAAGGCTTGATAGAAGAATCGATAGAAATAGAAGAGTATGAACAAGAATCAATTCCACCTCCTGAACCTACAAGACAGGCCTCAAAACCTAAACCGAGGGTAGTAAATTTCCCGGCAAATCCTACAGACCCGCCGGAACCTATAATCCGCTCACGCCAGCCTCAAGGACAACCTACAATTTCCTATGCGTCCACTCCAAGTTACGACGATTTCGAGCTTCCTCCAATAGATATACTAAACGAGCCTCCGCAGCACCGTTCTATGGCAGAGTCTCGCACCCAAATCCTAGAAAATTCCCGCATACTAGAAGATACATTGCGCAGCTTTAGAATTGAAGCAAAAGTAGTAGAAGTAAGTGTAGGCCCGACGGTTACCAGGTACGACTTAGCCCCAGGCCCAGGTGTTAAGGTTTCCTCTATTGCCAATCTGTCAAACGATTTAGCCCTTAGCCTTGCGGCTCAAGGTATCCGCATAGAAGCTCCAATCCCAGGCAAATCCGCTGTAGGCATAGAAATCCCCAATAAAGAGCCACAACCTGTATTCCTGCGTGAAATCTTGCAGGAGCAGTCTTTCACCAATTTTCCATCAAAGCTGGCCTTTGCCGTGGGAAAAGACATAGCTGGAGAGCCTATGGTTACAGACATCGCTCGCATGCCTCATCTTCTGATAGCCGGTGCCACCGGCAGCGGAAAGAGTGTGTGTATCAACACACTAATCGCTAGTCTTTTATTCAAATCCCGTCCGGATGAAGTAAAACTTTTAATGATAGATCCAAAAGTTGTAGAGCTAAGTGTATATAATGGCATACCTCATCTACTTATTCCTGTAGTTACAGACCCCAAAAAAGCCTCTGGCGCCCTAAGTTGGGCAGTAAGTGAGATGGAAAGTCGCTATAATATGTTTGCCGAAACAGGCTGCCGTGATTTGAAAGGCTTCAATAAGGTAAAGGAAAAGCAAGAAGAACCAGAACTCCCCCAGATAGTGATAATAATAGACGAGCTTGCTGACCTAATGATGGCCTGCAAAGGCGAAGTAGAAGAATCCATCTGCCGCCTAGCCCAAAAAGCCCGTGCAGCCGGTATCCACTTGATTGTAGCTACCCAGCGTCCCTCTGTAGATGTAATAACAGGCCTGATAAAAGCTAATATCCCTTCAAGATTAGCCTTCGCGGTAAGCAGCGGCACAGACAGCCGTACGGTTTTAGATATGTACGGAGCAGAAAAACTTCTGGGTAAAGGTGATATGCTGTTCTTACCCATGGGCAATAATAAGCCCGTAAGAATTCAAGGCGGATTTATCTCCGACCAGGAAGTAGAAAGTCTGGTAAGTTTCCTAAAGGCTCAGGCCCCAGCGGAATATACCACCGAGATGATCCAACAAGTAACAATGCCGGGCAAAACCAATATCGAAGGTAATGTGGATGAGTTCTTCCACGACGCGGTAGACTTTTTGCTAACAAAGGGAAAAGCCTCCACCAGTATGCTACAGCGCCAGTTTAGAATAGGGTATAACCGCGCCTCCCGTCTAATGGACGAGCTGGAAACCCGCGGCATTGTTGGCCCAGAAGATGGAGTGAAACCCAGGAAGATAACAATAACAAGGGAAGAATACCAAGAGATATATAACCAATGATAACAAAATGGTTTGTTTTTTGGGTAAAAGCTCTCACTTTGTATCAGCACCACCATGCCTTGTAGGATTAGTCTTATTACTGAAGGCGGTTTAGGATAGGAGACATATGAATATTACTGTATATTTATTAACCCTAGGCTGTGACAAAAACCGTGTAGACGGAGAAATCATGCTAGGGAGACTAGTTGGCACAACTGCCTTTCTACCTATAGATGACCCTGCCCAGGCAGAGGTTATAATCGTAAATACCTGCGGATTTATCCGTGAAGCTACCCAAGAAAGCATAGATACTATACTGGAGATGGCATCCTACAAACTAGACCCAACAACACCATGCAAAGCCCTAATAGTCACAGGCTGCATGGCAGAGCGTTACAAGGAAGAAACCAAGACCGAAATGCCAGAAATAGACGCGGTGCTGGGAGTAAAAGACACAGATATAATAGTAGAAACGATTTCCCAAATACTAAGCCTCGACCTAAAGCCCACCACTAAAGACCTAAATCAAATCCGCGCCGCCGCCACATCTTATACCCATAATCCTCACATTGCCCATATCAAAATCTCCGACGGCTGTGACAATGCCTGTACCTACTGCACAATTCCTTCAATTAGAGGAGCATATAAATCCCGACCAATGGAGGACATCCTAGCAGAATGTAGACTTCTATTAGATGCCTCCGCCAAAGAGTTGGTACTGGTGGCTCAAGACACAGCCTTATATGGCACAGATATTTACGGAGAACCGCACCTCCACAAGCTAATGGCCTTAATAGCCGCTCTGCCTCAAAAACCCTGGATACGCTTAATGTACGCCTACCCGGAACATATTACCCGGGAAATAATCCAAACCATAGCCATCACTCCCAATATATGCAAGTATATAGACATGCCCATACAGCACAGCGAAACCGATATACTAATCTCCATGGGCCGCCAAAGCACCAAAGAAGGATTAATAGAAATCATTAACACTTTACGTAAAGAAATCCCAGGTATAGCCATACGCACCACAATAATGGTAGGCTTTCCGGGTGAAACAGTAGAAGATTATCGTAATCTATATAACTTCGTAAAAGAAGTAAAATTTGACCGCCTTGGGGTGTTCCCTTACTCAAGAGAAGAAGGCACTCCCGCCGCCCTAATGTCAAAGCAAGTAAAACCCCATGTAAAGCAAGCCCGCCTAGAAAAGCTTATGACCTTACAGCAAAAAATCCACCAAGAAAAACAGCAAACCCAAATAGGTCATACATTAGATGTTATCATAGATGAGTCACCACAGCCTGGTATATATGTTGGTCGCAGCCAGCACGATGCCTACGAAGTAGATGCGGTTATAAGCTTCACCTCTAACCAGCAATTTAAACCCGGTGATTTAGTAAAAGTAAATATAACCGATGCCATAGAATATGACCTACAAGGGGTGCTAGTAAAGTAATGAATCTGCCAAACAAAATAACACTGGTAAGAGTGTTCCTTATTCCCGTTTTCTTATTTGTATATCTGGCCAAACCATTGAGCCCAACCCCTAATTTGTGGCTTGCACTTGTTATTTTCTCAGTGGCATCTATTACAGATGCCATAGACGGCCATATTGCAAGAAAATACAAGCTAGTGACCAACTTTGGTAAGTTAATGGACCCTTTGGCAGATAAGTTATTGGTATGCGCTGCTCTTGTGGCCTTTGTGGCAAGCGGTTCGCTGCCTGCTTGGGCGGTTGTTATTCTTATAAGCCGGGAGTTCTATATTTCCGGGCTCAGGCAGCTGGCAGTGGAGCAAGGAAAGGTGCTTGCCGCGTCAGGTTGGGCCAAATTTAAAACTGTAAGTCAGATTGTTTTAATTATATATATATTATTGCCCATTGAGCTGTTTAAGTTTGACTGGCTTGTTATGGCACTGCTTATTATTTCTATTGTAGCCAGCGTCTTTTCCGCGGCTCAGTATACAGCGCGAAATAAAGATGTGTTTTCAACTTCCAAAAAGGACTGATCCACATGGTTGCAGAGATTTTAGGCGTTGGCACAGAGCTGTTACTCGGAGATATAGCCAACACCAACGCTCAGTTTTTATCCAAAGTCCTTGCAGGGCTTGGAATATCTGTATACGGACATACTGCCGTAGGAGATAATCCCACACGCCTACATGCTGCACTTATTTATGCTTTTAGCAAAGCTGATACAGTAGTGGCATGTGGAGGTTTAGGCCCCACCCAGGATGATATTACTAAGGATGTTGCAGCCTCCTACTTTGATAAGGAACTGGTGGTAGATGATGCTTCATGGGAAGCAATTAAACGACGCTTCGCTGGCAGAGATATCCCAGAAAATGCAATACGTAATGCCATGGTACCAGAAGGTTGCACTATACTACCCAATAACCACGGTAGCGCCCCCGGCATATGCCTGGAGGAGAATGGAAAAATACTGATTCTGCTTCCAGGCCCCCCTCATGAATTGGAGCCCATGTTCATGGAATATGCGGTTCCTTTTTTGCGCCAAAAAACAAACTTAGCCTTTGTATCCCGCACATTAAAAATCGTTGGTTTAGGCGAAAGCCGAGTAGAAACCCTGCTGCAAGACCTGATAGAAGCTCAAACAAACCCCACGATAGCCCCATACGCCAAGCTCACGGAGGTAGCCCTTCGTATAACCGCATCCGCTTACAAAGAAGAAGCCGCAAGAAAGTTAATGGAGCCGATTGCAGAAGAAATATACAACCGCCTAGGTTCCCATATCTACGGGGAAGACAATGACTGTATGGCCAAGATAATCTTAGACAAACTGGAGGCCCAGGGCCAAACTCTAGCCATAGCCGAGTCATGCACCGGAGGGCTTTTGACCTCGGCCTTCGTGGATATACTCGGCTCCTCTGGCGTCCTACTTGAAGGAGCCGTAACATATTCCAATAAAGCCAAAATTTCACGTTTAGGTGTACCAGAAGGCACAATTGCAGTTGAAGGTGCAGTAAGCCACCATACAGCAGCAGATATGGCCAAGGGCATAGCCCTAACATCCGGTGCATCCATTGGTCTAAGCACAACAGGCATAGCCGGTCCAGGAGGGGGCACTCCAGAAAAACCTGTAGGCCTGGTATATTTTGGCCTTTATATAAACGGCATGACATATACCCACGAAAGGCGCCTAATAGGTGACAGAAACGAAATTCGCGCCCGCGCAGTAGTAAGCGCGATTGATATACTTCGTACCGCAATTTCCCACCGCAATTAGAAAGGAAGTGTAAAATATGCCACCAAAAAAGAAAGCAGAACCTAAATCCAAAGCACCTGTCAATCCGGATCCCGTAGCGGCAAAGGAAGAAGCACTACAAAACGCCCTTACCAACATAGAAAAGCAATTTGGCAAGGGCGCAGTAATAAAAATGGGAGAAATCCCCCACCTGGATATTCCAGTAGTAACCACGGGAATACTATCCATAGACGTAGCTCTAGGAGTAGGCGGAATACCCAAAGGCCGCATAGTAGAAGTATACGGCCCAGAATCCTCCGGTAAGACAACCTTAGCGCTACATGTAGTAGCCGAATGTCAGAAGCTAGGAGGCACCGCCGGTTATGTAGACGCCGAGCACGCCCTGGATCCGGTATACGCCAGGAAACTAGGAGTAAACATAGACGAGCTATATATCTCACAGCCAGATGACGGAGAACAAGCCCTAGAAATCGCGGAAGCCATGGTGCGCTCAGCCGCCATTGATATCGTTGTAGTAGACTCTGTAGCTGCTTTGGTACCCCGCTCTGAAATCGAAGGCGAAATGGGCCAATCTTCGGTTGGTGTTCAAGCCCGCCTTATGTCCCAAGCTTTAAGAAAACTAACAGGCATAACACATAAAACCAACTGTATAGTCATTTTTATAAACCAGCTTCGTGACAAAATCGGCGTAACCTACGGCAGCCCAGAAACCACCACCGGCGGCCGGGCATTAAAGTTCTACTCATCTGTACGCATAGATATCCGCCGTGCGGAAGCCATAAAAGTCGGAGAGCAAACAGTGGGCAACCGCACCAAAATCAAAATCACCAAAAACAAAGTAGCTCCACCCTTTAGAAACTGCGAGGTAGATATTATGTACGGCGAAGGCATATCCAAAGACGCCGACCTACTAGATTTAGGGGCACAGCTTGATCTGGTTAAGAAATCCGGGTCATGGTACTCCTACGGAGAAACGCGCCTAGGCCAAGGCCGTGAAAACGCAAAACAATACTTAAAGGAACACCCGGAAATAATCCACGAAATAGAAAACGCAGCCCGTGCCCACTATGGTATGAAGCCACTAGAGGCCCTAACCGCACCGGATAACTTTGTAGCAGTAGATCCTAAAGCTTTAGAGCAAGTAGCTATTGACGATGATTCATTGGAAATCGAACTGCTGGATGTTGATTTAGGTGATGATTAAATACTAAACCTGGGGAGGAATTATAATGGTGACAGGAAAGCAAAAGAGGAAGTACACACCGGTAGGTGAGTTGAAGATTTTTGCCGCCAACGCCAGTAAAGGATTGGCCCAAGCAATTGCAAGAAGTCTAGGCATCAAAGAACTCGGTGACTCAACTGTAACCAAGTTTGCAGATGGTGAGATTAATATGAAAGTCAATGAAACTGTGCGAGGCTCTGATGTTTTTATCATCCAATCGGTATCACCACCTCATGTCAATGACTATCTAATGGAATTGCTGATTATGATAGACGCAATGCACCGCTCCTCTGCAGGGCGTATTACAGCCGTTATCCCCTATTACGGCTATGCAAGGCAAGACCGTAAGGCAAAATCACATGATCCTATCAGCGCAAAACTGATAGCGGATTTACTTACCGTAGCCGGAGCAGACCGTGTTCTTACCGTTGACCTGCACTGTCCTCAAATTCAAGGCTTCTTTAATATCCCCCTAGATCATCTCAGAGGTGTATACTCCTTTGCAGAATACTATAAACTCGGCTTTGGAGACCTTTCGGATGTAGTAGTTGTATCACCAGACTTAGGCAGTGTTACCCGGTGCAATAATCTTGCAAAGTTGCTGGAATTAAAGTCACCACTGGCCATAGTAGACAAACGCCGTGAATCTGATACAGAAACAGAGGTTGAACATTTCATTGGCGATGTAAAGGGCAAATACGCAATAATACTGGACGATGTGGTTTCTACCGGAGGGTCATTGGTTAGTGCGGCAGAAGAAGTAAAGAAGCAAGGTGCGAAAGCCGTTTTTGCCTGCGCAACCCATCCCGTACTTGCAAAAGACGCGGTTAAATTAATCCAAAACTCCGCATTGACCGAGATTGTATTCCTGGACACCATAGAAGTTCCCGATTCTAAACTTCACGAATGTGTAACTACAGATTTAACCATAGCCTCAGATTCCTCTGATACTGTAAATCTCCGCCGGGAGTTCGATCCGCAGGAGCCTAAAATCAAGGTTTTATCCTTTGCCAAAACTCTGGCGGAAGCCATACGCCGCATCCATAACGGGGAACCGCTAGGAGATTTATACAAGGTAAAACTACCTCTCTAGAGGTGCATATCTCATGAAAATTATTATCGGCCTGGGTAACCCAGGCAATGCCTACAAAGGTACCCGCCACAACGTAGGCTTTGAAACTATTGATAAGCTTTGCTTTGATTCTAATATAAAGCTAAAGCCAAACCGCCGATTTAAGGCTCATGTAGGAGAAGGACATATCCATAAAACACCGATACTGCTGGTAAAACCCCAAACCTACATGAACCTAAGCGGCCAATCGGTGCAGTCTATAATAAAATTCTACAAGCTACCCCCACAGGATATTATCGTCATCTATGATGACGTAAGCCTTCCCGTGGGGGATATTCGCATACGCGAATCAGGCAGCGCCGGAGGCCAAAAGGGCATGATAGACATAATTGCAAAACTAGCTACAGACGAGTTCCCCCGTGTACGCATAGGCGTAGGCCAAAAGCCAGAAGGCTGGGACTTAGCAGACTATGTACTATCCCGCTTCCCCAAAAAGGAATGGGAAGCGATGATTCAAGGCATTACAAAGGCCGGAGACGCAGTGGAATTAATATTAAAAGAAGGCACCAAATCTGCTATGAATGAGTTCAATAGGAGGATACAAGTGTGAGGCAAACTATTTTTGGTAAAACAGGCCTAAAGGTAGGCCGTACAGGTTTTGGATGTATACCAATACAACGTATACCCTATGATGAAAGCACCGCAATTTTGCGCAAAGCCTATGAAAGCGGAATAACCGTATACGATACCGCCAACGGCTACACCACCAGCGAAGACCGTATAGGTACAGCTCTTTCTGATGTGCGCGATAACATCGTACTATGTACAAAGTCCGGTGCGGCAGCACCAGATAGTCTTCTAGCTAACCTAGACAATAGTCTAAAAATGATGCGAACCGACTATATAGATGTATTCCAGTTCCACAACCCCACCTTTGTTCCTCGCCCAGGCGGGCAAGACGGCTTATACGATGCTCTTTCTAAAGCCAGAACCCAGGGCAAAGTCCTATTCATCGGCATCTCATCCCATAAACTTTCCCTAGCAATGGAAGCAGTAGAGTCAGGCCTATACGATACACTCCAGTTCCCATTCTCATATCTATCAACAGACCAAGAGCTGGCTTTAATCGCCCACTGCAACAGACATAATGTAGGCATCTTAGCTATGAAAGGCTTATGTGGCGGCATACTCTCCAACGCCAAAGCCGCCTTCGCATTCCTTAGGCAATACGACAGTGTTGTTCCCATATGGGGCATACAAAAAATGGATGAACTGGAAGAATTCCTATCCTACGAAGAAGACCCGCCGCGCCTGGACGACCAACTGCAAAAAGTCATAGATCAAGACCGCTCAAAGCTACTAGGCAGCTTTTGCCGAGCCTGCGGATATTGCTTACCCTGCCCAGCCAATATCCCAATCCCCATGGCCGCAAGAATGGAATTCCTGATGGGCAGAATGATAAGAGATCAGTTTCTATCCGAAGACTGGCAGAAAAACATGAGCAATATAGATAAATGTATAAAATGCGGCAAATGCGCAGCAAAATGCCCCTACGAGCTAAACGTCCCAGAACTTCTGAAAGATCAAAAAGAAAAATACTTCAAGGCAATCGGATAGAAACGATGCTATAATCAATATAGCCTAGAAAAGCCCGCCGGTCATTGCAAGTGAATCTGCAAAAGCTTGCATTTCATCCTTGCTTTGGATCATGTGAGTATGCTCAATTATCCGCTTTTGGGCCTCTTCGCCCAATCCATAAAAATAATCTTTGGCAGCCTGGTTATTTGCTAATGCAAAATCCAGGCCCATTGGCATATCTGAAGAATATATTGTGTTTTTATTGATATCCATATGTTAATCTCCCTTTTTATAAAATCCAATCTATTATGTACCGCGAAAAATTTTTTATTCAAGGAGATACAAATGACACACGGCCTATTAGCCCCCCTTCAAGGCTCCAAAATCTTAGAAAATCTAATCCAAACCTATACCACAAAGCCAGCCATGGCCTGGGCAACCCAAGTGGTAGAAAGTCAAAAATGGCATCTAACCGCGGCTCTTCTACAGTCCACCAACCGTCCCGCCCTGGTAATAGCCTCATCTGAACTAAAAGCCAAAGCCATCTACGAGGATTTGTATTACTTTTTCAAAGATACATGCAGTATATACCCAAGCCGGGACATGCTATTCTACGCGGCAGATGTAAAAAGTGTGGACATCACCCGCCAACGCCTACGAGTCTTGGATAAGCTAAACGACATAAACCAAAACCCCATAATAATCCTATCAGCCGAGGCCATGCTTGACCGCATGACACCCCCGGCTATTTTTCGTGCAAATAAACTGGAATTGTCAGTAGGAGACATAGCCGAGCCGGAAGCCATAATCCGCAAACTAGCCACTATGGGCTACGAGCGTAGCGGCCTGGTTGAAGGGCCGGGGCAATTCGCTTTACGCGGCGGCATACTTGACATCTACCCCGCAGTAGCAAAATTCACCCCACCGGCCCCAAAATCCAAAGGAGAAAACTACGCGGATGAAATCCTGCGCCCCATTGATTTACTAGAAGGCCAAGCCCTACGCTTGGAATTCTTTGGTGATGATATAGATTCTATACGGGTAGTAGACGCCCTTTCCCAGCGCTCAATAGAAAATGCAGAAAGCTTTGAGCTATACCCGGTTAGGGAGATGGTCTTTGATAAAGCAACCCTGCGCACCGCAATCAAAAAAATAGAACAATCCTATAAAACCCAGCACGAAGCACTACTTTCCCAAGGTTTGAAAAAAGAAGCGGCAAACCTAAAAGACACAATAGAACAAATCCTAGACCGTCTAGACCTAAGCACCAACGCGGACGCGTTATTTCCATTCTTCTACGAAGAAGACTGCAATCTATTGGACTACCTCCAAAGCAACACCCTAATAATCTTCGACGAGCCAAACCACATTGCTACTCATATGGAGGTAGCTGGGGCAGAATACCAAGACAGTATATCCCACCGACTAATGGCAGGTCGGCTTCTCCCAGAGCAAGCTTTAGTAATGCTTAGCTGGCAGCAAGCACTTCACAAAACAGAAAGCTTCTCCCGATTACTACTGTCATCCATGACCCAAGTCCTTATGGAATTTGACCCCGCCCCTACGCCCATTCCCATACCCGCCCGCTCCTGCCAGCCGTTACGCCACAAACCTTCCGAGTTAAAAAAAGACCTAGAAACCCTATTAACCCAAGGTTACCGCATAGTAATCCTGGCAGGGCCACGCCGCCACGGCCAGCAGTTAGCCGACGCAATCACAGACATGGGGCTGCTTGCCCGTTATACAGACAACCTAGCAGGCGCAAATATCCCCCCAAATCTAATCACGATAACCCGCGGTGCCCTATCCGCAGGCTTCGAATACACAGACCTAAAGCTAGCGGTAATCACGGACAAAGAACTATTCGCACAAGAAAAAAAGGTGCGCCGCAAACACCGCAGAGATAAAAACGCGGAAAAAATCAACCACTTTACCGACCTAAGAATCGGAGACAAAATAGTCCACGACAACCACGGCATAGGCATCTTTAAAGGCATAGAACAAATCACATCCGAAGGCCTTAGCCGGGACTATCTAAAACTAGAATACTCAGACGGTGGCAACCTATATGTCCAAACTTCCCAGATGGACTTAATCCAGCGTTATATCGGAGGAGAATCTGCAAAACTAAGCAAGCTAGGCGGCGCAGACTGGGCCAAAGCAAAAGCTAAAGCCCGTCAAGCAGTAGAAATCCTAGCCCAAGACCTAATAAACCTATACGCAAAACGCTTATCCATAAAAGCCCACGAATACGGCCCCGACACAGTGTGGCAGTCAGAATTTGAAGGCATGTTCCCCTACTCCGAAACAGACGACCAATTAGCCGCGATAGAAGACGTAAAAAAAGACATGGAATCCACTAAAGTCATGGACCGCTTACTATGCGGCGATGTAGGCTACGGAAAAACCGAAGTAGCCATCCGCGCTGCCTTCAAAGCCGTACAAGACAACAAACAAGTAGCTTACCTAGTCCCCACTACAATACTAGCCCAACAGCATTATCAAACCTTTGCATCCCGTATGCGCGACTACCCAGTATCCGTAGAGCGTCTTTCGCGTTTCCAATCAAAAAAAGAGCAGCAAACTGCCCTAAAGGAGCTAGAAAAAGGCTCAGTGGATATAATCATAGGCACCCATCGTCTACTATCAAAAGATGTAAAATTCAAAGACCTGGGGCTAATAATAGTAGATGAAGAACAGCGTTTCGGCGTAGGCCACAAAGAAAAACTAAAAGAACTACGCTCCGACGTAGACGTGCTAACACTGACAGCGACCCCTATACCCAGAACCCTGCACTTTAGCCTAACAGGCATCCGAGACATGAGTATATTGGACGAGCCCCCAGAAGCCCGCCAGCCAATACAGACATATGTAATGGAACACAACCCCGAATTCGTAAGAGACGCAATCAACCGAGAGCTAGGACGAGGCGGCCAAGTATATTACCTTCATAATCGCGTAAAAAATATCGCAGAAGAAGCAACCAAAGTCCAAAATCTAGTCCCACAAGCCCGCGTAGCCTTCGCCCACGGCCAAATGTCTGAAACCGAACTGGAAAACATAATGCACGACTTTGTAGACGGAGAAATAGATGTACTGGTATGCACCACAATAATAGAAACCGGCCTAGACATCCCCAATACAAACACGATAATCATCCAAAACGCCGACTACATGGGCTTATCCCAGCTATACCAGCTAAGAGGCCGAGTAGGCCGTTCCAACCGCCTAGCCTACGCATACCTAATGTACCGCCGTGACAAAATCCTAAAAGAAGAAGCGGAAAAACGCCTGCAAACCATTAGAGAATTCACAGAATTCGGTGCAGGTTTCAAAATTGCCATGCGCGACCTGGAAATCAGGGGTGCCGGCAATCTATTAGGCGCTCAACAACACGGCCACATGGACACAGTAGGCTATGATATGTACTGCAAGCTACTGGCCGAAGCAGTAGGCCAACTAAAAGGCACCCCCGGAGACGAGACACAAACGCAACTATTCGAAACCACAATAGACATAAGCATAGACGCCTTCATTCCAGACCGGCTAATCCCCCACGAGCAGCAAAAACTAGAAATATACAAAAAAATCTCCACAATAAATAACCAACAAGACTATTACGACGTACAAGAAGAAATAGAAGACCGTTATGGCAATATCCCACCCTCAGTAGTAAACCTAATGGACGTAGCTCTAACCAAAGCCAAAGCCCGTAGCTTAGGTGTAATAGCCATAGCTGAAAAAGAAGTCCACACAGGTAAAAACATAATAATAACCTTCCGTCCAGACGCGTCAGTAGACCCAGACAAACTAGCAAAAACCCTAAACAAAGCCCCCAATCGCCTACTATTCACAATGGCTCCCAACCCTTATATCACTATGCGCTTTTTCAAAGAAGAAAAACCTGCCAAAGACGGCGGGGTTGGAAGGCTTATGGATATCAAAAAGTTGCTAGAGCGATTGGGGTAGTACAAAAACAAAATATATCAAAACAAATATAAAAAGAAGCGAGTAATTCCCCGCTTCTTTTTTGTTTTACTCTTCCCAACCAATTTTCACTATGTTATACTCCTTCAGGTTTGAAGAAATTAAGTTATATCATATAAATCACAACCTGGAGGCAATTTAAATGAGCAAAAAAAGCAAAACAAAACAACCCCAATTTTCATCTACCTATGAAGTAGTAGAGACAAACAAAATCAAACTCACCATCACAATAACCCCAGAAGGCTTTAGAGAGGGCCTACAAAAGGCATATAACAAAAACAAGCACTATTTTGACCTACCAGGCTTCCGCAAAGGCAAAGCCCCTCGCAAAATGATAGAGCAAATGTACGGCAAAGATGTATTCCACGAAGATGCTATCAATTTCGTTCTTCCAGATGCCTACGAAGAGTCTCTAGAGCAACACAACTTAGACCCTGTTTACAAACCCAACTCCATAGAGCCTGGCGATATGAGCGAAGCAGAAGGGGCAATTTTCTACGTACATGTATATGTAAGACCGGAAGCTTCAATAGACGGTTACTACGGTCTTACCTATCCCAAAATGGAAACAGAAGCCACCCAGGCCGATATCCAAGACGCACTAACCACAGAGCAAGAAAAGAACGCACGCCAAGCCAGCGTAGAGCGCCCCGCCCAGCTTAAAGATATCGTTACCATTAATTTCAAAGGCTTTGTAGACGGCGAAGCCTTCGAAGGCGGCACAGCCGAGGACTTTAATCTTACCCTAGGCTCAGGCCAATTCATCCCAGGCTTTGAAGACCAACTGGTAGGCAAAGAAGTCGGGGATGATGTAAAGGTAGAAGTAACCTTCCCAGAAGAATACGGTCATGAAACCCTAGCAGGAAAGCCCGCCGTTTTCGAAGTAGAAATCCTGGATATCCAAGCCAAAGAACTCCCAGAAATCGATGATGACTTTGCAGACCAAGTATCCGAGTTCGACAACTTAGCCGCCTATAAAGACCATCTAGCCAAAACCATAACCGAGCGGAAAACCAACCAGCTAGACTCTAATAAGCGTATGCACTTGGTTGGATTACTAGTAAAACTGACAGAAGTGGACGTACCCCAGGATATGTACACCGCCCGCCTAGACGAAAGCTGGGATTCTTTCTGCCGTCAAGTTCAAATGCAAGGTATGGACGTAGAAACCTATCTTCGCTTTTCCAATTTAACAGAAGAAACCATGCGTGCAAGCTGGGCAGAACAAGCTAAATTCGATGTTGACTCTCAGTTAGCCCTTGAAGCCGTAGCCAAAAAAGAAAATATGACCATATCCGACGAAGAATTCCGCAATCATCTGAAGGAAATGATGGGCGGCGAAGAAAAACCCGTTGATGATTTCATAGAAAAAATAACCCCAGCTCGTAGAAGAGACCTAGAACGTGACCTTCTATGCAAAAAAGCCCTAGATTTAGTAGCGGAAAATGCAATAGCAGTAGACGAGCCTGAAACCCCAGTGGTTCCAA
This sequence comes from Defluviitaleaceae bacterium, assembly GCA_009780185.1. GTDB lineage: Bacteria > Bacillota > Clostridia > Lachnospirales > WQUN01 > WRAN01. The sequence continues at coordinate 66,627 of WRAN01000003.1, read as the reverse complement.
TAAAAAATACAACCGATGACAACATTATTGAAGGCGAAGCCAAAGAGCTTCCAAATGAGGAGGAGTAGAACATGGCCAATCTAGTACCATATGTAATCGAGCAAACCGGCAGGGGCGAACGCTCCTATGATATTTATTCTCGCTTATTAAAAGACCGTATAATCTTTCTTGGAGACGAAGTAAGCGATGTGAGCGCAAGCCTAATAATCGCTCAGCTTCTATTCCTAGAGTCTGAAGACCCAGACAAAGACATTAGCCTATATATCAATTCCCCAGGTGGAAGTATAAGCGCGGGCCTAGCAATCTTTGACACAATGAACCATGTAAGATGCGACATATCCACTATCTGTGTAGGTATGGCTGCCAGCATGGGTGCCTTCCTTCTTGCAGGGGGTGCCAAAGGCAAACGCTTTGCACTACCTAATGCCGAGGTAATGATCCACCAGCCCTCCGGTGGTGCCAGAGGTATGGCATCAGATATCCAAATCCAAGCAGAACGCATCCTTTATATGAAGAAAAAACTCAACGAAATCCTAGCCCAGCAAACAGGGCAACCCGTATCCAAAATAGAACAAGACTCAGACCGTGATAAGTGGATGAGCGCTGAAGAAGCACTTGCATACGGCCTGATAGATAAGATTATAACCCGGAGGTAATCTACAAATGCCATCTAGATATGACGATAGAGGGGTAGTACGTTGCACCTTCTGCGGTAAGCATCAAGACGCAGTGGACAAGATTATATCCGGCCCCAATGTAAATATATGTAACGAATGTGTTGACGTCTGTAACGCAGTACTGGAAGAAGACGCTGCCGATATCCCAGCCTTAGACGATAGCTTTAACCTACCCAAACCCAAAGAAATCAAGGAATTCCTGGACGAATATGTAATCGGTCAAGACCGTGCCAAAGTAGCCCTATCCGTAGCAGTATACAATCACTATAAGCGCATAGCAGTAGAGCAAATGGGCTTCACCGAAGATATAGAAGTACAAAAATCTAATGTACTACTAATCGGCCCAACAGGTGTAGGTAAAACCCACCTGGCCCAAACCCTAGCCAGGTTCCTACAGGTACCGATAGCCATTGCCGATGCCACCAGCCTCACAGAAGCGGGCTATGTAGGTGAAGATGTGGAAAACATCCTACTAAAACTAATCCAAGCCGCCGACTTTGATATAGAACGAGCCGAGCGCGGCATAGTTTATATCGACGAAATAGACAAAATATCCCGCCGTTCAGATAATCCTTCTATAACCAGAGACGTAAGCGGTGAAGGCGTACAACAAGCTCTGCTGAAAATCCTAGAAGGCACAATAGCCTCTGTACCTCCACAAGGAGGGCGTAAGCACCCCCACCAGGATTTCCTTCAAATAGATACTACAAATATTCTATTCATATGCGGAGGAGCCTTCAGCGGCCTAGACCGCATAGTAGAACAGCGCCTAAACAAAAAAGTAATAGGCTTTGGCGCAGAAGTAAAAACCAAAGACGAAAAAATCAAAGACGATATTCTACAGCAAGTACAACCCAGAGATCTACAACGCTATGGCCTAATCCCAGAAATGGTAGGCCGCCTACCAGTAATCGTAACCCTTAATAAGCTTGATGAAGACGCACTAATCTCCATACTAAGCCAGCCTCGCAACGCTCTAACCCGTCAGTATCAATATCTACTTGAAATGGACAATGTTCTACTAGAGTTCGAGGAGGATGCGCTAAGAGCCATAGCCCAAAAAGCGCTAGAGCGGGAAACAGGAGCCAGAGGTCTAAGAGCCATAGTAGAAAACATACTTACAGACATCATGTTCGACATACCTTCCAATAGCAAAATCGAACGCTGTATAGTAACCAGAGAAACAGTAGACTCCAATAAACCTCCAGAACTGGTATATAATGAAAATCGTCAACCTATACTACGCAAACAACGCAGAAGAAGACCGCGTAGGCCAGCAAGCTAATTTTACCTTTGAATCGAAGGGGTGCATTTATGCGCCCCTTTTTTATAGTAATGCCTCATTGCCAAATCATGCCACCGACTAATGTCGGGCCATAGGAGGAAAGCATATGCAAGTACCATCATCTAAATTTTTACAAAGCAAGAAACCCTGGCTTCAAAAACTGGTGACCAAGCTAAATGAAAACTTCACTTACGCCTCAGCCCTAGGCACCGATGTCATGGGCAAGCACTATTCTGTATCTGACAAAGTCACCAATATCAGCGATATTGGATGGGGCGAACGGGGTTTTGTAGTAAGAGTATATAACAAAGGGCGCTATTTCGAGTATGCCTTCAACGAGCTACCTGAGGAAGGTAGTGAAATAGAAGCGCTTGCAGTCCAGATAACAAAAGCTGCCAACATGCTATCTGGTGACGCATTTTTATACCCAGAGCCAAAGGAAGAAGCTATCACCCAATCCTTCCAAGGAGACATTGAAAAACTGCCCAACACCCTAGGCCCAGATAAAATCATTAAGCGCCTAACAGAAATAACTGAAAATATGCACAAGGTCACACCGCTTTTAGTGGATGCCTATGCGGCGATGAGCTATGCCCAAGTCTCAAAAATCTTTGTCTCAGCCAAGAAAGACCTGGAACAGCATTACCTCTGGTCTGAGGCATACATCGTCCCAGTTGCCCGCCGCGATGGCACAACGCGCGAGCTGTACAAATCCTTTTCAGGGCTAAAAGGCTTGGAAATCCTAGACGAAATCGACCAAAACCTAGAAGCTGTAGTACAAAATTGCTGCAAGCTACTAGACGCAAAACCTATGCCGCCAGGGGAATATGATGTGATCTGCTCCCCAGACGCAGTAGGCATTATCGCCCATGAAGCCTTTGGTCACGGGGTAGAGCTTGATATGTTCCTAAAAAACCGAGCCAACGCCAGTGAATATATGGGCAAGCCCGTAGCATCCTCGATGGTGCAAATGCATGACGGAGCAAAATCCGCACATCATGTATCCTCATATCTATTTGACGATGAAGGTAATCTTGGCGGTGACACAGTAGTTATAAAAGACGGCATACTTATGGCCGGAATATCTGACGCTCTAGCCGCCGCCCAGCTAGGCCTTGCCCCCACCGGCAATGGCAAGCGAGAAACATATGCTAGTAAAGCCTATAGCCGTATGACCAACACATTCTTCAAGCCAGGTACAGACAAACTGGAGGATATGATTAAATCTATAAAACACGGTTACTTAATAGAAGACGCAGAAAGCGGCATGGAAGACCCTAAAGACTGGGGGATTCAATGCATGTTCTCCTATGCCAGGGAAATCATTGACGGAAAGCTAACAGATAATCTGTTTGCCCCAGTGGTTATGACAGGCTATGTACCAGACCTTTTAAAAGCTATAGATATGGTATCCGATGACTTTGCATTCTCTGGTGCAGGAGGCTGCGGCAAAGGCCATAAGGAGTGGGTAAAAGTATCTTGTGGCGGGCCTTACATCAAAACGAAAGCCCGACTGGGCTAAGGAGGTAAAGTATGCTGGAATTATTATTGAAAACCCTAAAAACTTTCGATAACGTGGAATACCTAATCCAAGAAACCAAAACCCACAAAGTTGAGGGCTATAACATAAAAAAGCAATCTGAAATGAGCCGGGAAGTGGCATCTACACTGATTTCACTTACTCTATATGTAACCTTTGCAGAAGAAAAAAAGAAATATCGCGGCTCCTACAACGTCAATATCCACCCAGGCACCAGCCAAGAGGAGCTTAAAGAAATCATCTCCCAAGGAATATACGCGGCAGGATTTGTAAAAAACGCGTACTACCCTCTAGTATCCCCCACTCCATCCAAACCTGTAAGCACAAAGACCATAGATACTACCAAGGCCCTCGCAGACTTACAGGCCGTCTTCCACGCCTGCGACACCAACCCTGTAGGACATCTAAGCTTCAGTGAGTTTTTCATAACCCGCAGTGATATTCGCAGAATCAACTCCAATGGGGTGGACGTCACATATACTACCTACCAAGTTTTTGTAGAAACAGCAGTACATTGGCCAAGCCCATCAGGCAAAGAAATAGAAATCTACGAAGCCTACCGCTTTAGCCTAGATAATGTGGACACAGCATCCGACTATCTACAAAACCGTATCCAGGAGCTATTTACAGTAGCCGAAAAGAAAGCCATAGCCAAACCAACCCCATCCGTGGAAGATATAAATATCCTCCTTTCCGGAGAATGTCTATCCACTTTCTTCTCCTACTATAAAGATTGTGCCAACGCAAGAATGATTTATCAAGAGTTATCCACATTTAAAGAAGGCACTCGAGTTCAGGGCGCAGATAACTCTGACTTACTAACTTTAACTCTAGAGCCCTTAATGGAAGGCTCAGCATACAGCCGCCCTTACGACGAGCATGGTCAACCTCTGGAGGACCACATAGTCATAAAAGATGGCAAACTGCTAAAATACTGGGGCGATACCCGCTTCTCCAGCTATCTTGACATTACCCCAACAGGTAATATCCACAATATACACATAACTGGGGGCACCGCCACGGACGCCGATTTACGTAAAGGACCTTATCTGGAACTGGTTTCATTCTCAGATTTCCAAGCTAACGCTATAACAGGCGATTTCGGCAGTGAAATCCGCCTAGGGTTCTACTTCGACGGCAATAACATAACCCCAGTGACCGGCGGCTCCATTTCCGGCAATATGAATAAAATCCAAGACGGTCTTAAAATGTCTGCCCAGACAAGACAATATAATTCATATTTAGGGCCTGCTACTGTATGTATAAAAGGAGCTTCAATAAGCGGCGTAGAGAACTAATTCACATGCAAAAGCCCGATGGCATATTGGCCATCGGGCTTTTTTGATTGAAAAACATCTAATTTTTTGACAGGGATAGTATATAATGATAGTTTACTAAAGCTCAAATCTCTTCTTAGCTCCAGACATATCAAGAGCAAAAGCGATTATAAAGAAGAAAATAATACTGCCTACACCTTGAATCACTAATCCAGGTAAGGCCGCAACGCCACCAGCCCACCCATCAAATAAAAACATATTGGCCAAGAAATACAACCCTGTATTAATCCCCGCCGCCAAAAAAGGCGCTATCCGGTTGCGTATTGGGCCTAAGATACGCTCCCCATTACGGGAAAAGCACAACGCCATAAGCGGCTTAATCACAATAGTAAAAGGAAACCAAATAGGCCCTCTGGCTAGATTAAATAGTCCAGGCCCCAAAGCCGCAACAAACAAACTATAGGGAGCCGGAAGCAAAGTAGCCGCAACAAAAATCAAAGAATCCCCAAAATGAATAAACCCGCCAAATCCATTAGGTACACTAAACTGAAAAATAGCAAGAAAAATAAGGGCAATAAACATAGCCGAAATAACCAAATATCGAAGATGACTCTGCAAGATGATACCCCTTTACATAATATTTTCACACCTACATATTTCCTACGCCGACGAAGGAGGCACAAATTAGTATGAACATAAAAGACCCAACCCTATATCTAAACCGCGAACAAAGCTGGCTAGCCTTCAACGAGCGAGTACTGGAAGAAGCCCAAGACAAAACCAACCCTTTAATGGAACGCCTAAAATTTCTATCTATTACTGCATCCAATTTAGACGAGTTCTTTATGGTACGAGTAGCAAGCATTCTTCAAAACGAAAACCCCGCCCCAGACGCATCCGGCCTAACCCCAGAAGCCCAACTCGAGGCTATTTCCCGTAAGGCACACGAAATGATGACCAAGCAATACAATTGTTTCACCAGGAGTCTTCTTCCCGCAATGGAAAAAGAGGGTATATTTTTGAAGAACTATGAAGGTCTATCCCCAGCCCAAAAGGCCTACGCAGACACTTATTTCAACGATGTACTATACCAGATACTCACTCCTATGGCTATAGACCAAAGCCGCCCTTTTCCCACAGTAAATAATCGTGCAGTGTATATTTTTATTCAAATGGCAGCAGATGAAACCATGCCGGTACGCACAGTTGAATGGATTGAGGAAGAAGGCCGCTGGCGCATTGCCGAAGACAGTGGTCAAGGCTTATTATACGCTTTAGTGCAAGTACCAACTGTGGTACCGCGTATCGTAAAGCTGCCTTCACCGGAAGGCCAGCATCATTATATATTGCTGGAGCAGATTATCCTCGCCCATATCGGGCGGTTATTCCTAGGCCATACCGTCACCCGTACAGGCTTACTTAGAGTAACCCGCAACTCAGACCTAACCTTCGACGAAGAAGATACAGACGACCTTCTGCATGAAATGGCCAGATCCGTAAAAGACCGCCGCTGGGGAGACCCGGTACGGATAGAAATCTCCAAAGGCATAGGCAAAGCCGCCATAAGGACATTAACAAAACCTCTAAACCTAACCCCAGACAAACTGTATAACATAAGCGGCCCACTAGACCTTACAGCCTGGATGTCCTTCGCCAATTCTAAGGAATTTTCCCATCTTAGAAATATGCCCAAACCACAAAAACCCTCCCCTGACTTTCACAACCAACCAAGTATGTTCGATGTAGTCAAAAAAAGAGATGTGCTGGTGCATCATCCCTATATGTCCTTTGATTCTGTTGTAGCCTTTGTGAAAGAAGCCGCTGGAGATCCGCGGGTATTGGCTATTAAACAGACGCTATACCGGGTATCAGGCCAATCCCCAATAATTAACGCCCTGATACAAGCCGCGGAAAACGGAAAACAGGTAAGTGTACTGGTAGAGCTAAAAGCCCGCTTTGACGAAGAAAACAACATCAACTGGGCAAAGTTACTAGAAAAATCTGGCGTACACGTAATCTATGGCCTAGTAGGACTAAAAACCCACTGCAAGGTCTGCCTGGTAGTGCGCCAAGAGGATGACGCTATCCGCCGTTACATGCATTTTGGCACAGGCAACTACAACGAAACCACAGCCAAAATCTATACAGACACAGGTTTTTTCACCTGCCGTGAAACCTTCGGTCAAGATGCATCCAACTTATTCAATGTACTTACCGGCTATTCCAAAGCAACCCAGTGGCAAAAACTTGCCGTAGCTCCCGTTAATCTACGGGCCACATTTTTGCACCTAATAGAAGAAGAAATCCGGTTTGCAAAGGATGGTAAGCCTGCCAGCATCACCGCAAAAATGAACGCCCTTTCTGATATAGAAATGATTCAAGCCCTGTATAGCGCTTCCCAAGCCGGAGTCAAGATTCGGCTATTGGTGCGTGGCATATGCTGTCTTAGAGCAGGCGTAAAAGGAATAAGTGAAAACATAACTGTATCCAGTATAGTAGACCGATATCTGGAACATAACCGTATATATGTGTTCGGCATAGGCCGCACCCCAAAAGCATACTTAGCCAGCGCCGACTGGATGCCTCGCAACCTAGACAGGCGTGTAGAAGTGTTATTCCCAATAGAAGCGCCGGACTTACAAGAAGAAATAATAAGTGAACTGGAACTATCCCTATCTGATAATATAAAACGCCGCCAACAGCAGCCCGATGGTAGTTATGTAAAGCCCCCAAGAAGAGGCAAACAAGCAGTGCAATCCCAATTGGAATTGCACCGCCGAGTAGATAAGCGGTACAGCGACGCAACCGCTGCTGATAAGTTTAGCTTTTAAAACGTTAAAATACCCTAACAACATTTGACAATCTAGCCTTCAGAGCGTATAATCCGCGCTGGAATAAGACATAACAAAAAAGTCGGCCAAGGTCGGCTTTTTTGCTATATAAAAATATGATGGGGTGAAAGCATGGCAGATAAAAAAACTGTCCTGACTAAAGAAGGCCTGCAAAGACTAGAGGCTGAACTGCACGAACTAAAAATAGATCGCAGAAAAGACGTGGCTGGCAAGATAAAAGAAGCCCGCGCCCAAGGAGATCTTTCCGAAAACGCGGAATACGATGCCGCAAAGGAAGAACAGGCAGAAATAGAAGCCCGCATTAACACAATAGAAAAAATGTTAGCCAACGCCGAGGTAATAAGTGAAGAAGATATAGACAAAGACAGCATAGGCGTAGGCAGCAAGGTAAAGCTTCTAGATATGGAGTATAACGAGGAAATAGAATATTTAATTGTAGGCTCCACAGAAGCAGACCCAATTGGTGGGCGTATTTCCAATGAATCTCCGTTAGGAGTAGCCCTACTACGAAAAAACCGTGGGGAAACAATATCGGTAGAAGCCCCAGACGGCACAATCCAGTATAAAATACTAGATATTGTGTAATATGAAGGAGTAAGATATGAGCACAACTGAACAAACCCAAGATTTACAAGAACTACAAGAGCAACAGCGTATCCGCAGGGAAAAGCTAGCGGCCTTACAAGAGGCTGGGCAAGACCCTTTTTTACATGTGACCTACAACGTCACCGCCTACAGCCAGCAAATCCATAATAAATTCGAAGAACTAAGGCAAAACTGTAAGCGTAGCAGGGCGACTTATGACCAAGCGTGTCATGGGCAAGGCTTCCTTTATAGATATCCAAGACAAGGATGGCCGCGTCCAATCGTATGTACGACGTGACGATATTGGCGAGGATGCATATACCGCCTTCAAGCAATATGATATCGGCGATATAGTAGGGGTAACAGGAGAAGTCTTTCGCACCCAAAAAGGCGAAATCTCTGTCAAGGCTGATAGTGTCACATTGCTGGCCAAAAGCCTGCAAGTACTACCAGAAAAATATCACGGCCTAAAAGACCAAGAAGCCCGTTACCGCCAGCGGTATCTGGATTTAATAGTAAACCCGGAAATAAAGGATGTTTTCATAAAGCGTACCGCAATCTTGAAAGCCATCCGCAACTTCCTAGACGGAAGAGGATTTTTGGAAGTAGATACCCCTGTTTTGCAGACCGTATCCGCCGGAGCCGGGGGTAACGCGAAGCCATTCCTAACCCATCACAATACTCTTGACTTGGATATGTATCTGCGCATAGCGCTAGAACTTCCCCTAAAGCGCCTCATTGTGGGAGGCTTAGACCGGGTATACGAAATAGGCCGCTGTTTCCGCAATGAGGGAATGAGCACCAAGCATAATCCGGAATTTACAATGCTAGAGTTATACCAAGCCTATACAGACTACCATGGTATGATGGAGCTAACAGAGTCCATGTTTAGGCAAGTAGCTATAGACGTATTAGGCACAGCAATTGTAAAATCCGGTGGCTATGAAATAAATCTGGAAAAGCCATTCGCAAGGCTGACTATGGTAGAATCTGTACGCCAATACGCCAATGTAGACTTCGACCAAATCCCAGACCTAGAAGCCGCCCGCAAGGTAGCCAAAGAGCACCACATAAAATTCGAGCCTCATCACGGCAAAGGCAACATTCTAGAAGCCTTTTTCGATGAATATGTAGAAAAAAACCTAATCCAGCCCACCTTCATAATGGACCACCCAGTAGAAATCTCGACCCTAACCAAACGCAAGCCCGACAACCCAGAATACACAGAGCGATTCGAGCTTTTCATTATGGCTAGAGAGATAGGCAATGCCTACAGTGAGCTCAATGACCCAATAGACCAGCGCAGCCGCTTTGCCTACCAGGAAACCATGCGCGCCGCTGGAGACGATGAAGCATCCATGACCGACGAGGACTTTATTCTGGCACTGGAATATGGTATGCCGCCAACCGGTGGGCTAGGGGTTGGAGTAGATAGGCTATTTATGCTATTAACCGATTCGGATTCTATACGGGATGTTATTTTCTTCCCGACTATGAAGCCGAAAGAATAGCACCTCACAAATACAATTTTCTATAGGAAGAAAAAGCTGTTGATAATTGCTTACAGCAACTTATCAACAGCTTTTTTATCACTATATTCACCATTAACAGTGTTTTTATACTGAACATTATTTAACCCAGCTATGGATATAAGGTTTCCTAGTATATTCAATGGCGTAGAACTTCGCTCTTTATATAGATACACAACCATTGCCAGGACTATTGCAATAGTCTGAATAATAATCGCCGCAAAAAACGATATAAAAATAGTTTCGCTAATGTCAAGAATACTCACACCTTGAAGCACAATCAACACAACCGCAACAATCCACTGACCAACAAGAAAACTAAACATCATAACAGTTAAGCTCTTACGTTGGGAAATTTCTTTTTTCTCTTTATCCGACCAATCCGTATAAATGGCTGCAGCAGTATTTATAGCAGCCATAGAAACTTTATTGTGGATATCTGATACTTCACTCTCAGGATTTATCTGACTCTCAATAGCTATATTCGTATCTTGCTTCTTTGCGTCGGTTAATGCAGAAATCAATGTGTCAATAAGCTTAATATCTCCCATTATTACAATATCCCCAGATTATTTAATCTATTTCTTACTGCTGCATCAGAAACCCCCATATAACGTGCAGTCGCTGCTATATCAGAGGTTAGCGTATATACATGCCTTATAATTTTCTCAGGCATCAGAAGCACTGCCGCAAATGCATTGGCCGCTATCTCTTCTTCGCTTGTCCCCTGTGAAGAATAATCATCCCTAAAAGAAATATTTACAAACTTTGTTTCGTCAATATGGTTTAATATCTTGTGAGCTATTTCATGGGCTATGGTAAATCGCTTGCGCTCCATTGAATCGCCTTCTTCAACAAAGATTGCATACTCATCTCCGTTTTTTAATAAAAACCCAGAAACATCTGCTTTCTTCGTTATCTCTTCATATTCCTTCAAGGATTGAATTACAACACTAATTCCCATTTTTTGCAATATAGTATTCAAATCTGTAGCAAAAGATCTCCTAAAAATAGAATCTGTTGGATTAAAATGCTCATCATAGAGCTGAGATGCTTTCTTTTCAGCATCTTGCCTACTTACAATTTTTGTCATAGCTTCAACCTCCTTTATCGAAATATTTAAACTAATTACTAGGCGCCTATTGAAAATAAAAGGCATGTCCACTGTCATTTTATCACCTTCATAAAAAAAAGTCATCTATCCCAGTGCTTTTTATTTGTTAGTATTTCATGTTTATGAAAAATGTAATCCCATTAGACTATCATATTTAAAATTGAACTTTATCTTGATTAATCTCAATAGCTTCATATACTAAATAAAAAATATGTATAAGGGGTGTATTATGAGAACAGACAACGAACTAAAACAACTGCTAACCCAGATAAAGGACAATGACTACAGCCTGCCAGCCGAGATTGATATGGAAAGCATAATCGCCGATATGCTGAAATATGTCGGCCATACCGACGGAGAACTTCGCGATGGGCTGATATACTCCACTTTTGGCGAGTGGGCAGATAGAGGAACTATATCACCAACTCAAATGAAACATGTACTGGATACTTCTCTTAAAGAATCCCATTTATTTTTCGGTGTTGGAGAAAGAGGTACAGACTCCGTATTTACGCGGGCATTTTCATCTTTATTGGTGGCATTGACACTTGCTATGCATGATGAAGCACCATTTTTGATGGATAAGGATATCCGGGAGATTAAAGAAGTGGTTATGCGCTATGTAGGCATGGAGAAAGATTATCGTGGCTATGTTGACGGTAAGGGCTGGGCCCATGCTGTGGCACATATCGCTGACGCTCTATTCAATATTGCCGGCTGTGGCAAAGCCGTTGATATTGAAGGGGAGTATAATATAGGCCGTGATGGTTTACTGGAAGTATTGGAAGCAGTTAAACTTCTTATATGCAATAACGAGTTTGTATACCAGGCCGAAGAAGATGAGCGCCTGGCAGCCGCTTGCATGGTAGTTATTTGGCGTAAGATTTTGACCAACGAGGATATAATCAACTGGATAGATAGCTTTGAGCTTAAGAAAATGAACTGGGGCGGCTCTATACCCGGAGATTATTATCTTCGCGTCAATAAAAAACATTTCATCAGAAGCCTATACTTTAAACTGCTGGCAGATGGGAATTATGAAGAAATATGCACTCATATCCTTGGTCTTCTGTTAGAAAAAGAGGACTAGCCTTCATCACTAAGCAATTTAAAGGAGGAGCCTTTATGATTCTGGCATCTGAAAAAGGTTTTATATTACAAACTTGTGACACAACCTATATTTTCCGCACAACACCCTATGGTCACCTAGAGCATATCTACTACGGCCAGTGCCTTAAGTCCCCAGATATAGAGGCTCTAAGCCACAAACGCACAGCCCAAGCCGGTTCCACAGTGGCCTACACCCAAGACGACCTAAACTACAGCCTAGACCGTATCCCGATGGAATGGTCTGGCATAGGAAAAGGAGACTACCGCCATTCCCCGGCAGAAATAAAAATGCCCGACGGCAGCTTCGTAAGTGACTTCATATACCAAAGCCACGAAATTAATGAAAACACTCTAACAATCCATCTAAATGACAACAACGTACAGCTAATCCTAACTTACACAGTTTACGAAACCGCCAACGTAATCACCAGACGCGCCCAACTTACAAACAACGACTCACGCCCAATAACAATCCGCCGCCTAGCAAGCCTAATGCTGGACATGGCCGCAAAAGAAATCTACATCCTAACCACCTTCGATGGCGACTGGACAAAAGAAGCCCACCGCCACGACAGGCCCCTACAATACGGCATGTTTATCAACGAAAGCCGCACAGGGGCCTCAAGCAATAAACACAACCCTGGCTTCCTACTGGCAGAACCGGACGCCGCCGCTTGCAGAGGCAGTGTCTACGGCTTCAACCTAATATACAGCGGCAACCACATGAGCTATATAGAGCGCAACAGCCACGAACTAGTAAGAATAGGCATAGGCATAAGCCCCCACTGCTTCGAATGGGAGCTAAAACAAGGTGAAACATTCCAGACGCCTGAAGCAGTAATGACCTACAGCAACCAAGGCTACAATGGAATGAGCCGCAATTTCCACAATTTCATCAACAACCACATAATCCCGGAAGCATGGCGCATGAAGCCCCGCCCGATAAAATACAACTCCTGGGAGCCATGTTTCTTCAAGTTCACGGAGTCAAAGCTAGTACGCCTAGCAAGGCAAGCCAAAAAGCTAGGCATGGAGCTATTTGTACTAGACGATGGCTGGTTTAAAGGCCGCGACAACGATAGCGCAGGCCTGGGAGATTACGAAGTAAATAAAAAGAAATTTCCCAGAGGCCTAGCCCGCTTCGCCAATAAAATAAGGAAAATAGGCCTAGACTTCGGCATATGGTTCGAGCCGGAAATGGTAAACCCAGACAGTGACCTATACCGCGCACACCCGGAATATGCCGTACAAGGCGCAACCATGGGCCGCAATCAACTGGTTCTAGACCTAACCAACCCAGATGTGAGAGACTACATCGTAGACTCTGTTTCCCGCATAATAGATGAAACCGATGCAGCCTATGTAAAATGGGACATGAACCGCCACATAAGCGAATTCCCAAATGGCAGATTCTTTCACGAATATATATTAGGGCTATACGATGTACTGGAGCGAATCTTCACCCCAAGACCGCATGTACTACTAGAAAGCTGCTCATCCGGAGGCAACCGCTTCGACCTGGGGATGTTACGCTACTCCCCGCAAATCTGGACATCAGACAATACCGACCCGGTATGCCGCCTGGAAATCCAAGGCGGGCTATCATATCTATATCCTCCCTCCACAATGGGCGCCCATGTATCCGATGCCCCCCATCAACAAACCCTGCGGGAAACACCTCTATCAACCCGCTTCAATGTAGCCTGTTACGGAGTGCTGGGCTACGAAATGGATTTACGCCACCTATCCCCAGTAGAACGTAAAGAAATCAAATCCCAAATAGAGTTTTACAAGCAACACCGCATGACCTTCCAATACGGCAACTTCAAAAGACAAGACACCCCCAAAGATAATAAAACCCTATGGGTATCCCAAGACAAAAACACAACCATAGCAGGCCTATTCCAAGGCACTGCCAAAGTCTCGGAAGGTGCTGACACTCTACGCATACCAAATCTAGACCACACAAAGCGCTACAAAGTAAAAACCCGCCCACAGCGCCTATATATAAAGCGCTTCGGCGGCCTGGTAAAGCATATAATGCCGATAGCCCTCAACCCGTCAGGCCTAATACTACTCCTAGCAAACCGCTACCACGCCCTAATAGACTGTGTAGAAGAATATGAATGTGGCGGGGATACCCTAGAAGCCGGAGTACTGCTAAACAACCAATTCAACGGCACCCACTACAACAACAAAACCCGCCTACTTGGCGATTACGGCTCAAACTTATATGTTGTTACTCCAAGCTAACATAAAATAATTCATTATGCCCCGATGATTTTGAAAAAAGCTGAAAGGATGTAGGTATGATAAGGGTTATGACAGTTTCAGATATACCCCGCGTAGCGGAAATTCACGTATTCGGCTGGCGCTGCGCTTATAGAGGATTTGTGTCAGACGAGCATTTGTTTAACAATATGCAAGTATCAAAGCGGATAGAGAGATTTACACAACACCTAAACGATAAGGACAATACGTTAGACAGCTATGTCTTCGATGATGGCATAATAAAAGCTTTCTTGACCATAGGCCCCTGCCGAGATGAAGACAAACCCTCGGCCTTCGAGCTATGCGGATTATATGTAGACCCATGCTTCCAAGGCGAAGGAGTAGGCACCAAACTAGCCCTATATTGCGAAAAAATAGCCGCAGAACGCGGCTTCAAAGAAGTCATACTATGGACTTTTGAACAAAACCCCGTATCCAGAGCCTTTTATGAAAAACTAGACTACAAACTCGACGGTGCAACAATGATTGTAGAGTCTGTTGGGGCCCAAGGAGTGCGATATTCCAAAAATATATAACAAAACCCCTCACAACCAGGAAAATCCCGGCTGTGAGGGGCAACAAATTCTACATATTATTTAAATTCTTTGCTGGCAGCGTTCATAGAAGATGAGCGCATCGTGATTTTTTTAATAGGCATCTTGTCTTTAAGCAGCTCGTAGAACAACTCGCATAAGTTTTCGCAGGTGGAAACCTTCTTAGTAACCACGATTCTATACTCAGGATACGACCATGCAAGAGGATGGTCGATTTTTTTAAGGGGCACACAGTGCTTAGGGTCATTTACAATCCCTTCTTTTTCATAAACGGCAAGGATTGCATCAAGCAGCGGGTCACCTTCTTGGAACAAGCTTGCATGGTGGAAGTGATCTAAAACCTCCCATGCCTTCTTCACCCCACCCTTACAAGAATGGGCAAACCCAGTTACTGGGTCCACAACATCCTCAAGTTCGATAGTAAGTAAGCCAGAGTGCCCGTGGAGATGCTTTGCTTCTCTTTCCCAGTTCATAAAGCGGTGTGCATACTGAAAATCAAGATTTACGATTGAGGTGTACATGTTTTTCTTTTCCATAGTTATGCTCCTTTTAAAATGGCAGCGGAACCACCTTTATTTGATATTAAATACTATATAGCATTTAATATCTTTAGTCAAGCACTTTTTTCTCTCACTATCAAAGTAATAATAACTATATAAGGAGCAAACAATACCAAAGATGGAAGCAAAAAAATAAACTAAAAGACACAAGCCTCCATAGAAGCTCTGTAAAAAAAATCACCTCTAATCCAAATGTAAAAAAATAGTTGGCCCCCTCAGCAATCATAGCAACTCTGAACACTTTGTTGACCATGTGTATAACACCAGTTAGAGCCACCCCATTATACTTCATCAAATAATATACTATTCCCTAATGCCATTTATATCCATGTAATGTGACTTGTTCTTTAACCTCGTCAAGAGTTTGTTCGATGCGTACTAAATAATCAGTTATTTCGCTTCTGCCAGTCGAATCTACAATTAACTCAAGCATATGCTGAAACTGCGGTGCATAGATATCCAATGAGCCCTTAGCCTTTATTAGTTTTTTTTCTACTGATGTCAAGTCTTGCTTTACTTTTTCCGGCCTTTTTTTATTTGTACCAAGGTATTCATCTGCAAGATTTACTCTTGTTCCATACTCTGAAACCCTTTTAAACAGCGCATCAGTGGTACCCTGTGTTCCAGGGAATCGACTAGACCCTCTTTTGGGCGTGTTTGTGGTTTTAAAGTTAATGATCTGATGTTTAGTTGCCTTGCAGTCTTTATTTCTACATCTTCCTGTTAGAAAGAACACTTTACTGCCACAATAGCATAATCCATGAGCGATGCATCTAAGACTTTGCTCCATTCTTCTTTTGGCTTCTTCGGCAGCCATAGCCTCATCCCTTTGAGCTTTTTCCTTTGCTGCCCTTTCTTGTTCCCAAAAAGCCAGAGTCTTATTTTGGACTATAGAATTGAACGATTTTAATAAATGGTAAGCCTCCCTCCAGCCATCCACAAGCCGTTGTAGAGCATCTTCCTTTGTTTCGCCGTTATGACTTCGTGGTTTTAAGCGCTCTTCCAGCTTTTTGCGATCCTCTATAACCCAGCTGTAATACTCAATTTGCCTACGATACTCAGTATCAGCATGCAATAATGCCATATAATAGTAGTAATATGATTTGATGGGGTAATAATACGTTGCCAAATCTGCTTCGCTTTTCACATAAAGAGTTGCACACAGCATGCCTATATATGCCGGCGAATAGTTCGGGTAACTATTTATAATCGCTTCAAAGCAAGCCTCGGCTCCTTTGAAGTCCCCACTGACCAGACAGTGGTGTCCATTTCTTTGCAAATCATCAACACTAAAATGTCCCATTTATGTCCCTCCACATAAATTATGCTATACCGAAGCAATAAATTTCTGTCTTAGTGGCTCAAGCTCCTGGACCACTGCTTCCAAAGCAGCAGGGATATCAATGTTTTGGGGGCATTGTGGTGTACAAATACCACAGCCGATACATTTGTCAAAACCTTTACCATCCCGCGCAAGCTTACCATAGCCTATTCCGGCTCTAAACTCATTGGGAAATAGTTTAAACTGATTATATACCTCAAATATCCTGGGGATATCCACACCTGTAGGGCAGTCCATGCAGTAACGGCAGTATGTGCAAGGGACAGTCTTGGTGTTAAGCATAATCTCACGAGCCTGTACAATCATAGCGGCTTCCGCTTCCGTCAGCTTGTCGGCAGAAAGGGCAAATGTACGGATATTCTCCTCAACTTGCTCCATATTAGACATTCCAGAGATAGTCACAGCTACATTGGCCTTATCCCGGCACCACCTAAGCGCCCATCCGGCAGGGGTATATTTATCCCCCTCAAAGCCATCCATGATATCCAGTACCGCCTGAGGCGGCTCTGCAAGATAGCGGCCTCGTACAGGTTCCATAACCATACATGGGACGTTGTGCTTTTCCATAATGTCATAAAACTTCCCGGTTTCAATCATTATTTCATCTACATAATTGTATTGAATCATTGCAAAATCCCATTCGTAGTTATCAAAAAGCCGCTTGAAGGTATCATAGTTTCCGTGGTAGGAAAAACCCAGAAACTTAATCTTTCCAGCCTTTTTTTGTGCCTTTAAGTAATCGTAAATCCCGTGTTGGTCTATAAGATGATAGCGGTCTTCACCCAGGCCATGAATCATATAAAAATCGAAATAATCCACTCGGCAATCTGTAAACTGCTGCTCAAATATCTCTATCATTGCTTCTTTGGAGTCAATCTTCCACGTAGGCAGCTTGGTGACGTAATGGTAGCTGTCTCGCGGATATTTCTTCAATGTTTCACCCAAAAATACCTGGGACTCCCCGCCATGGTACGGATGCGCTGTATCAAAATAATTGACTCCGGCCTCGTATGCCCTGTCTATCATCTTTGCAGAGATATCCCAGTCAATTTTGCCATTATCCAAGGTTGGCAGGCGCATTGCCCCAAAACCCAGTTGAGAAATTTCTACCCCAAGACGCTTGTCATATACCTTTTTTACCTTCATGTTGTCTCCTCCTTATTTTTCTTCCTATATAGCCATATTTAAATGCAATGTATATTATTGCTGTGATTGGAAACTGTAAATTAAAGAAGCAATAGCTTTAATACTCAAGTGGGGCGATATAATCATGTGCTTGCGGGATTACCTGGCGTTGGACAGAACAAAACTAGCTAATCAAAGAACCTTTTTAGGATATATTCGCACATTTATATCCCTTTTAGCTTCCGGGGTTGGCTTTATAAGGTTTGTGGATATTGATATTGCACAATATGCTGGCATTGTACTTTGTTTTGTATCCCCGATATTTTTTATAGTGGGTACGTATAAGTACTTATCTATGAGAAAAGAAATCGCATCCCTTGAAAAGAGCAGTACCTAAATCAGCTCTAATTTCCATGCACTTATTAATCGCTCTGTACTCCACGCGGCATTGGCAGGGCTGGTTGATGGCAAGCAAACTATTGGTAGCGCAAGATTGAGACGACAGCATTGTTTGTAAGCTTCCTTGCCATTACATAATATTTTTTTTATGGGTTTATCACTAATAAATGCACCAATATCATTACAGTCCGGATTTTTTATCGACGAGTCGGCTGAGCCTTTAATTTCACAAGCTGCCAACACATCCCATATTGCAATGCCGTTTTCTAATAGTAGTTTCTTTTTGTCCTCAACTGATTGAGGTATCTCTTGCTTGAGACATCCTGCCAGCACTTGCCAAAAACGATTGCGGGGATGTGAGTAGTAGAACCCAACCGCACGTGATTGTACACTTGGCATGGTTCCAAGTATCAAAATATTTGAGAACTCGTTTGATATTGGGTTGAAGGAATGGACAACAGAGGTAATTTTAATTTCCATGACTTAAGAGTCTCCTATCTCAAATATAAAATATATTGGTTCATTAGACCTCTTTCGAAATCACGCTTTATGATTTCGAAAGTAGGTTTCATTATAAGTCTTTTGCTTCTTCTGAAATCACGCCTTTTGATTTCAGAAGAACTCTATTGCTTACTCTAATCTATCCCCTGCTAAAAATCAATTTTTGCATAAATCTGCCTTGCAATGAACAGCGAAACAAAGAAAGCAATCCCTGATATAGTGATATTCAATGATGTAATAACCATCTCAGGCAGCCCCAAGTTGTTACCACCTATCAAAATTGCAGAGTTAATTGCAGCGGCAACACACGTGCACATAACAAACAATCCTTGCAAACTACGTTGTCCAAGCTTTGTATAAGCCAAAGGGTAAAGCAACGCAGACATAATTAAAATTGTACCAAGCACGGTCGCATGATAAGAAATCCCTGTTGACAACATTGAGCCAATAGAACCTTCATGCAAAATAAAACGTATCCCTGAAATTACAACAAAAATGGGGATTCCTAGCAATGAAGCAAGAAGTACACCAAGGTAAGGAGCAGTAGCAACTTCTTTTCTTTTTATGGGCATAGCCACTTGAAATTGATCCCATAGCGGTGTCCCCTCGCTTTTCATAATGACAACATAAGCGGGGCCGCCAGAAATCAAAAGCGGAAAAAGAGTTTGGCTTATCAAATAATTATCAGCAATAAGGGACAAAATACCCACCGCCAAGCCAAATAATAAAGCGAACGCCAAATCTCCTCTGGCGGAATAAAACGCATATTTTAATAAACCCAATAACGGTCTTCTATTATTCATCACTATTTCTCCCCTTTCACAAGCATAAGCATAATTTCTTCAATGGTAATGTTATCTATAACAATATCCAGATATTTTTTTGCGGCGGTTTGCTTATCAGAAATAAGTACATCAATCTGATAATCGTATTTTCTGTACGCAAGCATATCTTCCTTGTCAATTTGCTCAAACTGCACGGCCTTACACCGCATAACACCATAATTGTAAAGCAGGCTATCCTTGGCTTCACTGAAAATAATACTTCCGTCATGGATAAAGGTTATATAGTCGGCTACTTTTTCAAGGTCGCTGGTTATGTGTGACGATAGCAAAATAGAGTTGTTTTCATCTTGAACAAAATCCAAAAAAACATCCAAAATATCATCACGCACAATGGGGTCTAATCCGCTTGTAGCTTCATCCAAAATCAACAGCTTAGGGCGGTGAGAAAGCGCTACGGCAACACCTAACTTCATTGCCATTCCTCTTGAAAATTCCTTTATCTTCTTTTTTTCGGGAAGTTTGAATTTTTTTAAGTACTCCTTAAACAAGGCATTATCCCATTTCGAGAAAATATGCCGCATAGCGGCAGATATTTTTGTTGGTGTCAGATGTGCCGGAAAAACATTTGAATCATATACCACACCAATATCATCCCGAATATCGGTACTGCTATCAGTCATATCACGGCCAAAGATTTTGACCGTTCCGCTATCTTTTATAAGGGTATTAAGAATACAGCCTATTGTAGTGCTTTTCCCTGCACCGTTTTCGCCTACAAAGCCCATGATTGAGCCGCTTGGTATAGAAAACGATATATCGTCAAGCCGAAAATCCGAGTTTTTATACTGCTTAGACAGTCCTTGAACTTCTAAAATGTTACCCATTTTAATCCTCTCCTTGATAGAATATTTTCAGCATATCGACAAGCGTATCAACAGGAATATCGTATGTCCGCCCAATATCTGCGGCTTGTTGTAAATATTCCTCTGCTCTGCGTTGCTGCTCTTCTTTAACAAAGTCTTTATTCTGTGCCGATACAAAGCTACCACGCCCAACAGTGGTTTCTATGAATCCGTCACGCTGCAAACTTTCATACGCGGCTTTAACTGTAATCATGCTTACCCGAGTTGACTTTGCCAATGCCCGCATTGACGGAAGCACTTCACCAGTCTTAAGCTCCCCACTCATTATCATTCCCTTTATCTGGCTACTGATTTGGTCGTAGATGGGCTTACTGGTATTGCTACTTATGATAATGTCCAGGGGAATCCCTCCTTTGCAACTCATATGTGTATGTTTTATATATACAATATACTATGTTATCAATTCGACTGTCAACAACCCTTTATTTCGAATTAATTCGCTATAATACTAGAGACCCAATAAAAAAGGCGTAGGAGAATGGATTAATCCATCTCTCCTACGCCTTGCCGTTTCATACGGATTCCAAATAAAATCATATGCTTTTCCAAAATGGAAAATATCAACGCTTCAATGATTTTTTCATTTTGTAAAAGCGACTTTTAACTTGGAATCCGTTTCAGTACTTGTTATCTTGTTGCAGATGCAATTTCTGCAAAACTATTATCTATAAGCATATCAAATGGCGCCCGCTGGGTCAGTTCCCCCGCAGCTTCCATTACCCTTTGCATACGGTCAAAGGATTCATAAGTTATCGTTGGAACAGATGCAAAGGCCTCTATTTCCTTATATCTAGCAATCGCACTTGCCATGATAATGGGGTCAGCATCTGGGAAAAACGGCCTTATAACTTCCGCTATACGTTCCGGTGTGTTTTCCATTACCCACTGTTGGCCTCTTGCTATTGCATTTGTGAAGCCTTGAATCACTTCAGGATTACTCTCGATAAAACTGCCAAGGGCATAATACGCTGTATAGGGGATTGCGCCTGAGGCTTCTCCTACGGATGCAATAACAAAGCCACGGCCTTCAAGTTCTAGCGTTGATGCTACCGGCTCAAAGGCAGTAACAAAATCTCCAGTGCCCCCTAGAAAGGCACTTACCATCGCCGCGAATTGGATGGTGGTGTTGAGCTCTACATCTATACCGGGGATAAGCCCATTCTGACTTACTACATATTCAAGTACCATATAGGGCATACCGCCTCTGCGGCCTGCCAGTACATAGCTGCCACGGATATCTTCCCATGTAAAATCCGGATTTGGCTCACGTGCTATTAAGAAGGAACCATCCCGCTGGGTTACTTGCGCAAACACTACTGCAAAATCAGCCCTGCCTTGATTGAAAACATAAAGTGCTGCTTCCGGCCCCGAAAACCCTATATCTACAGCGTTTGTGAGTAGGGCTGTCATTACCCTATCTGCGCCATCGCTAGTGATTAGATCTATTTCCAGACCTTCATCTTCAAAGAAACCTAGCTCTATTGCGGCATATTGGGGGGCGTAAAACACTGAGCGTGTTACTTCGCTTACTCTTACAACTGTAAGTCCCTCTTCTTCTGTACGGCTGCAACCTGCTAACATAATGATAGCAACAGTTGTGATTAAAACAAATGCGATAACCTTTTTCATAACGCACTCCATTTCCTTTCCCTACTTTTTATGACTAAAAATCTTCATAACGAAACTTTCTAAAAGCACAATGCCATAATATAAAACCGACGCCAGAACAGCCAAGATAAACACACTAGTCATCACCAGATCCATCTGGAAAACTTGCCCGCCGTATACAATCAAATATCCAAGGCCTGCCCTCGAAACCAAAAACTCCCCGGCAATTACCCCTACAAGTGATAGCCCGATATTGATTTTTAAGCAATTGAACAGCGTCGGCAGATTGGATGGAAAGACAATTTTAACAAAGGTCTGGATTCGGCCAGCACCAAATGTCTTTGCCATTTTTATTAGCTCTGCGTCTGTATTTTTAAAGCCGTTTAGCATTTCCATAATTGTGACAACCAGAGAAATAGCAAGGGCCATTACAATAACTGCCTGCATACCTGCACCTACCCAGATAATAATCACTGGGCCAAGTGCTATTTTAGGCAGCGCATTAATAACAACCAAATAAGGGTACAAGACTTTCGACAGAAAGCCCGAATACCATAACGCAAGCGCAATAAGATTGCCCAGTATTACGCCAATCGCAAACCCCACTATGGTTTCAAAAAATGTTACACCTATATGCAGCAGCAGATTGTTATTTCTAAAATCGGTAACAACCCTTAAAATGCGAGTAGGCTGAGACATAATAAAGCTGTCGATTATGCCTACTCGCGCCAGCGCCTCCCATAGGAAAATAGTAATAAACAATAGGGAAAACTGGCAAACAAGTGTCATAATCTTTTGTCTGCGATTTTTTACGAGATATTTTCTACGCTGAGAAGAGACAGCGCAAATTATTTGTTTATTCATGGACATCAAGCTCTTTCCAGATAAGGTTAAAGTATTCCCGGAAAAGAGGATCATTTCTCCGCTGAAGCGGCGACATGATTTCTGATCTGGAGAACTCAATTTTTATATCTCGGCTAATACTTGCCGGTCTTTTCGTAAGTACAATAAGCCGGTCGGCCATACTGATACCATCGGATATGTCGTGAGTTACCAATATCGCAGGTATTTTTACACGCTTTATTATGCCGTAAACATCATCGGTAACCGCAAGGCGTGTTTGGTAATCCAGAGCCGAAAAGGACTCATCAAGAAGTAAAAGTCCCGGCTTCGCAGCAAGGGTACGGATTAGAGCCGCACGCTGGCGCATCCCACCAGATAGCTGCGAGGGACGCATATTGCGGAACTCCCATAGGCCGTATGTTTTTAGTAAATCATCGGCATAATCCACCGTTGCATTACAAAGCATTTTACGTATTTCAAGGCCTAATAATGTGTTGCTTCGGATTGTTCGCCAATCGAGAAGATTATCTTTTTGTAACATGTAGCCTATCTTGTCGGTTACACCCTTTACAACGTGCCCCCCTACCCTTACTTCACCGCTTGTTGGAGATTCAAGACCGGAAATAAGTGAAAGCAAGGTAGTTTTACCGCAGCCAGAAGGCCCTATAATTGAGATGATTTCTCCCTCATTAACTGTAAAATTAATGTCTTTAAGTGCTTCAACCTCGCCATTTTCAGCTTGGTAAGTAAGGGAAACACTTTTTAAACAAAGAATCTCACCCATAGCATCTGCCCCTTTTTTAGAAGCTGTATTCAACTTCGACAATGACGCATTTGCGCGGCGGAATTTCGCAGATTGAGGAGGTGGTTTCGCCGCTTGCCAATAAGGCAAGCAAGAAAACGCCGACGAAGAGCTGCGAAATTCCGACCGCAAAGGCGGCGTTGGCGGAGTTGAATACAGCTTCTTAGTGAATTAATTCGAAATCAGCCCCGCCTGTCGGTCAGAACGCCCCGTGCAACAGCGCGGGGCTTCCCTCCGTCGGAACTGTTTCTCATTGAATTCACTATAGGATATGCTTTTCGCATAGAACTTGTTCATATGGGGACGCTAACTAAAAGGAGCTGATTAAATGGAAGCAAAGAATAATAACTTATCTGCTTTGCCTATTATGGCTATGAAAGAAATACCAGAACCCAACCCCAATGCCGCAAAGATTACAGCATTGGTGAAGGAAGAAGGGAAAGTAACGGGATATCAACTTTCTACCGGCCAAGTACTTGATAAGGAAACGGGTGTCGCTCTTGCAAAACAGGGAGGAATAAAAGGCGTAGGCATTTCCGAACGAAACGGAAATGAATATCTGAAATCAATCCCTGATGGAACAGAGAGTAATAATTTAAGCAATTTGCCATCAATTTCTATGTAAATTTCAACCTGCCTATTTGATGATACTTTCAATATCAATTTGCCCCGATGATTTTGAAAAAAGCTGACATCTATACCCGTTGGAAGAGCCCCCCGCATATGATACATCTATAACTATGTGCGGGGATTTTTTATGGATTTAAGAACAAGAAAAATCGGTATTGTCCTCTCTGGCGGTGGCATACGCGCTACTATCTACCATTTAGGTGTACTAAAATGGCTGGCGGAAAATAATCTTATGGAAAGCATTACTTACATATCATCAGTCTCTGGCGGAAGCCTATGCGCCGGGCTAATATACGCCCATAACAATAAAAAATGGCCCGGAAGCAGACAATATCTCGATCGAGTGCTGCCTAATATTGAAAAAGTTATTATGGGCAGTGATATTCAGATTTCTGCCATTTTGCGGATGTTTCCTTTTTGGATGCATCGCAGGGTAAATCTTTTGGCTAAGGTCATCGGCAAAAAATGGGGCGTTAAAGGCACCATGGCCGATCTAGGGCAGACTCCCGTCTGGTGCGCCAATTGTACTACATATGAAACAGGGAAACGCTTTGGTATTACACAAGATACGATGGGTGATATTTTCATAGGATATGCAAACAATCACAAATTACCTATATCAGATGCCATGGCTGCATCGGCTGGCCTTCCATTTTTAATCGGCCCTTATGCATTAAGGCGAGATAAGTACTCATGGAATGCCTCAACATTTGAGCCAACTATAGGGGCGGGTGATAGACGCATCCCCAGTGGTCGTAATTTTTTCTTATGGGATGGTGGTGTGTATGATAACTTGGGATTGGAAGCTTTATTTCATATCTCAGACCGCCCATCCGGGGGGCATCTGTCCCAAGGAATAGATTATATTATCGTCAGCAATGCAGGAACCACAAGCCGTTTTAGGCGACGCGGGTTTTCCTCCAGCCTACGGCGGCTACTGGATATTGCAATGGATCAGGTAGGTATTTTGCGTATCCGAAGCATAGTCGGGCATATTCGTCAAGAGAATAACGGCATGTATCTCCAGATAGGCGATAGTGCTTCCCGTATCCTGCGTAATTTAGATATTGACTCTGAGGTCATAAAGCAAATCATCTCTGAAAGCCTTCCAGAGCACCAGGCAACTTTTGCAAGGAACTATAACACAACCCTTCGCAGGCCATCAAAAGCAGATTATCGTGTTATTTTGCGACACGGTTATGAGGTTGCTAAGATTGTGTATTTATCAACAAAAATGAGGAGGATAACAACATGAATGGAAATTCGAAATGCCCAGTTACAGGCAACACAAGTAGCCCCAACTTCACAAAAGGCAGAGCTACCATCAAAGACTGGTGGCCAAACCAACTTGACCTAAGCGTGTTACATCAGAACTCATGCCTAAGTAACCCTATGGGTGAGAGATTTAATTACATCCGAGAATTTCAAACCCTTGATTTGCAGGCAGTAAAGGATGATCTTACTGCGCTAATGTATGACTCTAAAGAGTGGTGGCCGGCAGACTTTGGCCATTATGGGCCTTTCTTTATAAGGATGGCATGGCATAGTGCCGGTACATATCGAACCATGGATGGCCGCGGCGGGGCAAGAGACGGCACTCAAAGATTTCCACCACTAAATAGCTGGCCGGACAATGTAAACCTGGATAAAGCAAGAAGGCTACTATGGCCAATAAAGAAAAAATACGGCAGAAAACTATCATGGGCAGACCTGATGGTTCTTGCCGGCAACTGTGCTATCGAATCCATGGGGCTAAAGCTCATCGGGTTTGCCGGCGGCCGGGAAGATGTATGGGAACCCCAAGGGGACATTTACTGGGGGTCGGAAAATAAATGGCTGAGCGATGACAAAAGATATTCTGGCGACAGACAGCTAGATAATCCTCTTGCTGCGGTACAAATGGGCTTGATTTATGTAAACCCAGAGGGGCCGGACGGGCAGCCAATTCCGGCCAAATCGGCAAATGATGTCCGTGAGACATTCGCAAGGATGGCAATGAACGATGAAGAAACGGTTGCACTGGTGGCAGGAGGTCATACATTTGGTAAGGCTCACGGTGCGGCACCGGCTACTTATTTAGGCCCTGAACCTGCGGGTGCCCCTATTGAAGAACAAGGACTGGGATGGAAGAACAGCTTCGGCACAGGCAATGCAGGTGATACGATTGGAAGCGGAATAGAAGGTGCTTGGAAACCCAATCCGACTACATGGGATATGGGCTATCTAAGAGTCCTTTTAAAATATGAATGGGAACTGACAAAAAGTCCGGCGGGGGCATATATTTGGCTTGCGAAAGACTGCTCAGATGAAGATATGGTAGCAGATGCCCATGACCCCACAAAAAAACATCGCCCTATGATGACCACCGCGGATCTATCCCTTAAATTTGACCCAATTTATCAAAAGATAGCAAAAGACTATCTGGCAAACCCAGAAAAATTTGCTGCGGCATTTACAAAGGCGTGGTTCAAACTTACCCACAGAGATATGGGGCCTACTTCCTTATATTGGGGAGAAGACGTACCCAAAGAAGAATTTCTATGGCAAGACCCTATACCAAAAAAAGAAGGATATATTGTAAACGACCGGGATATAGAGGAACTAAAAGACCAGATAGCAAATACCGGATTAACAGAAGCCAGATTAACAGTATCCCAGCTTATAAGAACCGCATGGGCAAGTGCCGCGTCTTTTAGAGGCTCGGACCGAAGAGGCGGAGCCAATGGAGCACGCGTCAGACTGGAGCCGCAGATATCTTGGGAAATCAATCAGCCGGATCAGCTTAAAGTAGTGCTGGAAAAATATGAACAGATTCAGCAAGATTTCAATGCAAGCGGCAGATACATATCTCTCGCCGACCTGATTATTCTTGGCGGGGCTTATGGCATTGAGCTTGCGGCCGAAAATGCCGGAACACCTATAAGTGTCCCGTTTACACCGGGAAGAACAGATGCCTCCCAAGAGCAAACGGATATCGAGTCCTTTGGCGTATTAGAGCCTCTTTATGACGGTTTTAGGAACTATCAGAAACAGGATTTTTCTTCCTTGCCAGAAGAACTGCTTATTGATAGAGCGCAGCTATTAAACCTGACAGCACCGGAGATGACAGTACTTCTTGGCGGGTTGAGGGTTTTGTTTAACAATTACGGTCATTCACTGCATGGTGTGCTAACCCATTCGCCGGAGACGCTGACTAACGACTTTTTTGTTAATCTTCTGGACATGGATACCGAATGGAAACCTACTGATGACAAGAATGTGTTTAACGGCATATGCACAAAAACCAGAGAGCAAAAATGGACTGCCACCAGAGTAGATCTGATATTCGGCTCAAACGCTCAACTTAGAGCCATTGCGGAGGTATATGCTTGTGACGATGCTAAGGATAAGTTTTTGCATGATTTCATTTCGGCATGGAATAAAATCATGAACGCTGATAGATTTGACCTAAAGAGATAATTATGGCGACAGGCTTTGCAAAGTATGTCTATATAGTTTTAGGTTTAATTTTTCTTGGACTAGGTGCCGCTGGGGTGGTACTGCCCTTTATACCAACAACGCCTCTTGCGCTGCTTGCTGCCATATGTTTTGGCAGAAGCTCCAAGAGGCTTCATGGTTGGTTTATTTCTACTCGTTTTCACAAAAAATACATAGATGGATTCATCAAAGAAAGGGCTATGACCATTAAGGCCAAGCTGACTTTACTGGCTACAATAACAGCCTTTATGGGATTTAGTTTTTTTGTAATGCGTACAGCGTCTGCGCCTCTTGTGTCGCAGATTATACTTGTGGTTATTTGGGTTTTACACATTTTATACTTTGGCTTTAGGGTTAAAACTTCTCGTAAGAATTAATTTTCTTGCATCATCCATACTAATGACAAAGGAGCGATGTTATGCAAAATGAAGGTTGGAATCTTGAACATTCTTATAAAGAATTACCTGAAGTATTTTATCGCAATCAAAACCCGGAAATAGCCCCAGCTCCACAGATGATTATTTTTAATCACAATCTCGCTGAGTCTTTGGGGCTGGATTCATCTAAGCTGGAGAGTAGGCCTGAGATATTTGCAGGCTCGGCTCTTCCCCATGGGGCAATGCCTATATCTCAAGCCTATGCAGGGTTTCAGTTTGGCCATTTTGCTATGCTTGGCGATGGGCGGGCTGTTTTACTTGGAGAGCAGATTACACCGGATGGCAATAGATTTGATATTCAGCTAAAGGGTTCCGGCCCTACGCATTTCTCCCAAAATGGGGACGGATATGCGGCTTTATTGCCTATGCTTAGGGAGTATATTATCAGTGAAGCTATGTATTATTTAGGCATACCTACAACTCGCTCTTTAGCAGTTGCGCTTACTGGCAAAAATGTTTTAAGAGAGACCGTTTTGAAAGGAGCAGTTCTGACAAGAGTAGCGTCAAGCCATATAAGAGTGGGGACATTTGACTATATATCTTCTTTTGGCAAGATGGAAAACACTCACAATCTCGCTGATTACTGTATTTGGCGGCATTTTCCTGAGCTAGAAAAGGCGGGCCATAAAGACAACAAATATATTAGATTCTTTAGAGCAGTTGCCAAGAGGCAGGCATCACTAATAGCTAAATGGCAATTGGTTGGATTTATCCATGGTGTAATGAATACAGACAATATGGCAATATCCGGGGAAACCATTGATTATGGCCCCTGCGCCTTTATGAATTCATATGACCCTGATACCGTTTTTAGCTCAATTGATAAGATGGGGCGTTATTCCTATAACAATCAGCCCAAAATAGGCGCATGGAACTTATCTCGGCTTGCGGAAGCATTACTACCGCTATTTCACGAAGAAGAAAATAAAGCTATAGAACTAGCTAACAAAGAGATTGAATATTATTGGGAGTGCTACAATAAAAACTGGCTATCCGGTATGCGGGCAAAGTTGGGGATAACCAATGAAGAGACTGAGGATACCAGTCTCATTACAGAATTATTGGAACTAATGTGGGCACATAAACTGGATTATACTAATACTTTTCGTGCCCTATCATATCCGATACCACTATCTGAAATACCCGATTTTTCAGCTTGGCAAACAAAATGGCAGTCTAGGCTAAGCAGGCAGCCCCAAAGCCAAAACGATGTGTCAGATATTATGCAAAAACATAACCCAGCTATTATTCCAAGAAATCACCGAGTAGAAGAAGCCCTAGCCGCGGCAGAAAATGAAGACTTTACAATAATGCATAAGCTGTTAGCGGCTTTGAGTAAGCCATACGAAGATTGTAAAATATATTCACAGCCGCCAGAGCCAACTGGCTGCAAATATAAAACATTTTGCGGGACATAGGCCAGTTACCACTATTGACACAAAACACTTACAGATGTAGAGTGCCACGGTAGCTATACTGTTATAACAATATAAATCGTGTGGAGCTTGATATGGGCAGACATACCATTTTTGTGATGGTGGCATTGACTTTTGTTTGGATTATTTTAATGGAATCAGTTTCTTGGCAGAATGTGGCCATCGGCATGTTTATGAGTATGCTATGCGCCCATTTGATTGGGAAGTTTCTTAATTTTGAGGAGATTAGTAGCGTTAATTTTTATAAGCTTATTGGATATCCTCTTTGGCTTGTGGGGCGCATTTATATGGACGCCCTTTTTTTGGTTAAAATGATTTTAACCGATGCTAAGTGGGGGATTACCACCTACAAATTAGAGCTTACTAATGAATCCCTTCGCATTATGCTGGCAGACTCTATTACGCTAACACCGGGATCCATTTATCTGGGAATAGAAGAAAAGGATATTACTCTTCTTTGTATCGGCAGCAAAAAAAAGAAAGGATATCCTACCGCGGAAGATGATTTGCGTAGTATTGAAAGAATATTATTAAAATCACAAAAACAAGATTCTGTGTGAAATATCCGCCGACAAAGGAGGCATGGATTAGATATGTATATTATCTTAGGGATTATATTAGGAATGTTGGTGCCGTACTTGGTGCGTGTTGTTATTGGCCCCAGTGTATGGGACAGGCTTTTAGGGCTTAATTTGATTTTGTCAAAGACCATAATGATTATTATTTTGTTTGCTTCTATTATGGGTACTACTTATTTGTTGGATTTCGCTATTATTTATGCCCTTTCTGGGTTTGTTGGTACTATTTTTATGGCGCTTTTTCTATCTCAGCGCAATATCCAAAAAGGACGCGGTTCGAAATGATATATGTAATTAGTTATATTGTAATGGGGCTTGGTTTAGCCTTTATGATGTTTGGAATTTTGGGAATCTTTAAGCCTGGGAAGGATTTTTATTATCGGATCCTGGTAGCTTGCAAAATTGATACCGTAGGGTTTTTGACTCTTGCAATAGGGATGGCTTTGCGCCATGGTTTTAGTTTTTTTACAGGAAAATTATTTCTTATTGTGATTATAATGATGATTTTGAATCCACTTGTATCCCATATTATGGCCAGCCAGGCACATAAAAGTGGATATGTGCCCTCATGTGAAAACGAGGATGATGCTTCATGACTCAGGTGCTGCTTTTTTTCTGGGTTTTTAGCGCGGCATGCATTGTTTTTAGCCGTAAGGCTTACCGGGTGATTATCTACTTTGGTGTTTTTTCTTTGATTACATCAGTAGTGTATTTAGCCTTGGGCGCGCCGGATGTTGCTATGTCTGAAGCGGGGATTTCGGCTTTTGCTACAATTTTTTTTATTGTCTGTATCGAGCAGTACTATGGCCGCGGAGAAGGATTAAAAAGTGAGGCCATTGCCAGCAGAAGAAAAATCCGTGTTACCTTTATGAAGTTTGTCCCGGCATTTTTGTTTACTGCTGGTCTTTTTTTGTTATTCGTAAATTCTGTGCCTACGGGTTACGCTTTTACGGAGCTTCGCGATCAGTATTTACGCATGTTTATGCAGGATGTCGGGGGGGAAAACGCGGTAACGGCTATCTATTTGGGTTATCGCGTTTACGATACGCTTTTTGAGGCGTTGCTATTGGTTATTGCGGTGGTGGCGGTTACACATGTTTCCTGGTTTAGCTCAGAAGAAGTGCCGGACGGCCAGCATAGCGAAATTGAGAACTCACGCATGACCAAGTTTACAATGCGGATTATTTGTCCCATTATTTTACTGTTTGGGGCATATCTTATAATGAATGGCCATTTTACCGCCGGAGGTGGGTTTTTAGGGGGCTTGGCTTTTGCTTCCTTTTTCATATGCCGCTACTTGGTGCTTGGGATTTACGATTTGCCCATTAAAAAGGTTATGAAAATGGAAGAGCTGGTTTTTATTAATATAACAATTTTGCCTATTTTTGCTGTATTTACTGGGGTTGTTTATCTGGTTGCGGATGTTACACCTCTTTTTCAAAATATTTATCTTGTTGCCATGAGTGCCCTTGTTGGGATGAAGGTTGCCTGTGGTTTCTTTATTTTATTTTATCGCCATATTGCTATTGAGCGCTTGCCGGCCGATATTGATAAAAAGGAGTAAGCTATGAATCTCCATATCTTTGATATTTTTCCGATTATATTGTTTTTTATCAGCTTTTTTGGGCTTATCACTACCAATAACACAATGAAATCCATTGTGTTTATTATGCTGATGCAGACAGCGGTGATTATGTTCTGGGTAGGGGTAGGGGCGCGCTTTGGGGCTCAGCCTCCTATTATTGGAGATATTGCATACCTGGAAAACCCCGATGCCATTGCCGACCCGCTGCCTCAGGCCCTTATGCTTACGGCTATTATTATCGGGATAGCCGTTACAGCTATCAATATTACGATGCTTAATGCCTTATTTAGAAAATACAAGACTATGAACTGGCAGGCTTTGCAAAACCTTTCTAGTACGGAGGTAGAAGAAGATGCCTAGCCATATTTTGATTTTTTTTGTGATTATACCCATCATTATTGCTGTGTTTGTTTATGTATTTGCCGGGCTTAAAAGTGCTAGGCTTATTGCTGTTATTGCTCAGTCGGCTTTTTTGGTGATGGCTCTTTTTATGTTGATAGCCAGCCGCACAAATGAGATAACGATAAGTGTAGGCGGCTATGAAGGCTTTCTTGGGATAATACTAAGGGCGGATAATCTGGCAGCTATATTTATTTTTCTTACGGTTTTTATTTTTCTTGGGCTTGTGATATATAACTTGCGCTCTGAGTACAACCATACAGATAGGCTTTATTGGTTTTTGCTTTTTATTCTGGAAGGGACTCTAATCGGGCTTTTTCTCACCCGTGACTTCTTTAATATTTTTGTGCTTATGGAAGTAAGTACAGTTGTGGTGGTTATTCTCCTAATGCATGATCGTAAGCGGCGTAATCTGTTTGCGGGTATGACATTTATAATGGTTAATATTGTGGTTATGCAGTTCTATCTTTTTGGGCTTGGGTATCTTTACATGGTTACCGGTGTCATGGATATGGAAGCCGCCGCTTATGTTATTGCGCATATGGATACAACTGAACTAGCTCTACCTTACGCACTTATCATGACCAGTATCGCGGCTAAGTGCTCATTGCTTCCGCTGCTTACATGGCTGCCTAAAGTCAATGCCTTAACGGGGTCACGCTTTACTATTGCCGCCCTTATGTCTGGGCTGCATATAAAAAGCGGGGTTTATTTGTTTATTCGTTTTCAGGATGTATTTGGGGGAATGGCTTCGGAATTTTTCTTGTGTATAGGTATAATTACAGCCATCGCAGGGATAATCCTTGCACTGTCTCAAAAAGATATCCGGCTACTGCTTGCGTATAGCACTGTGGCTCAGGTGGGGCTTATTATCGCTGGGCTTAGCCTTAACGATGAGTATTCTCGTATTGGCTCGGTATACCATGTTGTGAACCATGGACTGATTAAGGTTGCGCTATTCCTTGGGGCGGGCATGATTAGCTATTTGTATAAGACAAAGGATATTACAAAGATACGGGGGCTACTGCGTGTTAGTAAGCCTGTTGCTATTGCCAATATCCTTGCTGTCCTGGGGATTACCGGAGCGACTTTTTTTGGCAGTTCTATATCAAAATATTTTATGATAAGCGGTGTTACTGGGGCCTTGGAATGGGTTTTTATTTTTATTAATTTTGGGACGATTTTGGTTTTTGTGCGGTACTCGGCTATTTTCTTTGGACGGCCTAAAGGAGCAGTTTTAGCACCTGATTGGTGCAGGGAGAGTGTTGTGCTTTGCCTGGGGATAAGCTGTTTTGCGTTGGGCGTTCAGCCAGCTATAAACTTTTTGCTTAATCAACAGGTAGAGCTAAGCTTTTGGGGGTATCTTGAAAAAAATATTGTGTTTGTGATTAGTGTGGTTGCCGCATACCTAGTTTATAAGTTTATACTGGTGAAAAGGGATTTTTTACGGCCACTTAGAAGATTTGATTTGAGCTTTAAGACTATGTGTGTTTCTATCGGGGCGTTTTTTGGGGTTCTGTTGGTGGTGTTGAAGGTAGGATAGTTGTAAAAGCAAAAATAGTTGTAAAAGCAAAATCCCCGCGAGTACGATGCTCGCGGGGATTTTTTTATGTATACAACCATAAAACAAAAACCCTGTCTTTATATTCGGATGGGAGGAAAAGACAAATGCTAAAAGGAAAAACAGCGTTAATTACAGGGGCATCAAGAGGCATAGGCCGCCAGATAGCCATTGATATGGCGCAAAGTGGCGCAAATATTGCCCTTAACTACATTGGTAATCCTAACGAGGCAGAAGCATTACGCCAGATAATCTTAGAAGAAAATGTTAGCTGCGCCATATATGAGTGCGACGTCTCAGATTATAACGCATCGAAAAAGATGATTGATGATGTGCTCAATGATTTTTCAAATGTGGATATTTTAGTAAACAACGCCGGCATAGCCCGCGATAACCCAATCCTTAGAATCAAGGAAAAGGATTATAACGATGTTATGGATATCAACTTAAAAGGCTCGTTTAACATAATAAAACATCTGTATCCCTCATTTATGAAAAGACGCTCAGGCACAATCATCAATATAGCCAGTGTTTGCGGCCTTAGAGGCTGGCAGTGGCAGGCAAGCTATGCAGCATCAAAAGGCGGGCTTATAGCCCTTACTAAAACAGTTGCCAAAGAGCTCGCAGGCCGAGGCATTACCTGTAACGCCATCGCCCCCGGTCTTATCGAAACTGATATGACAGCCAGCTTAACAGGTGATAAAAAGAAGGATTTCATTGCGTCAATACCTCTTATGAGGGCAGGGCAGCCTTCTGATGTTTCAAAACTCGCCGTCTTTCTTGCAAGTGACCTGGCATCGTATATTACCGGCGAAGTGATTAAAGTTGACGGAGGGTTGTGCATCTAATGAAAATTGGAATACCAAGGGCTTTGCAGTATTTCTTTTATGAGGATTTATGGCTTAACTTCTTCAAAAACATAGGTATCGAGACAATTGTAAGCCCTACAACCAATAAGGAAATCGTAAAAAAGGGTGTTGCTAATTCTATAGATGAAGCTTGTTTTTCATCAAAGATTTTTATCGGTCATGTTGAGTATCTACTGGATAAATGCGACATGATCTTTGTACCACGCATTGAAAATTCTGCCGTGCGCGAAGAATATTGCACACGAATTTTCGGCCTCTATGATCTAGTAAGAAATACATTTCCGGATGCTAAAATTTTGAATGCGGAAGTGAATTACCTCTATCGCAAAAGGGAATCCAATGCCTTTGTAAAAATAGGAGAGGCTTTGGGCAAAACCAAGGAAGAATCATTGGAAGCGTATCAAAACGCCTCATCCACCGCCGAAAGCATCAAGGCAGCTAAAATTCTCAAACAAGAGGAACTATTAAAAGGCGATGGCATAAAAATCCTGATTTTTTCACATGCCTACAATACTTACGACGCCTGTATAGGAAAAGAGATAACAGATTACTTCAATAAAAACGACATCAAAATTGCATACGCCGACCTAGTAGATGAGAAAGAGGCTCAAGCATTAACTAAGGAAGCCTACGGCAAAAGAGTTTACTGGAAGGTAAGCGCCCAGCTAATTGGCGGTATAGAAAAATATCGCGATAGTGTAGATGGAATTGTACTTATTTCAACTTTCCCATGCGGTCCAGATTCTATATTCAACGAGCTGCTGATTAGGATGATAAAAGACAAACCAATCCTGTCTTTGGTTATCGACGAACTAGATGCCAGTGCGGGCATACAAACGCGACTAGAAAGTTTTACAGATATTATCATGGCAAGAAGATTATCACAGCGAACGCCCTCGAAGCACGTTCGCAATAGGAGGTGAGAAATAGTGTCAGTTACAGGTAAATTAGCATGTGCGCCGCAAATTGGTGACTATCATATCATAGCCGATATGTTGATCGAGCGATGCTTGAATTATAAAACAATGCGCTGCCCGCCCATGACCAAGCGGACACTGGAAATTGGCGCAAGACACAGCCCAGATATGATATGCACACCGTTTAAAACCACTCTTGGAAATTTTATAGAGGCAGCCGAACAGGGCGCAAATGTATTTATAATGCCTGGGGTTGGGTGTCGGTTGGGCTTCTATGATATTTTACAAAAACAGATTTTAGATGATTTAGGGTATGAGTGTGAGATGATTGCCCTATTTGAGTATATCCCTACGGTTAAGAGGCTTTACACATCCCTAAGCGCAATAAATCCGGATTTAACAAAAGAAGATTTTGACACCGTTTTTGCCACTATAGCAAGGATAACTTTGGATATGGACAAACTTGCCGACTTTATACGAAGAAATAGGGCCTTTGAAATAAACAAAGGTGAGTATGAAAAATATTACCGCGCATATTTAGATGAAGTAACCAGTGCTGAAAATGCCGCCGCCGCCGAAAGTATTGGAGCGGCATATAAAGAAAAAATCGAATCCGTCGCTATAAACAAGCCAAATAACCCTATAAGAATCGGCATGATTGGTGAAATAGCCGCTGTTGTTGAGCCGTTTATGAACTGTTACATGGAAAAATGGCTTTCCAATCATGGTGTTGAGATTATACGTGTCGGGGACTTGTCAACAATGGCTGTTGCTATCTTCACAGTAGACGAGCAAGTTAAGAACAGCGGCGGATATGTAGACTACAATATCGGCAGCACTGCCAATGACGCGATAGCCAACGCATATAAAATGGCGCAAAGTGGTATAGACGGCATCATCCATATAAAACCCTCGTCTTGCTCTCCTGAGATAACCGCAATGTCAATATTGCAGAATATATCCAGGGATCACGATGTTCCTTTTATGTACATGACCTACGACACCGAAACAAGCGAAGCCGGGGTTCATACCAGACTGGAGGCGTTCATTGATATGATTACAATGAAGAGAGGGCTGCAAATATGAAAAAGGCGTATCTTGGTATCGATATAGGCTCGATTTCCACAAAGGGCATCGTGATTGACGAAAATAATAATACTTTAGCAGACAGTTACTTATGGACTTTGGGTAATCCCATTCAAGCGGTTAAAAATGTATTGAATGAGATTGCCGGGAAAATGGACGGTAGCTACACTGTAGTCAATATAGGAACAACCGGCTCCGCAAGAAAGCTAATAGGCACAGTTCTAGGGGCACAAGTTGTAAAAAATGAAATAACTGCTCACGCAGTAGGTACGCTATCGGTAGTACCGGACGTTAAAACCATCCTGGAAATAGGAGGCCAGGATTCTAAGATTATCCTTATAAACCAAGGCGTGGTTATGGATTATGCGATGAACACCCTTTGCGCCGCTGGAACGGGTTCGTTTTTAACCAGCCAAGCCAAGCGTCTTGATCTGGATTTAGATGATTTTGCCAGCCTTGCCCTGACAAGCGAAAACCCCGCAAAGATTGCGGCAAGATGTACAGTTTTTGCCGAAAGTGACCTTGTGCATAAAGCCCAGATAGGGCATAGCAAGGCTGATATAGTGGCAGGCCTTTGCCGTGCCATTGTTATGAATTACTTAAACAATGTAGGTAAGGGCAAGCAAATAAAATCCCCGGTTGTTTTCCAAGGCGGGGTAAGCAAAAATTCCGCTGTTGTAAAAGAGTTTGAAAAGGAACTACAAATGCCGGTTCATGTTGACCCAAATGGACATCTTATGGGCGCACTGGGTGTGGCGGTTCTATGTAAGGCTTCTAAAGAAGAAACATCTTTTGATTTTAGTATCACGGATATTGACTTTGTTACAAAAGGGATTGAATGCACCCATTGCCCTAATAACTGTGAAATAATATGCGTTTATAAGAATGGAACATTGCTGGACGCGTGGGGAAACAGATGCGAACAAGGTGCACAAAAATAAGGAGAGATAAACATGGTATATGAAAAAATCAGGGCTATTATTTGCGAGCAATTAAGTATTTCTGAAGACAAAATCACTCAAGCCACTTCACTTACAAGCGATATCGGAGCAGATTCACTTGATATATTTCAGATAATATCAAATCTTGAAGAAGAGTTTGGCGTAGAGTTTACTAACGAAGTTGCCGAGCAAATGAAAACAGTCGGTGACGCGGTTGTGTATATCGAAGCTAACATAGTGAAATAAGCTCTGCTTAACTATAGCGAATTAAATGAAAAGCGTGGGAATCGGCAGTTTTCACTGCCTAAATTCCCGCGCTTTTTGTGTTTATCTGGATAGCTAGGCCTTTCTTTTTATATCAAAGAGTGATACTCCATGTGACGGCATTATAAAATCCAATATTAACTTTCCGTCTGATACAGCTATAATTCTTACAGGTTCTAATGTTTCAAGACCATCTTTTGCCTTTATTTTGTTGTACTGATCCTTTGTAGGATAATCAGGTGAGCCTTCTTCAAGCCACGCACCATATGCGTTTGAATGTTTATCGTCAATTCTGTAGTGGGTAATGCTGTATTCGGCATCAATTAGCCCTTCTATAGTCATTTTTACATGGGAAGCTTCTTTTACATCCCAATCATCATGGTGGCTGTATACTATCACCTGCACACCGCCACTGTCGTCTTTTGCGGCCATGCCTGATACCTCCGGAGCTGTTAGATCGACGGTTAAAATATCGGTATCGTTAGAGCTTTGAAAATCAAGTTCTTCATATCCCATTTTTGCATACATCTTGAACATGTTTAAGGGTGCCTTGTCAATTCCATGCGTGGAGAATGTCCTTGTACCCTCAAAACAGCGTTCCCCTACAAACATAAATGCCCATGCCAGAGGGCGCACATCCATTCCAAAGCTTTTAGCTATTTTTTGTGTATTGTGATAGCTAGATGCAATATACGACGCGTAATATTCTGTATTTCTAAAATTCATATTTACATTGTCAAAACGTCCCCCAGCGGCCCAACCATCAGGGTCTGCTTCGGATAGTACGATTTCCAGGTTTTCGTATCCATATCTCTTGATTATTTCGCAGCCGATTTTGACTTGAAGGGCGAAGCTTTTTATTGATGGAGTTTCTTTGGGTGGATTCAAGTGGAAAGGAAAACCGCCGCCCTTTACATGGAATGTGATATAGTCTAAGCGCGTACCTTTTGCCCCTGTTACATAGTTGGTTCCGTTTTTACAGTGATCCAAAAACGCGTCCAGAAACTCCGCAGAATTTGAGCCGGGGATAGGCCCCGTTGTAGACGGACCGGCGAGTCGTGCTTCCGGTAATGCCGCATGCACTGCGGCCTCGGTATAATCGTATAGCTTGCAAAACTCCTCTGTCGAACCTGACCAGTAAAAGATATCGGGCTCATTCCACAATTCCCAATACCATTTTAAAACTTCTTCTTTTCCATAACGCTCTACACAGTGTTTTACAAGGTTATATATTAAGTCATGCCATTTATCGTAGTCTTTAGGCGGTTTTGCCCAGTTTTTGCTTTTATATTCACCAAAGGTTTCCCAGTCCCACCTAGTTTTTTCATTGCCATCATCGGCAAGCTGCAATGGCATAAAGCCTAATTCAAAAAATGGTATGCCCTTATGCTTTAAAAATGTGTCGTTAATTTTATCTATAATGGTGTAGTCATATGTTACATTGCCGTCTTCATCTTCGATATAAACATTGGTTGAGCCCCATTTGTATGTCCCGTGTAAATTTCCGTTGCACAGCAAATGATGCACCCTAAAATAATATGGCGCGTCTTCC
Organism: Defluviitaleaceae bacterium; assembly: GCA_009780185.1. Classification (GTDB taxonomy): domain Bacteria; phylum Bacillota; class Clostridia; order Lachnospirales; family WQUN01; genus WRAN01. Next base: position 27,213 of record WRAN01000003.1, on the reverse strand, counting down.
AGCTGGCCAAATTTTGCTAAAAGCTGCTCTCCTTCGGGGGTGTGAGTATAATTACATTCATCATATCCGATATAACGCCAGTTGTGTTTTAACACACCTATAACATTTTCAGTAGATACTTTTATGTCAACTGTTCTCATACTTACAACCTCCTAGCAATTTGGCGGCATTATATCACATATGTAGGTTCAAGATTAGACTCAACCACCCATTAACGGTGTGCCTGTATACATGTGACCGGATGACGCATTTTGCATCATCCGGCCGCAAGCTCATTACATTGATTTTAAAGGGTTCTTTTTCCCGATAGATAGAATTTTATCATTTGTTTATCTTCTTTAACTTGTCCAGGGTATATGCGTAGTTTAGGATGCTTTCCAGTTCCTTAATGATTTAATCCTCGTTAACCTCTACATCACAATACGCATACTTACCATTTACTGTCGTTACTGTTATCCTCGCCCGACCTTCTCTAATGGCCGTAACCATTCCCGTTGGCGACACAGAAGCATAAGTGGGATAATTTGATGTCCATGTAACAGACTTATCCTTCGCATTTTCTGGGTATACCGTCGCTGTGAGCTGATAGGTATTATAGCGATTAATTTTTAACGTGTCGCGACATAAAGTTACGTGAGTTGGTTCGATTGGTTCGGGTTCAGGTTCATGTTCACAGCTGCCTAAGTCCTCATCGCATGATTCTTCAACGCAAACTTCCGCGCCAAATTTCATCGGGATTGTTACCTTTATACGTTGGGCCACAGTAAACTCATGTTCTGTAGGTCCCTGTCCATGGCAGTGATTGCCTTCAACGATCCTAGATTCACCATCGCAATCTACATCAATATGCTCCTCATCTGCCCTACCGAAAGGTGTTACAGTGAATGGTACGAAAACATCAAATTTACGGCAGGCTTCTGGATGGCATGGTGCCTCTATTTCCTTGCAGTGTTCGTGTTCATGATCGTGCTCATGCTCATATTCGTTTAACGGCATGATATCAATTGTTTCGTTCATTTTTGCCTCCTTATATTTCATGTCATGGCCATTAACATGTTTATACTGTATTGTATGCTTGTCCAGCAAACATGTTACTATCTACCAGTACCTATAGATATAGTCCCTACACTAGGGGTAACCCCTCACTGAAATCGCGAAGAGACATTCGCGATTTCAGCTTTCTGGGACTGTTTAGACTAAATATGCTATACATCAACACGCAATATTAGGCTTCTCCTTATGCTATTGGCATGTCCTATCGTCCTCATCGTCGCATTCGCCGTTGTCTTCAGCGCACGCCTCGTCAAAGCAAATTTCCGCACCAAACAACATGGGTATATCTACGTTCATATTTTGAGTTATCGTAAATTTCATTTCATTATCGCAGCTTTTACCACAGGGATTGACTTCGAACTCACCAGTCCCTTTTGCTTTGGGTTCCCCTGGTACAGCGATAGGCCTTACAGTAACCGGCACAGAAACACCGATCGATCTGCAGAGGGACTTTACGCATGACTGGATGTCATAACAATTATCGCTAGGTTTTTCTTTACATTTTTCATCCAATATTTCATCTCTTCTTCTCTGCCAAGAAGAAACAAAATTATTCCACTCTCTATTATTTGTCATTTAGTTCACCTTTACTTTCTTTTGAATTACTAGTTGCTATATCATATGCTTTTAGTACAAGCATGTTACTAAAAACAGACATTTACTATTGCTAATTGGTATCCGCATAGCAAACTTCAGCGTTAACTCTATCGTCTTTATGTCTATGAAATAAAAAATCCACCGTCAGTAATTTTATCTGAGGTGGACTTATTAGCATAATTAATCATTGTCTTTTGGACGTTCACATTTACCTTCGCTAGTGGAACATGCTTCGCTAAAGCAAACCTCCGCTCCATATTCAATGGGCAAATCTATATTCATCTTTTGGCTTATTGTAAATTCTAGCTTGCTTTTTTTGCCTTTGCAACGTTTATGGCCGGGGGTGATTTCCATCTCGCGGATACATTTTACTGTGGGCTTCCTCGGTTTGGCTTTAGGCGATATTGTTACCGGCACAGAAACGTTGAAAGACTTACAGGCAGATTTTTCGCATGACTTGTTATCAATTTTATCATCATCGCAATTATCAGCCCAATGGTTACTAGACATTTTACACTTCCTTCCTTCTGTCTTGGTTCAGTATAGATATGGGTAATGCTAACTCATAACATAGTGAATATACGACAAGATACTATAATCTATGCATTTCTAGGACATGTGTTACGACCTCTCAGACATCTAAATTACTACCTGAAAGCATCATACATCATTCATCTTAAATAAAAAATCACAGGATAAATGCCGGAGTATCCCTGCCTTGAAGAAAATCCTCAGTAACGATTATGCCTACAGAGCAATTGAATCAAGAATCAAAGCCCTTTGAAAAAATTAAATATCAGTTCGTTCGACTCCGGCAAGCCCTCATGTCCATGATTAGGGTATATTTCACATGTTTTTTTTGCCGTTATCCTATTATAAATTGCAAACTGGGTCGAGGGCGGACAGATATCATCCATCAGACTAAAGAACATATACGTTTCACCCTTGATTCTTGGTGCCAGGTTGGAAACGTCTATATATCCAAGCATTTCGAACATTTCGTCCATGCGCTGCTGGCGCGGGTCTTTCCCTTTGATATAGTAAGTCAGCTCTTCATATGCGCCCTTAAATAAATCCATGGCCCATATGCGCCTGTAATCAGACAAAAATGGATATATAGGCGCGTTCATTTTGACCTTTGGTTCAAGGGCCGCACAGGCAACAGTAAGCGCACCTCCCTGGGAGCCTCCTGTAGCACCTACTCTATTCTCGTCCACAAAATCCATTGCCATCAAGATGCGCGCCGTTTGGGCCGTATCCAGAAACACATTCCTAAAGAACAGTTTTTCCGGGTCACCGCTTTCTAGCCCCCTTATAATATGCCCGCGCAAGGTAATGCCGGGTACGCTCAAATTGTCCTCCGAACGCCCTCTTTGTCCGCGTACATCCAAAGCCAGCACCGCGTAGCCTGCATATGCATACGCCAGCTTATCCACCCAGCCTCCAGAGTCGCCGGAGTATCCGTGGAACATAGCAATCCCGGGGATTTTACCCTTTATATTTTCTGGGCATAGGAACTTGCAGCATACTCTTGCGCCTCCTACGCCTGTGAAGTATAGGTATGCGCATTTAACCCCCGGCGCGGAAAACTCTGCTTCTTCCAGTGTGTAACTTGTTCCGGCGGCATCTAACTCTTTTAATCCCTTGTCCCAATAGCTGTCAAAATCCTTGGGTAGTGGGCTGGAGCCCTTGTACTGCTTTAGTTGTTCTAGTGGAAAGTCTAGTGCTGGCATTTTGTCCTCCTTGAGGTTATGGTTTTGTCTATCTGCTTAATACTTTCTATGGGTGATTATATCAGATTTGCCGATGGTAAAAAAAATAGCCGAACACATCCTCAGCAAGTTGGCCTTGCTGTGGGTGATTCGGCTATTTTTATAGACTACTTTCCATCCATGTAGTTTATTATATACGAGATAGTTTTCTTAGCCAGCTATCCCATGTTTCTAAGTGCATAGGAGGTGTTGCTCTATTTTCGAAGTCATGCCTCTTTCTACTTTCATTTAAGTCATCTACCGTCCTGCCACCGATAATAACATTACGTATAACGATATCTTTTTCGGGGTCAACCTGCAAATAGCCTCGAGGCCCAAGCAGAGAATTATAGCGGCATTTTCCATTTTCAACATCTCTGCGTATTCTATGCACCTCTTTACGAAAGATATCAGAGGAACCATATATGTATCTATATCTGTCTAACACCTGATTTAGTGCAATATCAATTTTAGATGCAAACACTCCTTTATAACCGCCACGATTAGTCAGAAGTGGGAAGTCTGCCCCTTTTATTTCTATTAGAGTCACATCCATTCGCGACCTGCCTGAAAAGAGAACAAAATCTACTTTACCTACATTACCAATAGGGAACTCAGAAAAACATATATACTCCTCATCAGGATTGGCATATACCTCAGCAAAAACAGAAAGGTCTGTTTTCAACATACACAATAAATCTTTTTCAGTAGCATTCTTCTCAATCATACGCATTAATTCGAACTTTTTAAGCATATTTTTTTCAATTTCTATCCTGCGATTCACTACTTGTGGGTCTGGAGAATAGGGAAAATTTCTAAATGGATCTTGCTCTCTAGCAAGAATAATGAGCTGCGGCATAAGCCTTGTGTCAGCATCTGTTTTGGCAAAAAACGCATTAGAGTCTAATTCGTATTTTTCACAAAAGCGCTCCTTATTGCAAGATACCCACTTTGTTTGAGCTGTGCTTGAAAGTATTACCCGATCGAAAGAAGACCCAAGCATATAATCTTCGTAATGCTCATATATTTCTGCTTTTTCTGGGATGTGTCCTTTATATAACAAGGCTTCATGTAAATCTTCAACGCTATTGGTAACAGAATTAGATGAAATGTAATTGCTTATGTCCGTAAGCACAGCACATACATCACCTAAACCATTTACACATATGCGTACTCGGCAAAAGCAATTTGATGCCTTTTTTGAATTGTTAAAAATAAAGTCTGAGATTACCATGCTGCACCCCATTGAATAATGTCATGTTTTAGTTTAAGCAGTAAATCTTTTCAAGTTAGATATAACTGTCTTGGCTTTCTTTCAAAACATGGATATTCTTCTTTATAGAAAAATGCGAGTAAGATACATGCGTCAGGAACATATTTATCTACCATTCTCAATCGCCTTATCCAATCGTTTTAATTCTATGAATCTGTCAACGGCGTGACCGTCGCTTTCAAACATCCCACATGCAGGCTCGACGGGGCTTTTAATGGGACTAATCACAATTGCGTCCCACTGCTCAATTAGCCCTACCTTCTTGCCGCATAGCTTAAAAGCAAATGTTTCTGTGTTTCTGGTAAGTTTAATGCTTCTGCCTGTAATATTATAGAACTCATAGACTATTGTCCTTAAAGTGCGAGAGGTCTTATGAGAACCGTCCTCTTGTCATCTAAATACATTATATATTATTGACCTCAAAGAAGCTCTTTAGAAGTGTTGTTTTTTCATTATTTCTCTCTACAAGTCGGTCTCTCGTCCAGTTAGGGACATGGATTATATCCTTTGCATCTTGAACTGTAGAGTTATCATAAACTTTCTTTTTGTTAGAAAAAAAACTATTACTTGCAGATGAGTTGGCTTTTTTTGACAGAGGCATTAAGTTACCAATGACATCAATGTCCGCAGCGTGTGTTTTCTCATCCCAACTATCATAATTATTCCACGCTCTTGGCAGTATATGTTCTATTTCTACCTTCCCACTTAACAGCTTTGCAAAATCATGCTTGTTTTGCTGATTGTTCAAGTATGCAGACAAATAAATTATTCCTCGCTTACATGATTTAACAATTTGCTGACTTTCATCTAATCTCGCAGAAAGGGTAATGCACTCATTTGTGGTTAATTTATACTCACTTGCATAATCACGACCGTGTTGTATTTTTACATATGCCTTAAAAGCAGCCCATTTAATATCCGCAGTTTTTCCTATTATGGATTTTGCAAAAACAAACTTAATCGTTCGCTTCAATAATGTTATAAATTCGCTTAATTTGCTATCGGTCAATTCAAGATTTCCCGTTTCTTTATTTTCATATGCGTACTTATACATGAATATGTACACAGGATAAATAAAGTAACTATTGGCGTGCGTACTTAATATAGATTTTAGACAACTAACATCGTCATCATCAACCCACTCATTTACGATTTTACTTATTAATTTCAAGCTACGCGTGACTTCTTCAATATTTATGTTTATGATATGTTTGTCGAAATATGAACGCAGTCCTTCTTCATGGTCGCTAACTTCTGCTTTTGAGCGAAGTATGTGCATATAAATCCTAAAAATTTTGTTATGGTCTTCCAATTCACTCCAATCACGAATAAACTTTTCGCTTTTCGTTCTGTTGCCCAGAGGTACTTTACTATATAGCTTTGCCTTGAATATGTCGGCATCTTCTAGAGGCTTTCCTCGATTATTTATTGTTTCAAATATTGTCAAGGCATCATCAGAAGTTTCACAATTGATTGGAAGAATTACGATTTGCTTTAAAACAAATAAAATTAATTTTTCAAACTCGCTGGCTGTATGCCATTTCTTCCAATCATCTATATTGTCACGAAAGTATTTGTAGTTATTTCGGAAATTATTTTCATCATCATTTGTTTTATCTAATATGACATTTCGAAGTGATTCCATCTCGTTTGGTATCACATATGTTTTGAGTCTAAGTTCGTCTGTAACCTCGTCAGTCAGAGGATGTAGAATTTTTAAGCAGCGTTCCAATGGCTTATACATTGAAGCACTGTCAAACAATGCTTTAATGAGCAATGTAAGTGTTATAAGACGTTGTTGCCCATCAACAACTTCTAACACAGGTATTTCAGGATTTGATGAGGGATTCACAACGATATTTCCTAAAAAATATTTATCTATATTATTTTTTTTCGTAATATAAAATGCTAAAACATCGTCCCATAATTTAGCGCATTCAACATCAGATTCCCACGAATAAGGACGCTGAAAATTCGGTATGCTGTATTCTTTTTGAAAGATTTCTTCTATTGTCGCAGGTACGGCAGTAATTGCTCTCATGTGAACGCCTTCTTTCATTCATTTAATTATGCAGAGCAAAATCTGATTGCACTAGAAAACTGAAACACTGCATTGACTGTCTCACTCACCGATATTGTAACAAATTCCAATAAAAATACAAGCGTACCTACAAGACTCATGAGTAATCAGCGATTACAAATTATACCGAAAAGCATAGGATGAGTTAATGCGTATTCGCACAAATTATTGTAGATACTATATGAGTAGCAGGGAACTCATTTAAAATAGGCTTCCTCAACAATTAAGCCAGGAAAGCCCATTCTGGAGATGAATCACCGCCGAAGGTATTCACGACCTAGATATATAGCCATTTAATTACAAAGTCACACACATGACTTGTAAATTTTCCGTTGTCAGAACCCATTAATATCATCAAAGTCAAGCATTTTACAAGCTCCCTAGCGTACTCTTGAGATAATCATATCTGTTTTTGTACATTTACCATTTTCGTAAAGGGAAATTAAATCGGCAAGTGCCTTATTGATGCGTCTACGTCCTGACTCAGTTTAAGATGTAAATAATTTCGCATCTATTTGCTCATCAATAGAATCAGCAGAGGTAAATTGCAGTGCATAGTCCATACATCCTCCACATTATACTCATAGTCTTGTAGTTATATTGATATTTCAATATAATGACCTAACTCAAGGATGGGATCGGAATAATTTATCTTTTGCTATTTTCCCTACTCAAAATAGTCTCTGTCCACTTCGCATAATTAGAGTAGAGTTTTAACAATTGCATGTATTCAATGTCAGAAATATTATCATTATTATTATCAAAATCATTTATAGAAATCGAAATCAAACATCTAAATGCAGCTTTTTTCTTGTCGATATTATTACTTATAATATCGTTGTGGGCAATAAAATCCAAAAAAGATAACGATATTATAATCCATACCCTAACTTCAGGTTCATAATCCCAGTCTCTGGCGAAATTTTCAGCAAAACTTTTGTAATCACTTCCAAGCGTATCGGCAAATATCCTGCTAAAAATCATAGATAAATACACTAAATGCAAAGAAAGCTCTTTATGTATAATGGGTCCAGCTACTAATTTGCTTATTTCTATATTAGAGATTTCATCGCCTGAGTTTTTTTCATTAATCTTGCGGAATGCTTCTTTATGCATAAATGAATTTAAAATATCTGGTCGCACCACATCAATTATTTTAATCGTCAACGCATCCATTCCAATTTTTGAATCTAATGCCATTTTATCGGCAAGAAACGGACTATATTTAAGAAGTCTTTCTTTTGAGATGTCATGCCATATTGGTAAAATAGTTTTGCCATTATTAATTTCTTTGCTAATTAAACTTCTAAGTTCGTAATCTGGCCAATTTTTTGATAAGAAAGCCTCACTAATAATCACCAAGCCAAATTTAGAGCTTGCTAGCCCAGCATCAATACTTCCTGATAAGCTATCACCAATTTTTAGCTCGAACTTATCGTACCAAACATTGACTCCATATGATCTTAGTTTTAATGCTAGAGGCTCTACAAGACTAGCCTTATCTTCTGATGCGTGAGAAATAAAAACATCCCAATCCATACGTAGTTCATCCTCCATAATTCTTACTGCTTAATAATAAAAATCCTCGGAATAAAATTCCGACACGAAATTGTTTTCCGAGGATTTTACTTCTGGAGATGAGGGGAATTGAACCCCTGTCCGAAGACCCATCCGTAAAGACTTCTCCCATCACAGCCTATTATTTAAGATTCCCCAGACCAATCGCGAACAGGCACGCTATCGGCTTCGGTAGCTTCTAAATCCATCCTAGTTGCAAAGCAGACAATCCAGGCAGTTCCCCGCATAGTCGGCGCCGACTGGCTGGTATGCAGGTCTCCCAGGGCCGACGGCAGCTATCTAAGCAGCTGCTAGTTGATAATTATTGTCGTTTGTTTTAAAAGGTTCGGTGTTAGTTACGCAGTCACCGTCTACGGATGGCTATCCTTATTTTCAAGATCCCCGTCGAAACCATTGCATCCCCGGAGAATTACTCCTTTATTATATGCTACTGTGAAGATTTAATCAATTGCATCACTCTCTTGTGCTGGGATTTTAATCTTTTTACAACGCGGGTCATATCTTCCTCGGCGTAAGATGCTGGATTTATTCCCGATAAAAACTGATAATGGTTTATCAGCCATTTGAAGTTGTATTGGAGCCCATTTACAACACCTAGGCTGATTATATCAGGCTTGGTATCGTCGCGATATAACTCTTCCACGGTTTTTATTGTCACTTCAAGACCTTTATAGGCTGTGCCTATTTTTAGGTTACCAGATATAACTTGGGCTTGTAATTCTGGGAAGCCATAGCCTCAAAAGCAATAGCTTTTCTTACACTGATGGGGCAACTTCGGGTTTTGATGATACAGACAAAGGTTTTTCGTTGCACTTTTTAGGTCCACCACCACAGGTTAGGTTCCTTTGGGTCCTCTCACGTAGTAACTCCTCCTTCTTGAGCACTATCTCTATCCGTGCGGCATCGGTGAGGTTGCACATTGCCAGTTGGTTGTCCAGAATCCAGGCTTTTGCGGCTTCTTTTGATGACAGGTCGATTTCCTTTATCTCAAACTCTATGCCGTGTTTCATGCATATCTCGAAGCAGTTGTGCTCATCGATTATTGCCTCTTCACATACCGCAATAGCATCGTGACATTTTTTTCGCATCTTTGAGACTTGAGTTTGTATGATTATCCTTGACTTGCAAACTGCTGAGTGATATAATCTGCCAGTTTTATAAGGGGTGGGCATGGCCCGCCTTTCTTTAGGACTTTATTAAATAATATGAAAGGAGACAAAGCATGCTAACATTTAATCAATTGGTAAAGCAGGGCAGACGTGACAAGGTTCGCAAATCAACTTCACCGGTTCTTCAAAAAGGCCTTAACTCTATTAAGGACAGAATGACCAACCAATCTGCCCCACAAAAGCGCGGCGTATGTACCTATGTGCGTACAAAAACCCCTAAGAAGCCTAACTCCGCTCTTAGAAAAATCGCCCGTGTACGCCTTTCCAACAAAATGGAAGCCACCTGCTACATCCCGGGAGAAGGTCATAACCTGCAAGAACACAGTGTTGTGCTAATCCGCGGAGGAAGAGTACGTGACTTACCAGGTGTTCGCTACCACATCATCCGTGGCACACTTGATACCGCCGGTGTGGCAAAGCGTAACCAGGCTCGCTCTAAGTATGGCGCGAAGAAGCCCAAAAAAGCGTAATTAACCCAATGCGCTGTACATTTGAATATATAATTTCCTAATATATAGCAACGTACAGGCGCGACCGTGTATTTATCCAACAAAACACGAGTACCGATGAATTAATCTCTATTAAGGAGGGAAGCCTCGTGCCAAGAAAAGGACATGTAGGCAAGCGCACAGTCTTGCCGGATCCGCTGTACAACAGCAAAGTAGTAACAAAGCTGATAAACGGTATCATGTTAGACGGCAGGAAGGGCGTAGCCCAAAAAATCGTATATGGCGCTTTCGAGCAGGCAGCGGCCAAAAAAGGCGCTCCAGCCATGGATGTTTTCGAAGAAGCCCTTAACAATATCATGCCAACCTTGGAAGTAAAAGCCCGCCGCGTTGGTGGCGCAACCTACCAAGTTCCTATGGAAATCCGCCCTGAGCGTCGCCAAACTTTGGCTCTTCGCTGGATGGTAATGTTTTCTCGCACAAGGAACGAAAAACGCATGATTGACCGCCTAGCTAATGAGCTAATAGATGCATCCAATAATACCGGCGGCGCAGTAAGAAGAAAAGAAGAAATGCACAGAATGGCCGACGCCAACAAAGCCTTCGCCCACTATAAGTGGTAGAGCTTCGTGCTGAAAGCCAACAATATTAATGAGAAAGGGAAATCGATAAATGAGAGCTTTCCCACTAGATAAAACAAGAAATATAGGAATAATGGCGCATATCGACGCGGGTAAAACAACCCTAACCGAGCGTATCCTTTTCTATACAGGCCGAAACTACAAAATCGGCGAAACCCATGAAGGCACAGCCACCATGGACTGGATGGAGCAGGAGCAAGAGAGGGGCATAACCATCACTTCCGCGGCGACGACCACACAGTGGGAAAACCATCGTATTAATATTATCGATACCCCAGGTCATGTGGACTTTACCGTAGAAGTGGAACGATCACTGCGCGTACTAGACGGTGCGGTAGGTGTATTCTGCGCCAAAGGCGGCGTAGAGCCCCAATCAGAAACCGTATGGCGCCAAGGCGACAAATATGGCGTACCCAGATTAGCCTATGTTAACAAAATGGATATCATGGGTGCCGATTTTTACAATGTAGTAGGTATGATAAGGGAAAGATTGGGCCATAACGCGATACCGGTACAATTACCGGTAGGCGCCGAAAGCCAGTTTAAAGGCATAATCGACCTAATGGACATGCAATTCTACCAATTCGGCGGAGATCATGGCACAGAAATCGAAACTAGCCCAATCCCAGACGATATGCAAGCCAAGGCAGAGGAACACAGGCAAGCCCTTATGGAAGCCATAGCGGAAACCAATGAAGAACTGATGGAAGTCTTCTTCGCAGAAGGAGAACTATCTGTAGAGGCAATGAAAAAAGGCCTAAGAGCCGCTTGTATTGCCACAACTATAATCCCAGTTTTCTGCGGCTCTGCCTATAAATTCAAAGGAGTACAAAAACTCCTAGACGGTGTCGTAGAATACCTCCCGGCTCCAACAGACATCCCAGCAATCAAAGGTACCATACCCGACACCGACGAGCCAACAGAGCGTCAATCCTCAGACAGCGAGCCATTTTCAGCTCTGGCCTTCAAAATCATGAATGACCCCTTTGTAGGCAAACTTGCCTTCTTTAGGGTGTACTCTGGCGTACTGGCTGCCGGATCATACGTCTACAACTCCGTAAAAGGAAAGAAAGAACGTATGGGTCGCATCCTACAAATGCATGCCAACCATAGAGAAGACGTGGACAAAGTATACGCAGGGGATATAGCCGCCGTGGTAGGATTAAAATTCACCACAACAGGCGATACTCTTTGTGACGAAAGCAAAGAAGTAATACTAGAATCCATGAACTTCCCAGAGCCGGTAATCTCAGTAGCAATCGAGCCAAAAACCAAAGCCGGCCGTGACAAAATGGGCATCGCCTTAGCAAAACTTGCCGAAGAAGACCCAACCTTCAAAACACACACCGACCAAGAAACAGGTCAAACAATAATCTCCGGCATGGGCGAACTTCACTTAGAAATCATAGTAGACCGCCTGCTTAGAGAGTTCCGCGTGGAAGCCAACGTAGGTAAACCACAAGTAGCCTATCGCGAAAGCTTCAAGAAATCCGCCGACGTTGAAGGCAAATATGTACGCCAATCCGGCGGCCGCGGCCAATATGGTCATTGTAAGATACTCTTCGAACCACTAGACGCCAACGACAAAGAAAACACTTACGAATTCGTAGACAAGATCGTGGGCGGCGTAGTGCCCAAGGAGTATATCCCAGCCATCAATAACGGTATCCAGGAAGCCATGCAATCCGGTATTCTGGGTGGATACCCAGTACTAGGTGTTCGCGCAACCTTATACGACGGTAGCTACCATGATGTAGACTCATCCGAGATGGCCTTCAAAATCGCCGGTTCAATGGCCTTCAAAGATGCTATGAGAAAAGGCGACCCCGTACTACTGGAACCGATAATGAAAGTAGACGTAACCGTCCCAGAAGAATATATGGGCGATGTAATAGGCGATATAAACAGCCGCCGAGGCAGAATAGAAGGCATGGAAGCAAGAAACAATGCCCAGCTAATCCACTCTTATGTACCTCTGGCAGAGATGTTTGGCTACGCAACAGACTTACGCTCCAAAACCCAAGGCCGAGGCATCTACGCAATGGAAATGCACCACTATGAGCCGGTACCAAAGAGTGTACAAGAAAAGGCAACCGCACAGAAATAACCCCCCTAAACCGCGCAAAGCGCGGTTTATATCAAAGTTTTGGTCAAGCTTTTTCAAAAGCTTGCGGGGCTTGGGGCAGCGCCCCAAGGTTTTATACCCAAACACTGGACAAACCAGCCAATATTGTTATACTGTGTAAAATCATAAATTTAGGAGGAACAGACCAATGGGAAAAGCAAAGTTTGAAAGAACAAAGCCTCATGTAAACATTGGTACCATCGGTCATATCGACCATGGTAAAACCACTTTGACAGCCGCCATCACCAAGACATTGCATGAGCGGTATCAACTTGGCGAGGCCGTTGCTTTCGATAAGATTGACAAAGCCCCAGAAGAAAAGGCAAGAGGTATCACCATCTCTACCACTCACGTAGAGTACGAAACCCCTAACCGCCACTACGCCCACGTAGACTGCCCAGGCCATGCTGACTATGTAAAGAACATGATCACCGGTGCAGCCCAGATGGACGGCGCTATTCTAGTAGTAGCCGCTACCGACGGTGTAATGAGCCAAACAAGAGAGCATATCCTACTTGCTCGCCAGGTAAACGTACCAAAAATCGTGGTATTCATGAACAAATGCGACATGGTTGAAGACGAAGAACTCTTAGACCTAGTAGACATGGAAATCCGTGAGCTTCTAGATAAATATGAGTTCCCAGGCGACGACACCCCAATCATCCGCGGTTCAGCTCTTCAAGCTCTAAATGACCCACAAGGCCAATGGGGCGATAAAATTCTTGAGCTGTTCGAAGCCGTAGATACTTTCATCACCACCCCAGAACGTGACGTAGACCAGCCATTCCTTATGCCTGTTGAAGACGTATTCACAATCACAGGCCGTGGCACAGTAGTAACAGGTCGCGTAGAGCGCGGTACTCTTAACCTCAACGACAAAGTGGAAATCATCGGCTTCACAGATGAAAAGCGCGAAGTTGTTGTTACCGGTATCGAGATGTTCAAAAAAGACCTAGGCACCGCCCTTGCTGGCGACAACGCCGGTATCCTTCTTAGAGGCGTACAACGTACAGATATCGAGCGCGGACAAGTACTGGCAAAGCCCGGTACCATCACCTCTCACACCAAATTCCAAGCTCAAGTATACGTACTATCTAAAGATGAAGGCGGACGTCACAAAGCATTCTTCACCAACTACCGTCCACAGTTCTACTTCCGTACAACTGACGTAACTGGTGTTATCACCCTTCCAGACGGCGTAGAAATGTGTATGCCCGGCGACCATATCGAGATGACAGTAGAACTTATTGCTCCAATCGCTATGGAAACCGGTTCAACCTTCGCTATCCGCGAAGGCGGCAGAACAGTAGGAGCTGGTGTGGTTGTATCTATCACCAACTAATCATTAAAATTTAAGCTTTGAATTAAAACCTCAATGATATACAATATCATTGAGGTTTTTTTATATGTTTACGCATTAATTATAGCAATTCCCCCTTTAAACGGTTCCGCCCGAGCCTAAAATAGCGGACGCTTCAGTGCTTTTTCGGCGACAGGCGGGGCCGATTTAAAGGTGAATTGCTATACATTGCCTTTATTAGTATATAATTTTATTGGCAATTGCCGATAATAAAAGTATAGTGGCAAAAAGGAGTGATATCATGGGACAACAAATAAACGTTAATATTCGTATGGATAAGGATTTAAAAGAGGGTGCGGATGACCTATTCCACAGGATGGGACTTAATATGACCACTGCAATTAATACATTTGTCCGGCAATGCCTAAGAGAAGAGAGCATACCCTTTCAAATTAAACCTTACAATGACTATCAAGCAAAAATCAGGCTCTCTATACGTCAAGCCGATGAGGGCAGATTAACATCATTCACAATTGATGAGCTAGAAGCTTTGGAAGATATGGAAACAGATAAAGCCCGTGAGTTTATCAACATACGCCGGAAGGAAGCAAGTCAATGAAAATTTCCTTCACAGACAAAGGCTTAGCCGAATACATGGAGTGGCTAGAAATCGATAAAAAGAAGCTGAAAAAAATAAATGAACTTATCAAGAGTATCCTAAAGGATGGGTTATTGGACGGCATAGGAAAACGAGAAAAACTAAAATGGATTGAGGGTTATACTAGAGAAATTGATAAATTCAATAGATTAGTTTATAGAATGGACGAGCACAAGAATTTAGAAATAATATCCTGCAAAGGGCATCATGGGGATAAGTAGGGCGGTGAAGATATGCAGTCAACTAGATTATTCGAAATTATTTATCTTCTGTTAAACAAAAAATCCACAACAGCTAAAGAGCTTGCGGAGCGATTTGGTGTATCAACGCGCACAATTTACCGGGATGTAGATGTCCTTAGCCTAGCCGGAATCCCTGTCTACACAGAAAAAGGTAAAAATGGCGGCATAAGCCTTCTTCCGGACTATGTGCTCAATAAATCCATCCTAAGCGAAGGAGAACAAAAAGAAATCCTTTCCGCATTACAGGGCCTATCCTTAATAGGCGACGGCGAAGCGGGGCAGGTCTTAAAGCGCCTGTCTGCAATTTTTAATAATACAGCCGCCGACTGGCTGGAGGTAGATTTCTCAGGCTGGGACTATAACAAGGAAGATATCTTTGGCGGCTTCAAAACTGCAATACTGGAGCGCCGTATAGCTGAGTTCGATTATTACTCAAGCTTCGGCGAACTAACGCACCGCCGGATAGAGCCAATCCAGTTATGGTTTAAATCCAAAGCCTGGTATATAAAAGGCTTCTGCCTAGAAAAGCAGGATGTCCGGCTTTTTAAGCTGGTGCGAGTTAGTAATTTAATAATAACCAGTGAAACATTCACAGAGCGCGACCTACTAGCCACCCCACCCAATCCAGGCCGCGCAGTCAATCACAGACCGGATGTAACATTGTGCCTTCATATCGCACCGGAAATGACGTTCCGCGTCCATGATGAATTTGATACTAGCATGGTAGAAAAACAGCCAGACGGCAGCTATATCGCTACAGTTACCTGGCCGGAAGACAATTGGGTATATGGATTTATTCTATCATTTGGGGAATACATTCAAGTGCTAAGCCCGCCACATATAAAAGAAATCATCAAAAGCAAAGCCCAAAAGATAATGGATAAATATTAAGCATAACCTAGGACATAATGACTCATCGCAATGCATATAATGCACTGTAATTAATGATACAGTAAATATATGGATTAGGGGGTTTTAATGATAGAAAAATTAGATAAAGCAAAGAATATGCTATCAATATTTAACAGCCTATCACCAAAACACAAGTGTATGTGGATTGTGCTTGGAGCTTTTTTTGCACTCCAAGGCTTATGGTTCAGCTTGGCCTTTTATACAATAGGAACAGGCGAAGGAACTCGCGGATTTCTTAATTCCATAATCCTGGGCTCAGTCACACATGCTGTGTTTTTCTATCCACTCATGTTAATTGATCTCTTACTATTTGTGTTTATGGTGTGGTGTTCATGTAAAAAATCATCACAAACTACTCAACCCCAAGGGTCGGAATCGCCATGCAATAATGATTCTTTAATATGTAAAAACTATCCGCAAGACAAGTGGAATATGTGTCATGGGGATAATATATATACACTTACATACGAAACACGAGAAAAAGCTATATATGAAAAAAAAGTAAATATTATCCCCATAAAAGATAGCATAAGAGAGTTCATGGATGGTACGTATTCATGGACAGGAGACAAAAAAATCTCTCCTTGTTTATTAAATACTAATTGTCATTTAGAGCCTCGCGAAGATTTATTGCGCACGGCCTACTACCTTCGTTTTGACAGTTATACCAAGATTGAGAAAAACAAGCCAATTCCATATACTATACGTGTTGATCTTGAAGATTACGGACACAAGGCTAAGCCACTAAATACTTTTATAATTTGGCGTCCAGCAAAAAGTGTCACCTTTGTTGTGAAAATACATAAAGAAATACCTACAAAAAATAATTTTTTTGCTGTATCTCGTGAAGAATACGGTGAAAATGACACATTTTGGGATGAATCAGGGAATGACAGATTGATTAGTGAACGTGAGGGTGACTATGATGTTTATTCCTATACATTCCAGAATCCTAGACTCATTTGCGAGTATGGGATAAAGTGGGAGTGGGATGAGTAATAATAGCGCTGCTTGGAAATAATAGAGAAGCTGGACAAGTAGCATATAATCACTATATGGTAGCCATGTCCATACTATACAGAAGAAGGAGGATGATCATTATGACTGGAAGTGGTATATCGGTGATGTGCGCGCACTAAATGTTAAATAAGTACAATTCTTTATTTAGAAAAAGGAGCTGCCATATAGCAAGCTCCTTTTTCATGCTCTTTCTTAGGCTATGTCATATGGAACTACATCCACCCATCAATCTTCTTCACATTCATATTCATAACCAAATAATTGTTAGGTGACCCAAGATAATCATTATCAGCAGAAAGCCCGATAAAACCCTTGCCAAACAGATCATTGATATGAGAAGACATGGAAAGCTGAGGCAGCCTGCCGAGGAAGTTCTCCCCATCAAACATATAAGCAATCTGGATTGGCGAGGCATACTCACCTTGAGGGGTAAAATCGCCGCCGCTTGCGCTTGCTACATATATCGCTTTGCGTCCACCCAGGAGCTCTTTTAAGGTTTTAGAGCTTTTTGCAACAGCCAACCCATAAGGAGTCGCGCTTGGTGCAGAGTCATAATCCATAGATGCACTACCGCTTATAGGCAGGCCGTACATTTTAGCGGTACGCTTAGTAGTGTAAGGAGCCTTAATCTCACCGTTTTTAATTAAAGCAAAACGGTCATCGGGTAGTACAATCCCCTCTCCATCAAAGAAACGATTAAAGCCGTCTTTAGGGTTGCGATTAACCACTAAAGAAAAATCATCGCTAAATAGCTTCTCACCCGTTTTTCCAGAGAAAAGTGATGCCCCATTTGCAAATGCATCTCCGTTTAAATCCATGTAAAACTTCATCAAAATCTGGAACATACTGCCCAAAAATACAACGGGGATGGTTTCCCCAGCTTCGCTAAAGTCGGCCTTTTTTTCGTAGGCTTCGCAGTTAATGGATACTGCCTTTAGCAGATCGTCATAGTTTAGTACCCTAGCATCGTATGAGCCAAAGCCATCCATTAGGTTTTTCGACTCTCTATGCTTCATTACCAGGCCGTACTCTACATATCTGTCTTTTTGTATTAGGGAGGTGCCAACATCATTAACCAGAGACTCCTGAGTCTCTACTAGGTTGATTTTGTTGCTAAACAAAAACTGTGGATACCTCTGCCCCATTTCCCTTAAAAGCTTCCGAGATACCTCAACAAACTCCTCGTCGCTTATCCCCAGCTCCTTAGAAAAGTCTTCTTCTCGCTTGATATTTTCTGTAGGTGTAGCATCATATGGTAGCTTGAAGCTCAACATGCTTTTAGCTCTATTTGTCAGCTCTGCATCGTTATAATCTCCAATTGCGCCGGCTATCCCAAGGCAATTGTTATCATAAAGGCGTATCCCGGTTTTCTTGATATTAGAACGAAGTACCGCGCTAATCTCACCACTGGTAACGGTAAGGCTGGTCTTCTTATGGTTTATACATATAGTCTCTTTAATCACGCTCTTTCCTCCTATTGCACTGTCATATTCTTAACACGAATATACGGCCCGCCGAAGCCCACAGGTAGCGGATATTGCTCCATTTTTCCACATCCACCACCTATAAAGGACCACATCTCTACCTTGTCAGATATTCCGTCTATATCCCCAAGGGCCTCAAATACATTGCCTGTAACAACGGAGACACGAACAGGCTTATCAATCTTCCCATTCTTCACTAGATATGAAATCCGTGGTGCTATAGTAAATGTAGACATCCCAGATCCATGAGCCAAAGTTTTTACCAATATACCATTCTCGGTTTCGGCAATAAGCTCTTCAAAGGTTTTGCTACCCTTATCAATATAGGAAGTGGTCATGCGCACCAGAGGCTCATATTCAAATGACATAGCACGTCCATTACCGGTTACACCTTCCTCTAGGTCTGTAGCACTTGCGGCATGGTGCAGGCGGCCTGTTAGCTCGCCGTTTTTAATCAGATAGGTCATCGTCGCCTTGTTGCCTTCGTCATCATAAGGGGTGTATCCATTGCCTATGATATTGCCTGTCTCGACGATGGTTAGATCATCACCACCCACTTTTTTACCTAGTTTCCACTCCTGCCTGGTGGCTTCGTCACCAATCATAAAGTCAGACTCACTCTTATGCCCAAAACACTCATGTACAAAAACCCCAGTTACAAAAGGCGCAAATATAACAGGATATTTACCCGGCTCCACAGCCACAGAGTTAAGCATAAACTCTTCACATTCTGCCAGTGCCTTTATAAGATCATCCTCAAAGCCCTTCAAATCACTGAAGGAAATACCTGGGACAGAACAAGATTCGTCCATTTTCCTGTCCCCATCCATCATGGTAAAGCTGGCGTTAAACCCGCACTGCTGCCAGTCAAAGATGATATCCGCCCCTTTAGAGTTGTAAAACTCCTTCACTGTATAGTTATCCGTGTACCACAGGCGCCACATCTTCACATATTTGTTATCTTTGATAAATGGCATAGTCTTGTGTAGCAATTGGATTTTATCTTGAAGTGGCACTCCAGAAACCTCGCGTCCTACAAAGGCCATTACTACATCCTTGTGTGCGCTTAGGTTTTTGTAGATAGGAGCATCAGCAATATTGGGGTTAGGCTTTGCTAGTTTTGCCAGGGCGTTAATTTCATCCTGGATGCCCTTTAAATCCGATGTCGAGGCGTTGTACCACATAGCCCCATCGTATACCCTAATAAAAGCCGCGCTGTACTTCTTTTCCTTACAGTCCTGAAGATTTTCCATTGTATACGCGATTTCGGTAGAGAAAACATGCTCTATCCTAACATCGGTGTACAACCCTTCCGGGAAAGTATACTTCATTGACACATCCTCCTTTGACTTCCATTTTTTATCAGAGTATCATGGCATAGGACATGCGTCAAACATAAAACCCCCGGTACATTCACCGGGGGTTTAATTTTACCTAAGCAAATCATTTACAATATCCAAAACATCCCAAAGAATATGGTCTGGAGCAGCCTCTATAACTTCAAACTCTAATTATATCGCCTTGTTTCACCATACTTCTTCTCCGGTAGGCTTACCCCAATCAACCAAGGGAGAATTATATGGATTTTCGGCTATTGCCACATCAAAATCTGTTCCATAAAAATCTTCAAAGCGCTCTTCAAGTGATTTGCTTATACGCATTGAGGCTTTTTTAATTATTATTACATTACCGTCCATTTCAATATCTACAATATCATTTTCCTTAAGTCCAAGGTCTTCAAGATATGGTTTAGGGATTCTCACACCTCTTGAGTTGCCCCATTTAGAAATTACAGCAGTCATCTCCTCCACGCCTTTCATTTAGGATATATATAGTATATACTAAACACAAAAAAACACTACAAGGAGAGCGAAAATGAAAGATAAATACATACACGACTACCTAGGCAAAATCACAACAATAACAATAGATCGCCAAATAGGCACCCCACACCCAAAGCACCCTGAAATAATCTACCCAATTAACTACGGCTACATCGAAGGAATACTAGCCCCAGATGACGAAGAACAAGACGTATATGTACTAGGCGTGGACGAACCGGTCACCACCTTCAAAGGCCGAATAATAGCAGTAGTCTACCGCGAAAACGATATAGAAAACAAATGGGTAGCCGCCCCAGACGGTGTATACTTCACTGCAGAAGAAATAGCCGCTGCAGTCCATTTTCAAGAGCAATTCTACAAAAGCCACATAACCAACCTAATCGAAGCGCCTAAATAACCCGCTCAGCAACAACAATATAACGCCGATTCCCACGCCTCCTGGTATGGGTAGTAACCAGAGTCACCAGATCCCGGCCACTCTGTATAAAAAGCGCGTCCGTCTCATGGGGCTCTACAATCATAATATCCACCACTTCATACACCATAGTCTGAATAAAATTGGCAACCCAAACTTCATCCCCAATCTCTAGCTGCTCAATATCTCGAAACACCCGGCCATGGGTCATATTCCGGTGCCCCGCAATCACCGCATTGGTATTAATCCCACCAACAGGAAAAGAAGAATGAATCACATGTGCCGCTCCATTATTAAGATGCTGAGGGCTTGCACCAAGATATATTGGTACCATAAGCTCCATCCGAGGGATACTTAAAACCCCAATAATATCTGTATCAAGCCCAAAGGGCAGAATATTGAAAGAAGGATGATTATACGCAAATGGATCCAAAAGATGCACCTGATTCTCCAGATACAACCGATGATTTGCAATAGCAAGGCCAGTCATCACATTAGTAAGCCAGAATCGCGGATCTTCCTCCAGCACAATGTCATATTCATCGCTAATATTTAATCGTTCCCGATATTCCAACCTATACGAATCCATCCGCCTGGCAAACTCCGTAATGGCTTCCTGGGCACGAGCATCAAATCGCCTATGCTGTACCCGAGGATAAAAAAAAGCTCCAACCGCCAAAATCATAAGTGCAATGCTAATATATATCTCCCGCTTCAAAAATAACCCACCTTATTTCAGTTTGTATCTATACTATTATACACAAACCCACCATCATAAAGCAACCTCAGCAATATAGGTTCAAACCCAAATTCCTCCACAATCCTCGCTACCTCATCCCAAGCGCCCTTACTCCCCTTCCCTACCCGCTTCCTCGCACGAATAAGCAAGTTTTTAGGAGTATGCTCCATATCAATAAACTCAATAATCTGAGCCTTGTACCCACAAACCTCCAATAAATTCGAACGGATAGCATCTGTAGCAAGAGCCGCTATCCGTTCTTTTATTATCCCATAACGGCTAAACAGCTCCAAAGACCGAGGCCTCATTTGCGCCTTCAGCTCATGCTGGCAGCAAGGCACAGCACAAATAAGATCCGCCCCCCATTTTATTGCATTAAAAAGAGCATAATCCGTAGCAGTGTCACAAGCATGAAGGCTAATCACAATATTAAAACTTCCCTCACTCCCCCACCCCGCTACAGGAGGCGAAACCTGTTTTCCTATATCCCCTTGAACAAATTTCAAATTAGAATACCCATACTTATCCGCCGCCGCAGAACAAGTCTTCACAACATGTGCGTCCAGATCCATACCACAAATATTAACCCTAAGCCCACGAATCACAACAAAATAGTGATATACCAAAAAAGTAAGATATGACTTTCCGCATCCAAAATCTACAATATTAACAGAAGTACCCTCTGGCACAGCTTCTACACCTGTTTCATCAGAAAGTAGCTCCAGAAACCGGTTAATCTGCCCAAACTTATCCCCCATGCGCGCTGCAATCTTACCATCTTTAGTAAACACGCTCATATCCACCAAAGCCGGAATAGCCTCACCCTCAGCAATTATATAATTCTTTTGCCGATTAAACCCCTCAGTAAAATTAGTTTTGCGTGGCTGACAGGCAACTTTCTTGCGGGAAGTAAGCAACTTCCCCTTCTTACTAATCCGAGCCGAGTACTCATATTCTCCATCCCAGCCATGATATTGCATGAAGGTCACACCAAAAAGCCCGTCAATAACAGGCCTAAGCTCCGCAAGGTTATAATTACTATGAAAAACCTGCTTAGCCGTATACATACTAAGCTGAAGCTTATCCCCACTAACCTCAATGGTAGCGCGGGTGTGATTTTCGCCTTTTACTGGCTGACTTAGCACAACTTTATATAATCCATTAGGTAGTTCCATCATTGTACCTCTTCATTTTTAGCGTTTTTTCCTAGGTTTTATATCGCGGCGCGTTTCCTTCTTTGCCCCCTTGGGCCTCAAGAGTGATTTAGGATCATGCCCTATCAAATCCTTCCGCCCGGCCCTAATCAGCGCATTTTTCACAATATCATAGTTTACAGGCAGCCGATACTGCATAAGCGCCCGCTGGGTGGTCTTCTCCCGCTGACTTTTAGCCACAAACACCCGCTTCATATTACGAGGGTCGAGCCCCGTATAATACATACATGTAGAAAGTGTCCCCGGAGTAGGATAAAAATCCTGTACCTGCTCTGGCTGGTGGCCTACGCTTTGCAGATACTCTGCAAGCTCAATCGCATCATCCAGATTGCATCCCGGATGGCTAGACATCAGATAAGGCACGAGATATTGATCTTTTTTTAATTTCTTGTTAACAGCATCAAATTTCTGGGCAAACTCCTGATAAGCCTCAATACTGGGCTTACCCATATGCCTCAATACCTTCTCAGAAACATGTTCTGGAGCAACCTTCAAGCGCCCACTTATATGATGCTCACACAATTCCTGTAAAAAAGCATCCCCCTTAGGGTCACCAAGTACATAGTCAAATCGTATCCCTGAGCGGATAAATACCTTCTTCACCTTAGGAATTTCCCTCAGCGTCTTCAGCAGCTTCAAATAATCTTTATGATCATATTTAAGATTGGGGCAGGGCTTAGGCGCAAGACAGTGCCGTTTACAAGGAACTACACTCTCCTTAGTCCACCTATCACATGACGGCCCTCTAAAATTAGCCGTTGGCCCCCCTACATCATGTATATACCCCTTAAAATCCCCATCATGAGTAAAACCCGCAGCCTCAGCCACAATAGACTTATGGCTGCGAGACTGTACAAGCCTCCCCTGATGAAAATTAAGGGCACAAAAATTACAACCGCCAAAACACCCTCGATTACTGGTGATGCTAAACTTAACCTCTTCAATAGCAGGTACTCCCCCTGCATCCTTGTACATAGGGTGATAATCTCGCATATAAGGCAATGCGTAAACCCGGTCAAGCTCTGAAGTAGTAAGAGGCTTGGCTGGTTTATTTTGCACTACATAAATATTGGAATATTCCTCTACCAGCACCCGCGCAGTAAGATAGTCCGCATTGTGATATTGAACCATAAAGCTCTTAGCATATTCCTTCTTACTATGAACGGTAGGCTCTTTTATCATTTTAAAGGCTGGCAGAATAATTGGCTCATCCAAAAAAGAAACATCTTTAGTCTTAAACACTGTCCCATCAATAAAAGTCAAATCATGCACCTTAAGGCCACTTTCAAGCGCCTCGGCTATTTCTATAATCTGATTTTCTCCCATACCATACACAATCAAATCCGCCGCACTATCTAGCAAAATAGACCGTCGCACCGCATTATCCCAATAATCATAATGGGCAAGCCGCCTAAGACTGGACTCAAGCCCCCCAATAATAATAGGTATATCCTTATAAACCTCTCGGATTTTATTACAATACACAATTGAAGCCCTATTAGGCCGCTTCCCAAGTTGCCCACCGGGAGAATAAGCATCCGATTTCCGCTTATGCAGGCTTACAGAATAATGATTCACCATAGAATCAATATTGCCCCCAGTAACCAAAAAACCCAGCCGTGGACAGCCAAACGTAGTAAAGTCCACGGTAGTCTTCCAGTCAGGCTGCGGAAGTATTGCTACACTATACCCACGCGACTCCAAAAGCCTGGCAATAATACTAGCCCCAAAAGAAGGATGATCTACATAAGCATCCCCAGTAACCAAAACAAAATCCACTTGACCAGCTATCTCCCTAGCTGTTGTAGGTAAAAACGGCATAAAATCAACCTTTATAGTTTTTGTGACATTATACACCAATAGAAAGCGGTTTTGATGATTGGAACAAACCCGATCACATTTGGCTTTATCCTTGATAGGGTAGAGAAGTGAAGAGTGAAGAAATTAACAAAATAAAAATGCACATGCCACCCGACTGAGATTGGCATGTGCATTTTTATTCGCGCTTTTGGGGGAGATATCTTATTGCGGCTCTTCGCATACATCGCAGTCGCAATAGTCAACGCAGACAGACAATGCAATTGCAATGGAGCGCCCCTGTGGGGGACCTAGTGGCGGAGGATGATCCCCTGAGGCAGGACCTGCGTAAACAGGCACTATAGTACTTAGTACCAAGATTAAAGTGATTACTGCGGCGGTTAACCTTCTCTTCATACTTCAGCCACCTTTCATCATAAACAATAAATCCAATCATAAATCTCTACAACCATGCTTTTCATGTGTAAAGCTTTCTTGGATTGACCTGATTTCTCATAGTGCCGTGAAAGAAACTTGCAATATTCAAGCGCAGCAATATGATCATGATTTTTGCGAAAATATGGTATTGCTACAGTTTCTAAATACGTACTGGCTACCTCATTGTTCTGACTTATACGACGGCTAATAGTAAGATAATATCCCTGAGCCTCAAAGTATATAGGCCATAGTTCATTCTTGGTATATATGTCCTTTGCTATCTTTAACTCACGCTCTGCATCGGCAAATTTCCTATTCTTTATAATACATTGAATTTTATGAAAAAGGGCTGCACAATAGTTATCTGTGCCTTTTAGATGATATGTTAGAGCTTGATCAAGATAATCAATGGCTAAATCCCAATCTTCTCTTTTTTCATACAAACAACCATAGCAAAATAAAATGCGACCGATATTAGTATCATCTTTGGTGCTTTTAGCCTTTATCATACATTTTTCAATTATTTTTTCAGCTTCACGTATATGATTCACTTTTATATAGCTCAATGTGAGCCCAATACCCAGATGAAGGTAAAGATTTGCATTTCTGTCTTCCGGTTGTTTCTGTAATGATAAATTCAAGAAAAAGATAGCTTTGTGCAGTTTCTCAATATACCCGTAGCACAAAGCTAAATTATGATAAAGCCTCAAATCTTCTTCCGGTAAAAGATTAGCATTATCATCCTGTAACTCATACGCCTTTTCAAAAAACATCGTACCGCTATTATAATCACCAAGCTTGCAATTAAGAAACCCCATACTATAGTTATAATGATATTGATTTTCTTTGCTTGTATTGCTCAGATGATCTTGGACAGCAATAAGTTTCTCCTCAGCACTTTTACAATCATCTTCAGCCATCAACATTTGCGCCTCAAATATTTTAGACAACATAACCATATCAGGGTCACAAGGCTCTAAATTATCAATATTTTCTAAGTCCTTTTGTGCTTCCCTAGCCGCTGTCAGATTTCCGGCCCTAATAAAATCACGGTAGCGGTAACGCTCTTCCTTAAATACAGCACGTTCTTCGTCTGATAAAGGAAGCCCACACAAACCAAAATGAGCTCTCAATTTGTTCTCTTGTGTTAGTGTATAGCTCATTCGGCCTTCTTCAATTTCAACAATAGTGTCGAGATTAGTCTTTGCTAATCTGGCAAAATCTGACTGAGATAACCCATGATGATTTCTAAGCGTATGTAATTTCTCCATTACTGATAATGTGCTCAAAAATTTCATCTCTGATAATGTAGCCAAAAGTTTCACCTCGCTTTGATGTTTTATGTATTGAAAATACATATTTTTCTGATGTTCATCACTGCATCTACTATATCTTACCATAATATAGATGTCAACATATTTCATCATTTTTTTCTGTTTTATTTGATACCTAAGTCCATAAATGTAGCAAGGCCATTAGAGCAATAAAAAAGAATCGGCTCCCACCGATTCTTTTTTGTTGTATTATATGCAGAAAACACATCTCACTTCAAAGGGATATATTGTGCTAAAGCACAATTGGATTAATCCAAAACATAAACCGTAACCTCACGGTTTGCACCATCCCAGAAAGTAATAGCATTAAAGTTTTCTATTACAAAGCGAAGGGGCACCAAGACACGGTTATTATGCAATTCTGGTGTACCCATTCCGTCAGGTAAGGGTTGGCCTACAGGCAAACTAAGAACCGTGTCGTTGTAGTAGATATACGCCGTGCGGGTTGCTCTGTCCCAACGTGGAGTTGCGCCCAGGGCTTCTGATACCAAGCGGATTGGTACCATGGTGCGGTTTTGCGTGATAAATGGGGCTGCATCGCTTGTTTGTGGTGTGCCCCGATAATAGTAGTTATATTGGTTGATGGTTAGGCGTAATAACGGTATCGGCAATTCATAAATCATTGCGCCTATTATTCCTGAGCCTGAAAACTCAAAATAAAAATAGTCGCGGTCTGGTGAGAAGCTGCCGGGGATAGCGGTATAAATCCCTGTATCCGGGTCAATTACAAAGCCTCTAAACATCAACAGTTGTTCATCGCTTATATCTAAATCACCTACATATACGCTGATAATTGTAAGGATATCTTCCGCGGCTTCGCCATCTACCAATACAGTTATTCTGTGCATTTCTTCTTGTAGGAACATGGCGTTTAGGTCATCAATCAGAAGTATTTCTGATACAAAATCCTCTGGCAAGTCGACTTCGATATTTATCAGCTCTATTTCTGCATCTTCGCTTAGGTCATGCAATGAAGCAGAAAACCTTGAAGAAGCGACAATAGGTATAGGGGATGGTGCTGGGGTAAGTGTTGGTGACGGTTCTGGGGTTTCTTCCGGGGCTGACCATGTACCGCCCGATGAAGGCCGTCTAGGCCTAAGTAT
>WRAN01000002.1 GCA_009780185.1 Defluviitaleaceae bacterium | reverse complement strand
GCGGGTCGCATCGGGGACGAAATTATCCATTTGCAAGCAATCAACTGTGTAGCCGCCGATGTCTACTATGTTGACAATCCTTGAACCT
The DNA here is from genome assembly GCA_009780185.1 of Defluviitaleaceae bacterium. Classification (GTDB taxonomy): domain Bacteria; phylum Bacillota; class Clostridia; order Lachnospirales; family WQUN01; genus WRAN01. The sequence goes on along the minus strand of WRAN01000002.1, from coordinate 229,588 downwards.
TGTAATCTATCCGCTACTGTAAATGCGGCTGCATATCCTTGTGGATATACCGTTGCCTTGACTATGCGCACCCTCATAGGGGTTTTATTAAACTCAAATTGGATTATAGGTTGCTCTGTATCTGGGTTATAGAAATATCGTTTGAACCTCTTTTTATGGGTTTCAAAGTGTTGAAGCGGCAATCCGACAAGCAGCTCCACATTTATTGTATCGGGGGGACTATGCTTGATGTGTTTTCTTAGTTTATCCGCCATCTCAAGCTTAGCAGCATCACTTGCTAGTTCCTTGCCCAATGCGAAAAGAGTAAGGATGAAATATCGGTCATCCTGGGTTTTATCGTTCTGTACGGGTAAACTTTCGTCTGAGAGAGTGTAAGTCTTACCGTTATACGAAAGAACGTCTGCGCCAATGCCCAGTTGGTAACTACCCTCTATGAAGCTTGCCGAAAAAATGTGGTTTATGGTTTTTATTTGCTGATTACCATGATCAATGGATATTACCTTGTTCATATGTGCCTCCTCGTTATTGGTAGGTATTAATATGTTGCTGTACAGCTTGTCCAAGAGCGAAATATTGTCTGGCCCATGCTAATTCTAAGTAGAGTCAATTATTCAATTTTCCTTATCCCATATGGAGAAACGCTAGTGGATTCTACAGGACTAGCGATGTTTGCCATTGCCCTTTTAGTTAGAGTTTCATTTAAAAGGTCAATATCAAAAAGATACTTGCCTCGGCCGACTCCAACTTTAATACAGGGATATTCACCTGCACGGGCTCCTCGTCCTAGCTCCCACTCGCTTAATCCGGTTGCCAATGACGCTTCCCTTTTGCTTACCATTTTGGGCATACAAATCCTCCTTCCTGTTTAGCCTACAGTCTGTATGGCAGTAGTATCAATTTCATTAGCATGATTCATTGCTTTTTTATATGCGTCGTTTTTTGATTCAAAAAGCAATGATGGGTCTATTGTTTTAATTAAGCATGTTTCGCCAGGCTCATACTCATATAACAATATAAGCTTCCCTGCGGTTATTGATTTCACCATGACTGGAATAACATCAAGCTCCTCATGTGGTGATGAATTATCAAGTGCGCACACATACCAAAGGTGTTTACCAACTAGGTCACGTAGGTATTGCTTTAGAGGGATGTGTTCACGTCCGTTGCTGCATTTAGGGCATGAACCTGTTGCTGTTAGTGGGAAAAACTCACCTTTTTTGCCATGGTGACACTCCCCGCAGACCATCTTTTGAGTATTCACTTTAATGCCTGCCATTGGGTCATCACCCTTTCTTTTATTTATCTTGATGTTGGTTATAAATCATTTGTATGCCCTGCGTGGGAATGGCTCATCACTGGTAACTTGATATATCTTCATGGTGGACTGGATTAGTTATGTAGATTAAAGCTTCCTTCATGGGAAGCAAGTAATTGTAAGGGCATCCAATCTCATACTTGTTAAGCCGTTTTGTCACTCTCTAAACTTGCATCAGATTCTTTATTTGATTGAGATCTGGAGAACGCCATCCCCTTGGCAATAGCTAGTATGAACTCTTGATATTCAAGCGGAAGCTCACTTGCATTATCAATAATTTCGTCAAGCAGATGGCCGTTTTCTTGTAGTCTTTGCATGTAATGATCTCCTTCCGCTTCCGTGCTGTGAACACACAATAACATGAGGAGGATGTGCTGTCAACACATTTTTCTAGCGGCACCTTGCGTCCAAGGCACATTGACGTGTTGACAGCACATTTTTGTTGTTGTATAATCCATGATGAGGTGATATTTATGCATTCATTAGGTGAGCGTTTAGCACATGCACGTCAGCACAGAAGTTTCTCTCAACTGTCTTTAGCTGATGATATCGGTGTGTCGCGAGGTGTCATTAGTAATATTGAAAATGGTAGAGCTGAGCCACAAATAATAGTTGTCAACGCTGTCTGCCAGACCTTAAATATCAATAAAGACTGGCTATTAGATGGTGTCGGAGCGATGGAGAACAAGGCTAAAGCAAGTAAAAGCGCCAGAGTATTGACCGAGTTGTATGAAACAACCAAAGATTTCTCAGAAGACGAGCTTCTTTACTTGAATGAAATAGTGACTACTATCCCTGACATAGCGAAAGCGATTGGGCTTAGTGATTCAACAGTACGAGGCATAATTGCTGGAAAATCTAAGAGCGTTGCATTGGATATTGCGAGCAGTCTTTCTCAGGGACATGATGTTGACCTTGAGATGTTGATTACATCTGCTGAGCAGCGACACATAAAGAAATTCCGCGCATTAGACACGCACGGTAAAAAAACAGTAAATTTAGTATTGAACTCAGAATACGAGCGCATTCAACTTCAATTGGCAATGCGTGAAGAACAGCAACAGGAGCCCCCTGAAGTGAGGGAAATGAAAGTCTACTGGGAATCATCAGCCGCAGGACTTGGCAATTATCTTTCGGACTGTGATAGCAATTATGACATGGTAACTTTTCTCACTGAGGAAGTACCTAGTGATGCTGATTTTGGTATACGCATTTCTGGTGATAGCATGGAACCAAGCATATATGGTGGTGCAATTGCATGGGTGGAAGCAACTCCCGAAATAAGCAGCGGTGAAGTTGGGATATTCGTGCTCAATGGAGAGTCATATTGCAAAGAGCTGAAGATTGTCAGCAATAAAACCACAGGCAAGGTTGTATCTTTAATTTCACATAATGACAAGTATGGGCCGATTAGCTTCCGCGAAGGCGACGTTCTAAAAACCGTTGGACGAGTATTATCAACTAGCTGATCCTCGTATCTGAGGCAGGAAAGTGATTTGTTCTCAGCGTGTTATTGATAATGAAAAATTATCGTTTAACACGCTTATTTTTAATGCAAAAAAATAGATATGTACTGTAGTTAATATAATCTTAAGGAGATGATGACATGGCAAGCATTGAATGGCGCGGTGATTATACATGCCGCATTATAGTTTCAAAGCCGAAACCGTTTGGAAAAGGGTACGATAGGGTCAATAAAACGATAACCTTCCCAACATCAATGACAGCAAAGCAGCGTATAAAAGAAGCCGAGAAAGAAGCAATACTGTTTGAAGATGAAGTAAAAAGTGGTGAATACCTAGATGGTGAGCAAATTACATTTGCTAATTTTGTTGCCATTTGGATGAAGGAATATGCAGAAAAAGAACTCGCTCCGTCCACATTGGTTAAATATAAAAGACGCTTGAAAAGTCGTATATTGCCAGCACTTGGGCACATGAAACTTGCAGGCATACAACCTAGTCATATCACTGCGTTTTACAACAACCTTACCGAAACCGGTGTGCGCATGGATGTACTATACAAAGCGACCGATGCGCTGCTAGAAAAACTATCTCAGACTCGTAATACGGCATTAAGTAAAAACACAGGCATTGGTCGGAATGTTTTTGCACGCCTGAAAAAAGGTGGAAGTGCAGTATATGATACGGTAGAAAAATTATGTACTTACTTCGAAGCCGATGTAAAAGAGATGTTTGTACAACAAGATACTAATAAAGTGCTATCGTCCAAGACGGTACGCCATCACCACACTTTACTATCAGGCATATTTACTTTCGCAATGGAATGGAACCTCATAAAAGATAATCCGACAAGGCGTGTTAGGCTGCCATCTATCACTAAAGCAAAGTCTGCAAAACCTAAGCACTATGATGATAAACAAGTGGCCGTATTTCTAGCAGCACTGGAAGGTGAACCCATAAAGTATAAAATGGCTTTGCTTATAGCACTTGATACTGGACTTCGCTTAAGCGAGGTAGCAGGACTCACATGGAGCATTGTTGATATTGATGAGCAAGTGGTCGATGTCGTGCAACAAAGGCAATATGTACCAGAATACGGCATTATACTATGTGATCCAAAAACCGAAAAAGGTGAACGTGCTATCACACTTTCGTTATACGCAAAAGAGAAGCTGATGGAGTACAAAGCCTATCAAGAACAAATGAGGTTGAAGTATGGCAGTGCCTGGCACGAAAGTGACATAATAATCACGCATGATGATGGTGTTCCACTGTTCCCTAACCGTCCATCAACATGGTTTGGGGAATTTATTAAGCGAAAAGGATTGCCACACATTACATTTCACGGATTACGTCATACCAATGCGAGTCTAATGATTGGTGGCGATGTAGATATAGTAACACTGTCAGGTAGGTTGGGTCATGCTGATAAAAATGTGACGCTAAACATCTACACACACATGATTGAATCCCGCGAAAAGATGGCCGCAAATAAGATAGATCAGTTCTATAACTCTATTGGTGATGAGTCGTAACTCTATGTAAATGCGTGTGATTCTTTGCAACGATTTTCCCCAAATTTTCCCCAAGAGGGGTAAAAAGCAGGAAAATGAAAAAAAGAAAACCTCGGAAACGTTGATTTTCCAAGGTTTTTAAGGTGTTTGCTTTTGCCCGAGAAGGGACTTGAACCCCCACGCCGTTGCCGGCAGTGGATTTTGAATCCACCGCGTCTGCCATTCCGCCACTCGGGCGATAATCTATGCGAAGTAGCTCACCGATTATAACGAGAGTAGCGGTTTATGTCAAACTTAGATTCAACTACCTTTTTTCCACAATAAAGCGGATAGAGGTCTTTTCTTTTCCGTCAACCTCCAACTGTGCAAAAGCTGGAATACATACGAGGTCAATGCCATTGGGAGCTACATAACCTCTAGCAACAGCAATACTCTTTACTACCTGGTTTACCGCTGCAGCACCTATCGCGTTGATTTCCACAGGTTCGTTATTGCGCAAAATAGCGGCAATTGCACCTGCTACCGACTTAGGTTCTGACTTTGAAGAAACTTTTAATACTTCCATTCAGTTCGCCTCCTATTACGTTATATATAGTGATTTGTGGGGGTTTTTTATCAAACCCTCTCATTATATCTAGTTGCATTGTACCACAACGGGCGTGATTGTCTAGTATTTCGACAATAAACCTATAGTTTTTTATGAGCCTTACTGATTCCAAGTTAAAAGCCGCTTTTTTTTTATGATATATACTTCTTCATGTTTTTCAACGCGTTTTTCTCAAGTCGGGATACTTGTGCCTGGCTTATGCCTATTTCATCCGCCACTTCCATCTGGGTTTTCCCTTCAAAAAACCTAAGTCCAAGAATCATCTTTTCTCGGTCATTTAAGCGTTTCAACGCTTCTGTAAGAGAAAGATTCTCCAGCCAGCGGCTGTCCGTATTTTTTTCATCTGATACCTGATCCATTACAAAAATAGCGTCAGCACCGTCGTTATACACAGGTTCAAACAACGAAACCGGATCCTGGATGGCATCAAGTGCAAATATAACTTCCTCCTTAGGAAGACCCATTTCCTTTGCAATTTCCTCTATATCAGGCTCTTTTGCGTTTTTTGTAGTAAGTTTCTCCTTGATAGTAAGCGCGCGATACGCTGTATCCCTAAGTGAACGGCTAACACGTATGGTGTTATTATCCCTAAGATACCGTCGTATTTCTCCGATTATCATAGGTACGGCGTAAGTGGAAAATTGTACCCCTTGTGTCACATCGAAGTTATCAATAGCTTTTATAAGCCCAATACATCCTACCTGGAAAATATCGTCAACATATTCTCCGCGATTATTAAAGCGCTGGATTATACTAAGCACCAGTCGTAAATTTCCAAATATATACTTCTCTCGTGCTTCCTCGTCACCCTCTAAAATCAGGTCAAATAGCTTCCGCTTCTCCTCTCCTTTCAAAATCGGCAATTTTGAGGTGTTGACACCACAGATTTCAACCTTGCTTGTGTGCATACTTATTCCTCCAGGGCACTTTGAGGCTCATTAGAGGTCTCAAAATGGCTATGCATACTTGTGTTAATACAAGCATTTCCTGGAGTGTATAAATTATGCTGGAAATAAATGTGTTTCTACTTTTTTGTCCTTATATAATAAAGGGGGCTACCAATGGCAGCCCCCTTTTTAAATACAATTATATTGCTATCTTACTATATACAATTTTCCGAATACTAGCCTCAGAAAGACAGTATTCATCCATTAACTCATATATGGACGCGCCGCCTTTATAAGCAGCGGATATCTCGCTATTGCGTTTATGAACTTCGGCTCTTGCGCCGCTTAGTTGGCCCCAGGCTATCTTATCGTTTTTGGGGATATAGATAAGTGCGCCTGTGGTATATTTTTGTACTTCCTTTAATACATCAGGCGGTAGCACGTCCTTTGCGTTTACATATTTCAATTGAGATCCTCCTATTGATACACACAAAAAGATTGCCGGAATATTTACTGTTCATGACTATTCTCCTTTCGGTTATTTAGGGTTTTATATCGCCTGAGGCAATATAGAGCCCTATAAGTGTAGCCGCGTAAGCGGCGAAGCAAATTTTGGTGCATTCGAACACAAAGCAGGAGAGGTAACTAAACCCCTCCTGCTTCAAGCTCTTTTTAGGTTAGAGCAAAAACCACCCTAAATCTACCAAATTAATCAGCTCCTCTCTCGGGTGAATTGCTTGAGATTCAAGCTAGATACATTGTAATAACTATAGCAAGAAAACGCAATGTAATATATGATTATAATTAAGTTATACCGATTCCAAATTAAAACCTGTCTGACAGAGCGTCGGCTTGAAACGCGAAATATCAAAATAGGGGGTTGAGTATGCATAACTCTATGGAAAAAGTCATCACGGCATTGGAGAAGCTTGGTATCAAGCCTGACGATATCCTTATGGTTCATTCATCCCTAAGCTCAATGGGTTGGGTGGAAGATGGTCCCCAGACTATTATAAAGGCTTTGCGTGCCGCAGTGTGCCAAGGCACCATTCTTATGCCATCCCTTAGCTATCGCTATGTAAATAAAAATTGGCCTCGGTTTACAGTCTTTGGTACCCCAAGCTGCACTGGGGCTATTGCAGAAAGGTTTCGTCTTTACCCCAGCGTAGAACGAAGTATACATCCTACACATTCTGTATGTGCATGTGGGGTTGATGCGGCTGAAATAACATCCTTTCATGTCCTTGACCGTACACCTGTTGGGCCAAACTCACCATTTAGGTTGCTTGCACAGCTCAGTGGAAAAATTCTAATGCTGGGCTGCGGCCTTAAACCCAATACTTTTATGCATGGAGTTGAAGAAGCTGCTAGGCTCCCTTATGTATTAGAAGAAGAATCTACAAGGATTTTTATGGATAGTAAAAATGGATCAATTGAAGAAGTTCATTACTTCATGCACGACTTTAAAGGAATAACTCAGCGGTATGAACGTGTAGCTGAGATATGCAATATAAAACAAGGAAAAATACTGGAAGCTGATGCATATGTAATTGATGCAAATGAATTATGGAATGAAGGACTCAAAAAGTTAGAGGAAGACCCATGGTTTTTTGTGGATAGGGAATGAAAAATCGGCTACGCCGCATTCTATGAAGTTTGGCAGCGTAGCCGATTTTTATTTGTTATTCTTCATCCCAAAGCTCAACTCCAACAACCGTGTTAATAGGATCAGGGAGTAGGGGAGAATCTCCTAAGGAGATAAATACCATATCTTCATGGTCATGTAGATACCAGGCATTGGAGATTTTTATTTCGGCGCCTGTGGCTACGAACCATATTCGTTTAATCTCTTCAGGCTTTAACCCTATAAGAGGGATGCCTCCTACTTGGTTTTCTGTTATGTGGTAGTAAAGTATATTTCCGTTACGGGTTATACGGCCATATTCTGGTTTATCCATGTTGGCATTGCCGCAACCCGTAATGCTTTCGCTATTTTTGCTCATCCACTGTGCAATTTCTGTAAGGATATTCATAGATTCTGGGGGAATATTGCCTTTGGCATCAGGGCCTATGTTAAGCAGCATATTCCCGCCCTTGGATACACATTCCACCAGCTTTTTTATAATCATCCCAGCTGGTTTGAAATCCTTATCTGTAGCGTGGTAGCCCCAGTTGCGATTCATTGTGATACAGGCCTCCCAAGTTATGGGTTCTCCTTTATCATTTGTGACTCCATTTGGCGGGATAATCTGCTCTGGGCTTGCAAAATCACCGGAATATTCCAATGGATTATCTGTGTAAATAGAGCTTGTGTGACGGCGATTAACCTCTAATCGGTTGTCTATAAGTACATCCGGCCAGTAGCTGCGAATCATACGTACCAGTTCTGTGGCTTTCCATTTCTCCCCTGTCATACCATCATATGAAAAATCAAACCAAAACAGGTCAATCTGGCCATAGCCGGTACACAGCTCTTCTACTTGGGCGTGCATGTATTTGAGGTATTTGTCAAAGTCATGATCCCAGTCTTTATAGTCTTCGTTATCACGCATGGGATGGATGCGGTCACCATATGCGGGATAATCTGGGTGGTGCCAATCTATTAGGCTGTAGTATAAGCCTATTTTTATGCCTTCGGCTCTAAAGGCATCTACATATTCCTTAACCAAATCCCGCTTTGCCGGGGTGTTGGTAGATTTATAATCTGTAAATACACTGTTAAAAAGGCAAAAACCATCATGGTGCTTTGCTGTTAGTACGGCGTATTTCATTCCTGCGGCTTTAGCGGCTTTTGCCCAGTCTTTTGGGTCATAATCTACAGGGTTGAAATCAGTGAAATAAGGTTGATAGTCTTCTACAGGGATTTTTTCAACACTGCGCACCCATTCTCCGCGAGCCGGGATTGCGTAAAGGCCCCAATGGATAAACATTCCAAATCTGGCATCTGTGAACCACTGTGTTTTTTTCATTATCATTCTCCTTACAAAGTTTTTCTAAGTCTATTACCTAATTTCTAAAAGTCCCCATAAGTCTCCTTGCCTTACCCATGCAAGTCCTTCGGAAAATGCGCGGACTTCGTGGAATTCTATTGGAACTACTACATTGCCTTCCCGGTCAATAAATCCCCAGCGCTCGTTGTTAATCCGTTCTCCATTAACATCTTCCCATCCTCCGATGGAAACTGGGGCAAAGCCCTCAGAAAAGGCTCCTACAAAATTGAATCTTGGATTAATAACGCTATAACCATGCCTGTTGATAAACCCCCAGGCTGGCTCACCGCCATTTGTGTAGGCAGCTCGAACAGCAGCAAGGCCTTCGGAAAAATCATGGATGTTAGTATATCTTCCCGAAGGGACAATAACCGTACCAGACCTATCCAGCAGCACAACTCCATCACCATCTACCGGAAACGCAATCGCTACTCCTTCAACAAAATTGCCAATCCATGTGTATTCAAAGGGAACTACTGTATTGCCCGCCTGGTCGATTACACCCCATCTGGCACTACTATACCAATTCCCGTCTTCATCTTGGCTGTTATGATGGCCTATCATCACCGGAGCAACACCCCCAGAGAATCTTCCTGCGTTAGTGAAGTCAAAAGGAATAACTTGATTCCCTTCCCGGTTCATAAACCCCCAAGTAGTAGTGTCAAACCATCTGTCGTTTTCGTCTTGTTCCCAGCCTCCGGTACTTACTGCTACTAAGCCTTCGGAAAAACTAGGGATGATTAAGAAGCCATGACCGTCATCTGTGGCTACATTAATGATAAAATCAATTACAACTTCTCCATCTGTGTTTATAAAGCCCCAATAGCCTGCCTGCATTACCGCAGCCAAACCGTCGCGGAAATTCTCTGCGTGCTGGAATTCTAGTGGGATAGCTGTTCTGCCTGTGGAGTCTATAAATCCCCAGCGTGACTGATCACTCCAGTCACCATCCGGCATTTGCTCCCATCCGCCTTGCCTTACGGCCATTAGACCCTCTTGGAAGTTCCATCCAAAGGCAAATTCGGCTTCAAAGGGGACTATCTGGTTGCCCTGAGTATCAAAGACACCCATAGCACCGTTTTCTTCGCTGCGTATGGCTACCAACCCTTCCGAGAATGGTGGCGCACCACGGTATGCATACATTTCCGGATAGTGGCGATGTTCTACTGGGATTACAATTTCCCCAATACGGTTTATATAGCCAAGTATATGCATAGACTCCCAGAAACCATCTTCAAAATACTCCACTGCGGCCATTCCTTCTGAGAAGTTAAAGACTTGATGGAAGTTCCAGTTTGGATGGATATGCCATCTTATTGGGCCGTCGGATATTGCCACTGGGATTGTGGGCTCTAGCCCGTCAGGCTCATCTTCTGTATCGTCATCTTCTGAGTACATTGTGGTTTCGTATTCATCATCGGGCCTGGCGCTTTCATCATTATTGTTTGTCTCTGGGGTTGGTGTTTCAGCTGTGTAAAAGGTTTCATCCTGGGCAGGATATGGTATGTATTCCCCCTGTCCTCCTAGTAAAACCATAAATACGATAACTGTGGCTACAATGACTAAGGCAACCGATCCGATAATTATTGCAATGTACATGCTTTTGCTGTTCATATAAATTCCTCCTATGACTAATCTCAGGAAATCGTCGGCTTTAAGCTGTTTGCCATTATACATAAAAAAGGACTACCCAACAGCAAAACTGTAGTGCAGTCCTTATATCTTTCTACCACTCGGCCAGTTCGAAATAAATCATACGAGGATTTACGCCAATAGCAGCGGCAACATCTTCTCTTCTGATTGTCGTTTGTGCCATATCATACAAGTAAATAATAAACGAATTATTCCAGTTAAACCAGTCCCATGGCCCCATCCATCTCACAATCACAGGGTCGCTGCTTCTATCCTCCAAAAATGGTGCGTTTACCCTATCCATAAATTCATTCATTGATATTTGATGCTCTCGTTCGGTGGGAGATAAGGCGGCGTGGCCACCATGATAAAATATCCCTTCATTAAAGTTGATAGCATCACGAGATATCCCTGTAAAATCCATTAATTGGGCCAGAAGATTATCATCTTCTAAGTGGCTCTGCCTGGAAAACGTAATACTAAAAACAGATGGGTCCAGGACTGTGCCATCGTTTAACGTGAAGGGGGCAATACCTCTGCTTGGAGGGCCAATGGAGGTTATAACATGGTCTATAACTAATCCGCGGCGGGCTGTTCGTACCTGAACTATATCCCAAAATTCCTGTAATCGATTCCACTGGCGATATAGCTCTGCTAGTTCGGCATTTTCCCGCAGAAAATCGGATTCAATATAGGCAGAACCTACAGATCTTTGTAAAAAGCTAACTTCTGAAGATGAAAGTCCAGTAAAATCCAGAATCTCGACTCGTAGGTCCTGGTCGTTAACATGCTCTGTAGTAGAGAGTCCCACTTCAAATCTTGTGTTGCGCTGTCGGTCGCTAATTAAACAGTTAAACTGGGCATGATCTGAAATACTTGTGATGGTTATTTCGTGATAATGTGTAGTGTCGGAGTTGATGTTCATAGCAAACTCACGTAACAGTAGATATGGCTTTGCAAACTCGTACATAGCCTGGTTTACCAACAGGAAATCGTAGTATCTAAAAGGTACAATCCCCGGCCAAGCGGCAATGCTGATATCGTCTTCCGCTATCCCTGTAAAGGCAAATAACTCTGCGATTAGTTCCTCGTTATGCATATCTTCCTTATTGAAGAAGGCCATATCGAATGAAACCTGCATGGATGTGCCTGTTCGTATGTCATAGGTTTCTAGTGTCCGGCCTGGATGACCCCATACACGGGTTACTCGTAAATCGGTAAGCTCAACACCACCATAGTTTAGATTCCTGGCAAACTCGTGAAGCAGGGCTAATTGTTGGTCAAAATCGGTTTTGGCAGAATGATTGGTGATGAGAATATCAGCCTCCACTGTAGGCAGTATTTCCGCAGGTGTATCCCCACAGCCCACCAGCAATAACGCAACCAAGATAATCAACAGTGTTACTAATCCGGTTTTGACCATATCATCAACTCCATTTCACTAATTTCCAGCGCTGGCCTTTAAAATCAACTCACTCAAAAGTTCCTTATCCAAAAAAGGCGCAATACCATAAAGTTCATGTATATCACCAGAATCAATAGCCTTCATAGCCAGTTGCCCCAGGGTTTTCTTGCTTATAAAAGGTGCAATGCCAGACAGAGCACCAATACCTTCAATTTCATTAATTTTAAGCGCCAACTCATTAAGCACCTCTTTAGACAAAAACGGCGCAAGGCTGCATAGGTTCCCGATATCCCCTATATTATAGACATTCATGGCTATTCGGTCTAAAGTCTTCCTGTCCAAGAATGGTGCAATACTACATAACCCGCTTATATCTCCCGCGTCTTCTGCTTTCATTGCCAGCTGGCTTAGAGCTTCTTTGCTTATGAATGGGGCAAATCCTACCAGCTCTCCTATACTTATACCTTTGGGATCAGCCCTTTCTACCAACTGGTCAATCTGGCTGGGTTTAAGCATATGCGCAATTTCCGCGATGTCTTGGATTTGAGGCTTGCTCTCATCTGTGTAAACATCCGTCTGCTGATTGAGTATGTTTTTCACGATTTCCGTCTGTGCGCCGTTGCCTAGTAGCTGGTCTATGGAGACTTCTAATATCTGAGAAATCTCTGGCAGTCTGGATATATCCGGCATAGTGCTACCCCGCTCCCAACTGGATACCGCCTGATAGCTCACCCCCATCTTGTCAGCCAACTCTAACTGGGTCATGTCCCGCTGCTTTCTTAGTTCCGAAATCCTTAACCCGATGTCTTGCATGTTCATGGTCATTCTCCTTCCGTATTGGGGTGCTGCCCCAAACCCCCGCTGCTGCGGGGTGCGCTTTATGCGCGTTCGTGTTTTGATGCTGGAAATTTACATAAAAAAAGCCCTCTAGTAAATAAAGGGCTTCTTGCTCAACTATGGCTTTAGTTTGTGATAGAGTTTTAAACAAATCAAGCTTCCAAGAGGAAACACCGCGGTAACCATAAACCCAGCCCGTAGTCCAAATCCATCCCCCACAACCCCAAACACAGAAGGCCCAACAGAAGCCCCGCCGCTTCCCGCTGCTGCCATAACAGCAAACATCCAAGTACCGGCCATAGGAAATGCATCAACAGAAAGGGACAAAACCCCTGGCCATAAAAGCCCAACCCCCAGCCCGCAAAGTGCGCAGGCCATAAGAGCTAAAACGGGACTTGATGTGGCAGCCATCACAATATAGCAAACCAGTGCCAACCCGCTACCGATAAGCATAAGCCGTGATTGCTTAGGAAGCCAGGACACTCCTCTTTTTTTGAGAATACCATACCCAAGACGGCTAACCCCCATCATAGCCGCGAACATCCCAACGCCAGCGATATCCCCTAAAATTTTAGGCAACCCGATAATCTGCTCAAGAAAAGCCGAAGTCCATTGAGAAAATGCAATCTCGGAAGCCCCGGCAAACAAAATAGCCAGCACCAACACAATAAACAAGGGTTTCTTCAATATATCTTTGGCAGGGCTTTGCTCATTAACAGGCACCGCCTTGGCAATGGGGCAAAATGCAAAGATAAATCCATTGATCAAAGGAACCAGTCCCCAAGCCAATACAATCAAAGGCCAAGACTCCAACCCTAGAACAAACAAAAACATCGTAGTCAAAAAGGCAACAGCCACATGCCCAAAGCAAAAGAATGCATGAAGAATACACATAGCCGAAGATTTCTCATCTGTAGGGATAGCATTAAGTATAGGGCTTAAAAGTAGCTCTAAAAATCCCCCCGCAAAAGCAAAAATCACAGTACCAGACAAAAGCACAATATAAGGATCAACAGGCACCCGCCCAGCAAGGGCAAACCAGCCCATACCAATAACCGCAGCAAAATGCGCCCCAGTGGCAAAGGGTCGGAATCCAACCCTATCAACAATTGGCCCAAATACCAATGATACAGAAACCTGCACCCCAAAATTAACCATAACAAGAGCCCCGAGTTGGGTATAAGAAAGGCCAAATTGTTGAGCCAGCGGCACAAACAATATAGCCGTAAGATTAATTATTATGGCCTGGCATACGGTGCCCAGATAACAGGCTCGTACAGTAGGTTTGTAAGACATTTATTCACAGCCTTTACCCAAAAAAACAATCCAATATGTCACAGCTGATTATTAATCCATCGTCCTCGCGTAAAGCGGGTAAGAAGCAAAGCAAGCCTTACTACTTGGTCAAGGATAATAGCAATCCAAGCCCCGGTAAGTCCCCAGCCCATGGGATAAGTAAGCACAAACCCCATAACAGGCCGTATAAGCCCCACCGTTATAAACATAGTAAAGGCAACATACTTAGTATCTCCAGCCCCTCGAAGGCTACCTGCCATTACAATCTGAGCAGTCTGGAATGGTAATATATACACCACTATAAGTAAAACCCCGGCAGTAATCTGCACCACCGCCTGGTCGCCCCCGGCAAACAGTAGCGGAAAATGAAATCGCGTAAGAAGCGCTGTAGTGCTTAAAAGTGCCGCAACACTCCACGCAAGCCGCGTACCAATCTTCCCATACATAATAGAAAGGTCAGGTCGCTTCTTCCCAAGGTTCTGCCCCACAAGGGCTGTAGTTGCAACACTAATCCCATCAGCAAAGGTAAAACTCAAATTCATAAACTGCATGGCAATAAAGTGAGCCGCCGTTTCCAGTGTTCCAAGCCCGGCAATAACGCGCGCATAAGCAAAGAACCCAATCCGCATAAATAGCTGTTCAAGCATACCCCCGGCGGTTACCCGGCCAATAGTTTTAAGCATAGGAATATCCGGCCGCCAGTTATCAGATCGTCGGATACGCAGATATGCGTCTTTTCTAAACAAAGAAGCCATTGCAAGCCCACAGCTAATAACATGGGCAATAACCAAAGAAATAGCCGCACCATCTACCCCAAGTTCGGGGAAACCAAAGCGGCCTGCTATTAATAGAAAATTGAAAATAACCTTAACAATATTGGCCACAACGTTAACCTGCATTGTAATCTTGGTGTTTCCGGCGGCCCGCTGGGCAGAACAAATAGCTCCGGACATAATAGCAAAAATAAGCCCATACCCGGTTATTCGGAAATAGGATGTAGCCATCCCGATAGTATCATATCGCGCCCCGGCCAGAAGCATCATAGGCCGTGCCAAAACTACAGCGCCAACAGAAAGTAATGACCCGCCCCCAATAACAATAAGCATGGACATGCGAAGGCAGGAGCGAGCCGCCATGTCATCTCCGGCGCCTTTATTGCGTGCCACTATAGCCGTAACCGCGATATTAAGGGCAAAAAATACAGAAAAAAAGATCATCCGTGGTTGCCCTGTAAGGCCAATAGCTGCCACAGCCTCAGGCCCAAGCTGCCCCACCATTATCATATCCAGCATACTCATAAGAGCAATACTTACCATTTCAGCAATGGCGGGGGTAGCAATATTCAAAGATTCCTTATAGGCTTCTCTTGAAGAAGGGATTTCTCCACGCTTCATATGGTCTTTGACCATGTATTTAGTCGAAAACATCCGCGCCGCAAAGTTGGGCAGTTTTATCATTAGATTTCCCTCCGGCCTTCCAGTGCGCGATACAGGGTTACCTCGTCTACATATTCCAAATCGCCGCCTACGGGCACGCCGTGGGCTATCCGTGTTACTTTTACCCCGGTGGGTTTAAGAAGCTTACTAATATAAAGAGCAGTGGCCTCACCTTCAACATTGGGGTTTGTGGCCACTATAACTTCCTCTATAGGTTGGTCTTGAAGCCGTTTTATAAGCGTGGCAATAGTAAGGTCATTTGGCCCAACCCCATGCATAGGTGAAATTGCCCCATGTAGCACATGATAAAGCCCATGGTATTCCTGGGTGCGCTCGTAAGCGGCCATATCTCGTGGGTCTTCCACAACCATGATTTCCTTGGGATTACGCTTGGTGTTGGCGCAAATACGGCAAGGATTTTGGTCTGTTAAATTGCAGCAGATATCACAGTACCGTACATTCGTGCGGGCATCGACAATAGAAGTCGCAAGTGCATGGGCTTTTTCCTCTGGCAAATGGATAATATAAAAGGCCAGCCGCTGTGCGGACTTGCCTCCTATACCTGGTAACCGTGAAAGTTCTTCTATAAGCTTTGAAATATGGCCGCCATAAAACTGCATTAGAACATCCCCGGAAGATTCATGCCTCCGGTGAGTTTAGACATTTCGCCGCTTACAGCCTCTTCCATCTGGCGAAGTGCTTCGTTGACGGCGCTGAGCACTAAGTCTTGTAGCATTTCCACATCATCTGGGTCCACAACATCTGGTGAAATAGTTAAATCCAGAAGCTTTTTCTCACCACTTACGGTTACTTTAACCGCACCACCGCCAGAGGATACTTCCAAGGTTTTATTCCCTAAGTCCTCTTGCATTTCGGCCATTTGTTTTTGCATTTTTTGGGCTTGCTTCATAAGTTGCTGCATGTTCATACCGCCGCCCATTGGGTTAAATCCTTTTGGCATAATATATCTCCTTTTTAATGAAATGGCGTTTCATTTGAGTCTACTTCTTGAGTATAGTCATCCCAACCCATCTGTACCGGGTCTGGTTTAGGAGTGGGAGGTGCTTCCACAATCGGCTGAGCCGATGCAGTAAATTGAAGTGGCTTTTTTACCACCCGTTCATTGTAAGTTTCTCGCACAATAAAGGCAAGATTAGGAGGAGTAGAAAGATTAAATCGCTCAGCCAGGGCCTCCCGAATCAGAAGTGGTCTATTTTTATCTTTAAGAATCTTGGCCTCTGACTCATTATCACAAACGATATTTAAAGTGCCGCCATCAACCTCCAATTCACACCGGATAAGCATAGAACGAACCATTGGAGGTAATCCATTGCATAAGTTTCGCCAACTGGCCTTTATTTCTTCTAGTAACTGAGATGATAGCCCTCCGGAACCAGAACTGGAAGCTGTAATAGCAGGGGATGAGGGCAGTGCCGATTCATCAGCGGTTATAGGCGCCTTAGTATTTTGCTCTGCCACAGGTGCTCTTTCAGCATAAACGGGAATGGGGGCAGCTCCTATTTCTGCAATTCTCTTTTCTAACTTAGCAATCCGAGAAATCAATCCTTCTAGCTCGTCAGAACTCACCTGGCCTGTACTCCCATCGGTAGCAACACCAGGTGAGCATAGCTTTAAAGAACACACTTCCAAGGCCGTCCGCATATGAGGCACAAACTTCAATTCCCGCAAAGTCTCAGAAAATGCCTGGATAAATCTAATAAGTCTATCAGCAGATACTTCGGAACCTTGCTTGCGAAGCTTTTCTTTTATCTGTTCGGATAAATCAAGCTCTGCTCCTTGAGACGCCACCAGCACATCCCGAAAATGACGTACTAAATCACTGGTAAACTGCGCTACGTCTCGCCCCTCAGTCATGGCTCCATCAATTATCTCTAAAGCCTTTCCGCTATCATAACCTCCGATGGCATTAGTAAATTCAAACAAAACCGACCTATCCACCGCCCCAAGAATAGATAGCACATTGGCCAAAGTAGCACCACCTGTGCCAATAGCAAGACACTGATCAAGAAGGCTAAGGGCATCACGCATAGCTCCATCAGAGTGATAGGCAATCTGCTCTAAGGCCGTCTCTTCGTATTCTGTGTTCTCTGCCTCAAGATACCGCCCCATAGTAGCAACCATATCAGTAGCTGTTATCCGCTTAAAATCATAGCGCTGACACCGAGATAAAATAGTAGCTGGGATCTTTTGAGGGTCAGTAGTTGCAAGAATAAAGATAACATGAGCTGGCGGCTCTTCCAAAGTCTTTAGCAGTGCGTTAAAGGCACTAGTAGAAAGCATATGCACTTCGTCAATGATATACACCTTGTACTTGCACTGGGTAGGGGTGTACCTAACCTCTTCTCGTAAATCCCGGATATTGTCCACGCTGTTATTGGAAGCCGCATCTATTTCTATTACATCCAGGCTTCGATCCGAAAGAATATTTTGGCAGTTTTCGCAGGCATTACAAGGGTTACCTTCTAATGGGGCAAGGCAATTGACAGCCCTGGCAAAAATCCTTGCAGCAGAAGTCTTACCCGTACCACGGGTGCCGCAGAATAAATAAGAATGGGATAACTGCCCGGTTTCAAGCTGGTTAGAAAGGGCTCTAACGACATGAGGCTGACCCACTAAATCTGCGAATGTCTTTGGCCGCTTTTTGCGGTATAATGCGGTATGCATATTTAACGCGACCTTTCAATAGGAATTTGTCATGCAATTTTTACTATTCTAGCATAAGGGGTTTTATTATGCCATTTCCATTAACACATCTGCTGGTAGCGGATGAACTTTTAAAGCGCCGCCCAAAAACGGAAGCCGGTGTCTTCTTGCTAGGCTCCATAGCACCGGATGCAGTGCATTACCGAAAAAACGCCTCTACCGAACAAGAAGGCTTAGGCCCAACAAAGAAAATCACCCACCTATGCCCGGTGAGTGATGAAAAATGGGGCTATGTAACCGACAACGAAGGTTGGATAGAATCCATCCGAGCCTTTAACCAAAAAACACATCACCATCCATTGTATAAAGGCTACGCGGCTCATTGCCTAACAGACCTATACAATAACATGACCCTATGGACAATTTTCCGTACCAATCACCCCAAAGAAGCCGCCAAAGGCTATAAAAGTGATTACTACAAAGACCTAAATAACATAGATCAACGCTTATTCAAAGACATGGAAACAGATCACATATGGGATCAATTAAAAAAATCTACACCACAAGATATGCCAGGCCTTGTGACAGCACAAGAAATCCATGATATAAGAGATAATATCCTATATGAGCAATATAAAACCCCAGATGAAAACCCAAACCAGGATTACCACTTCCTTACTTACGAAGAATCCCTAGGTTTCATTCAAAAAGCAGCAGATTTTATTGAGGAGATACTGCAATGAGAATAGGCACAGGATATGATGTACACCGCCTAGCCCAAAACAGAAAGCTAATCTTAGGAGGAGTAGAAATCCCACACACCCACGGTCTGCAAGGCCACTCTGATGCAGATGTGTTGACCCACGCGATAATGGACGCACTGCTGGGTGCTGCCGCCATCGGAGACATAGGTCAGCATTTCCCTGATACAGACGAAAGATTCAAAGATATCTCCAGCCTATCAATGCTAAAAGAAGTGGCAAAACTAATAGCAAAAGAAGGCTATCAAATCCAAAACATAGATACTACAATAATAGCTCAAGCCCCAAAGCTAACTCCATACAAAGAATCCATGAAGATAACCCTAGCCCAAGCCCTAAATCTACCCCGCACCGCGATAAACATAAAAGCCACAACAGAAGAAGGGCTAGGTTTTACTGGAGCAAAACAAGGCATAGCTGCCCAAGTTGTATGCCTGATAAAAAGGAGCAATCAATGAAAATATACAACACTCTAACCAGAAAAAAAGAAGAGTTAATCCCTATAACTCCGGGCAAAATAAAAATGTATACCTGTGGTCAAACCGTATACAACGATATCCACATAGGCAACGCCCGCTTCTATGTAGCCTTTGACGCAATCCGTCGCTACCTAGTACACAAAGGCTATGAGGTGAACTATGTCCAAAACTTTACAGACATAGACGATAAGCTAATAAGCCGCGCCACTGAAGAAAACACCTCAGTAAAAGCCCTAGCCGAGAAATATATTACCCGCACCCTAGAAGACCTACAATCCCTAAACATACTACCAGGCACAATCCACCCAAGAGCAACAGAAGAAATAGAAGAAATAAGAACTATGATAGCCGAACTGGTATCCACAGGACACGCCTACGAAAAAAAAGGCTCAGTATACTTCAATACCACCAAAGCCCCAAACTACGGTAAGCTTTCCAAGAAAAAAATAGAAGATCTAATAGCCGGTGCCAGAGTAGAGGTATCCCCTGATAAGCAAAACCCAGCTGACTTTATACTATGGAAACCAGCAAAACCAGGCGAACCAGCCTGGGAAAGCCCCTGGAGCACAGGCCGTCCAGGCTGGCACATGGAGTGCTCTGCAATGGTACGCAAATATCTAGGTAGCGAAATAGACATTCACGGCGGAGGCAGCGACCTAATCTTCCCCCACCACGAAAACGAAATAGCTCAAAGCGAAGCCGCCAACTGCTGCAGCTACGCAAGAGTATGGATGCATAGCGGCCTAATCACAGTAAATCATAAAAAAATGTCTAAATCCGGTGGCAACTTCCAAACCCTGCGGGAACTTTCAAAGCGCTTCCCCTATGATATGCTGCGCTTCTACCTAGTAAGCGGTCATTACCGTATGCCCATGGAGTTTACCGACGAAGTACTGACCGCTGCAAGCCAAGGTCTAAATCGTATAAAAACCTGCCACAGAAATCTTCTTCACACAATCAACACCACATCCCCAAATCCCCAACCCGATATAAAAGCCGAAAAATACATTACCGATTTCAATGCCGCCATGGATGACGACTTCAACACCCCAGATGCCCTAACAGCCATCTACGAGCTGGTTACTTACATCAACACAAACGCAAACCACGAAACAGCTCAAGACTTAAAGGAAAAATTAGAACATCTATGCGGTATACTAGGCATTGTCATTGCCCAGGATGAGCTACCCTTAGACGATAACTCCGAAATAGAAGCCCTAATTCAAGCCCGTCAAGAAGCCCGTGCTGCCAAAAACTTTGCAGAATCCGATAGATTAAGAGACCAACTAGCCGCAATGGGCATTATCCTAGAAGATACTCCTCAAGGCCCAAGATGGCACAAAGCATGAACGCCGCATCCTTAGCTTACCTAGGGGACGCAGTCTTCGAATTATGGACCCGTAAACACTTACTGTCCCAAGGCCTGCCAGCCCACAAAGCCCATAAAAAAGCTAAAACCATAGTCTCCGCCACTGCCCAAGCAGATATGTATCACCGCATATACGAATCCCTAACCCCAGAAGAACAAACCATATTACGCCGGGGCCGTAACCTACACCCCACAACCCGAGCCAAAAACGCTGAAACCACAGACTATCGCCACGCAACCGGCCTAGAGGCCCTATTCGGCTACTTATACCAAAGCGGCGAGATTGCACGAATGGAAGAAATCTTTACACTATGTATAAATGATACAAAGGAGTAACATAATGGAAACCGAAAACCTAAACCAAAATCTAGTTTTAGAAGGCCGCAAAGCTGTACTGGAAGCCCTAAACCACGAAAAACCCATAGATCGCATATTGCTACGCCGCGATAAAGACAAACCCCTAGAAGGCACCCTACGCCTAATAGCCGCAAAAGCCCGAGAGCGCCGCATAGTAGTACAAGAAGTAGAACGTATAAAGCTAGATAATACCTCAGAATCCGGCCACCACCAGGGCGTAATAGCCCTATGCCCAGCAATACCCTACGCCACAATCCCGGAAATCCTAGCCATAGCCGAATCCCGTAACGAGCTCCCTTTCGTAATAGTACTAGACGGTATAACTGACCCCCATAACCTAGGCGCAGTAATCCGTACAGCAGAAGCAGGAGGCGCACATGGTGTAATCATCCCAAAACGCCGTGCAGTAGGTCTAACAGGCACAGTGGCTAAAACCTCCGCCGGAGCTATATCTCATATGGCAGTAGCAAGAGTAGGCAATATAACCCGTACCCTGGAAGAATTAAAATCCGCAGGCCTGTGGGTAACCGCGGCGGATATGGATGGCCAAAGCCTATATACCTCCGACCTAAAAGGCCCTATAGCCCTAGTGTTGGGCGCAGAAGGAGAAGGTCTTTCCCGCCTTGTAAAAGAAGCCTCAGACTTTGTAGTAAGCATACCAATGCGAGGCCAAATGTCCTCCCTAAATGTGTCAGTAGCCGCAGGGGTATTAATCTACGAGGTCGTCCGCGCTAGGACAAATCTCTAGACATGGCAAGAAACCGCACCCGTGTCTCTAGGGTTCATTATCTATTAGTAGATGGATACAATGTAATCCACTCCCATAAGGAGTTGGCAGCTATAGCCGCTGACTCCTTAGACGGCGCGCGGGTAAAATTATGTGAAATTTTATGCGAATACAAAGCTCTAAGCCGCTACCGCATAATAGTAGTCTTTGACGCCCACCTAGTCCCAGGCGGCACTGGAAGTGTAACCGACTACAACAATATAAAACTGGTCTTTACAAAAGAAGCAGAAACCGCAGACCGCTACATAGAGCAAGCCGCCTATAAGCTCTCAAAAGAAAGCAACCGTGACCAAATAACAGTAGCCACATCAGATGTACTAGAGCAACTGATAATCCTAGGCCATGGTGCAAGCCGCATATCCTCCACAGACCTAATAGAAGAGATAGAAAGAACAAAAACCCAAATGCGCAACCGCCATATAGAAAATAAACCGATAAAAAATAACCCCCTGCTTGGGCTACTAGACGCAGAAACAGCAGCCAAGCTGGAGGCTATGAGGTTTGGAAAGTAGAAGCTTACTGCCCGGAAACGCAATCCACATCCCCAAACAGCAATTCCAATTTCTCTAAAATATCATCCGGTAGCGGCTCAGCTTCTATCGAAGCCAGATTATCAGCCAAATGCTCAGGACTTGAGGTCCCGGTTAGCACTACATGTATTCCATCCGCATGGGCGCAGAAACGATAAGCCGCGTCCATTGTACTTTTCGCCGCTGCCCTCAAGAAATCCAGAGCATCTTCCCTGGCTTCAAGCCCATGGCCCCCTTGTCCACTATCTAAAATCTTTTGTATATCCTTAATCATCTGCGCCGTATCATGGAGAGCATGGCGTACCGCAAACATACACTGCACTCCCACATTCTGCTTTATAGCCCTGGGCAGAATATCCTTAGCTGCGGAAGGATTCATAAGATTATATCCAACCATAATCACATCAAAGATATCATCAGCAAGGCAAGTATCCAGCATTTTATGAGTATTATCATTCCCAAAGGCCTCTGTTATGCCCAGGAAGCGAATCTTTCCGGCATCTTGAGCCTTTATCATTTCCGGAACCAGTAGTTCCTTTACATCCTGATAATCGTCTGGGCTTACACCGTGGATATTGTACACATCAACATAGTCCGTTTTCAGGGCAAGCAAACTCTCATTCAAGGTCTTTTCAAAGCGGGCGGCATATCCTGTGCGCCATTCTTCCCATGTGGGAAACTTTGTAGATATAGCGTAGCTGTCTCGTGGAAAGCCACAAAGCCCAATCCCAACAGCAGGTTCGGTTCCATATGCGGTAGCCGTATCAAAAAACCTTACACCACTATCATAAGCCCTACGTACAATATCCGCCGCATGAGCCTCTCCGAATTTTTTTAGTCCAAGCCTAGAAAACCCACCACAGCCAAGGCCAGCCACAGTGGTAACAATCCCTGTTCTTCCCAAAGTAACTGTCTTCATCTAAATAACCCCTCCATTAAAAATTTAATCTAACACAACAAGCAAACTCGGTTCAAACCCCAGTTCCTCTAACGTATAAAATACATTAACCTCACGAGTCAAATGTGCAATTCCAATTGTGACAAAAAATGTCGTAGGCTCCTCAGTTTCTATAAGCAGCCTTGCAATCTGGTTAGCAAAAAATGTGGAACGATAATTCCCCACAGTGTAGTGCCAATACCTAGCCAGACCAAGGCCTCCCACTGATATCTCTCCGGCTTGATACGCTTCATATGCCTCCGACATGTCGGTTCTTATCATCTGTACCAATGTCTCGATGTCCTGGGTTTCGTATATATAGGCCAGTTCGTCTATTTCATTGGTCATGGTTTCAAAATCGGAAAAATAACGGGCCGTTGCAAATTGATATTCATCCGGCATACCAGATACAAAGGCTATATGATCATTAAAATCCGTAAGGCCAATCACGGGTCTGCCCAGGGCCTCGGCTCGGTTAAATACGTACATATCAATGCTGTGTTCTGAAGAAAGCCCAATCCCTGGGGCTACGATTTGATACATAATAAGCTCCATAATCGTGGTTGGGCGAAGGGGCGCTAATGCATCCATACTTACAGGGAAGGTTTGCATGGCTTCCATAAACATCGAGAAATCTTCTTCAGGAAGAAACGAAGCCAATGTTTCGCCTTCAGGTAGGAACATAAGCTCCATCAATAAGCAAATACAATCACTTTCGTCAGGGTCACAATCGCAATCATTACATTCAGCGTCACAAAGGCAAGGGCCACCCGTTGCCCCAAGGTCGATTTCAAAGGCAAATACGTCTGCCCTTTTAATAGCCTCTTCCACAATAGAACTAAGTGGATACCAATCTTCCCGGCCTACGTGGATTGAGCCTAAGATATATGCACGGTTTTGGCCAAACTCTACTACGGATATTAATCCGTGGATACCCTCCACAGGTTCTGGGGCTGGGGGTTCAGGCTCCTCATACTCCGTGTATTCATCCTCGTAAGGCAGTGGGGTGGGAGTGTACTCCTCTTCTTGTGACTGACGTCCACATGCCGCTAAAAGTGCTAGTAGTAGTATGCACATTAGTATTGTTTTCATGTTTTAATTCATGCCTCCTTCGTTGGCGGAACAAAAGTGAAATAACGCTTTTTTCAAAAGTATTGAGGCTATAAGTGTGGTTTAAATCCCTCACCTAGTACCTCGCGGACATCGGCAACTATTACAAACGCTGTGGTATCAACCTCAGATACCAGCCGCTTTAATGTAATCAGTTCCTTAGTATTAACCACGCATATCAGCACGTTTTTGTCCTGCTTAGTATACATGCCTCGGCCTTTTAACTCCGTGGCGCCTCTATCCAACTTGGCAATTACATGCTGGGCAATGGCCTCAGATTGTTCTGATATAATAAAGGCAGCCTTAGCAAAGTGCATACCCTCCAGTACCGCTTCCATTACTTTTGTAGATATATAAATAGAAGCAATGGCATAGAGGCTGGCCACCGGCCCAAAGACAACAAACCCTACAAGAATTATTGCCCCATCAATATAAAAAATAAGCCTAGCTACAGATATATGTTTAAACAGCGAGTTGTGCAAGATTGACCCCGCTAATGTGGACCCGCCGGTTGTGGCCATAGATCTAAGCACTAACCCAACACCAATGCCAGCGCAAAGCCCACCAAATATTACAGAAAGAATAATATCATTGGGTGGTGCCGGAAGAAACTCTACAAAGAAAAATGCCGCCGACAAAAATACTGCGGCAAATGCAGACTTGATAACACTTTCGCCTTTTAAAATAAAACCGCCAATAATAAAAAGAGGAATATTGAAGGCCAAGTTGGTAACCCATACAGGAATCTCAAACCACCAGTTGGCGGAATGGTACGCGATAATAATCCCTAGCCCTGATACACCTCCGGTAACCATGTTATGGGGCTGAAAAAATGCCACTACTGCATAGGCCAGCAAGAAATCCCCTAAAATTATCAATGAGTAATCCTTAATAAACTTGCGAGTTTTCTCGCTTCTTAAGAACCGTGTCATGTTCTATCTCCTCCCATTTTTAATTACAGCCCATATAAATCGTGGAATATCCAACATCCGCCGCCAGCGGCTAGGCTGGCACATTAACCGCCACAGCCATTCCAGACCGATTTTGCGAATAAAACCAGGGGGAAGCTTTGCTGTTTTAGCCATAATATCAATCGTACCCCCAAGGCACATGGTAAGCCGTACTGGAATACTTTGGTTGTTGTGCGCCCATATCTCAGAGCGAGGCATCCCTCTGCATACCAGCAAAATATCCGGTTTTAGACGGTCTAAATCTTTAAGAATCGTATCTTCATCAAACCCATGATGATATCCGATTACCTGTATGTTAGGGAATCTACTTTCCATATGCATTTTAGCTTTTTCAGCTACTCCTGGAGCCCCTCCCCAAAAATATGCGGTAAGACTTCGTCCTCTTTCGAATAGTGAATAAATCGTATCCACCCCACGCACTCTCCCAGGCAAAGCATCCTTTTTGTACCGTGACGCTATCACAATACCGGTACCATCTGCAAGCCGTAAATCCGCCCCCAAAAGTGCCTCGCGAAACTCAGGATTGCGCCGTGCCTGCATTACCCCTTCTGGGTTAGGCGTCACGATTACGTGGTTTTTCTCCCCATCCAAAAAAGACTCCAGTAAATCCAGAGCCTCTTCAAATGTTAAAGCTTCAAACGGTATTCCCAAAACGTCGACTCTCTTCAAAATAACCTCACCCGAATCGCGTTTGCACGATTCTTATTAAAGTTTTTGTCAAGCTTTTTCAAAACATCCGTCACCATCCTTCATAGGGAGATTACCATAAGTCTTGTAAAATTTCGATATAATATTAGAATGGAATGGAATTTTTTTATACAAAGGAGTAACATATGCCGGGTAAATTATACGTAGTAGCAACCCCCATAGGCAATTTATCAGACATGACCCCACGAGGGGTTCAGGTTTTATCTGAAGTTGATATGATAGCTGCAGAAGATACACGCCATAGCCGCGTGCTATTAAATCATTTTAAAATATCCACCCCCTCCTTCTCATGTCATAAATTTAATGAAGAGAAGCGGGGGGATTTTTTTATCTCCGCCTTATTGGATGGCAAAAACATAGCTTTAATCTCAGATGCGGGCACACCATGCATATCCGACCCTGGTCACAAGCTGGTTAGTATGGCCGCAGAAGCCGGGGCTGAAGTTATTGCTGTATGCGGTGCCAACGCTGCTGCTGCTGCTCTTTCTGTCTCAGGTTTTGACGCCTCTAACTTTACTTTCCTAGGCTTTTTGCCCAGAAGCAAAAAAGAGCAAAATGAAATCTTCCAAGCCATGCCAAACACCCCACTCGTATTTTACGAATCCCCTCTGCGCATAACTAAAACCCTAACCTGGCTAGCAGAGGGTTTCCAAGATGCAGATATCTGCCTATGCAACGACCTAACAAAAAGATACGAACGAATATACAGAGGCAACCCCACAGATATATTAGAAGAAATAGAAAATAATCCCAGCGCCCAAAAAGGCGAATATACCTGTGTGGTACACCTAAATGCCAAGCCTCAAGAAGCAGCAGAGGATGAACAATCCCTAGAAGCCCAACTAATCAATATCATAGTAAAACAAAATTGCACCCTAAAAGATGCAGCCAACATCCTACATCAATCCCAGAAAAAAAATAAAAAAGCAATCTACGCCGCAACCCTACGCCTAAAGGAGCTGTTAATATGAAAGAAATGATATTGCCCCACGGCACAGTAAAACTCCCGGCCTTCTTCCCAGACGCGACCCGAGGAGTAGTTCGCACAGTTGATAGTACCGACCTTGAAAACTGCGGTGTACAGGGCTTAGTAATGAACACCTACCACCTAATGACAAAACCAGGCCCAGCCACAATTAAAAACCTAGGTGGACTCCACTCATTCTCCAGCTGGAATAAACCCATAATTACAGATTCCGGCGGTTTTCAGGTGTTCTCCTTGCTAAGAGAGAATGCTTCCCTAGGAGAAATCCGCACAAAGGAAATAATCTTCAAGCGCGACGGCAAAAAGACCATACTATCCCCAGAAAAATGTATCCAATCCCAGCTATCATATGGCTCAGATGTACTGATGGCACTAGATTACTGTACCCATCCAGACGACCCGTACGAAACCCAAGTAAAAGCGGTAGACACCACCATCCGTTGGGGCAAGCAGTGTATGGATACATTCAGCCAAGCCAAAAATAAAGGAAGCGCCCAGCTTTTTGGTATAATCCAAGGAGGTAATGATAAAGCCCTAAGAAAAGAGTGTGCCCAGGCTCTAATCCAGCAAGGGTATACGGGCTTTGGCTTCGGTGGCTGGCCACTTACAGAAGATGGTTGCCTGGCAGAAGAGATACTTGCCTACACAGCAGAATTGATCCCCAACCATATGGTGAAATATGCCATGGGAGTAGGCAAACCAGAAAATATAGTAGCCTGTGTAAAAATGGGCTACAATCTATTCGACTGTGTAATCCCAACCCGCGAAGCCCGCCATAACCGCTTATATGTATTCAAAGAAGAAATAGACCTAAACCGAGATTTTTACCAATATATATACCCGCTGGACGACGACTATCGACGTGACCCCCGCCCCATATCAGATAAATGCGATTGTCACGCCTGCGCCAACTACTCCAGGGCATATATCCGCCACTTATTAAGCATAGGTGACGGTCTAGGCAGCCGCCTAGCAACCATCCACAACCTAAGATTCTTTACAATGCTAATGGAGATGCTGGCATGAAAAAATATTCCGGTGTATACGAGCCACTAATCAAACGCTTGTCAGAAGAAAACCCCGATATAAAAACCGTAAAAACAAAGCTGCACCAAGTATATGGCGCATATACCCAAGATAATGCCCATAAAAAAGCTGCAAAGCTCTTAGATAACTACGACGGGGCAGCCACAGCCATGGCTTTACTAGCCCTACATGCTTCCACCAAAGAGCGCTTGCCCCACTACGATGATTTCTACAACTTCATCTTCCAATACACAGGCAAGGTAGATTCTATTCTGGATATCGGGTGCGGATATAATCCCTTTTCACTACCCTTAATTCCAAAACTGCAAAAATACTTCGCCTATGATATAGACACACGAGTAGCCGACCTATTAAATCGCTTTTTTTTATATGAAGACTTACCACCAAAAGCCAAATGCGCCGACTTAGCAGTAGAAATCCCTAAAGATACCGCCGACCTAGCTCTAATGTGTAAGCTAATCCCTGTATTAGAATCCCAAGCCACCGGAAGCGGCTTCCTCCTAGCCAGAAGCTTAAATGTAAAGCATCTGCTTATAACATACCCGCTAAAAAGCCTGGGAGGCCGAGAAAAAGGCATGGAAAAAAACTATACCGCTGCCTTTGAAAAAGCTATGGAAGAAGGTCAGCTAAGCAGCTTCACACTTGTAGCCAACCAGAAAGTAGGCTCAGAAATTCTATATCTGTTAACCAAACAATGATATAGGCGTTTCGATTTGAAATGAGCTTAAGCTCAATTTCAAACGAAATCGCTATAAAGGATGATTATATGAATAAATTCTTCCAATCCCGTATGATACGCTCAATTGTGCCATATTTCCTGTTAGCTGTAGGGGTGATTATCGCTTTCCACGTCGTAGCTGAAATCAGCGTCATCTGGGGCGTCCTTTCCCGTATATGGGGTATAATCGTTCCTTTCTTTTATGGCCTAATCTTAGCCTACATCCTCAACATGCCCTGCAGCGCAATCCAACGCCTAATAAAACGTACAAAAAACGACGTTCTAGTAAAACGCAGCCGCCCTATAGCTGTGCTAATTCTTATGCTAATCGTAATTGCCTTAGTCACCCTAACCTTAAATCTAGTAATCCCAACTGTTACCCGAAGCATTACTCAGTTTATCACTGAGTTCGAGTCCTATCAGCATCAGCTACAAGAGATGGTAATCTGGTTTAATAACCTGGATTTACCAGACTTTATCCCAGCAATATACTTAGATGACATTCTGGCCATGCTACAAGGATACCTGCAAAATTTTGCCGCCGGTGACATTGTAGCCTCTATTTTTGCAGGTTTTGGAGGGGTAGCAGGAGGCATCTTTAGAACCTTCTTATCTATAGTTTCCTGCATTTACTTCCTAATAGAAATGGAAAGACTTCATGCATTTAGCAACCGCCTTGTGGCGGCAGTGTTTTCAGAAAAAAATAAAGCCACAATACAAAAGTACTGTGGCAAGCTCAACTTTAATTTTCGTCAATATATCTACGTCCAAACCATTGATGGCTTGATTTTAGGCAGCCTGATGACGATACTGCTCCTTATTTTCCGTTCCCCTTACGCTTTGATCCTAGGTCTAATGCTAGGGATAGTAAACTACATTCCCTATTTTGGTTCGATTTTTGGCACACTAGTCGCGGCAATAGTAATGGCCTTTACTCAGGGGTTAGGTACCGCAGCATTTGCGTCAGTGTTCATGTTTGGCTTGCAACAACTAGACGGTAATGTAATCCAACCAAAACTCATGGGTGGATCATTTTCACTAAGCCCACTATTGGTAATCATAAGTGTAACAGTGGGTGGAGCCTATGGCGGTATGCTTGGGATGCTTGTTGCTATTCCAATAGTAGCCGTACTAAAAGATATTTTGGATGGCTATATCCAGCACAGAGAAGCTCGTAAACTGGAAGCTCAAGAAATAATCGAAGACGAACCGCTGGATGATGAAGCTAGCTGGCTTTAATAATGAAAATATATATGGATCCCACCCATGCCTCCAATCAACTCGGCAACCACAGTATCAACATCCATATTTAAAAACAATTCAGGATATAACAAACGTGAGATTAATAATTTAGCGGCAAGTCTCCCTTCATCAGATTCAATCATCTGTTCAGATAAGAGAATAACGCGGTTGTTTCTGATTGCCTCAATCGAACTCCATCCTTCTCGGGCCAGCATTGCGCTATGCATATCTCGCGCGGCGTGGCTGCTTGTTACGTTGTTTCCTAAGATGGTGCTGTCCACAAACTTGACAATCACATCTGGATTTCTTCGTACAACCCAATCAGCATCTACTGTAAGCCTGTCTGAGGCAAGTCTACT
This sequence comes from Defluviitaleaceae bacterium, assembly GCA_009780185.1. Classification (GTDB taxonomy): domain Bacteria; phylum Bacillota; class Clostridia; order Lachnospirales; family WQUN01; genus WRAN01. Next base: position 199,182 of record WRAN01000002.1, on the reverse strand, counting down.
GCTTACATTCATCCCTCCCGCACTAACTGTCAATTGATATATAGCTGAACCTCTGCTAACCGTTACTAAATCATTAGATGTTTCACTGTAAACATATAATAACTGGCAGGGGAATAGCGTATTAACACCTTGTCGCAGCAAAGCGGCATAACTTTCAACAATGCCCACTACACCTCCGTCGTCCCCTAGAACAGATTGCTCCTCGTCGGTTGATTCCGCAGGGGCATTTATTGTAATGACATTAACATCTTCGTTGTTAGCTGTTTCAACGCCTACATCTGTTTCATAAGGGGGGCCTTCTTCGGAAGCGTATTGGCGGGCATCATCATTTGCTACCTCCATCATCTGTGGAGAAAAATTATCTTCCTCCGCTTCAATGTGGGGTAGGGGAATATATTCGCTTTCAATCTCAGGATAGATATCAGGCGGCGTATCAGGAATATCTGGCTCTGGTGGTGCAGGGGTTTGAGGCATTGGTGTCGGCTCATCTGGCGGGGTAGGCGCTTCTTCTTCCGGCGGAGTGTATTCATATTCCGCTGGCGGTACTACATCCGAGTACGGTGTGACTCCTTCATTATGCACTCTAAAACGGCAGCCGCTAAATGCCAATAACATAACAGCGAAAATTGTATATATCATAATCATGTGTGACTGTTTCATTGTTTTCCCGCCTTTCTATAGATAGTAGTGAAATTTTATTTTTATCCTTGTCGCAATGCCGGAATTTTTCCAGACAATATCCATCGTTTTATACATAAACTCTTTAATTTGTTTCCGCTCCTCTTCGCTAGGTGCATGATGGCTATACATCGTCTCTCGCCAAAGTGCTGTCATGCTTTGATACTCATCCGAATATTCAGGTGACACTATCGCGGACAACTGCGATGCATAAGCCGAAAAGACAATGTTCCTCCGCTCCAAACCATAAACTGCAAGCCACTCCAGCATATGGATAAACATATTATTTATTGCTGTAGCGCTGTCATCCGTTTCAAACCTTTTTCGCCGCTTATACACGTTCCAATGCTTTGGCGCGTAACGAGCCACGGCAATGGCAGCCAGCACGGCGATTATAGCCATCAGAACTGGCACTAGCGAAGGTGGAGGGCTTAAAGCGCCGATTTCAGCTCCCCTTACTGTTTCGTCATAGTCTACATCGTAATCATGAAGGGAAGATTCATGTAGCCCACCCTCATGTACATCAACAACATTGAGGTCACGATTATCTGGGGCAGTTCCGTCAAGGGATATATAAATCGGTGTAGCGGTAATTTGGCTTATTCGTATATCAAATTGATCCCGTATTGATTCAGAAAATGCCGATAAACTTGGATTGGTACCAGGATAAGTGACCCACACCCCCATAGCAACCAACCAGACCGCGACAAAGGTTACAACAACCCCTTGTGTGTTTGTATGCACCAGTAGTAAAGCAAGTGATGTAAGTAAAACAATATTCCATATGGCAGAAGGAAAAACCCCAAAATATATTTGGATCCCCACCGCGAAGGCAATGGCGACTATAATCGAAATTTTTTTACGAAAAAATACCAATATGATGCTGAGTGCCACAAGTACAATAATTGAAACCACAAGCGCGGCGGCGATGAGTGCCTGATGTTCGTACTCGGACGCGTTTATGGTGAACATGATATATCTGTAAGCCTGCTGCTGTTCGCTAATAGTAAAAAGCCGATTGAATATCAGCTTAAATCCATCTCCTAACCCAGAAATGGTTAATACTCTAAGTGATAGTGTGCCAACCCGGTAAATACCCCAATCCAGCATACTCATAAACGAACCCAGCAGACTGGCAAACAAAGACATAGCTAAGAAATAGTGTGAATAATTGGAGTAGTGTGAATAATTGGTAAAGTTTTTCCTCTTCATGATGAGCCTACTTCCAATTGGGCAATATCATCCACGCCACCAATTATTGTAACTGTGCTTTGGCTTAAAGCTTTAGTTGCATCCTGCGGTATAACTAGCCCTGCAATGATTACATGTGAAGGAGCATTGATATCAGGTTCTGTGCTATAAGTTTCAATTGTTGAAGTACCGCAATGCTTTACCTCTGTTGACAGAAGCTCGGCAAACGCATTGTCCAAATCGTTATGGTTAGCGATTTCACGACTTACATACAACCCTGATGTCGTATCCATCCACCCAAGATTATGCAATATATCAAAGGAAATAAGTTTATGGGAAACACTATATATCACTGTTCCTATTTCACTTATGCGACTATATTCAACCTCTTTAATATCACCTGGTACGGAGGTTTCAAGCAGCAGCAGAACTTTGTCTTTTACTGGCAATCCCAACTCGCGGACAAGCAATTTATCTGTTTTTTGCGAAAGTTTCCAGTGGATGCTTCTTAATGAATCACCAGGTATATATTCTCTAATTGCAAAGGTTTCACTAGGATCGCTGCCGGAATGGTGCATGGAGTAATCCTCGCTATCAAGCACAGCTTTTGTACTTGGATTAATTGTGAGTTGCGTATCCATAAGATTCGGCATAAAAAGCACATGATTACAAGGCGCAGGTGCGGCTTTCCATGCGCTAAGCCCAAAAATATCAACTGCCGCCACTTGAATGGCAGAAATGGAAACCATCCCGCAATTATTCATTTCTATAAATAAATCGGCAGGCATGTGGGTTCCCGGGTTTAATATCATATCTTCTTCCCAACTTTCGCCGGTGAAGAGATTCTTCATTAAAACCCGGAATTTTACATGCCCTGGTAGCAGGTTCCCTCCTGTTATGGCGACAAGAATATTCACACCTTCACCAGATTTGCTTTTATTAGGGTGTGAAAGTGAAATGGCAATACTTAGTGCCGTAATGCCTGTAAGGGCTACCATTAAAATAGGTACTATAACAGACGCAAAAAAAATAACTCGCGTCCCAAAATCATTGCCAAAAATATGTAAGCCCGCTGTTAGGATAAGCCATAACAGCAAGGCAATTCGATTTTTTTTCATAGTTTCCTGCCATCAGGGACAGGGGTAAGTGCCAGTAAATCCATAAGCGCCTGATTCGCGGATATTTTTCGGCTCTTTGCCGATGCGCTAAGCAGTACACGGTGGGCGCAAACATCAGCAAAAACACCCTGTACATCTTCGGGTATTACATAATCTCTGCCATCTAAATAAGCCCGCGCTTTTGATATTTTATTGATAAACAGCGACCCTCGAGGACTTATCCCAAGCTCCAGTGATTCGTGGGCCCTCGACTGCCCAGCAAGACGCGCAATATAGTCAACAATACTATCTTTGACAGTTACACCCAATACTTCATCCTGCATGCGGACAACATCTGAAACAGTTGCGGCACGCTCTATCCTCCCTACCGGGTTCGTCTTTTGTCTGTCTCGTATTATATCCATTTCATTATTATGGTTTGGGTATCCGATAGTGAGCTTTACCAAGAACCTGTCAAGCTGGGCATAAGGTAATAACTGTGTGCCTGCTGTTCCCACGTTATTTTGGGTGGCAATCACAATAAAAGGTTTCTTTAGTGCATGAGAAACACCGTCAACTGTTACTTGCCCTTCTTCCATTGCTTCCAGCAGCGCGGATTGGGTCTTACTGGATGTCCGATTTATTTCATCCCCTAGTAGAAGATTTACTCCAACTGCAACGCCAGGATTGTATTCTAGGGTGCCGGTTTCTTTGTTGTACAAAGAAAAACCTGTAATATCTGATGGAAGCACATCTGGTGTAAATTGTATACGCCCAAAATCAAGCCCTAATGTGCGGCTTACGGCTACTGCCATTGTCGTTTTACCCACACCAGGAACATCGTCCAATAAAATATGACCATTGGCAAGGATTGCCGTTAATATTTTGATTATGACATCCCGCTTGCCAACGATAACCTTTTCTATTTCATTTACAATATTGCAAATATCCTTGTTCATTATGTCTATCACCAATTAAAAAGTATAACTTCGCCTTCCATTGTAGCATCCACGTCAAAGGTTTCTGCAATAAATTCTACAGTCACAAAAGTACGGGAGTTGATTATCAGTGGCTCGGCAATAACTATCCTTTGCCCCTCATAGGTTGTGATGATAACGGAAGCTGTTTCACGACTCCATTCTACACTTGCGCCAAGGCCTTCCGCCACTGTACGCAACGGAATCATTGTCCGGCCATCAGTATCAACAAATGGCGCAACATCAGATGTGAAAGTCCTTCCCTGGGCAGAAAACCCATATTCGCCAATGATCATACGTACCTCAGTTGGACTCAGCGGCTGCTGCACTTCTGCTTCTGTGGTTATTCTTTCTTGCACAGCTACCCGGTCTGCACCGATTGTTGCATTTGGCAGTGACGCAATATAGTACATGACGGCATGATCTACTACTCTTGCGGTAGTAATGGTGCTCCAATTTTCAGTATCATTTACCCGTGCTTCAAGTACATAGCTAATATCCATGCCGTTGAAATTGGCATTACTAGTAATTACAGCATACAGCGCCGATTCATCAAATGGGCGGCCGTTTATGGATGTAATACTTATCCGCTCAACGCTTGCCGCTGTATACCAAATGCGGTCGCGGAAGTTTTCTCCAGGGTTAAATGCCCGGCTTGTATCTATTGTATATTCAATGCCAGAAACATGCATAAACGAAGCTGTAAGCGCAAATGTATCATACGAAAATGGTAGACCTTGGGCGCTGGCTTCCAATTGCTCCAACAGTTCTGCCCCGGTTAGGTAAACAACTGCAACAGTATTGGGAAACGGCAGAATCCTTCGCAAGTCCTGAATCGTCACGTCTCCTGGATAAAGAAAATCCCTGAGGTTTCCTGCATTCCATAGCGAAACGATATATTCATCGGCTACATGAATACGGTTATTGCCTGCGTCTACGTCATCTTCACCAAAATAAGCGTTGATTTCACCGGAAACAGCAAACCAACGAAGTGCATCAGCCCAAAAATTACCGAGGTTTGTTTCGCCGCTTCTGTTGGCAGTGGCAGAGCCATCCAGCAAAACATTAGAATATCCTACTTGTGGGAAGGCGGATTCCACTACGGCCCGGAATGTATTAACTGCCGCAAGTACATCAGCATCTGGTGAAAATGCTTCGAGGTTTATATCATGGACGGTATAGTCAAGTGTCTCGTTGTCAATAATAACCGCGCCAACTGTTACCACACCTGGAACGCTGATGGGATATATATCAAGCATAATCACGCCAGGAATGTCGGAAACAGATGCGTTGGATAATCCAAAAATCAGATCATAACCCACCAGCTCCAATCCTTGTTCTACCGCTGCCTCTGTTGGGTTGGTAAATCTAAGGCCGGTAAGATTAGATTCTAATACACTGCTGGCTGTGTCAGTGTCGGTAAGTCCAAAAAATCCTAGAGATATATTACTATTGGTTGTTAGAATCGTATTGGAAGTGAAACTATGGAAATATGCATTTTCCCCGCTGATATTAGCGGAAACGGCCTGTAGAGATGGATTCATTTCCAATAATTCACCCAGAGGGCCAAATTCTATAGCATCACCGTGAAAAGCCGTGCCCAAAGTCCCTGTGCCAAAGGCAAAATCATATTTACCTAAAGCTACAATGTCGTACCCAGCTGCAATCATCAGTGTTATCATGGTACTTCCGCTATTAAATGTAGCATATCTTGTGCCTTGCAGAAAATTCCCTGTATCTACAAGAATAACCTCTGCGCCCTGTGATTCAAAATCAGCCCGAACAGATGCAATAAGGGGCAAAACATCAATATTACCCCGTACATTGCCTGTAAAAAGCACCACTGTTTTGCCGCCATACTCTCCTGATGCAGACGCTACCACTGGCAGCACTGCCATGCACATACATAGTGCCAAAAGTACGCATAACATCTTTGTTGTCATTTTTTTCATTTTTACTACTCTCCTTTTTTATATCGCTGTGGAATCAGCCGACCCCACTCCAGCGCAATAACAATACTTGGTACAAATATCAATTGAAGCACAATGCCCGGTAAAGATGTGGAAAAGTAGCTGGTAATCCATAGACTTACCCCAAATGTACCGCCGTCGCCAAAAAAAATAAAAGCCTGAACCAAACCCGCGGCCACACGTCCTGCAATCATAGCGATAATCATACTGATATATAAATCCACTGTAATCCTTCGGGTATGTACAATCCGCATAACTACCCCAGCAACAAGTCCGTATACACTCAGCTCAACCATCATTCTATAAGCAACCACCCCTGCCGCTGGCATACCTGTTACCATACTGCTTAAAAGGGGAGTTATCAAACCAGCAAAAAAGCCGTGGAACGGCCCAACAATAAGCCCTGCAATAAGTACAGGGATATGCATCGGCAACAGTACTCTGCCGCCTAGCCCCTGGGGAATCAAGTGAAACAGCATAGGCAAAATTATCCCCATTGAAATCAGCATCGCAGTTATTGTTACTTTCTTTATATCTGCCATAAATCGTGCCCCCGAAAATAAAAAAACCACAAGGTGTAAATTACGCCAACAAATGAAACACAAGCCACCAAGCAGCGGTAGCATTTCATTTCTTGTTAAACGTAAATACCTTCGTGGTATTGTAAGGTCGATTCGAGCGACCACTCAGTAAAGTCTAGCAAAGAGCCAATTGAGTGTCAAATGTTTTAGTGTAAATGCTACGTTGGTTCCTCCGCGCTTTTTTGTGCCCTTGGCCTTTAGCATCTTTTTGAACACGAAAAAAGTCCGCACAAGCAGGGGCTGTAAATCCCTGCTTATGCGAACTTTGCTGTTCAAAACGCTGCATATTCTCGCAATTTTGCTACAGCTTCACTTATATACACTTGTATAGGCGAGGTAGAAACCCCCATTACAGTAACATTGCATTTATCTATAGGGATCAACATCTTGTGCGCTGCACTGGAAGACACAGCCTCTGCCATCTTGGGGCTGACTTCCCCGTGCATAGAATTGGCAAAAATAATACCCATCACCCCAATAATATAATCGGCACGGCCAGCATTATACATTACGGCGTTTTCTCCTGTTGCTCCAAAATCAGCCCCGGCTTTTATCATGACTGTTGTGGCCACTGTGTTTGTTCCAACAGCTATAACCTCGATGCCGTCAAGCTCGGTTTTGATTTTTTCTATTATCAGCTTACCAATGCCGCCACCCATACCGTCTATTACCACAACACACATATTCACCGCTCCACATAGTTAAGCTTCATTGCGCAACTGCCCAACAGCCTCAGTATAATCTTCCTGCCGAAACAACCAAGACCCCACAACAAAACTGGTGACTCCAAGGAGTGCCAGTTTCTTTATTCTCTTGACAGAAATACCTCCATCCACACACAAGCTAAAGCCATATTCCTTAGCCAAAGCCCCCAGATGTTCTATTTTAGAAAGGGTCAAGTCCATAAACTTCTGGCCGCCAAAGCCCGGATTCACCGTCATTGTAAGCACATGACCGCAAAGGGGAAGCAGTTCCTTTATAGTCTCGATAGAAGTGCCAGGATTTATGGCTATGCCAGGGGTAGCCCCCATTTCACGAATCTTTGAAAGCGTACGAGCAGGATGCTTATCCGCTTCCGGGTGAATAGAAATAATATCTGCCCCAAGTTCACGAAAGAATTTTATATGCCTAGCTGGGTCATTAACCATCAAATGTACATCCATAGGGAGATTGCTATGTTTTTTTATGCATTTAATAACTTCCGTCCCTAATCCAAAATTAGGCACAAAGCCTCCGTCCATTACATCCACATGGTTGTAATCAGCACCGGCTAGTTCTACTCTCTTTATTTCATCCTCCAAGTTACTATGGTTGGCGCATAATATACTTGGGTGAATATTTATCTTACTCATAACTTCATCGCCGTTATCATATCCACTCTTGTAGCGTGACGGCCCCCTTCAAATTCGGCATTGAGCCAGGTTTCAACTATCATTTTTGCAAGCTCTATACCAATAACTCTGGCTCCTATGGCTAAAGCGTTGGCGTTGTTATGCAGGCGGGATAAAAGTGCTGTATATGGCTCGGTGCAGTTTACACAGCGAACCCCCCGCACTGAGTTGGCAGCTAGTGATATCCCAAAGCCTGTCCCGCATATAAGTATGGCTCTATCTGCCTTATTGTCGGCTACTTTTTTAGCCGCTGCCTGCCCGTATGTTGGGTATTCGGCCTTTTCTTCGTTGTAAGTTCCTACATCTTCTACCTCATGGCCTAGGTTTGTTATGAATGCCGCCAGTTCTTTTTTCATATGAAATCCTGTATGGTCGCTTCCCATGACAATTTTCATATACATTCCTCCAGTCATATACAAATCCAAGTATTAGTATGGAGTATACCAAACTAGGCCCGCTCTGTAACCAATAAAGCGTTAAGCTCATTGCCAATCAGCAAAATTACAGTTATTAAATTAAGCCATAAAATCAATATAAATACCCCGGCAATACTGCCATAGATAGCAGGAAGCTGGGTAAAATTGGTCATAAAAAAGCTAAAGACCCAAGATGCCACAGCCCAAGCTACTACCGTAAATATCGCTCCGGGCATAACCTGTAAAAACCTAAGCTTAATAGGAGCCGCCAGTTTATATATAAGCATAGTGGCAAAAGACACGGCCACAATAGCTACAGCCAAATTTAGCGGCGCAAATAAAACATTCAAAGCTTCAGGAATAAATAAATCCCAAATCTGCCGCCCCAGTACCAACAGCACCAGCAGCACCAAAATAGAAGAGGCAAACAATATCATAAGTGCCAAGCTAAGAGCCACCTGCTTAACCATCCCACGGCTATGATTAGCACCATATGCCTTATTTGTGCTGTGGATTATTGCCCTAAACCCATTGGAAGAGTTGTAAACACTAAAAAACAAAGCAGTAGATAAAAGCCCGCCACTGCGAGTCTGCTCCAACCCATGTAAAAAATCCGCCACTAAAATATCCACATCTCCAGGCAGAATATAATAAATAGGCGCAAGCACCGCAGAAGAACTAAACTGAGTAAAACCTAATAAAGCCATAAGAAAAATAAGAAAAGGAAAAAACGCCAAAAGCACCCTGTAAGTAAGGCTAGCCGCCCGCTCCAGTACCTGATCTACGTGGCATTTTCTAAGAAGGTTTAAAATAAATATTGCAACAGTTTTCATCCAATCACCTAATCCGACGAGACGGTTTCTCATTTGATTCACTATAGTTTATGTATTAATGGTATTATCATACTAAAGGGGGCATCATATATGCTGATGGAAATCTACAACCAATTATTTAACCGATACGGCGACCTCAATTGGTGGCCGGCAGAGTCACCTTACGAAGTAATAATTGGAGCGACATTAACACAAAATACCAATTGGTCAAATGTCGAATTGGCTCTGGCCAATTTTAAGAAGAATATAACCCCATATAGAGTAAAAGAGATAGACCTAGAAGAGCTAAAAGAAATAATCCGCCCCGCAGGATTTTATAACCAAAAGGCAGTATACCTAAAGGCTATAACCAAATGGTATGAACGCTATGACTTTGATGTAAATAAAGTAAAAGCACAGCCATTAGACAGGATACGGAAAGAGCTATTGGCAGTAAGAGGTGTAGGCAACGAAACCGCTGATTCCATTCTTTTATACGCCTTCGACTTCCCAACATTCGTTATAGACAAATACACCCAGCGCTTCTGCCAGCGCTATGGCATTGAAGCCGGTAAAGATTACATGTCTCATAAAAACTACTTTGAAGCCAATCTTCTTAGCGATCGAGCTTTGTTCAATAACTATCACGCTCTAATTGTAATCAATGCCAAGAACCATTGCAAGGCAAAACCCACCTGTAGAGATTGCCCGCTTGAGGATACATGCGGGCAATTGGGTTTTGATGATAACGGCAAACCATTTTTGAGTTGAGTGAAAAAAGTACAATATGCATATAACGATTTGGCTTAAAATCGAAACGTCTATATGACAGGAGGTTAAAATGAAAGACACAATCAAATTAAATATCATAGGTGCAGGCACAACCACAATTCCAAAAGATACAACTCTACTTGATCTATCTAAATCTTACCACAATCTAAAATCCTGGCCAATACTGGCAGCCAAAGTGGACAATGAACTCCAAGACCTATCACGCAAGCTACTAATGGACTCCACAGTAGAGTTCCTAGACCTATCCGATCCCAATGGTTTCCGCGCCTATCAGCGTAGCCTTTCCTTCCTTATGGTATACGCCGCAAAAACTGTACTGGGCAAAAAAGCAAGGGTAGTAATAGCCCACTCCATCAACAAAAATTATTACTGCGAATTACCCGACCACCCAGAGCCTTCTGAGGAGCTTTTGACAAAAATAGACGAAGTAATGCGAAAAGCCATATCTCAAAACATACCGATAGAAAAAAACACAATGCCAAAGGAATCCGCTCTAAAACTAGCCGAAGAGTTTGGCCTGGCTGACAAGCAGCAATTGCTAAAATACCGTCACACTCTAACTGTAAGTTTTTATAAACTAGACTGGTTCTATAACTATTTCTACGGAGAAATGGCTCCATCCACCGGCTGCCTCAACCAGTTTAAGCTAACAAAGCGCTCAAAGGGTTTTATGCTACAGTTTCCAGATGCCAGCCACGGTTTCGAACTGGCAGAGCTTACACCCAATTGTAAAATCTCAGAAGTATTCGAAGAATCAAGTGCTTGGGCAAGGATAGTAGGCGCTGACACAGTAGGTGCCCTTAACGACAAATTGTGTAAAATGGGCAACGGAATAATAATACGTATTGCCGAAGCCCTACACGAAAAAAAGGTAGCCCTACTAGCGGATAGGATTATAAATGAACATCGCTCCATAGTACTAATAGCAGGGCCAACATCTTCAGGCAAAACCACCTTTGCCGCAAGATTAGGCACTCAGCTTCGTGCCGCCGGTGCGGTACCCCATGTTATAGGATTAGATAATTACTATCACGACCGAGGGGACGTGCGCATCCCAAAAGATGAATTTGGCAACGAGGACTACGAAACCATCAAAGCAATAGACACAGCTCAAATCACGAAGGATCTCAAGGCACTACTAAGGAGAGAAAAAGTAGAAATCCCAACTTTCAACTTCCTAACTGGGAAAAGAGAATATAAAGGACGCCACTTGCACCTAGCCCCAAATGATGTACTCATATTAGAAGGAATCCATGGACTCAACGAAGCCATATCCGAAGGCGTACCGGCTGAGGATAAATTTAAGATATTCATCTCAGCCCTAACCCAGATTAACCTAGACGACCATAATAGAATCCCCACAACGGATACCCGCCTAGTGCGTCGTATAGTACGAGACTTTCAATACCGAGGCACCACAGCAGTAGAAACAATAGATCGCTGGCCATCGGTGCTAAGAGGTGAGGCGAAGTATATATACCCATACCAAGAAGAAGCCGATGCCTTCTTCAACTCGGCACTGGTATATGAAATGTGTGTGCTAAAGCAGTACGCCGAGCCACTACTTTTTGACATTACTCCAGATGCGCCCCAGTATACAGAAGCCAGGCGGCTGATAAAATTCTTAAGCTCTTTCTTATGTATGCCTAGCGAAAATATCCCTGTTAACTCCATTTTAAGGGAGTTCGTGGGAGGGAGTTGTTTTAGCCACTAGCATCCATTTACTATGCCCTACATTGGCTTATAGCGAATTAATTCGAAATCAGTCTTGCCTGTGTAGGGCATTTTATTTTAGCGCATAAAGCGCCATTTCCCGCCAGCTAAGCTGGCTTTTTTATTTCCCATAATAAAAAAATTTTTATGTAAAAATTTCTCAAAATAGCATAAGTGCTGTTGACATTGGTGGGAAATGGAATTATAATCGCACCCTGATGATGTCAAAAACTGACATTAAATACATCTTTTGGGGGAATTGCCATGGGAAATATTCTCAAATTTAACCACGTAAAAAAAGCTAAACCTTTTTCCAGAAAGGAAAGAGCTGACCTCCACGCAAAGCTCCATGAGTGGAGAACCTTAATAGACCAAGGTAACCTAGACCAAGCAGAGGCCCTTTTGCCTCAGCTTACAAAGTGCAAAGGCCGTTGGGAAGAAAGAGATTTAAACTATCTTTATACCCTATTTAATGCTGGATACCATCTGGCAAAAGGCGATCATGATGTTTATAACGAAATCATGAGTGACTTAGAAAATAATACAGCTGAATTCTGTGACGAGCATTTGCACTTTTATTTCCGCCTCCTCGGGTCGCGAGAAATGGAAAAGCGTAACTTTAAAGAAGCCTTAAAATTGTTTTATAAGGCCGAAGCAGAAGATCGAGCCCACGAGTGGGCAGATGTGGGGTTTCTTTATAATATTGCCTACTGCCTATCCCATATCGATAACACAAAAAAAGCTACCCAGTATCTAGAGATGGCAATGGAACTGGCAGAAGAAAAGAAGATACGTGTTCACGATATTTATATCCAGTGCTTGCTTGCAATTAATCACAGTAAGCTAGGCCAATTCGATGAGGCATTTAAGTTGGTAAACAACTGCCTTTTTATCGAAAAATTTAAGAAAAACACAGATGCCTCCATGGGATATATTTATCTCACTGTAGGGCGAATTTATTATTTATATAAAGATTACAGCAATTCAATTACATATATTGATATTGCTGCTAAGTATTTTACTGATGGCAGCAAGCAATATATGCGCTGTTTATACGCCAAAGCCCAAACATTGTTTGCCCTAGGCAATAAAAAAGAAGGCCTTGCCCATGTAAATAAAGCCCTCAAGAAAATTGATTCAAGGACAGAATGGGGGGCAACAAGAGAGGCTTTGCTTACGGCATTAAAGTATTCTGTATCCCTTAGTAACCCCATGGCTATGCAGCACTTGGTTAGTGAAGCCATTCCAAAATTGCAAGAGCTTGAGCAGTATGCAGAAGTTGTAGAGTATTATGAGAAGATATGCAGATTTTACGAAGAAGTTGGGGATAATCGGCAAGCACTAAAGTATAGCAAGCTGGTAGCGCAAGTATATGCCGAATATATAGAAAATAGGGTAGCCTGCGCTGTGTAGGCTAGGTTATGGTAATTTAAATGGCTACGCTGGTTGTCTTAAGCGTAGCCATATTCTTAGTTATGCCTTGGGAGCTAGTCAGCAACCTTCATAATCTTAATAATGTCATTTAGTCCGTATGGCTGCAAGTTATAATCCGGTGTATAATTATCGGCCTCAGTCCTAAAACTACTCCAGCTGGTGTTATCCGGCTCTCCTTCTTTAACATGAAACGGCCCAAAAAGATTCCTGGGGCTTCCCATAACCTCTAACTCAAAATTATTTATCCCATCCCATATAAACTTAGTAATTTCCAGTATATTTGCACATTTCCAAGGAATATATCCAGCCAATTGACCATTTACCTTAACTGCAATAACTGTAGCAAGGAACGACCCCACATCAATGAAATATCTCGCTTCGTGATCAGCCTTTATCTCAACAGCTGATTCATATATAACCGCACCCGCATAATGCATCAGGCCTTGCAAACACCAGTCGCCTAGTCTTAACTTTTTTGGCTCTTTAGTAATGCGTCTGTCTACATCTACACCAAAATCCCCAAGAATATAGCAATCTTCCAACTCGTAGCTATTTTTGTATTCGCAAGCAATCAGCAGAGTATTGATTCCTACCTGTATGCCGTTTAAACGTACTACGCCAATACTCTTGTCAATAAAATAATTATTTGCATCGGCTGTTTCCGCTTTAACGGCATTTAGATATATCTTAAAATGCTCGGGGGATTCAATAGCTAGAGAAATACCACCCTCTGGAATATGCTCAACATAGAATTGAAATTTAAGCTCAACCTTTGCGCCGTCATTAGGGTGGGGGACATTAGCCCACTTATACCGCTGGGCAAGCCCATTATAATAAATTTGCCGCATTCCTAGTGCATCCCTTATATCCCTTTGGGCCTGCCACAACTGCATCACATCAGAAAATGCTGTATCACCAATCCTATATGCACACATATCCAAAGTTAGTGAATTAGGTAAATCCCGCCTAAATGTGAACGTAGACGGCAGAGTCGTACACAAGGACATATTAGGAGGCTTTATCTTTGCTAGGTTGGGTTTAGCGCTATTGTTTACTTTACCGCTTTTTAATACATACATCTTAGATTCTGCAGGGCCGAAACTAGTAGCAATCTCTCCTTGGGAATATTCAGCGGCGTATACCTCACCTGACAGCATATCCCATTCTTCCACGTCATACTCATATAGCGTTAATCCCTGTGCCTTTTCATATCCTTCTCGCCATAATGAGGGTATTTTTATTTTTATCGAGTGTCCTTGATTGCGATTATTGTTTACTACAAACAAAGTTCTAAGGCTATCTGTCTCTTTCAGCATACAATAAATATCATGACATTCATTCCCACGCTCGTCTTGTATGCTGATGTGCCGACATTCCAGCCCCTCAAGAGCTTGGTCTACTTCAGTAAAACTCTCTACTGCTATTAGATTTTCATGCCCATACAACTTTGACAGCTCTGGCGATTTGCGCCCCTCCAACATTAAAGCAAAGGGCACGAGTGAAATTACATGCCCACCAGCATTAAGAAAATCCATCAAAAGCAGGTAAGTACTACGCAGCATTGTTTCAATCTCAGGAATAATGATTGTCTTATATGCGCCTTCTTTTATTCTGAAAACGCCGTCACAGACAGATGCTTCCTGTGCCATAATCAGTTCATCGCCCAGGTCAAAATCATAATGCATACCCATTAGATATTTAAGCATCGCATTCAGTTTATAGCCATATGCATCAATACCTGGGATATCCCTCTCGTCTCGGCGGCGGGGGGTACCATAGGGGCTTGTGCCAAGCAAAGCCCACGCCGTAGTGGCAGGATGCAATATCAAAATATCTCTTACCGGCCGCCCTCTACCTAGTACAGCAGACAACCTTGCAAAGTAATCTTCAACCACATGGTTATACTTCCACCAGCTGGTGTTGTAATTAAAAACTGGAGGATAATCCCGCTTTCGGCAACCCTTGATCGAATATAGGGCTAAGTGCTGGCATCTACGAGTGACACCTTGCACATATTGCCAATCCCCCAGCCATTTTTGGCCTTCAAATGTGAAGTGCCAGCCGGTGCAGCCATATGTCTCTGTCAGCACCCAAGGCCTACTATATTGATTCGCAACACTGGTACATTGGCGTACTGTAAGGTACTCCTTAGTCTGCTCCATAAGTAAGTCGATGCCAGGGATGTGTTGATACACATAATGAGGCATAACAGCTCCGCCCACTCTGGCAGACAGGCCTATACGGTTTTCCTGAAGAAAATGCCCGGTAAAGTCGATATTATTCTCCTCACACCATAGGCTAATCTGCATGGAAAAACTCTCTACATATAATTCCGTCACCGTGCGCCAATAATCATGACGAGCAGAAGCGCTTTCGTCCCCATCAAAGAAAATTAACGGGACATAATCAAGTAGGTCATAACCGCGTTTTTGTGTGAAATAATCTTTAAAAATATAAGTCCATGGAATCCACCCACGATTGGGGTCAAAGGTTGTATGGGTATCATGCAGCCCCGGCTCATCAGCAAATATTCCCTTAACGGTTTTGCCAAACTCATCTCCAACTTTAGCTTTATACGCTTCGTGCGTGATTTCGATAAAGCGCTTCACAGACTGTGGGTTAAGATTATCCGGCGGAGATTCGTCGTTAAACCACTCGCTAGGGCCAGAGACTTCTATCCGGCAGATTAGATAAACCTCATTTTCCACAAGAGGTTCGCATTTATCAAGTCTTTGGAAATAGTTTAGCTGGTGACCATCAACTGATGCTTTATAAATGGCCAAGTGCTTTTCTATATCTTGCGGAAAAACCTGACTGACTTCCATCGTAAGCCCTTTGCATCTAGAATCATCTCCGCCATCCCGGGTTACTCTGCCACCCGCCGTACCTGAGGGCCATCTGTCCTCATCGTAAAGCCATGCCTCCATGCCTGCTTCCTTTGCGGCATCTACGCAGGCTTTTACTAGGTCAAACCATTCCTCGCTTAAATAATCCGTCTCTAGTCCCTCACGGGAATGCATGAAAAAACCGCCAATTCCCTGTTCTTTCATAGAATGGATTTGCCTCACCAATTCGTCAACTAAAAGAGCATCGTTCCAAGCCCAAAAGGGCAAGGAACGATGCTGCGAACTTGGCGAGAGGAAATCCTTTTTCAATTCGTGATAAGTCATTGAAAAACCTCTCTATTCAATTTTAATTATCTACCCAGTGCACGATCGAGCGCTTCATTCCAGATATCTTCAAGCTCTTGGGCGCCCATTCTGATTAGGGCTGGTACAACAACATCATCCCAATCAGACATTGGCACTTGGCCTGTAACAAATCTGAAGTATTGTTGCTCAAGGAAGGTGTTTATATCGGCTACAAGATCACGAACCCTATCGGATTCGTCTGCTGAAAGAGGTGGGAAAAGGTTGCCGAAACGATAGCCTGGGTCATTGTCCATTGTGTATTGGTGTCTTTCTTGCCATTCGTCAAAAAGCCCCAATATATTATTAATTTGATGTGCTGCCCAGGTATTTGCGGCATGGGGGGCAAAGTTAAGCATAGTGATGCCTACATCAGCAAAAATGGAGTAGTATGGGTTTTCCACGTCTTGATATTGTAGCACAAATTCAGGAAGGAACTGAGGTTGTCCGTCAGTGTCAAAGAAGAAGTGCTCGCCCTCAACGCCAAAGTTGGAAATAGCGGTACCCATTGGGGAGTACATCCAATCCATAAACCGTACTACAGTTTCGGGATCCTCTATATTTGCATTGATTGCAAACATCCTGGCAACGCCATAGGTCCACTGGGCCCTTCTTTGACCGTGATGATTGTAAAGAGATCCGATAAACTCAAATCTGGCATCAGGATCTTCATGATGAAGGTCTCTGGAGAAGCCCATAGAAAAACCAGTATTGTCTACATAGAAGAAAGACCTGCCACTGCTTAAGCTTGTTCTCCATTCATCGTTAGAAAGGTTTGCAAAGTCAGGTGCAAATACACCTCTTTCATATGCACGCCTGTAGAAGTAAATAACATCTCTAAATTCCGGCGTAATTGGGCCAAAGATGTATCTGCTTGTATCCGCATCGTAATATACGATATGAGACTCATCCCAACCAGAACCCAAAGCATAGGCGGTGGTGTCGAACAAGCCGCGGCCAAAGCCTCTTCTTGGTGCCCATGGTGCAGAATCAGGATAGTGGACTCTAAGCTCTGCCAATACATCTATGACTTGCTCCCATGTAGTGGGAATGGGTAAATCGTGCCTTGCAAGAAGGTCGGTGCGGATTACTGGGCCATAACCACCTCTGGCTTCATTGGCTCTGATAACCGGGAAAGCAAAAAGTTCTCTGTCTGGGCCGCGTAGTATCATCGGAAGATTAGGGTCGCTGTACCAGATTTCCATGAAATTGGGCATGAGATGACTAAACTGCATAAGAGGAAGGAATATTTCGGCATCGTAGAAGTTGTTTATATTGGCCATGCCTTCCAATTGTACGATATCCGGCAATTGGCCTGTAGCCAGTAATATGTTCAACCTCTCGCTGTAAACACCGCCTGGGAAGGCTTCGAAGTTTATCCTGATGCCTGTTTGACGAAGGATTTCTTCCTGTGCCGGCGCCATGTCTCTGATGGGCTGCAGTGAATGTTCGCTTATCATGATAGTGAGGGTTCTCTCATCTGGTGAGATAAGCGTCGAAACTTCAGGTTCATCTGTTTCTTGTTGGTCTCCGCCTGCATCTACGGTAGGCGTTGGTGTCGCCGGAGTGATTGCGGGCTCTTCGGCACCGCCGCAAGCGGCAAACATTACAACAGCGAGCAGCATAATAGCAGCTAAGACTGTCATGCGTTTTGTTTTACTCATTTGGCTTTCCTCCTTAAGCTTTGCATAAATTATATGATTAGCCCTTTATTGAGCCTATCATTACACCTTTAGTGAAATGCTTTTGTAAGAATGGATATACAAGCAAAATGGGGACAACAGTAATAATAATTACTGCATATTGATAATTTGTGGCAACAACCTGAAAATGATCCATTGCTGTACCAACTAACTCATGCTGATCCCCAAACACGCCGGTTATAACGATATCACGTAAGAATACTTGAAGTGGTAGCCTTGCCCGCTGGTTGAGGTAAATAACCGCAGAAAACCAGCTATTCCAGTGAGCGACAGCGTAAAAAAGTAGCATCGTTGCCATTACAGGCTTAGATAGTGGTAAAACAATACGTGATAATATCTGCAAGTCGTTAGCTCCATCAATTGTTGCTGATTCGTGCAGGGATTCCGGAATATTAGTAAAAAACGAGCGCATTATTAACATATTCCATGTGCTGATAGCGGGCGGAAGCACAATTGCCCACATAGTATTAATAAGTCCTAAATCAAGCACTGTTAGATACAGAGGAATCATACCTCCGCTGATAAACATCGTCAGCAAAAAGAAAAATGTGAGCGGTTTCCTGCCATAAAAGTCTTTACGTGAAAGCGGATAAGCGCATAGGGTGGTCATAATAAGGTTGATGGCCGTGCCCACAGATGTATACAACAGTGTATTTCTAAACCCTGTATGAATATCTGGGTTTTGCAAAACCGTTCTGTAGACCTCAAATGTCGGTTGCCTTGGGAAGAATGTAACATCACCACGCAGTACATGTATCCCTGAGCTTATAGACACGATGAATACATAATACATAGGGTAAATCATGATAAAGGCAATAAGTCCTAAAAGAAGTATGTTGGCAGCGTCGAAAGTGATTTCGGCAGGAGTTCTTCTAATTTTCACTGTTTATCCCTCCTTACCATAATCCGTTTTCGCTTATTAAGTTGGATATTTTGTTGGCGGTTATGATAAACACTAACCCAATAAGCGATTCAAAAAGCCCAATGGCTGTTGCAAAGCTAAAGTCGTTGCCCATAATTCCCCGCCTGAAAACAAACGTTGATATAACATCCGCTGTCTCAAAAATTGCACCGTTATAAAGCAACAGAACTCTTTCATGTCCTACCGATAAAATCCGACCAAGGTTCAAAACAAGCATTATCGAGATTGTGGGCGTAATGCTGGGCAAAGTAACGCTTATCATCTTCCTAAATCGGCCGGCTCCGTCAATTGACGCAGCCTCATAAAGCTCGGGGTTTACACCGGAAAGGGCTGCCAGATAAATTATCGAACCCCATCCCACACTGGACCAGATACCAGAAGAAATGAAAATTGTCCTAAAATACTGAGGGAACATAAGAAACTGCCTTGGTGCTATTCCAAACAGTCCCGTGATCTGGTTTATCAACCCATCGAAAGATACAAACCTAACCACCATTCCGGATATTACAACTACAGATATAAAATGTGGTAGATAGCTGACACTTTGCACAAATCTTTTGAAGCGCTTCAGCCTTAGTTCATTAAGCATGATAGCCAAAATAATCGGTGCCGGAAAACCCCACAAAAGGCCATAAAAGCTGATCAGGAAAGTGTTGCGCACCAACTGCCAAAAGTAAGGGTCTCCCAGGAATCGCCTAAAATGCAATAAGCCAACCCAGTCACTGCCCCATATGCCTCGGGCAACCCTAAAGTTTTGGAAAGCAATAAGGATTCCGTACATAGGTCTATAATGGAATAGTAAATAGTAAATGACCGGTAGCAAAATTAATAAATACAAATATCGGCTTCGGTGCAGCCTGGTTCCGATTCTTTTGAAATTAATAATACTCACCCCTCATATTTGAATCGCCAAAATACAATTCTTTCCCTATTCCAGGTATATGTCAGCAAAATTTCTTTTTCGGTGGCTATAATTGCCGGATAAGCAAAGCCGCCTTGGGTGTCTTCCAATGTAAATATTTGTTGCCAGGTCTTTCCGTTATCTGTCGAGTGCGAAAGCACCAAAGGCGTTCTAGGGCCTTTGTAGTAGTTGGGTAGATTGCCTACCGGGTTCCACGCCAGTACTAACGAACCATCAGGAAGCTGTACTAAGTCAGAGCCACTGTTGTTATTGGGCAAGCCGCTTTGGTATGCGCAGCACCAGGTTTTGCCGCCATCGGAACTGTCGCTGCGGAAAATCGCAGATGATGTTGAGCGTGTTAGCATATGCAAGTGCCCAGGCTTGGACTCCCACAGACTGGGCTGAATGATTCCCTTACCGTAACAGTGGCGTGGGTCATAAACCCTATCAATCATGTTAAACCCTATTCGCCTCAGCGGTACTAAATCGCTGCGTTGCCAAGTCTCTCCGCCATCTTGGGATAGATCAACAAAGCAATCCCACAAGCCTTTTTTATTTAGACCGTCAGAGTCGCCTTCAATAGAAGCAGGCGCGGCAATTGTTCCATCTGAAAGTACGATAGGCTTGTTTTTTACCGGGCCACGCCCACCGCTTACATCATCGGCAACCAATTCTTTTGCCTCAGAAAATGTTTCGCCATTATCATCCGAATATTTAATAAATGTGCGCCATTCTGGGATAATTGCGCCTTCTTTATAGAACAATAGAATTCGACCATCCAGACGGCGAAATAATACGGGGTTCCACAGCGCAACGCCCCATGTGGAGGCTACTACATATGGTTTTTGCCAGCCTTGAGCTGTGCGGCGTGACATCCATATAGCTACATCAGAGCCTTTTTCCCAACTGCCGCCAAACCACGCGGCCAGCACATCTCCACCTGGCAGGTTTATCAAAGTTGATGCATGTCCGCTTTGAAACTCTCTGTCTTCTTCGTAAATATACTCCCTAATGTGTTCTGTGATTTTCATTTATAACCACTCCTTATACTGATTCCAAATAAAATCATGTTTAACTTGGAATCCGTATTAACTCATTCTTTACCCATTCAACTAATGTATTCATTTGACGGATCTCTTCCTTGAATAGGTCGGAAAGCTCTAGATGGTTTCGGCTTCTTGTATGTGTGCCTATGGGTAGTCCTAACTGCTGAAGGTGATATTTGGCGTTTACAGGATATAATTGAGTCTCTATACGCGAGCAGATGGACAGTAGTGATTGCAATAATGTGGCTTGCTTAGCGTCTTGCCATATTTGTGCAAGTGATACATATAGTTCGGGATGAAAATTGGCCATAACACCGGAAAACCCGGCTGCGCCAGAATGATAAGAATCTAACAATGTGACTGTGTTAGCGTTATATAATCTTAGTCTTCCACCTTCCAAAATTTGTAGCCTTCTTTGAAGAATGTCGATATTACAGCAAGTATCTTTAAGAAAGTAGAATCGCCCTGTAGCGTTACAAAAGGCCACTTCATCATCAGATAATAAGCGCTTGTATGGATAGGGGCATTCGTATAAACCGAGGGGGAGATTGGAATCTAATCCGTTCAATATCTGTGCTAAAGAATCTTGCCACTTTGCAGTGGTACTATTTTCTGGTGCAAGTCGATTTGTGACCAGCACCAGTGCATCAATGCCTGTGTCACCTAAGCGGCGCAGCTCATCTATTTGGGATGCTATATCTGTCGAGATATGGCCACAGGCAATTACTGGAATACGAGCATGTTTTTTTACAAAAGCTGCCAACTGTACGCGCTCATCCAATGAAAGGAAGAACATCTCACTAGACTGGCAGACTGCAAAAAGTCCATCGACCCCAGCATGCTGATACCACTCGATAAGTTCTAAGACTCCGTTGTAATCAATGCTGCCAGCATCAGTAAAGGGGGTAAGCATAACTGGCCAGACTTCTTTTTTAATATGCAGTTGCTTTTGCGTTTGCATCATTCGAAACAACACCTCGCGTTCAATATTAATGAATGGCGTTCCGTACTGCTGTATAGTCAATATATAATAAATAATCGGGTGCTTGTCAATAGCTAACTTTGGGGAAAAGTTGACAACAACGCAATGTGATATCACAATGTATGAATGAACAACCATGGCAGAAAGACAAGGTGATATATTTTGAGTGACGATTTTAAGGTTAAATCACTGGCAAAAGCAGTAAGATTATTGGAATGTTTTTCACTAGAGCGCCCTGAGTTAAGTATAAAGGAACTTTCAGAAATGCTGGATATACAAAAAAGTACCGCGCATAACATTGCCGATACTTTTAAGAGGTTAGGATATCTAAGTCAAAATCCGGAGACTAACAAGTATTTTCTTGGAGTTGGATTGTTGCAATTTGGGTATATAATTAATAATCATTTGGGGTTTCGCAATTTCTTTCTCCCGTTTATGGAAAAAATATCAAGTTTGACTAATGAAGTTGTATTCTTAGGTATTCCACATGATGGTGAAGTGTTGTATCTCGAGTGCCATTTCCCTACAGGCTCCAGATCAACCCGCAATATTTTAGGGGAGCATGCCCCTATGCACTGCACGGGGCTTGGAAAGGCCATGCTGGCTTTCATGTCGGAACAAGAGCGTAACAAATATGCTTCTGGTAAGTTGAAAAAGTTTACTGAGCGGACAATCACCGATAAGGACGTTTTTCTCAAAGAATTGGAGTTGGTGCGTACTCGTGGTTATGCTCTGGATAATATGGAGCATGAGCATGGGGTTACATGCGTTGCATTTCCGGTCTTTGGTGCCAACCATCAGATTGTGGCTGCATTATCTACATCTGCGCCTTCACTGCGGTTGGATGAGGATGCGATTTTACGTGTTGCAGAAATTATGAGTACCTCATTGAAGCCGGCGCAGTATATTTTATAAATCATGTAAGAAAAATGGCTACGCCGATTGAGATCAGCGCAGCCATTTTTTATTTATATATCATTGTGCCAATACCTTGATCCGAAAGCAGCTCTATTAATATAGAGTGAGGTACTCGTCCATCCAGTATATGTGCCCTGGGTACGCCACCTTTTACAACCTCTACGCAACACTCTACCTTGGGAATCATCCCTCCGGATATAATTCCGGACTGTGTAAGCTCGTTTACATTGTCAAGGCTTACCTCTGGTATAAGGGTGCTTTCATCTTTTGGGTCTTTAAGAATTCCCCGTACATCTGTAAGAAGTATAAGCTTTTCTGCATTTATAGCTACCGCAAGCTTTGCGGCGGCGGAATCTGCATTAATATTATACATAACTCCGGCATCTTCCCCACAGGCTACAGTGGACACAACAGGGATATATCCTTCAGCCAAGGCCATATTTATAGGCTCTGGGTTTACAGCGGTAAGCTCCCCCACAAAACCAAGATCTTCTTTGCCTTCCAGCTTCTTCGCCACCAGCATACGGCCGTCCATACCAGATATGCTTAAAGCCTTTCCGCCATGCTCCCCAATAAGTTGAGCAAGCTGCTTACTTATACGGCCGCATAATACCATCTGTACCATATCCATTGTTTCTTGGTCTGTATATCTCAAGCCACCGATAAATTTCGGTTCTTTGCCTATTTTTGCTAAAAGCTCGTTAATCTCCGGTCCGCCACCGTGTACCACCACTACACGGATACCAACCAATGACAAGAGCACCACATCAGCAATTACTTGGCGGCATAGCTCGTCAGATTGCATAGCCCCCCCGCCGTATTTCACTACCATAGTTTTACCATGATAGCGCCTTATATAAGGAAGCGCTTCTGACAGGGTATGTGCTTTTTGGATTGTTGTTGACATAAATAACCTCCATTTTATAAGGAACGCTACGTTCATTCCGGCGAATGATAGCATGGAGGTTTTTTGTATGCAAGCAAAACAGGAGGTTCATGTAAGAGTTGGTGGACTTTTGACTGAAATAATACACACTGCGAATGTTCGATAGACAAAAGCGATAATCGATATTAACATTCATTATGCGGTATGTTTTGAGCTTTTTTTTGCATATATAACTACCAGTACCTAAGAAAAAGCATAAAATACATATTAGATTATACAAAGGTATTAATCCTCTTATCAATAGGAGGGGATAAGGAAGAAGGCTTTGAAAGGTTTATTTCCCTTTCTAGCCTTTTTGTAGTGCATATATCAATTGTTACAGCATAATTACAGAACGGCTACATTTTGGTAACTGTTTTTTATTCGAACATATAGTCAGGGAGTGGTATTATGAAGAAGAAATCTACATATAACTGGTTGCGTGTATTGGCATTGCTTGTATTACTTGTAATTATCGCAGCCATTGCCATAGTTGCTTTGGATGGTGGTTATGAAGAGTATGATCATGGCCAAGAAGGAGGCCATTTAGCTGAGTCTCCAGAATACGCTTACGAATATAACGAAAGCACACCGGAATATCCTCAAGGAGATAATTATGCTGTCTCGATAGAAATGGATTTTGATGGCAATATTTCCATGTATCCATCAGATTTGAATTACAATGTTGCTTTAGATGGTGACTATGTTTTCATTCAATTACCTGCGGAGCTTGGCGCGGTAAATGTACGAGTGACATTGCCCTATAGCTGGGCATATGAAGTTAATCACGACATAGAGACACGTAGCGACGAATATGGAGAGTCTTCAGCCACATATCTAAGAACTTATACCACAATCAGAATAACCCACACATGGAATAGTAGCTCGCGAGAAGGCTTTATTGGCATAATGCCACTGTCCGTAACGGGTCTGCCAGGAGGCCTGGGCTTCACCCAAGAAAATCTTCCTGCCAATGCATCACTCCAACAGTGGAATGATGCACTTGGCACAACGGGAAACCGTGTGGTAAGTGTTCAGGGTAATCAACCCAACATGCCTGGTACATTTACAATTGTGGCAGGCCGTCATGTAATTATCACAAGTAGCGGAACAAATCTTAATGGAAGCCTTACAAATCATACACGTGAAGGTACACCTTTTACTATAACCCGCACTACTGCGGGGCGGCATTTTGTGGTGCGCGATGGTGCGACACTTACCCTTAGCCATATAATCCTTGACGGTGGGGTTACTTCTACAGATCCAGGCTTTAATCGTGGTGGCGTACATGTTGGAGGAACCCCGGCATCACCACGTATTGGTGGCGCGACATTGGTGTTATTGCAGGGTGCGAGTATTAGGCGCAATGCCTGGTCTAATAACGCGGCAATTCCAGGTACATTTGTTGGGACAGTTCATAATACTGGCACTGGTGTCGGGGCTGGGGTTGAAGCCGCTGGCGGCTTGGAACCTGGTTATGCAAATGGTGGAGCCAGGGTGATTATGCACGAAGGCAGTGAGGTTGTTGATAACATTACCACTACCAACTGGGGTGGCGGCATACATGTGCGCCAAGGTGGCCATTTAGTTATGCATGGAGGTCAAGTTGCAAGGAATCGTACCTTCCGCACAGCGTCTCCTTCTGCAACCGCTAATGGAAGTACGGCTGGAGTCCATGTAGGTGCTGCGGAAACCTTTAGGTCTAGTTTTATTATGCACGACGGCGCGGTACGCGACAATACTGCCTACGCCACCAGGGGAGGCGATGCTGGTATATTTAGAGCCGGCGGTGCAGGAGTGTTTATTCATCAGTTTTGTGAGTTTCGTATGTATGGCGGATATATTGAGAGTAATCAGCTTAGCGGAAATAGGCTGCCCGGAAGCACAGGGGATTTTGTATTAAACGGTGCGGGGGTTTTGCTTGTAGGTAGATCCGCTGAAGGTACCCCCATTGAGAACGCAACACGTTTCTATTTGGATGGGGGCACAATAAGAAATAACACTGTAAGCATGACAGCAACAGGTGTTGATGGTGTTTTAGGTGGCGGCGGTGTTGGCCTTTACGGAGGCGTTTTCACGATGATTAGCGGCCATATCGAATATAATACTGCCGACGAAGGTGGCGGTGTTTATATAAACACTGGTGGTGGCGGCGGAAGTGTTATCATGCAAGGCGGCTATATTAGGCATAATAGGGCAAACTTTGGCGCCGGTGTTGGGGTTAACCCACAGGTTGCGATGCCACAAGGCATATGGGGGCACACCTCTTTTACAATGCACAATGGGGAAATTAGCCACAATAGGTATAACCCCGATGACGGTCTCCCTCAGGGCGGAGGTGGCGTGTTTGTATATGGTGGAGTTGCTCATACCGATGAAAATCATGCAAGAAGAAACCCTGGTACTTTTACTATGCATGGTGGTGTCATCGAACACAACCGAGCTGTAACAGGAGGAGGCATATATCTGGGTGGCGGCCTCGATGGTGCTAATGCCTTGTACTTTGGCGGCCATGGCGCAGAGTTTGTATTAGATGATGGTTCTATTGTAAGAGAAAACACAGCCACACATGGCGGCGGCATTTATGGAAGTAGTAGCCCAACTTATGGAGATGGCGACTATATAGGGGGAGCCGCTAGACTTACCCTGCTTGCAGGAGGGTTAATTGAGAATAACACTGCCACAAATGGAGGCGGTGTAAATATGAATAGCAGCGCATTCCTGATGGAAGGCGGTATTATCCAAGATAATAATGCCACCAATGGGGGAGGGGTAATGCTAACCAATGGCGCCACTTTTGAAATGACAGGTGGGGTTATTAGGGATCACAATGCCACACATGGTGGCGGAGTATATCTTATTGGAAGCCATACTCTTTTTACTATGTCAGAAGGTTATATAAGGGATAATCTAGCCGTTACAGGTGGTGGCGTAGCGGTTTTTGGTAATGATGATTACCCTACTACTTTTATAATGGATGATGATATGGATGGCGGCAATATTTACAATAATATATCTACATCGGGAGGGTCAGGATCTGGTTTAAATATTTCTGGCGGAGGCGGTGTGTTCGTCACAGGTGAAAATGGCCGTTTCTATATGCATGATGGTACAATCACCGATAATGTTGCCAGAAGATGGAGCGGCGGCGGTGTTAAAGTTACCGGCCAGGCCAGGTTTACTATGTATAGTGGGTTAATTGCCCGTAATGATGCAGCACCCAACTATACCGCAGATGGAAATAGCGGAGGCGGAGGCGTAGCTGCCCGCAATGATGGGCTGTTTACTATGTATGGCGGAACAATAAGCCACAACCACTCTGTACTTGGAAGTGGTGTCCTTTCTTATAATCAAGGGATGTTTGTGATGGAAGGCGGCCATATCTATGGCAATACAGTCGCGGGGCTTGGCGGCGGCGGAGTTGGCGTAATAGCTGGTGGCAATGCAGATTTACGGGGCGGAGTTATAAGCGATCATAACTTACCTGGTAACCATGATGGCGGCGGCGTGTGGGTAGGCCATATTAGAGGCCTCATTACAGGCGAAAATCCTATGCACATGCGTGACTATAGCAGCCTTATAGTTTCCGGAGTAGAGATAAGAAATAACCAAGCCCGTAACGGCGGTGGGATATTTGTTGAAGGTGGGCCGACCCCACTTCCTGGAATGTCAGAACCACTTGAAAGTTCGTGGCTGGATAATGTAATCCATGGTGATGAATCATCAGGGGCTATTAATGTCGCGCCATTTATGACCTTTGACCGCAATAGTCTTGTTATGACTGACGGGCATATTCACGGCAATACAGCCAGGCAAAATGGCGGTGGCATACATGCTGCTGATGAAGCCTTTTTAGTAATGACAGGGGGTATTGTTGGCGGCCATCGTCCTGCAGAACTTCCCGCAGCTTCTCCTAACCCTCATGCCAATACTGCTGTAAACGGCGGTGGAGTGTGGGTTGGAGGCAGAGCATCCTTTGAAATGAGCCTGGGCGGTGATGCTGAAGACCCAACCTATGGCAGTATTATTGGCAATATATCCACTCAAACAGGCATCCATGATCCAGGCGGCGGCGGTGTACTAACTACTGGAGTAGGAACCACGTTTAACATGTCTGCCGGGGTAATAGAAGCCAATATTGCAATTAACGGCGGTGGGGTGAGTGTCATTGGTGCTTCTGTATTTACTATGCTAGCAGGTCCTAACCAGTCACATGGAATAATAAGAGGAAACCGCGCTGGATATGGTGGCGGCGGTGTATATGTAAATAATCCAGGATCCCGTTTCCTTCTTCAAGAAGGCGTAATTGGAGGGAACGCAAACTATAACGAAGGCAACCACGCTGCCCATGGGGGCGGCGCCATTGCCGGAAGCTCAGGCCAAATAGAAATGAGCGGCGGCCATATTCTAGGTAATACTGCAACAGAAAATGGTGGTGGCATTTGCCTGGAATATGGCAGAGGTGTACTTATTATGACAGGAGGTACCATTGGGGGCGAGCGCCCAGAAGGTATCCCTGACAGCGCTGCTAACCCTTATCGTAATCATGCCCCAATAGGTGGCGGGATTATAGTTGCTTCCGGCAGCACCTTTTATATGGATGGCGGAAGGATTATAGGAAACACGGCTACAGACGGTGCTGGGGTATGGGTAAGTCTCGTTTCAAGCGGTAGGACGCCTCTCTTCCAGCTAAGAGGGCTAGGACTTAAAGAAATTTCTGACAATCGAGCTACACGTAACGGTGGCGGGGTATTTATTTCTAATACCGGGCAGATGCGTATGGCGGCTGGTGCTAATAATCTTCATATCACCAATAACCGAGCAGGGACAGACGGCGGCGGTATTTTTACAGTAAATAATCAATACACAGACCCTATAACCCGTATTCCTCCAGGTGTTGCGCCACTGTTTTTCGCATATAGCAACATGACACTAAACGGCGTTACCTTCGGTGGTAATACCGCAAGCAGGCTTTTCTGGCCTCCAGATAATGCCACGGCGGTTATCCCCACATCGGCCTTTGTGGCACTGTCAACCAGTCAATCTCCTTTAATACCAGACGCGCGCCGCCATCCACTAAATAATTATGATATTAACTTCCGCGTAGATTTACAGACATTTGATTTCCTTAAAACAGACTACCAGATATATCATCAAAACCCTATTATCTCTCTTCTTGAGGGCGGTCAGTTCAGGTTGTTTAGAAATATTGACCCCGGGGCAGGGCTGGGTACCTCTTCCGCATATTTAGTCAATGTCAACAATCCGGAATCTCGTTGGGAAGAAGTTATATTCACAGGAGGGCCATTTATAACAGAGGGAGGCCTCCATGCGGAAAGCACCACTGAGGCCATACCTATCCGTTTTGTAATGGATCCGAGGCATACTTACCAGCTCGTAGAAGTAATGGCTCCTGTAAACTTCCAAATACCTATGGGGCAGTGGCGTATTACCTATGATATGATTGGCAATACATTTAGAGAACCTGCAATAATCGGTGGTGTGTCTGCACCTGGGTTTATCCGTTCGACGGATGGGCATTTGAGTTCTGTCACTCCTCCTATAGCTGCACGCAGCAACCTATTCTATCTGGGTAATATGGCTCAATTAGAATTGCCTATGGCAGGCGGCACCGGTAGAGATATGTTTGTTATGGCCGGTATGTCGATTTTAGGTGCTTGTGCCGTCTTAATGGTTGCTATGTATATCATGAAGAAGAGGGTAAAATGGACGCAGAATTAAAGAAGCAACTTGCTGAAAAAAATCAAAATTTAATAGATATGGTAATCCAGAAGGCGAAAAGGGATTTCCCTGAGGATATTGCTTTAATTGGCCTTACTGGATCCTTTGCCACAAACGATTTTCATGAAAAAAGCGATTTGGATTTGATTATTGTCAATAACACCAGTGAAGGCTGGGGTATCGGCCACTGCTTTATTCTTGAAGATGTTGGTTATGATATTTATTGCACTCCATGGGATAACCTAGAAAAAAAGGCAGAGCTTGACTGTGTTGGTGTTTCCAGCCTAACGGATTTGAAGGTTTTGTATTATGCAAAGCCTGAGTATCTGGAAAGATTTAATGCCCTAAAAGAAAAAGCCATAGAAAAATTATCTCAGGGCATTAATAAGGACTCAATAAAAAGAGCTGATAAGCATATCAATAAAGCAAAAGAGGAATATGCAGATATGTATCTGTCCCAGGATTTGGGGGCTGTACGCTATGCTTCCGGCGGACTTTTATATCATGTTATAAACGGCATTGTAAGTCTTAATAACACTTGCTTTAAAAGAGGCGTTAAACGTTATCTGGAGGAGTTGTTGTCTTATAAGTACCTGCCTCAAGATTTTGAGTGTTTATACGCATCCATAATTGACGCAAAATCCATTGATACAATAAGAGAAGCCTCAAGCCTAATGTTGAAGGCTGTAATCGCTTTAAGAGATAGGTTATACGAAGAATATGCCAAAAAACCAATACCTACCCATGACAATCTAAAAGGCTGGTATGAAGAATGTTGGTGCAACAATAGAAATAAGATGATAGCCAGCGTAAAAGCTAAGGATAGCTCTTACTCCTTCTGGGCTGCGGTTGGGGCGCAAAATTATTTTGATGAAATGACAGAGCGCCTAGGCACTAAAAAACATGACTTGATGCAGTATTTTGATTCGGATAACTTAGATAAAATCCGCAACGAGTTTATGCTGATAATGGATGATTATTTGCGGGAATATGAAAAGGTAGGTCTTCTAGTAAAGCATTATCATGATTTCGAGTCGTTGTATAAGTCCTATATGGAGTCTCCTCTCTGAGATGATAGGCGAATGCATTACGGAAAATAGAGCTTCGCGAAAAACCTTTACCATTATCATCAAAACGGGGAAAACCTTTGTCGGTATCATCAAAACCATAGCGAACGTCATGTTACGGGGCATCTTCTATTCTTTTTTCTGCCCTTAGTTGGCTGCCTGTTTTAATGATTCCTCGTCCATGCTTCTTTTGCAGCTCTAAAAGCGCACTGCCAAGGCGGTCTTCTTCCTCGCTGTTTTCGTGGTCGAATAGAGTCAACTGTAATTCTGGTGTTTCTGCAAGGTTTCCTAGGCTTATTCCTATTAAGCGGATAGGTTGTTTTTCCACTTTATCTAGCAGTGCTGCTGCGGTTTTGTATATCTCTCCAGCTTTATTGGTTGCAATTCCGGTTTTGGCGCGTGTGATTTGCTTCATATTATAATAGGTAATCTTTACAGTAATCGTGTGGCAGTACAACCCTTTTAATCGAATATCATAACTAAGCCTCTGAGCTATAAGTAGTAACACATCCTTTAAATAATCAAAATCTGTAATATCTTGCTGAAATGTATGCTCCCTGCCCATGGATTTAGGTTCTGTGTAGGGGGTTATTTTTCTTGTATCAATTCCATCAGCTAAATCTAGGATATGGCGCCCGTTATTGCCCAGTAGGGAGATAATCCCTTGACGGTTGGCGTAGATATCGCCCACTGTTTTTATTCCAAGTTTTTGCAGTTCTTCCGCGGTTTTAGCACCTACTCCGTAGATTACCCGTGGACTGCGGTCTATTATAAGCTCTTGTAAGGCTTTTGGTGTTAAGATTTCAAAGAAACCATCAGGCTTTTTTTCTTCGCTTGCAAGCTTTGCGGACATCATAGAATATCCTATCCCTACGCTGCAGGTAAGCCCGGTTTCTATTCTCACTCGGTGTTTAATTTCATGCCCTATTACCGTGGCTCCTCCAAATAAATGAGCTGAACCGGTAACATCCAGAAATCCTTCGTCAAGTGAAATAAATTCATATAAATCCGTATAGTCCGTCCATATTTTTTGTATCTGACGAGAAGCCTGTGTGTATTTATGGCCGTTAGGACTCATGTAAATACCGTGAGGGCAGCGGCGGTAGGCTTCCTTTATACTCATTGCGGAGCGTACGCCATAAGTGCGGGCTTCGTAGCTACAGGTTGCTACGACTCCCCGCTGGGTAGGGAGTGCTCCTATTATTAAAGGCTTGCCGGCTAAGTCCGGATTGTCACGGATTTCTACCGCGGCAAAAAATGCGTCCATATCTATATGAACAATACGGGGCAATTTTTCGTGGGACTCCATGGGATTGCCTCCTTTTTGTGGTTAATCTATGTTATACTATACCTCTAAATTTACGACAAAAAAAGGAGCCAATACAATGTCTCAGCCTCCAATCCCAAAACTAACAAAAGAAACCATTAAATCCGGTGTTGCTGACATGCTGCGCACTGCCTATCGTAAAACCATCCAAACTGCAACCCCACAACAGATTTACAATGCTCTAGCCCTAACAATAAAAGAATATGTATCCCAAAACTGGCTAACTACCCACGACTACTTCGAAAAAGCCGATGTAAAAACCATCTACTACCTCTCTATGGAGTTCCTGATGGGGCGCTTTATGGGTAATGCCATTCTTAATCTTTCTCTCACCGAAACTGTAAAAGAAGCCCTGGAAGAACTAGGTGTTGACATAAATACAGCCGAAGAAGCAGAGCATGACCCAGGCTTGGGCAATGGCGGGCTGGGACGCTTAGCCGCTTGTTTCCTAGATTCACTTTCTACACTGGGCTACCCAGCCTATGGCTGTGGTATCAGATATCACTATGGAATATTCGAGCAGCATATAGAAAACGGCTATCAGGTAGAAAAACCAGATAATTGGCTGCACTACGGCGATCCATGGGGTGTGCGTCGCGAAGAATACGCCAAGGAAATCAAATTTGGTGGCAGAGTAAACACAATAAAAGATGAAGATGGCGAATACCGCTTTGTATTAGAAGGTGCCCAAAGCGTAATGGCAGTGCCCTACGACTATCCGGTAGTAGGTTACAATACCAATATGGTAAATACTCTACGCCTATGGGATGCCGAGCCTGTAAACCGCTTCGACTTGCAAAGCTTTAACGAAGGGCAGTATGAACGGGCACAAGAAGAGCAAAACCTTGCAAGAACTCTATCAGCAGTGCTATATCCCGCAGATGAATTTATAGCTGGAAAAGAACTGCGTCTACGCCAGCAATATTTCTTTATATCTGCCACTCTGCAGCGGGTGGTGGAGCAGTTTGCCCGACGCCATAAAGGCGAATTCACTAAATTGCCAGACTATGTACAGTTTCAGTTAAACGACACCCATCCATCCTTAGCTATTGCGGAACTGATGCGTATTCTCATAGATGTGTATTACCTCCCATGGGATCAAGCCTGGGAGATAACTCGTGCCGCCTGCGCCTACACCAATCATACAATCATGAGTGAAGCCCTAGAAAAATGGCCAATAGAGCTGTTTAGCCGCTTACTTCCTCGCATTTATATGATAGTGGAAGAAATCAATCGCCGCTTCTGCGCCAACTTAATCGAATGGTTTGGCAATGACCCAGAACGTATTCGCTCCATGGCCATCTGCGCTGATGGTCAGGTTCGTATGGCTCACCTTGCCATAGTTGGCAGCCATTCCATTAACGGTGTGGCCAGAATCCACACAGAAATCCTAAAAGAAGTAGAGCTAAAAAACTTTTATGAAATATATCCTGAGAAATTCAACTCTAAAACCAACGGAATAACCCAGCGCCGCTGGCTTGCAAAATGTAATCCCGGCCTTTCAAACCTAATAACCGATACAATCGGCGATGCCTGGATAACGGATTTAGACCAACTGGCAAAGCTTAAACCCTTAGCCAGTGACCCAGCCTTTAGGGAAAAGTTTATGTCAGTAAAGCAAGAGAATAAAATCATCCTCTCAAACCATATTAAGGATGAGTATGGCGTATCGGTAGACCCTAACTCCATTTTTGATATTCAAGTAAAACGCCTCCACGAGTATAAGCGCCAACTAATGAATATCTTCCATGTAATAGACCAATATTGTGCTATAAAAATGAACCCACATCTAAACACAGCCCCTCGCACTGTACTTTTTGCGGCCAAATCCGCCGCAAGCTATCATAGAGCTAAACTGATTATCAAATTAATAAACTCCGTAGCAGACTTGGTAAACAACGACCCTGCAATGGAAGGCCGTTTAAAAGTTATGTTCCTCCCCAACTACAGAGTGAGTATGGCAGAGAAACTTGTACCCGCCGCCGATCTAAGCCAGCAAATCTCCACTGCCGGCAAGGAGGCTAGTGGTACCGGAAATATGAAATTTATGCTTAACGGAGCTGTAACCATAGGCACCCTAGACGGTGCCAACATCGAAATGCTGGAGGAAGTAGGCCAGGATAATATCTTTATCTTTGGTATGACCGCACAAGAAGCCCAAGCTCTTACCGTAGCCGGAACCTACGCCCCGTGGGACTTATATAACATGGACTTTAATATAAGAAATATATTGACTACGCTAATCAACGGCAACCTAGACCCTAACCATGACCTATTTAGGGAAATATACGACGCAATGCTTAATGGCTATGGCGGCGCAAGGCCCGATGAATACTACGTACTAAAAGATTTTGCAGCCTACAAAGCTGCTCAATCTCAGGTAGACGCGGCCTACAGCGACAAAGCCCGCTGGGCAAAAATGGCCATAATGAACACTGCCTCAGCCGGAAAATTCTCCAGCGACCGTACGATAAAGCAGTACGCCGAAGAAATCTGGAATATGCAGCCTGTAACAATCGTTTAATGTAAGGAGTTACCAATGACAAAGAGACAGATTCAATGGGCTATTACCATTTTTATAGGGACAATTATTATTATCGGAGGCATAGGTCTGCTGATTTGGCAGGCCTTCTTGCCCCATTTACAACAGCTACCCTGGGGCCGCAATAATCGCATCGTCAACTGGTACGAGCATCATGGCCTTGACCCAGATATTCCAAGCTTAGTTATGGATGACAGATTGCGCCCACACACAGATGCACCTCAGCCTTTTATTGAAGACGAGGTAATTTTCTTACCTATGTCTTTTTTACAGTACCAGTTCGACCCTTTTATCTTCTGGGATGACAATGCTCGTGTGTTATTTGTCACTACCAGTGAGGATATCCTTACTTTTTCCCTTAACCAAACCAGATTTGAGATAAATGGCAGCTCCCAAACTCTAGAGCACGCGATACGTAGGGTAGGGGATGAAATATTCTTCCCCGCTTCCTTAGCTGAGGCGCTGTACCCTCTCACAGCCGTTCATTATCCCGACTACAACATAATAGTAGTGGAAAATCTGGCCCAGCCCAGAATTACAGCCAGGCTAACCAGGCGGGCAGATATCCGCTACCGCGAAAACTCCAATTCCCCGATTGCTCTTCGGGCAGTATCAGGTAGCACAGTCGTAGTTTTTGAAGAAAACGGCGACTTTACTCGTGTACGCGCGGTCGATGGCAGAGTAGGCTGGGTGCTAACCTCAGATATAGGAGAAACCACAACGGTTAATCCACTAGCGGAGTTGGAACGGGCTTTTCTATTGGGAAGTCCGATAAATAATCGAGTCCACCCAACCCCCAACTGGCCTTCCGGTACCCCAGTGGTTATGGCATGGGACAGCATTTACACCCACGCCGCCAATGCCCACCGTATGGCAGACCCAATCGACCCAAGCATTAACGTACTATCCCCCATGTGGTTTAGGTTGGATGAAGAAACCATGAACATTACATCTGTAGCCAGCCGGGAATACGTAGAATGGGCTCATGAAAACGGTGTGCAAGTCTGGCCATATGTGTTCGATGTATTCTACAGCCACAGCCACGCAATTCTAACTGACCGTGAAGCCCGCCAGCGGGTAATTGACACGCTGCTGGAATATGTAGACGAATTTAACTTAGACGGAATAAATATCGGCTTTGAGCATATCCGCGTAGCCGACGGAGTGTATCTAATACAGTTCCTTCGGGAGCTTGCGCCACCTCTGCGAGAGCGGGGAGTTGTGCTATCCAAAAACGTGCTGGTACCAAGGCCATATACCCAATTCTACCGCCGTGACCTGATGGCCTTTACCGTAGATTTTATAGCGGTAATGGCATATGACGAACATTGGCATCGCGCACCAACCAGTGGTCCTGTGGCCTCAATCGGTTTTGTGGAGCGAGGAATTGTAGACTCTTTGGAGCAAGTCCCAGCCAATCAGCTAATACTAGGCTTGCCTTTCTATAACCGAGTATGGCGTGAAGTAATAGGCAATAACACAGTAGACACTAGAACCCGCCGCTATCATGGCACTGCCTATACCCGTGCGTGGTTCGAATACAATGGAGTAGAATGGGAATGGCTGCCGGAAACCGGAAAATATTACGGCGAGTTCGCCGCATTAGAAGATGATGAAACGGTACTTTTCCGTGTATGGCTTGAAGATGAGCGAAGCATGGAACTAAAACTACAACTATTTAGTGGATACGGTCTAGCCGGGGTTTCTGTATGGAACAGAAACTTCCGCCATAATGAAGGACTCTGGGAGGTAATGGGTCAATTTTTTGTAGAGTAATAAATGTATACAATGTGGTTTGTTTTTTTGGTAAAAGCTTAGCAAAAAGGAGGCTCAAATGCACAAGATAAGTAAAGACAAGGTCATTTATGCAATGAGTAAGGAAAATACACCAGTTTTACATGTAGACGCTGGCAGCCAGATACGTTTCGAAACCGAGGATGCCCTTCACGGCCAGATAAAAACCGATACAGGGGGTTTTGATGGCTTAGACTGGTCACGGGTAAACCCAGCTACAGGCCCGGTATATATCAACAATGCTGAGCCAGGAGATGTACTGAGTGTAAAAATCGAAAAAATTGATGTAGCCTCCTCAGGGGTAGTAGTATGCGGTAAAGGAATGGGCGTCTTAGGGGATACCCTAATAGGCAATGCGATAAAAATAATGCCCATAGAAGAAGACAAAGCCCGCTTCAACGACATATGGTTGCCCCTTAACAAGATGATTGGCGTAATAGGGACAGCCCCAAAAGGCGAAGCAATTCCATGCGGCGCACCAGACTATCATGGTGGAAACATGGATTGTAAAGAAATAAAAGAAGGAGCCACAGTACTACTTCCTGTAAATGTCGTCGGCGCACTTCTAGCTATGGGTGATTTGCATGCAATAATGGCTGACGGAGAAATAGGCGTAACCGGCCTAGAAGTTTCTGGTGCCGTAACCGCAACCATAGACATAATCAAAGACAAAGACCTTCCTACACCAATGATTATAAACGAAACTCATGTCATGACCTTAGCATCCCACGAGGACTTAGATATAGCAGTAGAAATGGCCACGGCCAACATGGTGGACTACTTGGTAACACATGAAAATAAAGATATCCACGATGCGGTAATGCTGATATCCCTAATCGCCGATGTGCGCATCTGCCAAGTAGTAGACCCAAAGAAAACTGTACGAGTAGAGTTTCCTAAAAAATTCTTATAATAAGGGAGAGATTTACACATGAGCTTTTTGGACAGCGTAAAACAGCGTGCAAAAACCCAGCTAAAAACCATTGTACTGCCAGAATCCCAGGAGCCCCGCAGTCTAAAGGCCGCTCACCAGGTGCTGGCAGAGGGGATAGCAAAAATAATCCTAATAGGGGATAAAGATGAGATTATATATACAGCTAAGGCCGATGGCCTGGATGTATCTAGTGCAAGCTTTGTACCTCAATCAGGTGATTTAATTAACAATCTATCAAATAAATTGGCAGATTTACGCAAGTCCAAAGGCATGACCTTGGAAGAAGCCCAAAAACTCCTGACCACTAACGCAATGTATCTAGGTTGTATGCTTGTAAAAGAAGGTCTAGCCGATGGTATGGTAGCTGGAGCTATCCATTCAACAGCAGATGTGCTTCGCCCCAGCCTACAAATCCTTAAAACGGCACCGGGTATTTCCTTAGTGTCTTCTTTTTTTGTTATGGCCGTTCCCAACTGCGAATACGGCCATAATGGTGTATTCGTATTTTCAGACTGTGGTCTGGTTCAAAACCCCAACGCTGGGGAACTAGCCGCAATTGCTAAATCTTCTGCCGATTCCTTCGCTGCACTTACCGGGGTAGAGCCGATAGTGGCGCTCCTTTCTCATTCCACAAAAGGCAGCGCAAAACATGCCGATGTAGATAAGGTGGTAGAGGCCGCTAAAATTCTTAAAGAGATGGCCCCGGACTTAAAAGCCGACGGCGAATTCCAGCTAGATGCTGCCATAGTCCCATCTATAGGTGCATCCAAAGCACCAGGCAATGACGTAGCAGGAAAGGCCAATGTGCTAATCTTCCCAGACTTAGACGCAGGCAATATAGCCTATAAGCTGGTAGAAAGACTAGCTAAAGCTGACGCTTTGGGCCCAATAACCCAAGGCATAGCAAAGCCAGTAAACGACCTTTCTCGCGGTTGTAGCGCGGAAGATATAGTAGGTGTAGTAGCAATCACCGCCGTTCAGGCGCAAATATAAAGGAGAGTCACACAATGAATGTATTAGTAATCAACTGCGGTTCATCATCACTAAAATACCAGCTTCTTAACATGCAAAACGAATCCGTACTAGCCAAAGGCATCTGCGAAAGAATTGGCATAGACGGTCGCTTAGTCCACGAACGCCCAGAAGGCAAATACGAAGCCACCCCAGCAATGCCAGACCACGCCGCCGCAATGTCAGTAGTACTGGAAGCACTGCTAGACCCCAACCACGGTGTAATAAAATCCAAAGACGAAATCCACGCAATAGGCCATAGAGTAGTACATGGTGGCGAAACCTTCACCCAGTCCATACTAATAGATGAAAAAGTAGAAGCCGCTGTAGAAGCCTGTTCCGACCTGGCTCCGTTACACAACCCACCAAATCTGATAGGCATCCGCGCCTGCCGCCAGCATATGCCAAACCTGCCCCAAGTAGGTGTGTTTGACACAGCCTTCCACCAAACCATGCCAGCCAAAGCCTACCTATACGCCGTAGATCACAAGCTATATGACAAACACAAAATACGCCGCTATGGTTTCCATGGCACCAGCCATAAATATGTATCGCAGCAAGCCGCTGAGCTGTTAAATCGCCCATTGGCAGACTTAAAACTGGTAACCTGTCACCTAGGCAACGGCGCAAGTGTATGCGCAGTACAAGGAGGAGAGTCAATAGACACCTCAATGGGTCTTACTCCCCTTGAAGGTCTAGCAATGGGCACCAGAAGCGGCGATCTAGACCCAGCCCTTATCACATTTATAATGGAAAAAGAAAATCTAACCGCACAAGAAGTACTTGATATGTTAAATAAAAAATCTGGTATGTTAGGTCTATCAGGAGTAGGTAGTGATTTCCGTGACCTAGCTACCGCCGCAGAGTCAGGCAACCAAAAAGCCTTGGATGCCCTTGAAGTGTTCGCATATAGAGTAGCAGGATATGTAGGCCGCTACGCCGCAGCGATGAACGGCCTAGACGCTGTAATCTTCACCGCGGGCATAGGCGAAAACGATTCTTATATCCGCGCCAAAGTATGCGAATATCTAACATGGTTTGGTGTAAGCCTTAATCAAGAAGAGAATAAAAAACGCGGCAAAGCCCTTGATATCTCTAACTCTGAAGCAAAAGTTAGAGTGTTAGTAATCCCAACAAATGAAGAGCTGATGATAGCTAGAGACACAAAGAAAATACTGGAGGCCTAAGCATATGTTAGTAAACGCAAAAGAGATGCTGCAAAAAGCAGCAGCAGGAAAATACGCAGTGGCTGCCATTAATATCAATAACCTAGAATGGACCAAAGCAGTGCTAACCACCGCTGAGGAGCAAAACAGCCCAGTAATACTAGGCGTAACCGGCGGAGCAGCAAAGTATATGGGTAGCTTCAGCACAGTAGCCGCAATGGTAAAAGCCATGGACAAAGCCCTAAACATCACAGTCCCAGTAGCCCTACACTTAGACCACGGTAGCTATGAACAATGCCAAGACTGTGTAGAAGCAGGTTTCACCAGCATAATGTTCGACGGAAGTCACTATCCCTTTGAAGAAAATGTAACCAAAACCAAGGAAATGATAGCCCTAGCCCACAGCAAAGGTATGTCAATAGAAGCAGAAGTGGGTGCAATCGGCGGCGAAGAAGACGGCGTAGTAGGCGCAGGAGACATAGCTGACCCAGAAGAGTGCCGTATAATAGCTGAGCTAGGCATAGACTTCTTAGCTGCGGGGATAGGCAATATCCACGGCCAATACCCTGATAACTGGCTGGGCCTAGACTTCGAAACCCTAGAAAAAATCTTTAAGGTAACAAAAGGCCTACCCCTAGTACTACATGGCGGAACCGGCATCCCGGAAGATATGATAAAAAAAGCCATCTCCCTAGGCGTAGCCAAAATTAACGTAAATACCGAGTGTCAATTATCCTTTGCCAAAGCCACCCGTGAATACATTGAAGCCGGAAAAGACCAAGATATGAAGAAAAAAGGCTTTGATCCAAGAAAGCTACTAGCACCAGGCTACGAAGCTATCAAGCAGACAGTAAAAGAAAAAATGGAGCTGTTTGGATCTGTAGGAAAAGCATAAGAAAAGCCAATCAAGTTAAAAACCGCCTGTGAAGCATGTTGTGGTATCGTGCCTCCAGGCGGTTTTTAGATGACTAACAAGAGCAACAACCGTAAAAAAATTACAGCACTTGCTATTTTTTATAGGAAATATAGGCTATAATACTTATTGAGGTGATAGCTATGTTGAAGTTATTTGAGGTAGAGGGTTTTAAAAATTTTTCACATAGATTTGTTCTTGATTTTTCTGATATGCGTGATTATCAATATAATGAGCATTGCATTAAAGACGGGCTTCTAAAAAGCGGCATTATTTATGGTAAAAATTCATCCGGTAAATCTAATTTTAGTCTGGCGGTTTTTGATATTGTGGCTCATCTTACAGGAAATAACGTTTCACCTGGACTGTATGACAACTATAATAATGATGTAAGCGGTGGCGCTGCGGCTCAATTCCGTTATGTTTTTAGGTTTGGAGAAGATGAAGTCGATTATAGTTATGCCAAAATTTCGAGTAAATCTCTCGCAAAAGAAAAACTTATACTAAATGGCAAAACGATTATGTCAGTTGGTTATAAAATGCCTGGCTTTGATTTTTATGGCACATGGGAGGGATTACAAAGCCTAGCCCCGACTCTAAATTTTTCATTCTATAAAGACGGCTCTGTCCTTAAATACGCATTGAATAATACGGCTTTAGAAGCTGAACATCCGTTGTATAAGATGATGGATTTTGTATCAA
Organism: Defluviitaleaceae bacterium; assembly: GCA_009780185.1. Lineage (GTDB taxonomy): Bacteria > Bacillota > Clostridia > Lachnospirales > WQUN01 > WRAN01. The sequence goes on along the minus strand of WRAN01000002.1, from coordinate 158,347 downwards.
GGATGCTTTGGTTTAGAAGTCTTGGTGAAAACAGATATATCGGATACAAAACCTCTACCGACGATTTCAACAGATTCATGTTAGAGGACACTGCGGTACTTGTCGAGTTTCAGGAGCTACTTGTAATGGCAGGAGTAGAAGATAAAATTGTTGTAGGCACCAATGCAGACGGAAAAAAGCATCTATACTCTATTCCTCCAAAGAGCATTACAGGAAGTATCCCGTTTTTTGCTACCGCCTCAAATGGAACAAAGGCCCTTTATGCATTGTTCTATTGGACGAAAACCGCTCCGGACACATCCTTGCTGTTTATAGACGAGTTTGACGCATACTATCACTTTGAGTTGTCAGAGACAATTGTGAAACTTTTATGTGCGATGCCTAATACCCAGGTGATATTAACATCTCATAATACAAACCTGTTGACGAACCGTATTATGCGTCCTGATTGTTTATTTATCCTATCACCAGATAAGCTGACTTCTTTTACAAATGCCACAAATAGGGAATTACGAGAAGGGCATAACCTGGAAAAATTATATGCAAGTGGTGAATTTTATGAGTGAAAATGTAAGAGAAATCCTTGTAATTGTCGAAGGTGCTAAGACAGATATACGATTGATGGAGCGTTTGTTAATGTTATATGGGATTGATGGCCGCCACCAAATCGTATCATACAACACAAATATCTATCTGTTGTACAATTCGATATTCAATGACCCAGACCCGGAAAGCTTAGACATTTTGCTGCACCTAAAATCACGAGAGCCAAACCCTGATAAGAGAGCGGTTTTAGACCGACGATATTCGGAGGTTTTACTAATATTTGATTTTGACCCTCAAGATCCTCATTTTGCTGATGAAAAAATCAAGAAGATGATGGGATTCTTTTCAGAATCAACTGAAATGGGGAAGCTATACATAAACTACCCAATGATTGAGGCCTTCTATCATATGAAAAATATCCCAGATAGCGACTTTAATTCATATATTGCAACAATGAATGAGTTGGAATCTGGATTATACAAAGACCGTGTTAATAAAGAAACTCGCATTGGTGACTATGCAAAATATCCTGTAAATAAAAATGAAGCAAGCATTATCATAAGGCAAAACATAAATAAGGCATGGCACATATTATTATCAAAAACAGATGAAAGTATTGCACCCCCTGATTCGATGTCTATTTTAGAAGTACAATTGGCAAAACGGGAGCACGAGAAAGTTATAGCTATTCTATGTACATGTATATTTTATATTGTAGATTACAATCCAATGTTATTGTAAAAAAGAAGCCCGCCATCACAGCGAGCTTCTTTTGCTATAAGAACTAAATTATTCAGCAGTATAAACCATAAGGGCCATATGCCTAGCACGCTTTACATTCATAGTCATAGCGCGTTGATGCTTGGCACAGTTGCCGGTTACACGCCTGGGAAGAATCTTACCTCTTTCGGAAACAAACTTCCTAAGCTTACCAATTTCTTTATAGTCAATATTAGTAATCTTATCAGCACAGAAAGTGCAAACCCGTTTTTTGCGGCGTCCGCGACGTTTTTGCATCATACTAATCACTCCTTCCTTACATATTAAAACGGTAAATCATCATCATCTATACTCTGGGTAATGGCAGAAAAACCATCCGGTGGCTCAAATGCCGGAGCCTGACCACCTTGAGGGGGTGCGCCGTAAGAATCACCCTGGTCATATCCGCCGCCACCACCTTGTCCTACGCGGGCTTCATAGGAGGCTCTGCTTTCGGCAAAGTTGACCTCTTCTGATACTACTTCAGTGCTCCACTTGCGCTGGCCTGTTTGATCTGTATACTCGCGTACCTGAATACGGCCACAAAGAGATACTCGCATACCTTTTTTGATATACCGCTCTACAAATTCACCTTGCTTGCCAAAAGACACACAATAGATGAAATCTGCATCTGCCTCACCTTCTCTTTTAAAGCGGCGCTGCACAGCAACAGTATACCTTGCAATACACATAGGCTCATTGCCTTGAGAGTAACGAATCTCCGGGTCTCTTACGATATTTCCCAGTAATATGACTTTGTTCATATCCCGACCTCCTACTCAGCGTCAGCTACTGCAGGTTCTTCAGGGGTTTCTACTGTTTCAACTACAACAGCTTCTTCAACAACAGGCTCTGACTGCACGGGGGCAGTTGTGTCTACGTCTTCTTGGCGGATTACCAAGTATCTGAGAACGTTTTCCATCAGATTAAGACGATCTTCGATTTCACGTGGCGCTCCTGCTGGGGATGTGAAATAGATATAGGTATACACCCCTTCAGTCAGCTTGTTGATTGGGTAGGCTAGTTTTCTGCGACCCCACTCATCAACTTTGTCGATAGTGCCTTCAAAGCGCTCGATAAGTCCTTTAACTCTGGACATCTCAGCTTGGAATGTTTCGTCATCCAAGTCAGCTCTTAGTATAACACCTAGTTCGTACTTGTTCATGCTTACACCTCCTTTTGGACTATGGGGGCTGGATTTGTCAATTCGATTTATTTTCCAGACCCAAGGATAAGGGGCCACTGTCGGCCCCAACTTGGTGATTTTACCATAAGAAAATCAAGCTGTAAACTTTTCCTCTAAAAAACATACTATAGACAATCACGACATGCTTTCAAGGGAGATGAATGTCATGGGTCGATACCGTATCCAGGGTGGAAACCGGGTAGCGGGCGAGCTTAGCGTGGGAGGAGCCAAAAACTCCATCCTGCCTATTCTTGCGGCCGTCTGTCTTAACAAAGGAGAGAGCATAATTCACAACTGCCCGCGCATTGCCGATACATTTTTGTCTATAGAAATCTTAAAGCATATCGGTTGCCGGGTAGTATTTAGCGGAAATACACTATGGATAAATGCATCAGGTATAAACGAAATAAACATCCCAAATGACTATGTAAAAGAAATGCGCTCATCCATCCTATTCATGGGTGCAATGCTAGGGCGTACCGGCCAGGTAAACATCGCCAATCCAGGCGGCTGTGACCTAGGCGAGCGCTCCATAGGCTACCATCTAGATGGCCTAACCGCCATGGGTGCCACGATAAAACACATAGACGGAACCATGCACTGCACAGGTTCGTTAAAAGGAGCAAACATCTATCTGCAATCAGCAAGCGTAGGCGCTACAGAAAATCTGATGCTGGCCGCCACACTGGCAAAGGGCCCAACAACGATAACAAACGCAGCAAAAGAACCAGAAATAGTAGACCTGGCCCGCTTCCTAAAATCAATGGGGGCAGATATACGAGGTGCCGGAACCAGCAAAATCACAGTAGAAGGGACCAGCAACCTAGAAAGCGCAACCCACGAAGTAATGCCAGACCGTATAGTAGCCGGCACCTACCTAACAGCAGCCGCCATGACCCGGGGTGACATAAACGTAACAGATATAAGCCCAAAAGACTTAATAGTAGTAACCGCAAAGCTCACTCAAATGGGCTGCAAAATCAGCTATGGGCCCACCAGCATACGCCTAAAAGCGCCAGAAAGACTAAAAGCCCTAGAATACCTAGAAACATCTGAGCACCCAGGTTTCCCAACAGATATGCAGTCACAGCTCGTAGCGGCTCTATCCATAGCCGATGGCCATAGTACAGTAAAGGAAAGAATCTTCGATAACCGCCATTCTCATGCTGTAGGGCTTAGGCTAATGGGTGCAGACGTTAAAACCCAGCAAGTTATTATAGGTACTGACCCTAAAAAAGAAATCACCCTTTTTGATATACATGGCAAGCCTGAGCTAGAAGGTGCAACCGTAGAAGCCAAAGATCTGCGCTGTGGTGCAGCACTAGTGCTGGCAGGTTTAGCCGCAGGCGGTGAAACCATAGTACAAAATGCAAAATATGTAGAGCGTGGCTATGAAAATATTGAGAAAGCCCTAACAGAAGTTGGTGCTGATATTCAATTGGAAGAAGCATAGCCTTACTAAATCCCCGTGTTAGTCTGTTGACTGGCACGGGGCTTTTTATATAAAATAGCCTAAATACAACCAATGAGGTACACTTATGAATCGATTATTTGAAAGGCACCACATAAGAGATGTAGTGTCTCTAAACGGCCAATGGCAATTCAAAACAGACTCAAACAAAGAAGGACTGGCCCAAAAGTGGCACGAGACCTTCCCAAAAGGCAGCGACAAAGCCATAGTCCCTTCCTGCTGGACCAACCAGCTAGGATATTTCGGATACGAAGGACTAGCTTGGTATTCCAGAGAAATAATTACAACCAGCCCAAATATTAAGCTGGATTTCCACGGCATTACAGGTCAGGCGGAGGTGTATCTGGACGGACGCCACCTTAAAAGCCACTATGGAAGTTTCACACCCTTTAGTGTCACCATCACAGATTTAGAGCCAGGCAGTCACGTACTAACGGTTTCTTGCGACAATACAACCAATAATATAGATACGATGCCGCTACTGCGGGTAGACTGGCATAACTACGGGGGTATAACCCGTGGAGTAGAGTTATCGCAGTTGCCGGATTTATGGGTTGAAGATGTAGAAATTAACTACACTCTTGGTGTAGACGCTGATGTAATAGTCAAGCTCAATGTATCAGGTAACGGCTGCACCCAGGTAAAGTGCTTTGTAGACGGTACAACTGTACACACAGGCCACGCTAACCCAGGAGAATACTGCTTTTCTTTCACTCTAAGCAATATCCGTCTATGGGATATCCATCAGCCAAATCTTTATACCATACGCATAGAGCTAGATAGCGACGATATTGTAGAACGTATAGGCTTCCGTACAGTAGAAACCCGAGGTAATGATATTTTCATCAACGGCAAAAAAGTATTCCTAAAAGGCGTAAACCGCCACGAAGACCATCCAGATTTTGGCTTCGCCCTGCCACTTCAAATAATGCAGCGTGATATCCATATAATCAAGGATATGGGCTGTAACGCCATACGAGGCTCTCACTACCCAAACGCCGAAGCCTTTCTAGATTTCTGTGACGAACATGGCCTGGTTTTCTGGGAGGAAGTACCTCTATGGCAACATGACGAAGCCCATATCACAAACCCGGTACTGGTAAATCGCACCCTAGACTGCATCACCGAAATGATTACCAGAGACCGTCATCACCCATCTATAATCATGTGGGGAGTACACAATGAGATCAATACCACTGTCCCCGCAAGTGTAGGTTTCACCAAAACCCTAGTAGACCGTGTACGAAATCTAGACCCAACCCGCCTGGTGACCTACGCCTCACATATGCCAATGGATGACCTGTGCTTTAGCCTAGTGGATGTAATATGCGTAAACAAATACTACGGCTGGTATGAAGGCGACCTAGGAGAATGGCCAATCTTCCTTGAAAAATTCAAAGAGAAAATGAAAGAAGAAGGCGTAGACAACAAACCCTTCATAATGTCAGAGTTTGGGGCGGAAGGCATCCACGGCCTAACCACCTACGAAGCAGAAAAATGGACAGAAAACCACCAAGCCCAATGCCTAGAATATGAACTAAAGCTATTTACAAAAGATCCAGACATCTCTGGCACCTTCATATGGCAGTACTGCGACACCCGCGCCAGCATAGACTTTAACCTGGGGCGAGGCAGAAGCTATAACAATAAAGGGGTAGTAAGCCAGTACCGCAGTCCTAAGTTAGCATTTAGCATAGTCAAAGATATTTATTCATAATTTAAAAAGACCTGCTTACAGTATGTAAGCAGGTCTTTTTCTGTGGTATTTTATTGATTCCTATCAGATGTATAGTAATCGTACTTGAAAACAGACGAAAGCGAGGCGGAAAATCGGCGGCTTTAAGCCGTTTTCCGATGAAGTTTGAGTCGATTTTTAAGTAGATTATCTGTATCTATGGCTTACTGGTAAAATGGAAATTGTCAATGCGCGCACCAGGCACTAGAGACGCCCCCATGTACCCGGCAGTCAAAGTCCGGTCACTGGAAATAGCTGTGATGGAGTTAAATGCATCCAGCAGGCTTTCTGTAAAGCGCACAGTTGATATAGGGGTGGTAATCTTACCATCTTCTATAAGGAAAGTACCGTTACGGGTAAGCCCTGTAAGCTGCAAGGTGCGAGGGTTTACAAAGTTGGTATAGTGGAACTCATTAATAAAAATTCCTTTTTTAGTGGATGCAATAATCTCTTCCAAGGTTTGGCTTCCGCCTTCTACCTGTAGATTAATGGCGTAACCGCCGCGCCCCTTATTGGTGACGGCATGGCCTGTATTGGGTGCCTTGTGCTTGGCTGCGAGCTTATTGTCATATAAGAACGAAGATACAACACCCTTATCCACCATGGCAACGGATTGGCGTGGGGTTCCTTCATAATCAAAAAACACAGGCCGCGTGCAAGGGCAATTTACATTATCGGTCACGGTAAAATTATCACCGAACATCTTCTGCCCTAGTTTCTCAATAGCAAAGCTACTACCGTCCTCGATGGCGTCTGCCCCAAGCATGAATCCCATAAAGCCAACCAGGTCTGCAAAGGCTAAAGGCGAAAGTACTACAGTATGAGCGCCAAGTTCTGGACTAACGGCCCCCATAGCAGCCGAGGCTGTGGCCTGGGCTTTTTTAAATTCCCCAATAACATCTGGTACAACTGTGTAAGATGTACACTCGCCAGCACCATCGGTGCCATCTTGGTGGGTAACTACGGTATTAAACGTCACTTGGTCATATTGGGCATAGCGGAAGGCCCCGAGGCTGTCCCCGACGGCTATAGCCTGCTGTGTGAGAACCAATGCGCCGGACGCGGTAAATCCTTCTTTTACGTAAGAAACCCCTTCCTTTATATATGCGGCCCTGGCGGCAGCATCAAAGGCAGTGGCAAGTTCCCCAGTAGGTGGCCTCTCATCTACTGGTTCTTTGGACATGGTGAATGCTTCATATTCGCCTTCCGGTACATATTTAAGGAGTTCTTGGGCATCTTTTGCCAGTTGCTTTAGCCCTTCTTCTGTAAGGACGTTAGTGGCACAGGTGGCTTCCTTTTTACCTTCGTAAACCGTAAGGCTTACATTTGTGTCGCTAGTGGTAACATTTTGACTGATTTCAGAGTTGGCAAAGCGGGTGGTGCCCTGGCTTCCTGAGCCGATATTAACCGTGGCATAGTGGCTTACATAAGACGTAAGTTTTTCTATTATGCTTTGGGCGTCTTTCTTATTTAACATCAGATACACCTACCTTCACTTTTCTAAATCTTGTGGGAGAAGAGCCGTGTGATACTCGCATCACCTGCATGGGTTGGCCCTTGCCGCAATTGGGTATCCCAATAAGCTGCCAATATTCCGGCCCTGCCACACCATCACAGCTACCCCAAAACTCTGTTGTTTTGCCTGCGTAGATGGGGTTTTTAAACATACGCCCAGTAAGTTTGCCGTCTTTGATTTCATAAGCAACCTGACAAGCAAATTGGAAATTGATACGCAGGTCGTCGATGCTCCAGCTTTTGTTTTGGTCTAGTAAGAATCCGTATTCTATCCCGGCGATTAAATCCTCTGGAGAGCCTTCTCCCGGAAGCAGGTTAATATTGGTCATACGGACGATAGGAAGGTTGCGCCAGCCGTCGGAAAGGCCGCCACCACTTGATGGTAGGCCAACCACAGGGGCATTATCCCTTGAGGTTTGGAACCCGGTGAAAATGCCTTTATCTACTAAAGTTATATTTTGCGCAGGAACCCCTTCATCATCATAGGCAAAGGTGCCAAGGCCTTGCGGGCAGGTAGCATCTGCAACCAAGGTCACATGCTTTGAGCCGTAAACCAGGTTTTTCTTTAAATCCTCCGGTGCAAGGAAGCTGCGCCCCGCAAAGGCGGCCTCACTACCAAGTACCCGGTCAAGCTCTGTGGGATGGCCAACACTTTCATGGATTTGTAGGAACATCTGATTAGGATTGATTACCAAATCGAACTCACCACTTGGGCAGTCTGGGCAGTTTATAAGCTCTACTACTTCAGCGGCCAGCCGTGCTGCGATTTTTGGCATTTCCAAGTTAAGAATTGTTTCGTAGCCGCCTCTTATTACATCTATAAAGCTGCGGTCTTGGTTATCTTCCTCAGAAGATGCTGTAGTAATTATTTGGCCGGTGCACTGGCAGAAATACTGTTCAATATAACTGCCGTCGGTGTCTGCATAAATTACATCATCTTTGCGGAAATCCAGGCCACAAACACTATAGGTTATGCCTGGTACTGCCTTTATTGCGTCGTTACACTTGTTTAACAGCGCTAGTTTTTCTGAAAAGGGCACAGTAAACGGGTCGGTTACAACCGGGGTGGAGTAGGTGCCTTTAGCGGCTTCCTTTGGTGCCAGTACAATTTTCTGGGCTTGCAAAGTCAGGCTGGCTTTGGCTATTTGATAAGCTTCATGTACTGTTTCCACAAGCTTGTCCATGTCACCGCTGGCGGCAAACCCCATAGAGCCGTCTACATACACCCTAATGCCATAACCCTGGCTGCGGTTAGTCACCGCTGCTGATAAAGCGCCGTTTTCTAGGCTGATGGACTCCATGCGAATGTCCTTTACCCGAATATCGGCATAGTCTACCCCTAAGGCCTTTGCGGCCTCCATTGCTTGGGTAATTTTGTCCTTGATTGACATTGTGTTCCCCCTTTGTAAATTTTTACTGATTATACCATATCGGGGTTGTTCCAATCATCAAAACCTAAAAAAAGCCTTGACATACTTTTTCAGTCATGTTATCTTTTCCCTGTTAGCACTCGACGTGCTAGAGTGCTAACAATTCGCTGGCTCCTATAAAAGGGGGGATTGTATGGCTTTAAGTGATAGGCAACATAAGATATTAGAAGCCATAATCAACGATTATATCCAAACCGCAGAGCCAATAGGCTCCCGTACCATAGCAAAAAAGTACGCCATGGGCATTAGCTCTGCCACGATACGTAACGAAATGAGTGACCTGGAGGACATGGGTCTAATAACCCAACCCCATACCTCTTCTGGCAGAGTGCCCTCACAAAAAGGATATCGCTTCTATGTAGACAGCATGATGCCTAAAAAAGCCCTAACATCAGAGGAATCCTTGGTTTTACAGCAGATGATACTAAGCAATATATATCAGGTAGAGCATATGATGAAAAAAACCGCAACCGCACTGGCTCGCCTAACCCGGTATACAGCAATAGTATCGGAGCCTTATCTCAAGAAGACTAAAATCAAGCATGTACAGATGATTCCCGTAGATGATAAAACTATTTTCCTGGTAATGGTTACAGATACAAAGTCTGTAAAAAATCAACCCCTGTCACTTTCTGCTGCTCCAGAGTATGAAGAGCTAAATCGCCTCTCAAATATACTAACAAAGCATCTAAGTGGCAAAACTATCCAGGAAATAGATCGCCCACTAATAGACCAGCTATTAATATCCTTTGCCCATTATGCCCATATTCTAATGCCTATTTTAGGTGTAATAGTGGGCCTAATCCAAGACGAAGACGATATGCGGGTGTTTACAAGCGGAGCAAAAAACATCTTGGCCTTTCCGGAATTTTCGGATATCCGCAAAGCGGAAGCTATTTTCCAAGCCCTGGAAGAGCGAGATGCTCTTATTTCCATTCTCAACCAGCCACAAACCGATAATATCCAAATCATAATAGGTAACGAAAACAGTCTGGAAATCCTAAAAGATTGCAGTCTAATAAAGGCCAATTATTCAATTGATAACCAAAGTACGGGAAGCATAGCCCTAATAGGCCCCACCCGTATGGACTATGGCCATGCCGTGTCCGTTTTACAAGGGATATTGCAGAATATCCAACACGTTTTAAAAGCACTTAGCGAAGGATAAAAAAGCTTCTAAAGAAAGGGATATATAATGAAAGCAAAGAAAAACGCAAAGCACCCAAAGAATGTAAACGAGGTTACTGATGCATCAGAAATCAATGAAAACGAAATGGAAGCAGAAGAGGTAGAAGATTCAGAGGAAGAAGTTGAAGTCCTAGATCCAGAAGCGCCAGCGACCCCAGACCTGGAAGACGTACTAGCCCAAGCCCAAGACCGCCACAAGCGCACATTGGCAGAGTTTGACAACTTCCGCAAACGCACAACAAAGGAAATGGCCGCCCGGTACGATGATGGGCTAAGAGCCGCCGCAGAAAAGCTGCTGCCTATAGTAGATAATTTCCAAAGAGCAATGAATGCCAGCGAAAACAAAGAAGATAACTTCTACCAAGGAATAGCCCTAATAGCACGTCAGCTGGATAACACATTGGCGGATATAGGAATAGAGCCAATAAATGATGAACCAGGCACATCCTTTGACCACAATATTCATCATGCAGTAGCCCATATAGAAGATGATGCCTACGACCAAAATGTAGTAGTAGAAGTTTTGCAAAAAGGCTATAAACACCGAGACAAGGTATTGCGCCCAAGCATGGTAAAAGTAGCAAACTAATTATTGTTAAGCCTCAGCGCTTACGGCGCATGGGCAAATAAAATTTTATAAGGAGAAAAATCATGTCTAAAATAATCGGAATAGACCTAGGAACCACCAACTCATGTGTAGCTGTAATGGAAGGTGGTCAGCCTGTAGTAATCGCAAACTCTGAAGGAATGCGCACCACCCCATCAGTAGCCGCCTTCACAAAGGCAGGAGAACGCTTAATAGGCGAAACCGCAAAGCGCCAAGCCATAACCAACCCAGACAACACAGTTATGAGTATAAAGCGCCAAATGGGTACTAATTTCAAAGTAAATATAAACGATAAAAATTACTCCCCACAAGAAATTTCGGCAATGATCCTACAAAAACTAAAATCAGACGCAGAAAGTTATCTGGGAGAAACCATAACCAAAGCTGTAATCACAGTACCTGCTTACTTCACAGACAGCCAGCGCCAAGCCACAAAAGATGCCGGTAAAATCGCGGGCCTGGAAGTAGAGCGTATAATCAACGAGCCCACAGCCGCAGCTCTTTCATATGGCCTAGACAACGAAAAAGAGCAAAAAATCATGGTATACGACTTAGGTGGCGGAACCTTTGACGTAAGCATCATATCCATCGGTGACGGTGTAATAGAAGTACTTGCCACAAGCGGCAATAACCGCTTAGGCGGAGATGACTTTGATGATAGAGTAATAGATTATCTTGTTCAGGAATTTAAGAAAATTGAAAGCATAGATTTAGCCCAAGACAAAATGGCAATGCAGCGCTTAAAAGAGGCTGCTGAAAAAGCAAAGAAAGAGCTCTCTACAGTTATCACAACCAACATCAATCTGCCATTTATAACCATGAATCAAGACGGGCCAAAACACATGGATATCAACCTAACCCGTGCTAAGTTCGACGAACTAACCCATGACCTAGTAGAAAAAACCATGGGCCCGGCTCGCACAGCCCTCAAGGATGCAGACTTGTCTCCATCAGAGCTTTCTAAAGTGCTGTTGGTCGGTGGTTCTACCCGTATCCCTGCCGTTCAAGATGCAGTTAAAAAGCTAACAGGGAAAGATCCTTTCAAAGGCCTTAACCCAGACGAATGTGTAGCTCTTGGTGCAAGTATCCAAGCCGGTAAGCTTGCAGGAGATGAAGGCGCAGGAAGTATCTTGCTGCTTGACGTAACGCCTCTATCTCTAAGCATCGAAACCGAGCGCGGTGTAGCTACACGCCTAATCGAGCGCAACACCACAATCCCCACCAACAAAAAAGAAACCTTCTCAACGGCAGCCCACAACCAAACCGCCGTTGATATAGTAGTAGTGCAAGGAGAGCGCGCCCTTGCCAAAGACAATAAAGAGCTAGGTCGTTTCCGCCTAGATGGTATTCCACCTGCTCCTCGCGGTGTGCCTCAAATCGAGGTAACCTTTGATATAGATGCCAACGGTATTGTAAGCGTATCAGCAAAAGATCTAGGTACAGGCACCGAGCAAAAAATCACAATTGCCGCCAGTACAAATCTATCAGATGACGATATTGACCGCGCAGTAAAAGAAGCCGAGGAATACGCAGAGCAAGACCGTATCCGCAAAGAAGCAATTGACGCCCAAAACGAAGCAGAAGCCCTAATTTTCCAAACAGAAAAACTGCTGACCGATTTAGCAGATAAAGTAAGTGAAGAAGACAAAGAAAGCCTAAGTGCCGAAATGCAAAAGCTAAAGGATGTAAGCAGTTCCATGCACAGCGACACAATGAACGAGTCTGAAACCCAGCGCCTAAAAGACGCAACAGCCGCCTACACTCAAGTACTGACAGAGTTCTCCACTAAGCTATATCAAAACGCTGCTCCCCCTACAGGAGAAGAGCCGGCAGACTACGGCCCACAACATGACGATATTATTGACGGCGATTTTACAGAACAGTAAAATGGATTAAATAAGAACCGCGCTTTGCGCGGTTCCTGATATTGAATTCTCTTTAACTTGGGGGAACCATGGCAAACAAGAATGATTATTATGAAGTGCTTGGCATAACAAAGCAGGCCAGCGACGATGACATAAAAAAGGCCTACCGCAATATGGCCAAGAAATATCACCCAGACAATAACCCGGGTGATAAAACCGCTGAAGCCAAATTCAAAGAGGTCAACGAAGCTAATGCCATATTAAGCGATGGTGAAAAGCGTCGGGCATACGACCAGTATGGACATTCTGCCTTTCAGCAAGGTGGAGGCGGCGGCTGGGGTGGACATTCGGATATTAATGATATGTTCTCCAGCGTATTTTCACAGATGGATATTGGGGATCTCTTTGGAGGGGGTGGCCGACGCCGTGGCCCGCGTCGTGGTGCGGACATGCAAATGCGTCTTCCCATTAAATTTGAAGAAGCGGTATTTGGCACAACGCGTGATATCCAGATGCAAACCTATGATTCCTGTGGTACATGTAAAGGTAGTGGCGCAGCTCCAGGCTCTCATGCGGAAAATTGTAAAAAATGTAACGGTTCAGGCACAGAAAGAGTTGTACGTCAAACTATGCTAGGGATGATGACCTCTGTGGAAACCTGCTCTGCCTGTAGAGGCGAGGGCAAGGTCATTCGTGACCCTTGCCCAACTTGCAGAGGCCAAGGCCGGGTTCGCATTACTAAAACATTGCAAGTCACTGTACCAAAAGGCATTGATGATGGCCAGCAAATTAAGCTTGCTGGCAAAGGCGAAGTAGGGGAGAAAGGTGCCCAGCCAGGGGATTTGTATATTAGTATACAAGTGTCTCCACATAAATTGTTTACCCGAAGCGGGACAAATCTTCATCTGGATGTGCCTATTACATTTGTGCAGGCGGCCTTAGGGGATGAAATATCTATTCCGCTTCTTGATGGTTCGGAAGAAACGTATACCATCAAAGGCGGTACCCAGCCTGGAGCAGTGGTTAATCTAAAAGGCAAAGGAGTCCCCAGTTTAAGGAATAACCGTAATGTAGGCGACTTGCTGGTAAAGCTTAGTGTAACTGTGCCTACTCAAATGACAGACCGTCAAAAAGAATTGTTGATGGCCTTTAACGAAGCCATGGGCGATGATTATAAATATCATAAGAAGCGTTGGTTTGATAAGGTGAAGGAGTACTTTACCTAAAGTAATGTAAATGTAAAGCCATGAGGCTGTGAAACGATCACAGTCCCATGGCTTTTTTTTATATGTTGCAATATAATCGGTGGAAACGATGAAAAGGGGCGAATTTTATGAAACCATTGAAGGCATTATTTATCGGTGGCACTGGAATTATCAGTACTGATATTTCCAACATGTTGGGAACTTATGCTAATTGGGAATTAACTCTTTTAAACCGCGGCAACCGAAGCAGCAAGCTGGCTCCTGAGGCAAACATCCGTCACTGGGCACTGGATATCAACGATGAAGAAGCTGTGGCAAAAAAACTGGAAGGCGAAAGCTTTGATGTTGTGGCCAATTTCATTAACTTTGATACCGATAGCATCCGACGGGATATTCGGCTGTTCTCCGGTAAAACAAAACAGTATATCTTTATCAGTAGCGCGTCCGCTTACCAAAAGCCTCTTTCTCATTATGTAATAACCGAATCTACACCTGTGGCTAACCCGTACTGGAACTATTCTCAAGCAAAAATTGCATGTGAGGATATGCTAATGGCTGAGTATCGCGAAAAGGGTTTTCCTATAACCATCGTAAGGCCAAGCCATACCTACGATAAATACACTGTTCCCACCAGTATCCACGGAAAAAATGGGCCATGGCAGATTATGAAAAGGATGTTGCATAATAAGCCAGTATTGGTGCCTGGAGATGGCCTCACACTGTGGAGCTTGACTCACAGCACCGATTTCGCTAAAGGCTTTATAGGGCTGATGGGCAATATCCATGCAATAGGGGAGACTGTCCATATTACATCTGATGAAAGTCTTACATGGAACCAAGTATATCAATGTATAGGCGCAGCGCTAGGTGTGACGCCCAAGTTGTATCATGTGGCTTCGGACTTTCTTATAGCCTGTGACCCTTCTTACAGCGGCCCACTTATTGGAGATAAGGCTAATTCTGTGGTGTTTGATAATAGTAAAATCAAAGGGCTGGTGCCTGGGTTTGTTGCTACTACCCGCTTTGATATGGGCATACGGCAATCCGTCGATTATTTTGTAAACAACCCCAAAATGCAAATAGAAGATTCAGATTTTGATTTATTTACTGAGAATGTAATTATGGCACAGGAACGTGCACTGGAGATTTTTAAAGGAGTATAAATGGGTATTGTAGTTGTTTCATTAAATCCTAGTATAGATTGGCAGCTTACTACCCCAGAATTTATTTATGGCGGGTTAAATCGCGTGGAGTCAGGTAAGCACTATGCCTCTGGTAAGGGCATAAATGTAGCTGTCGCCCTAAAAAATCTCGGAGGAGATCCCTTGTGTTTAGGCTTTAATTACAATGATAATGGCAGATATATTACCCAGGCACTAGATGAATGGGGTGTGTGTCATGACTTTGTAATGGTAAAAGGCGCAGTTCGTACAAACATAAAGTTGTATGATTCCTTTACCGGAAAAATGACTGAACTCAATCAACCAGGGCATGGCGTGCCTGCAAAGGCCTTGGCCAAACTTTATACAAAAATTATGACAGCATGGGAAGAGAACTCTGTTTTGGTACTTAGCGGAAGTATGCCCGGTGGAGTCCCTGCTGATTTTTACAAAGCTTTATGTGAGGATTGGCAGGGAAATGTAATTTTGGATACAGAAGGAGAAGCCTTAGAGCTTGCTATGAAGGGAGCCAGGCCGCCTTTTTGCATTAAGCCTAATCTGTATGAGCTTGAGAGTGCTTTTGGCGTTACCCTTTCATCTAAAGAGGAAATTGCAGTCTTTTGTATGAGACTGATCAAAGCGTATAAGGTGAAAATGATCTGTGTGTCAATGGGGGGCGATGGAGCGGTTCTGGTAACGGAATCTGCCGCGTACAGTCTTGATGGGCTGGAGCTTAATGTGAAGGGGTTACAAGGCGCCGGAGATGCCATGGTAGCGGGGCTGGCATATGGTCTTTTTGCTAACACTAATGAGCCTGAGTTGCTACGGATTGCTTCAGCCGCGGCAGCAGCTTCAGTTGTGCGAGAGGGGACGCTCATGTGTACAAAAATAGATTATGAGTGGTATCTGGACAAGCTGCCCAAGCCTCAGATAGTTTTATGAGGGAATGGGAATGCTTAAAAATAAAGCTGCTAAGGAGAAAGAAAGTGGATAATTGGTTTAAAATCGGAATTATTGTGAAACCTCAAGGGATAAGAGGTGAATTGCGGGTGCTACCTACCACCGATGACCCAAATCGGTTTGGGCTTCTTAATGAAGTGTTGCTGCGCCTTCCAAAGGGCCAGGAAACTATGTATAAGGTGACCTCAGCACGCCCGCATAAAGGGTTGGTGTTGGTGTGCCTGGAAGGGATAGGCGACCGCAATGCAGCGGAAAAGCTGGTGCGAGGCGTGTTGCTAGTTCCCCCAGAAGAGGCACTTCCTTTGGATAAAGATGAATATTTTATCCGGGATTTGGTTGGGCTTAAAGTTGAAACTGAGGATGGTCAAGTACTGGGAATCATAGAAGACGTATTCCCCACAGGAGCCAATGATGTGTATATCGTACGAGACGATGAGGGCAAGTCATTTATGCTTCCGGCTATAAAGGATGTCGTTCAGGCAGTGTCTTTGGAGGCCGGAACAATGATTGTGCGCCTTATAGATGGACTATTGGAGCTTACTGTATGATTTTTAATGTACTCACATTATTTCCGGAAATGATTAATGAGGCTGTAAGTCACAGTATAATGGGACGAGGGATACGCTCCGGGCATATTTCAGTCAATTGTGTAAATATCCGGGATTTTGCTATTAATAAGCACGGCCAGGTAGACGATTCACCATATGGCGGCGGAGCTGGGATGGTAATGATGGCGCCGCCTGTTTATGATGCTTATAAATCTATAGTAGGGGAGGGGACATCCCCGCCTGTTATATATCTGTCTCCCCAGGGGCGGGTTTTAACCCAAAAAATAGCTGAAGAAATAGCCGCACTGCCGGAGATAATCCTGCTATGCGGCCATTATGAAGGGCTTGATGAGCGTATTATAGAGGAGATAGTCACCGAAGAAATATCTATCGGTGACTACGTGCTAACCGGAGGCGAGCCTGCCGCCATTGTGCTGATGGATGCAGTTTCCCGGTTAGTACCTGGGGTGCTGGGGAAGGCTGATTCATATAAAGATGAGAGCTTTTCTGATGGATTATTGGAGTATCCCCATTATACTCGTCCTCCTGAGTTTAGAGGCAGGATGGTGCCGGAGGTGCTTACTTCCGGGCATCACAGCAATATTGAAAAATGGCGTCAAGAGCAATCCCTGGCCAGGACAAAGGTCAAAAGGCCAGACCTTATCGTATAGCCTCTATAATATTCTCATTACACAGCCGGTAGGCCGAAAACATAGTGGTGACAAAGGTCAGCACAAACACACCGGCGATACATATAAGAAATGCCTGCCATGGGAAGATAAAGGAGAAACGCACTCTGTCCATTTGTGTGCCGTAGTATACGCCGTATGCTGCCAGCACCCCCAGTGGCAGCCCGAAAATCAAAGCTCGTATAGAGCAGAGTATGCTTTCCAGTGCTAGCATCTTTCCAAGTCCGCCTCTTGTCATTCCTACGCTTGTGAGTATAGCAAACTCCCGTATTCGCAATTTGGTATTGGTAGAAATGGTGCTGATTACATTGGTTATACCGATAAGAGTCAACATCCCAACAAAGCCCCCTACAAAAACAGTAGCTAGATTGGATATTACTTCTCTTTCTGCCATGGTTATATCCAGGTTGCGAATAGAGGCTGCCGCATTTACTATTTCCAGATTTCTTACATATATTGCGTGTTGCGTAAAACCACTTGGGTCATCGGTTTGGATAAACCATTCATACCCTCCCATTAGCATATCCGGTACAACTATTGTAGGGATATTATAGGCTACTTGCAGCATAGGGTCTGGTAGGCTGGTTACCTGACCGTGGATATATATCTCTCTGCGGGTATTTTCTACTTCCATATATGCCCAGTCACCATCAGTCAAACTCATGGCATCAGCCCGGAAAATATCCAAATAAGTCTCAACCATATGACCCCATGGGTTGGTTTCGTGGGTAACACCAAGTATATCTGTAAGCCGTTGTACATTTAGTAAGATATTGGAACCCATGGGCACCCCTGCCATTGCCGCCAAGGTAGCATATAACTCATCTTCAACAACTATAAGCCGGAGGGTTCCTTCAAACGAGCCGTCGTCGAATATAAACTCGTGGGTGTAGTTGGTATACCCGTAGCCTCGCACAGTTGCCCCTGGGAAATCACGTAAGAGCTCAGTCATTTCCCGTGCTGCGGTAGTGGTAATGCCTGGCAGATTCCCATCTGCGTCATAAAGGGTTATAAAGTGGCCTTCGCTGGCTTCGATATCGGCAAAGAATAAAGCGGTCAGGCTTACAAAGATAGACTTACGCACATTGGCATCAACATTGTCGTACATCATGTCAATTTGTCGCATAAGATTTACCTGGGCGCTTGCGGCGGCAAGTACCATCACAATGCTGATTGTTAAAGAGATAATAGAGGCTCTAAAATTACGGCGACTGCGTTTTAGTTGCCCCGCCGCAAGCTGACCTTCAAAGCCAAAGAGTAACCGGGATATACCAAACTTCCCGGACTTTTTTATTTTTACATCACCCATGATGGCAGACACTGCGGGGGCTTTTGATGCCTTACGGGCAGGCAGCCATGCAGAAATCAGAATCATAATAAATGCGCCAAGAGTACCCAAAGCGATAGCCGTCCCGGAAATAACAAATAGAAAGCGCACATAGAAATCCGGAAAAAGGATTCTGGTAGGGGCGAGGATATGGTTGGCAATAGCCGTTGCAAAAAACTGTGTGGCAATACCCAACACAATCCCAAGAGGAAGGCCAACCGCGCTTAGAAATAATGCTTCATACATAACTGTAGCAGAAATCTGCTTTGAAGTTGCCCCTACGCTTTTAAGTATCCCAAATTGCCGTATACGCTCTACAGCGGATACGCGAAATGCATTGGATATAACAATAATAGACGCAGTGGCAATAATGGCCCCGAGAATAGCGGCGATAATCAAAAAGCCCATCCGCTCCCATATATGAAGGGTGCGGCCATCCTGAGAGAACATAGCCATCGCACTTGCGGCAAAGCCATTAACCGCCACAATCATGCCTACGCTTAGGCCGATACCGGCAAGAGTCCAGGCAGTACGCTTTTTTGCTCTTTTTAATTGTTGCAGGGCAAGCTTTGCTGTGAGACTCATTTTCTTACCCCCTCGTCTCTGAGGATATTGCCATCAGAGATGGTGATTATTCTATCGGCCATTAGTGCTACTTTTTCGTCATGGGTGATTAGGATTAGGGTCTGGTTATAGCGAGTGTTGGCTAAAGTTAGTAGCTCCAGCACTTCTTTACTGGATTTAGAGTCTAGGTTCCCTGTAGGTTCGTCGGCAAGGATTACAGCAGGATTGTTGATGAGCGCACGGGCTATGCTTACCCGTTGTTGTTGCCCCCCGGAAAGCTGACTAGGGAGATGCTTTGCCCGGTTAGTCATTCCTGTAAGGTTTAAAAGGTCTTTGACTGTGGCTTCACTGGGCTTGCGGCCATCCAGCAAGTAGGGAAGCATGATGTTTTCCTCTGCGGTTAGGGTGGGGATTAAGTTGTAGAATTGATATACAAGGCCAAGGTTACGGCGGCGGAATATGGCTAGTTTTGATTCGTTCATCGTGTAGATATCTTGATTGTCTATGATAACCTTGCCGGAGGTAGGACGGTCTACCCCTCCGAGTAAGTGCATTAGGGTTGATTTTCCGCTACCGGAAGCTCCTATTATGGCAACGAACTCACCTTTCTCTACTGAAAAAGATACCCCGGCTAGGGCGTTGACTTGGTTGTCGCCTTTTCCGTAGGTTTTGGTTAGGCTGTGTACTTGTATTATGCTCATTGTGTTGCTCCTTCCGATTTGTTTATGGGGAGAGTATAATGCGCTTATGTGACTGTACAGTGACTGAGAATGAGGTTTTTGGTGACAGTTTTGTCACAATTGACGTATTATAATTAACGTATATACTTGTATTAACATATGAATGGAGGAAGAATATATGCTAGCTCAAGCATCCCAAGTTTCAAAATGGGGAAATTCTCAGGGGATTAGAATACCAAAAAAACTGCTTCAAAGCGCAGGATTAAGCCTAAATGATGAAGTAGAAATTAGTGCACAGAATAATGTTCTGGTAATCAGGCCAGCGACCAAGAAAACCCTCTCATGGTATCTTGAGGGTTATGATAATGAAATTGATAGATATGATTGGAGTGATACAGACGAACCAAAAGGGCGTGAGCTACTGTGTGCACAGATAAATTGATAAAGGTAGCAAATATGTAGTTACGACGGGTTACAGGGATTTTACGTCGGAGGGGAAAATAAAGAGCTATGAGGGATGCTGAGAACACAGATACAGATAAAATAGGAGAAACAAATCCGCTAAACAAAGCGAAAGAGTATAAATTTCATACTTTAACACCAAAAAACGATGCGGATTTAGAGGTTTATCAGCCTGCATTGGATTTTGTATTCTCAAAAAGTGATATTAAAAACATAGCTATATCAGGTGCTTATGGTGCGGGGAAAAGCTCTGTTATCGAATCATACAAGGAAAAAAATCCTGACAAGAATTTTCTTCACATCTCCCTAACGTGCTTTCGCCCTGAAAGTGAAAATAATACTACTTTTGAACAGGAACAATCAGAAACAAAAGACGCGACAAGTCCAGAAGCAGAAGACACGATGACTAATGGTGATATTGAAACTCCATCAATAAGCGATACTGTGCTTAAAGGTAAGATTCTAAATCAGCTTATACACCAAATCCCATCAACAGATATACCGTTGAGCAACTTTAGAATTAAAAAGGCGACATCAAAATCTAAAAATATTCGAGCTGCTCTTTTGGCTGTTTTAGGCATTTCGTTAGGTGTTTTTGTAATTTACTTTCATCGTTGGAATAATTTCGTAAATAGTATTGAAACGCCTTGGTTGAATAGTGTATTGAGTTTAAGCGTGTGTTCAGAAGTGCGGTTAGCGGCTCTTATTGGATTTTTTATTTTGGTTGGACTTTTTGCTTACAACATTATCAAATTGCAGGAAACGCACAGATTTATCAGGAAGGCAACTGTAAGTGGTGTCGAAGTTGAGCTTTTTGAGGAAAATGCAGATTTATATTTTGATAAATATCTAAACGAAATCCTGTATCTCTTCGAAGGAAGAAATGGCGCAATCGTTTTCGAAGATATAGACCGTTATGATACAGGTCATATTTTTGAATGGCTACACGAAATAAATAGGCTTGTTAATAATGGTCGTAAGGACAACCCCCTTCGATTTTTTTATCTTTTAAAGGATGATATTTTCGTCTCAAAAGATAGGACTAAATTTTTCGACTTTATAATGCCAGTAGTTCCAATTGTTGATGGCTCAAATTCCTTTGATATATTTTTAGAGAGCTTTGAAACGGTTGGTATCAAAATAGATGATAAGACCAAAGGCAAGCTAAGTAATGAATTTTTGCAAGGAATATCACTTTATATTGACGATATGCGACTTTTGCAGAATATTTGTAACGAGTTTTCTATTTATAACGGAAGACTTAATATTACCGAGCAAGACGAAAACAAGATGTTTGCCATAATTGCATATAAAAACATATTTCCTCGTGATTTTGCAGATTTGCAACTTGCTAAAGGGTTTATGTTTGAAATTATAGGCGGTAGAGGCAAAGATACTTTAATAGGTGTTGAGTTGTTAAGAATTAACAATTCGATAACCAGTAAAGCCGAAGAACTGAAAAGAGTTAAGTCTGAATTTTTAGTTTCAGATGAACTGGCTATCATATATGGGCAAAAAATGTTTGGCATTCAACATCACCATAGGAATTGGACAGCCGACACATATAGGGAACAAATAGAAGCCCAAAGTGGCTATGACGATATTAAAGCAGAGTATGACGCGCGTATTGCTCATGCTGCAGACAGTTCTGAAAGTAAAGAAAATCGCATAATCCGCATAGAAAGAGAAATTTTAGAGCTTAATAAGGAAAAATCGCTATTAGTTGAGAAATTGGTACGCTCTTTGCTTACAAGAGATAATATTGACGGATTTTTTAGGGATGCAGTTTTTATAAGCGAAACAGGAAAAAAGGAATATTTCAAAGGGATAAAAGATAGCCCTTATTTTGAGATGCTCAAATTCCTCGTTCGTGAAGGATACATTGATGAAGCATATTCGGACTACATGACCTATTTCCGTGAGAAATCTATAAAAAGAACTGACAAGATTTTTTTAAGAAGTGTTACGGATAAAGTAGCAAAAGAAAAATCATACAAACTTGAAAACCCCGATTTAATTGCCTCACGCTTACCGCTTATGTATTTTGACCAAGAAGAAGTGTTGAATTTTGACTTATTCAAATTCTTGCTGAGTGATTATTTAAGCGGCGAAAAATACTTATCAAAAACAAAAAGGCTTATCAAATATATTCGAGATAACGAACTACATGATTTTGTTATGGATTATGCTTTGTATACGCCGACTTTAGATGATTTTGTGAAAGTAATCGGCCTTGAGTGGATTGAATTTTTAGCAGATTACTTTAGTTATTATAAAATAAAAGGCGCACCAACTGGAGCGGGAAGTACAAATGACGATTTTATTAGATATTTTGCACTTACACTTCTTATACAAATTGGAACTAATCCTGAATGGTTGTCTTTAACTGTTGATGAAAAGGTGTCCTATACAGTTGAGCCATCAACGAGATTGTTGAGTGAATATGTGTCTAAGGACAATATATTTCTTCGCACGAAAACACCTTTTGTACAAGAATTGTCAGCAGGAATAAAAAGACTTATAATAAGAATTAATTCTGTCCAACTTGATTTTGCCAAAAACGCTGAAAAAATGGAAGATAGGGCAAATTATTTTGAATATGACGTTATACAAGATGAATTGCTAAAGATGATATACGAAAACAATTCATATGAAATAAATTATAACAATGTACTTGTTATGTTAGAATCATTTTACGATTCGCCCAACATTTCTATCGTTCCAACAGCTGGGTACTCTATAGTTATGTCGGATAAAAAATCACCATTAGCTAAATATATTAATGACCCTCCCTTTGAAAATATTGGCAAATATGTTGATGTAATTCTTGAGCATTGCGGCGAGGTTATCACGGATGAGGAAGAAAATGCCTTATTAATCATAAATAATGAAGATGTTAGCGAAGATAAACGAGCGACCTATATTTCTTATTTGACTACAGTTATAACAGATATACGGGAAATTATAAACCACAAGCTGTGGGCAGAGATGTTAAAAAACCATAAAGCTCTAAAATATACGGCAGAAAATATTATGACCTATTATATAAATTATTGTGACAAAATATTTGATGATGTCCTCGTTGAATATATCAATGCCAATGGCGTTTCGATTGTTTTTGGGAATGTATTTGCAGATGAAGAGCAGAAGAAAGTTTTTTTCCGTGCGCTAATAAGGTCTTGCTCATTAAATAATGCTGTATACGAGGGCTACTTGTCGCAATTTATATGGAAATACGATAATTTCGCTATTGAAGGGCTGACAATCGAAAAGTTATCTATTATTGATAAACTTAAAAAAATCGGAATGTCGCTAACTTCGCTCACGACTTTGAGGGAACATTATGCGGAATATTTGCTTAACTTTATTTGCAGCCATATAGCAGATTACTTTAAAATTGCCCACGAGGATGGGGTTTTTGTATTTGATGAAATGCTTGAATTGCTGGACAGGGAAATATCAACAGAGCATAAAATCGAACTTGCAAACTATACGGATGAAACCATATCAGTAAAAGGCAAGAAATATCCAGATGAGCTAATTGCATATATTGTAAGTGGTGTTAATTTCCATAATTCAGATTTTGAATATTTGATTGATAACTACGATAAGCTTGGGCAAGCATCCAAAAAAGAAGTTTTGAGCAGAGCGACACAAGAAATTTCATTGTTGCAAGCTATCATTGATAAGGCGACTCCTTCGCTCATTGATGGGGTATTCTCTTCAAATCAAGTTGATATTGCTGAAAAGCATGAAATTTTAAAAGCGATAGCAACAAAAGCGAAAATTTACAATCTTCAACAATGGTTAAAAATGGTCAATTTGGATTTCTTTATGGAAATTTACGACAAGAACAAACGGCCAAAATTTGAAAATACCGATATTAATGCCACTATGCTAGAAATCTTTAAGGAGCGAAGAGAGATTACGGATTATGAATTGGATGAGGTTATCAATAAGTTTAAAATTAAAAGAGGTGGATTATTCAGTGGCATAGCTGATAATTTACTATAGTCATAAAAATCCGAACGATACACTTGCATGGAGGGTTATCGCTCGGATTTTTAGTTTTTTCAATTACCCCCTTGACAAATCTTCTCCGAGGATATGTTCCATGTCTATGTTGCCGCGGGTGAGCGCCTACGCAAGCTACATTTGATGCAAGATAAAGTCCCTGCCAACCTGGAACTAGAACCTATAACCGCCGATAATCTAGAAATTGGTGCAATAAAATACAAAGACGGCATATTACATCTAAACCCAGCCAGGCGCATCCACGGCATCCCTTCAGATGTATGGACATACCGCATAGGCGGCTACCAAGTCCTAGACAAATGGTTTAAATCCCACAAAGGCAAAACAATGACCATAGATGATTTTGACCATATCACGAATGTAGTTGGGCTATTAATGGAAACAATAAAAATACAAGACGAACTCAGAAAAATGCATGGTGCATTAGACTCATAATATCTGCTTCCAAAAGGAGAGATTCCACATGCTAGTAGAATTTAGCGTAGAAAATTACCTATCTTTCAAAGACAGGGTCACATTTAGTATGGTGGCTTCTGATGATACAAGCCATGAAGAATCAAACATAATAAATCTTGGAGACGGAAAGCGGTACCTAAAATCTGCCGTTATTTATGGTGCCAATGCTTCAGGTAAGACTAATTTGCTTAAAGCTATGGACTTTATGTCATCTTTTATTTACCTGTCACAAGAAAGAAAACCAGACGAGTTAATTAATGTTGAGCCGTTTGCTTTGGATACCGAATGTAAAAACAAACCAAGTATTTTTGATGTTATATTTTATGCAGGAGGAAAAAAATACGCATACGGGATTACACTAACGGCGAAAGATGTGCAGGAAGAATACTTGTACTATTTTGAAAATGACAAACAACGTACAATATTTGAACGTACAAATGTAACCGATTATAGTTTTAGTGATGAACATGGAGAAAATCCAGATATCCAAATTCTAGAATACTTCCGTAAATTCACGGCAAATAATAAACCATATTTGGCTATAGCTGTAATGCTGAATTTCACTCAGGTCATGGATGCTTACAATTGGATTAGCGATATGTATCCATATACAAGTGTTGCTTCTTATAATATCTTACGGTCAGGATATTTTGATATTAATGCGGATAAAGAAAAAGTCGATTCTATCGTTAATACAGCTATTGAGTGGGTAAAAAAGGTTGATGTTGGTATCTCAGAAATTCATATAAAAGAAAACAAGGAATTATTTAAAGATGATTATATCCATAACGGAAAATATACATGGGATAACTATGTTAAAATTATGAACAATATCATATCTACACACGAAGTAAGTGATGGTGATGTAAGTTCAAGGATTGACTTTAAGTTTTATGGCAATGAGTCGTCAGGGACACAAACTTTCTTTACTGTCGCCTTATCTATGGCAGAAAAAATGTCTCGTGGAGGGGTATTTGTTAAGGATGAATTGGACAGTGCACTTCATTCATTGCTGTCTAAGCATATTGTTAATATTTTCAATACGGCAGATGACTTAAAGAAAGCACAACTAATTTTTACAACCCATGATACTAATCTCCTTGACCTAGACGTATTCCGTCGAGACCAAATATGGTTTACAGAAAAAAATCCTGACACAGGCGCAACAGACATATTCTCATTACATGATTTTGGAGATACGACAGGTGTTGATGTAGAAAAAGGTTATCTATTAGGAATATACGGTGCTATCCCGTTTATTAAAGGCCATTTAGCTGACGGGGGTGGCGCAAATGGCTAGAGCTATACGAGAAGAAAAAAGAGGGAGCAGAAAAAGAAATACTCACCCAGTGGTGATAATCGTTTGTGAAGGAGCCAAAACAGAACCTATTTATTTCAATCACTTTAAAAAACGGGATAAACCTTTACGGATAGAGGTAGTCAAAGATGCTGCTGGTGAAAGCTACCGCGCCTTAATTAAAGCGGCAATTGGGGCTAAAGAGAAATATGTAAATGGTACAGAAAGCAATTGGGCTGTATGGTGTGTCTCTGATGTGGATGTAGACCACAATACACCAGATAATCAATCTCTAAGAAGTAGCCAATTAAAAGCATACGCTAAAGAAGCTACCCAAAATGGTTTTAGAGTGGCTTTATCAAACCCATGCTTCGAACTATGGTTTTTGCTCCATTTTACTTATACCACTGGTCATGTTCGAGATTGCGATACACTTATAGAAAAGCTATCTAAGTATATACCGAAATATAAAAAAGATAGTGGCATATACAATTTATTGGCTGATAAGCAATGTAATGCTATAAGCAATGGGAAAAAGCTAGAGAATTATCATCAAGAACAAGGTAAATCAGATATGATAGATGTTTCCGTAAACCCATATACTAATGTATGGGAGCTCGTTGAGGCACTTATCTAATAATAAGGTATTTAACGATACAACCCAACCAACATCCCATCAATCCCACTAAAATCCGGCTCATCCGGCAATATTGTACTTTTAGCCGCAAGCTCAAACCTACCCTGATATTCATCCACAAGCATAAATATTTCATCAAAGGGGATTTTCCCATTCCGTATATCCATGAGTAGCTGATGCTCATCTTTACGGTTTGTGAGTATCCCTTTTCCATTTAAGATATCCATCCCGGTAATCAGCAGCCTAATAAGGTGCATGGCGTGTTTATATAGGCCTTTGTCGCTTTTCTTGCGGTTGCGGTAGTTGAGCTTGCTGTAGCTTTTGACAATGCTGGATAGCTCGGAATAGATGCCTACAAAGTCGCTAACGGGGTAGTCTTTAAGTGTGATATCAAATTTTAGGGTATCGTCTTGGCTATATATATTGATTGCCCCATCGGGGAAGCTTGTATATGTCCGCTGGAAGTGGTCCATTTGGTTGGCTAGTGTATTTTGTAGGTGAACTAGCTGCTCGTTAGCTGCGTAGCTATCCCGGTATAGGGCATTTTGTAGGCGGCGAAGCTGGGCAAGGGCATAGTTGCCAAAACTGCTTATTACTCTTTTGGATAGAAATAGATGTGCATTGTCTCTAAGAAGTTGCCCTTGGGGTGAAATTTTTATTATGCAGTCTTCATCTACCCCCAATAGCTCTAAGGCGTTGGGGTTGGCTTTAGCTAATAAACCCGCAAATTTCCTTAGGCCGTAGATAACCGTATCTGTGGGCAGGTCTTCGAATTGTTCGAAGGTTTTTAGGCCATACATATATTGAGGTGGCTCTATTAATACGCCCCGTAGGTCTGTGTCGCTTGTTTCAATTGTTGTGCCGTAGGCGCGGGAGCCGCTTAGTACTAGGTAGATAATATTGTTTAGGTCGGGATTGGTTTTTATGAAGTGGTATTGGTCTTGGTTTAGTAAAGGATTCATTGCCACACATCCTCAATGATGCTTCTAAAGGCATCGTCTATTAGGTCATAGTTTTTATTTTTTTCATGCTTCATTGTCTTTAAACGCTGGTCGAAGGTTTCTATTTCAGATTGGAAATAGCCGATTAGTGGCGTGTACATAGGGATAAGATCATGTTCCAGTGATGAAGCTTTTAGTGCTTTTAGTTCGTTTATGGCGTCTAAAATCGCTAGGTCGGGGTCTATGGCTTCTAATGTTTTTGCATATTCCATGTAGGGCATTTTGTTATATTGCCAGATGTAGTTTAGGTTTGCTACGGGGCGTAGGATATAGAAATATTTTTTTATCTTGGCAGTTGGGGATTCTGTAACTTCCTTTAGCATGTTTCTTGCGAGGTTTAGATAATGATAACTTACAGGAATAGGGTTAAAGAAATCTATGGCTAGGGTTTGAAGTTTGCCTATAACCGTGTTGTTGCGGATATATCCTACATTGGATGATAAGTATTCTAGTATCGTGGCCTGGGATTTCATAATATATTTCAGGGCACGGGAAAGGTCATAGCCCCGAATATCAAAGATTTCATCCACAGGGTACTCGATAAAATCCTTTTTTTCCTGTACGGACAGATACCAATCTCTTTTGTGTACATAAATAAAACGGCAGTCGTAGTCGGCATTGGCCGCCGCAAAACCCCAGCCGCGGCTTCCGCTTTCTATGGCTAGGGGGATTTTTACTTGATGGGTTTCTTCTGTTTCTTTTAGCTTTTCCATTATGGATTTAACTATATTAGGGTCCATAGGTGTGCTCCTTTATTTTTTCTGGTATTCTTTTATCATACTCTGTTCGATTTTACAAAGGAGGTATTGCAATGGAAGAAAGACCTAAGGTTTTGGTAACAGCCTTTGACCCTTTTGGAGGGGAAAGTATCAACCCGGCACAGGTTGCGGTTATGCTGCTTCCTGATGAAATTGATGGGATAACAGTGATAAAGCGCGTGCTTCCTGTGGTTTTTGGGAGGAGTGCAGAAATATTATGCGAAATAATAGAAGAAGAACGCCCGGTTGCGGTAATCTCTGTAGGTCAAGCCGGAGGCCGCCCCAGTATTACCGTGGAGCGGGTGGCAATAAATATAGATGACGCAAGAATCCCCGATAACGACGGGGTAAAACGGGAAGACACGCCAATAGCCATAGATGGCCCGGCAGCGTATTTTTCCACTCTTCCCATTAAAGCCATAGTTAGTGACTTAAAAGAATCGGGTATCCCGGCAGCGATTTCCGACTCCGCAGGGACATTTGTGTGCAATCATATTATGTACTCGGCACTGCACTGGGCAGCGCTGAACCAGCTTGAGCTGAAGGCTGGATTTGTTCATATTCCATATCTGCCGGAACAGACAGTAGATAAGCCCAATATGCCTTCTATGTCGGCAGAAAATATTATTGCAGGGCTTGTAATTATTATTAAAACGGTTCTATAGCAACTCAATTCCAGCTGCTGTACAAAGACGTACCGTCTCCTCATCCCATAGTGAAACTTGCACTTCCCCAACATGGGCCTTTTTAAGTAGCATCATTGACAACCTAGACTGCCCTATCCCGCCGCCAATGGTCAGGGGTAGTTTTCCGGCAAGAAGCAGACTGTGAAACTCCAGATTCCTACGGTGTTCGCAGTTTGCTTTTTTTAGTTGAGCATCTAGGGTTGTGGGGTCTACCCGGATTCCCATAGAGGAAAGTTCTACGGCGCAATTTAAAATATCACTCCAGATTAGGATGTCCCCATTAAGCTGCCAGTCATCATAGTCTGGGGCGCGTTCTATTTGCATCAGGAATACGGTTTTATGTTCCTTGGTAATTGCGTCTTCTTGCTCTTTGGAGGATAGGTTGGGGTATAGGTTATTTAGCTCGTGGGTGGTTATAAATTTGGTTTTGCGCGTTAGATTGAGATTTAAAATAGGATAACGCTCCTGGAGTGTATCTGCGGTTTTGCATATGGCTTCGATTATTGATTCTACAGTTTTTTGCAAGAACTCTAGATTCCTGGAAGGGGCATCAATTACCTTTTCCCAATCCCACTGGTCTACATAAACGGAATGGAGATTGTCCATTTCATCGTCTCGCCTTATGGCGTTCATATCTGTATATAGGCCTTTGCCAATATGGAAGTCATATTTATATAGTGCCATACGCTTCCATTTTGCCAGGGATTGTATGATTTCGGCCTTTTTTCCGGTTTCTTTTATTGTAAAGGATACTGGGCGGTCTATACCGTTAAGATCATCATTTAGCCCGGTGTTAGGGTCTACAAAAAGAGGGGCGGAAACCCGCTTTAGGTTTAGGGCTTCAGAAAGGGCGGTTTCGAAGGTTCTTTTCAGTATCCCTATAGCAACTTGGGTATCGTAAAGGCTTAATACAGATTTGTATCCCGGTGGGATTAGGATTTTAGGCATTGATTTTACTCCTTATATACAATTGTTTGACCAGGGGTGAGGTGCACGGTCTTTTTCTCACCATTGTATATGATAATGGCATCCTGTGGAAGGAGGTGGGAATCAAGGGTCAGTTCAGCTTTTTGCAGCTCTCCTGATTTGAAGTAGATGGATACAGTAGCCCCTCCACGGGCGCGTAGGCCCTTTACATAGCCATTAGGTAAATCTTTGGGTAATGCAGGTAATAGGTGCAATATGATTTGTTTTTTTGGGTAAAAGCTTTGCAATAACATTTCTGCAATCCCTGCTGTAGCCCCGAAATTTGAGTCTATTTGGAAGGGCGGATGTGCGCCGAATAAATTTGGATAGCAACCTCCTAGTCTTTCTGTGGCGGGGCGTAATTGTTTCTTTAGGCAGGCGAAGGCTCGTTCTCCATTATGAAGCCGTGCCCATAAGCTTATTCTCCACGCAAGCGCCCAGCCGGTGGCTTCTTCGCCTCGTAAGTCTAGGGTTTTGGCGCAAGCATCAGCTAGAGCGGTGCCTGGTTTAATCTCATGTCCTGGATATAAGGGATATAAGTGGGATGTATGTCTGTGTTCTGGTTCGGCTTCTGGTAGGTCTTCACTCCATTCTAGTAGCTGGCCTTTGGAGCCGATTTTGTATGGTGGGAGTTTTTCTAAAGCTGCTGCGGCCCCAGGGATTTCTTCTGTTAATATTTCGCAGCAGGCGAGGGCATTGGTCAGAGTCTCCCGGATTATTGCTGTGGTCATGGTTGCGGTTTTGCTTACGCAGCCGTGTTTTCCTTCATATATAAATGTATTTTCTGGGGAGGTTGAAGGAGCAAATATCAGATGCCCATCTTTGTCTGGGGTTAATACATCCAGATAGAACAGGGCCGCGTCGCGGATTATAGGCCACGCGGTTTCCCGTAGGAAGGTTTCATCCATTGTGTATTGGTAGTGGTCGAAAGCATGGGCACTAAGCCATCCCGCCGCCAGCGGCCAGTATGCGTATACACTTGAACCCTTGCCGTTTTCCCCTACGGCATTGGCGGCTGCCCAAAGGTCGGAATTATGGTTGACGGTAAAACCTCTAGCGTTGTATTCATATTTTGCAATATCTGCCCCTGTTACCCGTAGTTTATTGATAAAGTCAAATAGGGGGGTATGGCACTCGGTTAGATTAGTCGCTTCCGCAGGCCAGTAATTCATTTCCGCGTTGATATTAAGGGTGTAATTGCTGCTCCATGGGGCGTGAAGGTGAGGGTTCCAGATACCTTGCAGGTTAAGGGGGATAGTTCCTGGCCTGGAGCCTGATATCATCAAGTATCGACCGTATTGGAATAGTAAGGCAAATAGCTCTGGGTCGTTTTCAGATGTCTCCCAGTTGGCTAAGCGCTGGGGCAAAAAACCTTTACCAGTATCATCAAAACCGCCAAAGTTTATATCTACGCGCTTATACAGTTTTTGATAGTCTTCTATATGCCTTTCTCGTAAGGTAGCGTAGTCAAAGGCTAAGCTTTTTTGTAAATCATTTTCACAGCTTTCGTTGCTGTAGCCGGTGCGGCAACAGAACCTGATTATCACCTCGTCAGCGCTGTCTACATGCAATTCATTTCCGACTGTTTCTACTTCTCCTCCAGTGATTTCAAAATCTACTATACCTTTGAAGCACAGTCCCTGCTTAGCGGGGTCGGTTTCGTATACCACAGGATTATCCCCCATGCTGTAGTTAGGGCGTACATCCGAAGGGGCAATACCTTCAAGTATGAGGCGGTGGCCCTGTACTGTAACCTGCGAGCGTAGTTGGCATGTAATACTAGCCTTGAATGAAACCCCAAGGGTCCCATCAGTAAAAAGTCGCATAACCAGAACTTGGTCAGGTGCACTGATAAAGCACTCTCGCCTACTAGTTACATTGCTTCTAGTATAGGATGATGAAATAATAGCATTTTCAATATCCAATGTTCTTTTATATTCTGATGGAGGAGCATTGTACATTTTTAAATTAAGTTCACCCAGAGGGAGATATCCTTGAGTGAACGCTCCCAGCATATTGGCCTCAATGTATTCTTGAGCCTCATGGTATTTCCCTTCCAGTGCCATACCTTGCACTTCGGCAAAGTGAAATGATTTATCTGCTTGATTACTCTCTTTGGGATATCCAGACCATAATGTATCATCGTTTAGGGATAGCTTTTCTGTTCCTATCCCCGACCAAACCATAGCACCTATACGGCCGTTGCCTAGGGGCAATGCTTCTTCCCAGATACTTGCTTCCTTGTCATACCGCATTTTCATATATTTTTCCTCCTTTGTTTAATTGATTATAACAAAAAAGCCCAGACTATATGGGCTTTTTTGCTTTTATAGTATTTAGGTCTATTGCTTTAAGGGATTAGGTAATCTCTTAAAGCAGCCGTAGGCCTTATAAATGGATCTGGTGGAGCAGTGCGCCAGGTTTCAAGTAACCCGTAAATATTGGCAACCGCTCTTACTTCTGCAAGCATGGCATCCCAGTCACTCATGGGTCTGATACCTGCTACCATCTGCATAATCCATTCATCCCGTACGGTGTTGATTGCAGAATTGATAAGTGCGTTATCCTCCATTTGGTCAATAGTGAAAAGCGGATTAAGAGGCGGGTATAGTGCCAACAAATCTCCTCTAATGACGGCTTCGGCCTGTATGCGATAGACTTCCTGTGCAAAGGGAGCTTGGGCTCGGTGATCAGAAAGGTCTTGACGCAGTGTTACAAATCTAGGAAGCATAGTGTTCCAGATACCCATTTCTCTGCGGGCATCTGCGCCGGCAGCCAGGAATTCTGGAAGCCATTGTCTTTCGCCGTTTGTGTCATAGTAGAAGGAAACCCCTTCAACACCCCACTGATATTTAACAGATACTTCATAGTTCCATACTACATCAAGAACAGCGGCAAGGATTTCGGGATTATGAACATCCCGCCTTGCGGCAAAGCCCCAAATGGGATTACAGGTTACATGGCCAATACCAACCTGAGCGGGTACGCCGAGGCTAGGCTGTGGCGGAAGGAAAGCTTGGAAGTTAATAGGATTATCATCCATCGGGCCAACTCCCAGCCACTGATTGGGAATAACAGCATAGTGATAGGTAAAGCCCCAGTTGCCGGAAGCCATAATAACATCGGCTTGATCGTTGGCCATTGTCATAAATTCCGGATGTAGGAAGCCGCGTGCATAGAAGTCTGCCATAGTAGAAATTAAGCGGTAGAAATCACCGTCATTAATAAGATGATGATCCCATTCGTTGTTATCCCAATTCCAAAAAATCCCACCAACAGGCATAGGTACATCCATAATCCTTGCAAAAATACCTTGATAACCCGCGAAGCTGAATCTTGTGTGGAATGGGATAATATCAGGGTCAGAATCCCTAATAATCTGCATCGCCTCTACCATATCATCAAAAGTGATGGGGATATCAATCCCTAGTGGCTCAAGCACATCCATATTGGCAAAGAAACCATGAGGGAATTGATCGTTGTCCATACCTGGAAGTACAATTAACTCTCCTGAGTTGTTGGTGAAAATAGTTGCAGATGGATGAGTCTCCGCCATCAGGTTGAAATTGGGCATGTATTGTCTAAACTGATTGAAATCCAAAAACATACCAGAATCTGCAAGGCCTGGATTCCATATGTCGGCTCTGCCGTTTGTCCACATAAAGTCTGGCATATCCCCGGCATTAAGGTATAGATTCATACGGGTAACACGATCACCCATCGGTACCAGTTCCCATATGATTTCCACATTGCCTATCATTTCATTGATAAGACTTAGTACAGGTGAAGCAGGGTCTTCGTTAATGCCTAAGTCTGCACCAAAACCTCTAAAGGTAATGGTTTCACCAGTCCATGGGATTCCACCATCTGGCGATGGGTCTGGATCAGGTGCCGCAGTTGCATCTGTTGCAGGGGTAGCGGCTGGGGTTGGGTCTGCTGCAGGTTGGGTATCATCACCGTTTCTTCCGCAAGCGGCAATAACCAGCAAGCCAACAAGTAGTGCAGCTAGCAAGATAAATTTCTTCATTTTGAATCTCCTCTCTTTTATCCTTTTATAGAACCTATCATTACACCTTTGGTGAAATGTTTCTGCAAAAACGGATACACACATAGCACTGGGGCTATCGTAATCATAACTGCCGCGCTTCTGATGGTGCGGGATGTTACAAGGTTGAACATCATCTGAACGTCCACATTCTCTGCATCCCTAAAATCCATCAAGATAAGAAGCCGCCGTAAAAAAATTTGAATAGGCATCAATTCCCCACGGCGCAAAAATAGCATGGGTGTAAACCAGTCATTCCAGACTCCAACAATGCTAAACAGTCCAAAGGTAGCCAATAGCGCCTTAGAAACAGGCATCATAATTTGAAAAAGTACACGCCAATGTCCAGATCCATCCACATAAGCAGACTCACGCAGTTCTGCCGGAATATTTTGAAAAAATGTACGGAAAATAATGACCTGGAAAGCACTGACCGTCCCCGGAATCATCATAACCCAAGGAGAATCCACAAGCCCCATAGCTCGCACAACAAAGAAGTAAGGAATCAGCCCACCACCGAAGAACATAGTGATAAGCATAAAAATATTCAAAAATGTCTTCCCCCTAAAATCAGCAATTATAAAAGGAAAAGCCATAAGAGAAGTAAACAACAGATGGAAAAACGTACGCCCCGTAGAATACACAACACTATTAAAGTAGTACCGAAATACCCGCCCATCAGCCAGCAAAAACCGATAAGATTCCAGATTAAACCCCATAGGAAGAAGAGTAATCCTAGCCAGCGGGTCGTTGCCGTCAGAAAGGGATATAGAAAGGTTAAGTATAAGCGGATACAAGAAAGACAGCGTAATAAGTCCAATAAAGGCATAATTAAACCAATCATACAGATACATAGTCTTTAATTTTTTTACATTAGTGGCGTTTGCCATTTTATCCCCTCCTTTTACCAAAGTGATGTTTCTCCAAGCCTTCTAGCTGTGTAATTAGTAGCAACCAAAAATGCCGCGGAAATCACAGACATTGTAAACCCAACGGCCGCTGCATAGCTTTGATGTCCCCCTTCGATACCAATGCGGTATACATAGGTGCCCACAACGTCTGCGGTAGAGAAAATAGCCGGATTATACATTAAAAGAATCCGCTGCCAGTCATTACCAAGTATCCCGCCCATTGCGAAAATAAAGAGGATAACAATAGTAGGCATAATGCTTGGAATCGTGATATACACTGCCTTTTGAAAGCGGTTGCCCCCATCTATATCAGCTGACTCATAAAGCTCAGGATTAATCCCGGCAATAGCCGCAAGATAAATGATTGAGCTAAATCCAACCCCCTGCCATATGCTGGTACCTATAAATAAAGGCCGAAACCACTCTGGCAAAAGGAAAAAGTTAATCCGCTCAAACCCCAAAGCAGATATCCAGATATTCACAACCCCGCCATCTACTGTAAGCATATCCATCAAAAATCCAACAACGATTACTGCAGAAAGAAAATGAGGCATATAGGAAATAGTCTGAGCCACCCTCTTATACTTGTTATGCTTCAATTCATTAAAAGAAAGAGCCAGGAGAATGGGCGCCGGAAATGTAAACACAATAGAAAGAACACCAAGCCAAAGGGTATTCATAAAGGCCCGCCTAAACAGTAAATCCTCAAACAGCCGCCTAAAATGCCTAAGGCCAACAAACTGGCTTCCAAAAAAACCATCCAATGGCCTAAAGTTCTGAAAAGCCATAACAATACCGTACATAGGGAAATAAGAAAAAATAAGAATAAGCACAACCCCGGGAAGC
Source organism: Defluviitaleaceae bacterium (assembly GCA_009780185.1). Taxonomy (GTDB): domain Bacteria; phylum Bacillota; class Clostridia; order Lachnospirales; family WQUN01; genus WRAN01. The sequence goes on along the minus strand of WRAN01000002.1, from coordinate 122,812 downwards.
ACCATTAAATAAAGCGCCGCATTTTTTTTAAGATTTATATGAAGCGGTGTCGAGCTCTTATAACGATATGGTTTTTCTTTCTTTGCCATTTAACCACCCCTTGCTCCTATCAGAATTGACCATAGGGTCACTGTACATCCATAAGGGAATTATGGCCAATTGACAATTTTAGATAGGTATTTTAGTATTTGATATATGCAAAATAACAGACACATGAGATTAAAAAAGACCAAATGACAAAAAATAAAACAAAGAACAAAAAATGAAATAATACCGATTTATCAAGCAAGTTTTAATTTTGAATCAGTAAAGGGTGATTATATGGATATTAGAAAAAAACCAGTGCTTTTAAGATATATCTCTGTTGCATGTATTCTTACATTAATCCTTGCTATGTCTTTTACGATAAATAATATTTTGTTTCTCAATAATTTGAGAAGATCCTTCGATGCTCGGGTTTCCATTATGGTAGAAAATGCAATTACATACATGGAGGATCGAATAGCCATGTATGCGTCAACCACAACCTTGATTGCATCCCACAATGATGTCCGTCAGCTATCCCGGTCTGACCTCAATGATAATGTTTTTATACGCAGATCCGATAGCGTCCGTAATACCCTATTAAACATCAGGGCAATTAACACAGAAATATCAGATATACTTGTGGTTTTTGATGACTTACCCGTTAGTTTAACCGCAGACGGCACATGGAGCACTTCCTATTTATCTCCTCATTGGGAAGCATTGTCAGGGGTCAATATATGTTTACTGCAGATGGATATAAGGACGTCTTTTTCTTCTCAAGGTGACCATATCATCTCCTACAACAATATCCACAGGGGCATACATGTGTTTCTAAAAGCAGACCGCTCTAGTTTAGAATCCATATTTGCTCAGCTTGTACCGGAAAGCTATGGCCGATTTACAGTTGTTGCGACAGATGGAAAATGGATGCTTTCTAATAATGCAAACTTCCCTTATGGCAATGCCAGTATTATTGTAGATAATGTATCAGGACGAATTTACAGCTTCTACCCTAACCCTCAAATGTACCATGCTATCACTAGCAATATGATGCTTATCTCCTTTGGCATCATGGGTGGGATCATGATTATTGCCGTTTTCTTGCTTTACTTAATAAAAAAGGCTCTATACGACCCGCTACCTAATATCATCAAATCTTTGTATGACGGAGATATAAAAAATCCTGAAAGCCAAAACGAATTTTCTCAAATCATAGGTGCAATAGATCAGATGCACATCTCCTTATCACAATTAGAAAAAAGCCAGCGCCTGTTAGATTTTAACCAGCTAATAACAGCGGAGGTTACAGACGAAATAAAGGCAAGAATAGATTTAGGTTCTAAGATGTATGCTGCTCTTACAATCCTATTCGAAGATGAGAACGGAAACAAAGATTCCTCGATGATTCACGCTTTCTCAAAAGCAGCGGGAGTTTTTGATGTCCACCAAGTTTATGGAATAAGTAAGTTTAGTCTGTTCTATTTTTTCTTGGATGATGAGATTGAATATACGAAGCTTGTAACATGGACTGAAAGCTACATGAAATGGCAAAGCTGCTACACCCAATGTGGAATATCCGAGCTTCATTCCGGCTACAACAAAATCACACAAGCTCTTGACGAAAGTCTAATGGCGTTCTTAGAAATGCCCCTAATAGCCCTAACGCCGGAAAGAAAACCCGCTTTATGGACACAAAGGCAGGAGCAGATATCAGGGTGCAAAATTTCTGCACTTTACCACAACCAGCTTATTTCCGCTGTCATGGAAGGAGATATGGAAAAAATCGAAACCGCAATCTTCCGCTGTATAGATATAAATAAAGCCGTCGACGCATTGGACGCGCGACGGCTCATATTGTACTTGTATGATACGGTATGCCTGATTGTCAGCCAGGGCGATGTAATAAATCGCAGATTTTTGGAAAATGTCTATAACCCAAACCTGCTTATATCCTTAGTGCTAAACGAAATATCAAAAGGCATAACCAGTGATAGCCCAGACCAAAAAATCTCATCATGGGTAGATAAAAATCTTCACAGAGATATATCTCTAACAGAACTAGCCGAGGCCATGGATATTTCCTATTCATACGCCAGCAAATTCTTTACCAATACCACAGGAGTCAACTTTGTAGAATATCTACAAAAACACCGGACTCAGCGGGCGATGGTGTTGCTTAGGGAGACAGATAAGCCCATAGATAAAATTGCATCAGAAACAGGCTTTGCATCTTTAAATACTTTTTTTAGAGTGTTTAAGAAAAATGTTGGGATGACACCAGGTAAATATAGGGAAGCAAATAGAGAATAACTCAAAGAGTTACCCGTTTCGTGGCGAATCTGTTTTAATACTGACTCCCCATCTAAGCCCATACGCACCCATAACAGTGCGGATAATATTTATCGCATCCGCATTGATTCCATCCAAAGCGGATAGCTCATCCTCGCTCTTTGTTTGTATCTGTGTAAGGGACTGGAAATCCAGTCCCTTTATTGCATTGCGAGGAACTGGTTCTAGGCGGTTTAGTAGTACATCTATTAGAATGGGTTTGTGTATTTCCTTTGGTGGAAACTTTTTATCAAATTCGAGTGTATCTTTTTGGTTTAAAGACTCATACACAGGGTCAATAGAATATCGTCCTCTTATCCCCGTAAGAGCGCCATCATAAAGGGGCAAAGCCATAAGTGGATCGTAGCTTTTCCCCTCATTATCGGTAATGCCAAACTCGGAAGCACGTCGAAATCCCACCCTCGGATAGAAATCAGGATGCCCAAAAATAATAACAGCACGAAAGCCCATTTCTCTTGCCACATGAAAGGTGTGAAGCATTAGCGCCTTTCCAATACCTTTGCCTTGATACTCTGGCAAAGTAGACAGTGGACCAAAGGTTAGTGTTTCATGCTCATCGCCGGATTCATCCACAACTTTACTTTTACTGTAAATAATATGGCCTACAACTTTGCTATCTGCTTCGGCCACATAATTAAGCTCAGGTACAAAAGCTGCGCATTGACGAAGCCTGCTAACAAGCAGATGCTCATCACAAATTTTAGGCTCGCTTCCCCAGTAAAGCGTCCAAAAGGCCTCGCGTGTTAGTTCCTCCACTGCATAGTAATCTGCTGGGGTTTCATGGCGTAAGATTAAATCCATGTATTCATCACCTCTCTATTTTATAGCGAACGGTTTCAAAGTACGTTCGCTATAGCCAAATCGCGTTTGAGTAAGCTTCTTTTTTGTCCTTATCCCGGCACATAACCCGGACATATCCATCTTGGTCCTCGATGTGAAACTGAGCTTTAGTTAAGTTCTCACCTTTTTTGATATAGCATCGTCTGCCTTGGGTGTACACTACAATCAATGCCACCGGCGAACATTCTATAGTAAGAACATCACCTTTTACAGAAAATTCATGTATCAGCGGCCCCTGGCTGGAATAAAAATCGCCATTTGTCAGTGCTTTCATTACATCTTCATAATCTAAGCTAGGGCTATTTACATAAATAAATCCCCCGAAGGAGTCTGGGAAGCCCCCGTTGTGATTATCGTCAACAGCGAGGCAAAAAAGCTTCTGTCCGCTACGCAACATTTCATCGTATGCCTGAGGATGGTGGCCGTAAAACCCTTCCATTTCGCAGTTATGGTTATATATCTCCATTGCGAAGCAGCCCTGAAGCTTGCTGTACTCTTCGTATGTCTGCATAGACCAATAAGGGTGGTTGTAGCTGACCAGGAATCCTTCTGCGTTTCTTTCTGCGATATAGCGGTTTATTGCCTCATGATCAGAATAATCCATTGTAGGCAGGGGAGGGGCGGTGGTCATGTCTGGGCATGTGGCGTAAAGGTTAAAGTGATAAACTCCACACCGTTGCCAGTCGGTTTTGCTTTTCATAGGTGAATTAATATTGATTTCACACGCGTTAATTGCCAAGAAATTAGCATCGTTAAGGTGGCTATGAGACTCAAAAACATTGTGATCGGTAAAAGCTACGATGCTGTAGCCTTGGGCCATATACATCTGTTTAATTTCCTCTGGGGTATGATTCCCATCTGACACTGTGGTATGACAGTGAAGGTTTGCCTTGTACCAGTTTTTCATGATAATTCTCCTTTATTAGAACCGCTTAATAAAATTGCCGCTGATATCTACTTTATTATTGAATATGATAAAGGCTTGCGGGTCAGCCTGTTTAACGATCTCCCGCAAATGAGATATCTCAAACTTAGATATAACCGTAACAAAAATATTCGTATGCTGTCCAGAGTAAGCCCCTTTACCCTCCCAGCATGTAGCTCCACGTCCAAGGGTATCAAGTACCGTCTTGATAACTTCCGGGTTTACAGTAAATATCATTGCGCTTGTTTTAATATTTTGATGATGGGTATGGTCAAGAGCAAAGGCATACACTGTGGTAAAAATTGCAGAGTAAATAACCGTATTAAGGTCATACATTATCAAGCTATATCCATAAACAAAAATACTAATAAGTATAACCACCCGCCCTACCGTAAAGTTAGGGTATTTTATTGAGCAATAAATACCAATAAGGTCAGACCCCCCGCCAGAGCCACCACATCTAAGTGTAAATCCAGCCCCAAACCCAGCAATCACACCCCCGACAATAGCTGCGGTAAGCGGATCATAAACAAGTGGTACCTCAGGAATAGGCAGAAACGACATGACCATAGTCATAAACACGATATTCACTATAGATTTTATAGGGAAGCCCTTATTAGTTACCCTAAGTACAAGAACCATCAAAGGGATATTCATCAAAAGCAAAATCGTACCCATTAAGTTAAACCCAGTGGGCATTGTAATAGGGGTATTGTTTACCAGCAAAGACTCAATAACCTGAGCCACCCCTGTTAAAGTGCCGCTATAAAGCTGATGAGGGACGATAATTATGTTAATACCCACAACAAACAGCAGTGCCCCAAATAAAGAGCCAACAAGCTTCATAATAGAACTTTTCATTTAAATCACCTCAAAATTATTATATCATTAATAAAAATAATGAAGGGAATGGTTTTATGTACAAATACAGTCAATTCGGCGCGATAGGGGATGGGGTAACAGATGACTTTGAATCGATACTAAAAACCCACGCTGCTGCCAACGAAGCAGGTGTGGCGGTAACTGCCGACCAAAACGCCACTTATTATATTGGCGGAGGCGATATGACTGCAGTAATCCAAACCAATACCCACTGGGGCAACGCCCAATTCATAATAGACGACACTAGTGTAAAAAACCGCTACCGGAATATCTTCCAAATAACATCGAAACTCCAACCCATTACACTAGGTGTAACCACATTAAGAAAGGGCCAAGAAAAATTAGATATTAATCTTGCCCACGATTCATTAGTATTAGCCCTTGACAAAACTACCATGCGCTATATCCGAGAAGGCCTAAATCAAGACAGTGGCACCCATCAGACAGATATTTTTATAGTAAAAAAAGATGGAACCGTAGATCCCAACACATCAATCCTATGGGACTATAACAATGTAACTTCAATAACAGCTCATCCAATAGATCCGGAGTCTCTAACTATAACAGGTGGCTACTTTACCACGATAGCCAATCAAGAAGCCCCGGTATATGAGTACTTCGAAAGAAACATAGCCATCCAGCGCTCTAATGTAGTGATAGACGGACTAACCCACGCCATAATAGAAGAAAAAGACCGTGGTGCCCCCTACGGCGGCTTCCTATCCATTGCAAGCTGCGCCAACATAACCATAAAAAACTGCAAGCTAACCGGTCACAAAACATACACCACGATAGGTTCAGCCAACAAACCTGTGCAAATGGGTACCTATGATGTACTGGCAGAAAAGGCCGTAAACCTGTTATTCCAAAACTGTAGGCAGCTAAACGATATAACTGATGACGCATACTGGGGCATTTTCGGCTCTAACTTTACGAAAAACATAATCTTTGACAATATAGTCTTCTCCCGTTTCGATGCCCATAAAGGTACTGCCAACCTAATAATAAAAGACTCAGAACTTGGTTACATGGGCATACAACTAATAGGCAGCGGCTCATGTCTAATAGAAAACACAAAAGTCTTTTGCCAGCAGTTCGCCAGCCTGCGTCACGACTACGGTAGCACCTGGGAAGGAAACCTAACAATCCGCAATTGTGAGTTCACCCCGCACAAAATCCAAGAAAACGGCACCCAAATCCTAGGTGCATGGTTCACAGGCCAGCACAACTTCGGCTATCCCTGTTATATGCCCTGCCAAATCACAATAGATGGCCTAATAATCCATGACGCCCATCACGATATAAATTACCAAGGTCCAAAAATCCTGGCAGATGTAACATCCACCAAAGAACACCCCTATACCCTACCCGAAAAAATCATAGTAAAAAGGCTTACCGTAAAAAGTGGCAAGCCTTGGGTGTTAAGTGATAATATGGAGTTGTACAAAGATGTAATAATAGAAACGGAGGAATAAATATGCACGTAATCTACAAGGACGCAAAAGTCCAAACGACCAGTGAGGCCATGACCCGCAAAGTTTTAGCCCATCAGGGTAACATGATGATGGTAGAAGTAGCCTTCCATAAGGCTAGCGATGACCCCGGCCTTCACTCTCACCCCCACGAGCAGATTGCTTATGTGACTAAGGGAAGGTTTGAGTTTTTAGTAGAAGGCCGGGAGAATGTTTTCCTTGGGGTAGGGGACTCAATCTACTTTGAGCCCAATGTAGTCCATGGCGGAAAGCCGCTGGAAGATGAATCTGTGTTGGTAGATATCTTTACACCAATACGTGCGGATTTCTTGGTTAAGAATTAGCAGCTTCTTTTATAGAAAGGGATATGCGCTTTTTGGCCATATCTACCCCCAGCACTTTCACTTTTACAATATCCCCGACCTGCACTGCCTCTAGTGGATGCTTGATGAATTTATCGCAGATTTGGGATATATGAACAAGGCCGTCCTGATGTACTCCTATATCCACAAAGGCTCCAAAGTCTATTACATTGCGCACAGTGCCGGTGAGTATCATGCCTTCCTGCAGGTCTTTCATATCTAGTACATCGCTTCTTAGCTGAATGGGGGGGAGTTCCTCCCTGGGGTCGCGGCCTGGTTTTTCCAGCTCTTTAATTATATCGGTAAGGGTGGGTACACCTACTGATAAATCCTTAGCAATAGCTTTAATGGCCTCCGGTGATTTGCCGGGGGCTTTTTTATTGTCTGTGGATGCATTAGCTAAAGCGGACAGCCCTGCAAGGCCGGACATAGTTTTCTTTGCGGGGGGGGCCTTTGGCGCGGGTTTCGGGTTTTTTTCGTAGGCCAAATACGCGGCGGCTACTTCGTAAGACTCTGGATGGACCCCGGTATTATCCAGAGGGTCAGCTCCACCTGGTATACGAAGGAATCCGGCGCATTGTTCAAAGGCTTTGGGGCCCAGGCTTTTTACTTTCAGCAGCTCTTTGCGGCTTTTAAATTTGCCTTTTTCTTCACGGTAAGCCAAGATATTTTTGGCTACTGTGCCACTTATGCCCGACACATACGAAAGCAGGCTGGGAGACGCGGTATTTAAGTCTATGCCTACAGCATTTACACAGTCTTCAACCACCCCGGTTAGGGTGTCGCCCAGGCGTTTTTGGTTCATATCATGTTGATACTGGCCTACGCCCATGCTTTTGGGGTCGATTTTTACCAGTTCTGCCAGCGGGTCTTGGAGACGCCGGCCAATAGACGCTGCCGAACGTAGAGATACATCATATTGAGGGAATTCTTCCGCCCCCAGCTTTGAAGCGGAATAAACAGAAGCGCCGGCTTCGTTTACAATGGTGTACTGGGCTTTTGAGCCGATTTCTTTTAGTAACTCGGCCACTACCTGCTCTGTTTCTCTGGAGGCTGTGCCATTGCCTATGGCGATTAGGTTAGCGTTGAAGCGGGTTATCATCTGGGCCAAAGTTTTCTTGGCGGCAGAGGTGTCTTTGCCTATTGTACAGTACACTACCCCGGTGTCTAGTACCTTTCCTGTCTCGTCTACTACTGCCAGCTTACAGCCTGTGCGGAAGCCTGGGTCTATCGCCAGTACTACACGGTCTTTTACCGGAGGTTGCATTAGTAATTGGCGTAGGTTCTCACCAAATACTTTTATGGCTCCTTCTTCTGCCACTTCTGTAAGGGCTGTGCGGATTTCGCGCTCTATGGCTGGGGCGGTCAGGCGCTTATAACTGTCGGCTAAAGCGCTTTCCATCAAGGGTAGGGTATTAGGGTTATCTTTAATAAACTGACGATTCAAGTCTGCAATGATTCTATCTATCGGGGCTTCTATGGTTACTTTTAGGGCATCTTCATTTTCTCCGCGGTTAATTGCGAGTACACGATGACCTGCGATTTTTTTAATAGGCTCGGAGAACTCGTAGTACATTTCATATACCCCGGCTTTTTTATCATCTTCTTTTGGCGCTTTTTTTGATACAGCGGTGCTGATAAATCCTTCTGCCTGGGTTAAGTTACGGGCTATTGTGCGGCAGATAGGGTCATCGGAGATGCGCTCGGCGATGATATCGCTGGCTCCGGCTAGGGCTGCGGCTATGTTGGGTACATCTTTTTCTTCATCTACATATGGTGCAGCGGCGGTTTCCAGGTCTGTAGTTAGCTCCTGTGCCCAAATAATATCCGCCAATGGCTCAAGTCCCCGCTCTATGGCTATTGTTGCACGGGTGCGGCGCTTGGGCTTGTAAGGGCGGTAGATATCTTCTACTTCTGTTAGGGTAAGGGCTTTGGCCAATTGTGCCGCCAGTTCATCTGTAAGATGCCCATGCTCCTCCAATGAGTTTAGTACCTGCTGTTTGCGGTCTGTAAGATTACGAAGATAGACCAGGCGGTCATGTAGCTCACGAAGCTGCTGGTCATCCATTTCCCCGGTCATTTCCTTACGGTAGCGGGCTATGAAGGGGATGGTATTGTCTTCATCGATTAGCTTTACTGTGTTTTCTACCTGCCAAGGGGCCAAGGAAAATTCTTGCGCTAGAGTAGCTTGAATGTTCATATATTTTCTCCTTTGTATTTTCTATGAACCTTAGTATATCAAAATAATGTAAATTGTGAATCTTGACAGAACTGTATTAATTCATATAATACAATTATGACACGCGAGGAGGTGAAGAATGTTCCAGATTGACCTAAAAAGCCGCAAGGCCATCTATGCCCAGATTATTGATAATTTTAAGCGGTTGATAATCACAGGGGTATTGAAGCCAGAAGATAAGGTTCCATCTATTAGGGATTTAGCCCAAACCATAACCGTAAACCCCAATACAGTGCAAAAAGCCTATCGAGAATTGGAAACCCAAGGGTATATCTACACTGTGCTAGGGCAGGGGAGTTTTATAGCTGTACCGGATAATCCGGCACCGGAGGTAGAAGCGCTATATATCCAGCTTAAAGCCATAGTGCAAGAGCTATTGTTCCGAGGGCAAAAGCTTTTGGATATAACAGAAATTATCCAAAACCTTCACGGTTTTGATGATAATGACGAAAGCGATTAAAGGAGGCGATGATATGGTACAAATAGAAAATTTAACAAAGCAATTTGACGGCTATAAAGCCTTGAGAGGCCTTAACCTAAACATAAAGAAAGGCTCGATTTATGGCCTTGTAGGAATTAATGGCTCTGGCAAAACCACAGCAATCAAGCATCTAGCTGGGATATACCGCCAAGACAGCGGCACCGTAACCATAGACGGCCAGCCTGTATACGACAATGCCCCTCTAAAGGCCAGAGTGGGTTACATCCCAGATGAGCTTTATTTCTTTGCGGGATACAATCTAAGCATGACCAGTAAATTCTATAAAAACATGTATGCAACTTGGAATGACAGTATCTACAACAACCTAATAAGTCTTTTACAACTAGATGAAAGACGCCGCCTAAACCGCTTCTCTAAAGGGATGCAAAAACAGGCTGCCTTTGCCCTAACTCTTTCTACAATGCCGGAAGTGCTACTGCTAGACGAACCTATAGATGGCCTAGACCCCATAGTCCGCAAGGATGTGTTTAGGCAAATAATTGAAGATGTAGCCGACAGAGGCATGACAGTACTAATTTCGTCCCATAACTTAAAGGAAATGGATGATATCTGTGATGCTGTAGGGATAATAAAAGAAGGTCAGATGGTAATAGAGCGCGACCTTGACGACCTAAAAACAGACGTACACAAAATCCAAGTAGCCTTCGGGGCAGAATATCCACCCCTAGAAAGCACTCCCGGCCTGACAATCCTTCATAGGGAAAGCCGTGGTACAGTAGAGCTTTTAGTAATCCGAGGAGATGAGGAAGAAGTCTCCACAAAAATAAAGGCCATGAAACCGTTAGTCTATGACCATCTACCACTGACCTTGGAGGAAATTTTTATTTACGAAAATAAGGAGGGCATACAATGAAATCATTAGTAAACAAAGCCCTGCTAATAGAGCAGTTAAAACGTTTTTGGCCAATAGCGGCAATTACCATGCTAGGGTATTTAATATTTATTATCCAACCCATATATATCAGCACCAATCGCGTTCCAGGCCATGTTGCTGAGAATATGCTTTTGCTTTTGACTATGAGAGAACCGGGTATGTATATTGCTATGGTACTGGTATCAATATGTACCGCTATGGTCTTATTTCCATACCTGTATCGGGTAGCTTCTGCTACCGCATATGCTTCACTTCCTATCAATAGGACTCAATTATTTTTCACACAATTGGTTTCTGGTTTTGTCTTAATAATCGGGCCACTTTTGCTGCTTTCTATTATCTTGTTGGTGCCGGTGCGGTATGAGTCTCTTCCGTTTTGGTTTACAGGTAACAATGTGACTTTGCCTTTTATTTATCTTGACCATTCCAGGCTTTATGTGGGGGATATTATCAATACCTTGCCGCGTGTTACTGGGTTTTTCTTACGCAATGCCCTTGGGTTTGTGTTCTACTTCTCGATTATTACATTAGCGGCAAATCTTGCGGGTAACCGGGTTGCGGCAGTGCTTTTAGGATTCGTATTGGCTTTTGCTCCTATGTTAATAGTAAGCCTTGGAGATGTTATTGCTTCTTTTTACATCTTTGGTTATGGCGCTTTTAGGGGTACTGCTACAGGTATTGTGACAGGCCTTACCCATCCTATGGGGTGGATGTCGGCTTATGGAGGCTTCCCAAGTAGATTTGGGCTTCGCGCCTTTGCCTTGGTAGAGCCTTTATATCCATATACCATCAGCTATAGCCTTATAGCACTGACAGTTTTTTGTTTGGCCTTTATTGCCCATAAAAAACGCCCCCACGAGCGGGCTGGTGATACAGTAGCCTTTGTAGCTGTAAGGCGAGTGAGTATCTTTTTACTATCCTTAGCAGGGATGATTATCGTGGGAATGATCTGGCTTCAAGCAACAAGAAGCCGCACATGGCTATATATCGGTTTCGTTATCGGTTTTATTGTTGCATATTTTATTGCCCAGATGATAGCAGAAAAAACATTGCGGGTAGGGCATAAGGTAAAGCCCATATTGATATATGGGGCAATAGCTCTATCTATGTACGCGGTGATACTTCTTATAACAGGGCTTGGCTTTTGGCGTTATGAACGCAATATACCCCAGGAAGGGGAGCTTACCGGCGTAGCGGTAGAGATGCAATGGATTATGGGTTCAAACCGACAGCGGGAGGATCATTTTTTTGTAGAGGATCCGGAAACCATAACCAGAGTACTAGAAATCCACGAGAATATTTTGAATAACCGTAGCTACCTAATGCGCGCTCGTTGGGGAAGTCCAGGCCTTAGGTCTTGGGATTTAAGCCCCTTCAATATCACATACCGCATGGCAGACGGCAGTATTATCACAAGATCATATTGGCTAACTCATCATTACAATTATGATAGATGGGATGCCATTTCCATTTTAAACAGTGGGCCGATGATTTTGGCAAGAACTCCTGCTATTAAAAGTCCTGAGGTAATTGAATCTATCCGCTTTAGTGCAGATCGTGGAGCCAATCATTATATGAATGAGTTTCTCTCTTCTCAGGCAATGGCAGATTTATATAACATGTCTGTTGAAGAATTCCTTGGGGATAGAGCAAGCTATGTTATTGATATGGCCTTTGGTACGTGGCCAGAAATACGGGATTCATATCAAGTGATTCGGTTGATAGAGGCTATACAGGCAGACTTGCTGGCGGCTGTGGCATTTACATTGGAAGAGTCATTTGAGATATTTTTAAACATTCGTCCTATGTACGCGCATAGAAATTGGGGGAATTTATCCATCCTACTACCTATTGATGGGCAAGCCGGTGAATGGCTAGTAGAAAATGGTTTTATAGCCATAGAAACAGAGTGATTGACATAAACAGTGGATTTAATTATCCTCTAAGAAACTATAGCGAGTTAATTCGCGGTTATCAATTTTTCGGGGGAATATTAATATTATGAAAAATCCACTAATCATCTTCCTAGTAGGTTTAGCAATGCTAGTAGCTGGACTCTTTTGGCTTACAACAATGGTGCAAGTCACCAGTCTATGGGGAAGTGGCTTCCGTATAGGCGCCACAACAATCCCCAGCGGTCTAACCTTGGTGCCACTAATAGCCGGAATTGTATGGGTATTTTTTAACCCAAAATCCATTGGAGCAAAAATCCTATGCATCATAGGCGGAATAATAATCATAGCCAGCATAATAATGAGTATAAGATTCCATGTACCAAGAGTCAGTCTATTCGAGTTCATACTAGTCTTCATAGGCATAGCTGGTGGAGCTGGGCTAATAGCTCGTGTACTATTCACCGGAAACAAGAATGACAGCGATAAGCCGAAACAATAACAAAAACCTTCGCCTTCCAAAACCCAGCAATATAAACCACAATGATAAAGACAAACAAAATACTCGCCCGCGCCAATATTTTTTCATTGGCAAGGCGAGTTTTTTGTTTGTCGGGCTTGGCATGTTATTTTTTAAGGTATGCCATTTTTAAGCTGAGTGGGAGTCTAAACTTTCCACAGGTTGGATTATCACTTGCGGGGTATCATGGGTTTGGGTTCTCCCATTCCCCAACTGGCCTTCATGGTTAAGCCCCCAGGCATATAATGCACCGTCTCGAGTTATAGCCACAGTATGACCTTGGCCTAACGCCACCAAGGCTACATCATCCATAATATAAACGAATTGCCGCCTAGGCCAGCGTTCTGGTATACCAAGCTGTCCATTTTCATTTTGACCAGAGGCTAATAATTCCCCAGCAGTAGTGATTATCATAGTGTGAGCAAACCCGGCAGCTACATATACCACATTTTCTCTTAGAAAAATGGGACTAGTATGAAAGTCCACCGCGCCGCCGCCTAGCTCTCCGAAGTTATTATTTCCAATACCCCACAACTCTCCGTTGGTGGTAATCATCAATGTATAGTCAAACCCAGCGCTTACCATAGCTACATTGCTCATTATATAAACCGGAGCGCGCCTTTCATCGAAAGTACCGTCCCCTAGCTGACCAGAACCATTCCAGCCCCAACCCCATAATTGGTTATCTGTAGTAATCGCAAAGCCTGTATGGGCCCCTGCGGCTACATATCTTATATTTTCCATTATCAGCACCGGGAGATGATATTCATCGTCGCCATATCGCCCCAGTTCTCCATTGGCATTGAAGCCCCAACCCCATAAGCTACCATCCGCAGTTACCACCATCGTAAAATCTCGCCCACAGGCTACATGGATTACATTATCCATTAAACGAGTAGGGTAGAAGCGGGAATAGGTGGTGCCGTCTCCTATCTGGCCGGAAACATTCCAGCCCCAGCCCCACAATACACCATCTGTGGTAATAGCCATAGTGTGGCCATACCCAGCGGCGACATAAGCTACATTACCCATAATCCGCATAGGGATAAGAGGCCACTCCCACATGCCTAGACCCAACTCGCCGCTACTGTTATTACCCCAGCCCCAAAGACTTCCGTCTTCTTTGATGGCCAATGTAAAGTCGTATCCCGCCGCAACGGCAGTCACATGATAAAGGCTTTCCATTACTGTATGCTCGGTACCTTCACTTATACGATCCAACTGTTCTTGTTTTTCTGATTGTCCTGGGTCTGCGGATTCTCTCGGAGGCTCTTGTATCGTCTCCTCTATTGCATCATATATATCCTCCATTGCTTCTTCTTCGGCTGGTTCTTCTACAACTGCCTCAATTGCTTCCGGGGCAGCTGTAGGAGATGGAAGAATGGAGTCAACCTTACTGCAGGCCGTGGCAATAAAGAAGGCCATAAAAATCAGCACCAGCAATATTACTTTAGATTTTTTCATACTATCCCTCACGATCTTTATATGTACCTATTTACACATCAATAATCTGCATTTCGACTTATATTCTAACATTAAGCCAACCATTCTGACTACGGTCTTTAGATAAAAGAAAAATCCCTGATAGTGGTTACAGGGATTTTTCTCAAATGAAAACCATGTTTTCTGCTATAATTTAGTTGCTTCCAATTGCTTTTCTATACACACACAAATCTCAGTTAAATATTTATTTTCCAGTAATCCAAAGCGATTTAGTTCAGGGCTATCTACATCAAGTACCCCAAAAACCGCTCCATTTTTACAAATAGGGATTACTATTTCCGACCTTGATGCAGAATCACAGGCTATATGGCCAGGAAAATCATGTACATTTTCTACGATTTGGGTCTTTTGCTCCGCTACTGCTGTTCCACATACTCCTTTACCAACCTGTATCCTTATACAGGCTGGTAATCCCTGAAAAGGCCCAAGTACAAGTTCACCATCTTTCATGATATAAAAACCTACCCAATTTATCTTGTCCATATAGCCATTTATAACTGCCGATATGTTTGCTAGGGTAGCAACCATATCATTGTCATCCTCAATTACACGCTTAGCCATGTATGTCATAAGTTGGTAATTCTTTTCAAGGTCATCTTGTCTTTTTACTCTGTACATCTATAACTCCTACCTTTCAGCATCTGGCATTATAATTCCGATATATATCCCAAACCTGCATTGCCCTCTGGTGATTAAGTCAAAGTTGGATAAATCCTCTAAGATACCGAACAGCTTGCCCGCCAATTTTCACATGTTCGCCACAATCTTCACAACGCAAAACACCACATCGGGTAGATAATTGCTTTGCTGTCATAATCTTCTTGCCTAGGCGTTTACTCCAATCTGCTTTTAAATGCTTCATCCTTCGCTCCCTTTATACCACTAAGTATCTATCTCTAAGCTTTCTTATTGATTATTTTCTTTTTCATGATATCCCTGGGTCGGGATCCGAATCCAATGTGATAAAGTAGTCGTAAAAGGGCATTAGAAATTTATAGCCACTCACAAGGCGATCCACTAACTCTGGTGAAAAAAGTTCGTCGCCATTTTGCTGCTTATGGATGAGGGAAAAGGATTTTTTATTGTACCAAGCAGCCATTTTACTGGAAGCTGCCTCTTTTTTGCGCTTGTACTCATCCCCATCAAGGAGAAACTCGTCTTGTTTTTCCAATTTTGCAATAAGTATTTCAAATTTACTTGGGTCATGGTCAATACGTGCCCGAAATTTAGCCATTGTTACCGGCTTAGCTTGATAATACCCCAATCCATAGCTCCATTCATCAGGGGAAAGTTCAAACCAAAACACAGGTGTAGATGTCCATTCCTCACAAGACTTTTCGATAGAAAACCACAGGTTACACCTGTATGGCTCGCCGCCGCGTACACGCCGCGCATCTCTGTAGATACGTGAAACCTTGTAGTTGAATCCATACTTACTATAATCAGATGAAATACGCTTGAATACCTCTTGGGCCAATGCTTTCATTGGGACTTGAAAATCCTGCTTGAATTTTTCTTTGTTTGCTTCAAACCAAGTCTTTGAATTGTTCAAGCGAAGATTACACATAAAATCAATTGTTTGGGGAGAGAAGCCACTAAACATCTTGTTCACACCCTTATATCTCTATATTTTATAACATTGAACATACCTGTTGGCCACAGTATAAGGCCGTGGATTTATGAGTGTCAACAACAGACCTTGCGGTTCCCGACTCCAACTATAGGGATACCCCGAACCACTAAGCTTTTTAAATTGGAGAGGGCGCTTAGCGCTGGCCTCACTTTGCACCTATTCGCGTTTTGAAATCATCTACATATTTGCGTGAAATAATAACTCGCTTCCCATTTGTCAAAATAGCCTCTATGCGTGCATTCGAAACTGAAACATAAGATTTGAGCTTACTTAAATTAATAATTCTGGACTTAGCTACTCGTATAAAATCATGTGTATGTAGTATTGTTTCCAACTCATACAGTTTATTTTTGGATTTATACACCATATCTTCACCACAAAGAAATATGCTTTTATTTACAGCTTCAATGCAGTATAGCTCTGATGGGTGTAACCTGTGAGTTTCGTTATTTATACATGCAATCAACATGTCCTGTTTATTATACACAGATAATAAACGCATAATTTCTAGTCTGGTTTGGTAGCACTTAACAATAATTTCGCATATATCGTTATCTTTTTGCCCATCAAATACAATTTTCATAGGATATATCACTGCTCCCTGCATCGTAATCCTATTAGTGCAATTAAGTCGAATACTTCTTTAAATTCCTATTATGTAAATTAGTAAGATGATTGAGAGAGCCACTGTCAAGGGGCTCTCTCAATCGTGTAGAGTGATGACTTGTATTAATATGCCTTGGCTGGCTTAATCTTTATATAAGCCAAAACCCCACTTGCGAGAATAACAATACTCATACCAGCAAGCATAATTGTGTTTCTTGCAGTGCCGCTACCGCCTGTTAGGGGTAGTTCAAAATCTGGCCTGTTGCCTACCCACCAATTGCCGCTATGTTGCACAAACACTGGATTACCACCATGGCTATTTATTGCTGAAACTACATAATCACCATTTACATTTGACACAACGATAATCCAGTACCCAAATGGGGCTTGGAAACCTTGCGGTGGGATAATTTCTACTAGACGGTATTGGCCGTTTGTTGAAAGGCTTAGTTGTATCACGCCTTGTGTATTGCTAAACACAGGTGTACCAGTGGCTGCCCAAGCCTCAGATGAATCTGCCCGCCGATATAATTGGAATCCAGCTCCCTGTAGACGCGTCCCATTCTGTGGGGCAATTATATTGTCGGTTTTGATAAATGAGAAGTCGATATTGGTTTGGCCGTCACTAAAATTGATATCCCAATTGTTGAGGGGGTGTGCGGCCTCTGGTGTGCCTGATGCTGGGCTTGTAGAAACAAAGGGGCCAGGTAACACAGCTGCCGCATTAGTGGGAGGAGCATAGGTGCCAGAGGCCGTATTATTACTAAAGGTTACATTAGTCAAAGTAATATTGCTGTAGCGCGGGAATCCTGGCGAGGGTAATAGCGTTAAGGTGTGCGCATATTCATGATTTTCTGTAAAAATACCGCCTCCCATGCCTGCTGGTGCTCTGTTGTGAGTGATATGTGCATCGCTTACAGTAAGCTGACCTTGATTGGCTACATATATGCCGCCCCCGCCCCCATCTATGGTGGCACTACCAGGAGCATTGGCTTGGTTGTTGCGGACTATGCTGCTTGTTGTAGCCAGGTTTGCCGTTCCATTTTGCACAAATATCCCACCACCGTTATGGGCGGTGTTTCCTTGTGCAATTTCTGTACCTCCAATGGTGCCGCTAGTCATGTTAAACTGGCTGGCCGCAGTGGTAATATATACACCACCGCCCCCATTGCCTGTTGCTGTGCCAGTAACGCTATTGCTTGCGATAGTTGGGTTGCCGCTATGCATATTAAAGATGGCTCCGCCACTTAAATGCACACCGCCGCCGTAAGCGGCTGCCGTGTTATTTCTAATTTGCGCGCTTCCGCTCAATGTTAATGTGTTTGCTGGCAATGCTGGGCGAGTCGGTATGCTTTGCGGTGCTATGTTAATGTATCCATACTCATAATTATAGTGCTGGTTATATTCCGCTTCGTATTCATAAAGTTCATAAGACGCTTCATTGAGCCAATCATCATGTACAAGTGCGTGTGTTGCCGCTACCCCATGACCACCCGCGGACACACCTGCACCGCGGTTGGCTCTGTTATTTTGGATGATTCCATCAGTCATATTAAATCGGGCTGAGTTGGTTACACGTACCCCTCCGCCGCTGCCGTCTGCTGCGGCAGTAGCTACATTGCCCTGATTGGTATTGGGGCCACCTATAAAGC
Source organism: Defluviitaleaceae bacterium (assembly GCA_009780185.1). Classification (GTDB taxonomy): domain Bacteria; phylum Bacillota; class Clostridia; order Lachnospirales; family WQUN01; genus WRAN01. The sequence continues at coordinate 104,534 of WRAN01000002.1, read as the reverse complement.
CCCCTCTCATGGTTGCAAGGGCATTTGCCCCAGAAACAAATACGCCGCCACCATTGGCCGCTTCATTGCCTCGGATGTTGCCTGCGCCAGATAAATCGAACCATGCACCATTTTCAACAAACACACCGCCACCGCTTACGGCACGGTTGCCGTCTTCTGTTGTGGTGCCAATATTACCGCCGCTCATGTTGAATTGGGTTGTACCGACAGTACCCGTTATAAAGACACCGCCGCCTGCGGTTATTGGTGCGCCATCGTGGTTTACCCTATTATTGCGGATATTGCCACCAGTCATATTAAACCAAGTAGGGTTAGCCGCTGTGCCAGCGTCTAACCTCACCCCACCGCCACGAGTTGCACGGTTGTGTTCAATAATGCCGTTTTCAAAGATAAGATGTGTACCTACACCCAATACAAGTACACCGCCTCCGCCACCAGAGGCGCCTGTGCCTGTTGCAGTATTACCTATAACCCTAGCATTTGCATGGGTCATATTAACGGTTGAGCCATTAAAGGCAGCTATACCGCCGCCCCGTGGGGCGAAGTTGCCAGAGTCTATGTCGCTGTGCCCTATGGTGCCTCCAGTTATATTTAATTCGCTACCTAGATCGGTTATAAGCACACCGCCGCCGCCAGTTGATGCTGTGGCTGTATTACCAAAAATTTGTGCATCCAACGCAGTTGCTGCCTGCATATTAAAGGTTGCCCCAAGGCCTAAATACACACCGCCGCCATTACCAGCCTGATTACCTTGGGCTCGATCAGTGTTACCTATGGTACCGCCGCTCATGTTAAATACAGCATGAGATCCAGTAGCAAACACGCCGCCGCCTTGCAGGATAACGGCATTAGTGTGATTTACGCGATTATTTTGAATAATACCGTCCGTCATTGTAAGCCTTGCAGGGTTAGCTGCCGTGGCATCGCCAGTGACTAACTTTACGCCACCACCACGGGTAGCACGATTTTCACTTATGATGCCGTTTTGAAGGTTAAAATTAGTCCCCGCACCTATTACAAATACGCCACCACCACCCTGGTTAGTTGCAGTACCAGTAGCGGTATTACCTTGTATTAGTGCGCCTAATCTGTCTGATAAGTTGAAAACCGCCCCATCGGATACATGTACCCCGCCGCCGCTTACGGCTCGGTTGCCAAAATCTTGGTTACTGCTTCCAATGATACCGCCGTAATGATGGAATGTGCTGGGGGTGAACACATCACCAGTAAACGTGTTGCCGCCACTTACCTTCACGCCGCCACCATAGGTAGCGGTATTATCGAAGACATGACCGCCGCTCATCCACAAGCCACCGCCTTGGGCTACAAATACACCGCCTCCTTCTACAGCGTGGTTTCCGTAAATACTGCCGCCATAGATAATGGAATAGGATGGACTACCGCCCAAAAGTATCCCTTGCCCAATCCATAGACCGCCGCCTTCAGGGATAACTTCGCCTATTGCGGTATATCGGTTATATCTAATAATTGCACTGCCAGATACATACACCGTACCAGCAAGCAAATCGCCTGTTGTTGGGTGAATAGAGGCGTCAACCATTACTCCGCCGCCGTTACAGCCACGGTTGTGTTCAATAATACCGCCAGATATTTCACCATGAGCTGCGCCGCTTATGCTTATACCGCCACCTCGGCTTGGCCATGGATGGTCAAGCCCAGCCCAGTTATTGTGTATATGAGCATAATCGGATATGAATATCCTACTATATATGGTAGCACGTATTGCACCGTGAGCATTGTTTGTATTTCCAGTAATGGAGCCGCCAGACATTCTAAAGACGGATCCCTCTTCATTGACGTCGATAACATATACCGCACCACCATCGTAACGGGCATGATTGCCTAAGGTGTTAGGTGACAGGCTTCCGATAATTACGCGCCCGATAGTGCCGCCTCTCATATCGAAGCTGCCGCCATTAGTTATAGCAGCACCTCCGCCAGTTTCTGAATTGTTGTTATAAATATTGCCGCCGTGCATTGTAGCTGTACTGCCCACACCCGCGACAAGTATACCGCCGCCCCTGCTTCCAGTGTTACTATTAATGCTACCGTTATATAGGTAAAAGCGGCCGCCAGTATCAACAAATACTCCACCACCACCGTAGCCTGCACGGTTATAAGCTATTCTGGCATTACTGTGGTTAAGTATCAAAGTAGAGCTTCTAGCTTCAGCTCCGCCGTATACCTGAATTCCGCCAGATATGACAGTAGGGTCAAAACCTGAAGACCTTGCTATGCTGACATTCCAAAGTTCTAGAGTAGCGCCCCCAGCTACTTCAAAATGCCTACCCGAAGACTGGTCACGATTCCATATTTGGACTGAAGCATTGTTGCTATCAAGTATGATGTGTCTGTTGCCTGTAACTGTGATGGTGGGTATTTGCGTCCCAGTTGTTGTAAATTGGTTACCACTAAACCCCAAACGAATTCGGTGTGGAACGCCGTTTTCTGGTATTGCGTTAATGTGCGCTTGGAGTTGGGCAGGATGCGTCATTATTGTTGGCCATGTATATGAAAGAGGCATAATCTCGATATAGTCAGACGTGAAGTCACTATCGTTGTCTTCATAGTTATAATCGTCGTCCAGGGTATATTCACCCTGCTGGAAATAACCATATTCCTCTGGGGCATAATTATAATAATGATGTCCACTATAATGACTGTCGTTACCGCTATGGTCATAGTCGTCACTTATATGCAATTCGTATGTGTACTCATCATGAGATTCATATGTGTAGTCATACGGGCGTTCTTCTCCACTAGATGTGGTGTAACCATCATATTGGTAGTCCTCGGTATATGCGTAAGACTCAAATTCAATACCATAGCCGCCATCCCCTACAGAAGCAAAGAGGGCAAAGCACGCTATAAAAATTGACAACGTCAGCGTCATTATAGATACTCTCCATAAATTTGCCCGCCATTTCATGGCAGCTTTTTTTTCTGGCTTACGCTTAACTTTTATGTACATTGCAAACCACTCCAATCTTTTGAGTTTCGTATAGTCTGACTATAATAGTCCGATTATATTTATGTAAACGAAAATCACTTACCGAAACGGCGAGTTTCGCGCATGATTTCGCACCATCAACTTTATACGAAAAGCATCTGTATTACTGGGGTGTGATATGCAAACCAGTTATAAATTTATAATTGCTGGCACTGCCTTATCAGCATCAATTTTTAGAACTTCTTGTAATGCGTAAGTTTCTGCAAAAATATACTCATCTCGGTAAGCCGCAATAGAAAAATAATATTTGGGAATCTTAAAATCACTGGTTTTTTTTACGATAACTGCTATTATTTTGCACATGCAAATTCTTAGTTACAGCAATTATGATTTTGAATAATACGAAGGAGATGCTACATGAAAAACATCCATCTGGGCGAGAAGATTAGACAAGTTAGAATCTTAAAAGAACTGACCCAGGCATATCTGGCCCATGTAGTAGGTTGCAGCGGAAAGCATATAAGTCAAATAGAGAGCGGCAAGGTGGAATGTGATGACAAAACCCTTACCTTAATTAAAAAAGCCTTGGATATCCCCAAGGCCCCATTAACAGAAGAAGAACTAGAAGTATATAGAAGTCAAATATGGGTGTGGCATGATCAAATAAACACCCGCCGTATAAGCTATGCGGAGACTATGAAAGATGAACTGGCAAGCATTTTACACCTTCCCTTTGAGCATGTCTAACAGTAATATACATGATGCTTGAAGTCCAACTGCTGCATACGCAGGTATCTCTGCTAATAACGAATGATAATGAGAGCATCATGGCAGCAATTGTGCAAAGAATGGACAAGGCGGAGGCTCTACTAAATGTATTAGGTGATGAAGCAAGCACGGAAGCACGTTATTTATATCACAGAAATAAATGTAGGCTATTCGAATACAAGCATGACTTCCTCAATGCCCTTGTGCATAGATTAAAGAGTGTTGATCTCAGTGATTCTAGTTCTATATTAAAGCCAGATGCATTATTATATTGTGAAATTGCACTGGTCTATATAAACATTGGCAGGCCCTCTTACGCGCTTTTATATACAGAAAAGGCTCTCATGGCAGATAACAATGATTCGACATTAGCTAATAGGCCACACATAAAAATGACGCAAGCTACATGTTATATTTTTCTTGGTGAACTAGACAGAGCAAAGCTTATATATGAAGAATCACTTGCGCGGGCAAAAAGCCTCAATCATAAGATGGCAATTGGAACTGCTATTATAGATTTGGGCGACATAGAATTGAGGAAGGGGCATCCAGAGAAAGCGATAAAACTCTTTAACCAAGCAGAAGCACATTTTGGAAATAGCTTAGATGCATTTCTCCGTTGTTTATTTCTATATATGAAGGCTAAATGCCTATTACGGTTAAAGAAGTTTGATGAATGTGAAAAGATAATAAAAGAGGGGATGGCTCTAGCCAATGAAACGGGGTACGAACCATATATTATCTGCTTTAAAATGATAGAGCACCTAATAAATATAAAAAATCCTGAATCACAAAAATATTTGGAGCAGGTGGCAATCCCATTCTTAAGAAATTCCAATTCAGCTGTAAGATACGAAGCTTTAGAAATATGCCACATCCTTGAAGCGTACTACAAAAAAATTCGCTCTAAAATGAAAGCCCTAACTATGGCAGCTGTAGCACGGGATATACTTCATGAAATGACGTTTGGATGTGCTCCAGGGATTTAACCCCATATCATATATCAAAACGAATACTTTAAGCGTCGTAACACCTTTACAGGTTGCGACGCTTTTTTATCTGATTACCTTGCGCTTTGTGATATGCGGCTATTTTCATCAATGCGAAATACTGTTATTGTAAAAATCCCTTTCTGCTGTTTGAGCAATAAAAAAGACCGAAAGATTTTAGGACGTGTGCTGTGAAGAGTGGAAATAACGCATATACTGGCTGAACTAATTATTGCCAATCCATTATAAATAACAAGGGCGCACTTATGTACCACACGAGTGTGGTATGTGCGCAAAACATATAACAAGTGAGAAGTTGTAAAATGCATTGGTTCGCTTTTGGTTTCGGTTCATTATCGGTTATTATGTGATAATTATAAATATTCCTTTTTTGAACGAATGTGCTTTGCTATACTATCATAATCATTAAAAACATATTTCAAGTTTATACCTAAAAGGTCTAATTCCCGCAAAATTTTTTGTTTATTATTAATTACAAATTTATAGTCTGGCACAATGTCTTGGATAACTCGTTTTTCAATTGGGTCAATATAAATATCTCTTAATGAATCATCATAGTACAACTGATAAACAAACAAGGAGGATTGATTTTCAATACGAGTTATTATGTTCGGGGGAGTATAAGTAAAGTAAAAAGGAAAGGTCATGTCAATTTTAACCATTTCCCTCATTCCGAAATCACACAATTCCCCCAAAACACTTTTTAGGATGAGTAAAAACAAAAGAACATCACTAAAATATACATATTGCGTATAAAACCTTACCTCCTGCGTCATCTCCCAAAACTTCTTAATGTCATCTTTATACAAATGAAAATCAGAAGTTTCTCCGCTATCGTTTTCATTCGCTTCTATCAATTCATTCAAAAGACATTCAGAATATTCGTGAAAAGCGTCATATTTTACCTCTTGATTTTTACATCTACGTTTGAACTTATTTATCATTGCAAAGAATTTTCGATATTTTATTTTCAAATTTTTGTCTTTCTTTAACAACTCAGCACAATATACTATTAACTTCTCAAATTCATCAAGGTTATCATGTTCAAATTTATAAAGCTTAATCAAAAGGGGTAATGTGTATTTATCAAAATTAATTAAATTAAGTAAAATATTTTTTTCATATACATTTTCATTAATAATTTCGTCAATAGAAATCGTCCGCTTTTTATCAATAAAATAGACATATCCCGATTCATTCATATTATCGTCACCTAAGCACGAAAAATATAATGAAATTAAAGGCGAATGAGAAAAATCTATTAAGTTAGTAGGTATTCCATGATGTTGGGAAAACGCTATAAAATTATCTCGTTGCATATCCGTTAAATCATTACCAATCGTTTTGAAATATTCTTGAATCATTCCTTGAAAATTTATAGCTACCTTGCTTCTAAATGCTGACGCTATTATTGCATCATTTTGCTTGCTTTCTCCACGAGAAATAAATGTATCAAGCTGTAATAACTCAATATTATTTATATATTCGTCTAAATTATTAATTTGTATTTGTTTGCCTTTTTTCATATGAAACTTACTCCTTCATAATAAACTTTATATGCTAATTATGCCAAAACCTGTTCCAACTTTCAACTTCAAAAGCCGTAAGATGTTTAACCCTGTCGTTCCTTTATACTCATTGGTTGCGGTTGTGAAGTAATTCGAGGAGCAAGTAACTTCAAATCCAATTTGCACCCTTAAAATGTGTCAACCCTCGTTTGTGTTGTAGCATACGCACTGGTAATCTATGCAACAAGCGATGGGGGCTACGAATTGCCGCCAGTGCATTAGAACGAATATGTAGTGGCGTTATTTCCACCCTTTACAGCGCACCTCATATGCTTTCGGTCTTAGCCAGATATCTACATAATTCTTATTTTGCTATGCTTCACAATCTCGTATCAAAACAATTTTACCGACTTGCATTTTTTAACACTATATTATTGGGGTAGAATCATCACATAATGAAAGCATTAAAAAAAGCCCGTATTCACGGGCTTTCCAGATAAGCGCGAAACCAGATTCGAACTGGCGACCCTCGCCTTGGCAAGGCGATGCTCTACCACTGAGCCATTCGCGCATATTAAGCTTAACTATACTACCATAGGCCTTTAAAACAAGCAAGAGCGGGTGATGAGAATCGAACTCACGTATCAAGCTTGGAAGGCTTGTGTTCTACCATTGAACTACACCCGCAGTTGGATGCTGATACTGCTAATGCCCAGGAGCGGAATTGAACCACCGACACGTGGATTTTCAGTCCACTGCTCTACCGACTGAGCTACCTGGGCACAAAATTTCAAACGAATGAACCTTCAACTCTCTACATTTTATTAGGGTGTAGTGATATTGTCAAGCCATTTCAATTTTCCAGACACGAGGATTTTCTGCATCTATACTCAGGGATTCCTCACCCCTTTAGTATATATCTTTATGGGAAAGCATGTCAAGTTATTTTTTTATTTCTATTTTCATTTGTTGTCATTGCACAATGAGAGGAATTAAGTTGCAATGAAATGACTTGGCATGTGATATCAAATATGATATGATGAATATAAAGAGGTGGTAATTTGAAAATAGATATGCATAAGCAGGTGCAAAAATATATGAAAAATCTTGATGCGCCAACTCGTAAAAAGGTAGATAATGCAATCGAAGGACTAAAAGAGGGGAAAGGCGATATAATAAAGTTAAAAGGTAAAAATATGTTTCGCTTGAAAATTCCTCCTTTTAGGATAGGATTTACATTAAATTATGCGGATGATGTTATTGAGATTTTGTTGATAAGACCACGGGGAGATTTTTATAAGCATCTTTGAAGGAGATGATAATAATGGATAATAAATTAAATGAATTGTTTGCAAATGTACAAGAAGTAGAATATGATTCGATGGACAAAGAAGATAAAGAGCTGTTTTCTGCAATGGATGAATTAGAAAAAAGCGGTAAAATAGCATTAAGGATTCCCAAATCTCTTCATGCTGAACTTGCTGAACAAGCACGCAGGGAAGGTGTTAGTCTTAACCAATACTGCCTTTATAAGCTGGCACACTAAATAAACATAAACTCAAATTAGCCAGACCTTGAGCATAGCGAGGCTGGCTATTATTTTGACATGTTATTTTCTGACATTGTTTTGAGAACCCCCTCAAACTCCACCGGCTTCATCCCTTCACACCCCAAATACTTCTCAGCCAACGCGCCATTCTGTATAAGACGGCGCGTTCTTTCTTTGCGCTGTCGCGCTCTATCACGGGCAAGAATTGCCTTTTCGCGGGATTTCATTTGGGCGATTTTCTCGCGGATGTTTTCTAGTTGTTTTAATTCGTTATCGGTCATTTCAAATTGCCTCCTTTTGGTGCACGACATTTTTCTAATGTCAAATATATGAGAATTACCTCGTAAGTGTGCGCACTCCAGCACATGTCATTTTTACGCGAAAATTATCGTTAGTCCCTCCAAAGTTACAGCATAGGAAAACCTGAAAGCGCACTTATATGTCGCTACGCGACATGTGCGCCCCTGCGGGGGCTTCGGCTTCGCCGTCTTACAACCCAAACCCGCGCACGCTGCCAAGCATCCGCCGCATATGGTGATGTAAGAATAACCGCGCTCACTTCGTGCGCGGAGCAAGGCGGTGCAATCGTGGCAATTTTTCATCTACATGTTGATATTGTAAGGCGTTCAGCAGGTCATTCATCCATAGCCGCCGTTGCTTATCGTTCAGGCGTAAAAATGTGTGATGAACGCACGGGAATAATGCACGATTACACCCGCAAAAAGGATGTTGTTCACAGTGAAATAATGTTGCCCTCAAATGCGCCGGAGGAATTTTACGTCCAATCCACACTTTGGAACGCAGTTGAAAAAGCTGATAAAAGAAAGGATTCACAGACGGCGCGGATTCTTGATGTTGCCCTACCTGTTGAGTTAGACCGAGAGGAGCAAATTGAGCTTATAAGGGATTATGCGCGGGAAAACTTTGTGAATCATGGCATGTGCGCTGACATTGCCATTCACGATAAAGGCGATGGAAATCCACATGCACACATAACGCTGACCATGCGCCACGTCACGAAAGACGGCTTTGGTAATAAAAATACGAACTGGAACCAAACACCACTCCTAGAACAATGGCGCGAAAACTGGGCAGAGATATGTAACGCGCGGTTGCAAGAAAAGGGGCTAAATGAGCGCATAAGCCACTTATCACTCGAAGCCCAGGGCATAGACCGGGAGCCGACAATCCATGTTGGCGTAGCTGGTAAACACATGGAAGCGCGTGGCCTAGAGAGTGACCGCGCAAAAGAAAACCGCGAGATTATCGCAAGGAATGAAGCACGGGCAAAGGCATCCACGCCCGAAGCCAAGGCGGAATATATTCACGAATTGAAACAAGGTTATGAAATCGTTGATAGGGAGATATCCGTGATACAAGACGAAATCAACGATATAGAGCGAGAAAAGAACATACTACGAGCCACAGCTGAAAGCATAGAGCAACGCGCCGAGGAAATCCACGCGCTAGGTGCGCGGGTTGAGGAATTGCAAGCGCAAAGGCAAGAAATGAGCCTCTTTACAAACAAAAAGACCATTGATGAACAGATACATACTCATGCCCGTTCACATGAAAGGGCACAGAGTTATTTTGAGCGAGAATATCGAATTTCCCTTGAAGATGCCCCGATGGAAATAAAAAGGCTTGAATCTAAGTCGGAGGATTTGACTGAGAAATTAAAAGTTTTGGAAAATAAGCTGCCAACCATGCTTTATGATAAGGAGGAATTTAAGCTTGAATATCATAAGCGGAAGTTGTTGGCGGATATTAGCAGGGATAGAGAGAAAATTTTTGATAGATTAGAAAGGCTGGAGAAAGAGACTAACAAGGCCAGATTATCACCAAAAGAAGAACTCGCGAAAATGCGGAGCAAGGGTGAACTAGATAAACTTAATGAACAGGAGTTTGCGCGGATTTTGCATGAGATACCCCATGGGCAACGAGAGCCCCTAGTGAGACTTCGCGAACGTAAACGAGTGAGGAGTTTTGAACGTAGCAAATAAAATTCCCACAAGATTAAACCTTTAGATTAAACCTTGTGGGAAAATGAGATCTATGTATTTGTCTCTAGGCTGATACCATTTTTTGTTATGTTTATCAAAATATCAACTCCCTCCTTCCAGTCGAATTTCTTGCGTACCTCATAAGGGATAACAATGCGCCCTAGTTCATCAACTCTTCTCGTGATGCTTTTCATCTGTAACCTCCGTTTTTGCTTTTAGCTTATATCAATTCGAAACAATATGCAACAGTTATTTAACTGTTCATGTATAAAGTGTTGATTTGATTGTGTAGACTACCTATAACTGTTGTTTCACGGTTAAATCTAAAGGAGTGAAAGCTAATGCCAACTAACAAAACACCATTTACATTCAATTTAGAGGACGAGTATCTGCAAAAGATGAAATTAATTGCTAAAGAAGAAACTAGGAGTCTAAGCAATTTATTGGAGCATCTTTGCCGATTACATATTTCACAATATGAGAAAAAGCATGGCCTAATTGAAATTAACTAGTAAGAAAAAGCATGAGTTTTTTTCTTTTGCATATACTCTACGACCAATATTTAAAGGCTAAAAACATGCCCCTGCACGGTTTCATATTCGGCAAGCTAGGCAACAAATACATAACTAAAAAAGAGGATAAAGACGGTCATATTCTAGTCGTTGGCGGGTAGTGGCAAGACTTCGTGTATTGCTATTCCCTCGTTGCTGGCCTGGAAAGAGGCTGTTTTTTGTATTGATATTAAGGGCGAGCTATATCAGCATACGCGCCACAAACGGCTAAACGCCAAGGTTTTTAACCCATTGAGCGCGGAAACATACGGATACAATCCTTTCTATCTCCTAAAAAAGAACGATAACCCCGCACAAGAAGCCCGCGCCATAGCGCAAGCACTCGTACCATTACCACCAGATGTAAAAGACCCATTCTGGATAGAGAACGCCCAAAACATATTTACCGCCGCGATTTTGCACTACAACGAAAAGAATTTCACATTCCTAGACACTGCCGAGGCGATACTCAGCACCACGCCAAAACAGCTAATACAGGAGCTTCATGCAAGCACAGAGCGTGAGGCGCGTTTTTGTGTGAATAGTTTGGCGGATATGGATGAACGGACATTATCATCAATACTCTCCGAATTGGGGAAAAATCTTGTACCGTTTGTAACGGATAAAAACCTAACTCATGCTCTATCACGCCCGAAAAATATAACCCCACATGATTTGGAATATGGGGCAGATGTTTTTATTTCTATCCCAGAACACCTTTTGCGCCAATGGAAAAACCTCTTATCCCTTATTGTCAGCCAGTTTTTGCGGCATTTTGAGAAACGCCCAAACATGACCGCCAGCCCAATATTATTCCTCTTAGACGAGTTTCCGCGTCTTGGTAAAATCGAGGAAATTACCGACGGTCTGGCAACTTTAAGGAGTAAAAAGATAACCATATGCCCCATCATCCAAAGTTTAGCGCAGCTAGATTTGATTTATGGTGCAGCAGCTCGGCGCGTCATCGTGGATAACTGCGCATATAAAGCGATTTTGAACGCCACAGATGCCGACAGTCAAGAATATTTCAGCAAGCTTGTAGGCACTCATGAAAAGCTCAGAACCACAAAAGATATGAGATTAGAGCCTATAACCGGCTTTGTTGCTGGAAAGGGAATCGGTAAAGCACCCGAAGAAAAGCGGAAAATCAAGCCTGAAAACTGGGCAACGCTTAGAGAAATCGCACTCTTTACACCGTTTGGATTCTTCAAAGTGGAAAAAGCACCACATTACAAACAAAAATCATGGTAAGGAAAGGGATTTATTATGAAAGGACATTTCGCTTTTACATTAGATGATTTTTTAGGCCATCCAGTATTAAACCTAACAGGGAAACTGCTAAAACTCGTAGTAAAAGCACTTTTTAGTGCAGGCGAAAAGGCAGATAATGAAAACATGGCAACGACAGAATTATCAGATTTAATTCGCCAGGCACATTCCGGCGATGCAAATGCCCAATTACTTTTGGGGGTACACTACGCCGAAAACAACAGTTTAGACGAAGCTACATACTGGATATTAAAATCAGCCGCCCAAGGCAATGAATACGCGCTAGAGATTGTTGATATGTTTCAAGAGGAGTAAATCATTGCATATCTACTATTCTATCTTCATATCCAACAAAAAAGGATACCCTATCATGAGGTATCCTTTTTTGTGAAATCAATACATATTGAGTTGTATTCATGAAGACAATAGAAGTTTTATGAATAACCCAATAGCAGCAAACAAACCTGCAATCACATTTCCTACGGCTTCCACATTACGTTCTTCTGATTCTGTTTCGGCGGTCACAGCTGATTTTGTACCCTGCCTGAATAATTTGCCTATGAAATTCATGATATCGGGTAGTGCTCTCATGCGATTCATCCTTTGCTAATTAGCCATCAATAAGCAGCCCCTTGGAGTAGTAGTTTAACTCGCACATCAAAAAGTCGGGCACATGGAACTCTCTAATGCGATAATAACCTGCTCAACTAAATTTTCCAAAGCGCCCAACCCCCTTTCATGGCTTTACACAAACAATAGATTAAAGTGCCTTATATAAAATAATAAAGCGATTTTGTTTTTGTAGAAGTACATTAACATACAAATCCATAAATGTCAAAAATGTTTTGTACAAAATCAATAAATTTGCATTGACATTAGTCTTAGTATGTGGTAATATTAAAGGTGGGGTGAGTATTGTGAAAATAATTAACTATGTAGCAGGAATCCTTCAAGAAGAGTTAGAGTCAAAACTAAAGATTCAAAAAGAATACGAGGATGAACTTGTACAATTTGAATCGTTGCCGAAAGGAAATGTTTATATAAAAACATTCGGAAACAAAGATTATTTCTATTACCAATATCGTTGTTCTGAAACAAAAAAGGGGCGCACTGTATACATGCCAATGGAACAGGGTATCGCCTTGAAGAAGCAAACAGATAGGCGACAATATTTAGAAAAAGCATTGAAACCTTTACGAAAAGAGATTACAACTATTGAAAAAATGCTTAAGCCAATAGGAAAAAAACCACCCCAAGCGGATAATATAAGTGAAAAATTACAAGAAATAAGAGCGGGTAATGAATATGTAAATTTAGAACGACCTCAAATACTACAGACAGATTCATCCTTCCAACTTAGATAAATCCATGAAAACGAGCGAAAATATTCCGCTCGTTTTTTGTTTGCCGGAATCTCAATCCCTTCCTTTATAAAATCAACTACAAAAAGGAGGGGTTTTTATCATGTCAACATACGGCTACGGCAGAACATCGTGCACAGACCAAAACGAAGACAGGCAAGTCATAAAATTCTATGAAATAGGAATACCACCAAGAAACATGTTCATTGACAAACAATCGGGAAAAGACTTTCAGCGCACGAAATACAAGAAACTAATGGCAAAGTTAAAGGCAGGGGATTTGCTCTACATTGACAGCATAGACCGCCTAGGCCGCAATTATGAGGAGATACAAAACCAATGGCGATTACTTACCAAGGAAATGCATGTAGACATTATTGTAATTGATATGTCGATATTGGACACGCGCCAGCATAAGGACTTGATGGGTACATTTATAGCTGATTTAGTCTTGCAGATACTTTCTTTTGTTGCGCAGAATGAACTTGAAAACATACGCAAACGCCAAGCCGACGGCATAGCAGCAGCCAAGGCCAAGGGCATAAAGTTTGGCAGACCGGAGAAGGAGTTACCCGCTAATTTTGGGGAGTTAATAGCTCAATGGGAGCGTGGAGAAATTCCTACAAAGAAGATACCCGCTTTATGCAATATGAGCCTTTCGACCTTCTATGCAAAAGTGCGGGAATACAAGGCTTTACACACTATTGAAAAACAATAAAAGTTGTGCGAAAAAGTATACTTTTTCGCACAACTTTGCGCAAGGTGAATATAGCATGTTTTTAGCGTTCATTCAAGCATTTTTTGGTAAAATCGACTTGTAACATTACATAAAATGACAGTATTTTTATTAAAACAACCTTTCTGGAAAAGTATACCTTTCTGGAAATACTTTTCGCTTTATGGGTTTACACCCATCAAAAGGAAGGGGAGTTTTTGTATGTCCTATTTTACACCAGCAAAGAACAATGTCGGAATACTTACCCTAGCAAACAATGATTCACGTTTGGGGCAAGTTAAGGTGTTTGATAAAGCGATAATGACACCCATCGCTATATCAGAAAACGGTTACATCGCAATATACCAAGCTGGAGGAAGGAAGGCTCTACCTACCTTCTTGATACCTAAGTTTGAAGAAGTACCAGAAATGCTAAATGCTATTCACATCAGCGATGTAAACAGCGTAGATTTGCTCACTGACAACAAAAGCGGATTAGGCGGAGCGGTGCTCGGAGGTCTAATTGCTGGCGGTGGCGGTATGGTTGTCGGGCAAGCTTTATCTAGCGGTAAAATTAAAAGTATTGATTTGCAAATAAAGACAAGTGATTTCAATAACCCGCAGATAATCGTACCTCTCTATCGCGCAGAAACCGTAATGAGTGCATTAGCAAAAGACCCTTTTTCAGTCATTAGCAAAGCTATTAAAAACAATCTACAACAACGTGAAGCAGAAATAATGGAACTAATGAGCCAGCTTGATAACATCTATCACACCTATAAGAATAGTCAAATTACTGGAACGGCTCCCCAGCAGATGAGCGATGCTGATGAACTAGCTAAGTACAAAAAACTGCTAGATGACGGCATTATCACACAAGCAGAGTTTAACGCCAAGAAAAAACAAATATTTGGGCTTGTGGAGGTATAGCTATGGACAATGAAAAAACATGCGGTAGCTGTGTAGGTTACGCAGCTGGCTCGGACGGAATGTATTGTTATGGCGGTGGTAAAATTGGATGGGCATTTGCGCACGATAAAGCCTGCCCATATTTCAGACAAAGAACCAACATAAGCAATAAGGATTTGCTTATTTATATCCTTAATCGCATCAAGAATCGCATCAAAGATTTTTTCTATGAATAAATTACTACTCAAAAATCATTATTTGTATTATGAGGGGGGAATTTGAGTCATGATGCAAAAGAGAACAAGTAAAATCCCTGTCCTTATATCAGCACTGATAGGTATTGGAGTTTCATTGTTTACCTATAGACAGTGGTTGAATGAAAAGTGGATGATAAAAAGGATTGAAGGAATTGCATCTGATTCATTACGCATAGAGCCACGAGTGAAAGAAATATTATTCCATTTTCCGGTGCAAAATGGGATAGAACTTCGCTCAATGCCGCCACCAGAGTTGATTGAATTACTTGCTTGTTGTTCTCTTGCACTTTCATTTTTTGAAAGAAGTGTTGAAGAAATTTCAGTAGGATATAGCCTATATGAGAAGTTAATAAGTGGCCACCATAACCCCTTTGTAAAGTTTATAGATTCAATTTTTGGAGCCAAGGAAAAGGAATCTAAAAAAAGGAAATATGCCCACTTGAAAGAAAAATTGAGCATCCACATCAATGAAGTGCTCGACACATTCGAAAGGGAATTAATGATAGAGAGAAGTGTGCTACACTTAATCCCCGAAAAGTATCGGTTTTCATTCATATTAGGTACGATGTGCGGATATCTTGAAGACGGCGAGGCAGAATCATGGGAGGGTTGCATAAAGATTTGCAAAGCTGCTGAACATCAACTAAATCAGCACGAGGATTTTAAAGACATTGCGGACACTTTTGAAATGATGAAAAATAATACTAAGCAGCTCTTACAAAGCGAAGAGGTTAAGGGGAGGAATTGGAGATATGGAAAACAATAAAGTAATAATAGGACTTTTCCGCAATCGTCTAAACATCGGTACACTTGAATTACTTGATAATGGTGAATATCTTTTCATAATTAACTTTGACTATCGCAAGCGTTTAATAGAAGACAATTTCCCTTTCGACTACGAATTTAAACAGAACGAAACCATACTAATATCTAAAACATTACCCCATTTATTTGCCGATATTATACCTCACCGTAGCGAGGAATTAAAACGCTATGGCATTACACCTGACGATAACGAATGGTCACGTCTAATAAAATCCGCCATTCACGAAGAACCAAAAAAGGATAACACATATATCCTCACCATGCCCGTTTCCAAATGATGAAATAATGCCAGTCATAAAATTGTAAAAGCAGTGGCAATAATCCGTGTGACTAAGGCCATGTCAAGGCACCTCCAAAATTTTTGAGAAACCCACTCAAAATTTTTAGAGCCTCCGCCTTGACATGGCCTTTTTTGTGCGCTGAATCACCAATGGCGATGGGGGTTGAAGGGAAAACGCAGAGCAAAACACAGTGACCCCCATCGTGAATCCAGTATAGCGCACAAAACCGCCCCACTACTGCAACTCAAGCTGGAAAAAATGATGGCTCAGGAAGGCATCTGCTAAATACGCAGGGGAAGGCCGTGACTACGGTTTCATTTGAATATCTAATAAAATCTAGATGTGAATTGCTATCGCTTTGATAATTGCTCCATGATAAAAGCCCACCTAAAATTTTCATAATTTCGGTAGGCTTTTATATGACGGCGGCTTATAAACTATGATTTACCATAGATATGGTACATTATACTTTTGTATGTTTTCATCAACAGTAATTATTGTTAAGTTCTCTGCTAATGCAGTTCCAACTAGCAAGCGGTCGAATGGGTCTTTGTGGTGATGTGGGAGGCCTGCCAATTGGGATAAGTGATTTCGTGAAACTGACAATGCTGAAAATCCATTACTATCAACCATTTTATGAAACTCAGACAATCCATTAACTATATTGAGCTTATTTGTTCCTAGTTTTATCGCAACTTCCCAGTCTGAAATAATGCTAACGTATTTTTCAGTATTTATATCCAATAGCACTTTCTTAGCGTTGCTAGAAAGAAGGGGTGAGTTTTGAGCAAACCACAAGACAACGTGTGTATCAAGTAAATATCTCATAATCACATATACTCCTTAAATTCATCCATTGGCTCGTTAAAATCATCAGCTATAAAGATTTTGTCTTCCCAGCCTCCAAGCTTTGGAGTTCTAATCTTTGATTTAGACACAGCTACAAGTTCATTGTAATCACTTTCGGTTATGATTACTAGATTTTCGTTTCTTGGACGTGAGATTAGAACAGTCTCACCTTGAACAACTTGGTCAGCAACACGTTTAAAATCTTGTGTCAAATCCGCAGTTTTTATTGCTCTCATTATTACACCGCCTTCCAATATTATTTATATAAATCCTTATATATATTTTAATATATTTTTAACATTTTGTCAAGTTGTTGCATTGCAATTTATATCTCGTGTGCATTGTTTTGCTCTTTTTTGATATACAAGAGAGGTAAAGCAAAAATTTAAGATACATTATATGCGTATCTTCTTCTTGCTTTCAAGCCATTCCCGTTGCATTGATAAAGGAGTAAAATCATTAAATTCCTCCTTCAGTTCCTTCCCATAAATTGAAACGTATTCATCAACCATATGTTGAGTTTTATGTCCCAGCGCATATTGCAACTTCTTTGGATTCCCATCATTCATTATCCATGTTTCTGCGAACGTATTGCGATATCTATGCAAACTAGTTGTATTTACACCATGCTTTATATTGTATTTGCGCATAACACAGCGCAATCCCCCATCTGTGAATTGCTTCCCATATTGAGTACAAAATAGATAATCATCGGGTTGACCGTTTCGCGCCTTCATATAATCGCGCAATATAGGATAATAAGTATCACTAATCGGCATATATAGGATTTCATTGTTTTTTGTGGTATCCAAGGTAATCCGCCGCCTATCCAATTCCACATGCTTTATCTTAATATGTCTGACAGTTTTTGAGCGGTTACCACTAGCAAGAAAATGACAAATAATCACCCAATTCCTATACTCTGTGAATGTGCATTTTTTCAAATTAGGTTTCTCTAATAATAATTCCTGCTCCTCATTTGTATATGGTTTTCTTGGCGTGCTTGTCGTTGGATACATCTCAATCTTAAAAGGTTTTATATACCCCTCATAAATACAGTAATTAACAAATGCCCTAATAGCTCTTAAATGATTATTTAAGGTTTGATTGCTTATAGAGGGGCTTAGTACCTTTTTATGATTCATGTATCTATCAATTGTTGCCCTTGTTAAAATCTGTAATTCGTCTATACCTTCACACTCGGTTAAGTATGAATAAAAGGCGTTAAGCCTATCCTCATAGTATTTCGTGGTTTCGCTGGCTTTCTTTCCTTTTTTAGTGTTTATGAAGTCGTTTATAGTATCGTGGACTGTTTTCTGTTGATTGTTAAAGTTGGTAAACATCTTTTTCATAGAATACTCACTCCTTCAATAAATGATATTCAGTGAGTATTAAATGCAGAATTTTAGATAATGGGATTTCTGAAAAAATAGCCCATTTTTTTCTAAAAATCCTCGTGTCTAATCTTTGTTCTTATTAAGAAATATGGGAGAAAATAAAAATGGACAAAGGGTGATAACATCACTCTTTGTCCTAACTTTTTAAGAAAGTATTTTCGTTTGGTGCCTCCGGTCGGAATCGAACCAACGACACATGGATTTTCAGTCCACTGCTCTACCGACTGAGCTACCTGGGCGCAAGTCTTGGATGAAGCGAGGGAAAGTATAAACCAAAGAATGGTACTCGTCAAGAGGTAGTTTGATTGGATTATTGTGGAAATAGTAAATATGTATAAATAAGTCCCCTTGGCACTGGAATCTGTGACAAGGGGACTTATTTTTTATATGAAGACGGTTTTGGATTATTGCTTATCTAGCCAGTCAACTGCTGCGTCAGCTACAGCTTTTAGATTGTCTGGTACGAATGGGCTGGGTAGTCCTGCGTCTTCTATTAGCTCCACAAATGTTTTGGTACCTGCAAAGCCTAGTAGTCGGCGATATTTCTCCCAGGCGCTGTCTGGATTAGTTTGGTTCTCTGCCCAGAAGCATAGGGCTATTATTTGAGCTAGGCAGTAGTCTATATAATAGAAGGGGATTTGATAGATATGAAGCTGTCTCTGCCACAGGCGGCCTTCTCCATAAAAGGGGATGCCTTCTGTACCTAAGTATGGGCGGTATTTCTTTTCTAATTCCAGCCATAGATTATTGCGTTGGGCTGGGGTCATCTCTGGTTTTTCGTATACATGATGTTGGAACTCGTCTACCATGGTGCCATATGGGATAAAGATTAGGGCACTAGCTAGATGACTTTCGTAGTATTTCTTTGTTTGGTCACCGAAGAAACCTTCCATCCATGGCCAGGTGAAGAACTCCATTGCCATAGAGTGGATTTCTGCTGTTTCTGCTGAGTAGCGGCGTAAAGCTGATGGGTAGATGTCTTTGGCTACATACCCGGCTAAGGCATGGCCTGCTTCATGGGTTAATACATCTATATCCCCGGAAGTACCATTGAAATTGGCAAAGATAAATGGAGCCTTGTATTTGGGAATATAAGCACAGTATCCACCAGCTTCTTTACCGGGGCGGGTTAGTACATCGAAGAGTTCGTTTTCCATCATGAAGTCTATAAACTCGGCTGTTTCCCCAGAAAGCGCGTGATACATAGTTTTGCCGTGGGCAAAGATATCTTCCGGGGTGCCTTGGGGTTTTGCATTGCCTTCTGGGTAGGAGAAATTATCATCGTAAATAGTAAGGCTGTCTACACCGATTCGCTTGGCTTGGGCGGTTTTAAAGCGCTCTACTATGGGGACTATGTGCTTTACCACGCCTTCACGGAACTTTGCAACAGCGGCTTGGTCGTAGCTGTTGCGTTGCATACGGTAGTATCCTACTTGAGTGAATGAGTCGTGGCCTAGCTTCTTTGCTATGTTGGTGCGTAGCTTTACCAGTTGGTCGTATATATTGTCTAGTTTTTCGCTGTGTGACATGTACCAGGCTGAGGATGCGTCTCTTGCGGCTTTGCGGATGTTAGCATCTGGGTTTTCGTAGTATGGGGTCATTTCAGCTAGGGTGTGGACTTTGCCGTTAAACTCTATTTGGGCTGAGGCGATTAGCTTCGAATATTCGCTTGCCAGCTTGTTTTCTTCTTGTAGATCAGTGACGATTTCAGGCCTGAAAGTTTTGGTTGTTATTTCTGCGTTTACGAACATCAGGCTGCCCCACTGGGCTTCCAGTTCTTTTCTAAACGGGGTTTCTAGTAGGGCTTGTGTGAAAGCTTGAAGTGCAGCTTGGAGTTTCGGGCTTACCTCGTCCATATAAGCTTTTTCATTGTCGTAAAATTCATTGGTAGTGTCTAATGTGTAGCGGATGCGAGCTATTGAGAACATGGAAAATACATTGCCATAGAAATCATCAAACTCCTTATAAGCGGCAAAGCATTCTTCTGCGCTTTTAGCGCCTTTAAACTGGGCTAGAAGTGATTCCAGTTTTGTTTTTGTTTCTTCAAAATCTGGCCGTGTATACGGCATTTCTGGAAATTTCATGTGATTGCACTCCTTTTTCTTTTTATTATATATCCATTTGTACTTGCTGCCAATGTTTGGTTATTGAGAAGCTGAGCTGGTCTAGATTGTGGATAGTTTGCATGTTTATCCAGTGGTGGGGAAGCAGGCGTTTATATTCTGGGGTAGCAAAGCGGTTGTCTATTAGCAGCACTACGCCAAAGTCTGTTTCTGTGCGGATTACCCTGCCTGCGGCTTGCAGTACTTTGTTCATCCCGGGGAAGACATATGCATAGTCGTAGCCTTGGCCATTTTTCTGGTTGAAATAATCCCGTATTTGGTCTTGGCGCAGGTTTATTTTTGGAAGGCCCACGCTTACGATTATGGAGCCTATTAGCCTGTCTCCTTTCAGGTCTATGCCTTCAGAAAAGATTCCGCCAAGCACAGCAAAACCTATACGAGTTATTTTGTTTTTTTTGGTAAAAGCTTCTAGGAAGGCTTCCCGATCTTCTTCTGTCATGTGCGTTTCTTGTAGCTGCGTGGTGACTTCTGGGTAATTGTGAATGAATATTTCGTAGACTTTGTGCATGTAGTCATAGGATGGAAAAAATATCAAATAGTTGCCAGGTTTGTGGCTTATTGCTGTGTGGATGGCAGTGGATATGGGTTGGTAGCTTTGTTCCCGATGGGCATACTTGGTGGAGATTCCTTGGTGAATTATCGTGGCAAGGCGGGTTGGGTCGAAGGGGGAGGGGAGGGATAGGGTGAAGTCTTCTGGGGTGCCTCCTAAGATATCGCGGTAGTAATTGAGTGGGGTAAAAGTTGCTGAAAAAAGTATGGAGGCCTGTCCCCGGTTGAGGCCTGTGGCTATGACTTCTGAGGGGTCTAGGCAGAATAGTGTCATGGTAATATCATTGCTCTGGGCTTCATATATGGTGGTGTAATGGCTGTTGTATAAGTCGGATATCATGACATAGTGGTTGGTTTCAAAGTATAGGTTTAATACTTCTTCATACATGCCGCCAGGATTATTTTTCTGGGACATTAGCCATTCCCCAGAGGTTTGGATAAAATTCACTACTAGTTCTAGGACTTTGGTATCAGGGTCTTTTGAGATGTGGTGTAGCGGCCAGTCTATTTTTTCTCTTAGCTCCTTTAAGTGTGCGCAAATATTGCGCAGAGCCATGCGTAGTGCTGAGGTTTGAGGATCGCGGCCTCTTATTGCATTGAGGATTTTACTGAATGAGCTTTTTGTGATAGCTGCCGTATACATATCACGAACCCGGTCTGCCAGGTTATGGGCTTCGTCTATCAGAAAAATATATTCCCCGCCTTCGTCACTAAAGAAGCGGCGTAGATGCACCGCTGGGTCAAAGACATGGTTGTAGTCTCCGATTATTACATCACACCATAACGAGATTTCCAGGGCGTATTCGTGGGGGCAGACGGTGTGCTTTTTTGCGTACTCTGACGTTATATCAGGAGTGATTAGGTCGATGTTTTTAAGTAAATCCATTACAGCGTCATTGAGGCGGTCGTAGTGGCCTTTTGCGTGGGGGCAATAATCCGGGTCACAGTCCGGTTGTTCGTTCGGGCAGATTTTATCCTTTGCCCGCAGGGTTATGGATTTGATGCGTAAGCCTTTTTGTGCCATTAATCTTATTGCGTCTTCTGCTACGACTCGGGTTACGGTTTTTGCTGTTAGGTAAAAGATTTTCTCGGCCTTGTCTTCTCCCAATGCTTTTATAGATGGGAATATGGTCGATAGAGTTTTGCCTATGCCTGTTGGCGCTGAGGTATATAGTTTCTTTTTTTGAGAAATAACTCGGTAAACCGCCACTGCAAGCTCTCGCTGGCCTTTGCGGTAAGTTTCGAATGGGAAGGGGGTCTGGGCTATAGACTGATTGCGAATCGCGCCCCATTCTCGCTCAAGGCGTAGCCATTGGCCGTATTTATTTATCAGATCATAAAAAAAATCCTCCAGCTCACCGGTAGTAAAGCTCCAGTGATAATGGCGGATTTCTTCGCTTTCTAATTGATAATATGTCAATTGAATGGAAATAGACTCTATGGGATTTTCCAGAGTTTTTATATACATATACGCATAGCACTTGGCTTGGCCTAGGTGTTGGGGGTGTTGGTTGTAGATATAATCTAGTGGCAACGTGGTAGTCTTGATTTCATCTATCATGATAGCGGGCTTAGTGATAATGCCGTCGGCTCGGCCATGGATTATCACTGGTGTGCCATCAATTTCTGTTTCCAATTTTAGTGAAACTTCTTTTGTATATCCCGGCGAATCAGAGATAGCCGCCCTCTGGATTTTGCGATGAGCTGCCGAGCCACGGTTCATGGATGAGCCGTTATCGAATCGGCTATCAATATCCCCTGAGCGCATAACTAGAGCAATAATTTTACTAACAGATAGCTTAACAGGCTTCATCCCTACTAACACCTCTTACTGATTCCAAATAAAATCATTAACTTGGAATCCGTATCTCGTTCTTATGCTATAATATCATAAAAAGGAGGGATACAATGGAAAAAGCATTGGTGAAGCACTACGAATGGCGAGGCAAGTATGAAATAGCCCTTCGTGCCCCACTTGATAATAAAGATGATTTATCTCTGGCATACACCCCAGGTGTCGCCCTGCCTTGCCTTGAAATAGAAAAAGACCCATCAAAAAGCTTTGAGCTTACTCGCCGCTGGAATACCGTAGCCGTAATAACAGACGGTACTGCGGTGCTGGGCCTTGGAGATATAGGCCCACTTGCTGCAATGCCTGTAATGGAAGGCAAGGCGGCCTTATTCAAAAAATTCGGGGATGTAGATGCGATTCCCCTATGCTTAGGCACCAAGGATCCCGACGAATTTGTAAATGCTGTGGCGCTCCTTGAAGGCAGTTTTGGGGGAATAAACCTAGAGGATATATCTGCCCCAAGATGCTTTGAAATAGAGCAGAAGCTAAAAGAAAGACTGTCCATACCAGTATTCCATGACGACCAGCACGGTACGGCCATAGTAGCTCTAGCTGCAATAAACAACACTCTGCGCCTAACGAAAAAATCCCCAGATCAGGTGAAAGTTGTAGTCAATGGTGCAGGCGCCGCTGGCACTGCCATTATCAATCTGCTTATTAAGGCAGGTTTCACCAATATAATCCCATGCGATAGAGCAGGGATTATCTATAAAGGCAAGGAATGCCTGTCTCCAAATCATGAGCTTTTGGCCAAAAAAACAAATCATCTGGTCGTAACGGGAGGGTTACAAGATGCAATGGTTGGAGCTGATATATTTATAGGCGTATCCGGTCCCAACTGCGTAACAAAAGAAATGGTAGCCTCAATGAATGATAAATCAGCTGTATTTGCAATGGCAAATCCAACCCCAGAAATTATGCCCGACATTGCAAAATCAGCAGGCGCGTATATCGTAGGTACCGGCCGAAGTGATTTCCCTAATCAGATAAATAATGTATTGGCTTTTCCAGGGATTTTCCGCGGGGCGTTGGATGCACGGGCAAAAAAAATTACAGACGAAATGAATTTAGCGGCAGCCAAGGCCATTGCTGATTATGTAAAAGATGAAGAGTTGTCGCCTGATTATATTATCCCAAGTGCATTGGATAAAAGTGTAACAGATGCAGTGGCAGCTGCAGTTTCAGCGGTCTGCTTATAAAGATAATACAACAATTATTAAGAGATAAAGGATTACATCTTAAGCGATGTAATCCTTTTTTATTGACTACATAATTTCATAGTGATAACATTCGTTTGTAACTTTACAAAAATAATTGTAACCTTATATTAAGGTGCAGTAAGGAGATGGTTTTATGAGGCCTTCACCTAGGTCTATTGGCGGGGCTTATGAGGAGTTTTTGGCTAACCGTAACATTCGCGAGTCGGAGATTCTTACTTTTGAGTATCCGGATATGGATGTATATAACCCTTCCGTTCCCTTTGTAAGCGATGGTATAGAAGTTATAGCAGGCCGGGTTCATGGGCGGATGGGCCGTGATTCTACTACTGTGTTTTTCACTAAAGCAGGAGGGGTTTATAAGCCTATTGCCGATGCCCCAACATTTCCCTTGGAAGATCCTTTTATAACTTATATAAATGGGGAAATAATTCTAGGAGGAGTATATGTGGATTGGGAGGGTGAGAGGGCTAAATCCTGGCGCACTCTTCTATATAGGGGTACCAGTATTTACAACCTAAAGCATTTTCTAGATGGGCCGGATCATATGAAGGATATCCGCCTTTGTCAGCTTCCAAGTGGTAGCGTAGCGGTATGCTCTAGACCTCAAGGTGAAAAAGTAATTGCAAAATACGGTTGTATTGCAAAAATTGGATTTACAATAGTCCCATCTCTTGATGATTTGACAGCGGAGATTATAGATAACGCTCCTCATATCCAGGACGTATTTCCACCTGATGAATGGGGCGGAGCCAACCAGCTTCATTCCCTTACTGATGGGAAAATAGGGGTAATAGGCCATATTTCACAAAGAAAACCATTAGATGGTATAGACTTCCTTCATTATTACAGCGTGGCATTTACAATTGACACTGAATCATTAAAGACATCCTCTCCTAAAGTAATATGCTCACGAAGCTGCTTCCCAGGGAATGAAAGCCGTGAACCTAGGCTTTATGATGTTACCTTCTGTGCTGGGATTTCACCAAAAGATGATAAAGATGTCTATATTTACTCAGGCCTTAGCGACTGCCAAATCGGCAGGGCTGTTATACCAAATCCTTTTAATATTTATTGACAAATTTGTGACATGTTCCTATAATAATTAAAGTAACAGGTAAAGTTACAAATGCATTTGTGTAAAGTGTATGCATAGTGAATGATCCCCTGCCTGGGGAATAGGAGGATTTTATGAAAAGAAAAATGCTGTATTTAGTATCAGCCTTAGCAGTTCTTATTATGGCTATGGCATTAACAGGTTGCAGCGGCGGCAATGATACTACAGAGGATACTCAGCAACCTGCGGTAACCTTAAGTGCCGAGGCGCAGCGTCGTCAGGAGCTTGAAGGTGAGCTTACTGTATGGGTGCGTGGCTGGAGCCATTGGGGTCTAACTGGCGGTAGCCCAGACCAACCTTACTTTGAGTATTTTAGGGAGCAGTTTCCTAATGTAGTGATTAACGAAGTAATTAACCGTGACTGGCACTATCTCCCAGCTGCAATTGCCGCCGGGGATGCACCGGATGCGTTTTTCTGGGAAGGTGAGCCTCCCAGAGTGTTTAGAAACATGGTAGAACAAGGCTTTGTAGCTCCACTAGACAGCTTTATCGACAGACATCCTGAGTTTAGGGACCAATTCCTTCCAGGTATGCTTGAGATGCATAGGTTCGATGGCTATATTTACGGCTTACCTATTGATGTAATGCCCAATGCCATTCTTTTAAACCTTGATGTATTTGACCTCAGAAATGTCTCTCATCCAAACAATGACTGGACTATTAACGAAATGGTAGCCCTTGCAGGTCAACTTACTAATAAAAACGACCCAACAAGCCCAACCGTAGGTGTCGTGCGCAATATCGTAGAACAAGACTATGTGCGTATGCTCAATTTCTTCCTGCAAGCCCATGGCGTTCAAGGCTTTAGGATGGATGGGGATCAAAGAGTCTCTAACATGGCAGAAGATCAAGGTGCAATTGCTGCTATTCAGCAGTACATTGAAGTGCAAGGCAATAACTTTGCCAATACCTTCTCCCATGACGAGCGTGTAGCTCTTGGCCTTGACACCAGTGTATGGAATATTGACTGGGCGGCAGGCGTAGGCGGTATGTTTATTGGTGCAGGCCCATGGGGTATGTATATCAATGAAGAAACCCGTGAACCTCTGTTTAACCAAACCGTTATGCCTCCACCTGTAGGCCCAGGCGGCAGAGGTAACTATGTTGCCATTATTGGTATGAGTATCTTTGCCGGAAGCCCTAACCAAGAGCTTGCATGGGAATATCTGCTGGCTATGACTAGCCGTGAATTCCGCGAAGGCGCATGGACTACCAACGATGCAGGTGAGCGAGTTTACCCACTACGCTTTGACGAAAACAGCTATCGCTTTGGCTGGGGACTTCCTGCCTTTGAAATTGACGAAAGCCGTCTAACCGGGCATTTTAGAGATTGGTATCTTGGCTTTAAAGCCGCCGCGGCCTTCCCCAATGTTACTGTTATGTATCCACCAACCATACTTGATGTAACCCGTGATGTTGAAAGCGGTGTCCGTCAATTGGTTGATGCACTTAGAGAATATGACGAGTTTGTAAATGCCAATGATCTTATTGTCGGCAGATAACAATTATTGATATGCAAACGCCCGTGGGCTGTCTGCACTAGCCGACAGTCTACGGGTTTTTTTTACAAAAATAGAAAGAGGTGGCCTATGCCACAGGTATCTCTTCGAAACATATATAAAATGTACCCCAATGCAAAAAATTCTGCCCCTGCGGTACAGGACTTTAACCTGGAGGTTGAAGACGGTGAGTTTATTGTGTTGGTTGGGCCTTCCGGCTGCGGGAAGTCCACCACGCTTCGTATGATTGCCGGCCTTGAAAGTATCTCTAAGGGTGAAATATATATAGATGGCAAGCTTATTAACAATCTACCACCAAAGGATAGAGATATTGCCATGGTTTTTCAAAACTATGCCCTATATCCCAATCTTAGTAACTTTGAAAACATGGCCTTTGGTCTTCGTCTTCGCAAAGTGGAAAAATATAAAATTAACGAACTTGTGAATGCGAAAGCCAGGGAGCTTGAAATAGATAATTTATTAGAACGTCAGCCAAAAGATGTATCCGGCGGCCAGCGCCAGCGTGTAGCCCTTGGTCGAGCTATCGTACGGGAGCCAAAGGTGTTTCTTATGGACGAGCCTCTTTCTAACCTGGACGCAAAAATGCGGGTGCAGATGCGGGTAGAGATAATGAAGCTCCATCAGAAGCTACAAGCCACTACTATTTATGTAACCCATGACCAGATAGAGGCCATGACCATGGGGCACCGGATTGTGATAATGAACGGGGGAATCGTTCAGCAGGTTGCCACCCCTGAGGAGATATATAATAAACCCGCCAATAGGTTTATCGGCTCCTTTATCGGGTCGCCTCCTATGAATTTTATTTTTGGGAGGCTGGAAGCAGGCAGCGGCGGGCAGCTATACTTTAGCAATTCTCATATGTATTTGCCCTTCCCACGGGAACGTGTTACAAAGGAAATTGAAAAGTATATAGATGCGGATATTGTAGGTGGAATAAGGCCAGAAGCCCTTAGTCTTCGCGGCAGCATAAGCACTGAGCGTAAGCCAAATGAGTTCTATGCTGAGGTAGATGTAAGTGAGCTGGTTGGTGCCGACAGATATGTATACTTAAATATAAATCAACGTAACCGCGAAACCCTTGTAGCCCGAGTACCGGCCAAGGAGCGTTATGAATCAGGAAGCCGGGTAATAGGCCGCGCTGATATGGAGTTTTTTCATTTGTTTGATGTTAATACAGAACAACGTATAGAGTAGGAGGTCGAGAATGAAAAGGGTCAAATTTGGCTTTGCATTTCTGGTGGCCTTCTTTTTTTTAGTTTTTTTTCCGGATACTGCTCAGGCCAGTCAGTGGCGTGAGGAAGTTTTTTTGGATGAAGGCGGTTATTTTCATATACAGGTGCATTATGAGTACTTGGAAAGCCGCTCTTCCGGGGCCAATGGGACACTGTATATAGATGGAGAGGTTCCTTTTGACCAGGCGCGGTATTTTACCTTCCCTATGCGGGTTGTTTATGCCGAGTTTCCGTTTTTGCAAGACAGCTTAGGCAATGATCGTATGCCTTACCGTGTCCAGGTAATGAACGTGGATTCTGCTTTGATAATGGATAGGGAAGGGCGTACTCGCGGGCCTTTAGTGTTTTATTTAGAGCAGGGTGTTCGGGAGATTTCTATAGAAATTGACGGTTTTGTTCGGGTGCTTGGTATTGAACTTGTGCCTTATTTGGGTTTGCCTACTTACCAGGAGTATCGTGCCGCGTTTCCTGATATCCCGGTGCGGGATTTCTTCCTTACAATTGAAGCAGAGGCTGTAACATATAAATCTGGCTTTAATATCGTGCCGTCTTCTGTAAATGGGGCAGGGGTTACACCCAGTGAGCCTGGGGTGCGTCGCCTTAATGTAATCGGCCTTACTTCATTTGATGGGGCAGGGGATTTTGCCCAGTGGAATTTTGAAGTAGAAGAGGATGGGTTTTATTATCTGACCTTTAGATATCAACAAAACACCAATGTGAATTTAAATTCATACCGTCGGATTTATATTAACGGAGAGGTGCCGTTTCGCGAGTTTGAGACGGTGGCATTTCCTTTTACCACTAGGTGGCGTAATTTGACTTTGGAGCAGGCTGTATTTTTATCTGCCGGAGAGAATAGTATCCGTATAGCTGTGACTTTGGCGCCTTATGCCCAGGTACGAGAGGCTCTTCATGAGACTGTAAACAATATCCGCGGGCTGGATATGAACCTGCGGGCAATTATCGGCAATGAAGTTGACCCTTTTAGGATATGGAATCTGGAAAACTATATCCCGGATATTGCAGATAGGTTGACAACCTACGCCAATGATTTAGAGGCCATTATGGAGGAATTATCCCGACTTACTGGCTTTTCTAGTAATGAGTACCGGGCATTGCAGGCAGGTGTGCGAGATATAAGGCGCTTTGCTAATAGGCCGGACTCCTTGGCTCGTACCGCTCATTCTTTAAGTCAGGTTGTAGGCTCTATTACCGATTGGCTAATCGCCTTAGACCGACAGCCTGTGGTGCTGGATAAGTTCTATGTACATTCTTCAAGTGCTTCTGTTCCTGCGGCGAATCCCAATGTATTTGTACGGTTTTGGGGAGCGGTGCGCAACTTTTTTGCGTCCTTTGCCCAGGCGGCTTCTATCAGCACCCCTGTGGCAGATGGGGAAGGCATACAGGTGTGGGTACGTCGTCCACGTGACTATGTAGACCTAATGCAGCGTATGGCGGATGATATTTTTACCCCACAAAGCGGGATTCCGGTTAATGTGAGTTTTATACCGGATAATACGGTGTTGGTACTGGCCAATGCGGCAGGGCAATTGCCAGAGCTTGCCGGGGGTATAGATATAAATACTCCTTTTGAATATGCAATCCGTGGTGCTCTTCGTGACCTTACTACTTTTGACGGCTTTGACGAGCTTGTAGCCCCAATGACTCAGGGGGCGCTTGTCCCTTATAGGTATATGGGTGGGGTTTTTGCTTTGCCGGAAGAAGTTATATTCAATGTAATGTTTTATCGTACGGATATATTGGAAAGCCTAGGGCTTGAGGCACCTTCTACCTGGGATGATGTTTTAGATCTGGTGCCGGTTTTAACCCGTAACAGCTCAACTTTTTTCTTTCCATACGGTGACTTCCAGACCTTTTTTGCACAACGGGGGATTCAGGTTTATACAGAAGATGGGTTATCACTTGCATGTGACTCGGAAGAAGGCTTTGCCGCCTTCCGCTTTTGGACTGATTTGTATATCAAACATGGCCTTCCCGCTAGAATGGATAGCTTCTATCAGCATTTTAGAATGGGAACCGCTGCAGTAGGTGTTACGGGAATTAATGAATATATGCGATTTACGCTGACCGCCCCTGATATTGCTGGGCAGTGGCGAGTGGCACCTATCCCTGGGACTATAGGGGATGACGGATTTATTAACCGATCTCAGGCGGGTATCCAAAACGGTATGATGATGTTTAATACTTCTTCAGAACGTGAGGATATGGCTTGGGACTTTATGCAGTGGTGGCTTTCCACCCCTACCCAGATCCGCTTTGCTCAAAATCTTGAACAGTTTTATGGTCCGGAGTTTAGATGGTTTACCGCCAACTTTGATGTGCTTGCCGAGCTTGACTGGCGGCCGGATACTATGGTGGTGTTTGAGGAACAACTGCGGTGGTACAACCCTGTGCCTCTGGTACCAGGCGGTTCATATATGACCGGCCGGGAAATTTGGAATGCATGGACTCGAGTAGTAATACGCCAGCAGCATTACCGCGAAGAACTGGAAATCGCATTTAGAGATATCCGCAACGAAATGGCTCGTAAGCAGCTGGAGTTTGGGATTATAGACCAGGATGGTAATGTACTGCGCACATTGGAAATACAAACCCATGACCCGTCTTATTATTTCAGAGGGAGGGGTATAGATGATTAGAATCGCAAGAAAGCCAAAACCAGAAAAATATCGCCCCACCCTTGGTGAAACCTGGATAGAAATGAGAAAGAATAAGCTGGCCTATATTTTTATCGCACCGTTTATGGTTTGTTTTGTAATTTTTATTGTGCTTCCAGTACTTTCGGCTACGGTTTTGAGTTTTACTCAATTTGACTCAATTTCAAGGCCACAGTTTATTGGGCTTCGTAATTTTATGGATATTCTTACTCGTGATCTTCTGCTTATGACTCATGTAATCCCCAATACTTTTATTTTTGCTGTGGCTGTTGGGCCTATTGGATATGCGCTGCAATTTATTTTGGCTTGGCTTATTAACTGTGTGCCTAAGCGCCTTAAAGTTATTTATACGATGGCGATTTACCTGCCCTCCATAGCGGGGGGTGTGCTTATTTCTGTGGTGTTTACTGTGTTTTTCTCCGGGGACAGGCTTGGGCATTTGAATCGTTTGCTTTTAAATCTTGGGATGATTGTAGAGCCTATTGCCTGGACTACTGACCGGGACTATCTATTATTGGTTATGATAATCGTAACGATATGGGGGAGCATGGGGGTTGGGTTTCTTTCATTGTTTGCGGGGATGCAGAATGTTGACGAGCAACTTTATGAAGCCGGGCGTATTGACGGTATCCGTAACGCTTTTCAGGAGCTGATTCATATAACTATCCCCC
Source organism: Defluviitaleaceae bacterium (assembly GCA_009780185.1). Taxonomy (GTDB): domain Bacteria; phylum Bacillota; class Clostridia; order Lachnospirales; family WQUN01; genus WRAN01. Next base: position 73,349 of record WRAN01000002.1, on the reverse strand, counting down.
AAATGAAGCCCCAAATGCTTTTTTCCGCGGTAATGTCCATTGTTGGGGCACTGAGAGCAGGGCAGATCGGGGTACAACTTTCCGGGCAAAACCCTACCCCGGAATACGCGGGACAGCTTTGGCAGAACCATATAGAGGACTTTGGGTTCCAGCGGTTTGAGCTGGGGTATGCCACTGCACTTTCTTTTGTACTCCTACTTTTCACCTATGCCATTACAAGGCTGTGCTTCCGGTTCCTTGGGGCTAAGGAGGATGAATAGATGAGATACTTGCGTGTTATTTCATTAAGAACTTGGATAATTCTTCTTATCCTCACAGGTATTGCCGCTGTGTTTATGCTGCCTGTAATTTTTATTATATCCACGGCATTTAAGCCTATGAGCGAGTTGTTTTTATATCCGCCGCGCTTTTTGGTGCAGAATCCTACAATGCAGAATTTTACGGATTTTATGCAGGCGGCTGAGGCGGCGATTGTGCCATTCTCACGGTTTTTATTTAACAGTGTAGTTGTGACAGGGGCGTCTGTGGTCATTGCATTACTTTTTAGTTCTACCTGCGCCTATGCATTTTCTAAAATGAATTTCCCTGGTAAGGGCTGGCTTTTTAGTATGGTTATAATTTCATTGATGTTTGCGCCGGAGGCCGTGGTTATTACCCGGTTTCTTATCGTGTCTCAGCTTGGGATTATCAATACCTACTTTGGGCATATTTTGCCCCAGGTGGCAGTGCCTGTTGGGGTATTTCTTATGAAGCAGTTTATGGACCAGATTCCTACATCTCTTTCCGAGGCGGCTCGTATTGAAGGGGCAGGAGAGTTTGATATTTACAGGCGGATTATTATGCCCAATGTAATGCCTGCGGTGGGTACAGTTATGATAATCGTGTTTCAGGGTGTGTGGATGGATACATCCAGCTCCGTACTGTTTATGACTGATGAGGCCATGCGTACCTTGCCTTATTTTATTACTACCCTCACTGATGGCGTAGTTGCTGGGGTGGCACGGCAAGGAGCGGCGGCGGCAGCTGGGCTTATTATGTTTTTGCCCAATTTTCTTATTTTTGCGGTAATGCAAAAGTCTATGATCGAAACCATGGTCAACTCCGGGATAAAGTAGGTGTGATATGCGGAAGATGATTGCAGTTTTCTTGATATTGATGTTTCTGGGTACGGTAGCCGTTGAGGCCGCGCCTTTTCCTTCCTATTCTTTTACAGATGGGCGGGAGCCTATTTTTATGCAGACAGTTTATCGGCCTGTAGCAATGCTTGGGCAGAATCTCCACGACCCTAAAACCGGTGAGCGGGTGCCAGGGCTAAGCAATCCCAGCGGGATTTATATAGACCGCGATGATAGAATTTTTATTGCGGACCGGGATAATCATAGGGTTGTGCAGATAAACGCCGATGGTGCACTCATTCAGGAAATAGGAACAGAAGAAGGCCCGGGGCGTCTACGCCTGCCGGAAGGGATTTATGTAACCCAAGACGGGGATATCTTTGTAGCAGATACCGGAAATAACCGTGTCGTGCGCTTTGATGCTGATGGAAACTATGTATTCTCCTTTGGTCAGGCAGATGATATCCGCTTGCAAAATACAATGTTTATCCCGATTGATATAGCTGTGGATGTGCGAGGGACATTGTTTGTGCTGCTTCGTGGCAGTAACGAAGGGATTATGATGATGACCCCAGAAGGTGAGTTCCTGGGGTTCTTTGGTCGAAATCGCACCCCTCTTACGTTGGTTGAGCGGCTGCTGCGTTTTATTTATACAGAGGAGCAAATCCGCACAAATCTTAATCGGGTGGCCCCGTCACCTACGGCCTTTTATATAGGAAGTGACGGCTTTATATATACCGCAACCCAGGCCACAGACGAGGGGCAAATAAAAAAGCTTAATGTTAACTCAGAGGATTTATTTTTGCATGAGGATTTTCAGATTAATGGCCCGTTTTTTAACCCTGTTGCATTTTCTGCAATCACGGTAACTGATAGCGGTATGATTTACGTTGCCGACAGGGCCAATGGTATGGTTCTTGTACACAATAATCGTGGGGAGCTTATGGTTGGCTTTGGTCAGCTCCTTTTTGGTAGTAATTTTAGGGTAGGGGTATTTGGTGACCCGGTGGGTATTGGGGTTAACTCTAACTATGAGGTTTTTGTTCTTGATAGGGTTTACAATAGTATCCATGTGTTTTCCCCTACGTATTTTATGCTTAACTTCCTTCAAGGCGTTGAACGACAGCTAGAAGGCCGCCATCTGGATGCAAGAGAAAACTGGGAAGAAGTTTTGCGTCACAATGTATTTGTACGTCCGGCCCATGCTGGTATGGGGCTTATATATTACCGTGAAGGTGATTTTATTACCGCAATGGGATATATGAGAAGCGCCGTAGACCAGGAATTGTATTCAGAAGCAAGGTGGCAGCAGAGGATTATTGTGACCCGGCAGTATTTCCCAATAGTGGCTGGTATAGGTGTCGGATTGTTTGCGTTATGGATTGTATGGGCCAAGATTCTACGGCTTGAAGTGCTTTTACCCAAAAAAACAAATCTACCGGTACGCATAACACGACCACTAGGGAGTTTCTTTCATGCTGTAGGGGTTATGAAACGCCCATCAGATACCTTTTATTCTGCAACTTATGGAGGGCAAGGCAGTATTATCGGGGCTATTATATGGCTGATTATTTATCTTATTGCCGGGATTGCTTCTTTGGGTCTTACCAGCTTTTCATTTAACACTACTGGGCTTAGGGGTTTTAATCTTGGGTTTTTCCTGGTTATCAATTTGCTCCCTGTGTTGGTGTGGATGCTGGCAGGGTACTTGGTTGGTACTATTACCAAGGGGCAAGGTAAGCTTAGCCATATATTTATAAACACGGTGTATGCCCTTATGCCTTTAATTTTGCTGCGGATTCCTATTGCTATACTTTCTTTGGGGCTTACACGGGCTGAGATTACTATTTATTATTTTTTCCTTGGGATTATGTGGGTATGGACTGGCATCCTGCAGATTATGGCAGTAAAGGAAACCCAAGGGTATTTTCTTGGTGAGACTATTAAAAATACTGCATGGATGATTTTTGTAACCGCTATGGTAGTTGTATTTTCTGTGGCTATATACGGTATTGGGATGCAGGCGTGGTCCTTTTTAGACGAATTTGTAAGGGAGTTGATTGGCCTTGTATAAGTTGAGAAAAACCGCCCTTACACTCCTTGGGGTTTTGTTGGTAGGCGCCGCTATTTTTGGTTTACGTACCTTTAATATGCGTCGAGGGTTGCCGGTTTTACTGGCGTCGGAATACGAGATAATACACAATGACAGCCTTACACTTATGACAGGTCAGGGATTGACCCAGATAGCCGATAACAAGAATTTTACTTTATGGCTTAATTTTGACTGTGGAAATATAGAGCTGTACCACAAAGAAGCTGCATATACCTGGCGCAGTGCTCCTTCCGAAAGGGAAATGTACCTGGAGCGAAGTAACGAGTTATGGATGAATAACCTGCAATCCCCGGTTATGTTTACCTTTGCGGATAATTTGCAATCCATGATTCCCCGTCTTGGCAATGTTCATAATCAGGATACTCAGATGCAGATTTTTGAGCTGCCCTGCGGCGGGGTAAGGGTGCATTTTATCTTTCGGGCAACAGGGATTGAGATAGGTTATGATATTAGGCTTACAGAAACTGGGTTTTTAGTAGATGTACCCCCGAATCTAGTAACAGATGGGGATACTGCACCTTTTTTAACGGAATTTATTATTTTTCCGTTTCTTGGGGCTACACGAAGTGATACCGATGATACAGGTTATTTGTTTATGCCTGACGGCCCCGGGGCGCTGATTCATTTTCATCTTAGCCGCCAATTTAATCATTCTTTTATTGAGCCTGTATTTGGGCGTGACCTTGCATATATAACAGATATTAATACCGCGGACTTACGGCAGTTTTTTGGCCCTAGAGTTCATTTTCCTGTTTATGGTATCCACAGAAACGATCACTCTATGATGGCGGTGATTAGCCGTGGGGAAAGCCTGGCGGATATAATCGGCAACCCAGCATATGTGCAAACCGGGTTTAACAGCGCCCATGCGCGGTTTAGCTATCGCAGTTCTTTTAGGGTTATAACCAATGCTCAAACCAGGGAGGGGTTTTTCCGGTTTACCGATACTATTTTCAGTGAGCTTCGCAGTGTGGATTTTTATTTTTTGACCGGAGAAGATGCCGGTTGGGTGGGTATGGCACAAGCATACAGAAGGCATCTTGTAGAAAAATATAACTTAGAGCGCCGCCCTAGTGAGGAAATGCCTTTGACCTTGTATATCATCGGCGGAGATATGACCATGGGGACTTTAGGCAATCTTTTTGTACCTATTACCACATTTGACCAAGCTAGAGAGATGCTAAGCTTCTTCCATGAGCAAGGAGTTGGCAATGTTAATGCAATAATGACGGGCTGGCAAAGGCGGGGCAATAGTGTCGAGAGCCCTAATAAGTACCCGGCAGCACGTCAACTTGGGGGAGATAGTGATCTTAGGCGCTTGATATCCCATGCGGATGATTTGGGTTATAGCGTAATCCTGATGGATAACTTTTCTACGATAGCCCAAGCAGGCCGCGGAATCCGTTTGCGCAGGGACACGGTGTACAACGCACAAGGTTTTTCCTTATTTGGAGGCTGGCATCTTACTGCCAGTGCCTCCCGGCAAATGTTTGATAGTGACTGGGAGCGCCTTGATGGATACGGCGCTCATGGGGTTTTGCCTATAGGTTTTGGTCAATTTCTTCTTACAGATTTTAATGCAAATGCCCCTATGAGCCGTACTCAGATGTTAACATCCATCCAGGAAATGGCCGCTCATATGCAAAGCCTTTCAGGAATTCTTTATTTTTCGTTGCCTCAGTCATTTCTTATTGGGCCAGGTGCGGTATTTTCCTCTATGCCCATTCAAGGTACGTTTATGACTATGCTGGATGAGACGGTTCCGTTTTATCCTATAGCCCTTCACGGTTATGTGCGGTACTACGCCCCAACTTATAACTGGATGAGCGAGCCCAGGCGGGATATGCTTCGAGCCTTAGCCTGGGGGGCGCTGCCTAATTTCGAGCTGACTTATACTCCCAGCGAGGATTTATGGGGGCTTATGAACACCCATATATACAGCACAGAGTTCTATAGGCGACGGGATGAGTTTATAGGGGTGTATAACCGATTCCATGAAGCCTTTTATATGATTTCAGGTAAAGTAATAACTTCATATATGGAAATTGGAGATATAATTGAAGTTTCTTTTGAGGATGTCACTATTTATGTAAATATGGGAATAGAAGACGCCGTACACAATGGCGTTTTAGTATCGGGCTTAGATTTTGTAATAAGGGAGGGTTTGTAATGAAAATTGAAACCAGAAACAAGCTTACAGGGTTTTCCTTTATTGCTATATGGCTGATTGGGTTTTTGCTGTTTTGGGCTTTCCCTTTAATATTTAGTTTTTTTATGAGCCTTAATCACGTGACTATTCAAACAGACCGACTGCTTTTTGAGTTTGTGGGCTTACAGCAGTATCACCGTGCTTTGTTTATGGATGCTGAGATTCCCAATGTGTCTTTGTTGTTTATTGCCCAGTCTTTGATTATTGTACCTGTAATTGTGGTGTTTGCCCTTATAATGGCTCTTATGCTTAACCAGAAGTTTCCCGGACGCGGGGTGGCACGGGCGATTTTTTTCCTTCCTGTAGTGCTTACCAGCGGGAATTTGATTAACGAGCTTACCAACCAAGAGCAGGGGACGCTTAGCTTCTTGCAAAGCGCGACTGTTACCAATCTGGTTATGACACTGCCTGATACATGGGCTTTAGCGGTTACCAATGTCCTTAACAGCTTCCTTATGGTGCTTTGGTATTCTGGGGTACAGATGCTTATACTTATAGCCGGTATGCAAAGTATTAACCCAAGTGTGTACGAAGCCGCAAAAATAGACGGAGCCAACGACTGGGCGAGTTTATGGCTTATTACATTGCCAGGGATTACTCCTTTTATCTTTATCTCTGTGGTGTATACCGTGGTTGACCAGTTTACCACGCCTTTTAACCCAATCCTTGAGGTAATTTTGCATCATTTTAGGGAGCCTGCTACTGGATATGGATATGCCACAGCTATTGCATGGTTGTATTTTCTTTTGATCCTTATAATTTTAGGTCTTGTTACGCTTATCTTCCGTAAGCCACTTGGGCTTAAGAAATAGGGGGTTGTATGCTTAAATATAAAATTACAGGGGCTGTAAAGCTTGGAGTTATACTGTTTTTGTTGGTGATATTTGCGGTGCTGTATTTACAGCCTGTACTTTTTATGGTTAGTCTATCCTTTAAAAGCCTAGCAGACATTGTTGACCCAAGCACCAGGTGGATACCCAGCAACCCGACGATGATGAATATAGAGTATGCCCTTGGGCAGATGCGGATTTTACCCATGATGCTTCCGGGGCGGGGGCTTTGGGATAATCTTACTACCTCTACACTTTTTGTATCCGTGCTTACGGCAATACCTTCTGCCTTAGTACAGCTTTTTGCCTGTGCTGTAGCGGGATATGCCTTTGGGCGATGCGAGTTTCCTTTTAAGCGGACGCTTCTTGTTTTGCTGGCTCTTACCTATGTAGTGCCTCCTCAGACGATATTTATCCCTCTTGCGTGGCTTAACAACCAAATGGGCTTTTTGAATAATCCTATGGCCTTTATAGCCCCGGCCCTTTTTGGCCATGGCCTTAACGGCGGTCTTTTTGTAATAATTTATATGCAGTTCTTCCGGAAGATTCCCAAGGAGCTGGAAGAAGCGGCTCTTATAGATGGAGCCAGCCCTTATAGTGTATTCATAAAAATAATCTTCCCCCTGGCTAAGCCTGCCATGGTGGTGGTGTTTCTATTCTCGTTGGTATGGCATTGGAATGAGACCTTTCTCACTGGGATTTTTTACACCCGTATTGCCACGCTGGCTACCCAAATCACTCAGGTTAATGTACTGCCGCAGGAGCAGATTCAAACTCTTATGCCTGCTATAATGGCCTCAGGATTGCTATTTATCTCTCCGATTTTGATTGTATATTTATTTGCCCAGAAATTTTTTACAGAAAGTATAGAACGGACAGGAGTTGTGGAATAATGGATTTTTTATCTTATGATGCGTTGGCAAAAGGCTTTGCGGATTATATATACGATCCAGCCAACGGGATATGCTACCAAGACGAGGAAGGCAATACCTATTTCACTGCCTACTGTGAAGGAAATGGCAATGAAATGGTAACCTGGGGCATACTTGCGGTAGGTGATGCCCTAATGGGAACTCAATCATGGGGAGGCAAAGCAAGAACCTTTGAGAAATATTTCCACCCAGTACATGGCTTATATACCAATACTCCAGGCAGTACCAAAACGGAGTACTGGTACTTGCTGTATGTAAATACACTGGCAGGGGCAGTATACCGTAGTGTCTTTCCGGATTGCGAAAACGTTAAGCAAAAAATGATAACGGCGACAGAATCCCTGAGCAAAATGGCCATCTCCATAAACCACGACTTCAATGACCAGGGATATGACTTTGTAAGGGGCACCCCATGGACAAATAAAGATATTTATCGCCAGCCGGATTCCATAGGAGGCTATGCCTATAACATGCTCTTTGCTGGGATACATGGTGGCAGGGATGATTTTATACAAGAAGCCGCCTCTGCCTTAGAAAAATACACCTCGTTTGAATCTAACCCATGGTATGAAATCCCCAACGGCGCTACAGCAGTGCTGGCCGCCGCATGGCTTCACAAAAATGGATACGAGGTAAATCTTGAAAAGACCTTAGACTATATATTCGACACAAAAGAAGGCCCACTGCAAGCAGGCCAGTGGAACGGCAAGCCTGTAGACGGCTTGATGATGGGCTGGCGAGGAGATGACAGGGAGTATGCGGAAAGCTCTGCATACAGCATGGAAACCCTAATGCCTCTGCCTTTTATATTACCCGCTGTAAAATATGAGCCGAGTATAGGAAAAAGAGTTGCAATCCACGCCCTAAACGCCGTAACCAATTTTGAATTATTTTACGGTAACGGAATTTACCAAACCAGACCGGACTTATCCGATGCCGTCCCCTATGAAAAGCTGGAAAAATCCCGTGACGGCCACTCTCCCGCGGCATGTGGGGACTTTATGGGGCATAGATCTGTGTACGGAGGAGGTTATCTGGCATGGATCGCCACCATTATGCGTCCAACAGGGTGCGGTGATATGCCTGCGTGGGATTTATCACTTACGGATTGGCTTGCTACAGGAAACCCTGAGCCTACATTCATGCTATATAACCAAAGCAAAAAGGAGAAAACCGTAAAGTTTGCTCCTCATAAAGTTTGGCAAAAAAAACGCCCGGATTTATATCCAGGCGGGGTGTTAAAAGGAAATGTATTATCGGGTCAGGTACATGGGGAGATTGAGGATGGGCAAATTAACCTAATCATACCCCCAGAATCTGTAGTTGTGATTACATTAAAGCCCTGACAGATTCACGATTAATAAGCCGGGTAGACACATAATAGCGGTTACGGTGTTTCTCTTTATGGATGATTTTATCCATAACGTAGAACGCCGTTTCCGCTATTTCTTTTTTATTGATATCCATACTGGTGAGGCCAAAGGCTTCGCTTAGCTCTGTATTGTCAAAGCTTATTAGAGATATATCCTGGGGCACGGACTTGCCTATATTTTTAAGGCTATTGGACAAGAAGTAAGCTGCCATATCACAGTGGCATACAAATGCAGTAGGCAATGGGGAAGGGAAGGACACGTCCATATTATAAAGCCCTGTTTGTGGGTTATTATTGGGAAAGACCCATTCATTTTTAAAAGGTAAGCCGTTTGTTTCCAAGGCTTTTAGGTAACCGTAGTAGCGGTCATTGATACTGCTGGTTTGACTGATATTGCCCACGAAGCCTATTTTGCGATGTCCCTGCTCAATTAGGTGGCATGTGGCATGGTAGCCTATATAGAAATTATCTATCAGTACATATGAAGCGTCAAAGTATGTTTTATAAAAGTCAATAGCCACTAGAGGTTTAGCGGTGCGCTGCAACATATTAATGTAATTATCCGATAACTCTCCGGCTATATAAATACCGTCAAAGCCTTCGTAAAAACTATAATCCTCTGCGGTGTCTTCACTTTTTAAGCTTAGCACTACCGGGGCAAAGGAAAATCCCTTTTCCATGCATAGATTACTAAGATAATAGAATATGGCACTGTAAAACTTATCCGTTTCCAGGAAAAACCGCTTTGGCACCACAAAAGCAAAGGATTTTTTATCCTCGGTGGGCTGGCTTACCACATAACCCATTTCCCCAGCGGTTTGTATTATCTCTCTGCGTAGGGAGTCGCTTACTCCCGGCTTATCACCTAGGGCTTTGGATACAGATACCTTGGTAATGCCAAGCTTATCTGCAATATCTTGCATCGTGGTTTTCTTTTTCATAGGGGTACAACCAGATTACCAAAGCCTTTGAAGGGGTTTTCTATTACCGCACGGCCTACCATTGTGTCTCCCAAGCCGCTATAGAGATCGGCACGGCCATCATCTCGCATAACTATTCCTGCGGTAAAAACGCAATCTGGCAGGTGCGATTTTTTAGCCGGGCCGGGTGGGTAACTTTTGCGGGTGGCTAGTATTTTTTCATCCAGTAGCTTATGGGTAACCGGATCAAAAACGAAGGATACATTTACATATACCTCTATCTTCGTCCCATCTGGAGTAGAGTCGTTGTAACTTTTATGGCCAATTATACCAATTAGTCCTGAGTCAAGACGGTAACACTGGTTACAGCCGCCCCATTCTCCCGGGCCAAACATGCCTTCTATTTTTCTAGCCTTAGAAATAATATTTGCATCTAAGTCTAAAATATTATCTATAACCGCATAGCCTACAATAGAGCCTGAACCATGTTCTTTTTCTATTTCCTCGCCTCGTGGGCGGGAGAATACACCTATGCCTTTTGTAAGTTCTACTAGGCGGATATCTTTCATTTTGTCTGGCCCTGTGGTGAAGTAGTACATATCATTTAAATCTGTACCCTTATAAAAATAGGCACATAGGTTGGCCATTTCTCCTCTAGAATACTGTACATGGGTGCCTCCCAGTACTAGCTCTTTGCCTATCTGGCTTATATAAGGATCCTCCAGTTGATAAATCATACTGCCCTTAACCACTGTAAATTGATCCTGCTCAGTTTCCTCAAACAGGCGCACCCATGACCTTGCCCACTCCTCACGGCGCTCTACTCGGCCATATATATATCTTTTTCCATTCCAATAAAAAGGAATAGAGCAATTGTACACATCAAAGCCCTCTACTCCTATAAAGTTAACAATGTAACTTTCTGATACGATGTTTTTTTGGTCAAAGTCTTTCTTTTTCTGGGCAAAGGTCATCAGAGTATGCTCCTTTGGTGGCTAAATTTGTAACTTTTATATCATAACAACAGGCATTTTGTAAAGTTACAAAGTCATGTTTGACTGCATTGGAAAAAGATTCTACAATTCCTACAAAACCCAAATACAAAGGAGTATAGTATATGAAATTTTCGTTAACTGGTAATTGGACATTAACATATGACGGCAAGGAAATACCCGCAATGGTTCCGGGTAGTCTGTACCATGACCTTTTGCAAAATAACCTCATAGAAGACCCTTTCTGGCGAGATAATGAAGATAAGTTTCTATCAATTACAACAAAGGGAGCGACATATACCCGTGCTTTCACTCTCCCTATGGAAATGTATAGAGCCAAAAGAATAGCACTACGTTGTGAAGGACTGGACACCTTAGCTGAGATTACTGTCAATGGCAATATTATAGGATGTACCGATAATATGCACCGTACGTGGGAATTTTCTCTTTGCGATCTTAATCAAGGAGAAAACACTATATCAATAAAATTTGATTGCCCTGTAGAATATATCCGTAAACGCCTAGGTGAGGTTTTCATAGACGGCTCTACAGATGCTATGAAAGGGTATCCTCATTTGCGCAAGGCTCATTGTATGTTTGGGTGGGATTGGGGGCCTCGTTTACCAGACATGGGGATATGGCGGGATATTTCTATTGTGGCTGATACTGGGGCAAAAATTAATAGTGTACTTATTGCCCAAGAGCATGAGGACGATCAGGTTGTTCTGTCATTTGACCCGGAAATCGACGGTGATATAGGTAAATGTAATGTCGAGTACGAAGTAATAGCCCCGGATGGTACTGTCTTTACTGGAAACCCTGTTGTTATTGATTGTCCGCAGCTGTGGTGGCCAAATGGTTATGGTTCCCAACCCCTTTATACGGTAGACGCGAGACTTCTTTATAAAGGAGAAGTAGTGGATACATGGACACGGAAAATAGGCCTTCGTAGTTTTTCTATCTCTAGAGAAACAGATAAATATGGAGAAGAGTTCTGCTACGTAGTAAACGGAGAGAAAATCTTTGCCATGGGGGCAGACTATATCCCTGAGGATAATATCCTTCCTAGAATGAGCCCGGCCAGAACCCGTAGGCTGTTGGAGGACTGCGTACTGGCAAACATGAACTCAATACGGGTATGGGGTGGAGGGTTCTATCCAGACAATTATTTCTTTGACATATGTGACGAGCTGGGCCTTGTGGTATGGCAGGACTTTATGTTTTGCTGTTCTATGTACGAACTGGGCGAGAACTTCGAAAAAAATATAAAAGCAGAAATTGAAGACAATGTCCGCCGTCTACGCCATCACGCAAGCCTAGGCTTATGGTGCGGCAATAATGAAATGGAATGGCAGCTAAAAGACCGGGTATATAAATACTCTCCTGGTCAGTTTTCTGCTTATTTTCGTATGTACGAGCATATTTTCCCAGAGATATGCAGGCGTCTTTCTCCTAAGATATTTTACTGGCCGGCCTCCCCATCCTCCGGCGGTGGCTTTGACGAGCCCAATGACCCTAACCGCGGAGATGTGCATTACTGGGATGTATGGCATGGGAACAAGCCATTTTCTGATTATAGGAATTACTTTTTCCGCTTTGCCAGTGAGTTTGGATTCCAAAGCCTGCCAGAGCTAAAGACCATTGAGTCCTTTACTCTACCTGAGGATCGCAATCTGTTTTCATATATAATGGAGCGCCATCAGCGCAACGGTTCAGCCAACGGCAAGATTATGAACTACCTATCTCAGACATTCCTGTATCCTAGCAGCTTCGAAACCCTTGTATATGCCTCCCAGCTATTGCAAGCCGAGGCTATAAGATATGGGGTAGAACACTGGCGGCGTAACCGCGGACGCTGTATGGGTGCAATCTATTGGCAGTTAAACGACTGTTGGCCGGTGGCATCATGGGCTTCAATTGATTACTATAGTCGCTGGAAGGCACTGCACTACTATGCAAAGCGGTTTTTTGCCCCGGTTCTGCTATCTGTACAAGAGGAAGGGGTTATCACCCAAAACACCAATGTAAACGCCGAGGATCGGGGTATAATAAAATCCGTAAAGCTGTCTGTTTCCAACGAGACATTGTATGCATTTAAAGGACAAGTAAAATGGGCGCTGCGTACACCAAGCTCAGAGATAATAAAAGAAGGCAGTGCAGACGTTAGTGTAGAGCCTCTATCGGCACTGTGGCTTGCGAATATGGCCTTTGATGATGCAATATTGCATGAAAACTATGTAAGTTATGAGCTAGTGGATAAAGATGGTGCCCATGTATCCAGCGGGACAGTGTTGTTTTGTATGCCTAAGCATTTCAAATTTACAGACCCTAAGCTTACTGTAACAAGAGAAAGGGATAATATTATAGTAACTGCCGCTGCATATGCCCGCGCTGTTGAGATTACTAGCCTCGACACAGACGTAGTGCTTTCAGACAACTATTTTGACATGAACGCTGGGGATTATCGCGTAAAAATAATCCGTGGTGAGCCTAAGAGTCTAGCGGTTAGGAGTGTATACGATATCCATTAAAGTAAAAAGGGGCTGTCACGTCAAAATCATGAAACCGCAGGGCTCCGCCCTCTCGTAAGCTTCGCTTACTGGCCGGGTGGCCTGCCGCTTTCGCGGCACCAGCTTCGCTGGAGTATACCCCGCACCCCGCAAGCTTTTTGTAAAAAGCTTAACCAAAAACTTTATCGAAAAACCAAAATCGCGCGTATGCGCGATTTTATGTTAAAGTTTTGATTAAACTTTTTCAAAAGTTTACAGGGTTTGGGACGGAGTCCCAAGGTTTTCTTAACGTGACAGCCCCTTTTGCAATTATATTAAGATTGTAATCCTAAAGGGCTACCTAAGCCCCACTAACTTCTCAGCCTCTAAGGCAAAAATATTCCAAGAGAATACGGAATTATTACGAATCCAACTATCATAAGGATAGGAAATATCTGTAGGCAAAAACTCATGGCTTACTGGGTCATCCGGGTAGCGGTCAAGCTCCGCCTGCAGACGATTCTTGATCATTTCCCGCGCTTCTTTATAACCGTGATAATATGCAGCGGCATATGCCATAACCTCTCCACGCAGCCACGACCCTCCATTGTAGTATGTTCCGGGTTGATTGTACTCATTCTTCTTAAATGGCCATTCGTCAATGGTTAGGTTATCTCCATTGCGCTTTACAAACAGTGCTTTCGCGTGAGTAATATTGGATGCGGGATATGACTCGATCATATCACTCACTTGATTATCTGTAAGGATTTTATGGCCAAAGAGCCAAATCGAAAGGAATTCTGGCACAAGATTATCAAATGAATTTGTATAATCATCTCCATCGAATAAACGTAAACAGCGGTCAGCTTCATCGTAGTACTCACGATACGCCTCTTCTGCCAGGGAAAGATACTCTTCAGAAATAGGGTACCCCATTAGCATTGCACAGCGCAAAAATACCGCGAACATTCCTTGGTTTACAGAAAGCTGTGTGCCATCAGGGTAATAGGAAATATCCTGCTGAGAAAGGGCAAAATGTGCTGTACAGCGGCCTTCACGGTTTTTATCTAAGGCATTAAGGCAGTATTCATAGGCTCGGTCTACCATTTCTTTTGGGATATTATCTGACCCAAACCGCTTTTGATTCCTGTAATGCCACAGGAACATAAGAATAGTGGAGTCATTATCCTTCACCTCAATGCTACCTGTAACAGGCGTAATGATGGTGCCAATGCATCCGGTTTCGTCTTGGGTGTCCCAAAAACGACGACAGAGGGTTTCGTTTAGATACTTGTCATCTAATGCGTTAATTGTCCAAAAGGTATCCCTATTATACATGTCAGGGGAGTATCCAATGGGAGCAGGTACTGAGTGAGGGGAGAAATCACCTATTTCTGCAATAGTTAAATTAATCATGGCACAGGCGTAAAGTACTTTTTCTGCTTGAGTGCCTACAAAACCTCGGCCATCTGCATAAGATTCCTGTACTTCTAACTTTATATCTCGGATGTTACGGGCTTCACACGCGAAAATGTAAAAGGTCTTTGTTTCTGTGCGGCCTAAGTGCATAATATTGTAATGCTTTCTTTCTCCATTGTTATCGATATAAGCGCCTATATTAAATGAAGCGCAGTCTGCGTCTTGCACTTGGGCAAAGCCCATAAAATCCGGATCAGCGCAGTTTTTTACTGGTTCAAATGCGTCATAGTTATAATTTTTTGCAACTTTGCGCTTCCTGTTATTGCGAGGGTACTTATTATAGAATCCATTTTCTGAAATCATGCCTAAATGAAGATTATCATAGGCAAAGCCTAGGGCAGGGAAGCGCTGATACTTCATATCGGTAGATGCAGTAACTTCCCATTCGTCAAAAGCAAATTTGCGGGTTATTGGCATTGCTGGAAACAGATCATTTATTAGATTATAGTAAATCTGCGGGGCATTTCTCTGTGTAAGGGAAACTGTTTTACGGATTAGGCTGCTGTTAATAATTTCATATACTGTTTCTACAGTAATGTAAGCAATAAAGCTTGGCGCTTCCAATTTTTTTGTGAAAACATGTTGGTTTCCTTGTATCTTGTAGCTATCATAGAATATATCATCATACAGATGCCTAGCATCGTTATCTGACTGTGAAATTTCTAAGCGGATATCAGGCTTTCCCGGCGCACCTGCAATGGTTTTGCCATTAATTAATGTAAGTGGGTTATAGCCATGTTCTGTTTTAGTAGCGGAGATTGATATTTTTAAATTGTTGTTCATTTTTACACTCCAATGATTTATTTTAATAGATTAATTCGTGATGATTGTTAAAGCCTCAATAATCTGCTGATAAAGCCCACTGGCATTGGCACGCCAATTGGACTGTATTAACTTTGCCTGCTCTCTTGTGTCAACGGATACCACAAGCTCCAGCAATGCACGCTTATCCTCATATACGCCACACTTGACTAGGAATTCGTCATTTTCCATATTGGGGAAGTAGGTGGCGGTGTTTTCGTAGTCTTTTCTTATTTTGCCTCGGTTTTCTTTTATGTAGCTGTCGATAGCTTGGCGGCGGGACCATGGGATGTGTTTTTCAAAGTATTCTAAGGCTGTTTGTCCTTCACCAGTAACTACATATCTGGTTGTGCTGTTGTCTAATGCATTTTCTTCTGTCGCATCCAGATGGCCGTCTTCTACCAATACCGCCAATGTTTGCTGTAGTGTGTAGTAATCCATGAAGTCAACGTCTTGTACAAAGTCAGTGACTTGTGCGCGGGACATTGGGAACTCCATTCGGTTTATAAGATACAGCAGCAGTAGCTTGTTTTCTGCATTTTTGTATTCTTTTGCATCTGACATTTCGTGCCTCCGGGAAAATGGTTTTATTTTTATTATGCACTTCCTGGAGGCTTTGCGCAAGAAGTCTATTTTCCTATTAGACTATATAATTTTTCCATTGCGGAATAAAGGCCGCCTACTTCGTCTATTATGCCCTCTTTAACTGCCTCTTCTCCTATCAGTATCGTACCTACATCTTGTGCTAGGGTTTTTGTGTCCATCATAAGGGCTGAAAGGCGCTCATGGGTTATATTGGAGTTTTCTACTATAAAATCTTCTACTCTATCTTGGGTTTTGTTGAAATATTCGTAGGATTGAGGGGCACCTACTATGGTTCCGTTCATTCTCACTGGGTGAATAGTCATTGTGGCTGAAGGGGCAATAAAGCTGTAGCTGGCAGATACTGCCAGTGGTACGCCAATAGAGTGACCTCCACCTAGTACCAAAGAAACTGTTGGTTTGCCTAAATGGGTAATAAGCTCTGCAAGGGCTAGACCGGCTTCTACGTCGCCGCCCATCGTGTTTAACAGTATCAGAAGGCCATCGGTTTCGTGGTTTTCTGCGCACATTACCAGTTGTGGGATTACATGTTCGTATTTTGTGGCCTTATTGGTGGGAGGGAGCAGTATATGGCCTTCTATCTGGCCTATTATGGTTAGAAATTGGATTACGCCTCTTGGATTGCCTTTTTGGGGTGGCGGGGTCAAAAGCTCTGGCTGAGGTGGCGGAGGGGTTTGATTTTGAGATTCTTCTTGAGATTCTTCTGCGGTTGTGTGGATTGGCTTGGTCATGGTATTCTCCTTTGAAGTAAAATTGGAATCGGTATAAAAAGCTGATGAATTTATTTGGAATCCGTATAAATTACTATATTATCTTTTGCTTCCGCCAAAAAAATATTCCTGTAGGGAGAAATTATATGACTGAATTAATAGTTTTGTCTGGCTTTCTGGGAGCTGGGAAGACTACTTTTGCCAACAAGATTCTGGGATACTATATGGCCAAGGGTGTAAAGCCCGCGTATATCGTCAATGAGTTTGGGCAGGAAGTGCTTGATAGGAAGACGATTGAGGCGGCGGGGTTTACCGCGGTAGAGATGCCAGGAGGCTGCATCTGCTGCAATCTTAAAGATGATGTGGCCAGTGCAATCCAGGAGGTCATGGATACCTTTTCTCCGGATGTAATTGTGTTTGAGCCTTCGGGGATATTTATCTTTGACAATTTTATTGAAATGGTAAAGGCCGAGCCACTCAGAGGGCGCAGCCGATTGGGAAATGTAATCACCATCGTAGATGGGGTCAATTTCAGCACTGCTAAGGCCAAATACGGCAGTTTTATGTACAACCAAATAAAAAACGCCCAAATCTTGATAATATCTAAGATTGGACGTATGACCCAGCCTCTTGACGAGATAATATGCGATTTAGGAAATATAAATCCTACTGCCAAAATTATTGCCCAGGAAATAAATGCGGAAGTCTTTGACGAAATTACATCTTACTCAGCCGATAATACCCCTACTTTCCCAGATAAGCATATCCATAAATTCCAGACCAGGACTATCCAGATACCCCCTCTTACCGCGTCTGATGTCATGGAAATTATAGAAAAACAGCGCCGACGCCATTATGGGGATGTGTATCGTATTAAGGGTATTATCAATGTAGATGGGAAGCTGCAGTTACTGAACATTGCCCTGGATGATGTCCATATGGAGCCGTTTAA
Source organism: Defluviitaleaceae bacterium (assembly GCA_009780185.1). GTDB lineage: Bacteria > Bacillota > Clostridia > Lachnospirales > WQUN01 > WRAN01. The sequence goes on along the minus strand of WRAN01000002.1, from coordinate 55,832 downwards.
AGGTTATGCGGAAACGTCATTGACCTTCATTGGTAGCAATATAACGTTTGAATACGAGGCAATTCAGGGTCTATAGGCTTTCTACTGTCTTTTGTGCTTAGAATCCATTTAGATTATTTAAGTCATTGACCCTAAGTTCGTCACTTTGGCCGCCTACGGTGCCTACTAGTAGGTACTCGCCGCTCATTGGGTCATGATATATCTCTTTCATCAGGTGAAAATTTTCCACTTCGCCTGTTGAACGCACATGTATGCGCGGGCCGGCGCATTTTATATTGTCGTCTCCGATTTTAATGTATTCGTCGTTTAGGTAGCTTACAGGGAGGTCTGAGGCAATTATTTCTTTTACTCGGTTTTCTAGTGCATGAAGCTCTGCTGGGCTTACATTGGGAGGATTTTTGAAGGTCATTACAAATCCCTTGCGGACATCTGTGTTTTCCCAGGTTTTGGGCATACCGTATTCTTTCATTATTACTAGGGTGGTTATGTCCTCGGCTGTATGAGCCATCTTCCGGTACTTGGCTGAGGGATATACAATGTCGTAGATATCTTTTGGCGTTGGGCCAAATACCGTGGGGCGGGCTATTATGATTTCCTCACCGATTCCTACCAGGATTTCCGCGTTCATATCTAGGTAGGGGTATAGCAGGTCAAAATGCTCGATTATTAAGCGGCGGCGTTTTACCAGAGCCGTGCGCACAAAGGTAACGATTTCGTGCATTTGTGTAAACGCGGTTTGGAAGCGCATATCCATATGGAAGGTTGCCGCGTCTTCCATACTGCCTAATGGGTCTTTGATTTGCATGATCTTGGCTGGGTTCATACCGTGGTCGTGGTTAGATAGCTCAAGACCCGGAAACATGCCTTTTATCAGGGATGATTTTCCGCTTCCCGCGTCGCCTACTATGCCGATTAGTCTGTCGTTGATGCTTAAATGACGATGGGATATCTGCTCCCCCAGAATCATCAGGCGATCATTGCCGCGGGGCGCTAGGTATACTGAATATAGTAGGAATTCCTGCATGAAGAATTTACTCATATATTTACCTCAAAGTCCATTAGTGGGGCATGCTGCTGCGCGCCGTATACGTCTGTTTCTCGCAGGTCACCGGAGGATACAGGCCTTACTATGGTTACTTTTATGGCCTTGGCCGGGTGGAAGTGGATTATTTCCATTACATCTTCTTCATGGATGTTGTAAAGTGCGGCAAAGGAAGCCGCGCTGATGGAGCCGGAGGCGGCTACTTTTTCGTAAATTTCCTGGGTTTTGAACATGATATCAAATGTGAGTTCGTATGGGCCGGCGTTTTTTGAGCGGATTACATCTGCCAATTCTCTTAGTTTCATAACACGCCTCCCTTAAGATTAACGATTTCAACAGGAAAATGAGCACAGGGATCGTCAATGGTCATGATATGGTAAATGCAGAATTCGTATACATTGCCCATTTTTATATCCGATGGAGAAAATGGGAAGGCCAAATTGCCCGCCGTGGAAATACGCCCAGGGTACCCATAATGCAGCAATGTAGACCGTGCAAAGGAGCAAATAGTATTGGCCAGCTCTTGAGTAGGAGCCACAGCGTCAATAATAATAGCAAGCTCGGCAGAGGTATCAGAAGCTGGAGAGCTGTTATCGTGACGCACGGTCTTTTGCATGGAACTATCCCGCTTGCTTTCGAAAATTCCCATAACTCCAGTTTTATTTTGTCTGCCATAGATTTTAAAATCCAGGAAATAATCCTGTAGGTTAGAAAAATTATCTTTGACCCTAGCTTTTACGGCCAAGGTTATTTCATCTATTTGTTCAATCATAACCGGATCAGCTGTCGCGGCGAAGGATACCGTACGGCAACCTACCTTTTTTACACCTTCAAGTTTGATCGTGTAAGTTTCAGAAGGTATGAAGCGGCTTCCGGATACACGTACACAGGAGTCGGTTTCTTGGGTGAATACGGTTTTGTGTAGGTCTAGTATGCCGCCGGGGCCTGGCAGTATATATGGGTTGGTTTTCTCGTAGAGGGTGTGGGCGGCTACTGACTGAGTGGTGCATTTTCGTTGTGGCGATAATGGCTCTACCCGGAAATAATCTTGACCGATATACCCAAACATGCAGTCGCTTCCGCTGCCTGGGGTAGCGGCTATTGCCGCACACTCTAGGATTTTGCCCAGATGCGTGGCTAAGCCGATGTCATAGCCTTTATGGATTGCCAGTGCGGCGAATACTACTGGATCGTAGGCTCGGCCTGTAAGGATTACTTGTGCGCCTTGTATCAAGGCTTTGATTATAGGTTCCGGACCCAGTTGGGCCACTATGTGAGATGCGTCATTGATATCTTCTTGCTTTAGCTGAGGGGCTGGTTTTAGGGGGGTGATATCTCCTTTTTTTAAGGCTTCTGAAATCACGTCTTTGGGGATATCACTGGGGATTATCGCAAATGAGAAGGATAAGTTCTGCTCAGCGGCGATTTCTTCAATGATTTCCCGATTCCACTGTAAGTGAGGGGCTGCGCCGCTTCCTCCTGCTGAGCCTATTATTACCGGGATGCCTTCCTTTATGGCGGCGGGAATCATGATGGCAAGGTCTCGTTTTACCGCTTCCCGGTCTGTGAACGAGATACCCGCTCCCAGGTAGTATGGCCCTGGGTCGGTGGAGCCTGCGTCTACCGCTATTACATCAGGTTTACGCTTCATACCTTCTTCCCATGAGGTCATGGGGAAACCATATCCTAGTATTGCGGTTGGGGATAGGATTTTAAACTCACGCATCTATAACACATCCTTTAGAGCAAGAATCCGATTCATTTCGTTATACACAATCATATATCCTTCATCCACGCCCATGCCTGGCTTTGCCAGCATTTGGTCAGGTTTTGTAGCCATTGATATATGGGTACATACTTGAGCTGAGCGGTCTGTTTCGTTGCAGGTGCCGCCTAGATAGGCTCCCATACCTTTTTCTTTGCAGTAGAGTACCGCCTCTATTGTGTTGTTAATACCCCCTAGGTCTGGGGTTTTGATTTGAGCCATATGGCCTGCTTTATTGTCTGTAAAAATTCTTACATCTTCGTAGGTGTTGCACCACTCATCGGCTACTATTTCTACGTTTATACCCCGGGTTTTCATCATGGAGGTTAGCTTTGCTAGGGCTTCTACTTGAGCCTCTCGGCCTCCCATGTCTACGGGGCCTTCAATTCTTATATTAAAAGGAGCGGCAGCGGCTTCGCATTTTGCGATAAAGTCCACGATTTTTTCGAAGTCATGATCTAAGGCTATGCCCAGCACACCGTATACATCGATGTGAAGTACGGGGCTGTAGCCTTCCCATGGGGCGAATTGCTGTATGCGGCCGCTAAGCCAAGCGGCGTATTCCAGTAGATTTTCTCCTTTATGGCCTAGCTTTGTAATGTTGTTTACAAGCCCGTGCGGCAGTATATCCGAGCCTTTGAGGATCATTTTATCTACATTTGCGTATCTGTCGTCCCCGGATTGTGAAAATATCGGGATTAATTTATCAGAAAGCTCAAGGTCATACTCCTTAGCTACTACTTGCGCCATTAGTTTTTTATTCTTCTTAGCCACAGCGTCCAGACAAGCCTGGGTTACTCCGTAGCGAATGGCGGTATGGAATGGGGCAGAATCAACCGTATGGGCCATTTCTCGGAAGGTAGTGATGTCTTTTCCTATATAAAGGGGTGCTACTTCCTTCATTATTACCGGGATAAAATCTTGAGCCAGAAACAGCGGATCACGGCCTCCGGTGCCGGAATACTGTACCGCGGCACAATCTCCATGGGCGATTTGACCATCTTCCAGTATAAACAATACTGAAATAGATTCCCCTGCTTGGCGTATTCTGGTAAAGCCTGGGGTTACCGGCTCTCCTATATAGGCGTTGCCGTCGGCCTTTGCCGTGGTTTTTATGGCTTTCTGGTCGTCAAAGAAGAAGCCGGTGCGCCCAGGGGCGCAAATTATATTTGTGATTTTCATAGGTATCTCCTAGGTTGTGTCAGCTTTTTTCAAAATCATCGGTGCAATTTGTAATTATTTGGGCCGCCCTACTAGATGGCCTTTGCCAATGGCGTAAATATCGTCAACACACATCTGGAATGACACGGGGCGTTTTTCATACTTGCCCCGTTCTTCCATACGCTTACGGTGGAAGTCTTTTACTTCGTCGCTAAAGGGTAGGTTGCCGCTATCAAGTAGGCGCACGGCTCCGGTGTTATCTCTGGCGGGTAGTAGTTTTCCTAGATTATTGCGGCTTGGGGCAAAGGGAATGTCCAACACTCCAGCTTCAAAGGCTCGTACTGTGCCTATTGCAAAATCACCGCTTCCAAGCTCATACGTTTTATCTAACAGGCAGCGGGTTTCTTGCAGTATCATATCGCTTTCGGTTATTACATGTGGGTCGTCTAACATGGATTGGTCTTTTAGCATTTGTACCAGCTGCTTTGTGGCTTTAAGTCCTGACGCGTTGGCTTCCTTTGTGGGGATGCCCATGGCTTCATGAGGAGTTTTTACTATTACTTTTGTGGCATTGGAAAGTGCAGCCACTGCCGCGCCCCAGGAGATTACACCAAAGGCTTTGGACTCATCTTGTGGGAAGCCGCCCATCCACTGATGTAGCACTGTGGTTACCTTTACATGGCCGTAGCCGTATTTTTCTAGGTATTCTTCTGTTATCGCCCGTAGGCTTTTGATTGCGGCTACATCTTGTATTAGATTTCCGCATTGGCCATAACCTACGGTTATATCTGTTACGCCTTGCTCTGCGGCCAGTAGGCTTTCTATTACCGCTACCGCGTGGGATATGCATGGGGGGACTAAAGTACCGGTTAGTGGGCCGAAGGGTTCTTTGTTTATCGTGACTCCGGCTTCGGCGTACATGCCAAGTAATCTGTCTGCGTACTGCCAGTCTATTATGCTTTTATCCAGTGGATAGTTCTTGGAGTAGGGGATGTTATAGGAAATTCCGCCGCCTTCATAGGAGGTGAAGCCACCTGCTAGGGATATCTCTGTAAGAAGGCGTGCGTCTGGGGTGCCATGGCGTACCTGCACCGGGGCTTTTAGGGCCAGATTGATATTGCGGCAGATTTCCACGCCGAAATTGACTACTGGGAATCCGTTTAACATAGAGCGGTTTAAGCGCTTGGATTCTTCTATGCCGGTATCGGCTTCGTTGTAGCGGTTGTGGCGGGTGTAGCTGTCTATTGTGGTGGGTAGTAGGTCGGCCTCACCTTCACTTTCAAGATAGCTCAGAAGCTCAATTAGCATATCAGGAAGGGCTACCCCGGCACGGGGCTGGATTAGGGTTATGCCGTCACGGTCCGCGGCATCAAGCTTGTTGGCAAAGATCTTCTTTGCGGGATAGGCTTTGTGGAAGGCAATTGCATCGTCGAAGTTTACATCCTTGCCGGTGGGCCATTGGGTTAAAACTTCTTTTTGGATACTTGCGAACTCATCTGCTGAAAGCTTTTTGTTTTGAAGTGACACTGTCATACCTCCGTAAGTTCGTTTTGCAATATTTTTAATGCTAATTCTTTATTAACACGGGATAACAGCCCCATTGCGGCGAAAATATATCTTTTGTCAATGAGGAATTTGGGGGTCTTGGGTTTTAGGGATTCCCCTGATTGGATAGTGTTTTGCAGTATGGCTTTCGGGTTATCGCTGTAGATAATTGGGCCGCCTAAGCCAACTACATATTTTACTTGGCTTAGGTCTTTGCCTAATTGGTAGTAGGTTTCTCCAAAGGGGGTGAATATCCGCTCAAGATAACCTGCGTGGCGCTGGGTTGCTATATCTACTGCCTTGCCGCATAGCATCTCATCTAGGTATTTATCGGGAGTGTTTTTTATGGGGATATATGATGGGTCTGCGGCGCAGCGCACTTGGAAACTTGCCAATTCTTCTGAATCGATATTTGCCGCGTCCACTAGTGCGTCCAGGCTGTAGCGCATCCCTAAATCTCCTTCCACGCTTCGTTTTGCGAAAGGTTCCGGCAGACCTTTTTGGGTTACATTGGCAAGGGTAGGGTAGCCTGATGCCATGGAATATACATCTGTTGTTGCGCCTCCTACATCTACTGCCATGAGTGCCCCAAGGCTATCTGAAAGGATATGCGCTCCTTCAAACACTGCAAGGGGGGTGGGGATTATTGGGGCAGACATTATTTTTGCTGCTTCTCCGAGACCTTTGGCTTCGATTATCTTTTCCATAAATAGGGCTCGAATGGCGTTTTTTGCGGGCATAATATTTAGTTGGTTGAAGGCAGGCATTACATTTTCACATGTGACCGTTACTTTTCCGGTTTTGGCCAAAAAATCGGCGCAATCTGTTGCTGCGGATTTATTCCCGGCAATTATTACCGCAAAGCCTCGGTCCATGGCCGCCAGGCGCTTTGCATTGTGAAGGATTATTTCTTTATTGCCCCCGTCTGTGCCTCCCGATAGGAGTATAAGATCGGGGTTTATATCATAAATTTCTTGTTCGTCGGCAGGGGTTAATTCGTATGCGTATGTTTTTACCACTTTGGCACCGGCACTACAGGCGGCTTCCCTTGCGGCCTTTGCTGTGAGAGCCGGAACCAGGCCTACCGCTACCATTTTTAGTCCGCCGCCGGCACTTGATGCCGCTAGTTTATGGGTATACTCCCTGGGGCCGATTTCACTGTTAAGCGAGGTGAGTGCCGCGTCCAGACCCTCTTGGATATCGGTTTCAATTGTTGTAAAGGCTTTGGCTGTGCCTAATATTTTTTCAGATGAAATGGCGGTTACCTTCGTAAAGGTAGAGCCGAAATCCACCGTTAGGATGCTCATGTAATACCTAAATCTTTAGATATATCTTCAATACCTTTCTCCGGCGTGGTACCTGGTGGGTATGCACGTGTGAAACCCATTTCCAGAAAGGTTTTTTCTACTTCTTCGAAATTGCGTTTTCCTACTACCAGGTTTCCACCTACGTACATAGGGATGCCTGTAAGGCCTGCTTCGTCGCATTTTTCTCTTAAACCTCGGCAGTCCATTTCCCCGTGGCCATAGAGGGATGATACTACTATGGCGTCGGCGGCGGTTTCTATTGCTGCCTCGATAAATTCTTCTTGGGATACCATTACTCCTAGGTTAATTACATTAAAACCTGCTAGTCCGAAGGCGTGGGATAGGATTTTTATACCTACTGCATGTACATCCGCACCTATTACGCCCATTACTAAAGTCTTTCCGTTCATACACGGCTCCCTACTGGTCATGACCGATTTTTGGCATTATAATTTACTTATTATAAAATATTTCGAGGTGGAATATGAAGCATAGTCATAAATTTTTTACTAATAAAGACTGCATGTTTTTCCCCTGTCATGACAAGCTTGAAAAGGATTTTAACTGCTTGTTTTGCTATTGCCCGCTGTACCCTCTTGGGGATAAATGTGGTGGGATTTTTACTTGGGCTATACACGAGAACATAAAAATTAAGCTGTGTTCGGATTGCCATCTACCACATATGCCCGAGTATTTTGATACAGTGATGAATTTGCTTACAGAGGAGAATATTTCCGAATTATTCCAATAAAAGCGGGCGGAGAAATCCGCCCGCTTTAAATTAATTCATTACAGCTTCTATTTCTTCAATGCTTCGTGGAATGGACGCGGAAAGGTTTTCGCAGCCTGTTTTAGTTACTAGGCAGTTGTCTTCAAGGCGGAAGCCTATTCCCCATTCCTCTACATAAATTCCTATATCTACGCAGAAAATCATCCCTGGTGCCAGCGGGGTATCTGGAGTTACTTCCACTACATCATGCACATCAAAACCCACATGATGCGCTCCGCCATGCCACATATATGTGCCTATGTCGTCCCATGATTTACACAGTCCTATTTCTTTGAGGCGTTCGTAGTTATACTTTTTGATTATGCCATCTACGTCTTTCATGGGCATCCCCGGTTTTATTATCCGGAACATATACTCAGACGTATCGTATGCACATTGGTACAGCAAGCGCTGGCGCTCGTTAAAGCGGCCATTTACAGGCCATCCGCGGGATACATCGGTGACTATATTGTTATAAGGTGTGCCTACATCGTTGAGAATAAAATCACCGTCATGGGCTACGCCTTTATGGTCGTGGTAGTGTATGCAGAAGTTGTTCTTTCCGGCAGATATAATTGGCGGGGCGGCTGGGCCGGAGGCTCCGGCTTTCATAATTGCATATAAGAATTCTGCCCTAAGCTCCAATTCTGTAATACCGGGCTTTGCGGCTCGCATCATCGCCAGTATGCCCTCACGGGTAAATTCGGTAGCCTTACGTATTGCTTCTATTTCGCAGGGTTTTTTTATTAGGCGCAGGGCTTTCATATGGGGCATTAGATCCTTGATAATGATATGTGGGAAGCGGTCGCGGATGTATTTTGCCAGTTGGTATTCTTTTCCGTCCGGTTCTTCCCGGGTATATTTGAATAGTGGGATGTATACGGTGCTGTATTTGCCTAAGCCAAGGGTATAATCCAGCCTGCGGTCAAACTCCCCAGAAGGCCTTACATTGGTAATGCCGGAGATTTCTGATGCGGCATCTGCCTTAACCCGTTCGCCATTCCAGCGCTCCCACATGGCATCTTCTGGGGGGACGTATAGGGCTTCATCGGTAGGGGTGCTAAAATAAATTGCGTCGCATTGGTCAACTCCGGTTAGATATAGAAAATTTCTGTCAGCGAAGTAGTGATAGTATTCGTCGTTGGTTCTTCTTGGGGCGGAACCGCTGCATACTATAGCGATTGCGTCGTTTTCCAGTCTTGCTTGTAGGGCTTGCCTGTTGCTTGTGTAAAATGATTTGTCCATTTGTCACCTCTTAATCAATGAGCAAAAATCGCGGTGCCTCTACGCGTTTTTGCGAATGTTTTTTGCCGAAGGCAAAAAGATTTCATTATATATTTTGTTCTGTACGTTCTATAATTTCATCTTGTAATGCCTTGCTTAGATTGCGGAAATGGTCTGAGTATCCGGCTACCCGAACTATTAGGTCTTTATATTCTTCTGGGTTTTGCTGGGCGGCGATTAGGGTTGCCCTATCTACCACATTAAACTGAATATGATGTCCATCCATTGTGAAGTAGGCTTTTACCAGGTCTGCCATTGCGTCCAGGCCTTTTTCTCCGGCCACTGTAGACGGCGTAAATTTTATATTAAGCAAGGTGCCTCCGGTGCGGAGGTGATCCATTTTGGCCGCGGATAGCAGTGCGGCGGTTGGGCCGTTAATATCAGCGCCCTGTGTCGGGGAAATGCCTTCGGATAGGGGTTTATGGGCCTTTCTTCCGTTAGCGCTAGCTGTGCATACCTCTCCAAAATATACATGACAGGTGGTGGGCAGCATATTTATACGGTATTGGCCGCCTCTTGTATTGGGCTTACCTGAAACACAGTCATAGTAGGCCATAAATACCTCGTGCATTATGGCATCGGCATAATCATCGTCATTGCCGTATTTGGGAGCGGATAATAATTTTTCATGTATATGTGCATTGCCTTCGAAGTCTGCATCCAGTGCGGCGGCTAGGTCATCCAATGAAAAAGTTTTCTCGTCGTAGACATGCTGCTTTATTGCCGCAAGTGAATCTGTAACGGTGCCTATGCCCACACCTTGGACATAGCTGGTGTTGTACCTAGCACCCCCGGCATTGTAATCCTGGCCGGTTGCTATACAGTCATTGGTAATGACAGAAAGAAATGGCACTGGCATATACCGGGCGTATAGTGATTCTATAATATTAGAGCCGGAAATCTTGATCCTAGCAAAATGGTTAATTTGCTGTTTAAACGCGGTCATTAGCTCTTCATATGTGGAAAAATTGTTTCCCAGCGTTAATCCCAGCTGCTTACATGAAACCTTGTCGAATCCATTATTGAGGGTTAGCTCCAGGATTTTTGGCAGATTAAAATACCCTGTAAGGATATATGCCTCATTGCCAAAGGCTCCAGTTTCTACACAGCCACTGGCTCCGCCTTTCCTTGCGTCATCTATAGTTTTACCTGCGTTTATCAGCTCTTGTACAATTGCGTCGGTATTATAAAAGGCGGGTTGCCCCCATCCTTTTCGGGATACTTCAAGGGCACGCCTTAAGAAATAGCGTGGGGTTTTCTTTGAAATTTGTACATTGGAGCTGGGTTGTAGCAGTCTCATGCTGTCCATACATTCAAGAATTAACATGCTCACCGGATTTACCCCATCAGAACCGTCCGGTTTTATTCCTCCGGTATTGATATTGGCGAAATCCGTATAGGTGCTGGATTCCTTTAGGGTTATTCCGACCTTAGGCGGGGCGGGTTGATTATTAAATTTTACCCATAGGCATTGAAGTAATTCTAAGGCGAAGTCATGATCTTCTTCTTTATAAAAAGGCATCAGATGCTGGTCTAAGCGGCCTGGGCTGTAGGCATCCCAGGGGTTTAGCTCTGTGGTTACGCATAGATGTACAAACCAGTACATTTGTATGGCTTGCCAGTAGGTTTGGGGCTTGTGGGCCGGGACTACACGGCAGTTATCTGCAATCTGGCGAAGCTCCGCGGCTCTTTTCGTATCTGACTCCGATTGTGCCATGGATTCTGCCAGGTCAGCATAGCGCTTGCCCAGGGTGATTATTGCGTCACAGGCTATATCCATCGCGCGAAGCTGCTCTGCTCTTTTTTGAGCTTCCATGTCAGCCTCGTAGTCTAGTTCTGCCAGAGTTTTTGCAATTTTATTCTTAAAATCAATAAATCCATTCTTATAAAAAATATCTGACCCCACGGTATGGCCTGGGCCTCGCTGCTCCATAAACTCGGTAAAGATTCCGGCAGAATAGCAATCTTTCCATTCGGGGCTTACCGCTTCCATGATTTTTCTTCTCATGCAGCGTTTTTCCCAGAAGGGCTGTATCCGCTCTTCTTGGATTTTAAAGTCTTCTGGGGTTACTTTAAAGGAAATCAGCTCCCTAGCATCCATTACCTTCATATCCTCGGTGCTGTGGCATATTAGCTCTGGGAATGTGGGGGCGGTTTGGGGAGCATCGCCTTTTTCTCCTACTATTAGCTCGCCAGGGTTTATACATAGTTTTTTATTTTCCATGATGTTAAGAAGGGCATAGGCGCGTAGTTCCGGTATGGATACTTGACCTTCGTATTTTTCATAGGTATCTGTTACCAGTTTTGCTCTTTCTAGGCTTAGGCGAGGTGGGGTGGTTTCGGATTGGTTGCGTAGACGGGCTACTCTTTGGGTCATATTATCATCCTCCGATTTCGGCGTTAAATCCTGCTTTAATCCATTTATTTTTTATTTCTTCCATATTTGCTGGGGTATAGAACGTAGACATTTTCTTTCCTAGCTTTTCCCATTTGCCCTCTGCCATGTTGTGATACGGGAGTAGGGAGACTTTGCTTGTGGGGGCGGCGGATTTTGCTAAGGCGATTATGTTATTCATTTCCTCCCCATCATTGACCCCGCCTATAACGGGTATTCTTAGCCATACATTAGACAGCTTTTTCAAGTTAGAGATAATGCGTGTGTTATCTTGGCCCGTATGCTTCTTATGAAGTTCAGGGGTAGCGATTTTTAAGTCGTATAAAAAAATGTCTACATAGGGCAGTACCGCCTCAACGTTTTCCCAAGGTACATCCCCGCACGTGTCGCAGGCTATGTGGATGCCTTTTTCTTTGAGCAACTGCAAAAACTTGACTATAAAGCCCATATCTTGAGCCAAAGGCTCGCCACCGGATATGGTAACCCCTCCATTATCCCCAAAGAACACCTGATCCCGTAAAACCCTCTTGGCTAGTTCTTGTGGGGAGTAGGTTAAGCCTTTATCGGAAAAAATAGCCCCCATAGTCTCTGGGTTATGACACCAATTGCAGGATAACGGACATCCTTGGAAAAAGATTGTGGTTCTTATACCCCCGCCGTCGTGGATGGCATAGCGCTGGATATTGGCTATTTGCACCCTCATCTGAACTGGATTAGGCTAGCAAAGTCATGGGTTAGGCTGTGGCGTTCTTTTGAGGTTAATTTTAGAATTTTCTCAAAGGTTTCCAGGCTTACCCGGCCTACTGAGAACAACAGATCTGTATAGTCTCGTTTATCCCAGTAGTATTCCTTTTCCCAGTCGTAAATTTTCTTCATTCCGTAGTAATAGCTGGTGAAGTATCCCATTCCATTTTCATGGGCTTGGACTTGGGCGCGGGCGGTTTTTCTATCAAAGCCCATTTCCTGTTGGTATAGGTCGCAAGCTTCGCCGATTGTTTTGCCAAAATAATGTAGCATCAAGTCTATTTTTATACGAGTGGAAGTGTGATGGCGGCGATGGGCTACCATTAGTGGATAATACGGGTCTTCGGCGAATACAAACTCAAATACCCGCTCTGTACGTATACATGTACCTTCGGATAGAGGGATGGACTTGGCTCCCCGTTTCATAGTTTCGGGAATGGGGTCAATAGCTGCGCGGATAAATTGGGCGTGATGCCCTGGATACGCTTCATGTAGGGCATTGATTTTAATCCAGCCATCGGTTATGGCAGTGTAGTTAAAATTATTCAGGAACATTGTGTTGTAAAGAGGATAGCGGGATGGATAATCGCTGTTGTAGCCTCCCCATGGGTATGAGTCTTTTAGTTGAGGAGGGATTGGGATACACTCGCACTGTTCGTCATGGGGCAGCCAGATATATTGATGGGCGGCGGCGCGGGCGCGTTTTAGATATTCGTTTGCTCGGCTAAACATTTCCTCCGCAGAATCACATGGCCCGGCATATTTAAACAGAAGGTCACTTACCTCTGCGGTGGAGCGAATAGGGCCTTTAATCTTATTGGCAAGCTCTAAGGACTCTGCTCGGGTTTTTGCGTTTTCATATTCATACCAACTTAATAGCTGGTCTAGGTCTACCCCGATATTATTTTTTAAGGCGGCTCTATATTCGTCTGGGGTTACTGGGATTACTTCATCATCGCCGCGAGTGGTGGATTTTTGTTCGTCTGCGAAATTGCTTGCACAAGCCAAATAGGATTCTAGGCTTTGACGGTATTCATCTAGGTCGTGCTTCGTGTATTTGGCAGTGTTTATAGCCTGTTTTAAGCCGGTGATTACGCTTTGGGCTTTCTCAGGCAAAATGGGCAGTATGGCATCGTTCCATAGCTGGGGCAGTGACTTTATCTTAGCCTCAATTTCCGGTATGCGCTGCTCATGGGGGCGATAATCTGTGTGGCAAAGGCTGTAAAGCCGCCAACCAAGATACTGCAGTGCGACACCGGGATTTTCATAGTAATTACTAAGTGCTTGCTGCTTAGATTCCAAGAAATCCAAAAAATGCCCGGCCAGCACGTCAAGCACAGGATTATTACAATCCAGTGCTTTAACTCGGCGGGCGAGGGCATCGATTTCTCCTTGGGCGATCTGTCTATTCTCCTTAGTTGGGATAAAGCCGTTAAGCTTTTGCCCCAATTCTGCAATATCCTTATCCAGAACCCTAAAGTTTTGCATAGCAACATCCCCTTATGTATTTTTTTAAGAATAAATATCATTATTGTATGCATCAACCGTTTTAAACGCATAAAAGGTGGAGTTTTTACAGCACTTATGCACGAATCTAAGTCTCAAATCCGTTCCTCTGTTGCGTGAAAATGCATTAAAGCCTGCATTTTTACACTCGTCGTCACGGTTTTCGACATAGGATTAGTGCCTACCTGTCATTCATATGTTTTCGATAAAACGCGTTTCTATACTGGCTGGGGGTTACTTCCTCCAGCTTTTTAAATACTTTCATAAAGTATTTTTCATCTTCGAAGCCTATATGGTTTGCGATTTTCTTAACAGAATCACGTGACGAAAGCAGTAGGCTCTTCGCAAGGTCGATTTTTGTGCGGATAATATAATCCAAAAGAGAGACTCCCGTATGCTTTTTGAAGGCATTGGAAAGATAATTAGGATTGTAGTTAAAAGCCTCCGCTACCTTAGTAACGCTTAGATTTTGTGTAGAATTAACCCGAATCCACTCCATAATTTCCGTTATATGTTTATAAGTAGAGGAGGCAAGGCCGGTATCATAACCACTTACAAAATCGGCGGTTATCTCCATCGCAAGCAGGCTAAGGGCATAGTGCCCCAAGTATTCGGAATAGGAATTACGCTGGTATGCATCCAGTAATTGCCTGTAGATAAGCACCTGGCGTTCTCTGTTTTGAAGTTCTCCGGTTTCTGGGACGATGTAATGGTTATTGGAAATCATTTTATTGTTCCTGGAAAAATATAGCTGCTGATTTAAATCATCCTTACCGACAATACGATAATTATCCTGATGAATATTAAAATGACACCAGTAATATGACAAGTATTCCCCAGAAGGCTTGTACCCCATATGGTCAAACCCAGGAAACAGTAGTACATACTGGTTAGTGCTTATTTCAAATTCGTTGACTCCCTGCTTGATATAAAGGGTGCCTAAATCCCCAACTATTAGTACAAAAGTATCAAGATTTCGCCTTTCATGGATAAATCCTTGGCTATTTATCAATTTCCCGGCGCTGATGAGCCGCAAGGGAGAGGTGCATGGTGAAAGTAGATGTAACATCTGTGATTTTTCCACCTTTCCTATGATATTAACAATTACAAATGCGTTACAGCAAATGTATACTTGTGAAAATTGCACGGAAATTTTGTCATAACTGCCTAATCAATGAACAAAAATCGCAACGCTTTTAATAAGTTTTTGTTCATGGTTTTTGCCGAAGGCAAAAAGATTACATTATTACGAACAAAAATCGCAATGCTTCTAGTGCGTTTTTTCATTCTCCTATATCCATTATACTATAGAATTGTATCAAGGAGGGTTTTATGAGTCAAAAGGCTGTAACAGTAAAAGATGTAAAAATCAAAGACAGCTTCTGGTCGCCCATTCAAGATTTGGTTATGGATTTTATGCTTCCGTACCAGGCAGATATCTTGGAAGACAAGGCCGACATAGAGGTTAAAAGCCATGCAGTGCAGAATTTCCGCATTGCCGCCGGTGAAGCTGAAGGCGAGTTCCATGGTATGGTATTCCAAGACAGCGATGTAGCAAAATGGTTGGAAGCTGTAGCCTACGCACTAACTGTAAAGTCTAACCCAGACTTAGAAAAAAGAGCCGATGAAATAATCGCGTTAATAGGCCGCGCCCAAGAGGAAGACGGCTATCTAAACACCTTCTTTACCGTAAAACAACCAGAACATAAATGGCTTAACCTGCAAGAATGTCATGAGCTATACTGCTCTGGGCATATGATAGAAGCCGCTGTAGCGTACTATGAAGCCACCGGTAAGGATGAACTGCTTAAAATAATGCGCCGCAACGCAGACCTAATTTGCAGCCGTTTCGGCCCTCCTGAAACCGGAAAACTTCGCGGCATACCAGGTCACCAAGAAATTGAGCTTGCACTAATGCGTCTGTATTACATTACAGGAGAAAAATCCTACCTAGAAACCGCTCAATACTTCTTAGACGAAAGAGGCCGGGAGCCAAATTTCTTCGCAGAAGAAGCAGCAAAACTGGACTGGCATCACTTTGGCATGAAGCCCGAAAACCGGGAATATGCCCAAAATCACCTCCCCGCCAAAGAGCAAACCGAAGCCGTAGGCCATAGCGTAAGGGCGGTTTATATGTACGCCGCAATGGCGGCTCTAGCCGCAGAAACAAAGGATGAGGAGTGGCTAAAAGCCTGCCGTACTCTTTGGGGTAATATTGTAAATAAACGTATGTACATCACCGGAGGCATCGGCTCAACCGTAGCCGGAGAAGCCTTCTCCATAGACTACGACCTGCCCAATGACACAGTTTACGCGGAGACTTGCGCATCAGTAGCAATGGTGTTTTTTGCCAGATATATGCTGGAAATAGAGCCAAAAGGCGAGTATGCCGACATAATGGAAAAGATGCTATATAACGGCGCACTTAGTGGTATGCAACAAGATGGACGACGCTTCTTCTATGTAAATCCGCTGGAAGTAGTCCCTGGGGTATCTGGAAAGCTTTTTGGGCATAAACATGTATTACCCAAAAGACCAGAGTGGTATGGTTGTGCCTGTTGCCCACCAAACCTTGCAAGGCTTATTACTTCTCTAGGGCAATATGCCTGGGCCCAAAGCGATGATACTGTATATTGCCACCTATATGTTGGAGGGCTGGCAGAGCTAAATCTGGCCGATATAAATGTAGAAACCAACTACCCATGGGATGGCAAGGTAAAGATAGCCTTTACCCAGAAAAACAACCCAAGTTATACCTTCGCAATAAGAATACCTGGTTGGTGTAAGGACTGGACTCTATCCCTAAACGGTCAGCCAGTGAAAGCCGAGGTAAAAGACGGCTACGCCTATATTACAAGGGAATGGGAAACAGGTGACATAGTCGAGCTCAATCTACCCATGGAGCCAAAGCGTATGTACGCCAATACAGCAGTACGTGCAGATATAGGAACCGTAGCTCTTCAAAGAGGCCCCATAGTATATTGCCTAGAGGAAGTAGACAATGGGCCAAACCTAGCGGCTTTACATCTGCCACGAGATGCCAAGCTTTTACCCAAAAAAACGAATCTGAAAGGCCTAGGTGATGTGGTGCTAATTGAAGCTGAAGGCCTTCGAATAGAATCCTCTTCCGACCTATATAGCGACACGCCGCCACAAAGCAAACCTGCCATTCTTCGCGCTGTGCCATATTACTCCTGGGGTAACCGTGAAAGCGGCGGTATGCGAGTGTGGATACATGAGTAAACATAAGTAAACAGCAGTGCGAAAAATCGCGTAGCTGTTATGTGTTATATATAAGGAGGCATTACAATGCGTAAGGTTTTAGTATTGTTACTCGCAATTGCCGCACTGGCCATAGGCCTTGCAGCTTGCGGACGAGATCCAGCCGCCGGTGCAGCAGAAGGTGCTGCCACAATAGAAATGATGTTCTGGGGCGGATTGGATGAAATGAACGCGATGAACGCTGTAATCGACGATTTCAACGCACAAAACGAAGGCAGAGTATATGTAGTTTCCGGACATGTACCAGCAGACTTCGTTGCTGTAATGAACACAAGGCTCGCCGCCGGTGACCCGCCAGACATAGCATACACCAGTGCGGGTAACTTCTACACAATGGCTTCTGAAGGCCATTTTCACGCAGTTGATGACCTAATGGACCCCGGTTTCCTTAGTACCGTTGTTCACGATGCTGTCTGGAGATATGATGGCAGAATTTATGGGTTATCAACAGCTCAAGTTAACCTTGGTGTATTCTACAATGCGGATATCTTCAACCGTTATGGCGTTGAGCGTCCTCCCCACAATTTCAGTGATGCTCTTAGCTGGGATGAATTTGTAAACTTAGCACAGCGCGTTACCGTTGACAGAGCAGGCAACAACGCCCTAAGTCCAGATTTTAATCCTAATCAAATTGCTACATTTGGATTCCATCCAGGCCCTGCTGGTCTTAACAACTTCTCGTTATTTGCTTATTCCAATGGCGCACGCCTTGTAAACGCTGCCGGCACGGATACCGATTTTGATAGCCCCGAATGGATAGATACTTTGTATAGACTCAACAGATTAGTCCATTATTATCGTGTTACACCATCGCCTGCCGAAGTAGAAGGTTTCCCAGAAAATGCTTTGATGAATGGCGCCTTCGCTATGACTATTGACGGCAGATGGGCAATGATGTGGCTTGCGACTCTTGACTTCGAACTTGGCTGTGCTGTTATGCCTGACCTTGGCCATGGGCCTTTTACTATGAGCCCTCCAGGCGTTACCTCCATCTTCGCGGGTACAGACCATCCAGAGCTTGCATGGGAATTCTGGGAATTTAAAATGGACGTAGAAAACGGAGCTACAGAGCTTTACGCCGGCGGCTTATGGCAGCCAATCGTACATGATCCTTGGTATACAGACCCTGCATCACTTGCAGTATGGACTGACAATGACGCTCATCCTCCATCATTCCGAGGTGCTTTTCTTGATATGGCACTAAGGCCATCACAAGTTGTTCCTCTTTCTTCTTCTTATGTAAGAAGAGTTGGCGAAATTACACAGTTTGTTACCCCAGCCTTCCAAAATATAATGGGTACAGAAATGACCCGTGACGAAGTAGCTGAAGTTATGAGAGAACTACAACAGACGATCACTGAAAATGAAGCTTTCCACGGCATCTATAATTCAGCAAACTTACTACCACGCAGATAAACATTTATCTTAGACATAGCAATTGCCCCGGTAAAGATAATAGTTTCTTTGCCGGG
This sequence comes from Defluviitaleaceae bacterium, assembly GCA_009780185.1. Taxonomy (GTDB): domain Bacteria; phylum Bacillota; class Clostridia; order Lachnospirales; family WQUN01; genus WRAN01. The sequence continues at coordinate 37,560 of WRAN01000002.1, read as the reverse complement.
GTTTTTTAGAAACTATGAAGGGTGGTTTGCTATTTATGGGTGCCAAAGTCTCGCGCTCAAGAAAGCACTTTAGACGCAACGAAATTTACGGCTGGTTATTCGCCGGCCCTGCTATATTTGGATTTCTGGCTTTTACTATTGGCCCAATGATAACCAGTATCTTCCTTAGTATGACGGATTCTACTCTAGGCTTTGGAGGCAACTTTATTGGCTTAGAGCATTACAGGCGGGCATTTACAGCAGACCCCCTTATTTGGATATCTATTCGGGTAACATTTACATTTGTGGCCATATCTGTACCTTTGACTATATCCACTGCTTTTTTTGTTGCGCTGCTCTTAAACACAGAAGGGTTAAAGGGTGTAAAATATTTCCGTACCATTGCCTATGTACCTTCCATTGTGCCTGGTGTTGCCAGCGCATTTTTATGGAGATGGATATTTAACCCCAGAGGGCTTTTGAATCATTTGCTAGAAACTATAGGCATACCTGGGCAAAATTGGCTTTTTGATCAGAATCTAGTACTTCCCTCCCTTGCCTTTATGGGTATATGGGGGATTGGCGGTAATATGGTAATATTCCTTGCTGGCTTACAAGGAGTTCCTCGTAGTTTGTACGATGCTATTGAGGTGGATGGGGGCAGCATTTTTTCAAAATTCCGATACGCTACTCTCCCAATGATGACTCCTACCATTTTCTTCACGGTTATCATGGGTATCATAGGAACTTTGCAGGTATTTATGCCGGCTCTTCTGATTACAGAAGGTGGCCCCAATAACGCCAGCTTATTCTACGGCTTCCACCTATACCGCACGGCTTTTGTAAATAATAATATGGGTTACGCGGCCGCGCTTAGTTGGATTATGTTTATTGTAGTTCTTGCTTTTACAGCTATTATTTTTGCCACAAGTAAGCATTGGGTGTACTACGAAGGAGGGGATGACAGATGATTATGAGCCGAACAATTGGAAGGCGGGTAAAGCTGGTGATATGCTATACTCTAGTCGCTATTTTGTCATTTACCTTCTTTATACCGTTTTTTTGGATGGTAAGAAGTGCGCTTATGGATCATGCCCAGCTATTTCGATATCCCGTACAGATTTTCCCTAACCCTATTGTCTGGGAGAACATACCATATGCGCTACGAAGCCAGCCTTTTGCAATTTTCTTTCGCAATACTATTTTTCTAGTTGTCATGAACGTAATAGGGGTAGTTATAACTGCATCTATGGCAGGGTATTCATTTTCCAGATTGCAATGGCGCGGGAAGAAGATTGTATTTTACTGTCTTCTTAGCACGATGATGATTCCTGGCTTTATTACCCTTATCCCTACTTTCCTTATCTGGAGCGCACTAGGGTTTCATAATACCTATGTGCCTCTGATTTTGCCCGCATGGATGGGGGGCGGAGCCTTTAGTATTTTCCTATCTCGCCAGTTCTTTATGACTATTCCAAAGGAACTTGATGAAGCGGCACTTATAGACGGTGCCAGTCATTGGAAGATATTTTGGGTTATTCTCATGCCTCTTTTGAAACCGGTACTTGCGGTTTTAGCGATTTTTACATTTATGGGTACTTGGAACGACCTTCTTACACCGCTGATTTACCTCAGAGACAGAAATCTCTTTACACTAAGCTTGGCACTTGCCAGCTTTAGAGGACCTTTTGGAGGCAGATGGGATTTCCTTATGGCAGCCTCTGCCATTGTTACTTTGCCTATGATATTGGTGTTCTTTATTTTCCAGCGGTATTTCATTGAGGGTGTTACGCTTACAGGAATAAAAGGGTAGACAGTGTGGCTTCTCCCCACACCCTAGGATACATGTGTGAAAACCCACAAGCTTTTTAAAAATAATAAGAACTGCGTAGTCTGAAGCTCAATTTCAAACGAAATTGCTATACAGTTCCGAGTTGGAGGAATTAGATTTGACGAATATCGATATGATTCGCAAAGATTTAGATGATATTTATCTTGGTAACTTATTTACTGTTGAGGCTGATTTGACCTTACCATCCCAAGGGAAAAATGGATCCGAATTTACATGGAAATCCAGTTTTATTTATATTATCACCCCGGAAGGCAAGGTAACCCGCCCAAGAACCGGGTCAGGTAACCGCACTGTTACCCTAACCGCCACTGCTACAAAAGACGGGGAGGAAATGAGCCGGGATTTTGAAGCCACTGTGCTTGAAAGGCCAAGTCGCCTTGTTATCACAGGTGTAAATCCTGTTGTAGCAAGTATCGGTAAAGGTGAGGACTATCACCTGCCTGGGGTTGTTATTGTGGCTAAAGAAGGCGGCGTTTTTGGGACACTTCCTGTAACGTGGAAGGATGTACCTGACTTTACCGCTCTGGATATAGGTGTATACTCCATCCAGGCTGAGCCATTAGTACATGTGCCGGATTTCGTGCCAACTGCTGAAATCACCGTTTTAACAGAAGCCCCAAAGGTACCAGTGGCGCTATACACTCAAAAAGCCTGGCCATTTGGTTTGGGTGATGTAAAGCTTCTGCCGGGCCATTTTGACGATAATCGGAAGCGTTTCGAAGAATATTTGCTAAACTGTGATGATGATCAAATGCTATATAACTTCCGTGTTGCTTGCGGCCTCTCCACAAAGGGCGCCGAGCCTATGACAGGCTGGGATTCTCCGGAGGGTTTGCTTAGAGGGCATACCACCGGCCATTATCTTTCCGGAATCGGTCTTGCCTGTGGCGGCAGCGTAGAAAATGGAAATGCCTTTAAGAAAAAAGTAGATTACATGGTAGAATCTCTTGCAGAATGTCAAGATGCCTTTGAAGCCAGCGGGAATTATGCACCGGGCTTTTTAAGTGCCTATTCTGAAGAGCAGTTCGATAAATTGGAAGAATACGTTGTGTATCCAAAAATATGGGCGCCATACTATACTTTGCATAAGATTTTCGCAGGTCTACTGGACTGCTACGAGTTCGGCCAATCAAAAAAAGCACTGAAAATAGCAGAACGTCTAGGAATCTGGGTGTATGCACGCCTATCCAGACTTCCTAAAGAGCAGTTAAATAAGATGTGGGCTATGTATATAGCAGGAGAATACGGTGGAATGAACGAAGCAATGGCAAGGCTATATAAATTTAGCCCAAACCCAGATTTTCTAGCCGCCGCGCGCCTCTTCGATAACGAAAAGCTATTCCTGCCCCTATCACAAAATATCAACGCACTATGCGATATGCATGGCAATCAGCATGTACCTCAAATAATAGGAGCCTTTGAAATCTTTCGTCAAACAGGGGAAGGCTCAAGCTATGAAATCTCTCATAACTTCTGGCATTTTGTAACCCAGTCCCATATCTATAATCTAGGCGGAATAGGGGAAGGGGAAATGTTTAAGGAGCCAGATCATATAGCCTCCTATCTCACAGATAAAACCGCCGAAAGTTGTGTCAGCTATAATATGCTTAAGTTAAGCTCTCAATTGTTCCAGTACAATGCTAAATCTGAGTATATGGACTATTATGAGCGTACTCTGTTTAATCATATAGCAGGTAACGGCGACCCTTCAGGCCCAACAGGGGGTTCTACCTACTTTATGCCACTATATCCAGGTGCCAAAAAAGGATACGATACCAATGCCAACTCGTGTTGTCACGGTACTGGTCTAGAAAGCCATGTAAAGTATCAAGACAGTATTTACTTTAAACAGGAAAACATCCTTTATGTTAACCTGTACATGCCCTCTGCACTTGATTGGAAGGAAAAAGGTATAAAACTGACCCAAGCAAGGGACTTTATGAAAACACAAAGCGCCCTGTTTGAAATAGATGGCAATGCCGATATTGAACTACGATTCCGCATCCCATTCTGGCTAGAAAAAGATGCTTCCTTAAAGCTCAATGGTGCCGATGTTTCATATGAAATCAAAGACGGATACGCAGTTGTACCTGGACCTTTTAGCTGCGGCGACAAGCTGGAAATAGTTCTGCCATTTAGCTATAGACTAGAGCGTACCAAGGATGATACCAAAGTTGCTTGCCTCTATTACGGGCCGCTGGCGCTGGTAATAGAAAGTGAAGGCCAAGAGTTTATAACTCTTGATCTTGATGAAAGCGTAAAGGGAATAGAAAAAAAAGGAGATTTGGAATTTGCCTTTAGCGGACACCGCTTGATTCCACTTTTCTTGGCTCATGATTGTCATTATCATGCTTACTTCAAATTAAAGAAGTAAGTAGTACATGTAAAAGGAATTAACCGCCGCAAGGCGGGAAGTTTAAGGGTAAAACCCTCATTAAAAGGAGGAACTAAAATGAAACGCTTTGCAATGATTTTTGCAGTGTTGGCTCTGGCTCTTATGTTTGTTGCCGCTTGTAACAGAGGCGGAAACAATGATGTAGCCAGAGGCGATGTTCCAACCCCGCCAACAGGCGAACCCAACCAGTGGGGATGGATTGTCCCAGAAGAAACCCTTGTAATTGATCTCTACACTGGGTGGGGCGACCATGCCACCTATTTAGAAGACGATAGAGGCGGCAGGGCTTTCTTATCTGCATGGCTTCTTGAGGAAATGAATGTCGTTATCAATCGTAGAACCTATACTGTTGATGTAACCGAAAGATTAAACATGATGTTAGCAGCCGGTGACTATCCAGCGGTTATAACCAACGTACCCGACGCAATGGCAAACATTTTCCAATCACAGGATAGAGCTGTAAATCTTGAGCCTTTCATGGAAGACTTTGGTTATAACATTACCCGCAGGGTTGGAGAGTATCTTGACTTACTCAGGCATGAAAACGGTGGTCTTTATAAACTACCTGTAAACTGGGGCGATAACCCCAACGTAGCCGGCTGGGACTTTGGTATCCGCTACGATTTATGGAGAGAACTAGACCTTCCTATGTTCACCACCCCAGAAGAATACTTCTACGCGCTACTGGCAGTACTGGAAGCTAACCCAACCAACGAATTTGGCGAGCGTACATTTGCAGTAAGTACCCTTGGCGCTGACGCTACCAACCAGGGATTAGGTCTGTTGACACCGATGCTTGCTGCTTATGGGTTTACCGGTGACAGATACCTTCACAACGCTGACGGAACATTCTCTCATTGGTTAAGGACAGAGGAAGGCAGAGATGTTGCTCGTTTGATGAACCGTATGTGGCGTTATGGTATGGTTCACCCAGATTATCTAAGCACAACTTATGACGATTATATAGCCCATCTATCCAATGGCCGTATACTTGGTAACTTAGGTACCTGGTGGCATGCATGGGTAGGCGGTCATGAAATATGGGCTGTTGAAAATCCTGATTGGGATAATACACAGCGCTTTATGAACGCTTCTGTAGCGTGGCCCAGTATTTCTATGGAAGAAACTCGTTTGCTGACAACTAACTTCATAGGAGCTCATCGCGCTGTTATCACAGATAGAGCCGACAATGTTTCTGAGATAATGCGTTTCATCAATTGGCAATCAAGCGAACTAGGCAACATGATTAATGGATGGGGTCCCCCAACAGAAAATAATGCCTGGAACATCATAGACGGTCAGTGGATTCTCAGAGACGAACTTATGAATATCGCCCAAAAGAACCTATACTTCCACGATATGCGCGCACGCCATGGCGCACTTCTTTACAATATTTCAGCTGCGGGCGGCTGGCTAAGGACAGATGGCCGTTCTAACTTTGACATGCTTGATCCACGTGTAACTCGTGTTTCTATGTGGGACTATTGGCCAATTAACCCAGATGATGGCTCCTTCGCAGATGAAGGTATCAATATCGCTTGGGGTAACTACACAGCTCAATCATTTGACGCTACTCTTTATGTTGTAACCTTTGACCCTGAAGAACAAGTGACATGGACCCGCCAAACCATCATTGATAATGAGCCAACTTGGTGGGCACTTATCATGACTGCTTCCACAGAAGAAGAGGCTATGAGGCATTTTGACCAAGCCGCCGCCGAAGCAGAGGCTTTAGGCATTGCTGAATTGGAATTGTTCTATCAAGAATCCTTTGCAGCCAACCGCGCTTTGTTAGGACAATAATATGGAAGCCGTAGCCGTTAAGCCAAAGGAACCTTTGCCTTCAAGGGCTTGGAAACGCTTTAAGCGGGAAAAAGTTCTTTGGTTAGTAGCAGGTGCCGCTCTTATTTGGCTGTTTATCTTTGCCTTTATTCCTATGTTCGGGATTGTCATGGCCTTCTACAACTTTATCCCTGGGCGTGCGTGGTCTGACTTGGAGTTTGTTGGGTTAAGATTTTTTATACAATTTATTAATCTCCCAGACTTTGGGCGTATTGTAAGAAACACATTGGTAATAAGTGGGCTTAATATGACCATCGGGTTTGCGGCTCCTATTATTTTTGCGCTGCTTCTCAACGAGCTGTTTAATAAGCCATTTAAGCGTATTGTGCAAACAATATCTTACATGCCTCACTTTGTATCTTGGGTAGTAGTTGCCAGTATTATGACAACTCTACTCGGAGGCACCGGGCTTATTAATGAAGTGTTGTTGAGATGGGGGTGGATAGAAAACGCTATCCCATTCCTAAACTCCCGTGAGTTATTCTGGCCAATAATGATAACAGCCAATGTCTGGAAGGGCGTAGGATGGTCTGCAATAATTTATCTTGGTGCCATTGCCGGTGTAGATCAAGAGCTACACCAAGCAGGAGCTGTAGATGGTCTAGGGCGCTTTGGTAGGGTATGGCATATCACTTTGCCCGCCATTTTGCCCACGATTATTTTGCTGTTTATTTTGGGTATCGGAAATATTCTTAACACGGGATTTGAGTATCAGCTTCTTTTGGGTACACCTTTAACTAGGGAAGTCCATGAGGTTGTGGATACATTTGTATTCCGTTACGGCGTACAGCTAGGTCGCTTCTCATTCGCTGCCGCCGCAGGGTTACTCAGGTCTATTATCGGCTTTACATTGGTAATCACAACCAATATGATTTCTAAGAAAGTTACCGATATTTCTATTATGTAAGGAGGCGCTACTATGCCAAAATCTATACCTGATGGAGCTGAAAAAAAGCTAAAAATCAGGAAGAAAAACGGTTTAGCGCCATACCTTCGCAGTGGCGTTGCCGGTAAGACATTTGATGTGTTTAACATTGTATTCATGGTTGTGTTTATGTTTTTGATGATTTACCCCTTCTGGAATCAGTTTATAATCTCAATTAATCAGGGACTTGATACCCAGCGGGGCGGGTTGTATTTTTGGCCAAGAGTGTTTACATTGGAGAATTATCGCTTTGTGTTTAGCAGCAGTAACTTGATGCGTGGAGCGGTAATTTCTGTGGCTCGTGTGGTAGTGGGTACAGCTACCCATGTAGTTGCATCTGGGCTTCTAGCCTATGTAACCACGGTCAAGAACTTCTCGGGTAGGCGGCTTGTTAGGGTTATGTTTATTGCCTCTATGTATTTTGCTGGGGGGCTTATACCTTTTTATATGCTCATTATTAACCTCGGCTTGCTCAATACCTTTGCAATGTACTGGCTGCCAAGTTTATTTGGGGCATTTAATATGTTGCTTATAGCCTCTTATATTTATGGACTACCGGATTCATTAACAGAGTCTGCCCGGATTGACGGTGCTGGTGAGTTTAGGATTTTCTTCCAGATTATTGCGCCTCTATGTTTACCTGTATTGGCGGTAGTTAGTATTATGACTGCGGTTGGTCACTGGAACTCTTGGTTTGATGTAATAGTATTTAACCCAAGCGGTCAATGGGATACATTACAGGTGCATCTTAGGAGGATACTGTTGGAAAGAGAGGCGGCGTCTCAGCTTCTTCTGGATCAGCAGCAGCAAGAGGCCATGCGTAATCTAACAACGGCTTCAGTGCGAGCAGCTACTACTATGATAGTAACCTTGCCTATACTCTTTGTTTATCCGTTTTTCCAAAAATACTTTGTTGGTGGTATTACCCTTGGTGCAGTAAAGGGTTAATTTAGGATTAAACAAGCCCCGTGTCGTCGTATGACTTCATGGGGCTATTTTTTTAGGGAGGAAATGCGTGGATAAATATTATTTTTCTAGCCGGTATGTAAGTGCCCAGGTAAGTGGTGGGGCGTTACTGAATATTCAGCCGGGGCCGGCTCAGGCTGGATTGAGGGAGACACAGTATGTGCTTTCCGGGCATCCTTTTGGGGCGGTGGATGTCCTCTGGGTTAAAGGAGAAGAAACGGGCAAAATTGGCTCAGATAGTGAGTGGAAATCCTCTCCCCCAGAAGTAAAAGGCCTTGGAGGATGCTACCAGGCCTTTATTGAAGGCGAGCCTATTAAGATAGAAATGGGACTTTGCTTTGATGGTGAATCAATGATTCAGACTATCCAGATGACCAATATCGTAAACGAGGCTGTAACATTGACTAACGTAAGCTACCGATTTTACGCCAATACTGACTTCGCCTTTGGTAAATCTATCGGAGATAAAGTAATCGGCCATCATTTCATATCCGGCCATGGCTCGCATCTAATGTTCATAAGATGCGACGGGCAGGGGCCATTTTTGATGGTGCTGCCCCAAAACGGGACATCCCTTGAGTATTTCGAAATGGACTCGGATGCAAAATCTCCAGGGGCATACAGGGCCTATGCTCTATCCTCAGAAGCAGTGAAAAAAGTAGGAGAAAGCAAAATGCCAACTCCAGGTTCCTCCCATATACTACAACCGGGAGAAAAGCTAGTACACACCTTCAAATATATGTGGGCAACAGATAATGACCAAGCCCGCAAACGTATAATAGAAAGCGGACTTATAGACATAGATGTAGCACCAGGCCTAACAGTTCCGGCCGGAAACCTAATTACGATGAAAGTAACAAGCATCTGGGACGACATGGAAATGGATTGGCCAATCATCAGCCGCAATGGCGATCTAATTGAATTTAAACTAGAGAATCTAGGCGAAAACACCCTAACAATCCGCTACGACCAAGGTCGCCGTTGGATGAATATAGTATTCTTCGTAACCCAAGACCTTAAAACCATAATCAACAAGCGAGGAGCCTTCATAGCTTCAAAACAGCACACAGACCCCTCAAAATGGTACCATGGCTTACTGGCAGAGCATAACAACCGAACAGGTACACTACTAGGCCCAGACAACTACGACGATATAGGAGGCTGGCGCATCTATGAAGTAACATGCGATGACCCAGGCCTATCAAAACCTGCCTTCCTATCTTTAAAACTGGCAGAATACCCGGTAAAAGAAGAAGTAGCAGCCTTAGACCTATATGTCGAAAAATTCGTATGGGGTGGCCTACAATGTACCGAGGAAGAAGCTTATCCATACGGCATCTACGGCATACCCGACTGGAAGCAAAACCGCGATAGCGAGCATGAAGATACCCGTGGAAAACTCCATATATGGCGGATATACGACTATCCTCACATAGCTCTGACCTACTTCAATATGTACCGTATAGCCAAAAATTATCCAGATATGCCTCTAACCCACGATGCCAAAACCTACCTAATCCGCGCCAGAGAAACAGCTATAGCCATGTTTGCGATACCAATGGATTTAATCCGCTGGGATGCACGTAACACAGGCCTATACAACGAGCTTTGCTACGAAGATATAATAGAAGCCCTAAAAACCGAAGGTCTACCCTTTGACCGCCTACAGCGCCACTGGGATAGAAAAAGCCACTACTTCGCCACAGAGTGTACAGACCTTTTCGGATCAGAATATCCCTTTGATACTACAGGTTTCGAAAGTACCCATGTACTGGCACGTCACGCCCTTGAACTAGCAGAGAATGAAATAAAAGAAAAACAGTACCGTCCACCCATTACCCGTGAACAAGCAGTAAGATTTATGGAAAATCAGTTAGCCTGCAATATAGCTACCCGCGGTATACTAGAGCCCACATACTATTGGTACGGCAGCGACTATCGCTCTAATAACACCTCGTATACCCTAAGCTATATGTCCCAGATGGGTGGATACGCCATCCTGGATTACGCTCTGTATTACGCTCAGGATCCATTCTGGCTAATACGTCTGGGCTATGGCTCACTGCTAAGCTCATGGGCGCTACTTAATACCGGATACTGGTTCCCAGGAGAAGAACACGACGGAGCCGCCTGTGGCGGCTTCGAGCCAATGGCTACCAGTAAAACCTGGCTAGGCCAAGACCTAAACGGTGGGCCATGGTACTACTCCTGTGAAATTGACCTAGGTTTCTGTGGCGGATTACGCGGAGCCGCAACCATCGTAGTCAAAGACCCAGAGTTCGGTCTTATATCCTATGGCGGAAATCTAAAAGGCAATTCAGTAACATGCGAAGATGGTGTACAGCGTCGCTTCCATATAGTAACCCCTCAAGGACGAATTCATATCCAAATAGACAAAGGCCGCTTTAACGGAGGCTTTGCCTGGGATAATGGGCGGTTGACTTTCAAAGTTGACCCCTGTGGAGCTTACGGAGATATTAGTCTAAAGGTTTCATCCAGCGGATATGGTGATTTTAAGGCAGGAGATGCCCAAGGAACTGACGGGAAAGAGCTTCTTATAATCATCCCTAATGAAGTGCAAGAAGTTGAGTTGACCTGGGATACATCACTGATATAAATAGTAATCCTTGTTTAAGAAAATGGTCTTCTTCCTGACTCATATAGTGAAGGAAGAAGACCATCCTATTGAGGACTATAGCAAATTACAAAGCATCTCCTTATTATTCGCGAGGAAGACCATTGCCCTTTTACTGCGCGCTAACAAGTCGTGGACTCCGTCCATTTCCTCGGTAAAATATGCACAGTTTCTAAAGTATGTGGCGCATAATACATAATAAGCGGATTGTATTTCCTCCTTAGATAACGGGTTTATGCTGTCGTAGCCTTTAAGCATTTCAGCTAGCATCTTAAGATATTTCTCCATTGACGGCTGAGTATTTATTTCGCCGGCAGCCCAAGTTATGTCGTAAATTCTTATACAAGATAACTCAAAGGTTTCAAAGCCCTTAAAGCCTGTGACCTGGTCATTTTTATAAACGGCAGTTTCTACGCAAAGGTTACCGTGAATTAACTGCTTTGGCAGCTTATCATACAATCTGCCAAAGTTTTCTACATAGTCATTGAAAAAATCATCGCTCAATCCCAAATCTTGCTTTATCAGTTTTGGGATAGCGTTTTTGCCCTGTTCGTATAAATTGCTTTCCCATGGTTTTATATCGTCTTGCACAGCTTTTAGGGCGTTATGAAGCTTTGCTATGGCCTGCCCAAGGGCGAAACTATACTTTTCGCGCAGTTCGTTATTTGCCATTTGTGCGATTTCTTCGTCAGACAATGGGTGGTGATTAAGGGGTTCCCCTAACTTTTTCGTAAGCAGGAAAATATGCTCGCCATCAAGGTAGTCGTTGCCCCGCTTTGTTAGAATGGGCGAAAATTCCGAGGCAAGATCATATTTGGAAAGTGATTTAGCTATAGTAATATTGCGTATCATTTTAGAACGCTCGTTTGTTTTAAGATAGTAAATACCGCCAATATCCCATGTTTTCCACTCAGATTTTTCTTTTGTTTGCCAATCGCTGTGAGTTATGTCTGTAATTTGCAGTTCGGGCGAAATCTCCCAATTAGCAAGTGTTTTTTTGATTTCGTTTATATTGTACATAAATAGCACCTCCGATTTTTTGTTTAAATAAATATTTAAATACTTTTTTGGAGAGCAGCCATACATTTTAACAAATGATTTATAAAATCCCGAATAAGTATCAAAACCATATTCCAGAACCACATTTATAGCTTTTCGACCTGATGAAATTTCGGCAAGAGCATGGTCTAAACGCCTTTTAAGAATGTAGCTTGCAACAGTAGTATCCATCGCTTGAGCAAACAATCGACAATAATGCCTTACAGAATAGTTTGCCATTGCCGCAAGTTCATCTGCTGTTATATCGGTTTTAAGATTATGCTCAATATAATCAAGGGACGATTTAATGAGTCTTTGCATAATGTCTTCAAGCCCTCCTTTCCCGCGGTAATTTTATTGTACAGCATTGAGTTGAAAAAACATTGCCTATACTGACATATAATTTAATTTGACGATGTATCTACGCATTGGATATACTACGATAAAAGGAGTTGAGAATATGCAAGAAGCAACGATTGTATCGCAATGGGGCAACAGCAAGGGTATACGTTTGCCTGTTGAGATTTTGAGAAAAGCTCAAATTAACCTAAACGACAAGCTGTTTTTTGAGGTAGATGAAAATAGAAGGATTATTTTGACAAGGACTCCAACACCAAAGCAGGGAACATTGGAGTATCTCTTCAAAGATTATAACGGCGACATATTTCAATCAGAATTAAACGATTTGGGCGAAGCGGTGGGGAACGAAAAATGGTAAACGGTGTTCCTGTACAAGGCGATATAATAAAAATCAATCTTAATCCAAAGCAGGGGCATGAACAACAAGGCTACCGCCCTTATATCTGTTTAAGCAACAAGATTATAAGCGACATAGCCAATATTGCCGTATTTGCCCCAATAAGCAGTACTATGCGCAATTATCCGCTGTATATCAAGCTACGAGGCACAAAAATAACAGGGGCTGTGTTGCTCGACCAAGTTGTGACGATAGACTATAACGCCAGAAATTTTGAGTTTGTAGAGAGCGTGCCTGCTAACATGATAAACGAACTTTTAGAAAAGGTTATTTTGGTGTTTCAGCCAAATTAGCAACAAGCGGAATAAAACATATGGTAAACGAAGGAGAAAGACTATGATTGAATTTAAGTTTGATGTACAGCTACTCATAGAAGGAGAGGACTTGTGCGAAGATACGACCTTTGAGTATATCTCCACGAAAATTATTGGTGATAGCTTGCTATAAGTATTCTTCAGAAACCAGAATCTTAACACGGAACCGATGTAATCGTGTTGATGTTCTGGTTTCGTGTTTAAGTGCACGGTATCCAACGTCAATTTTATTTTTGGATGCATAAATATATGTAGATATGCTATAGTCGTAGCATGGAGTTACGAAGATGATTCATATTACGAAGAGAGAGGATATTATATTCATGAAAGCTCAAATAATGCTCACTGTCAATGGTAGCAGCCGCAAAGCCATGGAATTTTATGCGGAAATATTCCAATTAAAGTTTAGCATGACGACTTATGGCGAAATTCCGACCGACCCCAATAATCCCTTGTGTGAATCAGGTAAGGATAAAATCGCTTGGGGCAATATGACGATTGGTGATTTGAAGATAAACTTTGGTGACAAGTTATCTGATTCATCATTCGTTCATTCTGATAATGTCGTATTGCATTTAGCAATTAAGGGTGCAGAGGAAGCAACGAGGATTTTTAATAAACTAAAAGTTGAAGGCGAAATTTTAGAGGATTTGCACGAAGAATTCTTTGCAGATATCTATGGAAGAGTTATAGATAAATTCGGTGTAACCTGGAATATTCTCGGTTTGGGATCTATTGCGTATAAGAATGCGATCAGCTAAAGTAACAATTTCGTATTATGAACATTTTATTCAGAAATAAGAATCTTTACACAAAACCTAAGCAAATCGTGTGAAAGTTATAGTTTCGTGTAAAAGTCGCACAAAGGATGCAAATGAAAACGAGATGTTTTGCGAATGTATCGATGTTAACGTTTAACCGGGGGTTATGACGTTAAGGTGGATACAGTAGCACGTTAGTAAACGCCGCATAATGTTTGGGTGCAGAATTTGCACCCTTTTTTGCATCCACTTATTGACTATATGCTAACAAAATGATAGCGTAATAACAAATGAAACCAAAAGGAGCTAATTGGATGTCAATTCAAGTTTCTACTCGCATTGATGCAATAACAAAGCAACAATTTGATAACATCTGCGATATAATAGGTATTTCGCCTTCAAATGCCTGTTTCCCAGCTTCCAGTAATGCAAAGGCATATTGAAATTGTTGAAACATTACCGTTCATCCATAGAGATCCATTTGACAGACTACTTGTTGCTACTGCAAAAGTTGAAGATATGACAATTTTGACTGTCGATGAAAATATCCATAAGTATGATGTGCGATATGCTTGGTGAGTAAATTGTGTGAAAATTTATAGTAACAGAGGTGCTATAAAGTGAAAAATTTAATATTTATAAATGGTGTAATGGGTGGTGGAAAAACGACTACATGTAAAATGTTATTGGAGTTATTGCCTAAAGCTGTTTTCCTGGACGGCGATTGGTGCTGGTATGCTAATCCATGGCAAGTAACAAAAGAAACAGAAACGATGGCAATGACAAATATGAGTTATCTGCTGAATAGTTATTTAGATTGCTCTGTATATGAAAACGTAATCTTTGGTTGGGTTTTGCATAGAGAGGGCATGACAGAAAATGTGCTTTCAATGTTAAAGAATACTCAATATAATTTGCACAAATTCACACTTATCTGCTCTGAAAGCACATTAATAGCAAGACTTCAAAAAGATATAAATGGTGGTGTGCGAAAAAATGTAGCATGGGAACACGCATTACAAACAAGACCAAATTTTGAAAACATGGATAAAAGCGGATACAAGAAAATTGTTACTGACGATGTTACGCCAGAACAAGTAGTCGATACTATTTACAATATAATTTACTATCCCCAATAATGAGCATTTTCGCCAGAAATCAGAACCTTAACACGAAACTAAGAAACGTTGTTTACGCTGAGAGTATCGTGCTATTGTTTTATATAGGGGTGCATTGGTAAAATAGTTATTCTATGAAAAATTGCCGTACGGGAGTGCTATTTATAAATGAAATAGGCGTGGCATAGGTCAAAAGCCAAGAAACAAGGCTTTTTAGGCTGTCTACAATTGTATCAAAGTCAACGTTAAGACGGGCGTTTGGATGGCAGTGTTGATACAATTACACTTTTCCAAACGCCTTTTGTGTTTTTGGTGCAAACTATATATGGTCATACTACAATCATAATGCGTAGAAAATTTATGAGGAGGGGTTAATTGTGGCAAAATTCACTAGTCTTGAAGGAACATTATTTGTTGAAAACGTAAAAGAGGCGTTTGATTTTTATATAAACGCATTGGGTATGAAAGCAATCCCACACCATGGATATGAGATTTTGAGTCTTAACGGCGAGCATTTCTACAATATCTTTGAAACATCAGCCGACGAGCATGGCATGTTGGCACAGACCACATTTAAGTCACGCCACAGGCTATACGCAAATGTTGAATTGGCAACTGAGGATAAGGTAAGACATGCTGTTGATGTGCTTACGGCTGACGGAGGCAAAATCATAGACTTGCCCAGACCATTACCTTGGAGTCCATGTGCAGCTGATATAGTGGACAAATATGGAGTTAAGTGGTTTATTTCCCTCCCCATGCTTGCTCCTCCCGAAGGTTGCTTGGCTTGTGTGCCGATAAATGAAACTCCAGGTTGTGATTTATGCATTAGATGGGCAGAGGAAGGGTTGGCTTGCCCAAAGATATAACAGTATAGGCATGATACTGAATTGTGGTACTTAAACACGAATCTAAGAAACGTGTATCAGTTGTATGTATCGTGTAAACATAATGCAGGCAGATATGCTATTGTTGTTGCGTGGAGTTGCGAGGAATTTATATTAGGAGTATTCAGGAGGGCATTACATTGGAAACTAAAAAAACACTGATTCATTGGCTCGGCTTGCTAGGTATAGTAAGCTACATTTCATATGCGGCGGCAGTTATATTCGCTCCACTTGCCTATCCAGGCTATGATTGGATGAGCCAAGCAGTCAGCGATTTAAGTACGACAAATGCACCATCACTTGCGCTTTGGCATCAACTGTCTGGTTTGTATGGAATCGCCGGAACTGTTTGCGTTATGATGGTTTGTGTTGCCATTCGTGGCAAATTGAATAAACTTTTGCGGCTTGGAATTTACCTGTTTGCGACTATGTTGTGGATATCAAATATCGGTTTTGGTATGTTTCCCCTTTCGGAAAGCGGAGCCGTTGGAGCAACGTTTCAAGACATCATGCACAATTTTGTTGTAACGCCGCCGGTTGTCATCCTTTCGATTGTATCCTTTGTGTTGATTATGATTGGTGGATACCGCAAAAAAAGGTTCGTTTCGCTTGCTGTATGTGCAACGATATCTTTAGTTCTTATGTTTATAGGAGCGATAGGGACAGGCGTTGCCCCAAGTGAATATTTTGGCATATTCCAACGATTTAGCAATCTTTTATCCGTAAATGGGTTTCTTGCAATATTGGGAATGTACTTGTTTCTAGGGAAGTTGCAAGACGATAAAAATATCACGGTATAAACATCCTTTTCAGAAACCCATAAACATAACACGAAATCTGCGTAATTGTGTTATGGTTTTTAGTTTGTAACCATATATATATAACCATTTTTTATTTGCTCCGCGTTAATGTTTGCTGTACCCTTTATTTAGAAAATATATACATGTACAGGAGATTGCTAATATGATAGAAAAGCAAGAATTGCTTGAAATCCTCAACAATAACTATGAAAAAATCTTTACTGATGCGACTTTTCATAGAGATGGAGGGAGTTTATCATATATTGTTTTTTCGAATGAAGATAAGTATTTTCTAAGGGTCATCAGGCCTGAAATGTTGGCTACTGCTTATCAGGCAATTGATATACATACATTCTTACAAGTTTGCAATTTCGCGGTTCCCCCAATTGTTTTTACAAAAGACGATCAGTCTTTTATTACAAGAAAAACCGATGGTAAAATAAATCTTCTCGTTTTATATGAATATATCGAAGGTAAAGAGCCTAGTAACGGTGACATTGAAAACGTTGGCGAATTGATTGCTAAACTTCACAATATTATGGAATCATATCCGAAAGAATTAAAAAACAGAGATAAACATTTTTTCATAGACAGGTATGTAGATATTCTTCGCAGTAAAAATGACCATACAGTAGGCGAGTACGAGCGGTTGGGGAATATGCTTTGGGGAAAAGTCAAAGATCTCCCTAAGGGGTTTTGTCATTGTGATTTATATAGTGGAAATATAATGAAATCTGATAATGGCAAACTGTATGTGTTAGATTTTGACACATCATGCAATGGCTTCCCGATGTATGATATTACTTTGTTTTGCAATGAAACAGATTATTTTGCGTACAGTGATGAGAAATTTCATGAATCAGAATTATCATTGCAACATTTTCTGAAAGGTTACATGAAACACCGTAATCTTACAGAAGAAGAAATCCAAGCGTTTTACTATTTTCAAGTAATTTATCATTTCCAGTTACAAGCAACAATAGTTGAGATTTACGGCATTGATTGTAATCCAGATGATTTTGAAGACAAACAGCTTGATTGGATTACAAGTTGGATGAACAAAGCAGAGCAAGAAAAAGGAATTGTTTTTTATATTTAAAAAGGCCAACGGAAATCAAAAACGCGCATATCATCCATTGAAAACATAGGATGATATGCGCGTTTTTATTGGTCTAAAATGGTGTTGCCTTTATTTAATCCATAAACGGATATGGCACAGACTCCGCCGGGATGAAGGTTTCCTTTATAGTGCGGGGGCTGGTCCAACGTAGTAGATTTAGTACGCTTCCGGCCTTATCGTTGGTACCGGAGGCGCGGCTACCGCCAAAGGGCTGCTGCCCTACCACTGCCCCGGTGGGCTTATCATTAATGTAAAAGTTGCCAGCGGCATCAGCCAGCTTTGTTTCCATATATGCCAGCATATTTCTATCTTGGGAGAAGATTGCCCCGGTTAAAGCATATGGGGATACAGTGCAGCAACTCTCCAGCGTATCTTCAAACTTGTCATCAGGATATACATATATCGTCAACACCGGCCCAAAGATTTCTTCTACCATAGTTTTAAAATCTGGGGTTTTAGCAAGTATCACTGTAGGGGTGATAAACCAGCCCTGTTCCGGCTTACATTCTCCGCAAAGAATTTCAGCATCTGGGGAAGCTTTGGCATAGTCTATATATTCAACAATGGATTTATAAGCCCGTTCGTCGATTACTGCCCCCATAAAGTTGGAGAAATCCCTTACATCTCCTACTTTAATCTTAGCAGCTTCGGCCAAAAGTCCTTCCTTTACTTCGGGCCACAGGCTTTCTGGGATGTAAGCGCGAGACGCGGCAGAGCATTTTTGCCCTTGATATTCAAAGGCTCCGCGTACCATTGCAGTCACAAGGGGTGTAACCGGGGCAGTATTATGGGCAAAGATAAAGTCCTTGCCTCCGGTTTCCCCAACCAGCCTTGGATAGCTTTCATATTTGTGGATATTATCTCCAACCAGCTTCCAGCAGCTATTAAACACCCCAGTAGAGCCGGTAAAGTGGAATCCGGCCATCCGTGGGTCTGTAAGTACATAGGCGCTCATATCAGGGCCACTGCAAGGCACGAAGTTGATTACACCATCGGGCAGTCCGGCTTCTTTCATCAATTGATAGAACAGATAATTGGAAAGAACGGCAGTTCCAGCAGGTTTCCATACTACGGTGTTACCCATAATAGCCGGGGCTGTGGGCAGATTGCCGCCAATTGCCGTAAAGTTAAAGGGGCTGATGGCAGCAACAAAGCCGCTTAGCGGACGATATTCCATGCGGTTCCACATGCCTGGGGAACTAATGGGCTGATTTTGGAAGATTTCTTGTGCAAAATGTACGTTAAAGCGCAGGAAGTCAGCCATTTCGCAAGCGGAATCTATTTCTGCCTGGTGGGCGGTTTTGCTCTGGCCTAACATTGTTGCGGCGTTAAGACGCTGACGCCATGGCCCTGCCAGCAAGTCTGCCGCTTTCAAAAAAATCGCGGCTCTATGTTCCCAGGGAAGTGCATACCAGCTGGCTTTTGCTGCCATTGCTGCATCTTTGGCAGCCTCTAGTTCCTCTGGCCCTGCCATTGAGTACTCTGCCAGTACATGACTATGGTCATGAGGCATACAGCACTTAGCCTTTTTTGCGGTACGGATTTCCTTGCCCCCGATTATAAGAGGGATGTCCAATACTTGGGCTGACTGATAGGCTAGTTCAGCTTCCAGGGTTTGGCGTTCTTGTGTGCCTTTGGCGTAAGATAATACTGGCTCATTAACCGGATTTGGTACGGTAAAAATTCCACTGCTCATTAAGTTACCCCCTTGAGTTTTTACTCTACTGACAATATATAATTGTAGAGGGGTTGTTTCCCCTCATATACTTCCACTTCACAAGATGAATGAGTATTTCTTACATATGCCGCTAGCTCTTCGGCTTCACTAATGCCTACACCTTCACCGGCGTAAACGGTCATTATATCGCCGCCGTTTGCCAGCATATGATCTGCCAGGGCTTTCGCGGCTTCCTGAACGCCTTGTTTTACTAAAGCGATGTCGCCATCATAGAGGCAAAGGATATCCCCGGTTTTTATTTCATGGCCATCTAACACAGTATCACGTACCGCTTCGGTAATCTGGCCGGAATGTACAGCCTCCATACTTTCTTTAAGGGTTTCCAGGTTTTCTTCTATAGGAATAGTATCGGAATTGTACATGACGCAGGCCACGCCTTGAGGGATGGAGAGGGTAGGTAGTACATGGACAGTTTTGTCTGTTATAAGCTCTGCGGCTTGCTGCGCTGTTAGAATAATATTTTTATTGTTAGGCAGCACAATAACATGCTCTGCATGTACTTTGGATATTGCGTTTGCGATGTCCTCAGTACTTGGGTTCATGCTTTGGCCGCCATCTATTACAATGTCAGCACCAAGGCCTGTAAACAGCTCTTTTAGTCCGGAGCCGGCCACAACTGCTACAACGCCCAAGGGCTTAGGCGGCCCGGAAGAAGTAGCCGAAAAGTCTAAAAGACCCGTATGCTGGGCCTTCATATTATCAATTTTTATATTTAAGAGCCCCCCGAAGCGTAGAGCCTTTTCCAGGGCCTTGCCGGGGTTATTGGTGTGGACATGGACTTTAACCAGGCCTTCGTCTTCGATTACTACAACGGAGTCACCGATGGTGGGGAGATAGCTTTGTAGCACTTTCTCGGCACTTTCAGACTGTCCGGGTTTTGGCTCTTTGTCTAGTTCTACCAAGAACTCCGTACAGTAGGCGAATTTAATGTCCTCTGTGTTAAAGGCCATTGCGGCTGTACCTTCACCAGATTCGGATGGTTTTTCTAATATTTCTATATCACCTTGGGTGTTCATGGCGTTAAGAGCACCTTGTAGTAATAACACCAGGCCCATGCCTCCTGAATCTACAACCCCGGCTTGCTTTAATACAGGAAGCATATCTGGGGTTTTGGCTAGGGTTTCATTGCCTTTATCTATTACATATTTAAGGGCTACGTTTATATCTTCTTCATCGAAGGCTATTTCACCGGCGGCTTCGCTAAATGAGCGGGCAATGGTTAGCATTGTGCCTTCCTTTGGCTTCATTACTGCTTTGTATGCCATTTCTGTAGAGCGAGCCAGCGCGACCGCTAAATCTTCTGTTGTGGCTACAGATTTGCCTTCGAGACCTTTTGCAAAGCCTCTAAAAAGCTGGGATAGGATTACCCCAGAATTGCCTCTCGCGCCACGCAAAGCACCGCTGCTGGCAGCTTTGGATATATCGCTTACACTTGGAGTACTGAGTTTATAAACTTCTTTTGCGGCAGCCATTACGGTATGAGACATGTTTGTTCCTGTATCACCATCTGGTACAGGAAATACGTTTAGCGCGTTAAGATTCGCCATATTTCTAGTTACTTCATTAGCGCCATCTATAATCATTTTTCTTAAAATATTGCCATCAATAGATATCAGTCCCATTACACCCGTACTCCTTCTATAAATACATTTACTTCCCGTACTGTTAGCCCTACGGTTTGCTCTACTTGGTAGCGCACATTATCCATCAGGGTCTGGGCTATGGCGGTAATATTGGTACCATATTCTACAATAATGTGCAGGTCTATGATTAAATCTCCGTTTTCATGGGTTTGTAGGCGTACCCCTTTTGAAAGGCTTTCTTTTTTTAATAGACCTACAAGGCCGTCACGCATACTGCGGGCAGCCATGCCTACTATACCATAACATTCTGTTGCTGCAGTGCCGGCTATACGGGCGATTACCTCATTGTCGATGCCAATGGTGCCTAAGTCTGTTGATATTTTTGAGTGCATAGGTTCCTCCTAGTCAATGTGAATGTTTTTCGCCGTCAGGCAAAAAGATTTCATTTTTTGTTATTCTTTATATTTATGTTTACAGCTTTCTCATGTGGAGTATATTATATTTGCTGGTCTTGTGGCAAGGCTTATGTACCTATAATACAACGACAAGAAAAAATAAAGATAGTTGCATCGCCAAAAAATTTTGCGGGAGTGATGTAAATGAAAGTAAAAGAGTTTTTGCTAAAAAAAGATGTTGTAATTTCACTAAAACGCTACGGCGTTGAAGCCATGGGAGCTATGACCCTTGGGTTGTTTGCGTCTCTGATTATGGGGCTTATCTTATCAGAAATAGGAACACGTGTTGGCATAGGGTTTATGGTGGATATGGGAGGCTGGGCTAGGGGAGCCACAGGATATGCAATTGGTGTTGCTGTGGCTTTTGGGCTTAAAGCACCTCCGTTAGTTATTTTTGCTTCAGCCGCCACAGGTTTTGTTGGCAACTATCTTGGCGGCCCCGCCGGAGCTCTACTTGCGGCCATAATAGGTGCAGAGCTTGGAAAGCTGGTTTCTAAAGAAACAAAAGTCGATATTATTGTCACTCCGGCAACAACCCTAATGACCGGTATGGGTGTGGCCATGGCAATAGGCCCAGCCATTGATTGGCTTATGTCCACAATAGGTAATTTTATTATGTGGGCTACGGAACTTATGCCTGCACTTATGGGCGCAATTATTGCTGTTGTTATGGGTATGGCTTTAACTGGGCCTATTTCTTCGGCCGCTCTTGCAATAACCTTGGGTCTTTCCGGTATTGCGGCCGGGGCTGCGGTAGCCGGCTGTGCAGCCAACATGGTAGGTTTTGCGGTTTCAAGTTATCGTGAAAATAAAGTTGGTGGGCTGGTGTCTCAGGGGATTGGAACTTCTATGTTGCAGCTTCCCAATATCATTAAGAATCCCCGAATCTGGATTCCACCCATTATTGCCAGTGCAATAGCCGGTGCTGTATCTGCCGCGGTTTTTGGTATGGAAAATGTGCCAGAAGGCGCCGGGATGGGTACATCCGGGCTTGTGGGGCAGTTTGGGGCCTTTACGGCCATGGGTTTTACTTGGGTAGTGCTTACGCAGGTTATTATTGTGCATTTTATTATTCCAGCGGTGACATGCCTTCTGATTTCTGAGTTTATGCGTAAAAAGGGTTGGATTAAGTTTGGGGATATGAAGCTGGAGGCGTAGGTTTTCGGTTTTGATGATACCGACAAAGGTTTTTTCTTGTTTTGATGATACTGACGAAAGCGATATTTTCTGTCATAATGCTTATGTAATATACAAAAGCTGGAGGTGACTATGAAAGAAAACATCATGACCCTCATTAATGAAACACCTATCCGTCTTATCCCCATTCGGGACGCTCTTTCATCCATGAATATCATAGATATTGGTGATATCTTCGATGAACTAAGTCGAGAACAGACCATACAGGTCTTTCGAATGTTGCCGAAAGATATTGCCGCTAATGTATTCGCCCATATTATTACAGATAAGCAACAGATAATCGTTGAAGCCCTTACAGATGCTGAGGCCGGCAATATCATTAATGCATTGTTTATGGACGATGCGGTAGACTTCCTTGACGAAATGCCTGCAAACGTTGTGTCCAAGGTTCTGGACAATGTAACCCCTGAGCGACGTACCACCATCAATACCCTTCTCAATTACCCCGATGACTCCATAGGCACAATAATGACAACAGAATACATGGCTCTCCAGGAAGACCTAACAGTAATGGAAGCCTTTGACCGTATGCGTAAAACCAAAGTCCACGGCCTTCATACATGCTATGTTGTGCGCCGTGATAAGATTCTGGTTGGTTATATTACCCTTAAAACCTTGCTCCTGGCAAAACAGCATGAGCGCATTGGTGATCTAACCCGCCGCAATGTAATAAGTGCCCAAACCCTTGATGACCAGGAAAAAGCGGCAGCATTATTCCGCAAATATGATTTGCTTTCACTGCCTATTGTGGATAGCGAAAACCGCTTAGTGGGTATAATAACCGTAGATGATGTAGTGGAAATAGTAGAAGAAGAAGCCACAGAAGACTTCGAAAAAATGGCAGGTATTATGCCAATAGATGATGATGTCCCTTATCTCAAAGAAGGTGTGTTCAAGCAGTCCATTCAGCGGATAGGCTGGCTGCTTATTCTAATGTTTGCGGCAATTTTTGCAGAAGCTATTCTCACTAACTTTGAAGACGCGATGGCGGCACTTCCGGCTCTTATTCCCTTCATCCCTATGTTGATGGATACAGGGGGCAATGCTGGGGTTCAGACTTCATCACTTATTATCCGAAGCATGGCACTTGATGAAATTTCTTCTAAGGATGTCTTAAAGACCTGGTGGCTTGAGATACGCGTCGCTGTTCTTTGCGGCCTTGGGCTGAGCATTGCCAATGCCATACGGGTAGCGATTTTTGGCCCAAGAAACGCACTTTTGACCTTGGCAGTTTCTCTTACTCTTATGCTGGTGGTTGTATTGGCTAAGACTATGGGGTGTTTGCTTCCCATGGTGGCAAAGAAAACCAGGATTGACCCGGCTGTAATGGCGGCACCAATTATCAAAACACTGCTGGATGTTGTTTCTTTATTTATGTACTTTTCCATTGCCCGATTGATTTTACCGGGACTCTAGGACGGTGAGCACAGTGAATAATATACTAGAATTATTAAAAATAAGACCTCTGGATGAGAACGCTCTTAGTGAGTTGTTTCCTCAGATGAATGTCGCGGATATTGCAGAAGCTTTAGATCAGGCCGAGGATGATATGTCAATTGCCGCATTTAGACTATTGGATGAAGAGCTGGCTGCGGATGTGTTTTCATATATTTCGCCAGAAAAGCAGCAGATGCTTGTGGAAGGTCTAAACGACGCCGAAGTAGAAGGGATAATGAGTGAACTCCCTATAGACGATATGGTAGATTTCATAGAAGATGTACCAGAAGATGTAGGCAAATATGTACTAGACCAAGTAAGCAGCGAAAGAAGCACTTTGGTAGACCATCTTCTAAACTACCCGGAAGACTCTGCCGGTAGTGTAATGACTACAGAGGTAGTAGAGCTTTCTGCAAAAATGACAGTAAAAGACGCTTTGCAAACCATTCGTACCTCAGGAGTAGACAAAGAAACGATTTACACTTGTTATGTGATAGATGAAGATCGCAAGCTAATAGGTGCGGTAACAGCTGACACTCTCGTACGCGCAGGGCTTAACCAGCCGATAAAAGACCTAATGGACACCAATGTAATATCAGCCAATGCTACAGACGACCAAGAAGAAATGACAAACCAATTTAGAAAATACGACCTAATAGCCATGCCCGTAGTAAACCGTGGCGGCCAACTGGTAGGGATAGTTACCGTTGATGATATTCTTCGTGTAATAGCTGAAGAAACTACAGAAGACGTAGAAAAAATGGCAGGTATTATTAACCTGTCAGACGAACCATATATGCGGACTGGTGTACTGCGCCACGCCCGTAACCGTATTGCATGGTTGCTGATATTAATGCTAACGGCGGCAATAACCGGTGCGATAATCTCAACCTTTGAAGACTCCCTGGCTGTGCTTCCAGTGCTTGTGGCCTTTATCCCAATGCTAATGGGCGCAGGAGGTAATGCCGGGGCACAATCTACAACGGTTGTAATCCGCGGTATGGCCCTTGGTGAAATTGTGATCAAGGATGTAATGCGGGTTGTATGGCGGGAGACTAGGATAGCGCTGGTATGCGGGGTGGTATTGGGCATTGCCAACTATGCTCGTATATGGCTTATGCATGACCGAAATGCGACATTGGCACTGGTTGTATCCTTAAGCCTTGGGATTACTCTGGTTGTGGCAAAATCCATAGGCTGTACACTGCCAATCCTTGCAAAAAAAGTAAATATTGACCCTGCAACCATGGCCGCGCCAATAATCACTACCATAGTAGATTGTACCGCGCTTATAGTGTTCTTTTCTATTGCCAGGATTGCGTTTAACATTTAAGAAAGTTGGGGGAACATGACACCAAAGCATCTAGTTAAGATATCCAAGTTTATAAGCCGGGTGCTAAGGCATGCACCTGAGGATATAGGCATCACATTAGATAAAAACGGCTGGGCATCCACCCAAGACCTAATTAATGGAATGACCAATAAAGGCAAAAAAATAGACCTAGACACCCTTAAATTTATAGTAAAAGTCGATGAGAAACAGCGATACAAATTCAATGAAGATTTTAGCCAGATAAGAGCAAGCCAAGGCCATAGCGTGGATATTGATCTAGCTCTTGCCCCGGCTCAGCCACCGGATATCCTATATCATGGCACTGCAACCCGGTTCCTAGCGGATATAAAAAAAGATGGCCTAATATCTAAAAAACGTCATCATGTACATCTATCCAAAGATAAAGAAACAGCCGAAAACGTAGGCGCACGCCATGGCCTAGTGGCAGTACTGACTATTAACGCAATGCAGATGTTTGCAGATGGATATGAGTTTTTTATGTCTGATAATGGAGTGTGGCTAACGGAATCCGTGCCACCCCGGTATATATGGCAGTTCACGAGGTGATGTATGGACATATTATCCATGAATATTACTGAGCTAGAGCAACTAATGAAAGACATAGGCCAGCCCACATATCGCGCTGTCCAGATATTTGAATGGCTTCATCAACGGTTTCCCGCTGCCGCAGATGGAGTTTTTTCTTTTAATGAAATGAATAATCTACCAAAAAACTTGCGTAATGAACTTACAAGTCGCTGCTACATTACACCTGCTAATATAGTCGAGAGACTTACAGCCAAGGACGGAACCATAAAAAGCCTGATTCGATTAGGGGAAGTACATATCGAAACTGTATTAATGGAATATGCCCATGGTCGCAGCATATGTATATCCACCCAAGCCGGGTGCCGTATGGGGTGCATATTTTGCGCTACTGGGCAAAGTGGTCTTATCCGCAATCTTACTGCCTCAGAGATGTGCCAGCAGGTGTATTTGGCCGGAGGGGTGAGAAATATTGTATTAATGGGCTGTGGGGAGCCTTTAGATAATTTTGATGCTACAATAAGGTTTGTAGAACTTATCACTCATCCCAAGGGGGTAGGGATCGGCCAGAGACATATCACTCTTTCGACCTGTGGTTTGGTGCCTAAGATGCGAGAGCTTGCGAGCCGTCGCCTACAGATAAATCTGGCGGTATCTCTCCATGGCACAGATGATGCTACCCGTCAGGCTTTGATGCCCATTGCAAGGCGTTATTCTATTAAGGAATTGATGGCCGCTTGCCGGGAGTATACTGAAATCACACACAGGCGTATTACATTTGAATATGCACTAACATCAGGTGTAAATGACAGCCCTGCCCAAGCTCGTGCCTTGGCTGCCTTGCTAAAAGGCATGTTATGTCATGTGAACTTAATTCCTGTAAACCCTGTGGAAGGACAAAGCCTTTCCCCAACAAAACGCCGTGAAGCAATGGCTTTTGCAGAAATATTACAAAAAGCCGGAATTCCGGCCACTGTACGCCGTACAATAGGTGCGGAAGTAAACGCCGCCTGCGGGCAGCTTCGAGCAAAGAAAGGAGTTTGATATGGATCCAAAAGTAGTCATTTTGGTAGTGGTAATATTTGCGGCTGTTGTTATAGCAGTGCTGACGGTACAATATCTAGTGCATAAATTCACAGAATCAGACAGAAATCACTTTAAATGCGTACATTGCAAAGGGAAATTCGCTATTTCTGATAAAGATGCACATTTTTCAAGAGACACATGTAAAAATTGTGGGGAGTATATAATCCCCGGTTCATCCCGCAAGCAAAGCTGAAAAAGTGTAGCTGGGGTTCATCCCCAGTGGGGCGGAGGGGTTTGGGGCGGAGCCCCATTTGAATGAAGGGAGAGAGAATAATGAGACCGGAAGAACCAGTGGTAGTTGATTTCAAAAAAGGAAAGGGGGCATCTGGGATGAAAAAGGCCGGATTTGGAATAGCATTGTTTATCACGGCAGTTATCCTAGCACTTGTGATTGTATTACCGTCATTTAGAGTTGTAAGAACAGAAGAAGCCGCAGTAGTAAGGCGTTGGGGTGTTGTTGATAGAACCCTGCCACCAGGGATAAACTTTGTATTTTGGATTCCCAACACGGTAGATTACTTCGACCTGCAAGTACGTGAGCAGGCTTTTAGATTCTCCGCATACAGTGTAGATGCCCAAAATGTCAGCGGATATGTAACGGTGCTTTACCGCATTAACCAAGAAGACGCAATGCTAATCGCCGAGCAGTTTGGCTCAGTAGATCAGCTTGAACGCCGAATGGACGGTGTGCTTCTACAAGAAATACAAAACGTTTTTGCACTAAAAAGCGCAATGGAAATTGTAGAGCAGCGGGCTGTTATCAGCCACGAAATCCACGACAGGCTCAGGGCTGTAACCAACCAATTTCATATAACTGTAACTATGGTATCCGTAGAAAGCATAGACTTTAGCCGCGCTTTTGAGCTTGCGGTAGAGCAGCGCATGATAGCAGAACAAGACATGATGCAAGCGGAATTTGAACGTGAGCGGGCATTAATTATCGCCAACCAGCAATTAGAAGTACAAACCTTGGAAGCCGAAGCCGTAGTAGTAAGAGCCCGTGCCGAAGCGGAGTCCATCGTACTTCAAGCCGAAGCGGAAGCGGAAGCACTACGGGTTATGCGCACTATGTGGCAGGGTATGCCTGAAGAAATGCGTGATGTAATGCTTCGCCAGATGTTCTTTGACACATGGGATGGAGGGCTTCCACATGTATGGGGTCAAGATAATCTAGGCATAATAATGGACGGGTTGCAGTAAAGTGAAATACAAAGAAGCAGATATGTACAAACCTATCCGCAACCTATTAGCAGACCAGGGTTTTACCGTCCGCGGCGAAGTTAAAGGCTGTGATATTGCAGCGGTTAAAGACGATATGTTATGGGTTGTGGAAATGAAACTCTCTATTAACCTAAAGCTTGTTTTCCAAGCAATGGAGAGAAAAACCGCTACAGATTGGGTGTTTGTTGCCGTCCCAAGGCCAAAAAAAGCCAGGGACGGCACTTTTTTGCAACTAAAACGGCTGCTTTCAAAGCTGGAGATAGGCCTTATGACCGTGGCGTTAGATAGCCCCGCAAAATTGGCAGAAATCATACTTTTTCCATCAGGAAAAGCAGATAAAGTCAATAAAAAGTCCGAATCTTTGCGAAAAGAAGTAGCTGGAAGAATTTCCGACACGACAGGAGGCAGCCAAGGTACCGTAAATACAGCATATCGAGAGCGTTGTGTGCGTATTGCTTGCCTGCTGGAAGCTTATGGTGACCTTTCCGCAAAAGAGCTAACTAATATCCACGGATGCGAAGGCGATGCGTATTCTATTTTGCGTACAAATTACTACAACTGGTATGAAAAAATAGCCCGTGGTCGCTTTGGACTTAGCAGCTCAGGGAATGTCTATTTGCGAGAAAATGCAGCCGAAAAGTTAGTAATCTTTTACAGGATGAAAGCCGAATATGCCCTATAAACCCAAGAACCTCGTAAAAGCGCGGTTTCTTATAAAGGTTTTATGATATAATGAACTACAAATAATTTATGAGGTGTTTTATGATAAGCAACACAGCAATTTTCTATGACATTGAAAATTTGCTAGGGATTTTTAGTGGAAAAACCAACACTACCCTAAATCTGGACGAAATTTACCGCAGAGTATTAGAGATGGAAGGGGTACATGGGGTTTCTATTCAGCGAGCCTATGCAGATTGGGCTCTACAACAAAACCGCGCTCTGCAGGACTCCGTACTACAAGTGGGAATCGAACCTATACAGATATTTAATACCAACCAAAATGACAGAGTAAAAAATGCCGCCGATGTATGTCTAATCATTGACGCGGTGGAGCTTTTAAGCAAACGCCCTGAAATCGAAAACTATGTAATAGCATCAGGTGACGGTATTTTCGCCTTCCTTTCAAAGAAATTACACGAACATGGTAAGCGAGTCATAGGCTGTGGCTTTGATCGAAACTCTAATGTCAACTTCCGCAACTCCTGTGACTACTATGTTTCATTGGAAAAAGCAGATAAGGCTTTGGTAGCTACAACTTCTTCTAGGAGAAAAAACCGCACAGTTGAATCTGCGGCTGTTACTGTAGAAACCGCCCCGGCTCCTGTAAAAAAAGAGAAAATGCCTATCAAATTTCCTAAGACAAAGTACTCGGAGATGATATCCGCCGCCAATATTGCTATTTGGCGGGATACACACGATTTAGCCGGAGGGCTTCATACTATCCGCAAAATTGTAGAAGCGATATTTGTGGAAGAAGTGGAAGGACTAGGTGACTTAGAAATATCGGTGTTTAAGACCTATGTAGACCACTATGTAAATGATTTTAAGCCCAACCGCTATAGCTACTCCCGATTTGGTGAGTTTATGCAGTTTGTACTTACCGGTAGTCCATTCTGCTTATATACAATCGATGAAAGCGTATGCAAAATAGCCCGGCGCGGAGCCGTTGCCGAAAAGGGGACGGTTTTGGATGATGTAAAAGGCCTTGTGGTCACGGCTGAAGATGGCAGCCGCTTTGGATCAATATTTAGTGTTCCAGAGGAAATGGCCTTTATTTACACTATAGTATCTGATATCCCTGCGTCTGAGAAAAAACATAAGCGTAAAAAACCAGAGACAAAAAAGGTAACCACTCCGGCACCGACCATACCAGAGCCAGTAGAGGAAGTAGCGCCAGTAGTGGAGGAAGTAATGCCGGTAGATGAAGCCGCTGAGCTCCCAGCGTCCTCCCCGTCAGAACCATTAAAAACAGATACCACCGACCAGGGTTCCTTAAGGAAGTGGATTAAAGGCCACTTTATGGCGCTGGCTGAGTCAGATGGAATATCCGCCGGAGAAGCGCGGCTTCTTGTGACACCTGAGTACTCTAAAAGTACATTTGGTGTAAAAATACCTATTTTAAAGGAAATAGAAACCCGGAGTAATCTATTAGAGCAAAGAAGCGTAAGAGGTCGGGTGAAGTATTGGAAAGAAACCTTTATGTATAACGGAAAGCACTATCTGGTATATAAAGACTGGGTAGCAAGTGCCCACCGAGCGCGGTTTATAGCCTGGCTTGAATCACTTGATACCGATTTCAAATTAAAACCTGTCTGACAGAGCGGTGACTTGAAACGCGAAACAAGCGTTTTGGGCGATTTTGCCCGACGTGCAATCACGATTTCGAAAGTCGTTCGCTATAGATTAGACCGCCATGAAGGCGGTCTTTTTTATATTCATTTTTAGTGATACAATCCTGCTATAGCGAACACACTTCAAAACTGCATTCGCTATAAGATTCACAGGGGGTAATACATGCAATCACGAAAATTTAAAGTGGCGATGATAATCTGTGCCTTGGCTTTTATTGGGGTGATTATTCTATTTTCGCCTTTTTTTTATTTGGAAGAAGTAATTATTCGCGGGTACAACACAGTGAGCCGCCAGGAAATAGAAGAACGCCTTGAGATAACTGGGACCACAAACTTGTTGTTTTTTAACCTAGGATCAGCTCGCCGCCGCTTAACCGAGAATTTATATATTGCAAATGTTGAGTTTACCAGGCGCTTACCAGGTACACTGTATGTTGAGGTGCAGGAGAGACGACTCGCTGCTTATGTGGAGCATACGCCTGGGATGTTTTTGTTTCTTGATGAGTTTGGTCGGGTGCTGGAGGTTCGCTCATTTACTACTCAGCCCCTTCCTGTGATTGAGGGGTTAAATTTTAACCACTTTGCACTTGGGGAGGTATTACAAGTTCCAGATACTACTGCGTTCAATATCATGACTCAGTATGCACAACTTATATATCGCCATGGACTTGTGAGCCGCGTGACTCATATTAATGTGTCAGATACAGCCAACACCAGGATTTTGGTAGGATATATTGAATTTAATGTTGGAGGCATTGACGACGCGGAATTAAAGGTGCGTACCATTGCTGGTATGCTTAGCGAGATGCCGGAGGCAGAGTTTGCCAGGGGTTTTGTCGATTTACGGGAAAATAGGCCGGAGATTTTTTTTGAAATACTCACATAAGGACTTGCTTTCAAGGCAAAAGATGTTTATTATTAACTGTAGCTTTTTTTAGGAGGGGACAAGCGTGGTTATAAATATAGACACATCCCATGATACCAAGGCTCGTATAAAAGTCTTAGGAGTAGGAGGCGGCGGGAATAATGCCGTCGATCGAATGGTTGAGGATAAAATTACCAGTATTGAATTTATTTCTGCCAATACAGATAATGGTGCGCTTGGTAAATCCAAAGCGCCTATTCGTATACAATTGGGTGAAAAGCTAACCCGTGGCCTAGGGGCTGGAGGTAAGCCGGAAACCGGGCGAAGAGCTGCCGAAGAGTCTCGTGATCTTGTGGCCAATGCTATCAGTAATACGGACATGCTGTTTATTACTGCTGGCATGGGCGGAGGTACAGGAACAGGTGCCGCGCCTGTGATTGCCAGTATCGCCCGTGAAATGGGTATACTTACTGTAGGCGTTGTAACGAAGCCTTTTGCATTTGAAGGCACTCCAAGGATGCGCAACGCAATGGCCGGGATTGCAGAACTTCGCAAAAGTGTAGACACTTTGGTAGTTATTCCTAATGAGCGTCTCCTTGAAATAGTTGACGATGATATGTCCTTATTGGAATCATTTAAAATGGCTGATGATGTACTTAGACAAGGTATCCAAGGGATAAGTGATCTTATCCTTATAGATGGCCTTATAAATCTTGACTTTGCTGATGTAAAAACCGTAATGAGCCAGCAAGGTGTAGCACATATGGGTGTTGGTAGAGCTTCCGGGAAAAATAAAACCGCTGAAGCTGCACTTCAAGCCATTAACAGCCCACTGCTTGAGACTACTATAGATGGCGCAAGGGCTGTAATAATAAGCTTTACCGGTGACTCCAGCATCGGCCTTAAAGATATTACTCAGGCTGCCAATATTATCCGGGAATCTGTGGATAAAGACGCTGATGTTATGTTTGGTGCGACAATCAATGAAAGTTATAAAGATGAAGTGACAGTTACAGTAATCGCCACAGGATTAGATGATTTGGATCAGGCAATAAGGGAGCCAAAGAAGGCTTCAAAAGCTGAAACAAAAACAGAGTCAAAAACTTCTGATGCAGAAGAAGCACCATCAGAAGCTGAAGCCAAAGATCCACTCCGCCCAATAAGAGATATGGATGCTGATTCTTTTGTGATACCAGAGTTTTTGCAAAACAAAAGCAGAAGGCCTTCCAGACACTAATTTTATAGGTATAATTTTTACAAAAAAGTCCACCCTAAGCATTAATGAATGATAGCTTCAGGATGGGGCGCAACGCGCCTCATTCTGAAGCCTATCAGATGCTTAGGGAGGACTTTTTTATGTTTAAAAGATTTGTAAAAATAATATGTTTAACAGCGTGTGCCATTGCGATTTCCATCAGCGCTGTTACTCAAGCAAAGGCGCAAGGTCTTGTAGTTGACGCAAAAGCCAGCCTTCTTATGGAAGCGGAGACAGGGAAAATACTTGTAGAGAATAACCCTCATGAAAAACTGGCTCCTGCCAGTGTTACCAAAGTTATGACCATGCTTCTTATATATGAAGCGCTGGATCAAGAGCGGATTAAATGGGATGATATGGTTACTACCAGTGCCCATGCCGCATCTATGGGTGGCTCACAGATTTTCCTTGAAGAAGGAGAGCAGCAGAGTGTCCGCGACCTTACAAAGGCTATAGTCATAGCCTCTGCCAACGACGCTGCCGTAGCTATGGCAGAGTTTATTGCCGGTAGCGAAGAAGCTTTTGTATCTATGATGAACACAAAGGCCAAGGCCCTTGGGATGGACAATACTAATTTTGTAAACTCTTGTGGGCTGGATGCCACAGGGCATCTTACAACGGCATATGATATTGCTTTAATGTCTCGTGATTTGATTTTAAATTATCCGGATGTATTTAAATTCTCTACAACCCGTCTTGATAAAATCACTCACACTACAGCACGTGGTCAAGAAGAATTTGGTCTTACCAATACTAATAAACTAATACGCAATTACACGGGTACCACTGGGCTAAAAACAGGCTCTACCTCTGAGGCGCTTTACTGTATTTCAGCAACAGCAGAAAAAGAAGGAATGCATCTTATAGCAGTAGTGCTGGGGGCACCTGACCCTACTATCCGATTCGATTCCGCAATGAAACTATTGGATTACGGATACTCCAATTTTGCGCTTATAGCTAAAGAAGAAAGTGGAACCACTATGGGCGAGATAAAGGTATTTAAAGGAAAAGTTGAGCAAGTTCCTGTTGTGATAAAGCAACAAACCAATGTACTAGTACCAAAGGGTAAGCATATTGTTATTGATTCAGAGGTACGGATAAAGGATGCCCTAGATGCTCCGGTAGCAGTAGGACAGACCGCTGGAGAAGTTGTGTATACTCATGAAGGCCAAGAAGTAGGGCGCAGCGAGCTAGTGGTGGCCGAGGACGTAGCCAAAGCCTCCCCGCAAGATATAATGGATAGAATGTTTAAGCAGTGGATGTTTAAAGGAGAAGCGGAGATAGAGAATACAGAGATAGAAGATAAGGAAGAAGAACAAAAAGAGGAAAAAGAAGAGACTGCGGATGATCCGCAGTCTTTTTTGCTTGACCGAGCCGAAAATGCTGTCGAAGCAATCACCAATCTCCAAGCATCCCGCGATAAATATTCCGAGAAACAGCGGCGATAGCCAACATTTTAATTTTGGTATTTTTCTTCTTATAGTGCTCCTCCAGCGTGTCACATATCTCTAACGCTATAAAGTTTTGCAAGGTGCCTTGCAGGAAGGGTATGGCAACGGTTTCTAAATATTCTGTAGATTTATCGTCGTTCAGGTTCATAAGATGGCCCAGGGATTCAAATACTACGGCAAACACTTCAGGTTGCCCCTTGGCAAGGGATTTCCCTTCTAGGACGGCCTCTTTCGCTTTTTTATATTGCTTCTTTTTCATCAAAATTCTTACCATGCATGATAGGCTAATCAAATACATCGGCATGGCGCCTTTGAGCATGTCCATGGATTCCTCGCACAGACTTTGGGCTTCATCCATATTATTCAACATCATATTTGCAAGGGCCAAATCGGAAAGTGTTATTGCGATATATACACTGTCAACAAGTGCCCTGGCTTGCTGAAGCGCATCTTCCAACAATTGTTTTGCTTTGTCATATTCACCAAGTAGCAGATAGCACCCCCCAATTAATCCATCTATCCAAGCATAAAAAAAA
Source organism: Defluviitaleaceae bacterium (assembly GCA_009780185.1). Classification (GTDB taxonomy): domain Bacteria; phylum Bacillota; class Clostridia; order Lachnospirales; family WQUN01; genus WRAN01. The sequence goes on along the minus strand of WRAN01000002.1, from coordinate 3,114 downwards.
TTGGTAAGATCCCCAGAGCGCCGTATAGGCTGTAAATATTCAATGGCCTTAAAAGGCTTACCTCTATTGGAATAAATACGTCCGATTTTTAGCAATACGAATACATCTTCGCCTGCATCTGCGCTTTTATATTCCAAGGCTTTTAAGTAGTGCTCTAATGATTTTGTGGTGTTATTGTAGTACTTATCGGATGCCATATCACCACATGCATAATGGTAAAGATATTTAGCATTTGCACTCATTTCATTATAAGAAATTTTAGCATTATCTATCATTTCTTTGACATCAATGATATTTCCCTCTCTTAAGAACCGCGTAGATTGAATCATCTGGTACATAATAATCAAATCCCGCTCGAATGGCAGGCTTTGTATTACGGATAACTCTTCTTCCATGACAATTGCTTTGTCTAGCTGGTTGGTTAGTAATAGCGCACGCCATACCCACAGCCGCCTTTTGTAAATGGTCAGCTCATTGTCTAAAAGCGGGGCATGTTGGATATCCAATATGTCTTTTATCTTTGTCAAGGTTTCGGCATTGGGTATTGTCTGCCCGTGCTCTATACGGACTATGGTCATCTCGCTTTTATTAAGGGCATTAGCCACATTGGATTGGGTGAGGCCTTTAGATACTCTTACCTGTTTTATTTTTTGGCCTATTGGTAAGGCAGTGAGTGGGGTTTGCATAAACTTCTCCTTTGTTCATTATCCATTGTCAGAAGAAAATATATCAATTAAAAGGCGTAAAGTCAAAAAAACATGTGCTTTTTGAGTTAATACCGATATCACTTCATAAAATTTATCTTTTTATTAAGCATAGCCTTAATGTAAAAATACAGTATTTAATCAGTGTTTACAGCCATTTGCCGCTGCGCCAAATGGCTATTTGGGGTGCGTTTATTCGTGTTTTGGAGCGATATATTTGCTTATTTACCGGTGTTTAGGCTCCTTGTAATATTGGTGTAACAATTAATTTGGCAAATACGTAAATAGGGGAGGTACATATATTGGGTATGAAGCTTTCTAATAGGGCAAGATTTGCAGTTGCTTTTATATTTGCTATTGTGCTTGTGGGTAGCGCAGTTTTTGCTATAAGCAACGCATATGACGACTGGGATTATGACTATGCCAATATGTACGACTTATACGCAGTAATTACCATACCACACGGCCAAGCAATACAATACATACCCGAGACACCGCAAATCCCCGGATATCGCTTTGTGCACTGGTCTGCCACACCAGATGGTGAGGCATTTGACTTTGACGCGCAAATTTATGACGAAGTAACATTGTATGCTGTTTGGGCAAGCCAAGAAGATTATGCGTATAGTCCAGGATACGACGGATACGAATACGGTGGGTATATTAATTATGCACCGCGGTATTATTCATATGACTATGTGGGATATGCGCCGTATTATGAACCATACACTCATGAAGCGTATTGCTATGGCAGTTATTATTCGTACTACCTTGGTTATCAGGGCACATTAGAAATCAGATTCCTTTGGAACCGCTATCACCTATCCGCCTACAGTTATGCCGCCAACAGTTTTATGGTCACCTTTGTCGCCAATGGCGGCTTAATCAGGCCTGGTAACTTTACCCGCAGAAGTGACCCCGTAACAGACACTGTAACACCCCAAGATATGCCTCTTATACCCACGCGTGGCGGCTTTGCCTTTAGCCAGTGGAATACAGAACCTGATGGCAGTGGCCTAGCTTTTACCGGCAATACCGTGATGACGGGAAATATCACGGTTTATGCCCAGTGGGGGCGCAGCATACGCTTTCATGGTAACGGAGTCTCCCTGGCGGTGCTTCCACCCGACCAAAACGATCCTACAAGCTATATAGAGCGTGTTATCCCCATGGCAAGAAGTGTTGCCAATACAGACGGCATTGCATGGCCCAATGACCCAACCCGCATTGGGTGGGTATTTGTAGGCTGGTATGACACTGTAGAACTGTTGGGTGGTACGGCGTTTACAGCCTACTCGGTAATCACGCACAATGTATATCTCTTTGCCCGCTGGGAACTTGCACCGCTTATTACCGTCACCTTTGACCCAACCCTTGGGGAAATAACCCCCGCCTTCTTGGCAGACCATGGGAATGTGCGCTGGCATGTTGCCGGGTTAAATGTGAACCAGACAAACAGTGCCCTCTTGGCCGCTAATGTACCCAACCCTAATACAACAAATAACTTTCCCACAGTTGAGGCACCACCTGGGTCAGGGTTGATCTTTGTAGGCTGGGCCAACGCAGCAAGGACTGTAATGGTTTCACCATTTAACACAGGCCAAACAGTAGAAGCCCCGCCACATGCTGGGATTGGGCTGGGTGCAAACATATTAACGGAAAGTATTACGTTGTATGCTGTATGGGCTTTTCAGATTGCTGGACTGGGGGCTGCAACAGGTGCAGGGCTAAGCGACGGCACACCAGTAAACCAAATACCCAACCGCGTATGGGTTACAAGCTTGGGCCAAGCGCTAACCATATACCAGGCTGGCCACACTATGGGAAATATCAGCAGGCCCATGCGGCCAGACCCAGTAAGGAGCGGTATGCAATTCCAATACTGGCGCATTACCGCACCTGCATCTATGTATGGACAGGCGTTTACCCAGCACACCCCTGTTGCGTCCAACATGACTGTACAACCCGTCTGGACATCCAATTCCCTTATTGCTGTGACTTTGGACGCAAACGGCGGTATATTTACAAATGGTTCTCCAACCTTTACCGTTACTTTGCCAAGCGGCAGTTATGGCTATAGGTACACAACTCAGCCGCTAGTGGGGTCTGCTACTGTCACCCCAGAAAAAGCCGGACACATCTTTGCTGGTTTCTACTGCACAGAGGGGTATTTGCGCGCCATGGAAGGCGACACGCGTCCAATTGTGGCTGATAAGACACTTACCGCACGGTGGATTCCAATGGTTACACTTACATTTATCACAGATGAAGCTACAACACCCGCCGAAAACTCTGTAACCAGAAACTCTCCGCAAGGCTATAACATTAGGACAATACAAGAGATAATGTGGTTTATTCATGATGGCAGAACTTTCGCGCCAGAACAAAGTGTCCCTGGTAATCCACCAGG
>WRAN01000001.1 GCA_009780185.1 Defluviitaleaceae bacterium | reverse complement strand
TTTTTAAGGGGAAAATCAGAGGAATACAATGCCACTGACCTTTCTAGTCCGCACTATACCATAATTTTCTCTAGGTTTCAACAATTAAATTCACAATAGCACGTCAGTCTAATTTAAAACGGAATTTGAGCAAAGCCCCGCAAGATAAGGAATAACCGAATTTCGCCGCGTACTCCGGCTGATGCTGAACAGCCTCCGGCGGGAAAAAAGCCATTTATCACGGATTGTCATCCGCATAAATGGCGTTTTTCCATCGCCGGAGTCTATTCAGCGCCTACGTAAGCGGCGAAATTCGGTTATTCCTTCTCTTGCTAGACCCTCGGCATTGATTTTGGTTAATTTGCTTTAAGAGTCGGATATGCATATGATGTATTTTTCTATACTCTTTTGCAAAGAAGTAGCGCGGGCGGGTAAGAGCCGGTTTTGGCGCCTGTGGAGGCGCACGGGAGACTCAAGTGGCGGAAAAACGCCGTTTATGCGGATGACAATCCGCACATAAGCGGCTTTTTTCCCCGCTTGAGGCTTCCGTGCATAGCCGGAACATGCGCCAAAACCGGCTCTTACCCGCCTGCGCGGCAGCCTTGCGCGTAAATTATATTGACGTGTCTAACAGACGTTTTGCACGGAAAAAGCCCACCAAGAACATGATTATATCGGTCTTAGTGGGCTTTGCAGCTTATTAGAAATCGTAGTTATGCGTTTTGGCTGGCTCGGAGTGCCTCATTAATACATCTTGGCAGTATTCTCAAACCGCTCTGTAGTAAGGCCATTGGCAACAGCGTAGGCCTTACCCTCTGCCGCCCAAAGCATCCCACGGCACATAATCTCTTGGGCGCTGGGGGAATTATCAAATACATTATCCAAATGCCCAAGGGAAGTATAAAACACCCGCCCGTTACCCCAGCTCTTGGTCCACACTACTGGCATGTCTACAGGCTTATTGGAAATATGATAGTAAGGCACCGCAGGGGATGGGAACCTAGTAGTAGCCAAAATCTCGATAGAAGGATCAATATGCAGATAATAATGCTCGCTACATACAGGGAAATCCGCAATACCCTCCACAATTGGGTTGGATGGGGACGCAATATTTACAATATATTCAACCCCATCCCCACCAGGATGGCTGACCCACTGCCCGCCGGTAATAAACTGCCACATGGTATTATTTCTAAAAGAATCGCACATGCCGCCGTGGTGCCCCGCAAGGCCTACCCCAGAAGCTACAGCCTCAGAAACATTATTTACATATTCTTTGGCAATCTCACCCATTGTCCAGCAGGCAATGATTAAGTCCAGCTTCTTCAACTCTTCCACATCCGCAAGGCAGTCTAGGTTATCGGAAATGGTAACATCAAAACCTTCCTTTTCCAAAATCCCTCCAAACCTCTTAGAGACTAATATCGGCTGATGGCCATCCCATCCGCCCTGGAAAATCAATGCTTTTTTCATGTTCTCCTCCTAATCAATGCGCAAAAATCGCGATGCTTCAACGAGTTTTTGCGCATGTTTTTTGCCGAAGGCAAAAAGATTTCATTTCAGTGCGCAAAAATTGCGATGCTTCAACGCGTTTTTGCGCATGTTTTTTGCCGAAGGCAAAAAGATTTCATTTCAATGCGCAAAAATCGCGATGCTTCAACGCGTTTTTGCGCACATTTTTTGCCGAAGGCAAAAAGATTTCATTTATAACGTGTTACTTTTCCGGTTTTTTCATTAGTATCGGGGCAAACTGTTGTTATTGTTTAACTACAAAATTCACTATGCGCCCAGGTACATATATTTCTTTTACTATTTCTACACCATCAAGCTTATCACCCAGGGCAGCCTTGGCGGCGGCAATTGCCTCATCCTTGCTTGCTTTGGCGGGGATACTTACATTACCCCTAAGCTTTCCATTCATCTGCATGGCAATCTCAACGGTATCAGATTTAAGCATCTCCGGGTCGTAGCTCGGCCAGGTTTGTGCAAATACGGAATCCTTATGCCCCAAGCGCTCCCAAATCTCCTCACCCATATGAGGCGCAAAAGGAGAAATAAGAATCGCCAACGCCTCCAAAGTCTCACGGTCAATTCCACCAGCCTGCGATATCCCTTGTAAGGTATTGGTATGCTCCATGAATGTGCTGACAACTGTGTTAAGGGCAAGATTCTCCAGGCGCGTAGTAACACCGTGGATTATCCTATGCCTTAACCGCACAAGCTCGTCCGTGGCAGGGGCATTGCCTGCTGCATCCTTCTCCACAATCCTCCATAGCTTATTGAGGAACCTGGAAACACCTTCTATGCCGCTGTCATCCCATTCGCAATCAAGCTCTGGTGGGGATATAAACATTTCATATAAACGCAAAGCGTCACAGCCGTATCTAGGCAGTACATCATCAGGGGAAACGCCATGGCCTTCGCCTTTGGCCATTTTTTTCCCGTGGTAGTTGACCATACCAATATTGAATAGGGTCTTAAAAGGCTCTTCAAAGTCTACAACACCTATATCAAATAAAAACTTCGTATAAAAACGAGCATACAGTAAGTGAAGCACCGCGTGCTCTATTCCACCTACATAGTAATCCACAGGAAGCCAATCCTTGATAGCTTCGGGAGACGCTAGTGCATTATCACAGTTTACATCAGGATATCTAAGGAAATACCATGACGATCCAGCCCATTGTGGCATCGTATTGGTTTCCCGCTTGCTGGGTTTACCGCAGGTAGGGCAGGGGACATTCACCCACTCTTTTACAAGTGCAAGAGGGGACTCCCCAGTATCTGTAGGCAAGTATGACTCAACCTGAGGCAGCATTACCGGAAGGTCTTTATCAGGCACAACCACAGGCCCGCAATCCTCACAATGGATTATTGGGATTGGCTCACCCCAGTAGCGCTGACGTGAGAAGACCCAATCCCGTAACTTATAATTATCTGTAATCTTGCCCAGTCCGTTCTTCTTCAGATATCCGCCAATAGCCTCTTTGCCATCTGCGACAGATAATCCATTAAATTCTCCGGAATTAACAAGAACTCCATCTCCTGTATAGGCTTCTTCCAAAGTCTCACAGGTTTTTGAAGGGTCAGCAGCAATAACTTGAAGGATAGGCAACCCGAATTTCGTCGCAAACTCAAAATCCCGTGTGTCATGGCCAGGTACACACATAATTGCCCCTGTGCCATAGTCCGCTAAAACATAGTCCGCTACCCAGATAGGCATTGCCTCCTTGGTTAATGGATTGACGGCATAACGCCCAATAAATACCCCGGTCTTTTCCTTATCAGCCATACGGTCTACATTGGAACGGGAGGCGGCTTGCTTTATATATGCCTCAACTGCGGCTTTTTCACTGGGTGCAGTTAAGGTTTCCACCAAGGGATGTTCTGGTGCAAGCACCATAAAGGTAGCTCCGCACAAGGTATCTGGACGTGTGGTAAATGCCTTGATTTTCGCGTCAGAGTCTGTCACAGCAAAATCAATCTTAGCTCCATGGCTCTTTCCTATCCAGTCGGATTGCATTTTTTTGACTTTTTCTGGCCAGTTTAGCCCTTCAAGTCCGCTAAGCAGGCGGTCACCATATGCAGTTATTTTCAGCATCCACTGTCGGAGGTTTTTCTTAGTCGCGGGGGATTTGCATCGTTCGCACACTCCGCCAACCGCTTCTTCGTTGGCAAGTACAATCTTACAGGTAGGGCACCAATTAAGGGGCATCTCTTGCTCGTATGCAAGCCCTTTTTCAAACATTCTGGCAAAAATCCATTGAGTCCACTTATAGTATGCTGGGTCGGTAGTGTTAATTTCAAAGTCCCAGTCATAAATGGTGCTCATGTCATTAAGCTGGCGCTTCATACTTGCAATATTTTCTTTAACGGAAATGGCGGGGTGTATCTTCTTCTTTATAGCGTTATTTTCGGCAGCGAGACCGAAAGCATCCCATCCCATAGGGTGAAGTACATGATAACCCTGGAGGATTTTATGGCGGCTAAGGACATCCGTAAGCACATAACCCCTCCAATGCCCCACGTGAAGGGCTGTTCCGGAAGGGTAGGGGAACATATCCAGACAGTAATACTTGGGCTTTCCGGCAGATGCATCCTGGATGGGGTTTTCCTTCCACCGGGCACGCCATTTTTTTTCGAGACTTGCAAAGTCATAACGAGGCATTTCGTCACCTTCTTTTAATATTTTATCTATTATAACTCCTTGCTTTAGCTCTTGTATATATGCTAAACTACGCATTGTAGGGTATAAGCGAATTAATTCGCTATACATGTAGTTTTATCGTAAAAGAGGTGTTAAAATGCTGAACAGTATAGTCAGCAAACTTAATTATGATTTCCTGAGGGGCTTTGGGGATACGCGAAGGGGCGCGCCTTTACTTAAAATCGGAATAGCTGGACTTCCAGCTTCCGGCAAAACCAGTTTTACTTCCATTGCACTGGAAACATTGCAAAATCCGCGTCAGACCCTCGGAGGAGTATATGTCAACTTCCTAGCAGGCCTAAATGAACCTGACGCCATTTATAATGACCCACCACCAGAGTACAAGGATATCGCACACTCGATTTTTATAGATAGAATACCCAGCAACATAAAAGACTCACCGTACATAGAAGACAGACAAGTAAGTTTTACCCATAGCGACAAAGGCTACGAGCTTAGTTTCCTTGAAGCAAACGGGGAAGACTTTGCAAGAAATAGCATTAGCAATGAGTTCTTCGAAGATTCGGAGGCCTTTATCCTTACAATTGACCCTTTAAATATCCCAGAAATCCGCTATACCCTAAAAGACCATGGCTTTGACACCAATCAGCATGGGGTTTATCAAGGTCGCGACCCTAGTGTGACAAAACCTATAACAGAAGCAATTTATGATTTTGCGATAAGGGCAAACATTAAAAATAAACCCATAGCAATTGTGTTTACAAAGTTTGATTTGCTTTTCAACTGTCCATATTTAAAGCAGAACCATCTGGCATCTGCCAGCAATATATACAAGCCTTTTGCTTATGTAATAGAAAATGGAACGGTTAGTTTAAATCGGTTAAAAGAATCCAGCCGGGAGATAGAAATGCTGCTTACGAGCTTTAACTTGACGGCTCTAACAACGTTGGTATCAGATATTTCCAATAAGCATATGTATTTTGCGGTATCTGGTTATGGACATACCCCAAGCGGGGCAAATCTTGGAGAAATAAGGCCACATAGGGTTTTGGATCCCCTTCTATGGTTATTGAAGCTACGAGGTTTTGTATAAAGGAGTGAGCCTCATGTTCTGGTTTGTAATACTGTATCACATTGTAATTATTGCTGTTTTATTGCAATTCTTTAAATCAAAGACTGGTATACCCATTGGGCTGGTGTTCGCTCTTCTTTTGCCTTCTGCCATAAGCGTTGTAATGAATATTGGATTTACAATCCGGTTCTTTAGCGCTGTCAGCAATTACGGATTCTTGTCTGTAGGGTGGGGCATTGCAAATCTTTACATAATCCCTGTAATACTTGTGGGAATTGGTTTTGTGCTTTGGGTAATAGAAACTTTGATTCCCAATTTTCCTGTACCATGTATTGATACATCCTGGCTTAAGCTTTCTGGATTAAGGCTTGTAAATGCTGGGTTTGGGATAAATGCAGGTATATGGATTGCTGCGAGGTTTATCTGATGAATTCGAAAACGAGACTCAGCATTGTATTGCATTTTTGTACCTTTGTCGCTGTAGGTATTTTGCTTTCTATGGTTGTTTATATTGTGGGCGTTGCCTTTCCGTCTTTATCGGATACAGTGGCACAAGCGCCCACTCCCTCTCCTGCTGCAACTTCGACTCCTACACCTGAGGCGACACCTGCGCCACCAACTCCGGAACCAACTCCGGATGCAGCGTATGTGCCAACCCCCACACCGGAGGCCACACCAACTCCCACACCGGAGATAATACCAACTCCGACGCCTGAAGCTGAATCTACGCCGACCCCCGAGCCAACTACAACCCCTGAGGCTTCTCCCACACCGGCAGCTTCACCAACCCCTGAGGCGTCTCCCTCACCAACCCCAACGCCCCCTCCGCTATTCACTGGTCATAGAACGGCAGAGTTTGATGGGGGAAGGTATGTGGGATACTGGGTCAACAATGTCCCACATGGCCGGGGCCGAATTGAATGGGACGACGGCAGCTGGTATGACGGTGATTGGGTCAGCGGACAGCGGACAGGCAGTGGGTATATGGCATGGCCGGATGGCAGTTGGTACGATGGCGGGTGGCAGGGTGGCCTTTGGCATGGCTGGGGTGTTAGCACGGATACATGGGGCGGCTGGTACGAAGGCGAATGGGCAAATGGTCAGCGCTCCGGTTTTGGGCAACAGCAATTTGCTAATGGTGACTGGTATGAAGGCAACTGGCTGGGTAATCACCATCACGGATGGGGACGATTTGCATGGGCAAACGGCAGCTGGTATGAAGGCTACTGGCATAACGGTAGGCGAAACGGCCACGGAATATATGTATGGGGAAGTTATAGATGGGAAGGCTCGTGGCAGAACGACCTTGAGCATGGACATGGAGTGCTAACCCGCCCAGACGGAACTATGCTTATCGGAAGATGGGCATATGGGCAGTTTATAGAATTATGAACAAGCGCGCCGTCTTTGCCATCATTATATTGGCGTTAGGCCTTACGTTGAGTTGGGTGTTTTTCCTCACACACAACCCTGAGGAACCAACATCGCCCGACATCGCAACCGCAGCCTTTATGTCATACAGCGAGCATGTCATGAGTGTCGGTACCATTTTTTTAGAAACCGAGCGGGACATATCCTGGTTTGACGCGGATCGGTCAAACGAGGCACCCGGCACTGCTACTATTGTTGATGCCGATGGGAATATAATCTTCAGCGGTGAATTTGACCGACTCAGGGGAAGAGGGCGCTCTACATGGAATCTTCCAAAAAGGCCGTATAACATTCGGTTTCCAGAGCCTCAAAGTTTGTTTGGGATGAACCCCGCCAGAACATTTGCACTTTTGGCCAACGCGCAAGACGATACAATGCTGCGCAATAGAATCATGCTTGACCTTGCCGCCGCTATCGGGATGCCTTATTCGGCCAAGTCGGTTTTCGTGGAACTATATGTAAACGGTGAATACAGGGGATTGTATCAGCTGACGGAAAGAATCATTATTGACAGAAACCAAAGAATAAACGATATAGGTGACTTGGAAAGAGAAACCAGGCGCCTTAACGACAGACCGCTTAGTGAATTTCCACATTTCGATAATGGGCATATCAGAGGGTTTCATATACCCAACAATCCTACAGACATCACTGGCCCATATCTTCTTGAGGGGTACTATAAATATGAAGAAAGCGGTTTTGTAACGCGAGACGGAAGCAACATATCCATCGCCAGCCCTCAGCGTGCTTCCGCTGAACAGGTCGCATATATCAGTAATTTCTTTCAGGGGATGGAGGACGCAGTATTTTCTGCTACTGGCTACAATGAGAATGGCCGACATTTTACGGAATACATCAATATAGAATCTGCCGCCAAAATGTTTTTACTTCAAGAGTTTAGCAAAAACCATGACGGCACATCTTCCAGTATATGGTTTTGGAAAGCATCTGATGTGGACGGAGATGGATTGCTGCATTTCGGGCCGGCGTGGGACTTTGATATCGCGTTGGGAAATGTCGGTTTTTGGGGCGAAAACGACGGTTCCTACACCTTTATCGACCTGAGCGACCCGGAAGGATGGTGGACACCGTTTAGCCAGAATAGTCCTCGCAGAGAGTCCATCTATGCCGGACTGTGGCAGCATGAAGCGTTTAGAGACGCGGTTGTTGATGCTTGGGAGGATTTTTCTTTTGCCATCAATGTCCTACTTGGTAATCAATCGCCGCCTGAGGGTTTTCCTTTACTCAGCATAGAGCAATATAGCGCCGTGATACGCACCGCTGCTGAAAGAAATTATGAGCTATGGCCTATAATATCCCATGGCGCTAATAGGGAGTCTAGGGAGCTAAATGGCTTTGATTATAGTGTCGATCATTTGACTCGCTTCATATATGCCCGTTATCAGTTCTTCACACGGGTAGGCTTTGATGATTTGCATAAGATTTTTAAGCGATAATAGAATAATGAGGCTATCCTTTGAGGATAGCCTTTTTTTGTGCTTTATATAGGGTTCCATACAGCTTGTTTTATACATAACATGTCATAAGGATATAGAGAAATGAGTGAGTAAATTGCCAAGAATAGCTGTATACGCAGGACACGGTGGTTCTGACCCTGGGGCTGTGGCCCTAGGTCGCCAGGAAAAGGATCTAAATCTAGCCATTTCAAATGCCGTAACAGGGATACTGCGAGGATGGGGTTATACCGTACTCAACAATCGTACAACAGATGTAAATAGAAGCATCACCGCGGACGCTAACCGTGCCAATGAAAACCGTGTAGACGCTTTGGTAGAAATACATTTTAACTCCAATCAAGGAACCCCAGGCACTGGGTCTGAAGTTTTTTATAGCGTAAGAGATACTGGTCGGGGGCGTGCGCTCGCCAGGGCTATTCTTAATCGCATTGTGGCACTGGGTTTTCGTGACAGAGGTATAAAAACCCAAGTCAATGCCCAAGGCCAGGATGCTTTTGGCATAATTAGGCTTGCAAATATGCCTGCGGTGCTGGTGGAGTGCGCCTTTATCAATAATCCCGCAGACATGGCACTATTGGATATTAACACCATGGCAATGGCCATTGCGGAAGGAATACGAGAGGTCTTTCCCATAAGCGGCGGCGGATCAGGAGGCGGCGGAACCGGAGGCGGTATGCCATCATATCCGGGAACTGCAATTAGGGTAGGGGACCAAAGTGAAGCCGTACGGCAGATACAAAGCTGCCTTAACCGGGTCGGTTTAAGGCATCCTACTATTCAACGGCTATCTGAAGATGGAATATTTGGACCAAGGACTTTTGATGCCGTGACCACATTCCAGCGGATATTCGGTCTTTCACCAGATGGGGTTGTTGGCCCTATTACTTGGGGACGGTTAGCGCAGGAATGTCCGGGAGATGGCGGTTCTGGTGGCGGAGGTAGCGGTGGCGGTGCTATGGGGGCATATCCGGGAACACCGCTAAGAGTAGGCTCTCGCGGAGAAGAAGTGCGCCGGGTTCAGCGCTGTCTAAACAATGTTTCTCAGCCTTGTAGCAGGCAATTGGCGGAGGATGGAGCCTTTGGGCCAATGACTCAGGCTGCTGTTATGAACTTTCAGCGGTTATTCAACCTAAATCCTGATGGTGTTGTTGGGCCGCTGACTTGGGCGCGTCTATCCCAGGAATGTGGAGCTGGAGACACAGTGTCAACCTTTGCATCAGGGGCTTGCGGATGCAATGACCAAAGCAATCAAGTTATAGAATGGCCTGAGGAAAGCAACCAAGCTACCAATATGTTGATGCTGATACTTCTTTTAAGTGCTTTGAGGAGGTAATCTTTGTTAGTGGCAACAGGCCCTAGTATAGCCGTAGCTCTGTACCGGGATAAAAATGCATTAAAACATCTCTGTAGGTATATCCCATATTAAGTAACACGTTAGCTCCATTTTGACTCATGCCGACACCATGTCCGTGACCGCCGCCATAAAATACGATGGCGATTAGGTTGCCGCTGGTGTCGGTTTCTTTTTCTATTGTAAAAAATCCGCTGGGCATTAGGGATAGATTATTTACATCACCGCTATTTATGCGGGTTACTACGGCGGAGCGGGGGGCAAGAAGGGTACGTATGTTAAACTCTGTCTGGACCCGTACATTTCCCTGAGTGCCGGAAATAATAACTTCCATTACATTACCACCTTGGCCTCGACGTGTTATTTCCAGGTTGGTAATGCGCCCGATACTGTCTAACCGTCTTGCTGTAGCAACCCCTGATGCATCCAGGGTGTGGATCATGCTGGGATTAGCTTGCTGGCGAGAGGCTAAGCTTTGGTTTATGCTGCCGGATAGTTCCTCGGCGGTCATGCGTACCTGCCAACGGAACCAAGGTAAATCCCTTTCAAAGGCTGGTATGTCCGAGGCACGGAAAAATAGATCCGCGTTTTCTTCTCGGCTTAAATCTCTTACGGCATTTCTAAGTGCCCTATCGGATATTTCATCTTCGTCAAATTGCAAGGCAGATGAAAGATATACGGGGGTATTTCCCGGGAAATTGCTACCGCTGGCCCATACTTCCCCAAAGTTGGCGGTGGCTCCGCTGGATGTGGAGAAGAAATTGGCTATAATTATCTCACCGTTGTACATAAGCACCTGGCCTGCTGTGGCTCTTACTGCTTCCCGGGAAATATCGTTTTCTGGGATATTATTGTAAACCTGGCTGATAACTGAGTCGTCTACATGAGCGCCAAAGGCACGGAATCGGTTTTCGTAAAACTGGTGGATGGCAAAGGTGCGGGCTGTTACCGCTTGTACCTTTGCAGCCTCTAGGCCAAAAAATGAAGGCATTTCGCTGGGGACAACGGCGTAGAGATATTCTTCTAAGCATAGTTCGTTTACAATAACAAAGCCGCCATTAGAGCGTGTAATTTCTATCCGGCCGCGGTATAGTGGGGTGGGTTGGTTGCGTACAAGGCCTATAATCTCCAGGCGGTAATCCGGGCTTGTTGGCTCAATATAAACCCTGCTGCCATCTGCAAGGTCATCACCTGATACCGAAAATATTTCCCCGGCGGCTAAGGTTTCACCTGCGGCTATAAAGGAGCCTGTAGAGGTTATGGATACTCTGTCATGTATCACGCCTGCAAAATTCGAGGTCCCGATAAGCACACGGATATTAACCGGAGAGGCTGTATCTGTAACAATAGCCGCCCCTATTGCCCCACCTGTTATATGAAAATCTGCAATATTGGCCCCGACAATTAGATCCGCGGGGCTTTTTCTTTCCCCGTTGATTGAATAGACGGCAAAGGATGCCCGTAATGGCAAAAGCCCCCATTCTCGCAACATGATGCGGCTGGCTCCTACTTGCTCGATTGTCCCCCTGATTATCTTTTCTGACGGTACTGTGTTAATAATGTTGCCGCCAGAGATTTGAATGTCGGCGATGGTGCCATCACCCAAAGGCTCAACCCCGTGAGCATATACAAAACGGCCAGTAAACCCTCCTATAGAAACAGTAAGTCCAAGACTATCTCTCTCTAAGATAAATGCACCTCTTAGGTATGGCTCAGGGTTTACTAAACCTAGTAGGGCTACAATTTCGCCGTCTCGGTGTAGTATCTTTACTTCTTGGTTTAGATAGTGGGCCATATTGATTCCCGCACTTGAGAAAGAGCCTATATTGGTGGTAATTCTTTCAGCATTACTTTGAAGCGGAATAACTTGTACAGTGTCCATTACATCTTTTTCTTCCATAGCCCCAAGGTATTGGATGAATAAGTCAACCCACAAAGCATATGATATGGGAAGGCCTCGGTTTTCCTGGGTTACCAGCAAACCGGGGCCTTGAGGGTTGATGTTGGTCATAAGCAGACCTGCCTCGTGTAGGGTAAGCATGTCCCTGGGTCTAAAAGTCTCGCCACCGCCAGACATCTGACTAAGAACATATACCGCGTTTATATAAGGAAAATACCAAGCGCCTTGGGCAACGTCAGAAAAAGCAATTGACGGATATCGCGCCCAGGCGTCAATAGTGTATGGGTCAACAGATGCCAACGCCAGCATTTTTGCCGCCATTGCACGAGGCACGGGAAAGTCATCCCCAATACGGGCAATACCCTCTGTCTGCTGAACAGGGGTGGCAAAGGTTTCTGGATAACCTTCATATATAAACCATCGCAAAATATCTCCGTCGATATCATCTTCCCATTGGGTGACAATCATTGGAAGTCGCCCTCCAACATCTTCGGTTGCGCCGCAGGCGACAAGTAATATTAGAAGAAGAAAAAGGCTTAGGATTAATTTCACAAAACGCACCCCTTTAAAACATGGACTAGCCTTGGCTTAGTATATATTGAATATATGAGTTTTAGGATGAGATATATGCATCAAAGTTGCCGTCAACACTATGGAGACGTTTATCTTTAATATATACAATCTTAGTTGCAAGCCGGTTAATGAAATAGCGGTCGTGAGAGATAAATAGAATCGTCCCTTTATAATCCGCGAGGGATTCTTCTAAAATCTCCTTTGTGTCAATATCTAGATGATTGGTGGGTTCGTCTAGAATAAGAAAATTGATAGGCCGCTGTAATTCCATCGCTAGGCGTAAAATCACACGTTCTCCACCGGAGAGGCTGTGTAGGCGCTTATAGATATCATCGCCAGTGATAAAGAACTTCGCCAGGATGCGCCGTGCTTCGTTTTCATGGATTACTGCATCTTCCCGGAAGGCATCAAGAATCGTTGCCTTTTCGTTGGGGAATGTGACTTCCTGCTCTATATATCCGATTTTGGCGCTTTCTGCTAGGTTGACGCTTCCATCATTAGGCGTTAGCTGCCCCATTAGCAGCTTAATAATCGTGCTTTTGCCGGTTCCGTTGGGGCCAAGAAGGCAGACTCTATCTTTGAAAAGCACGTCCATATTAGCTTTTTCGAGCAGGCTATTGCTGTCATAGGAAAAATCCAAATCACGGATCGTGATTACACGTTTTCCGCTGCGCCCACCCATAGCAAAGTGGATGGGTAGCTTATCTGGGTCAACGTCGGGTCGCTCTAATTTTACCATTCTGTCTAGCCGCCGCTGCATGATTACGGCTCTCCTGGAAAACCTGTTGGCTAGCTTAATCCGTTTGATTTCTTCTTTCATGTGCTCGATTATTCGTTGTTGGTGCTTGTATTTTTCAAACTCTAGCATCATAAGGCGCTCTTGTTCTTGCAGGCAGAAGGAGTAATTGCCGCCGTATACCTCTACCTGGCCTTGGTATAGCAGGATGGTCTTTTTTATGGTTTTGTCCAGGAAATATCTGTCGTGGGATATGAGGATTACTGTGCCTTTATAGTCACGAAGAAAGCCCTCTAACCATTCTAGGGTTTCTATATCCAGGTGGTTTGTAGGTTCGTCCAATAGGAGAATATCTGGGGCTTGAAGTAGTACTCTAGCTAGCTTTACTATGGTTTTTTGTCCGCCACTAAGCTGATTGCACTCCCTTGTCAGGAACCCTTCTCCAAATTTGAATGCCCCGCAGATTCGGCTAAAGGCGGCTTCGGTTTCGTATCCACCTATTGCAGCGAATTGGTTTTGTAGCTTGTCGTATTCGGATAACAGTTTATCTAGTTGGTCGGGTGTTATAGGCTCCGACATACGTGTTTCCATGGCGCGAAGCTTGGTTTCCATTTCAAAGGCTTCTTGTTGAGATTCCTTCAAAAATTGCTCTACGGTAATAGCGCTTGCTATATCCGAATCTTGTTCTAGGTATCCCACCGTTGCGCCTTTTCTGGTTGTACAGCTTCCTTTGTCGTAGCTTTGTAGGCCCATGATAATGCGAAGCAACGTGGTTTTTCCAGAGCCGTTGCCACCAACTAGGGCAACTTTTTCTCCTGTGGTAACAGAAAAGCTTACGCCTTTTAATACTTCTTTGAATCCAAAATTTATGGTGATGTCATTTAATGATACTTCTAACATGGTAGTTCCTCCTATTCAATGAGCAAAAATCGCGATGCTTTAGCGCGTTTTTGCAACAAAAAAGCGCCTAAAAGAGAATACTCTCCTAGGCGCTATAGTCAGCTTACACTAGATTAATCTATGGGATTAATCCTTTTGGTAATAACATTCCATAGGTGGCAGATGTATATCTTTTCGCAATGTACAGCATATGGGGGCCAAATGGGCGCACTTATCCTGGGACATTGCTTCATGATACGAAAAGCCGCAAATAACTTGGGCATTATGCGCGGATATATTTTGGTCTTTCATATCTTGTAGATACATCTTTCCACCTCCTTACTTTTCTTGATATCTTATTTATAAACTATATGACAGCCGATGTCAATAGTAAAAACCTTTGTCGGTATCATCAAAACCGGAATTACACAGTGCGCAAGTTTTTAAGCAGTACCGTCACAGAGCCGTCCCCATGGGTAGTTATCTCAATTGAGTCGCCCTCCACAGCCAGTTCTGCCGGGAATTTTATCTCTATTCCGTTTTCAGATTTGATCCTTTGGGTGCCAAATTGCTGGCGCACTACCTTTTGGCCTAAGGGCAAATCTTCTTGTATACCTGCTTCCCGCAGGGTATTTACATATTGAAACTTCAATTCATCTTGGGCGTCAAATACTTGGGCAGCAACTTTGTCCATATTTACAAAGCCTTCGGATTCATCTGATTCTTCTAATAGAGCGGTTTTTATTTGGGCGTGAACGGTGGGGTTGCCATTGTAATACTCATCTATAAACTCATTATTGATTTCGTCTATAAGCTTAGCCTGTTCCTTCTTTGAGGGGCTGGAGTCACATTCTAAGAAAAGCTCGGAGAAATATAGTACAGCTTCGCCGTCTATTACCGCAGGTTTTTCTAGTATGCTTATGGGCATAGATGGGCCGTCTAGGGCTATCAGGCAGGCGTATTCTACTCTCCCGGTGGAGAAGGGTAGGGCGGTGCATAGGGTTAGTTGATTATCCGCATTGCTAGTTTTATGTGCATATACCTCCTGGTATCCTAGCTGAAGGACTGCCAGATATTCGCCATCTTTGCTGCCTACACGGGTCACTAGTAAGTCGCAAGGGGAAATGCTGGGATGGCGGTTCATAATTTCGTCTAGCTTTTTTGCTACTGTGGTAGCGGCTTCTTTAAAATAGGTGGTTCCGCCTTGATAGCTAAGTAGCACTTCGTATAGGGGGGATTCAGGCTTAAATGTTGCCGTTCTTACTCCGGCGTTGCCTAGTAGCTTTTTTACATGCTTCATTATAAATGCTTCACATACTTCGCTGCCTATATCCAACTCTTGTTCGGAAAAAACAGACGGCCTTCCGTCATTGCGTAGAATGTGCAAAATTGCGTTTCTGATTTTTAGTGGCATTTCTAGTCTCCTATTCAATAGACCTCTTTCGAAATCACGCTTTATGATTTCGAAAGTAGGTTTCATTATTAACCTCGAAATCACGCTTTATGATTTCGAAAGTAGGTTTCATTATTAACCTCGAAATCACGTTTTATTATTTCGAAAGTAGGTTTCACTATAAGTCATTTTTTTCTTTGGTTATATGTCTTCATTGTCCCAATTGTCTTCGTCTTCCCATTCGTCTATATCGTCCCATTCGTCGTCTATATCCCATTCGTCTTCGGGGCTTTCCTCTTCCTCTTCTTCCCAATCATCTTCAATTTCCCAATCCTCATCCCATTCGTCTTCCTCTGGCTCCTCCGGTACCATGGTGACTTCGTCGTAGTTACTCATCATCGTTAACACCTCCATAAAGATATTTTAGTATAATCAGATTTTTGCTGATTTCAAGTTGTTTAAATGAAACCTACTTTCGAAATCATAAAACGTGATTTCGAAAGAGGTCTATTGTATAATGTGGTGTGAAAAAACGAAGGAGGATCATATGAAATTAGGAATAGTAGGATTACCCAATGCAGGAAAGACCACACTGTACAATGCAATTATGCAAACAGGGGCAGAGGCCGCCGATTACCCATTTTCTACAGTAAGCCCCAATGTGGGTAAGGTGCCAGTGCCAGATGAGCGCTTAAGCCACCTTAATGAAATGTATAGCTCTAAGGTAGTAACCCCCGCGTCGATAGAAATGGTAGATATAGCAGGTTTGGTAAAAGGTGCCAGCCAAGGCGAAGGTTTGGGCAACCAATTTCTGGGGCATATCCGGGAAGTGGATGCGCTGGTGCATGTTGTGCGCTGCTTTGAGGATGAAAATGTAACCCATGTATACGACTCTATAGACCCGCTACGTGATATAGAAACCATTAATCTAGAATTAATTTTTGCCGACTTGGAAATGCTTGAGAAGCGCCTGGTCCGCGTAGCCAAAACCGCTCGCACAGATAAAACCATGGCTCGCGAAGTAGAAATATTGGAAAAAATCAAGACCACCCTAGAAGAAGGGCAGCCAGCAAGAAGTATAATCTGGTCAAACCCAGATGACCAAAAGCTGGTGGAAAGCCTAACCCTAATCACGCAAAAACCTGTGTTATACGCCGCCAATATATCTGAAGATGAAATTACAAACCCAGGCGAAGCTATGACGGCACTGAAAGATTTTGCCGCGTCTGAAGGTACAACAATGTTTGTGTCCTGCGCAAAGCTAGAGGCGGAAATTGCCACCCTAGACCCGGAAGAAAAGGCCATGTTCCTACAAGAAATGGGACTTAATGAAAATGGCCTAGCCCGCCTTATATCCGCCGGATACGAGCTTCTTGGCTTGATTAGCTTCCTTACGGCAGGGCCAAAGGAAGTAAGAGCATGGACAATCCGCCGTGGCCTAAACGCAAAACAAGCCGCCGGAAAAATCCATAGCGACTTAGAGCGGGGCTTTATCCGTGCAGAGGTAGTGGCTTATAACGACCTAATGGATGCCGGTACCTATAATGTTGCCAAAGAGCGGGGTGCTGTGCGGGTAGAAGGAAAAGAGTATATTGTCCAAGACGGTGATGTTATGCTAATAAGGTTTAATGTGTAGATGCATAGGAAATATCTGCTACTGATATCTTACTAAACTCAGTAATCATCATCTGCTGGATGCGAGCCATTTCATTATGTGTCTTGCACTGTTGTTTGCTGTGGGTTTTCTTAGTGCATTTGTTTTTGTTATCGAGACACGCGCATAGGTATTTGTCTGGGGCGATAATCGAGTATACGTCCCATAAAGATATAGAGTCGGCCGGGCGAATAAGGAAATAACCTCCACCGCGCCCTCTGTTGCCTCCGATAATTCTAGCGCGTTTTAGTTTCTCTAATATTTTATGTGCAAAAGAAGAAGAGATTTGTTCATCTTTGGCTATTTCTTTTGCGGATAGCCTGTTGGGGTTGTTGGATAAGCTCCTGAGTATTCTCATACCGTAATCACATTCCATTGTTAAGAACATATCAAATCTCCTTGTTTTTGAGTCAGTAATAAAAATCATCATAAAATACCCCGCAGATGTATTGCTGATATCCGCGGGGATTTTTATATCTCTTGCCATGCCATGCAAGTAGGGCAGATGGCAGGAGGCGAAGGAAAGATTGGTACCGAAGTTTTGGTGCTTTAGCGAGCGGGTTTTGCGGGCATTTTTTTCTTGACTATTATTATCATTATTGTTGCCAGCGCTAGGGCTATGCTGCCCGTCATGATAAACGTATTGGTTCCACTGCCACCTGTAAAGGGTAGTTGAAGTTGCTCCCAGTTGGGTAGGAAGCGGATAACATCGTTAAAGCCTGGTTGGATATACACAAATGCCGGGATAGAGATGTTGCCGATAGCTTGTGTATGGAGGGTAATATTTAGCGGGTCACTTGCATCCTGCCAGATACGCCACTGCCCCATTGGGGTTTGAAAGCCTACCGGTGCCCGGTATTCCAGAAGCTGATAGGTAAAACCTGGAGTCATGTTAAATGCTACAGCCTCGGCGCTTGGGCCGGATTGGCTTATATTTACCAGCATTGTTACTTCATGCCATGGAGCCAGCGGGTTGCCGGATGAGTCAAAGGATACAAGTCCCGTGGAGTCTGTGGGTAGGTTAGTGGCTGCGGTGCGGAACACTCTAAACCGTGCGCCTGCTAGTAGGTTGTCGGGGGCGTTCGCGTCTGAACTTGCGTTGGTTTTGTAAAACTCGAACCGTATGCCACCTAAGCTGAAGTTGATATCGTAGTTGTTTAGTGGGTGGATGATTACTGGTGCTGGAGTGGTGGGTTGGCTTGTGCCATTGAAGAGTAGGTTTGGCAAGTGTCCTGTTGTTAATGCGTTGCTGGGTGGTATGTGAAGCTGGTTGGCCTCATTGCTATGGAAGGTGATGGGTGCGAAGAAGTTAAGATTGCGGAATGCTGCTGTGGCCATTGTGTAGTCTGGGTATAGCTGTGTTATTGGGCTTGCGTATTGGTAGCGGGCAGAGAAGATACCGCCGCCCATTTCGCCTGCGCGGTTGTGGGTTATTTCTATATTGGTTGTGCCTTGGTCTACGGTCATTGTGCCAGCAGAGGCTACCCATATGCCGCCGCCGTCATATTCGGCTTCGTTGCCTGTAATTATTTTTGCATTGCTGCCACGCATTATAAGTACCGCATCGTCTTGTACAGATATGCCGCCGCCATAGCTTGCTTTATTTGCGTGGGTGTTTGGAGCTCCTTCTGCAAGACCTGGAAGTATGCCGCCTACTGTGCCGCCGTACATATAAAGACTAGCGTCTGCGAGCAACATAATCCCGCCGCCAGTTGTGATAGCCGTGTTTCCATAAATATTACCGCCATGGATTGTTCCGGTAGCACCTGCGGATAGGCGTATTCCACCGCCTTCGTCATCTATGGCATCGTTGAAGCGAATAATACTACCAGGATGGATGTAAAGATTTGTTGCTGTTCCATTGGCAATACCGCCGCCGAGCCGAGCATCGTTATCATGAATTGTTCCGCCATACATAGTCATATTAGCGTACCGCAACAAGCGAACCCCGCCGCCTACGCCATTAAGCCAATCGCCTGCGTCATTATAGCGACCGATGGCTCGATTGTTGTAAATATAACCGCCATGCATTTCAAATGTGCCGATAGAGCCAGCAGAACCATCCATATATATACCGCCGCCGCTACGGGCCCAGTTATCATGGATTCGACCATTTAGCATTATGAAAATGCCATCATTGCTTACATTTATACCTGCGCCCATTCCACGAGTATTATTGTTGCGGATAATGCCTCCGTCCATTTCAAAGTGACCACCAGTAGCTACATGTACCCCGCCACCCCGGTTGGTGTTGAAGGGGAGGCTATCAGGAGTTGACTGTATTCTGCTGACACCGTTAGCGTTGTAGTAAATCAAGCCACCGGACATATTAAAATTGGCGTTTGTAACATACACGCCACCACCGCCAGTGGCTACCTGGGATGTGTCTGTTGTTACGTTGTTGTGAATTGCCCCACTCATAAGATTAAATGTGCTGCCATCGCCAACAAACACACCACCGCCATTGTTTGCGGCCTGGTTACTGTCTATACGACCAGTGCCAATGATGGTGGTGCCGCCAGAGGCTGGAGTATAGTTCTGCATGTTAAAGATTGCGCCACCGCCTAACCATACACCGCCGCCATTAACGGCGACATTGCCTTGGGTCGAGTCTGTGGTGTGGCCAATTATGCCACCATGCATTGTAAGAGTACCAAGGGTGCTAATACCGCCACCGTTGACTTGTGCAATATTGTCGCGGATAGTACCGCCATGTATTGTCACCGTGGGGCCAGCATTGGTGCTTATACCACCACCAGATGCACGCTGGGCATGATTGTTAAATATTTCGCCGCCGCGCATGGTGAAGCTTGCGTTACCAGTTGCGCGAATACCGCCGCCGCCATTGGCTACGGTGTTTGTAAAGGCCGTGTTGTTGCGTATTTCGCCGTGGTACATAACAGCAGTACCGCCGCTAAGAAGTACACCGCCGCCGCTACCAACAGCATGGTTTGTACAAATTACTCCGCCTAGGTTGCCGCTACGCATTTCTAGTCTGGCATTATTATCAATTAGTACGCCACCAGCGTTGGGGCCGTGGTTGCGGTATACAGAACCCGCATACATATGAAACCTGGATGTTGACCCAGCGCCAGTTATGGCTACGCCGCCGCCCATGTTGGTTGCCCTGTTTTGCACTATCTGACCAGGAGGAGTGCCGCTATTGTCTTGTGACATGCGGAACGTACCACCGTTGTATACACGTACCCCGCCGCCTGTTACTGCAACATTGGCATGTGGGTGACTGGAACTGCTTGCGGGAGTGCCGTTTGGGCAAAGGCCGCCAATGATGCCTCCATACATATTGAATGTACCAGCGTTTACTATAACGCCGCCGCCGTGGTCGCGGGCTGTGTTGCGGTATATCCTTCCGCCGTACATGTTAAGGGTTGCACTTGAACCCATTGCGCGGATACCGCCGCCTAATACCGCTTCGTTATTGCGTATAATTCCGCCGTTGATATTTACAGTACTATTGGCTAGCCATATGCCGCCGCCATAGCCCCTGGTTATGTTTGTGCTTACATGGTTATCTTCTATATATCCGCCATTCATGGTGAAGGAGAGTGCACCGCCTCTTCTTAGGACGCGCACGCCTGCGCCATGTGGACCGACGTTTTCGCTTATTACGCCGTTGTTTAAGGTAAAGAGGGCGTTGTCAACCCGTACGCCGCCGCCGCCGTCGCCGGCTACAAGCGTTACAGAAGGGCCAGCTACAGTGTTTTGTGTGATTAGGCCGCCGTCCATGGTGAATACAGCGTTTTCGGTAACAAATACCCCAGCGCCACCAGTACCATCACCAGTCATGCCGCCCTCGCCAGTGATTGGGTCGGGTGCTATGCGGTCTACTAGGGTTGATGTGTTTTCTCTTATTGTGCCGTTGGTTAGGGTGAAGCTTGCATTATTACCTACCCAAACGCCTGCACCATTACCAGTGTCGGCATGGTTTACAACGAAGTAAGTGTCGTTGTGGGTGATAAGGCCAGAGCCGTTCATTGTGAAGGCTGCGTTATCGTTTACCCAAACGCCGCCACCGCCGTTGAAGGATGTGTTATCGCGGATTGTGCCACCTGTCATGATAAAGGTTGTATTTGGGGCGGTAACAGCAACACCTCCGCCGCCACCGACTGCGTCAACGCCTAATGATGAGGTAACTATTAGGGATGCTGTGTTGCCTTCAATAATGCCGCCTAGCCCGCCGCCAGCAGGGGCATGCATGTTAAAGGTTGCGCCATTGCCTAGCCAAACGCCGCCACCGTACCTGGCTCGATTACCATAGGCGGGGTTATTGTGGCCTATTGTACCGCCATTAAAATTAAATACCGCGTTGCTGCCGTCTATTCGCACGCCGCCACCATTGAGGATTGGTGCAGAATTTGTTGGGGATTGTTCGCGGTTATTATATATGTGGGCGGCTGTCATGGTTACTATGCCGTTGTTTTGGTTTATACCGCCGCCATTGGTTGCGAAGTTTTGATGGATATTGTTAGTACCGCTTTCCATATGGAAATTGCCGTGGGCTATATGCACGCCGCCGCCATAGGGGGCACTGTTTTGGGTGATATTCCTTGTTCCTGCATTTCTCATATTAAAATTGTTACCAGCGTTTGCACTCGAAAAGACACCGCCGCCTGCCACACTGGCAACATTGTAGCTGATTGTAGTTGTGCCTGTAGTGTTAGACATGTTAAAGGTAGCTGCCGCGCCTATGCGCACACCACCCCCTTCGGCCCCTGTGTTTCTGTTAGCGAATGATCCGCCTACAACGCCGCCAGTCATATTGAAAACGGAACCTGCGCCAGTGACATGCACGCCGCCGCCGCCAGTTGGGGCTATTGTGCGATTTCCAGTTATGTTTCCCGCACTCATGTTAAATACAGCACCAGCAGCTATTACTATACCACTTCCGTTTGTGGCCGCACCGGCTGTTGTGCCTGTGCTATTGTGATTGCGGACATGAGCTGATGCTGTTGTCATATGAAGCGTTCCGCTTTGCATTTGTATGCCTGCGCCGCCGTTTATGTCTCCGATTGTATTATGCTCGATAATAATATCCCCGGTACCTTCTAATGTAATGGTTGTGTGATTGTTGCCCCTAATACCCCCGGCATTGGTATATGCATGGTTGCCTCTGATGGTTTTTGCCGCAGTGCCTCTTATTGTGAAAATATTTTGAACAGTAGGAGATTGGCCTGCACTTACTGTAACCCCGCCGCCATTGGTTATTGCCGTGTTGCCTGTAATATTTCCGCCATACATGATAAACGTGCTACCGCCATGAGATTCGTTTGATACTACAGACACCCCGCCGCCGCTACTGGAGTTGGCCCTGTTTCCGCTTATTGTTCCGCCGTACATTGTTAGGTTGCCGGACGATACTGTAATGCCACCGCCTGAGCTGCCGGAGGTATTATCGCGGATTGTCCCGCCTCTCATTATCATGGTTGCACGGCATGGGTTTGAGCCTGTATGTCCTACTCTTATTGCGCCGCTTGCAGAAACGGATGTGTTATGGTGGATTGTTCCGCCGTTCATTTCCATATGGCTGTACATAGTTACGCGCACAGCACCGGCAATGCCGCTCCAGTCGGTATTTACAGCGCGGTTGTTGCGGATAACGCCATTGTTCATTATGAAACTACTACCCGTGCCGGTTACGGTTACGCCGCCGCCGGTGCCTGCAATATTATCGTGGATAACAGCAGTTGCGCTGTTCATGGTAAATATTGCACCGTTTTGTACAATTACACCGCCGCCCCAGCCGGTTGTAAGCGCTTCGGCAACAACAGGGCCAACTGTGTTGTTTCGTATTACTGCGGTGCCTGTCATGATAAAATGGGCATTTGGCCCGGTTACGGCAACACCGCCCCCACCCCCGGCGTCACGGCTTATGCTAGTGGCCCTGTTGCTGTGTATAACGCCGCCAGACATGGTAAATGTGCCGCCGATTATAAGTACTGCGCCGCCATGAGAGGCAGAGTGCCCGGATATCGTGCCGCCAGACATGGTAAAAGTACCAGAGCTGTGAGTTATCCTGTTGTTGGTAACTGTTACGAATGGCGTAAATAAGCTGCCTGGGTCGTAATAATAATGTAGAGGATGATTCTCACTTCCTTGACCCTCAACGCTACCACCTTCCATGTACAAGTTGCCGCCGGTTATAAAAAGTGGCCCATATATTGCGCCTCCTTCTACAATCCTGACAGTATGACCATATGGCACTACGAAGCTTGTAAAGCCGTCACCGATAGGAAAATACACAATTGATGGTAATATTACAGCATCATCAGGTGGGAGATGGTCGTAATACTCACTTATGTATCCAAATGCATTGTTTTCACTGTTGTTTTCATCTCCTGCGTAATATGGGGCTTGGCCATGATATATAGGAGTTTCGCCTACATGCCCATAACTACCCCAATGATAATAGTAGTCATAAGCCTCATATCCGCTATAGCCATACGCATCGTAATAATGCGGCTGATAGCTGACATCGCCCCCATTTTCATAATTAATACCACTTTCTATGTATGTATCATCCTGGTAGGCATGGTATTCATCGTATTGATAATCATAGCTATAAGATTGGTATATCTCCCCCACGCTATCTCCATCAATAGCAAACACAACAATAGCCGCCACAATAGCCAGCACACCAAGCAGCGCAAAAATACGCCAGTAATGTATACCTCTTTTCTTACTTTGCCTTGCAACTCCTGTTGAAGATTTCATAAAACCACTCCTATGTATGTTAGTTAATAAATTAGGCAACTTAAGTATAAGGAATGGTTGCTTGATTTGTTAATCAAAACCCTGTCTATAAATCGTCATGTTTGTGCAAAAAATAACACCCATAGGCCGTAGTGACCTATGGGCGCTGGAAGCCAGTGTTTGCAAGGTTTATAATATCATTTGCAAAATATATGACATGCAAAAACCTAAAAAGCATCCTCCCAATGACATTTATTCCGGTTTCATTGTCGAGGTATTTCATCTAACTTAAGTAAAAAATTATTGATTTTTAATTTTTTTCCGACAAGTTTGCATCAGCCCTTTCTAGTAACTTAAGAATGACCTACCATATTTAAAAGAAACATGAACCAAGGCAATGTTATCTTAGTTCATCACAAATCAAATAAAGTCCATGTTTGCACATAAAACCCAGCTGTCGAGAAGTTTTGCCCTTTTTGCAAAAAATTCTACTATTTTGCCTTTTTTCTCGACAAGTTTTCTAGAAAGCCAGTGAATATACAGGCTTAGAACCTTGACAGGTAGAATAGCGAGAGAATATTATTCCCTTCACTACTCGAAAATAAAAGAATAAATATGTATTTCATTAAACAACAAGTAGGAGGTCACTAAATGGTCAGTAACTCGCCCTTACCCCTAGGAAGCAAAATTAAGCAAGTAAGAGAAGCCCTAGGCTATTCCCAAGAGCAAGTAGCGCGGTATGCCAAAATCCAGCGAAGTAAATTAAGTGACTTGGAAATGGGGAAAATTGAGTTTGACCCAAAAACCCTACTCGCTGTAAGAAAGTTCTTAGAAATAGAAAACGCCCCGCTACTGGACCACGAGCTAGAGCTTTTTATGACCCGTATGGAAGTATGGGATGATATGTTAGACACTAATAGGACAGAAGATTCAAGAAAAATGGCCAATGAATTATCTGTAATCCTATCCCTGCCATACGAATATGATATGTTATTTCTATACTCAGTATTAGATGCCAGAACGCTAATTAAGGAAAATGATGTTCCCGCCGCTAAAGAAAAGCTTGATATGTCTGAAAGTCTATTAGATAAAGCCAGTAATAAATATATGTACCTGTATCACCAAACAAAAGGGAATTTGTGTTTAAATAGTGGCGATTTTAGAGCTGCTTTACCTTATTTTCAACACGCACTAGATATCTTTGATAGCACAAAGTCAAAAGATCGACTGCTAGCTGGTATCGGAACCACCTACTATTACATGGGTAAGATTTATCATGCTATTATGGCTTTTGAGCGCGCTCTAGAAGCATATCGTGGAGACAAAGCAAATTCTACAGGGTCACATATGAAAAGTTCTATGGCTTTATGCTATATGCATATAGGTGCGTATGACAAATCTAAACAGCTATTTGATGAATTACTAAACCATTCAAGAAGTGTCAGTGATAATATTACTTTGAAATCGCAATTAATAGTCAGGGGTGGCCTTAGTATTCTTGTAGGAGATTATGTCGAGGCCTTGGAGTTCTTTGATCAGGCGAAGAAAACAACTGATTTCACTGATGGCTACATTGGCTCATCTTTAGTAGTAGTTGGTGCCGCTAGTGAAGCTAAGGCATTAAGAAAATTAAGGAAATATGATCAATCAAAAGAAGCATTAAGCAAGGCCAAACCTTTTGCGCAAGGCAATGAACTATTTACTATGTATTTAGATGTACAAGAAAAGCTCATAGATCTAAATGACCCAGAATGTATAAGCTATTTAGAGGATGTAGCTATACCATTTCTTAGAGCCCAAGGCGGACTAAACAATTTTGATGCAGCTGCAATTTGCAAAGAGCTGGTAGCCTATTACACAAAGAAAAAGGCCAAGACAAAAGCCGCAGCCATTAAGGCCATAATGTGCGATATCTATGAAGAAGTGTTTATGGCATAAAATGCAGAACAAAAAATAACCACAAAAAAGCGCCTGATATCATATTTCTGATATCGGGCGCTTTGTGGATTAATCTATATACAAAAACACCTGCTTGCATATCAATCACATGCAAGCAGGTGTTTTTTAATTACAAAATCTTACCTTTTGATCCCATGCCTTCTTCCATAAACTCCTTACGCTGAGGAGGCGCAAAAATATCCAGTGGGAATTCTAAATCGCTGAAGTATTCACATGGGTTGATATCCCCTTGGTCTTCACATTCTTCTGGAATACAGAATCCGGTGGATTGAACATTCAGGTGTACCAATCTAAAGAGCTTCAACACACTAAACAGCCCAATAGTTACAATAACTTCACCGTGGCGGCCATGCTCGCCTCTGCGGTGATGGTGGACCCTAGCGTCAAGGCCCACGCCTTTGGCTTCTACCCAAATAAATGGCGCGGCTTCAAAGGTGATGGACTTGCTGTCTTTGCTGAACAAATCGGTTCCGATTACAAGGTCGCTGCCGTGTGAGCCAAACAATGTGGTTCTTGAGTTGAAGAAGTTCATGGCTTTTACATAGGCAATAATACAACCGGTAGAATCTCTGAAGGTAAGGTGGTATTCAAATGAGTACTTTATTCCCACATCCCAAAACCCGTTGCGGAACTGGCTTGGCTTTTTGTCGATGATATGGATGCGTTCGATCTTTGGTTGTTCCATAGTAACGCTTGCGGTGTCGGCTGGTGGACGGATTATGTCACCGATGCGATGCTCAACTCCGCCAATATTGCAATCTTCTGCTGCCAGGGCTGGGCCCAGCTCTGCGGCTGTTAGGCAATTTTGGCGGCGGCAGGAGTCGTACACCTTGTAAGCTACTATACATTCATCTTTGACCCTTGGTTTAGGGGGTGGTATATGGCCATGACCGTGGAGTTCTACAGCCTCGGCTGGCATGGTTTGGGTATCTTGTAATTCAAAAGCTCCCATTTGGCTACCTCCATGTAAGTTCTAAGTTTAATACAGTATATGTACAACTCATATTTCGGTGACAGGGCTGGCTAACAAATCGCGCGGGTGTGATATGGGATTATTTCCTTGAACATTGTATTATTATCTGGCATAATCTCGTTGGAAAATAAATATTGCGTATATGGTGTTATCAAAAGGAGGATTTTTTATGTCAGGGCACACTCAGCCTTATGAAGATCGTATGAAAAAAACTGTATCTGTGTTAGAAGAAGAGTTTTCTACTATTAGGGTAGGGCGTGCTAACCCGCGGGTTTTAGATCGCCTTATGGTCAATTACTATGGCAGCGAGGTTCCTATTTCGCAAGTTGGCAATATAACGGTGCCAGAGCCAAGACTTCTTATGATTGCACCTTGGGAGGCCAATATGCTTAAAGAGGTTGAAAAGGCTATTCTTGCATCAGACCTTGGCCTTAACCCTACCAATGATGGTAAGGTAATCCGCCTCAACTTCCCAGAGCTTACAGAAGAGCGTCGTAAGCAGCTAACCAAGGACGTTAAAAAGAAAGGCGAAGATTCCAAAGTAGCTATTCGCAATCTTAGGCGTGAGGCTATGGATGCTTTCAAGAAACTAGAAAAGAAAAGTGAGCTTACTGAGGATGATGTAAAGGATCTGGAAAAAGAAATCCAAGACCTTACAGATAAATATGTAGCGGAGCTGGATAAGAAAGTAGATGCAAAAAACAAGGATATAATGACTGTATGATTCCCAGGCATCTTGCTATTATTATGGACGGAAACGGGCGCTGGGCTAAAAAACGCTTTATGCCTCATTCTGTGGGGCATAGAGCGGGGGCCCAAGCTCTTAGAAAGCTGTCAGAGGAAATTGAAAAGATTGGGATAAAATACTTAACGGTTTATGCCTTTAGTACAGAAAACTGGAGTCGCCCGGAAGCTGAAGTGCGAGAGCTGATGGGGCTGATGCGGGAGTATTTTCAGCAGTATATAGATGACTCTAAGAAGAACAACATGCGGATGTCATTTATTGGTGATCATTCACGCTTAGACCCAGACTTGCAACAGAAGCTTGGGATACTTGAAGATATAACTAAGGATAAAACAGGGCTTCATGTAGTGCTAGCAGTAAACTATGGTGGCAGGGATGAGATAGTACGAGCTACCCGTAAACTTGCAAAAGAAGCAGCACAGGGTAGGCTTGACCCTGAGAAAATAGATGAAGATGTGTTATCTAAAATGCTTGATACCAGTACGCTGCCAGACCCAGACTTAATAATCCGCACCGGGGGCGATTTGCGTCTTAGTAATTTTCTGCTATGGCAATTGGCGTATGCGGAAATGTATGTAACTGAAACCCTGTGGCCTGATTTTACTGTTAAGGAGCTTGAGAAGGCACTTTATTCCTTCCAAGGGCGGGATAGACGGTTTGGGGGAAGACCATAAATTTTAGGAGTTGATTCCTTGCAAAAGCGCATCATAACTGGAATTATAGGCCTGCCTGTAGTTATATTTCTTGTACATTTCGGAGGCTGGCCTTTGCTTTTGATGTGCTTAGTGCTATCACTTATAGGCCTTCGGGAGTTGTACCGTGCATTTGCCAAAAAAGATAAGTCTGTTCATGCTGTGGGGTATATCTTTACCACTTTATATTTTGTCGCGGTTTTTGGTGCTGGTGTCGGGCAATGGTTGGTTATTGCGTTGGCTTTGTTTATTGTATTTGTGCAGGTATTTTTGGTTCTCAAGTATAACAAGCTTGCAATTGAAGATGTAATTACTACGGTTTATGGATTTTTATATGTTCCTTTTTTGGTTTCATTTATAGTACTTACACGTCAGCATACCTTTGGCTGGTATTTTGTGTGGCTTGTTTTTACCAGTGCTTTTGGGTGTGATACATTTGCTTATATGACCGGGGTTTCTATTGGCAAGCGTAAGCTTGTTAATACTCCCAGTCCTTCTAAATCCGTAGAGGGTCTTGTCGGCGGTATCTTAGGTGCTGGGCTGGTGGGATTTGTCTATGGATTTTTTATTGTCCGTTTTGCTGCGCCAGCAGTGGATAATTTTATTGTTATTGCCGTGGTTGTATCTATGATTGGTGGGGTGGCATCTATTTTTGGAGATATGGCGGCCTCAGCTATTAAGCGGCGTACGGGTATTAAAGATTTTGGTAACTTATTGCCTGGCCACGGCGGGGTGATGGATAGAGCCGATAGCATATTGCTGGTGGCGCCGGTAGTGTATTTGGCTGTCAACATATTGAATTGTTTTTTTGGGTAAAAGCTTATGAATATTGCAATTTTGGGAGCCACAGGCTCAATAGGGACTCAGACATTGGATGTAATTCGAAGCTGCCTGCCTCAGGCAAGGGTAAATGTTTTAACGGGATATGGGAATATCTCGGCATTGGCAGCATCAGTCCATGAGTTTAAGCCGGAGCTGGTATGGGTGCCAGATGGTGCTGCTGCTGATGAACTGTTAGAATATCAGGTAGAGTGTGAAATCCTTACAGGGGAAGAAGGGCTAATAACCTGTGCCACTTACGACCCTATAGATATTGTGGTTAATGCTTTGGTAGGCAAAGTGGGTCTTGGCCCTACACTTGCGGCTATTGAGGCAAAGAAAGATATCGCCTTAGCCAATAAAGAAAGCCTTGTAACCGCTGGAAGCATGATCATGCCACTGGCGCGAGAGCTTGGGGTGAGAGTTGTCCCAATTGATAGTGAGCACTCGGCTATACTTCAGTGTATGCAGGGCAATACTGCTAGTGCGGTGGAAAAAGTTATATTAACGGCATCTGGTGGGCCATTCCGCCTTCATCCAAAAAAACAAATCCAAATGGCCACTGCTGCGGATGCGCTTCGTCATCCTAACTGGGCTATGGGGCCAAAAATTACAATAGATAGCGCTACACTTATGAACAAGGGACTGGAATTGATAGAGGCCATGTGGCTTTTTGACCAACCTATGTCCAATGTTGAAATTTTGGTACATCCTCAGAGCATTATCCACTCAATGGTGCAGTTTTGTGATGGGTCGGTAATGGCTCAGATGGGTCTTCCAGATATGAGACTTCCCATATTATATGCTTTGGCGGGTGCTACACGAGTGGCTAGTGATTATCCTCGTATGGATTTTCTTTCAGCTAAGGCTTTGACTTTTGAGGCGCCTGATGAGGATCGTTTTCCGTGCTTAGCTCTTGCAAAATATGCAGCCACTATAGGCGGGACATTGCCCGCCGTAATGAACGCAGTAAACGAGTGGGCGGTAGGGCAATTTTTGCAAGATAAAATCGACTTCTATGGCATATCGGCATTAATAGCTGAGGCCTTTGGTTCATATACTGTTCAAGATGTAAAAAGCCTTGCGGATATTCGTAAGGCGGAAGCGTGGGCAATGGAATTTGTCCATGCCAGAAAATAAGAGGTGAGTATTATTCCTGCATTTATGTCTACCGTAATACCAATATTAATTTTTATTCTGATCCTGGGTGTCGTGGTCTTTATCCACGAGCTTGGGCACTATCTTATGGCTCGCAGGGCAGGGGTCTTTGTTGAAGAATTTGCGCTTGGTATGGGGCCTAAGCTTTTTGGGTTTAGAGGAAAGCCCCATAAACCTTCAAAGGAAACCATAGCGTGGAGCAGCTCTCCAGATTACGAAGCGCCGGAAGAAGATGCGACGCTGTATTCCTTGCGGCTTTTTCCTATTGGTGGATTTTGCAA
Source organism: Defluviitaleaceae bacterium (assembly GCA_009780185.1). Classification (GTDB taxonomy): domain Bacteria; phylum Bacillota; class Clostridia; order Lachnospirales; family WQUN01; genus WRAN01. The sequence continues at coordinate 279,270 of WRAN01000001.1, read as the reverse complement.
AATGCGAGGAGCTGACGAAAGCATCCCAGGTGACCCTACGGCTTTAAACAATAAAACCATCCCGCAACGTATGTGGGTAATGGCTGGTGGGTCTTTGTTTAACTTTATTATGGCATTTTTACTGTTTTGCGTACTTGTGCTGTTGGATGGTTATAGTGTGCCACAGGTGCATACTATCAGGCAGGATACCCCAGCATACCATGCAGGGCTGATGGCTGGAGATCGTATAACCCATCTCAATGGCAGGCGGGTTTCACTTTTTGAGGATTTTATTACTCAGATGGAGTTTTCTGGCGGGCAGCCTATGGATGTGAGGTTTGTACGAGACGGTGTACGCCATGAAGTTAATATAACTCCGATGAGAGCGGGAGATAACTTTCAGCTTGGGTTTATTATGGTACGTCATGTCGGCTTTTTAGATTCGGTATCAGAAGGTCACCAGAGAGTAGGGCTTTGGGGGACTGTCTCTACTTCTGCGGAGATGATTGTATTTAATATGCGTATGCCTTTCATTCTACTTGCACGGTTTATTGCCGGAGATACAATGCCGGATGGTGCAGGAGTTATGGGGCCTATTGGTATGGCCGGGGAAGTAACTGTTATATATCAGCAGGTTATTAGCCGTGGAATTTTGCCTACATTTTTGACGATGCTGTTCTTTACTGCTTTACTCAATGCGGCTCTTGGTGTTATGAACTTGCTGCCCATTCCTGCACTTGACGGTTCGCGATTGGTGTTTCTTGGTATCGAGGGCATACGGCGCAAGCCTGTTTCTCCTGAGCGGGAGAGCTTGGTGCACATGGTAGGCTTTGTATTGTTAATGATCTTGGCGGTGTTTATCGCTTATCGTGATATTGTGAGGTTGATAGGTAGTGGAAATGGTTACTAGACAAAAGACTAGAGTCGTTCATATCGGAGGGGTGCCCATTGGTGGTGGGCACCCTATTGTTATTCAGTCAATGACTAATACCGATACGCGAAATGTAGCTGCAACTGTAGCGCAGATTCATGCACTTCAAGAGGCCGGTTGTGAAATAGCAAGGGTTGCGGTTCCTGACATGGAGGCGGCCGCGGCATTAAAGGAAATTAAAAGGCAAATCACAATACCCTTAGTAGCAGATATCCATTTTGATTACCGTTTGGCTTTGGAGTCCGTTGCAGGCGGAGTGGATAAGCTGCGAATTAACCCAGGGAATATAGGCGATGGCCTGAGATTGCAAAAAGTTGCTGAAGCAGCAAAAACCGCCGAAATACCAATCAGAGTAGGGGTAAACGGCGGTTCATTGGAAAAAGAAATCATGACAAAGTATGGCATGTCCCCAGAGGCTTTAGCCGAAAGTGCTTTGCGTAATGTATCCATGCTAGAAAAATATGGATTTAATAATATCGTTGTATCAGTAAAAGCCAGCAATGTCCAGCTAATGCTGGATGCACATAAAATCCTGGCAAAGCGCCTGTCGTATCCTCTACATATCGGCCTAACAGAAGCAGGGACACCATATAGAGGGACTATTCATTCCGCCGTAGGTATTGGTGCGCTTTTGGCAATGGGGATAGGGGATACCATTCGCGTAAGTCTGGCCGGTGACCCTGTACAGGAAATCCGTCCGGCCAGGGAGATCCTTACAGCTTTGGGGCTTAGAGGCTTTGGAGTCACAGTAATTGCCTGCCCATCCTGCGGGCGTACAAATATTGATGTTGGGGGGCTTGCAACAGAAATAGAAGCGCGCCTTACGCATATAAATAAACCCATCACCGTAGCGGTAATGGGCTGTGTAGTCAATGGGCCTGGAGAGGCCAGGGAGGCGGATATAGGTGTTGCCGGCGGCAGTGGAGTAGGGGCTTTGTTTCGCAAAGGAGAAATTGTGCGGAAGGTATTCGTAGATGAAATAGTAGATGCAATTGTAGATGAAGTGGAGAACCTCACGAATACAAACGATGAGTAAGCCACAGTGAAGCCATAACCCCGCTAAAGTTAGCTATTAATGCCCCTGCAAGGGTAAAGCGGGTCTTTGTTATCTTCACACTCATAAAATAAATGCTCATCGTATAAAACACTGTTTCGGTGCTACTCATCATTATGGAAACAAAGCGCCCCATAAAGGAATCTGGGCCATAGCTTTCATATATATCCAGCAAAAGCCCGGTAGCTGCGGAAGACGAAACCAACCTCATAAGGGTTAGAGGCACCGCGTCTGTGGGGTAGCCCAGCCGATTTGTAAGCGGAGAAATTAGTGCCCCTAGTAAGTCCAAAGCACCTGAAGCGCGAAGCATACCCACCGCAATCATCAAGCCAATAATGGTAGGGGCAATGGTTAATACTGTACTAAAGCCTTCCTTTGCCCCGGTGATAAAGTTGTCATAAACGGGTGTTCTATGCAAAAATGCATAGGTCAGTATCCCTGCAAAGGTTAAGGGTACGATTAAATCTGAAAGAAACAATAACCAACTCATTGTAAATTTCCCTTCGTGTTTGGTCTGTCTCTATCAAATATATATGTAATTGTGCAAATATATTCTTGCACAACAAAACTTATATTCTACATATAGGCGTTTCGATTTGAAATGAGCTGAAGCAAGCCGGAAAATGTGACGCTTCAACGCATTTTCCGGCGTAGTCTGAAGCTTAATTTCAAACGAAATCGCTATAGAATCTTTTTCTATAACAATTTTATAAAGTCAGCGCAGTGCCATAGAACATCTCATGAAGAATGTCTCGCGATACTGACGCTATAGTCAGAGCTTTTACTTTGGAGCGGCTTTTTTTGTAGAAGGCTTCCAGGGTATGGCAGATTTCTTGTGCTTCATATATTAGTATGGAGTTTGAGTTTCTAAAATAAGGGATAGCGACATTTTCCAGATACTCTTGGGATTCGAGGCTCTTTAAGCTCATTAAGTGCCTCGATGTTTCAAAACAAATGAGATAGCCTTTACTTTCGGCTTGCTGAGCTAGAGCAATGCCTTCCTCTATAACCTTCTCACATTCGTCATTCAGCTTTAGCTTGAGTAGGCATTTTGTCTTGATGTAAAGGAATAAACTACGTGATAGTACATCCAAACCATCTTCAAAGTGCGCTTCTGCCCGGTTTAATAGCTCTAAAGCTTTTTTAGGGTACCCCATCCTTAGCTCAATATCACCCAAATCTACAATGGCAATTCCAATTGCTGTTTTGTTGTTGACGCTTTGTGCACGTGCCAATGATTCTCCATATAGGGCTTTTGCCTCGTCTAGTTCGCCCAAGAACGTCTTGCATGCGGCTTGCGCCATTATTATAGCTGGTCTATTTATTGAAGTGGGGTCGTTACTGTCTATCAATAGCGCCCGTTCTGTATATAAAAGTACGTAATGGGGCCGACCTAGGTTTAGATATGTTTGTGCAATGCCCCAATACAGCATCGAATCGGGTTTTAACACAGAACTAGAATTGATGAAGCGGATTGCCTCTAAGTAATGCTCAAGTACATTTTTGTAATCATGTCCGTATGCAAATAATGTGCCTTTATTTCTATGGTATAGATAACGTGCCTCCACACTTGACGTATCGTCCAGTTCATCTAAGAGGGTTTTTGCCATATCCAATTTATGTTCAATTGCTATTACATCGTTATCATTAGTTTTTAATGGTGGCCGCACAAATAGTGCTAGTGATAGCCAGACTTCAAGCATCAAGTATATTATGATTAATTCTTTCTCAAAAGGCAGATGCAAAATACTTACCAGTTCGTCTTTCATAACTTTGGCATCATCTATGCGGCGAGCGACTAATTGTTCGTGCCATACCCAAATTTGGCTATTGTATACCGCAAGCTCATATTCTGTTAGCGGGGCATTGGAGATTTCCAAGGCTTTTTTTATTGCTGCAATGGTTTGGACATTGCATTCCACATCCCCGCGTTCTATGCGGCTTATGTGCATTTCGCTGCAGTTTAATGCGTGAGCTAGATATGCCTGGGTCAATTGTTTTGATTTTCTTATTTGCCTAATTTTTTCGCCTAAAGATAGAGTTGTGTTATTTTTCATAGAGCATCTCCTTCGGATTCGCAGCGATTACAGTGTTAGGTCAGCTTTGACCAAGATTTTGCCATAAAACAACATGAAAATGCAACCCCATAAATGGAAAAATAAATCATCAAACCAAAAGCCGCCCTTTAGCGCAGAGGGCGGCTTTTTGACGTTTGAGTGGGAATATTACAATCTCATTACATAAACATCCAACTGAAATACATTTTTTTATGTAGATATTTTTATGATGAATAACAATCCTATCACGAATGTTGATGAAAAAACTCTGTAAAAAACCTGATTTTGATAATCTCTTGTTAAGATATGTATGGAAACCCAGTAATTTCGCTATTTTTCCTTGTTTAAGAGAAGCGTGAATTTTTGCACAAAATTCTGATTTGATGTTAGCTGTTTTTATTTACGTACCAATAGTGAAGGGATTATATTTCATTTATTGCTGAAAATCAAGATTGGAGTGATTTTGTGAATTACATAAAACAAGCACCCCGCAAGACAAAAAAAGAAGCCGCAAAGCAGTGGTGTAAAAATCTAAGACGGATATTTTTTATGACTTTGGCCATGTCTATGTTGATTGTGGCCGTTGCTATTTTTGCTGCAACAGATGATGGGGGCTATATTTTTGATTCACCATGCGAGTTTGAAGCCTCATACGAAAACACTTACCTATACAGCAACAACTATGATTCTCAGTCATTTAGATGTTATGAGAATGATTACCACAACTATTATCCCCAGTATGAGTTTGACAACTATCCATGGAACGAATATACCCAACCAGCGGAGGAGGCTTATGATTACGAACGAGGCTATGTTAATGAAGTACCTGCTTATATCGAGATTATGCCCCTTTCATATACACTATGGCCAACAATAGTGACGCATCCTGATCAGCTGCAGACACAGATTAACGCAGTGCCAGCAAATGGTGTACCACATCGTATTCGTCTTCAATTCGGGGGCAATCATGTAGTAACAACTGGGACACAAATACCTACCATCACGATTACAGGCAACAGGCATATCATCCTTGACGGTAACAACGGGATACATCAACGCTGGAACCGTGATCAAACCTCTGGCAGGCATTTTCACGTAGCTGAGGGCGCTACTCTAGAACTTTGGAATGTCAGCATAGCAAGGTCTGCTGGTTTTGGCCCTAATGTCATGTCAGGCGGAATATATGTATACGGCGGAGTTGGAACTAGGCGCTCTACTTTGATACTTAACCACAGCAATGCCAGAATAGCCTATAACCGTACAAACCATGCTGGCGGCGGTGTGTTTGTTAATATTGGCGGCCGATTGTACCTTCACAATGGCAGCATTGACAGTAATGCTAGTTTTGTCAACTACGAACTTGTACCACCAGATCATGGGGATGGTGGTGGGGTAATGATACAGTTTAACAGCTACTTTGAAATGACTGGTGGTCGAATCCATAACAATGAGTCTAGGGTAAGCGGTGCAGGTGTATTTTTACTCTTTGGCAGCGAGTTTAGAATGGTTGGCGGCTTTATTGAAAATAACAGGGCTACTGGTGATGGTGGCGGCGTTGTTATAAACGCCGATAGTACAGGAATCATGTATAATGGAAGAATCCGCAATAATAGTGCCGATATACGAATGCTTAATAATGCACCACGCAATGGGTGGGGTGGCGGTGTGCTTGTTTTTGGCAACAACAGTCATTTCACGATGCACAATGGTCATATATACGGTAATCGTACGTATCACGGCGGAGGCGGCGTATGGATCAGCGATGGCACAAATTCATCATTCACTATGCACGGAGGAGTGATTTGGGGTAATCGCTATAGGCCAACACGGGTGGGGGCTAATGTCCCTATACCTCAGGGTGGCGGTATATGGCTAAACGGTGCAGGAAACTACGTTCGCTTGTATGGCGGCACTATCGGTCACGCTACTGATAACGCACTTGGCAACCAAGCAGGCGAGGGTGCAGGTGTAAGGGTAAGCGGCGGGGCACGGCTTTATATGTTGGGTTCTACAGTGCGTATTGCAAGAAACTATGCCACCTATTTTGCAGGTGGCGGTGTAATGATAACAGGCGGTGAGGCCGCAAGTTCATCAACCTTCACAATGACAAGCGGTGTGATTGAGCATAATACAGGACATCATGGCTGGTCTCCTCAGATTACCAGCGGAGGCGGGGTTTATGTATCTGCCGGTGGTGAATTTATCATGCGTTTACCCCAAGCTGGTGAACCTGGCCACAACAACGCTGGGCATCCGCAACCAATAATTCAAAATAACAACGCAGATCAGGGTGGTGCCGGTGTTGGAGTTATGGGTTATCGCACTGTTAATGCAAACATAGTCCCGAGTAGATTTGTCATGCACACTGGTGTAATTCGAAATAATCATACTGCTTTTAGTGGCGGGTTTGCTGGTGGCTTATATCTCAACAATGGCGCTGTCGGCTATATGCATGGTGGAGAAATATACGGAAACCGCGGTTGGTGGGGCGGTGGGGTAAATATAGGAGCCTATGTACCGACTCAAGATGGCTCTTCTATCATTAATCCATCCACCTTTACTATGACCAACGGCATCATTAGAAATAATTTTACCCGCGGTTCAACCACTACCGGCGGAGGTGTACATGCATCTGATTACGTTACGTTTAATATGTCAGGTGGTGTTATTCACTCTAATAACATAAATTCTCCCGCGGGCTACGGCCAAGGTAACGGCGGAGGCGTAGCCGTACATGGGCCATATACCGTGTTTAACATGAGCGGTACCGCCGCAATACGCAACAACGCTGCCAATGCGGGCAATGGTGGCGGTGTATGGGTAAACGGCGGTTTATTTAACATGAGCGGCGGTTCTATAGGAGGCGCAATAGGTAGTAGCAATCCTGCCCAGAATGGCAATCACGCCGTGAGTGGTGGTGGTATATTTGCAACCGCTGGCGCTACTATTAATATGACTAATGCAAATGCACGAGTATATGGCAATACAGCTACAAACACTGCTGTAAGCGGTGGCGGCGGTGGTGTGTTTATAACGGGTGAGAGTACTCATCTCAACCTTCAAAATGGCATCATAAGTGGCAATCGCGCTACCCGTGGTGGCGGTGTAATGCTAGTCACCGGCAATGCCACGGCAGTCAACCCTGCAAGGCTTACGATAGAAGGCGGCATTATTCAAAATAACCGGGTTAATCACACCAATGGCGTAACCCTAGAAGGCGGTGGCGTGTTTGCCACTGGGGCTAACGCAGTATTTAACATGAGCGGAGGACTAATTGGTAATCATAACCGTAACGAAGGTAATCAAGCGGTTAGAGGTGGCGGCGTATTTATTTCCGCAGGTGCAGCCTTTAATATGCAAGCAACATCGGCGTCAGGCGCTTTAATCTTTGGCAATACAGCCACAGGCACGGCAATCGGTGACGGTGGCGGCGGCGTGTTTTTGTCAAGTTCAGGCAGCCAGATAAACATAGCCGGCGGTACAATAGGCCATACAAGTGTAGCCAGTGGCAATCATGCCGGTCGGGGCGGCGGCATATTTGTGACAAGCGGCGCAATTGTTAATATGACCAACATCAATGCGGTGATAAGAGGCAACACAGCCCTAGAAACAGCTGTCTCCGGAGGCGGAGGCGGAGTGTTTATAACTGGTGCGGGCGCGCGTCTTAATCTTGAAAATGGCTTAATCGAACTCAATCGTGCCACCCGCGGAGGCGGAGTGTATATTGCCTCAGGCACAGCTGCAAACCGCAGTTGGCTTAATGTGACCGGTGGTGCTATTCGTAATAACAGGGTTGACCATAACAACACTCCAATCCTTGAAGGTGGTGGTGTATATATAACCGGCGCAAATGCCCAGTTCAACATGACAGGCGGCGACCTCGGTACAATAACAACAAACGGCAACCGTGCTCAAAGCGGAGGTGCTGTATTTGTAACAGTAGGTGCGTGGTTTGAGTTGGCAGGGGGGATTATCCGCGGTAATGAGGCCAACCATGGCGGCGGGGTATTTGTGACAGGTATAAATGCGGCAGGTAATATTGCTCCTTTATTTACCATGACAAGTGGTTTTATAGGTGGTTCCGCAACAAACCAAGGAAACGCGGCTACTGCGGCAGCAGATGGTAGCGGTGGCGGTGTACGTATACAGACTTCGGGACGATTTAGTTTTACTGGGGGTATTATCCAAGGCAACAGAGCCAACCGTGGTGCAGGTATATCATCTGGAGGCATTGCAGCGGCAGCAGCAAGTGTGCTTTTGCATGAATATGACGAGTGGATAGATGAGGATTATCATTTTGGTAGTTATATTGGCATTGTGCCAATGAACATCCCGATACGTCCACCGCAGCCTGCTAATACTATTGTCATGAGCGGCAACGCGCAAATAATATCAAACACAGCCACTAATTATGGCGGTGGCATGCATATAAGTGGCGGTATTGTAAATATGCCTAGTGGCAACCCGGTAATTTCCAATAACACTGTTACAGGCACAGCTGCAGGCCATGGTGGTGGCGGTGTGTTTGTAACCGGTCTTGGCTCGATATTAAATTTTAATGCTGGGATAATCAATCAAAATCGTGCCATCCGCGGTGGTGGTGTTATGCTTAATGCCGGTAATGCCACGGTAGCCAGTCCGGCAAGGGTAACAATGGCAGGCAGCGGCGATACCTTTGGCAGTATCATCAGTAACCGAGTCAATCACCTGGGTACCGCAATTACCGAAGGTGGTGGCGTATTTGTTTCCGGAGCCAATGCCCAGTTTAATATGAGTTCTGGCACGATAGGTTTCCTGGGTGGGGCTGGCAATCAGGCTGTACGAGGCGGTGGCGTGTTTCTAACCGATGGAGCAGTCTTTAACATGACAACTAGCGTGCCGGTGATCATGGCAAACACTGCTACCGGCATAGCATCTGGTGACGGCGGTGGCGGTGTGTTTTTAACCGGTACCAATACCCAGTTCAATATGTACGGTGGTACTATTGGCGGGACTTTTATAGATGCTACCAACTCCGCTCACAATGGTGGTGGGATATTTGTGCATGGCGGTACCGCCAATTTGACTCCTGCTGGTGGTGCTAGTGTTTTAATTAATAATAACCAAGCCAATGCCCTTGGCAGCGGGTCGGTAAACGGCGGTGGCGGTGGAATATATGTAGCCTTAAACGGTCAGTTAATAGCAAATGGTGCGTCTATCATAAACAACAGAGCCCCCAATGGCATGGGGGGAGGTATTTTTACAGAAAATCATGAATATGAACGCAATCTGACACTAGCACCTGTACCAGGGTTTCCCAGATACAGTAATCTTACATTGACCAATATAATCTTCACCAACAACACAGCACTTAGTGTATATGAACCACCTACAAATGCGGCAACAGTTCTTCCCGGCCCGTTTGTTTCCACAAGCCCTCCTAGTGGCACACCATATGCCGCACACCCCCTCAACAATAGAGATATCAATTTCCGTGCCGATCCTCTGATAGAAGTTAGCTTTGAGTTTATTAAAACTGATAATGTACTCTCGCCGCATTTGGGTACATGTTTGCAGGGTGCTGGATTCCAATTGTCCTGGCGGCCAGACCAAGCCACAGCATGGGAACCGATTAGCGCACCTATTTTTAGCAATGCGCAAGGTGTTGTGCAGCTAATTTTGTCGCCGGAGGGTCAGTATCGTCTGATAGAAACAGCTCCACCTCCCGGCTTCCAAGCGCCCCTTGGGTACTGGATTATAGTTGTGTCAGAAGTATCCGGCAGCTATGTTGTTACAGCAGTTAATAACCATGCTTCAAACCCAATCTTTACACAACATGGTGGTAGCTGGTGGGTTGGTAACAGGGCCGACTTTGAACTGCCACTTACAGGTGGCATGGGCACAACAGTATTTTTTGTGTCTGGCAGTATTTTGATAGGCTTGGCCATACTTATTACAGTTATGTTTATTGCCATAAGTGTGAAGAAAGCCACCTCACACTTGATTTGAGGGTCAAATGGGAACGCGAGCGTTTCCGCTTGACCCAGGGAAGCAAAAATGAAGATAGTCGCATAGTTAGTGTTGTCTGTTGAAAATATAGGAGATATAATTAATATATTAGTACTACCTAGGGGGCTATTATGAAGAGTCTAACTGATTATTTAACTAACACGGCATTAAAAGAAGGCATAGCCTCTGTTAAGGAAAGAATTCTCAATACTCCAGGTTTAAAATCCATATCAGATACCCTAATGCATGCTCTATATAACCAAAAAGACCAACAAAGTTTCTGGGATGTTTACAATGTGAATAAAATCCTTCTGGAAAACGAATTGGGGCAACTGATAGATTGTTTTATTGCGGCTGTATTCGATATTAACTTCTATAGACTGCAATCTATATACTCATCTCGAAATATACCAGAAGAGATACTAGCTGAAACCATGACAGATTTTGATATTTGGGCAGAAAAATATTTTACAGAAAATAATCGAGTCGGAGCTAGGGAATATGGCTGGCTTCTTGCCCATATGAAGGGTGAGATTTTTAAGCTGGGGAGATTGCAATACAAGGTCAATGTAACTCTTGATAATGAGTTTAGGGTATTCAAAAACCATGATAAGATCATAATTGTCCCTCGTGATGGATTAAATGTGAATAATAACGGTTTAGTTGCAAAGGACACGGGAGATTTCACAACTACTACACTGGAAACGGACACTTATATTGAGGCAAATATCGTAGATGAAAAAGGCAGTATTCTCCCTCAGACTACCTGTTTCTCTACGCGAGAATACGACCTGGTGCTTTCAGAACACGACCATGTGTTGGATGTCCATATACCAGCATGTGGGCCTATAAGCCAAGATGATTGCAAGGCTTCTATGGAAAAAGCCATATCCTTTGCCAAAAAATATTTCCCTGAGATTGATTATAAGGCGTTTATTGTGGATAGCTGGCTGCTGAGCGATGAGTTAATAGAAATTCTGAGTCCTGATTCTAATATTGTCAGGTTTTCAAAGATGTTTACCCGTATAGGAGGATATGGAGGCGATCATCCTCTTATTTATAAATGGATCTTCGGATATGAAAAAGATAAAGCTGAGTGGGAACATCATGAAGCCATCACATCTTTACAAAAAGGCGCCCATAAGCTGTTGGCTGATGGACGCTGGTTTATTGAGCGAAAGGGTTTTATTTTGATTAAATAATTCTAGTTCCTCCGGCGAATCCTTCGTATTCATTAAGAAACCATTCGGCTGATTTGTGCATTGACACACCAAGCTCTTCGCCTTTAAACCCGAAGCTAATTGTCAAGTTTCCAAGACAGTGATCAATGACATGTAGCCTGATAACAAGTTTATGTGTCTCCGTCCAAACTCCAGATGCCACGCAGCGCAGTGGCCTGTTTGCTGGGATACCTACTGTATCACCAAAGTAGTGGGTTTCGGGAAAAAGTCCTTCCTTATATTCGCCATAACCAAAAATGATTTCCTTTTTACCTCTTATTGTTTGATATGTGAACTTACCATGCTCCTTGAGGAAATCTAGTTTTATTTCAGAGATGCCCATATTATTTTCATTCATTTCATATGTTGTGCTATTAATCTCTTTCTCGGTTTTAGAGTGCTTGTCCCCTGATGGAGCATAAAGTTCAAGCTTTGAAAGCCTGCTATTTAGCGAAGTATATGCATTTGTATTTTCTGGTAGTGGGCTATCCTCTGCTTTACTTACAATATTACTCCATAGGCTTTCATATATAAGTTCTCGTGATCCGGGATTTCCTTGGTTATCTGCTGTACATACAAAAACCATATTCTTATCAGGAATGCAAATTGCAAATTGATCTCCCATTCCCCAGAATGTAAAGCTATTATCCCGGGTTATCCAGATCTGATAGCCATAACCGTACATAAACCGTCTTAAATGCCCAGTGGAAGAATTGTCAATTTGCATTGAAGTGGCTGCTGTTACAAAATCCTTAGAAATTAATTGTCTTCCGGCCAAGTTGCCCCTATTTAAAAACACAAGCGCAAACTTCGCCAAATCTCTTGTTGTACAAAGAACGCCAGACCCTCCCCAGGAATTGCCTTCCGGGGCTTTAACACACCAGGCATCTTTTGAGAAATCAATATATTTAAGCATCCTCTCTTGCAAATATTCCATGAGTGACATCCCAGAAACCCGCTCTACGATTACATCCAAAATATATGTACCAGAAGTATCATAATTAAAAATAGTTCCCGGTGGGCGGATAGGCTTTGTATTGAAAAAAGTCCATGCCCAATCCTTATCTTCAAGTGAATACGTAGTCTGAGCGAAGGGGGTTGCCATCATTAATAAATCTCGGATCTGAGCATCGGCAATATATGGATGAAGAGATGGCGGGCATTTATCTGGAAAGAATTTATAAACCTTATCAGTTAGCGTAATTTTACCTTCATCCATCAAAAGTCCTACAGCCGCAGCGGTAAATGTTTTACTGATAGAGTACATCCTCTGAAGCGTATCCGGCCGAAGAGGCTTGTTATAACCCTCAGCCGCAATTTTTCCGTTCCTAAGCAACATAAAACTATGCATGTAAAAGCCGTTTTTTTCGAAATCATCCAGCATACATTCAATATCCTTAGATGAAATTCCCATGCTTTCAGGCGTTGCACTGATAAGATTAAACGGTTCAGACATTTTGGCCTCCGATAGCGTGGGTTATCCCGCTTAGTACGCTACATATTAAATCGCTCAAGTATTTTACAAAATACCACAGCTACAATGGTCGTTGCAATAGTTATTAAAAGCCCGGGCCCAATAATTTCTGATGGGTTGACAGACCCATATTGCGCTCGGTATGCAACGACACTAATAGTCACTAGCTGTAAACTAGACATATTGATTACCATAAACATTCGCATAGACCGGGAGGCGGTGTCTTTTTCCCGGTTATATTTTTGCATTACTTTCATGGCTTGCAACCCACTGGGGGTGGCTGCCCAGCCAAGGCCTAGGATATTGGCTATGAAATTGGTAGCGATAGGCTCATGAGCCGGGTGGTCTTGCCCAAGGTCAGGGAAGAGATATCTAAGTATAGGTTTGGATTTTCGACTAAGGGATTGCACTAAACCAGCCTTGTCTGCTACTGTCAGTAGCCCGGTCCACATACTTAAAACACCCAATATGGTGATGCACAACATAACGGCCTCACGAGCAGATTCTATGGCTGCACTGGTAAGTGCTGGGATATTTCCTGTAAAAGCAGCTACAATTATTGCTAGTAAAATCATCCCGCCCCATATGTAATTAAGCATAATCTCACCTCGATAAAATCTATGCAAAATAGAATATCTACATACCTTAATGTCAGATTTAGACAGTATAAAAAAAGTATTTACCATAACTTGCAATATTTGACAAACATGGTATACTAAGGCTCATTATATATGGAGGTTTCCAAAAACTAATCTGCGTACCGCTGGTGCATAGCGAAGTAAACGCAAAAGGAGAACATATGAAAGCAACAGGTATTGTAAGACGGGTAGATGAACTAGGACGTGTAGTACTGCCAATAGAACTTCGAAAGGTAATGCACATAAAAGAAAGAGATGCTTTGGAAGTATTTGTAGACAGAGGAAATATTATTCTAAAGAAATACGAACCCGCCTGTGTATTCACCGACGACTTAGATGACTTAATTGAATACAAAGGCCGAAAGGTGTCTGTAAAGGCCATTATAGAGATGGCTTCCTTAGCCGGACTTGTACAATAATTGTAAAGGGGTCGCCATTAGGCGGCCCCTTATTATCCCCAGAAAAAGCCTCTTTACATTACCAACAGCTTTGCTTATACTAAGTAGAACAGATAGTTGTACATATATGACGGGGGTTATTATGAAGATAGAAAAAATAAGTGATACAAAAATGAAGTTTGTATTGCGGCAACCTGACCTTGAAGAGAGGGATATAAAAATAAGTGAGCTATCTCACTCATCAGACAAAACACAAGCTCTTTTTAGAGAGATTATTCAGATGGCTCAAGATGAAGGGGCTTTTCCGTCCGATAGCACAACATATTTAATTGAGGCTATGCGGGTAGGGGTAGATAGTCTGGCGGTGATAGTTACAACAATGGAAGCCGATGATATAAATAAAAACTTTAGTTTAGTACCGGCTGCAAAAGGCCATTGCCGCTATAAGCGTAACGAGTATATAGATAAAGGTGAATATCCAGGAGAGGATAGTCATTCGATATTTTCTTTTAGAAATTTGGATATTGCTGCCTCTGCCTGTATGGCGATCTTTCCTATTTTCGAAGGAGATAGCCAGCTTTATAAGCTGGAAGGTCGATTCTGTCTCTGGCTTGTTAATGAAACCCAAGATAACCGTTCAACAGCTGATTTGGAAGCAATTTTATCAGAGTTTGGTGTGAAACATATCTCAAATGAGCTAAGCAAACAATACCTGTTGGAGCATGGCAAGATAATAATAAAAGACGATGCAGTAGAAAAGCTAGGCCAATATATGGCCAATACTTAATACTAGAGGGGTGCGTTATGTATACTCAAGATACCTACCGTCAGGCTGTGGATTATATAAAATCTAAACTAAGCTTTACCCCAGAAGCCTTAATAATATTGGGTTCAGGCCTAGGTAATATTGCTGATGAGTTAGAAGACACCGTCTATATTACGTATAAAGAAATTCCCCATTTTAAGATATCTACAGCGCCAGGCCATACGGGGCAACTTATTGCAGGGCGCCTTGCTGGAAGGAATGTGCTATGCATGCAAGGCCGCCTTCATATTTATGAAGGATATAAACCCATTGATGTAGCCTTCCCTGTACGAGTTGCAAGTGAGCTTGGGGCAACCAGGCTGGTGCTGACTTGCGCCTGCGGCGGGGTTAACACAGACTACTCAGTAGGCGATTTGGTAATGCTAAAGGATTATATTAATATGACCCATCCAGGCCCTCTGGTGGGGATGGATGTAAGTGATTTTGATACTAGGTTTATAGATATGTCCTACGCATTTGATCGGGATTATTTTTCTCTGGCCAAAGCAAAGGCTCGTAAGCTGAATATATCACTAGGCACTGGAGTTTACTACTACATGCCAGGTCCACAGTTGGAAACCCCTGCAGAAATCAGAGCTATTCGCACTTTAGGGGGAGATTTAGTAGGGATGAGTGTAGTCCATGAAGTGATCATGGCAAGACGTTTGGGTATGCGGGTTGCGGGCTTTGCATTAGTAACTAACATGGCAGCAGGGATACTAGATGCCCCATTAACCGAGGAAGAAATCTTTGTAGAAGGACATAAGGCAAGAGAACGCTTTGGCGGATTATTAAAAGCATTTATTGGAGATATGAGCTAAGCATGTATGATTGCATAATAATCGGTGGTGGAATAATTGGCTCAGCAACAGCTAGAGCGTTAAGCCGCTACGACTTGAAAATTCTGTTAATTGAAAAAGGTGCGGATGTTGCTATTGGGGCAACCAAGGCCAACAGTGGTATACTTCACGCAGGATATGACTGCCATCCTGGTACACTAAAGGCTACTTTAAACGTGCAAGGTGTTGCCATGTATCCCAAGCTGGTAGAAGAATTAGATATTCCCTGTAGAGTCAATGGCTCTATGGTGATTAGTTTAGATGATGATGGCCCTGTTAAGCTTCAAGCCCTATACGAAAAAGGGATACTAAACGGTGTAAAGGAAATGGAACTGCTTTCCCCAGATGAAGCCCTGACCATAGAGCCAAACCTTACAGACCAGGTGGCAGGTGCACTTAGAGCAAAAACCGCCGGAGTAATTTCTCCTTACGAAGCAGGAATTGCTTTTGGTGAAAGTGCAGCAATAAATGGAGTAGGTTTTCTATTGGAAACAACAGTAACGGGTATCGAGGTAGGGGTGGATGGATTCACCGTATTAACATCTCGTAAACCCATAAAAACCAAAACTATTGTAAATGCCGCCGGAGTAGAAAGCGCCAATATCCACAACTATATAAGTCCCCGAAAAGAAACGATAATCCCTCAGCGCGGACAATATTACATTTTGGACAATACTCAAAGAAACTTGATAAAGCATACGGTCTTCCAACTTCCAACCCATCTTGGCAAGGGCGTGTTGGTTGTTCCAACAGTGGACTATAATATCCTGCTAGGCCCAACGGCAGAGCTGCCGGAAAACCCCGCCGCCACGGATACAACAGTAGAAGGTTTGAAAGAAGCCTTGGAAAAAGTCAGCCTAAGCCTGAAAAATATTCCTATAGCTGATAGGATAACCGCATATGCGGGCATCAGGGCAAAGCATGAGAGTAAGGATTTTGTAATTGAAGAATCTATCCCAGGTTTTGTTGATGCCATAGGTATAGACTCCCCTGGCCTTTCAGCGGCACCAGCTATAGCAGAGCGCATAGCAGGCTTTGTAAGTGGTCGTCTTCAGCCAAAATTAAACTTAAATTTCCAGCCAATACGCGTTGGGATAAAAAAATTCCGAGAGCTATCTAAAAACGAACAAGCAAATCTAATAAAAGAAAACCCAGCCTATGGCCGGATAATATGTCGCTGTGAAACCATCACCGAAGGTGAAATTCTTGATGCGATTCATAAACCCATAGGCGCAAGAAATCTTGACGCTATTAAACGCCGCACCCGAGCCCAAATGGGACGATGCCAAGGTGGGTTTTGTAAAATCAGGCTGGTAGAACTATTGGCACGGGAACTTGGTATACCAGAGACTGCTGTAACTATGGATGGCGCTGGCTCTGAAGTCTGCCTTTCACGAGTTTAAGCCGAGCTAGTTCGTCCCGTTCTCGTTCTTCCAGTTGTTCTTCTATGTATTTTATCCGAGCCATATATTTGGGGATAGCAATATTTCCCAGTGCATTGGCTCTTTTTTGTGTCTTTTTTATGCTGGATTTAAGTGAGTGGATGGTATTTTCTATGGCTGCCCAGGAAATAATATACTTTAAGGCCTCTTCCCAAGCCAGTGCTGCATTATCAAAGGATGCGGTGGTATCGTGTAACGAATATTTAATCCCAGTATAATCATTTTCGCTATTGACCAATGGCAAATCCACCCCCATAATACTGCGAAAAAGGACTTTTATTGAGTTAGTTTTAGGGATGTTGTTGCTCACTTCATGTACCTTTTTAAGCCCCATTTCCATATTTGCAATATTGAGGGCAATGTGACCATTTTTTAGCGCAATATGTAAATCTGCTTTTACTTGATTGGCCTGGCTTTGAACCTTAGAAAGCTCTGCCCCCAATATAAGTATCTTCTTGTCCAATAAATCGTATCCCTTGCGAGCCAATGCCAGATGTTGGCGTGCTAGAAGTAAATTTTTCTTGGTTGGTAAATTGTGGGTATCCATGATTATAGTATACCAATAATTTATATGAATAATCTAGGCTGTAAAGCAAAGATTATGAATATAACTATAGGGAGGGATGTATATGCCGCTTGTAGGCATGATAGGACAAAACGGTGGCGAGATGACCCACGAGTTTTTGCGCATCAGTGGCGGGCAGGCCAACTGTTACCACATAACCGAAAACCAACGACAAAGCCAAACTCCAGATGTACTGGTAGTGTCAGAAGCGTCACCCGTATTAAAAGAGGTAATCCCAAAACTACCCGCGGAAGGATATCTAGTAGTAAATGCTGATGATAAATCGATATTCCCTTATTTACAGCCAACTAACGCAAAGTTAATAACCTACGGCTTTAACAATAAAGCTTGCATAACAGCCTCCAGCATAACAGATGAAAGCTTACACATATGCATACAACGCTCTTTTCAAACCCTAAATGGCACCCAAAAAGACCCACAAGAGTACCAAACACAAAAAAACGATGTGGTTACACCAGAATCAACTCTAGCGGCAGCCTCAGCATGGGCGATATGCGGAAGCTGATAAAACCCAAAATCGTGCGAAAGCGCGATTTTAAATTAAAGTCACGATTTTAAATTAAAGTTTTGATCAAACTTTTTCAAAAGTTTGCGGGGTTTGGGGCAGAGCCCCATTGTTCAAGCTTTTACAAGCTTTTAATCTGTGTTAAAATATATTCATTATTCCAAGGGCGGTTCTAAACCAATCCAAGCTGGAATATCTTACAAAAGAAGAAACTGAAGAGGCGGGAATCAAATGGAAAATGGCACTAACTTTATCGAGGTTGGAGGGCGCGTCCTTACCGACCTAGTATTTAGTCACGAAATCTATGGCGAAGGTTTTTATCGCTTTGACGTAGAAGTAGATCGACTAAGCGGCACAGCAGATGCACTGCCTGTGACAGTATCCGAACGGATTATAGACAAAGAAGCAATGAAGCCTGGCCAACTGGTACTAGTACGTGGCCAAATCCGTTCCTACAACAATTATGTGGAAGCAGATCGCAAGAACAAGCTGGTACTCACAGTATTTGCCCGCGACATTGAAATGATGCAGGAGCCTTTAGATCCAAGCCCTAATGATGTATTCTTAAATGGGTACCTGTGTAAACCTCCTATTTACCGCACTACCCCCTTTGGTAGGGAAATCGCCGATTTACTTGTGGCCGTAAACCGCTCATACAATAAATCTGATTACATACCCTGTATATCCTGGGGTCGTAACGCTAGATATGCTGGGCGGCTAACAGTAGGGGATAATGTCCGTATCTGGGGTCGTATGCAAAGCCGTCAGTACCAAAAGAAGAAAGATGACGGGGAAGTGCAAGAAAAAACCGCATATGAAGTTAGTACCGCAAAAATTGAAGTAATTATGCCGGATGAAGAGCCAACAGGCATAGAAGAATAAAAATATGTATATGATAAGAGCCCTCGAGCCGTGTGAATGGCAAGAGGGTTCTTTTTTATTTTTAAACTTGACAGTGTAAAGATATTGCCTTACTATCTTTACACTGTCAAGTTTGGAGGGACTGCATGGACGATAAAACATATCATCATGGCGACCTACGCGCAGCTATGATTGAAAAAGGAATTGAACTGATTAACGAAAATGGCGCAAAAGCTCTTTCACTACGGAAGGTAGCTGCAGCTTGTGGGGTAAGTCACGCAGCACCTTATAGTCACTTTGCAGGAAAGGAGGAGTTATTTACTGCAATTGAGAACTACATTACGAATAAATTTGCTTCTGTTCTTAAAGAGTCCGTGACGGGAAAGGATGCGTCTCCAGAAGGGCTTGTAAGCTTAGGATGCGCGTATGTACTGTTTTTTCTACGAAACCCACAGTACTTTCATTTTATTTTTATTCATTCGAATATAGTGTTTGGTGATGGTGCTGAGTATGAGCCGTTTGATTTTTATGTAGATTATATGAAGCAGATGCTAGGTAAAATGGATTATCCGAAAGAATTGTGGCTAAAAACTGCCATCGCTCATTGGGCTATGATTCATGGGCTGACTTCCATTGCAGCTATGGATGATGACCCTAAAGAAATCCTGCTATGGGAAGAAAGGGTGCCAGATATATTATCAAATAATTATTTGCTTCTTCCAATGAATAATGCTGATTCCAAATAAATTGATATGCTTTTTAATTGAAATCAATAAAAATAGGAGTTGTTGCCATATGATAAAACTATTTAAAAATAATAAGGCTTTTCGTGTGAAATTGATGTATGAGATTTTTTCATCCCTTGGAGGGGGGATATTCTCAATGTTTATGCTGCTTTCTGTGCATCTTATCTACCGAAATCCCATATATACAGGTATTGCTGGTTTTTTGATGTCGGCACCGCACATATTCTCATTTGCTGTTGGCCCAATTGTAGATAGGCGTAATAAAGCAACTATTATGCGATTAACTACATTCTTAGAATTTTCTGTGCTGGCTTTGTTGTTTTTAACTCCTTTGCAAGAGTATTTTGGTGTTTTGTTTATGTTTGTTGTTATATTTGCTTATTCTATTGCAAATCTTTTTGAAGCTCCTGCTGGCACAGCATTGTTGCCGCAAATTGTCCAAAGTGAAGAGATAATGGAAGCCAATTCCCTTATAGAAATAACAACTATGATAGGCGGAGTTGCTATTGCTGCGGTGGTGTTTGTAATCTTGAGAAGTGAAACCGACTTTAGATTAATATACGGTATTTCAGCAGGATTTTTGGCTCTGGCATTTGTGTCCTCTTTGTTTTTGAAGGATCCTATCGAAAAAGCAAAAGATGATGCTCACCCACAAAAATATGTACAAGACATAAAAGAAGGTGTTAGGTTCATCAGACGCAGCATTTTGTTATACACAACTGTAGCCGGCGTTGTTATGGCGCTGGCCGTAGAAATTGCGGCTGTTAATAGGCCTATGTTTCTTGAGTATCACGTTGGTGCACAAGGTTATGTTGTTTTTGCTGTTATGGCCTTATTAGGCGGGATTATAGCGTCTTTATTCATTGGTGTGCTGGGGAAAAAATTTAAGATTGGACAATTGTTATTTGCGTTATTCTTGCTTGCTGGCGCATCGCGTATTATTTTTGCATATATTTTGCCGATGCATTATATAGGCGGACTTATTATGATGGTTATATATTCTGCGCTTGTAAGCGCATTAGGTATTGTATTTACATCATTGGAGCAAAAAATCCCTCCAAAAGATATGGTGGGTCGTATAGATACAATTTCATCAACATTTTCATCTATATTTTTTACGATTGGGGCCTTGGTTGGAGGGTTTTTGGGAAGCATTGTGCCTGTTGTAGACCATATTTTCATCTATCATGGCGTTAATTATATAGTTATTGGCATTTTGATAATTCTTGTTTCGAGTATTAGAAAGTTGCCTAAAATGAGTGATACCGATTCCAATTAAAATCCTATCTGCCCATCGCGGCAAAACCACTTGAAACGCTTGTTTCGCGTTTCAAGCCGCCGCTCCGTCAGACAGGTTTTAATTTGGAATCGGTATGAGATGAAGTAATATCTACTCTTCCATGCCGTACTCAATAGCTTTTATATTAAGTGGTATCAAGTCTTGGCTCCTTGCGCCTTTGAATCGCTGTTTTAATACATCTGTTATATCGTCTAGCGTAAAGAGGTCGGTTTTTTTTAGGAATCCAGCCAGCATTACCATATTGGCTACCCTTAGGCTGCCTACTTTTCCAGCTATATTGGTTGCGTCTATCTCTACTACATCTACGTCGTTACGCTGGATTTTTTTGGTGGCTATTGAGGAGTTGACCAGTACCAGGCCGCCAGGTTTGACTTTGGGTAGGAATTTGTCTACCGATGCGCCGTTCATCGCACAGAGGATATCAATGTCCGCTTGGACTATGGGGCTGCCTATTACTTTGTCGGATACGATTACAGAGCAGTTGGCGGTGCCACCGCGCATTTCTGGGCCGTAGGATGGCATCCATGTTACTTTTTTGCCTTTGTTCATGGCAATGGTGGCTACTATTTCACCCAGTACCAGTACGCCTTGGCCTCCGAATCCGGAAAATATCATCCTGCTAGTCATTACGCCTCACCCCCTGCATCTTTGTATACACCTAGCGGGTAGTATGGAATCATTGCATCGGCGATGGTTTTCCTTGCGTCGACTGGGGTCATGTTCCAACCTACGGGGCAGTCGGCAATTACTTCAACCATAGAAAAGCCTTTGTTTGCGATTTGGTATTCAAAGGCTTTTTTTATTGCCTTTTTTGCCTGGGTTATATGGCGGATGTCGTGGACGCTTACACGCTCAATATATGTGGCGCTGGGGATTTGGGCCATCATTTCACTTACCAGTAGGGGCTTTCCGGTGGTGGATTCCTGTCTGCCGTAGGGGCTGGTGCTGGTTTTTTGGTTTATTAGGGTTGTAGGAGCCATTTGACCGCCGGTCATACCGTAGATTCCGTTGTTTACGAAGATAACAGTAAAGTTTTCGCCTCTGTGGGCGGCGTGGATTATTTCCGCGGTGCCTATGGAGGCCAGGTCGCCGTCTCCTTGATATGTGAAGACGATTTTATCCGGCTCTACCCGCTTAATCCCTGTGGCCACAGCAGGTGCGCGGCCATGGGCGGCTTGGATTGCGTCGCAGTTAAAAAATTCGTATGCCAGTACAGAGCATCCTACCGGGGCAATGGCTATTGATTTATCTAAGACGTCAAGCTCCACTAATGATTCCGCAATCAGCTTATGAATGGTGCCATGGGAACAGCCTGGGCAGTAGGTGAAGGGGGTATCGGTTAGTCCGCGGCTTTTTTCATATACGATGTTTGCCATTTAGATTCCCCCTCTCAGATTTTCGTCTTGGGTTGCGGTTTTTGATTCGATTTTTGATTCGATTTCTTTAGTGGGTTTTCCTAGGATTTCCCGTACTTTGTTGGCAATCTCTATCGGTTCGAAGACTACGCCCCCGGTGCGACCATAGAAATGTACCGGGTATTTGCCGTTTACGGCTAGGCGTACATCTTCTACCATTTGCCCCATGGAAAGCTCCGCCACTAGAATATGATTTACGGAGGAGGGGAGGTTTAGGAAAATATCACCGGGATAGGGCCATAGGGTTATAGGACGGATTAGCCCGGCATTTATGCCTTCTTCTTTTAGTTCGTCTATAGCGTTTACAACTATCCGCGAAGGTGCGCCGTAGGCTACTATGGCTACGGTGTCGCCGTCTTTTACGGTGTTTTCTACCATTACTTCTTTTTTTGCGATTTCTTCGTATACCTTGAAGCGTTCTAGGTTCATGGCTTCCAGTACTTCACCGAATAGGCTTAGGGAGGTTATCGCGTTTCTTGGGCGGCTGGCGGCGTTGCCGTTTGTTGCCCATGGTTTATCAACGTTTAGACGGGGGTGGACTTTTGTTTCTACTGGTTCCATCATTTGGCCTAGCATCCCGTCTAGTAGAATCATTACCGGGGTACGGTATTTATCCGCTATATCAAAGGAATGGAATACCAGGTCCCAACATTCTTGCACGGTGCTTGGGGCGTATACCGGGGTGTAGTAGTCCCCATTTCCGCCGCCGCGTGTGGCTTGGAAGTAGTCACTTTGGCCAGGGAGTATGCCTCCAAGGCCTGGGCCACAGCGGGCTACATTGACTATTACGCATGGAAGATTTGCTCCGCATAGATAGGAAATTCCTTCTTGTTTTAGAGCCATCCCCGGTGAGGATGAGGTGGTCATGGTGCGGGCTCCGGCTGCTGCCGCGCCGTAGACCATATTAATTGCCCCAACTTCCGATTCGGCCTGTATAAAAACGCCTCCGGCGGGTTCCATCTTTGCCGACATATATTCTGGGATTTCGTTTTGCGGCGTGATGGGGTAGCCAAAAAATGCGGTACATCCTGCTTGGATAGCGGCTTCTGACAGTGCTATATTGCCTTTCATTAATACCTTCATTGACTCACCCTCTCTCTACTGAAATCACAGAATCCGGACATACCCTGGCGCAGATGGAGCAGGCTGTACAAGCAGACATATCTGTGCAGGATATTGGGTTATAGCCTTTGGCGTTTACTTTTTCGGTGTCTAGGGCTAAGATTTTTTTCGGGCAAACATCTATACATAGCTGGCAGCCTTTGCAAAAGGCTTCGTTGAAAATTACCTTGTTCACGGCTACCTCCTTGTAAGGATACTTTTAATGTTGCGAACAGCTTCGATGCGCTCTTCTGCCATTTTGTCCGCGGTTTGGAAGGTTAACTCTCCTGTTTCTTCAGAAATGCGCAAGATATCGCGCATACGGCGGTAAATCCTGTCTATGTCGCGAAGAGAAGCTTCCTTGTTATAACCGCCTTCAGCCAACTCGTAGGAGACGTTGATTACTCCGCCTGCGTTGGTTAGGAAGTCTGGGGCGTATACTATGCCACGATTTTTTAACGCATTGCCATGAACATGAGCATCGCGAAGCTGGTTATTGGCTCCACCGCATACGATTTTGCATTTTAATACAGGAATGGTGTCGTCGTTTATCGTTGCACCTAGGGCGCAAGGGGCGTAAATATCGCAATCTACAGAGTATATATCGTTTACGCCTACCACTTTTACTCCAAATTCTTTTACGCATTTTTGTATACGTTCTTCGCTTACATCGGAGATTATAATATTTGCGCCGTCTTTGTGGAGTAATTCGCAAAGATAGTAGCCTACATTGCCTACGCCTTGAACGGCTACGGTTTTTCCTTTTAGGTCGGCTTCTCCAAATACATGCTTTGCGCAGGCCAACATGGATTTATAGGTGCCCAATGCGGTGAAAGGGGATGGGTCACCACTGCGCCCTGGGAGGCCCACTACATGGTTAGTTTCCATGTTTACATATACCATATCCTGAGTGGATGTGCCTACATCTTCAGCGGTGATATATCTGCCGCTCAATCCTTCAATATAGCGGCCAAAGGCACGCCAAAAGGCTTCACGGCGAATGGGATCTTTTTTGAGAACACTGGCATCGCCTATGATTACGCTTTTGCCGCCGCCAAGGGGCAGACCAGCCAGTGCGCTTTTATAGGTCATGCCGCGGGCCAGCCTGAGAACATCTTCTACTGCCTCGTCTTCGGTTTTGTAATTCCAGAAGCGGGTGCCTCCTAGGGATGGGCCCAAAACTGTGTTATGGATACAAGTGATGGCCTTGAGGCCTGTGCCCTTGTCTTGGAAGAAACATAGCTGCTCGAAGCCATACTCCTCCATGTACTTGAATTTCTCCATTGCAATACCTCCTATTTATTTATATATTTTTGCTTCTTCTTCCCCTTTTAGAACGCGAAGCGCACCCAGTGCCAGAGCCATTAGCTCGTTTTCACCAGGATATGCTCGTACCTCTGTTATAAAACCTACTCTCCTTGTGATTTCCTTAACCAGATAATCCCAATATGCTAGTCCGCCGGTAAGCAAAATGGCATCAACTTTGCCACATAACGCTGTTGACATTGCGGCTATTTCCTTAGAAATCTGATAGATCATTGCGTCTATTATAAGCTGAACTTCTGGGTCGGTTTTGGCACGCTCTTCGATTTCCATCATATTATTGCTACCGAAGTAGGCCACCATGCCGCCTTTGCCGGTAATACCTTGTCGGATTTCTTTTTGGGTATATTTGCCGCTAAAGCACAGGTCTACTAAGTCTCCAACGGGGAGTTGACCGCTACGCTCTGGGCTAAAGGGGCCGTCGCCGTCTAGTGCATTGTTGGCGTCGATTACGCGGCCGCAGGCGTGGGCACCGATAGAGATGCCACCGCCCATATGCGCCACAATCAAATTGACATTAAAATAGCCCTTGCCCACATCTTGGCAGTATTGCCGGGCAATGGCTTTCTGGTTTAATGCGTGGAATATGGAACGGCGCTTTACTAGCGGGTTTCCGCTTATACGGGAAATGTCTTCAAACTCGTCTACTACAACAGGGTCTACGATAAATGCAGGTATATCAAGAGGCTTTGCGATTTCGTATGCAATTAGACCGCCTAGATTGGAGGCGTGTAATCCTTGTACACCTGCACGCAGGTCGCGAGCCATGGCTTCATTGACGGTGTAGGTGCCGCCGGATATGGGCTTTAATAGCCCCCCCATGCCAACTACGGCATCTAAGTCTTCAAAGGGGATGCCGCTCTCTTTTACGTGGTCCATGATAATCTGTTTGCGGAAGTCATATTGGTCTGTAATGATGTCGAATGGGGATAGGTCTTCTAGGCTGTGACGGATGGTTTTGTCGAGAATCGTTGTAGTGTCTTCGAAGATTGCAACCTTTGTGGAGGTTGAACCTGGATTAATAATTAGTAGTTTCAATACAAATCAGTCCTTCTTGTTAGAAGATAGGTGTTAATGGTTTGTCGGTATCATCAAAACCGCAAAACCGGGTTTGTTCCAATCATCAAAACAGGAAATTATGACAATATGCCTAAGGCTATGGATATCATCTTGCTTTCTGCAGAGTCTGCCCGAGATGTAAGGATGATAGGGCGTTTTGCGCCTAGCACTACGCCGCCTACTTTGGCTTTGGCTAGGAAAGCTAGAGATTTATAAAGGATGTTTCCTGCTTCAATGGCGGGGCATATGAGGATATCCGCATCCCCTCCCACTGGAGATTCTATGCCTTTTATTTTACAAGATTCTGGGTCGATTGCGTTGTCTAGAGCTAGTGGGCCGGCAAGCATGAATTTTTCGTCCAGAGGGGTTTTACTGGCTTTGTGATTAGCTACAAGCGCCACCGCATCTGTAGTTACAGGCATTTTGGGGTCTGCCTTTTCTTTTGCAGCCAAAAGTGCTACTTTTGGCATTTTCACTCCAAGAGCCAAAACTGCCTCAACTGCGTTGTGGATTATTTCCTCTTTGGTAGATACATCTGGGGCGATATTTATTGCCGCGTCTGTTATAAAAAGCAGCTTGTGGTAGGTTGGCAACTCGAATATGGCTAGATGGCTTAACTTGCGGCCTGTGCGCATCCCGGCTTCCTTATCCAGTACTGCTTTCATTATAACGGATGTATCCACATGACCCTTCATTAACGCCTGGGCTTTGCCTGTTGCCACAAACTGAACTGCAAGTTTGCAAGCGGTTTCAGGGTCGGCTTCATCTACTATAATGCAGGACGATATATCAACATTTGCCAAATCGGCTACTTTGCGGATTTTTTGCATATCTCCAACCAGAATAAACTTGGCTATATCCTTAGCCAAAGCAACCGCCGTAAGTACATTATCGTCATCGGCACATGCGATGCAAACCGTGGCCGAGGCGGATTGTGATGCTTTTTCGTATAAATCTGCTAAATGTGTTATGTGATCACCTCCTTTATTGTGGGATTTTAACATGGAATTAAGAAAATGCCAATAATATTTGGGTGAATTAAGCAGAAAAATAGCCCCTAAGGGGCGTTATACTTCATCTCTTGCCAGATATTCTTGTAATCGCTTAAATTTTAGCTCAATGCGGTTACGGAGGGCTTTATCGTCTAGGCCTAGCGCTAGACGTATCTGTGCTAGCATCATTTCTACGTCAGCTATTTCGTCTAAGATATTATCAATCATTTCTGCTTTTGGGGTGCGGTTTATGTGCTTTTGCAGGGCTACTATTAGCTCGGCACATTCTTCTACTGCCTGGCCTACTTGGGCGGCTAGGCCCCACTTTGATAGGGCTAACTCCATGGTCTTTATTTCGGGTTTTGTGAACTCTACTTTCATGCGTTCCTCCAGTAGTACACTGCTAGTTGTGTCCTGTCTCTAAGCTCTAGCTTTACCAGCAACTGAGATACAATATTGCGCACCGTGCCTTGTGAAAGGAATAGTTTTGCCGCGATTTCATTATTCGAAAGACCAGACGCTACAAGTGATAGCACTTCATTTTCCCGCTGGGTTAGACGGACAGAATTTTCAGGTTGCCCGCTACCCCTTTCGAAGCGACCTGAAAATTCAGTTTTATCAAAGCTTAGAGTTTCGGCTTTTTTCGCGGATATATTTACACCTTTATCGAAGACGTATGCACCTTTTTCTACGGCGCGAATTCTTTCTACAATGCCGTCGGCAGGGGTGCTTTTTAATAGATAGCCTTCGGCTCCTGCTTCTATTGCGGCTTGGATATAAGCGTCTTCTGTGAAGGTGGTTAGCATCACTATTTTTATCTGTGGGAAGGCGGTTTTTATTTTCTTAGTTGCGGCTACTCCGTCGCAGTTTGGCATGCGGATATCCATAAGGATTACGTCCGGCGGGTCTGCGATGCATATATCATAGGCGGCGTTGCCGTCTGGGGCTGTTTTGGCGCTCCAGCCTTCTTCTAGTTCCAGCATGATTTTAAGGCTGTCGCGAATCAGACCGTCGTCATCTGTTATTAATAGCTTCATATTAAAATAGCTCAGCACTTATATATTTTAGTCCACAATCATTGATTACAATGGCTATTTTTTTGCCTTTTTCTGGGCCTTGTAGTAAGCGCACTGCGGCGGCGGCGTTGGCACCTGAGGAGAAGCCCGCAAAGATGCCTTCGTATTTTGCCAGGTCGCGAGTCATTGTTACTACTGTGTCATCACAGACCGTTATGCAGCCATCTATTAGGGATTTATCTACGTTAAGCTGATGGCGGCCGTAGCCCCCGCCTTGTATGCGGTGGCCTGGACGGATTATATCTTCCCCAGCGTAATAGGCGCAGCCTTCCGGCTCAACGGCGTAGCATTTTATTTGAGGATTATGGAACTTTAGGCGTTTGGACACCCCAGTAAATGTGCCTCCGGTGCCAATAAAATCTGCAAAAGCGCCGATTTCTCCATGGGTCTGTTGCCATATTTCTTCTCCCATTAATTCTTGGGCTTTAGCATTGTCGCGGTTGTTAAATTGGTCTAGGTAAAAGCCTCCGGTTTCCTTTACTATGCGCTTTGTTGCGTCTAGAACCATGCATAGGTCTTCTCCGCTTACCAGGCCTTTTGTGCTGTTGGGCGATTGGTCTACCAGCACTACCTCTCCCCCGAAGGATTCTATCATTTTTACACGTTCCGGGGAGTTGCCTCGTGACATTACGCAGATGAAGCGGTAGCCTTTGGCAGCGCAAACCATGGCTACACCTATACCTGTGTTGCCGCTGGTGGTTTCTATTACGGGCATACCTGGTTTAAGCTCGCCACGAAGTTCGGCTTCTTCTATCATGGAGAGAGCGATACGGTCTTTTTTGCTAAAGCCTGGACTCATATGTTCTAGTTTTGCAAAGATATCTCCTTCATATCCATATGCTCGTTTCAACCGGTGCATTTGTAATAGAAAAGTCCCGCCTACAGCTTGAGTGATACTTGATATTGGTTTCATAATGCAACCTCCATTTAAATGGGGCTCTGCCCCAAGCCATGCTTTGCACGGTGCGATGTTTGTCCCATTATACATCAAATCTTGGGAAGCACACATACAACTTGGAAACCCGCATTTTCGCTAATGGTTAAGCTGCCTCCTGCCATGCGAACTCTGTCTTTCATGCCGGATAGACCTAGGCCTTGGGAGACTTTCTTATTTGTGGTTCCGTTGTCTTTTACGGTTAGACGTACATATTTTTCATTTCCGCTAAGTCCTATGGTTATGGCTGTGGCGTTGGAGTGCTTTGCTGTGTTGGTTAGTAGCTCTTTTAGGTTGGCGGCTAATAGTTCCCAATGGGCTAGATTTTTTAAATCACCGGCTTTTGTAAATTGGATTGGGCAAAATTGGAAGCCCTTGCAAATTTCCGCCAGGGTGTCAGGGCCGACCGTGTAGGCGGGACGTAGATTGTGTACGGTTTCGCGCAAGGTTGCAGAGGCGGATTCCAGGCGATTTAGGCTTTGAGAAAGAAGCTCAGCTGTGCGGGGGTCTTCTTTTTCATATAACTTCTTTGCGGTTTGAAGGGCTATTAGAGCACCGTGCATCTCGTGGCCTACGTGGTCGTGGATGTTTTGGGCTATACGGGCTCGTTCTGTCATTTCTGCAAGACGCGCGGCATTGATGTTGTCTTTGGTGGATTTATCTATTTGGGTTTCCAGCTTTAGGCGGTGGGAGCGCTCTTTGTGGCCTTTGCGTGTATATTCCTTTTCCAATTGATTCCATTTGTTTTCCATGATGCTAAAAAAAGGCAGCCACATCGCCAAGATTGCCGGAAGCCACCAAAAGGCGTAGATAAGGGCTGCGGCTACCTCCAATGCGAGTAATGACTTGGATGGGCGATATTTATACCGTATAGCGGAAAGGCCGACTAGCAGCAACATAAAATGAACGCCAAAAAGGGGGCTGTCTACCAGCCCCCAGAAAATCATTAACATTACACCAACGCCCAATCGGGCTAGTATCGAGTAAAACTTCATAACTCACACCCAAAAATCGTGCCACGATTTTATATTTATCCACTACTCATCCACTGCCTGTATCCTTTTCCATCCGCCCAGCAGCATAGCAACTAAGGTGAAGCCAAGCATAAAGAGCACAGGCATAATAAATCCTTCAAAGCTAATTTCATGAATATTTCTTAACCCCTGGGCAAACCAGTACGTTGGGGTAAACCAGGCTATCCGCTGCATAAACTGCGGTACCATTTCCAGTGGCCAGAAAAGCCCGCCCAGCATGGAGAAAATATTGGCAATCATGGTGACTATTACACTTACCGCCGCCATGGTTTTCACGCTGGAGTATATAGCAAATACAAAGGCTACTGTAAACAAGTTAAATAGTGCAAGGATTGTAAACAAATGCACCGGGTTGGGAACATATCCAAGGCGAAAGTTTAGGAATAATACTAATACAGCCGAAGCAAAGAGTGTAGAGCCAAAAGCCGCAAGAGTACCTTGAACCATTATCTTGCGAGGGGAAATAGGAAGTACCCCAAGTCTTTCAGGCATACCAAGAAGCCTATCATCCATTAATGTTCTGATGATAAAAAACGCCATAAACATTGCAACAAAACCGTACATACCAGTAAGCTGTGCCACTGTAGACCAGAAATTGGCTTCACCAACTATGGTCATTTCCAGGCGAGAAGACTCTTCCCACTCGTGCAAAACAGCCGGGTCATCTGCGCCCAGGATCATAAAGGCCTGGGTAAGATTCTGAGCCATTCGGTTACCTATTATAGCTAAATCATTAATCATAAGAGAATAGCTGTCAAGTGCCGGAGGGATGCCCGCCAGGACATTTTCGCTATACCCGTCATGGATTACCAGCACCCAGGCAGTATCTAAGCCTGCAAGCGCCTCATTTATATATTCTTCTTGAAGTTTGATTATGGGAAATCTTATTTCTAGTTGGCTTACCAGGGCATTGGAAAGAGTAGAATTGTCATGATCCACAATGCCTATGGGCATATAACTTCCCGCCATCCAAGGGCTATCCTCATCCGGGTTATTACCTAGGGTAATCAACATGGAGAAGACAAGGGGAAACATCAAAATAAAAATCCAGTTAATCGGCTGGCCAAGTATACGTTTTATTGCCATTTTGAATATTGTCATGCAAACCGCCTCCTTCCAAGTATAAAGGATAATCCCATCATAACAGCTGCCGCGCCAAATAATGTAGCGAGACTTATAGCCATCCATCTCTCGTCTCCGCCGTATATAGCGCCAAAAACAACGGTTTGCGCAAGTGCATTGGGAGCAAAGCGGAAAATGCGCTCCAAATCACCAAAGTTAAACGGTACGTATCCACCGGATACAAAAGTGGTTACAAAAAATAATGTTTGGGTAATCCCACCCACTACGTTTTTCTTTTCGAAAATAATAATAAGCAAGATACATAGCGCCTGAGAAAACAGAACCATTACAAAGAGGGTCAAGATTACCAAGGGTATCCGTTCTCCCCAATATACTCCGTACACAACCGCGGTAAAGATAAAGGTAGTCATTCCTTGGAGAAAGCTGGTTACTGTAGAAGCCGCCAGTAGCCCTCCTATCAAGGCGGGTTTGCTTATGGGGCTAAGCCTCATTCTGCTGCCTGTTTCTGAGAAAAGACCTTTGTGAAATAATTCCATGCCGTTAAGCCCCGTGAATAATAAAATCATAACAATCATTGTGACGGCATAATAATCCATGGCTCCTGGAGTGCGGATGCCAAGGGGTTGACTGGTAATTTCCACTTCTTCCAGGCCTGTTAACGTAAAAATATCTCGCCCGGACATTATGGCTATTGTGGCTGCCGCGCCAATTTGCTGATAGGAATCTATAACCGTAAGGGCGATTTGAGCCATATGGTCTGCGTGGGATGGCATAAGTACCAAAACAGGTTGGCCGATGCCTTGATCTACAAACGCGGCGCTTACGGTACCTGCGGCTACCTTTTCTTCCGCCTGGGCGAAATCCGTAAACTCAGGTATAAAAAACTGCTGAATGGCGTCATATTCAAGAAACATAGCCAGGGGGCTGTCAGCTTCTGCAACAACAGCCACAGGCGCTGGTTCAAATATTACTTCTGTCGAAAATATATTACTCAGGGCGGTACCCAATATAAAGATTATGGCAATAGGAAATGCAATCACCACCAACACCATAACCGGGTCTTTCCATAGGTATTTAAACCCCATCATGAAGGTAGAAAGGAAGCGCATTATGCTTCACCTCCGTCACGCAATTTTTTGCCCGTAAGGGCGAGGAATGCATCTTCCAACGTGGGGCGATGGGCTGTAACACCTAATACTACATAAGGCATTGCCAGCTCCAATATACGGTGCATGTTTGCGGCTCCTGCGGTGCTTACGATGGTTAATCTGCCACGGTCGGCTTCGCAGCTAATAACTCCTTGGATGTTTTTGATTCCATCAAGAAGAGTAGGGGAGGGATCTTTCACTTCAAGAGTCATAGTTTCTTCAAAAAGCACAGACCTGGTGATTTCTTCCACACTGCCCTCAGCAATTACCCTTCCTGCGTCCATAATAAGGATACGAGAACAAAGCCGGGCTACCTCTTCCATGTAATGGGATGTATAGATTACTGTGGTACCTTCCCGGGCCATTTGCTCTATAAAATCAAGGATATGATTACGGGATTGCGGGTCAATTCCTACCGTTGGTTCGTCCAAAATCAAAAGCTCAGGCTTGTGCATTACAGCGCAACCAATATTAAGCCTACGTTTCATCCCACCGGAGAACTTCTTGGGAGCCTTCTTAGCTACGTCAGAAAGTCCTAGTACATCCAGCACCTCAGCCACTCGGCTTTTAAGTGCGGCGCCTTTTACTCCATATAATCTTCCAAAGTAGGCTAAGTTATCCCCCGCGGATAGGGTCTCATATAGCGCTAAGTCTTGTGGCACTACACCGATGCGGCGCTTAAGCTCTGGCTGATTACCCTTCATCTTCTTACCAAAGAGTTGTGCCTCCCCTGCGTCGGTACCTGTAAGCCCTGTGAGAACGCGAATTGCGGTAGATTTTCCCGCACCGTTGGGGCCAAGAAGCCCCAGGGTTTCGCCTTTGGCAATGGAAAGGTTCATATGATCCAGGGCGGTATGCGCCCCGTAGCGTTTTACTATGTTTGTCATTGATGCAATCATTTTCTTTTCCTCCTTAAATTTCTTATATGTGTATTATAAAAAAATACCCCAGGGCAGCATAAGTGTCCTGAGGCATTATTATTACATGACAAATGTCATGGTATTCTTGTTATTCTGTGATGCTTTATTTTTCCAATCTTTTCTTACAGTTTATTAATTCGCAAATGTCTGCGAGTGGTTCGATTGTAGTTATATCGAATAACACTGGAAATGTAGGTAGTTTGCCCATTGT
The DNA here is from genome assembly GCA_009780185.1 of Defluviitaleaceae bacterium. Taxonomy (GTDB): domain Bacteria; phylum Bacillota; class Clostridia; order Lachnospirales; family WQUN01; genus WRAN01. Next base: position 246,151 of record WRAN01000001.1, on the reverse strand, counting down.
GCTGGCATTACGAATCAGTTCTTTTGTTTTTTCGCTAACATTTGCTTCAAGAATTTCCATACGGTTCTTTTCCTTGAACCAAATAGCAATACTGAAGTATCCCTCATAAACATAAAGCCAATATAGGTTTTTTTCTTTTTTTGTTCCTCTGGGCGTTATCCACCGGTGCTGTCCCTTTGCAAACCATGCCTTATAGGGTGTATACCATTGCCAATCCTGCTCTATTTCTAAACCTGGTAGTGCATCTTGGAATGTTTTATATATGGCATAGCTATCACCCAGAGCTTGTTCCACTAATGCGTCAGTCGGTGTCATTATAGATTCTCTTAATCGCAGCTTATCATGGTCGTTCATACACAACTCCTAAATATTAATAGCTTTTTTCAACAGAATACAACTGGTGTTTAATGCTATTGGGGTCTATAAAAGAATAAAACTTTTGAGCGATAGGACTCGGAATGTTATCATCGCTTTCCGCATTTATAGCATCATCCATCGTTTCCCATGTCACAAAATCTACCCAAGTATCATCAACGGCAAGAACCTTCCATGATATAAAGCCTTTTTTCTTGGATAAGACTTCATTATGGCAATTTTGAGATGCAATTAGAAAATCAGGTATAGACGCTCCCTCTATAAGCTTATAAGATATGAACCAAACAGCATTTGACATATGAAAATGCCCCTCTCAAATTTTTGCTCATTTTATAAAAAATAATACGACAGCTATGTGTCATATTTAACGAACTTGCTTTAATAAATATTGGGATACTTCATAAAGTGCTATTGATGTCGCAATAGATACGTTGAGGGAAGAAATTCGTCCGCCAGTCATTTCTATATGGCAGGAGAAATCAGCGGTTTCTAATATGTTTTCGGGTATGCCATGCTGCTCATTTCCTACTATAAGGCAAAGTTTATTGGAAAAAGCTACTTGTCTTAGAGGGATTGATGTATCTGTAATCTCAAGTGCCCCCAGGGTGTAGCCGTCTTCTTTTAAGTTCACCAGCTCTTCAAAACCGGAGGCTGAGATTATAGGAATAGTAGAATTGCGGGATATTTTTGATATATATTCATCTTGGAGTGAGTACTTATCTTTGAGATAATAGATATGGCTTATGCCAAAGATATCAGCACTTCGCATTATAAGTCCTAAATTTTCTGAGGAGATACTGCATAGGAATAGCACACAGTCTGTGTTCAAGATCGGCATTTTTTCAAGTGTTTGAAAGTGGTTTAATTGCTTCCTAATCAATTTCTACACCTACTATTTTGCTTTATACCGATTCCAATTAAAATCCTATCTGCCTATCGCGGCAAAACCACTTGAAACGCTTGTTTCGCGTTTCAAGCCGCCGCTTTGTCAGACAGGTTTTAATTTGGAATCGGTATTAGTCGTATATTTTTTCTATGTTCGCATATCCGGTAATAAACTTCCTGGTTCTGTGATTGGTGTCGAAATATACGGTTACTTCATAGTCTGCTCCTCGTGGTTCAATTGCCGTTACTTCGCCTATTCCCAATATCGGCAGCATTACTTTATCCCCTACATCGTAATCTGGTGGGACGCTCTCTACTTGGATGGGTTTTTGATGTTTTATTGCTCCCACTAGGTCTTGATCGAATTTTCGGCCTACATCCAATTTAGTTTTGGGTGGGGCTGTGCTTCGGTCTAGCTGTACTCTGGATTTGCCAAAAGCATTTACTGTTTCAATTTTATCTTTGGGGATCTCTCTTATAAAGCGGCTGGGTGGATTGTTTGAGTATCCGCCATCGTAGCGCATTCTTTTCATTGCGTGGCTAATATATAGAACTTGCCTGGCTCTGGTAAAGCCTACATAACATAAGCGGCGTTCTTCTTCTAGGGCAGCGTCGCCGCTGTCTTCTTGTATTGAGCGGGAGGAGGGGAAGATATATTCTTCTAGGCCTACTAAAAAGACTGTGTTAAATTCCAGGCCTTTAGCGCTGTGCAGTGTCATTAGGGATACGGCTTCAGTGCCTTCTTGATAGTTGTCTATATCAGCTACCAAAGCTACATCTTCCAGGAAGCGGCCTAGGGACGGGTCATCGGATTCTCTTTCGAATTCTCTTGCTTTGTTTAGCAGCTCGTCTACGTTTTCCATTCGGCTTTCGCCTTCTATTGTGCCGTCGTTTAGGCCTGTGTAATAGCCAGTTTCTCCTAGGATTTTTTCCAGAAGGGCAGTTATTGAGTATTCAGTGGAAAATGCTATACAGTTTGCGATAAAGCTGGCGAAATCCTGGATGTGTTTATTTTTTAGGCCTGGAATTTTATCAGCTTCGGCCAGGGCTTGAGAGAAGGGCATTAGGTTTCTGGCAGTGTATTCTTGAATTTTTGTGATCGTGGTTGCGCCTATCCCCCGGCGTGGGACGTTGATTATACGGGTGTATGCCAGGTCATCCGCTGGGTTATGGATGGCTTTTAAGTATGCCAGTACGTCTTTAATTTCCATACGCTCGTAGAATCGTACCCCACCAAATAGGCGGTATGGGATGCCTTGCATTACCAGCTGGTCTTCCACGATACGCGATTGGGCGTTGGTGCGGTATAGAATGGCGTAGTCGCTGTAGTTTCCGCTGTTATTTTTTATTGCATTGGCTACAAAAGCCCCTTCTTCTTTGTCAGTGGAGGCAGTGTATAGTCTTATTGGGGTACCCTCGGGGTTTTGGGTTCGTAGGGTTTTTGGGGCACGGGTTTCGTTGTTGGCGATTACCGCGTTGGCGGCTGCTAGTATGTTCCCAGTCGAGCGGTAGTTTTCCTCTAGTTTTACTATTTTAGCGTTGGGGTAATCCTTTTCAAAGCGCAGGATGTTTTCTATGTCAGCTCCCCTCCAGCCATAGATGCTTTGGTCATCGTCTCCTACTACGCAGATATTGTGAGAAGAGCCTACCAATAGGCTAACCAGCCGGTACTGGGCGTGGTTTGTGTCTTGATATTCGTCTACCATTACATAGCGGAAGCGGTTTTGATATTTTAGGCGGATATCGTCACGGGTGGTCAGCAAAGTCACGGTTTGGAAGATAATATCATCGAAGTCTAGGGCATTGGAGGCCTTTAGTTTTTTCTGGTAAAGGCTGTAGACTTCGGCGATTTGGCTTTCTCGGTAGTATCCTACATATTTGCGCTCGTAGTCTCCAGGGGTTATTAGCTCATTTTTTTGGTTGCTTATGATTGCGGCAATGCCTCTTGGCGGGTAGTCTTTGTCGTTTAGATTTAGTTCTTTTATACATTCTTTTATCAGCCGCTCACTGTCTTGGGAATCGTATATCGTAAAACCGCTACCGTAGCCTAGGGCATCAATTTCCCGGCGCAAAATACGGGTACACGCAGCATGAAAGGTGCTTACCCATACTTGTTCCCCGTTTTGTGTGATGGCGGAAATACGCTCACGCATTTCTGTAGCGGCTTTATTTGTGAATGTTATGCAGATTATGTGATATGGGTCTATGCCCTGCTCGATTAGATGGGCTACCCGGTAGGTCAGTACACGGGTTTTGCCGCTGCCTGCCCCTGCGAAGACCAAAAGTGGGCCTTCTGTATGAAGTACTGCTTCTTTTTGTGGTGGGTTAAGTTTTTCCAGATAGCTCATTTGTTGCCTCTTTTCTGTGCGATTACTGCCATAAAGCGCTCTGCGCTGGTGTTAAGAACCTGATCTTCCGGTAGCCCCACATCTTGGATTAGGGCTTTGGCGATGGCCATATCTCCTACAAGGGTTGCGTAGTGGGCATCTGATGAGGCAATTACCGGGACCGCGTAGGCTTTGCATAGCTCTAAAAGCTGACGATGTGTTTCGTCCCCGTCGTAGCGTACAGATAGTGGGCTTAGGCTGGCGTTGTTGATCTCGATTATCGTGTGAGTTTGGGCAGCGGCGGCAACCACGGCTTCCATATCAAAATCATAATGAATATCACAAGGATGGCCTAAGATATTGATATAAGGTAACTGCATTACATTAATCATGGCTCGGGTATGGACTTCCTTAGTTGTGGGCTTAAATACGCTTCTGTGCATGGATGCAATTGCGAAATCCATACGCTTTAAGAACTCACTACGGATGTCTACTTTACCGTTTTCGTCAAGGATATTTACTTCCGCGCTTTTATATACCCGTACACCATGGATGTAATCCGGGATAATGCGCTGATTGGCAAAGGCATAAATATGTGCCCCGCCGGGCATATCCGGTCCGTGGTCTGTTATGGCAATATGGGTAAGACCGATAGAGGCTGCATGAGCAGCATTTTCTGCTATAGTACTGTAGGCATGGCTGCTGGCTACGGTATGACAATGTACATCAAGAACAAAATTCATATATTTTCTCCTTTTGAATGGGGCTTAGTATACTGCGGGACTGTGCTTTGCACAGTAAAGCATTTTATGCTTTAAATTGACATGAATATCCTGTATTATACGCGAAAACCCCGGAGGCTTCAAAGATGAACATAAAAAGGATATTAGAAAAATTGGATGAGCTGTACCCATACGATGGGGTTTGTTTTTTGAACTACAAAACCCCATGGCAGCTTTTATTTGCCACGATTTTAAGCGCGCAGTGTACGGACGATAGAGTGAACCAGGTTACGGCTGTGTTATTTAAAGAATTCCCAACCCTAGAGTCGTACGACAAAGGCGAAACTGCTGAACTAGAAAGAATAATTCATTCGACAGGCTTTTTCCGGGCAAAGGCAAAGCATTTGCAAGAAAGCGCAAGGAAGCTTCTGCATGAACACAATGGTCAATTACCCTCAGATATAGAATCTTTAACCGCCCTAAGCGGAGTAGGCCGCAAAACCGCAAATGTAGTACGAAGCCATATATTCAAAATCCCCAGCATTGTAGTTGACACCCACGTAATGCGAATAACCCAGCGCCTAGGCCTAACCATCAACAAAGACCCAGTAAAAATAGAATACGACCTAATGGAAATTCTACCAAAGTCTCACTGGATACCCTACAATCAACAAGTAATTACCCATGGAAGAAAAATATGCACAGCACGAGGCCCCCGATGTGGGGAGTGCGAGTTAGGAGAATATTGCAATGAATATCAGAAACGACCTAATTAATGAAATCAGTAAAGAACACAGCATCCAAGTAGAATATCTATCCCAAAAATACATCCTGCGCCTCACAAAAGAAGGCCATGCACCCCGTCACATTTTCGGCCCATACTGGGACATAAACAGTGCCGCCGCCGATCGCCTTGCATGTGATAAATGTGGCTGCTACACCATACTTAATAACTGTGGTGTCCCTGCCATAGAACATAAGCTATTCTTCAATCCACTACAGCGGGCTTACCTGCTTGCATATGAAGGCACAATGCAAAACGCCTTGGCCTACTTTGAAGCAAACGACCACAAAGTGGTGGTAAAACCTAATCAAGGCGCCCAAGGCCGAGATGTATATTACTGCGATTCCCCAATGACGTTAGAACACGCAATCCAGACAGTTTTTACCACTGAGCCGGATGTGGCTTTATGCCCTTACTACGCCGTCTATACTGAGTATCGGGTCTTCTACTTACACGGCCAGGTGTATTATGCTTATGGCAAAACCAAGGGGGATAATTGGAAACATAATCTATCTCAAGGAGCAAAGGCCTTTGAAATAAAAGATGGCGGCCTATTGGATAGACTATCAAAACTAGCCATCCTGGCCGCCAAAGCAATTGATATTGCGTTTGCAACAATTGATATTTCGTTACTTGAAAATAACGAGCTGATAATCATGGAAATCAACTCCGGCGTTCAAGCCCAATACCTACTAGAGCAGCTACCGCACCTAAGGCAGACGATAAAAAACATCTATGAAAGGGCTATTCTTGGGATGTTTCAAGCTCCTCGCCATTAAGAACCGCAGCAATTGCCCCGATACCTTCATTTATCTGCTCTTCATTTACAGCGGCAAAGCTTACTCTAAAGCCCTCGCCGCTGCCTACATATAAGTCTGATGGGGATACCACTACTTTTCTTTGTAGAAATTTATCTATATAGTCCGCAATTTTATTATGAGGCTTTATCCATAAGCTCAAACCTCCGGCAGGAAGAATTACATCTGCCAGGTTAGCCAAGTATGTGTTTATTACCCCGATAATTTTTTGATATCGTCTGCCGTAAACGGTGCGCATATTGGCCAGATGTAGGTCATATGCTCCACTTCGTAAAAATAAATCAAATCCTCGCTGGATATATCCAGATGTAGCTAAGTCTGCCGGGGCAATATCTGCGGCAATCTCAATAGGGCTTGCAATAAACCCCATCCCTGGCATTAGGGTTTTGGAAAAGCTCTTTACATAAATCACCTTGTCGGCTTCATCTAAAGTCTTTAGCGGGGTTCTTTTTATGCCGTCATAATAAAAATCACTGAAAAGGTCTACTTCTATAATATAGGTGTTGGCAGCACCTGCAAGCTCCAGTAACCGTTTTTTATCGGTTTCGGAATAGGATATTGCTGTAGGGGTTTGGAAATGGGGCATTACATATATAAGTTTTGGCTTATGCTTTTTAATTAAAGACTCCAGAGCTTCAAAATCTAACCCACTACCTGCCATAGGCATATGGACAATTTTGGCCTGGCGAGATAAAAATGCCGCCACAGCACCTTGAGGGGTAAGTTCTTCTACAAAAACCACATCTCCAGAACCCAGCAAAGTATCCGCCAGGGTCTCAATCGCTTGGTGAGTATCCGAAATGACTTGAATACAGTCAGGAGATACCCCTTCGATTATTTTGCTAAAACTCTCTCTTAGAGGCTTATAACCCTGAGCATCATGGTAACCAAAGGCTTGACCTCCATCCCTTTCTAGTACCGCGTCAAATGCGCGGCGAAAGGCCGTTACCGGAAATAGTGTTCCGTCAGTGGTAGTATCGGCAAAATTAATATAACCTTGCGCTACAACCTCAGCCTTTTGGGGCAGACGGGTAGGAGGCTTTGATATAAATGTGCCGCTTCCTATTACAGAATAGACGGCCATTTTCCTTTCTAGATACTTGTAGGCGTTGATTACTGTTGTGTTGTTTACATCGAGGTTTTGTGCCATTTGCCTTATAGAAGGCAGCTTTGTATCTGGAAGGATTTCACCCTTTGCCACTAAAGCTTGTATTTTATCCGCTAACTGGCGATACAGTGGCGTATCGTCGTTTTTCTCTAGTCTAATGTTATACGTGAACATTAGTCCTCCTCTATTTCCCCTTGTATTTCTGCATAAAACACCTGATTTACCACATCTGCTACCCTAGAAGCATCCGGTATGAACCATGATATTCCACCGATGTATTGTCCCCTTCCAGGCATAACAAAGGTAGTAATACGGTCTGTACTCATTCTGCTGATGTATGGGATATAACGCATTACATCTAAGCCGATATTTGTATTTACATCGTTGATTACAACACTAATCATAGTAAGTGGTTCGCTCATTATGGCTTCCCTGGTCAGCACTTGAGATATCATCGCCGTCATGAACGCTACCTGAGTCTCGTTACGTCCCAAATCCCCGGTGCGGAAACCTCTAAAGCGAACAAGCCCTTCTGCTTGTGCGCCATTTAAAAGTTGATGTCCTGGGTGTAGGTCTATATGCAGTGGTTGGTCTTCTGGGTTATAGTGCATCCGCACTGGTACATCAAAGTACACGCCGCCTATAGCGTCAACTATTCGCCTAAAGGCATCCAGACGCACTTCAACGAAGTAATGGAACTCGACACCAAGCATTTCCCCCAGTTGGTGTTGTAGATAATACATACCATTGCGCCCACCGTGGGCTCTTACAGCATTGATTTTCATAGTTGTAGGGGGGCGTAGTCCTTCGCCTCGCATCTGCTGTAGCCTATGATCAGGCAGGCGGGTATACATATCCCTGGGAACAGCCATAAACCTAATATCCCCCGTATCTCTATAAAAACAGCCTACCAAAATGGTATCGGTTAGATTTTGTTCATCTAGGCCTACAATAAGGAAGTTGGTTCGTGCCGGAGGGCGTAGAAAACTTCCTTCGTCGATTTCAATCTCATCGTCATCTTCCTCTTCGGCTAAGTTATTAGTCATGGCATCATTATACTCGGAAGCTACTGCTGGGGTAGGGGATGGGGGCGGCTCAGGAGGCGGAGCAGATCGACCATCCACAACCAGTAAACTAATAACCCCGATAACAGCGAGGAATAAAGACCCGGCAGTTATTGCACCGGCTATAAGTAATGATTTCTTTATAAGCCTTTTAGGAAAATTGCGAACTATATGCCATATGTTAATGGTAAACACTCCTTTTACAAAGCTTTTTTCGGGGCGTGCGACATTTGCCACTTATGCCCTATCGTACACGGCGTATATAACCATCAACCCCCATTTATGTCAATAGTTTACCCCGTAACAAAATAATTAAAAAGGCATAATATACCACATAAAGGAGGGTATATTATGCCTTTAAATATTGCAAGTAGACCGCCTAGTCCCTTTTTTAACCAGCAAAGAAGGCGAGCACTTCCTACGATTAAAAACCCAGAGGGTGAAAAGCCCGTGTTAAAAGACGATGCGCTACGTTTATTTCCATTAGGATCATCTGGTAACCCGACTCCGCAGGGGCGCAGGGCTGCAACTGTTAATCCACTGACACACCCACAACAGCCAAGACGCCAGACTCCGACTCCCCAACCAGGGTTTTCTATGGCTGCTCCCATGATATCTCAACCCAATCAAATGCCTATGCAATCTACACAAAGGCAGCCTGAGTCCTCACCGGAACATGCCGTAAATCGGTTTCGCAGGGCTAACCATGGATTACCTGATGGAGTAAGGTATGAGCCTTTAGATGATGCAACAATGCAGCTGCTTAGGGATAATGGCCATCTGCCAGAATTACCAGAAGCAAAATCGCCAGCACCCCAGCCATCTATAGCTTCAAACCCTGTAATCCCACCTTCAGCTCCAATAATTGCACCTACAGCTTCAGCCTCGGCGACTCCACCTCCAACCCCAGTAACACCTATGTTTCAGACTCCGCTGCAACCGCCTTTAACGGAGCCAGAGCCAAATCGTCAAAATATCATCAATATAATCCAAGGCCTAATCCAAGACGAACGCAATGCCCAAGTATTCTATGGTCACTTAACCACCCAAGCTGCAAGTCACACCATCCAGTCTACCCTAAGCGAAATCGCAAAAGACTGCCACCGCAATTCTCAGCAGCTAAGCCATATATTAACTACTCAGCATAATAGTGACTTTACCCCAGTAGAGGCCAAAATCAACACAGGCCTGGAAATAAAAGAGGCTCTTGCGCTGGCCTTGGAAGAAGAAGGAAAATCATTAAGGGTTCTTTCATATCTATTGGAGGATGTAGGCAGCACATCGTCAGAAAAAATAATCCAGCAAATTATTAATAAAAAAACTTTGAACTATATCCAATTAATAAGATTTCGTGGAGTAGATTAATACAAAGGGAGCGTGAATGACGCTCCTTTTTAGTGCATAACTTATGCAAAAATGACAAAATAGGAGTTACTATAATATCACCATAGGAATACCACGCTCATGCCTATATCCACAAGTTTTTCCCATGGTCATTTGATAAATATCTCCCGCGATAAACTCGGTAGCAAGCATTTTTGCGGCTGATCCTTGAAGATTGTCCATACCTTGACCTGTGGTGATTACGGGAAGAGTTGCTTTGCGAGTCATTTCACCAAGCAGAGGTGCTGCAGATTTTTTAAAGCCTAGGATGCGTATATATCCTGGGCTTTTTATATTTGGTTCAATTCTCAGCACTGTGGAAATTACCGCTCTTTGTAGGCGGGTGTAGGTATAACGTTTTGTTTTTACTGCGTCCATGAGACTTGATAGGCTGGGGTGTTCTCTTGCATAATGTCGGAAGCGGTTTTCCAAGCCTTCCCCCATGTTTATTTCTTTGGTGTATAGTAAGAAACGGAAGATTTCACTATAGTCGTCTAGCTTTGTAATTTCGTTTTTGTTTATTGCGTCTTGAAGGATTTCTTGTACATATTTCGGCATTTGTGCTGATAGGTTTTTTAATGTCAATATTTCTTTGCGGATAGCTGTAGCTGAGGGGCCGCCTCCTAATCGGTTGCTTGTAAAGATGCCCATGGAAGTGCCTAGTAGGTATATTGCTTTGCAGTACTCCATTCCTAGGCAGTTATTGGGCTTTGTAAGAAAACCTTCTGGAGCAGTGCCAAGAGCCGATTCAAGGGCAGCACCCCTTGCTGCCGCAAAGGATAGTCCACGATTTAGCCCTTGCTTTAGTACGGATTTGTATCCATCGGGTTCGTGGGCTAGTATTCTTCCTGCTTCTTTGAGTAGATTGGCTTCGCCGGATTCGCTTCCGAAGCATAGACTATCCACAACTCCTGTGGCGGCAAGCAGGCCTATGCTTCCACGAGCGAAGTAATCCGCACCGGATACTACATAGGGTACTGGAAGTTCAATTACTATATCTACTCCGGCTTGTAGAGCCATTTTTGTCCGCCGCCATTTATCGCATAGGGCTGGCTCGCCTCTTTGTACGAAGTTGCCGCTCATTACACCAATTATATGATTCTGGCCAGTTAGTCGTTTTGTCTCTTGTAGATGTTCTATATGGCCATTGTGTAAGGGGTTGAATTCTACTATTACTCCTGCGGCTTTCATCTTTTAATTCATGCCTCCTTCGTCGGCGGAACAAATATTTCACACCTGCTTCTTAATATCCTATAGTGCCCATGCTGTCGTCGTTGGTTATCCAATCTACAACTTTTTGGATGCGATATTCGGTGGGGGAGGTGCGGTATATAACTTCATCTATGCCTGCATTTATTATTAGTTTTTTGCACATTTGGCAAGAGTCTACAGTTCCGTCAATTTGGGTTGTGGATGCGTCTATACAGGTTTGGTACATGGTGGCACCCAGCATTAACTCTCTTGGGGCGGCTATTATTGCATTGGCTTCTGAGTGTACGGAACGGCACATCTCGTAGCGTTCGCCTCTTGGGATGTTCATTTTTTTGCGTAGGCAGTAGCCTAGGTCGCAGCAGTTTTGGCGGCCTCTGGGTGCGCCGCAGTATCCTGTGGATACTATTGTGTCATTCTTTACTATAATTGCGCCGTACATACGCCTTATGCAGGTGCTGCGTGTTGCTACTGTTTGGGCTATGTCTAGGTAGTAATTTATCTTGCTGATACGATCCATGTGTGATCAGTCCTTTCAATATATCAGGATTACATGCTTATTATAGAATATTGTGTCGTATGGTGCTATACTGGGAAAAACCCAATACAAAGGAGGACATTTTATGTCAATAAACTATCAGGACACTTTTCTCAACACCGTACGCAAAGAGAATATCCCCCTTACTATCTTTTTAACCAGTGGGTTTCAAATCAGATGTACTATACGTGCCTTTGATAATTATGTCCTTATTATTGAGGTTGATGGTAAACAACAGATGATTTTTAAGCATGCTGTTTCTACCATTGCCCCTATTAAAACCGTGCTTAGATTAGACTCAATCACAGAAAATGAGGATTAGTATGTACAACGAACTAATAAACATGGGAATAAGCCCCGTTGTCAGCAACTATGTTATGAAAGCGGAAGCGGGGCTTATAGACTCTTTTGCCATGCAGAGCGATATAACCGCAATAAACCAGCTTAAAGTCCTCCATGCTATGCAGGCCAATCGTTTAAGCGATGCCCATTTTGCCGATTCTACGGGATATGGGTACAACGATATTGGCCGGGAAGCATTGGAGGATATTTTTTCGGCAATTTTTAAGGCGGAAGCGGCTCTTGTTAGGCCTCAGTTAATATCTGGGACTCATGCCCTTGCCGCGGCGCTTTTTGGGAATCTGCGGCCTGGGGATGTGCTGATGTCTCCTGTCGGGGCTCCTTATGACACGTTAGAAAGTGTTATAGGAATAAGACCCGCTTCCGGTTCGCTTGCGGATTACGGAATAAAATATCGTCAAGTGGACTTAAGTCCTGACGGTGACTTCGACTACGAAGGCATAAAGAAAGCATTAACCGAACCGACAAAAATGGTAACCATTCAGCGCAGTAAGGGGTACGCCTGGAGGCCTTCGTTTACGATAGAAAAAATAAAGAAGCTTATTACGTTTATTAGGACAATCAGCCCGCATACAATTATCTTAGTAGATAATTGCTATGGGGAGTTTGTAGAGGATAGGGAGCCTATTGAAGTTGGGGCAGATATTGCTGCTGGCTCACTTATAAAGAACCCTGGAGGGGGCATTGCACCTGGTGGAGGGTATGTTGTAGGTAAGGTCGAGTATGTGGAAGCGGCAGCACAGCGTCTAACCGCACCGGGCTTAGGCAGTGCAGTTGGGCCAACGTTGGGGATGACACGGACTCTTTTGCAAGGATTATTTTTGGCGCCCCAAACAGTAGGCTCATGTATCATGGGGGCAATGCTTGCGGCGGCGGTTTTTGCAGGTCTTGGCTATGAGGTAAATCCTCTGTCACTGGATACCCGGACCGATATTGTCCAGGCCATTAAACTGGGCGACCCCAAAAAAGTCCTGGCTTATTGCAAAGGTATACAAAAAGCTGCCCCGGTGGATAGCTATGTAGTGCCTGAAGCCGCGCCAATGCCAGGATATAGCGATGGTGTGGTAATGGCGGGAGGCACCTTTGTACAGGGTTCCTCTATTGAGTTAAGTGCTGACGCGCCCCTAAGACCCCCATATATTGTCTACCATCAAGGAGGGTTGACTACCCCTCATGCCAAGGCTGGTGTGGTTTTTGCACTGGATACCTTGTATAAGGAGGGGCTTGTAACCCTGTAGGGGGAGCTATATGAAAGCTAAAACAAAAAGGAAGCGAGTGATACAAGACATCGCTTCCTTTTTATTTTTGACAAGCCTGATTTACATCGCGTGGGCAGCGATAGCGCTAATGGTACTAGAAGATACGCCGGCAATGATGTACATAAGCAATGATGTGGATGTGGCGCCTGTAGATTCTGAGCGTCTGTGGCTGGTTAATACTGACAATCCTTTGACCCCAGATTACAGGCCCAAAGATTTATTCTCTCATAATGGGCTTTATATACAAGCATTTGCCCATACAGCTTTTGGTGAAATGCTTATTGCAATGAATTTAGATGGTATAACTAATCTGGAACTTGTCAGCGCATACCGTCCATACGACTATCAACAGGGACTTTTTTCTGCTAAGGTACGGTTGCTGATGTCTCAAGGGCATAGCCTAGCCGAAGCTACCGACCTTGCTGCCCAAGTAGTGCAGCCTCCCGGAGCCAGCGAACATCAAACCGGTCTGGCCCTAGACGTGACAGTAGCAGGGGACCTTACCCAAGCTTTTGCCGAAACCAAGGCTGGCGAGTGGTTATCTCAAAACAGCCACCGTTTTGGCTTTATAATACGTTATCCTCAAACCAAAACGGATATAACCCATATTATCTACGAGCCGTGGCATCTGCGATATGTAGGTATACCTCATGCCCAAATAATGTATGAGAATAATCTAACACTTGAAGAATACGGCGCTTTTATAGAAAATACGCCCTTTATACTGTGGGCCGAGCCAAAGGAAAGACGGGTGTTTTACATAGTTGTATATAGCCAGGAATGGCCGGAGTATTTCCCTGAGAATTTTTTTGATATATCATCAGTTAATCCAGGGGAAGGCGTGGGATATATCGTTACGCTTCGAGGGGTTTACATAACTTACTAAAGAAAAGAGTTGGCGTATGAAAATATTGAATTTGGGGTTTTTGGCACATGTAGATGCAGGGAAAACTACCACTGTAGAACAACTGCTATTTCATACAGGGGCACTACGGGCTTTAGGTTCGGTGGATAAGGGTGATACCCAAACAGACTTCCTCCCTGTTGAACGTGAGCGGGGCATCTCTGTTGCGTCGGCATCGGTTACTACCGATATTGATGGTTTACAGGTAAATATAATAGACACTCCAGGCCATATGGATTTTACAGGGGAGGTAGAACGGGCGCTGTCGGTGCTGGATGGTGCTGTGCTTGTGGTTTCTGCCGCTGAAGGGATTCAGTCCCAAACAGAGAGGTTTTGGAAGGCGCTACGGGAAATGGGCATCCCTACAGTTATCTTTATTAATAAAATAGACCGTCCGGGTTGCCAGCCGGAAATGGTGATAAATGCACTTAAAACCCAGTTTGGCCCCCAAGTAATACCTATCCCTATATCAGAGGAAGGCATTTTTGAGTTATGCGAAAATGATGAAGCACTTGCTGCCAAATATCTAGAAGGTGAAGCTCAGCACTTAGAAATTGAGACTAGCTTAATAAATCAAGTCGCCTCAGGTAAAGCGTTTCCATTAATCCAGGGGGCAGCAATAAATGGAATAGGCATACCGGCTTTGGCAGAGGCTATAAAAAGATACCTTCCAGCCAAGATTATAACCCCAGAAGGCAGCCCTTCCGGAGTTATATACAAAATAGAGCATGATAAAGCCGCAGGTAAAGTCGCTCATGTTCGGTTATATTCTGGCAGTATAAAAAATCGTGATGTGGTAACCATCCATCGTTCGGGCATGGATTCATTTCAGGAAAAAATCACCCTAATCCGTAAAGTATCCGGTGCAAAGCGGGAGGATTTGGCTGTAGCTTGTGGTAATGAAATAGCGGCAATATCCGGTCTGACCGGGGCAAAAATAGGAGATATGATAGGGGATGTATCTGAAAGACGAGGCACAAGTATTTCCATGCCTCTATTTACCGTGCAAGTAAACGGCCCTCCAGGCAAAGAAACTCAGTTGTTACAGGCAATCTCAGAACTTTCTGATGAAGACCCTTTGATGGACTATGTATGGCACCGTGAGGAGCGAGAGCTAGTAATAAGTATAATGGGAAAAATCCAGCTAGAAATTCTGGAGTTTTTGCTGATGGAGCGATATGGCTTAGGTGTGACATTTTCAGCTCCTTCTGTTATTTACAAAGAAACCCCGGCGGCTCAGGGCATAGGCCTGGAGCGCTATACAATGCCAAAGCCGTGTTGGGCAGTAGTAAAATTGCAAGTTGATCCACTGCCCCAAGGCAGCGGCTTCCATTACGAGTCCATAATCAAAGGCCATATTTTGCAATTCCGTTATCAAAACCACGTAGCTACTGCCGTAGCCGAGGCCCTAAAACAAGGTCGTCTGGGCTGGGAGGTCACCGACCTAAAAGTAACTCTGATAGACGGAGAAGATCATAAATTCCACACACATCCCCTAGATTTCTTTCTGGCAACGCCTATCGCTGTAATGAAAGCACTGGATAATGCCGGTTCAGACTTATTAGAGCCCCTTGTAAAGCTAAGGTTAACGGCTAGTGATGATTTATGCGGCAGGTTAATAGGCGATATAATTGCAATGCGAGGGGAGTTTGATACTCCTGTAATTGCTGGTGGAAAAGTAGAGATAGAAGCTATTGTTCCTGTAGCCACGTCTATGGACTATCCGGTGCAATTTGCATCCCTAACATCAGGAAAGGGGATTATTGGGATGGATTTCATTGGATATAAAAAATGCTCCCTAAATGAGGGAGCAATTGCAAAACGCCGCGGGGTTGACCCACTGGATAGAGATAAATGGATACTGCATAAACGCGGAGCGCTTTAGTTATGCATCCCATACTGCAAAATAAGAAGCTCAACCCCAACCTCGGCAGCCACGAGCCCTGTTTTTATTTTGATATCCGTATCCTGGCAGCTTATAAGTGCGGCTATTATCCCTTTTGTATTAAACCGCCGCCCTTGAGCCAATGCTTCGTCTACGATAAACGGCCTTAGTCCTAGCGTTTTGGCCATCCCGGCTTTGGGGATACGTCTGTCTTCGGCGGCTTTTACCATCAGTATTATGCGAAACTGGCGGATAATCATAGCCAGTATCATCAGTGGCTGTTCTTTCATCATTAGCATATTGTGGTACATATTAAGAGCCTCGGTGCTGCGGCCATTTGCCATAGCTGATATTAAGTCAAAAACCTTTGTCTCTAGAGTAGGGGAGCATATTGCCTGTATATCTTGGATAGTGACCTCAGGTTTCTTCATAGTGAAGGCAGCAAGCTTTTCAGCTTCCTTAGAGATGGTAGTCATATTGTGGGCAGTGTAACGTAGCAGTAGGTTGGCGGCGGCTGGGTCTATGGTTTTGCCCTTTTCACTAAATATTCGCCCAAGCCATGTGGTTAGGGCTTGAGGAGACGGTGTTTCACATTCCATAGCGCCTCCAAGCTCTACGGCTTTTTTATATAGCCGCCCTCGCTTGTCAACTTCTGATTCGATAAAAACAAGCACAGTAGATTCGGGTACATTGGATAAATATTTTGCCATAGCCTCTGAGTCGGCTTTGCGGCCAGATACAAATAGCTTAGAATCTTTAACCCGCACCAGCCGCTTTTCTGAGAAAAAAGGCAATGAATCCGCCGCGGATACTATTTTATCGATAGCGGCAGCACCTTCAAAGGTATCTGGCTCGCCAATGGCTTTGGTTAGGGCGTCAGCATAATGATGCACCAGGTATCGCTCTTCGCCATAGAGAAGATAGACCTGTCTGAGGTTGCCATGTTGTATAGAGTTATTAAATTCTTTCGGATCCATTTTTTGCCCCTTATTTTTAGCGAATCGCGTAATATAGCTGTCTAAAAAGGTTCGTCATTATCATCAAAACTAAGAAAGTATCTTTTATAATGCCACTATGTGTCCTAGTTTTGACGAGTCATAGATTCCGTTTATCAGCTTCTGGGTAATAAGTCCCTCGTTGCCGCATACGCCTTCTTTGGTACCCTTATAGAAGGCCTCTATTTGCACAATGTGAGAATATCCCCAGTAGTCTTTTCCATAGATCTTTACGGTTTTTTCGTCAAGGGGAAATGAT
The DNA here is from genome assembly GCA_009780185.1 of Defluviitaleaceae bacterium. GTDB lineage: Bacteria > Bacillota > Clostridia > Lachnospirales > WQUN01 > WRAN01. Next base: position 229,276 of record WRAN01000001.1, on the reverse strand, counting down.
TTTTGTCTACCGTCATTGTATGCAATTGAGGCTGATGCGCCCGATAGCATCACCCGGCCATTTTCACATACAATTTCCAAGGCAACGGGGGCATTGTAGGGGTGGTTATTGGTTGCATAAAATGAGACACCAACATCTCCATAGTAAATCATGCCCTCAGCCGCGTCTTCAACTTCAATAGAAGGATGAGCGCGATTGGCAACAGAGCCGAATACGGCAGTGGGATTTCCCAGGAAATAATTCATCAGGTCAAAAGTGTGGATGGATTGATTTATAAGTACGCCGCCGCCTTCTGTTGACCAGCGGCCTCGCCAATCGCTTTGGGTATAGTATTCCTCGTTTCTATGCCATGTTATATGCAAAAAGCCGCTTACAACATGGCCTAGCTCGCCAGAGTCTAAGGTTTTTTTTATAGCTTGTGAGCCTGGGTTATAGCGGTTTTGGTATATTATTTCTAGGCGGGCACCACTTTTATTGGAAGCGGCTATCATGTTTTTCGCGTCTTCGACTGTGGTAGCCATAGGTTTTTCGCATATTACATTTATACCTTTTTCTAGGGCCTCTATGGCAACTGGGGCGTGGAGATAGTGGGGTAGGCAGATGTGAAGCACATCAAAACCCCCGGCGGCAAGCATGGCCTTATAATCTGTGAAGTATGGGCAGCCTAGTTGCTTACCAAAGGCAGATGCTATATGGGGCTTGTTGTCACATACCGCCACTATGGGTATGCCTATTGTTTTTAATGATTCTACATGTATGGGTGCAATGCCCCCCATGCCAACTATTGCTGCTTTCATTAGTTCACCTCTCGTAAAAAACGTACTATATCTGTGCCGGCAATGGCACCTTGGTATACTGCTTTGGCTATCTGCTTCATGCCTGGGGTGCAATCTCCTGCGGCCCATAGGCCTGGGATATTGGTACGTGTGTTTTCGTCTATTATTACTGTATTATTTTCTGTAAATGCCCCCAGTTTCCGGGCCAGGGCTGTGGCTCCGGCGGTACCTAGGGCTATGAATAAGCCGTCTATGGGCAGTATTTCCGATTCAAGATTTACCCCTGTGAGTCGGGTTTCACCTAGGACTTCATTTATTTTTTCTTTACGAAGAGTTAATTCAGGGGGGAAGTCGATTTCTGGGTCGTTTCCGTTTGTTAAAATGGTTACGGATTTTGCTAGGGGTAGTAGTTCTTTTGCCTCGCTTAGTGCATACTGGCTGTGGCCAAGTACGGCTACATCCTTTCCTTTATAGAAAAACGCGTCGCATAGGGCGCAGTGACTAATACCTTTGCCGTCGTAGGCTTCCAGGCCGGGAATCTTAGGCATAGCGCGGCTAGAGCCTGTGGCGAGCAGTAATGTCCTAGCGGTGTAGCTGGCATTTACTGTTTCTACTTCGAAGTAGGTTTTTTCTCCGAACTGCTGCTGGATTTTTACTACCTCGCCTATTTCTATTTCTGCCCCTACATATTCAGCTTGTGCCAAGCCCATTTTAATAAGGTCTGGCCCGGTTATTCCTGGGGTGCCGTAGAAATTATCCACTTTTTCTGCCTTGGTTAAGGCACCCATGTCTTTATATATTATTTTTGTGCTTATGCCTGCACGGGCAGTATAAAGGGCCGCCGATACTCCGGCAGGCCCTCCACCTATTATTAATACGTCGGCCATATCCGTTCCTCTTTCTTGATTAATTTAATGGCTGTACTCATATATGCCCTCCGTTTTAAATATACTATTGAGTTTATAGCCCATATGATTTCATACGTCAACTGTTTTACTGCATAAAAAGGATGCGCCGCCCAGATTATTGTTATTCACTTTATTTGACGTATAAATGTAATTGGCAGATAATACTTTAAAATTTACAAGGAGGCACCAATATGAAGAAAATGCGAATCGGAGTAGTAGGATGCGGCGCAATAAGCGGCATTTATTTTAAGAACTTAACCACGGTATTCACAGAAGTAGAGATAGCCGGGGTCTGTGACCTGATAGACCAACGGGCAGAAGATGCCGTTGCTACCTACAATCTGCCCCGGAAGTATAAAGATATGCATGAAATGTTTGCAGACTCTAGCGTAGACATCATCCTCAACCTAACCCGCCCCTACGAGCACTTAGAAGTATCCATGGCAGCAATTGCCGCTGGAAAACACGTATATACAGAAAAACCTTTAGGTGCCACATTGGAAGAAGGCATTAAAATCCGCGATGCCGCCAAAGCGAAAGGTGTGTACCTGGCGGGCGCTCCCGATACCTTCTTGGGAGCTGGAATCCAAACCTGCCGCAAGCTTATAGATGACGGATATATAGGAAAGCCCGTAGCCGCCACAGCCCACTTTGCGTGCCGCGGCCATGAATCCTGGCATCCAGACCCAGCCTTCTACTACCAATTCGGCGGAGGCCCGATTATGGATATGGGTCCGTATTACATTACAGCTTTGGTAAACCTAATCGGACCGGTAAAAACCGTATCTGGAATGGCTACAAAGTCATACCCTACCCGCCGCATCACAAGCGAACCACATTACGGGGCAATCGTGGATGTTGAAGTAGCCACCCATGTATCTGGCCAGATGCACTTTGAAAATGGAGCTGTGGGTACTATTATTCAGTCTTTTGATATTCATTCTCATAATCTACCTAGAATTGAAGTCTATGGAACAGAGGGTACTCTTGTAGTACCTGATCCCAATACCTTCGGCGGACCAATCCTGTTATATCGCCCAGAAAGCAAAGAATATAAGGAGATGCCTTTAACCTTTGGTTACGAAGAAAACAGCCGCGGCCTAGGCCTTGCAGATATGGCAAAAGCCATCCAAACAGGCCGAAAAGCCCGCGCCGATGTAGATGTTATCTATCATGCCCTTGAGGTTATGACCAGCTTTACCAAAAGCGCTGAAACCAAGCAGCATGTAGATATGCTAACATCTCCAGAACGCCCTGCACCTATGGCGTATGGCTTACTACCTGGCATACTGGACTAAGGAGGCAAATTGCCCGTTTACACCCTAGCCTATAATATCCCATGCGTTGATCATGGCTTCGGATATCCCAGTGCTGAATATCAAAAAAGGACATGGATTCACCTCAATACGGTGTCCATGTCCTTTATTTTTGGGGTTATCATCCTTATTGTGAGCCTATGCCTCGCCATACACCGCGTCGTAAAATCTATCTGTCACAATCAGCTCTTTCAAGAACCACAGTTGGCTTTCATATGTCGCAACCTCATGGTCAAGTAGCGATGCATTGGGTATGGTATTAATGATAGATTTTGCTACGCTAATCCTTCATAGACATCATATATGATTTTGCTTTTGCAAAAAATTATACAAAAAAATTCTGTTCCATATATCGAAAAAATTTAAGAAAAGATGTATAATTGCTACATCTATAAATGTCGGGCGGGGGATATATTGAATCCAATAGAGAAAAAGAATGGGGCGCAGTTAAAGCCTCAACACAGAGATACGATGTTTAGATGGTTGTTTAAGGACCCGAAAAATTTCATTGACTTGCTTAGACGCTGTAGTGATGATGATATTAATCTAACGATAGATGACATCCAACCCTTTGACCTAGACTCAGAGCTGGCAGTCCGTATACGCCGCAATGATGTGTCTTTTATCACAAAAGATAACAGGCTGATTATCTTGATTGAGCATCAATCCACACAAAACCCCAATATGGCATTTCGTCTCTTCCTTTATTACATCGAGTTACTACAGCTATGGGTTAAGATCAACAATATTAACCTATATGGCCAACAGAAAATACCACAGCTTCCTATACCCGTATAGCGCGAGGTGAGTGTATAGAGAATGGATATCTTCAAGGATTTATTGAGAAGGAGGATTTCATTATGTTCTACAAGGATATTTTGGATTATGATACGCAGTTGAAGGCTGAAGGCAGAGCCGAAGGCAAAGTTGAAGGCTTACTTGAAGCCGCTAAGAGGCTATTATTAAAAGGAGCCGAGCCACAGTATGTGGCTGAGGTACTCCAGTTGACAGATGCCGAGCTTAGTCAGTTGACAAGTGCTATGGCCTAAAGCTTAGTACTATAAAAATATCAGGCGGGGGATATATTGAATCCAACAGAGAAAAAGAATGGGGCGCAGTTAAAGCCTCAACACAGAGATACGATGTTTAGATGGTTGTTTAAAGACCCGAAAAACTTCATTGACTTGCTGAGGCGCTGTAGTGATGATGATATTAACCTGACGATAGATGACATTCAACCCTTTGACCTAGACTCAGAGCTGGCAGTCCGTATACGCCGCAATGATGTGTCTTTTATCACAAAAGATAACAGGCTGCTTATCTTGATTGAGCATCAATCCACACAAAACCCCAATATGGCATTTCGTCTCTTCCTTTATTATATTGAGTTGCTACAGCTATGGGTAAAGATCAACAATATTAACCTGTATGGACAACAGAAAATACCACAGCTTCCTATACCCGAATTTTATGTAGTCTACAACGGTATAAAAGATATTGATGATGTGTTTTCAGTATTTGCCTTAGAGCACCCAGGGATAAAAATCAGTGTCAAGGTAAAGATTGTTGATATACACTACAATAATCTTGAGGATACACAAACCAATAACGCACTGGCTGGATACGCCTATTTTTATCAAGTCTATGATGAAAATATACGCAATAAAAAATCGCCTCACGAGGCTTTTGATATAGCACGAGGTGAGTGTATAGAGAATGGATATCTTCAAGGATTTATTGAGAAGGAGGATTTCATTATGTTTTATAAGGATATTTTGGATTATGACACGCAGTTGAAGGCTGAAGGCAAAGCTGAAGGCAAGGCTGAAGGCAAAATTGAAGGCAGAGCCGAAGGCAAAGTTGAAGGCCTACTAGAAGCCGCCAAGAGGTTATTATTAAAAGGAGCCGAGCCACAGTATGTGGCTGAAGTACTTCAATTGACAGATGCAGAGCTTAGTCAGTTGACAAGTGCTATGGCGTAAAACAGCAACACCTAGATTTAGGTGGTACAGATTCCAAGTCAAGCGTTACTTTTCCGGTTTTGACCAAATCATCGAAACCAAGATAAGGTGAATCATAATCCAACCTCACCACACACTATCTCTATCAAAATATCACGCACTACAGCCGCAACGACAAGCTCTTTCATTTTGGTTGGATAACATCTTTTTGTAGTTCTCTTTCAGGGAGTGATTGTCTTCTTAGTTTATAAGATGGTATTTATTTCTTTACATTCTCACACAATGCTAATATAATTATGTCGAAATATATTATATAAATGTGGAGGTACTAGAGTGAAAAAGAACAGTATTTGGAAAACAGCGGCACTATTTTTAACGGTAGCACTTATTGCTGGGGCAGCATTTATATTTGGAGGCGGTGCACAATGCGGTGATATTATGCATGATGCTTATGCGTACCTCGGTAAATATTTTTTCTGGTGTTGATGCCTTAGCGGTTAATACTCGAAAGAAACAAGGGGCATGGATTCCACCATCAAGCATGGTATCTATGCTTCGGAGGACGATAAAGCGCAATGTGGGTTTCACATAGAGTTTGTTTGTATCCAGCATGTGTTTACGGATGAATTGAAATCCCGGACTGTTAAGGATGTTTTAGCCGTGTAGGAATACTAAAAGCGGATACGCCGTTTCGGGGTGCCGTATCCGCTTTTAGTAATTATGTTAAAGGGGGATAACGCTGTGTGAGGTTATCCCTTTTTATGTGGCTACACTTTCTCCAATTGGATATCTGCACCAAATATGAAGTGAGAGGATGGATTATCCAGTGCCCACACATCAATAGTGCCAAGCTAGTGCCATATGCCAGGCCATTTTTATCGTTTGACTTTTTCTATTTTCCTGAAGATTATGCCGGGCCACTCCATTTATCTATAACTCCATGGAAACTATAGATATACATAAAAGTTAATAGTCTGTGATATTGACATTGGCAGAAACTGATGATAGGATTCCCTTTGGCAACGCGAGAGGATGATTGCGGTGGGAGAAAATTTGACCTAATTGGAAGTGTAGACTTTGTGTCTGCACTTTTTTTATGCCCAAAAAAGGAGGGGTTATGAGCATTTTAATAAAAAATGGTCGAGTGCTAGACCCAGGAAGTGGCATTGATGCCATAAAGGATATCTATATCGAAAACGGAGAAATCCGCGAAGCAGGCAATGCCGAAACCATTATAGACGCAACGGGACTATGGGTAACCCCTGGCCTAATAGACATGCATGTACACCTACGTGACCCTGGTTGGCCTGATAAAGAAACCATTGCGTCAGGTACCGCAGCGGCAGCCGCTGGAGGCTTTACTACTATCTGCTCTATGGCTAACACTGACCCGGCAACCGATTCTCCGGAAGTAGTGGAGTATATCTTAAAAGAAAAAGCTTTGGTGCATGTAATCCCCATTGGAAGCGTAACCAAAAGCTTACAAGGCAAGGAATTAAGCCCCTTCGCCCCAATGAAGGCTGCAGGGATATGCGCCATAAGCGATGATGGGAAATCCATAGAAGATCCGGCTATCTTCAAGGCTGCGCTTGAACAAGCCGCGGCTCTAGGCCTCCCAGTACTGTCACATGCCATAGATGAAAACCAAATGAATGAACCGGAAATTATAGCCCGTGACATAGCCCTAGCCAAAGAAACAGGAGTACAGCTTCACATCTGCCATGTAAGCACCGAGGCCGGTTTGACACATATAAAAGCCGGAGGCGTAACCACGGAAGTATGTCCCCATCACTTTACACTAACCCAGGACGATGCAATAGACACAAACCACAAAATGAGCCCTCCTCTAAGAAGTAAAAAAGACGTAGAAGCAATGAAACAAGGCCTTAAAGACGGCACAATAACCGTAATAGCCACAGACCACGCGCCCCACCACGAAGACGATAAAAATCTCCCCTACGACCAAGCCGCTAACGGCATAATAGGCCTAGAAACAGCCGTCCCACTATGTATAACAGAGCTAAGCTTTCTATCCCCCCTAGAGCTAATAGCAAAACTAACAATAAACCCAGCCAAAATTCTGAATCTGGATAAAGGCAACTTAACTCCAGGAAAAATGGCAGACATAACAATAATAGACCCCAACCATCATTACACCATTGATAAGCACAGCTTTAAATCCAAGAGCCGAAACACACCCTTCCACGGGCGGGAAGTCCGCGGAAAGGTAGTATATACAATAGTAGAAGGGAGAGTTGTATATGATAATCGATAGGCTAATTGAGAAAATCAAAGAACAAAAAGCCCCAATAGTGGTAGGCTTAGACCCTCGTATGAGCCAAATCCCGATGTTTCTGAAAGAAGGAAAAAGCGAACCTGATGCCATCTACGCCTTTAATCAAGCCATAATCGACGCGGTATGGGATATCGTCCCAGCCGTAAAACCGCAAATTGCATTGTATGAGGAGTTTGGCCCTTCAGGTCTTGAAATTTACTTTAAGACTGTAACTTACGCCAAATCCAAAGGCTTAATCGTGATAGGCGACATAAAACGCGGCGATATAGCCTCCACGGCTGAAGGCTATTCAAAGGCGCACTTAGTAAACTCGGAATCCGATTTCATTACTGTAAACCCATACATGGGCTATGATTCCATAGAGCCGTACCTGTCAGACTGTAAGCAGTATGACAAGGGGCTATTCATCCTAGTCAAAACCTCAAACCCCTCCAGTAAGGATATCCAAGACCTGCCTATAGCTGACGGGCGGCCTGTTTATGTTCATGTAGGAGAAATGGTAAGTCAGTGGGGTAGGGGTTTTATAGGAAAGTCAAATTTCAGTAGTATCGGCGCAGTAGTAGGGGCAACACATCCATCACAAGGCAAAACCTTACGCAAAGCATTGCCGCATACCTTTTTTTTGGTACCGGGCTACGGCGCTCAAGGAGGCAAAGCCTCTGACCTTTCCGGTATGTTAAACAAAGACGGCCTGGGCATAATAGTAAATAACTCCCGGGGTATAACCGGCGCATACCAAACCAATAAATATAAATCAGATGAAAGAGATTTTGCTAAAGCCGCCCGCCAAGCAGTATTGGATATGAAAGCCGACTTGGAGGCTAATCTATGAAAATCCATGAAACCGCAACAATAAAAGCACATACCAACAAAAGCGGCTATTACAATCTAAGCCTATACGCCCCCCAAATAGCAAAAGCCGCAAAGCCTGGGCAATTTGTGATGGTATACCTAGATAAAGGAGAGCATCTTCTCCCACGCCCTATAAGCATCTATGATATTAAGGAAGATATAGTAACCTTGGTATATGTAGAAGCGGGTGCCGGCACAAAAGCAATGACCAAGTGGCCTATTGGTCATTCTATAAAGATTCTGGGTCCTCTTGGTAATGGTTTTACGATAGATTTATTGGGTGAAAGAGAGCGAGTTGCCGTAATAGGCGGCGGAGTGGGTGCTGCTCCTTTGTTTTTCCTAACAGAAGCTCTTTATAGACAAAGGGCAAAAGTAGATATATACCTGGGCTTTAGGGATGATGCTTCAAGCCTGGTAAAGCCTTTCGAAGGGTTTGCAGACAATATAAAGGTAGATATAGGCGGTTTTGTAACTGACATGCTGCCCCCAAATCCCGGCTATTCCGCAATCCTTACCTGCGGCCCAATCCCTATGATGAAGGCCGTAGCAGACTATGCCCATTCCCATAACATGCCTTGCCAAGTATCCTTAGAAGAACGTATGGCTTGTGGACTGGGTGCCTGTAAGGGCTGCGTTGTCAAAACCATGGTAGGTTACCAGCTATGCTGCGATGACGGTCCGGTATGGGATAGTAAGGAGGTAAAATGGGATGCATAGCTTAAAAGTAAATCTGGCAGGGGTAGAACTAAAAAACCCCATTTGTACAGCTTCCGGTACCTTTGGCTCAGGTCATGAGTACGCTCCTTTTGTAAACCTTAATCGCCTGGGTGCCATAACCGTAAAAGGGGTATCCCACGAGCCATGGGAAGGAAACCCGCCCCACCGCACGGCGGAAACTTATGGTGGTATGCTCAATGCTGTAGGCCTGCAAAACCCCAGCGCCAAAGCCTTTATAGAAGAAGATTTGCCGTTCCTCCGGAAGTATGACACAAAAGTAATTGTAAACCTGTGCGGGCGCTCACTGGAGGATTATATCGCAGTAACCGAGGATTTCGCAGGGGTAGACATTGATCTTTTTGAGCTAAATATCTCCTGCCCCAACGTAAAAGCCGGAGGTATGGCAATGGGAACAGACCCGCGTGCCGCCGAAGCCGTAACAAAGGCAGTAGTAGCCCGCGCCAAATCACCGATTATAGTAAAACTAAGCCCCAATGTAACAGATATAGCATCCATAGCAAAAGCCTGTGAAGCGGGAGGCGCTGCCGGGATTTCACTTATAAATTCCGTGCTGGGTATGAAAATAGATATCTACAAAAAAAAGCCTGTTCTGGGCAATATAGTAGGCGGGCTATCCGGCCCCGCTATTAAGCCAATAGCGGTAAGAATGGTATACCAGGTAGCCAAAAGTGTAAACCTGCCCATACTAGGGATGGGAGGCATCGCCACATGGGAAGATGCTATCGAATTTATTATGGCCGGAGCCACAGCAGTAGCAGTAGGTATGGCCAACTTCACCAATCCCAGTATCACAATGGAAATATTAGAAGGTATTGAGAAGTTTATGGCAAAAGAAGGCATAACCGATATTAATCAAATAAAGGGGATTATCTAAATGAATAAAGTAGAACAGATTTTACAAGAAACAGGAGCCTTACTAACAGGTCACTTCCAATTAACCAGCGGTCGTCATGCTGAAATCTACATGCAATGCGCGAAAGTACTACAATATCCAGAGCATACCGCTTATATTGCCCAGGAAATTGCGAAGGGCTTTGCCGGTGACGAAGTAGAAATAGTATTAGCCCCGGCGATAGGTGCAATAGTGCTAGGCTATGAGCTTGCGCGCGCCATGGGTGCAAAAAGCATATTCGTAGAAAGAGAAAACGGAGAAATGACTCTACGCCGAGGTTTTGAAATCCCTAAAGGGGCTAGAGTAGTAATCGCCGAAGATGTTGTAACCACAGGAGGCACAACAAAGGAAGTAATAGAAGTGGCCAAAGCCCACGGTGCCGAAGTAATAGGTACTTGCAGTCTAGTAGACCGTACAGGAGGCCAAATAGATATGGGCGTGAAATATGTAGCCGCCTACTCAAAAGCCATAGAATCCTATCTTCCAGAAGATTGCCCGCTTTGTAAAGCTGGAATCCCAATAGTAAAACCCGGTAGTAGAAAGTCATAGTATAACTGTCCCCATGTCACTGTAGCTACATAAGTGGCGCAACTAAGTGCAGTACTCCATCAAACAGCTCATGGAAGAACATCCGCCGCTTACCCAGCACTATCTCACGGCTTTCATCTATAGTTGCTATGGCATCTGCTTTAATATCCTTAATAACATCAACTTCATACAGCAGTGTTGCACATTCAAAGTGTAGGTACAGACTTCTATAATCCAGATTTATAGATCCAACCACAGCAATCTCGTCATCGCATACAAAGCTTTTTGCGTGTAAGAAGCCAGGTGTATATTCATAAATCCGTACCCCAACATTTATAAGATATCGATAATAGGACCTGGTAAGCCTATGCACAATCCATTTATCCGGGGTTCCTGGTGTTACAATCCTTACATCCACACCTCGTTTGGCTGCCATTTGCAGTGCATAAATCATCTTCTCGCTAATAATCAAGTAAGGCGAGAAGATATATACATATCGTTGAGCCTTTGCCAAAATATCAATATATATATTTTCTCCAAGGCGTTCTGTTCCAAGAGGGGTATCTCCATAGGGGCATACAATCCCATCATGGGGTTGATCTGTTTCCACGCCTCTGTACTGCATATAATCAGTTATTCGTGTGTTTTCTTTACGGCTAAAGGTATTCCAGGTTTCAATAAACATCAAGGTAAAGCTCCACACCGCCTCACCTTTAAGGCGTATACCAGTATCTTTCCATTTTCCTAGGAAGTCATTGAGGTTAATATACTGGTCATCTATATTAATCCCACCGTTAAACCCTGTATGGCCATCTATTACCAGAATCTTTCGATGGTTTCTATTGTTCATAAATGGTGAAATAAAAGGTACAATAGGATTAAATCGCATAACCTTTATGCCCTTAGACCTGAGATAGGTTACATATTGAGAATTGAACAACCCAAGGGATCCAATATCATCAAAAATGAGCCGAATATCCACACCAGCGGCAGCTTTTTCTAACAGAATATCATGGACTTCAGCCCACATTTGGCTTTTGTTAGAGATAATAAAATATTCCATAAAAATAAATTTTTTGGCTTTTCTAAGTTCTGCAAGCATATCCTCAAACATCTGCTCTCCAAAGGGGTAGTAGGTAGTTTTGGTGTTACCATATGGATGATAGGAAGAAGCCCTCTGGATATACTGTGTGAGTCCAGTCATTTTATAATTATCTTTTAACTGTACATGCTGAGGTATGCTGTCGCTATCAAGTAGCTTTGCCACCAATGCATGTTCCTTAACATGGGAGGCCATTCGCCTGGTAGTGAGGTTATTGCCAAATACCAAGTATAAAATCGCCCCACCGATAGGAATTGTAACTACCACGATAATCCATACCATTTTATATGAAGCGGTTTCGTCTCGCTTGACCAGCAGCAGCACAATAAAAATCCCCGCAAGATATCCTGCAAGGGCGATAAAAGGGAAGACATCAATAATCCGATTAAGCACATGGGTAATAAGAAGCGCCTGGGCAATAATCAGCGCCACCGCAACGCTTGTCTTGGTGACGATTTTAGTCTTATAAGCCACAAGGATTATAAGCGCCACTCCAAGGCTTACACTAAAGGGCACCAAAAATTCCGGTGAAAGGGGGTTAGTGATAGCGGCCCCTGCAAATAATACCGGTAGCATAAAAGGCGTAAGTCCAAGTAGTGACATGAAAATATACTTATAATATGGCACCTTCATGGCACCAAAGAATAAGCTCACCAATCCAAAAGGTGTAGGAAGTATACGCGATATAAAACATAAAAAGACCAGATTATCCTTGCTGCCCAGCAGAAAATCCGAAATCTTTTTATTCTTAGAAAGCATCTTTTTAACCTTCTTATCTCCCAGCTTCTTGCCAATAAAGTACCCTACACTAAGAGATACCGTAAGGCCGGCATAGGTCACAGCAATGCCAATCACCGTAGGAAATAAAAGTCCTGCCCCTACATATAGCATAACCGTAGACACCACCATAACCGCGCCCTGTACCGCATAAAGAAGTAAAAAAATAACCGCGGTCACAGGTATGGGTAGCTCAATGTCTCCTAAAACATCGCCTATAGCAAAAAAGTCAAAGGCAATAATCACAAGAAAGGCAATAACAGCCAGGGCAATGGGTATAATCAGCCATTTTCTATGCTTTTTAAACCAAGTCATCGTCATCACCCTCTTGTTCTAACATATGCCCAAACTTTTTCCGCTCATAAAAGGCTACAACGCTATCCAGTACATCTTTCAAAACAGCGACGATAGGGATGATTATAATCATCCCTAATATCCCCCCAATAGCCCCACCGATACTGATACTAATAATTACAAGGAGGGGACTCATGGAAAAGGTATCACTCATAAGCTTTGGCTGGATAATATTGACCTCTATCTGCTGAATAAGTAAAAGCACCCCTGCTGAGATAAGCCCCATTGTAGGCCCCTGAGTAAAAGCTACGATAAGCACCGCCACAATAGTAGCGATTATAGACCCGAAGTAGGGGACATAATTGGCAATCCATAGCATAATTCCAATAATAAGGGCATAAGGGGAGCGCATAATAACAAGGGCAATAATAGACATAACCCCAAGAATAATTCCGCCAATTGTCTGGGTATGGATATATCTCCGCAGGTTCATGTTGAGTCCACCAACAATTTCATCAGTTGTCTCGCGAAACTTCACCGTTCCAAAAATGATAAGTAGCTTGTGGATATAAGCCTTGCAGCGTTCCTTTTCGATAAGTATATATATTGATGCGATAAAGGTAATAGCACCCCTAAATACCGCATTAGCCGCTCCAACAATAGCTCCGATTGGGGCAGCCAAAAGCTCAAGGCTAAAATCTTCTAAAAACCCCATAGCAAAAGCGGAAATGGATTCAGCGTTTATCTGCCATTCAATGAAATCAAGGTTGTTAAATCGGTCTACAAGCTGGATCACACTCTCCCAGTGCACAGGAACCATATCAATAAAAAGTACAATACTGCTTACAATGGCAGGGATAATTATATTAAGGGCAAGTAGCACCAAAAATATCAGCATAATCATTACAATAATAAGGCTTATGCCCCGCTTTCGCTTTGCAATAAACTCACTATCAGACTTAGCCAGCAGCCGCTGGATACTGCCGCAAGGCAAGTTGATTACATAAGCCAGTAAAAATCCATAAAAAAATGGAGACATAATCCCCCAAACCCAGCGAAAAAAATCAAAAAAAAGACCCAACTCGCCGGAAATCCTATAAGCGGCTATAATCAATAGCGCTAAAAGAAAATAAGGCATCAGGGACTTAAATCGCTCCATAAGCGGTGATTTTGACATAAAAACCTCCTAATCAATGAGCAAAAATCGCAATGCTTCAATGCGTTTTTGTGAATGGTTTTGCCGTAGGCAAAAGATTTCATTGCTTTTGAGCAAAAATCGCAATGCTTCAATGCGTTTTTGTGAATGGTTTTGCCGTAGGCAAAAGATTTCATTATTTGATAGTTCAAGTATAAACGAAAGAGGCTCACAATGAAACTAGACCGATTATTAGGCATACTAACCCATCTATTACAAAACAACCGGGTAACAGCCCCAAAACTAGCCGAGAAATTCGAGGTAAGCCGCCGTACCATAGGCCGAGACATAGATACTCTATGTGCCGCCGGAATCCCAATTATTACCTACCAAGGGGTAGGGGGAGGTATATCCATAGCGGAGGGCTTCAAACTAGACAAAAGTATTTTAACTAAAAGCGAACTTTCAGATATTATAGCCGCCCTAAAAGGCATAGGCTCTGTAAGCAGCCCTTCCCAAATCGAGTCCACTCTAGACAAGCTAGGTGCCAACACCGAATCTGTAATATCTATGCGTGAGCCTATAGTTATAGATTTAGCGTCCTTTTACAAATGTCAGCTAACCCCAAAAATCCAATTAATAAAAGAAGCCATTTTACAAAGTAATGTAATAGATTTCGATTATTACTACGAAAAAGGCCAAGCAAAGCGCATAATAGAGCCTTATTATGTAATATTTCAGTGGGCTTCCTGGTATGTATACGGATTTTGTCTAGACCGAAACGACTGGCGAATGTTTAAACTAACACGTATCTGGAACTTAAACGCAAATGAAAGAACCTTCATCCCGCGTGAGCTACCCCCAGAGGAGAATGACTATAATAATCATTTTATAGAAAACATCCACCTGGTTGCTGTGTTTGACCCGTCAGTAAGGCATATTCTAATAGATTCATATGGGCTAGGCTGCTACCGAGAAACATCTCAAGGCTTGGAATTCGAGTTTAGTTTCACCAACCGTAACTATATGGTAAGTTGGCTTATGGGTTTTGGGGCAAAGGTAAAAATAATTAAACCGGAATATATTGCCCAGGAAATAAAAACAGAAGCACAAAAAATTCTGGATATTTATGAATAGACCTCTTTCGAAATCACGTTTTATGATTTCGAAAGTAGGTTTCATTATAAGTCTTTTGATTCTTCTGAAATCACGCTTTTTGATTTCAAAAGAACTCTAATAGTTTAGAATTGATTTTCCACAAGGAGGCCTTATGAAAGCAAATAGCGCCGAAATAGTCAAGAAAATGAGAAAGGAAATGGGGCTTAGCCAAGAAGAACTTGCTGAGCAGTTATTCATAAGTGTCCGTCAGTTGGCGCGGATAGAAGCAGGAGAGGCTGGCATGGATGTGTGGCAGTTCATCACAGCCTTAGAGCTACTAGGAAGCCCCACCGAAGACTTTTGGCTTTTGTATTTAGACTCTGGGGAATACGCCAGCTATAGAGACTATAAACGTCTTAAACGGCAACTAGGCAATAATGATTGGTCTGAGGCAAGAAGTATTATATCTGATTTCGAAGAAAGTGCGCTTATAAGACAACCTGTTGTTAAGCAGTTTGTATCATATATAAAGGCGTCAATTGAAATGACCGCACCGTCTGCTGAATCAATAGAAGCATTGCTCAAAGTCATGTATATGTCTAAGCCAAGCTTTGATGAAAGAAAGATATCCGAATACCGTATGACATACAACGAAATCCAAATCGCATTGTGCATAGCAGGGTGTTTGGCAGCCATGGAAGAACATGACAGGGCTATATCAATAGTACAATCCATGATTAATGGTCGTGAGAGCAACAAGGTTTCAGAGGAGGACAAAATAATCCTATTTCCTTCGTTGTATTTTGCTTTAACATGCGTTTTAAGGGGTGCGGGCAGGTATAAAGAAGCTTTAAGGGCATGCATAGACGCAGTGGATGTTTGCCGCGAATACAATAACCTAAAACAAATCCCAGAAATGCTGTTTTATATGGCAGACTGCTATCACAGGCTTGGAGAAGAGGATCATGTATATAAAACCCATTTGATACGGGCATACCATGTAGCCTATGGTATCGGTAGGAACGATGCCGCAGCAGTTATAAAGGAAAATGCGCTAAAGTACTATGGCGTAATTGTGCCATGACAACATGGGCATATTATAAGTAATCTTTTATGCCAAATCTGTCATGGATTTAAACCGAACTTAATCCCATAATGAATAAAATTATATAGCGAACGACTTTCTCAATGTCGTTCGCTATAACAATCGCACTTGGAGAACAGCATCTTCAAGTGCGATTGCTATAGAAGGGGTAGATTAAATGAAGAAAATCCAGAAACAAGCAATCCCTCAGCTAAACAGTATTTTTCACCATGTGGTATGGACAATTACACCTAGGCCTGTATGGATTGTAGGTACCTGTAATGAAGACGGTTCTCCAAACCTTAGTACCGTCACCTGCGTCAGCAACACTCCTGGGCCTCCGGAAAACATTATAATTAGTATTGCTGCACGGCGTACAATTGCCAACATACTGTGTACCGGAGAGTTCTCAATCAATCTATGCAATGCAGAAATGGCTCCCTTGGTTGATTATGTAGGTTCAGTATCAGGTGAAGACTGCGTAAAAGATGCCGTGCCTTATGGTTTTGTATGGGGCGAGAAAATCCGCGTGCCGATTTTGGATGCAAGCCACTGTATATTTGAATGTTGTGTATCCCACAGTCATATAATAGGTGGATTTCATACATTTTTCGGTGAAGTGCAAACCACCCATATCGATGAGAGCCTTACTGCCCCTCCAACAGATTCACAAGAAGCTATTATCAATTGGTTTAGATCAATTGATATTCATAAAATGAATCCGCTTGTCTATCACTCTATACTAAAATATTTCCGTGTAGGGGAGAAGATTTGAAACATGACATGCTGTTGTCATATTTGCAATGATAATATATAAAATAGATTTGTGCTTCATATGATTAATATAAAGCTGCAATTCACATTTGTATTGTGGGCTTTCGAAGGATATTTAGTGTTCGCTATAGCGAACGACTTTCGAAATCATGATTGCTCGTCGGGCAAAACCGCCCTAAAACGCTTGTTTCGCGTTTTAGGGTGCCCTCCTTCAATCATGTTTCTCAATGTCGTTCGCTATGTGTTAAGGAAGTGAAACTGATTAATGTGGGAAATATGGGATAATATTATTTTATATTTTGAAAATAATTTGGATGCTTATCTCTCTATGCTGCAGCAACACGTAAGCATAAGCCTTCGGGTTCTTGCTATATCAATCCTTATTGGTTGTTTTATGGGCATACTGTGCGTAATATTTATAAAACAGCAAAAATGGATTATCGGGCTGTTTCAATTACTTCGTATTATTCCCAGTTTGGCGGTTTTAGTTTTGTCTATCCGCTTTTTGGGTATTGGAATGGGGCCTGCTATCACGGCACTTTCATTTTTGGCCATACCCCCAATTCTGATGAATACAGTGGCCGGCCTTGAGGAAGTTCCTTTTTTTATGCTGGAAACGGCAAAGGGTATGGGTATGACTCCCCTTCAAGTATGGCTAAAAGTACGTCTGCCCCTTGCGTTTCCCATGATACTTGCGGGTATAAAAACGGCTATGGTTGAAATAGTAGCAAGTGCTACAATCGCTGCGTTAATAGGTGCTGGGGGCTTGGGACAAATTATTTTCCAAGGTCTTAGTGTAAGACGGACCGAGCTGCTTTTAATCGGCGGTTTTTCAGTGGCATTTATCTCACTTTTTGCGGTATTGTTATTAGATGTTATTGATCGATTTTTCCAAAGGTATAAGAAAGGTGTGTAAATATGAAAAGTAAAAAGATTATGTATTTGGTATTGCTAATGTTCATTATTATGGCCGCCACTATCGCTTGTTCCGGTAGTGACGATAATGTGATTCGCGTTGGCAGTAAAGATTTTACTGAGAGTTTGATTATTGCTGAGATATACTCACTTGCTCTTGAAGATGCCGGGTTTACGGTAGACCGCTCAGGTCACAATCTTTCTAGCGGGCTTGTACATACCGCTATTGTAAACGGTGAGATAGACATCTATCCCGAATACACCGGGACAGGTTTATTAACGGTACTTGGCCTACCTCTAATGACCGACCCCATTGAGGTCTACGAGCTTGTCAAAAGGGAGTATTACCAGCGATACCAAATTACATGGCTGGATTTTACTGAAGCGCATAATGGTCAAGGGATTGTAATCCGTACCCAATTAGCTGAGGAATTGGGCATTGTCACTATATCTGATTTGCAACCTCATGCCAGCCAATTGAGATTTGTCTCTACAGCGGAGTTTCTTGATAGGGAAGATGGGCTATCTGCTATGGTTGCCGCCTTCGGCCCCTTCGATTTTTATAGTGTAGACATAATGGGTGGCGGAGCTAGGTATGAAGCCCTTCGCACAAATGCCGCAGATGTAAGTGTTGCATTTACCACAGATGGTCATCTTTACAATGCCCATTATTACACATTGTTAGTAGAGGATATTGTAATCTGGCCTCCTTATAACCTGGTTCCCATCGTAAGAAACGATGTTTTGGAGGCGCATCCAGGTATTGCGGACGCATTAAACCGCTTAGCCCCTCATCTAAACACCGCTACTCTTCTTCGTCTAAATTCCCAAGTGATTATTTATGGCCGGGATATACAAGAAGTTGCCAGAGAATTTTTTATTAATCTGCCATGACCACAAATACAACTGTCGCAATCGAATATCAGCATGTGTCTAAGCGGTTTAAGGGTGCAAATTATGACGCGGTAAGTGATGTTAATATAAGCATCAATGAAGGTGAATTTATTACAATCCTCGGCTCATCAGGGTCGGGTAAGACGACCTTGTTAAAGATGACCAACCGCTTATATGATCCGGATACAGGCAAGATTCTACTGTTTGGAGAAAATATAAATGATGTTGACGCGGTACTGGTACGGAGGCGTATCGGCTATGCCATACAGCAGGTAGGCCTCTTGCCTCATATGACAATAGCCGGAAATATTGCAATCGTTCCAAAGCTTTTGAAATGGGATAAAAACCGCATAGAAACCAGAGTGCATGAGTTGATTACGTTAGTAGGACTTGATCCTGACGAGTTTCTTACCCGGTACCCTGCGCAATTATCAGGAGGGCAGCAACAACGTGTCGGGCTTGCCAGAGCCTTAGCTGTTGACCCTAAGATTATGCTGCTTGACGAGCCTTTCGGAGCTATTGATGCCATCAACCGGCTTAATCTTCAAGATGAACTCAAGGCAATCCATAAAAGTTTTGAAGATGGTTTAAGGAAAACATTTTTATTCGTTACTCATGATATTAACGAAGCTTTGAAGCTGGGGACAAGAGTGATAGTTATGAACGAAGGCCAGGTATGTCAGTTTGACACCCCTGAAAACATTGTAAAAAATCCGGCTGATGGATTTGTAGAATCGTTAATACGTTCATGCCGTGAACAAGAAAAATTGTGGGAAGGGTTGGCATAATTGGAACTGATTCGTTTTGCCCAGCGGAACTACGGATTACTGCTTAGGGCACTTAGTGAGCATACTTATATAGTCTTGGTCGCCCTTGTCTTGTCTGTTCTTCTTGCTGGACTTTTGACGATAATTGCGATGTTTTTCAAGAGGGTAGGTAATGTTCTGACTTATATATTTTCCATTGTATATTCTGTTCCAAGTATAGCCCTGTTTGCACTTATGATACCTGTCCCGGGTATGGGATTAGGAAGAAATACAGCGATAACGGTGTTGGTGCTTTATAATCAATTTATTTTACTTCGTAATTTTATTGCCGGGCTTAACGGCGTAGATCATGCAATAATTGAGGCGGCTACAGGCATGGGGATGACTCGTACTCAAATAATTTTTAAAGTGCGCGTGCCGTTGTCACTGAAACCGCTATTTGTTGGTATACGCCTTGCTCTTGTTTCAACAATAGCAATTGCCATAATTGCTGCTTTTATCGGTGCTGGTGGTATTGGATTACTTATTACCATAGGTTTAGAAACCGGCAATAACAATAGGGTTTTATGGGGTGTTATACTGTCAGCGGGGTTGGGTATTATTGCTAATGGGTTGCTGGTGTTTGCAGAGAAGAAAATAAAATAAATAGGACACACATATGACATGTTTGGTACTATATAATCAAAGTAAAAAAGGAGCCAAACATGAACGTAAATATTATTGAGAAAGCAAACCAGGTAATAAGAGATTGTGTTGCTGCATATCTAGGCCTCATAGACGAAAACGGATACCCAACAGTATCTACTGTGTCAACTCTGAAGACCCAAAATATCTTTGAGGTATACTTTTCTACTGGCCTAGCAGGAAGCAACAAAGTAAAGCGTATCAAAAAAAATAACAAAGCCAGTATCTGTTTTCACAATAAAGACAACAACATAACCCTCGTTGGTACAGTAGAAATACTTACAGACCAAGCTACAAAATCTCACTTCTGGAGAGACTCCCTTATAAATCATTATCCAGAAGGTGAAACAGACCCTAATTACTGCATAATCAAACTCACAACCCAGCAGGCAAGCCTATGGGTAGGCTACGAATATACTGCCTTCGCCATAGAAGACCTGCTAAAAGTCCAATCCCGTTGCGGCCTATTATGTAGTGGCTGCACATATCAAGAATCTCACAGTTGTACAGGCTGCATAGAAAAAAACGGCACTCCTTTCTGGGGTGAATGTGATGTAGCCAAGTGCTGTATGGGCAAAAACCTAGATCATTGTGGGCAATGTAACGACTTCCCCTGTGATGTACTTAAAGAGTTTTCTTGTGGAGATGGGAGTGAATGTGATAAGCCCAAAGGTGCTAGGATTGAAATATGTCGAGCTTGGGCGAAATATATAGTTAAGTAAGTGCTGTAAGATTAATTTGTAAAAGCCTTGCTTCTGTCATGAAAGAGCCGCTAGGATGTATTTAGAATTAATACATCCTAGCGGCTCTTACTCGTGAGTTGAAAGACGCGTAGAAAGTTAGATTATAATTAGATTACGGTGTTATAATTTATATCAGGTGGTGGTGCAAATGAATATCAATATTTTAGTCGTTGAGGACGATATGAGAATACAAGATATGGTCTGTAAATTCCTACGTAAAGAAGGGTGGTCTGTGGACGCTTGTGCAAACGGTGATGACGCGCTGCATTTACTTTACGACAAGACATACCAGTTAATCATACTAGATATTATGCTCCCTGGAACAAACGGGCAAGAGTTATTAAAAGAACTCCGGCAAATCCGTGATACACCTGTTTTGATGATGACTGCGTTGTCGGACGACGATAATCAACTGCTAGCGTTCAATAATCAAGCAGACGATTATGTAACAAAGCCTTTTTCCATGCAGGTACTTGTCAAACGCGCCGAAGCCCTACTTCGGCGTAGCGGGGCCCTAAAAAAGGAAATACATGCGGGTAAACTCATATTATTTCCCGAAACATACAACACAGAATATGATGGCGAAAAAATAACACTTACTCCAAGAGAATATGAAATTCTAGATCTATTCGCGCGCAACGCAGGGAAAATCATCAATCACGAAACTCTACTTACGCGGGTTTGGGGATATGATTTTGAGGGTAATGAAGGGATTATCCATGCCAGCATGAAGAAGCTACGAGATAAACTCCCTTGTGGCATTATACGGACAATCAAGGGCGTCGGGTATTGCTTGGAGGTGGAAAAGGATGATTAAGAGAAGGTTTTTTGGTATTTTCGGCAAAGTCTTTTTATATACAATGTTGATCTTATTATTAGTCATCGGCGGTATGTTTTTGCTTTTTTCAAATCAGATACAATCTACCATCGCATTAACTCAGCAGCAACAGTTTTCTGAAACCGTAATGGGTTTTGCGGAACAAACTCAAGGAAAAACAACAGAAGAAATCATTGTGCTTACGGAAGATTTTCATAGATGGAACACTTCTTTCGAGTTGAGCCTTTTAAGCGAGGAAAGAGAGGTTTTATTTCAAACAGATGGCTTTGTAAGTAACATGGGAATAAGTGAAATTCCAGACGGAGCTGTAGAAATTATATCTGACGAAAGAGTAGGTGTTGTATCTGGTATATATGGCGAAGACAATGGTTTTCCTGTTCAGAGATTTCAGGTTATGCAACAGATTGCGTTCCTTCCTTTAGGAAACGGTTTGCAAATACAAGTAAGGGGTTCCCTTTCAGGAGCTTCAATATATAGAGAGATTTTAGGAGGTGTGGCATGGGTTTTCGGTATTATTACCCTTGTCAGCCTTCTTGCGGCGTTTTTCTTCGCCCGTCAAATTGCGAAACCGATACAAAAAGTGTCGCATGACACGCATATGATGTCTCAACTTCTGCCTGTTGAGCCGCCGAAAGAACGTAGCGATGAAATCGGGCAGCTTTCTAAAGATGTATATGCTATGTACAGCAGATTGAGGTCCACGGTTTATCAGTTGGAAACCGAGATTGAGCGTGTGAAACTAATGGAAGAAAACCAGCGCTATTTCTTCTCAGCCGCTTCCCACGAACTAAAAACGCCTATCACAGCAATCGGTGGGATTTTTGAAGGGATGATGAGTGATGTAATTACTCAGGAAGAATATCCAGCATATCTTCGAGAGGGTATAAACCTTGTAAAAGAACAAAATAAACTTGTATCCGAGATATTAGAACTTGTAAAACTAAGCGGCAAATTACCTTCTCTGGAAAAAGAGCCGATAAATCTGCACCGATGCTTGGCAGGAGTTTTGGAACAGCTTTCAACCCTTATTGAATCAAAAGAGCAACTGCTGACTGTTGATATTGCTGATGACATAACCTGCGAACTAAATAATAGATTATTTTCGAAGGTTCTTTCTAATATACTATTGAACGCTATTCAGAATTCGCCAGAGGCTGCGGAAATCCGTGTCACTGCCGAAAAGGAATCAGGACTTGTTAGCTTGACTGTATGGAACGGGAGTGCAGAAATACCACAAAACATTATCTCAAAAATTTACGAGCCTTTCTATCGCGCCGATGAAGCCCGCACGCCGGGAGAAGGGCGAAGCGGTCTTGGGCTGACAATCGTTAAAAAAGCACTTGATTTGATGGGGATAGCTTTTGAAATAAAAAATGCCGATGGCGGAGTTTCATTTCAAATGAAGATTCCTATAGAGTAGAAACCGATAATATTACCAAAAGCCAATGGGAAAACCTATCGGCTTATTTTTTTGTCCACTCCTATTTTTTTGCAAAGTTAGATTAAAGTTAGATTCGCCTGCTATTCTTTTTTTGTCGACAAAACAAAAAAAGGAGCAATAAAAATGAAAAAAGTGATTATGGCTTTGTTCTTAGCAATTGTAGTTGTAGGTCTAACCGCATGTGGAAACGCGGCAGAATATCAAGAGGATATGCTGACACCAGCAGCAGATGAACGGCACATCAGTGTGCCTGGCGGCAATGCAGATACCAACACCGCCCCAAATGTATATCAAGGTGTCCATGAGCATAATCCCCCATCGAATGAAATACTCGCAGGTACAGTGCAAGCCATTGACGGGATGAGCCTTACCATTGACACATCATCTGTTTTTGTAGCTAACGAAACAGGGCATCATACCGCGACTGGCGAACCCCAGGAACCACAGCAAAAAATCATTCGTCTAACAGAGCAAACCACCATTGAAGTCCGTGCAACCTCTGGCGGGCAAATTGTGGGGTCAGAAATTGGGACATTGGACGATTTATCCCTATACGCAGTTGTTATGGCCGAAGGCGAATGGCAAGATAACGAATTTGTTGCAACAACACTAATCATCATGAATTTTTAAGGAGGGCTAACGGTGTATCTTATTACCAACGCAATAAAGAACCTGGTGCGCAACAAAGGGCGCAACATACTACTTGCTGCTGTTACGCTGGCAATCATTATCGGGGCGGTTGTGACTCTAACAATCCATAACGCCGCATCAAGAGTCATTGACGAAATTCGGCTGGATATCGGTTCTCGGGTTACAATAGAGCAGGATATTATGGGCATGTTTCGCTCTGGCATGGGGGTGGAGGAATTAGCCGAAAATACAATACACATCCCCATACACGATTGGGTCAGGTTTGCAGATTCTGCGTATCTAAGCAATACCATATTCAACGCGGAAGTATTCAACTTGGAAAGCGAAAGCCTCCTCCCTGTACAAGCAACACCCCCAGGCACCAATATCCTGCAAGATGTACCCTTTAGAATATTGGGTTCATCTGAACTAGATGAGACTTTATCCGATATCATTGTACATGGCAGAATGTTTGAGGGCATTAACGAGGTTGTCATTGATGATGAGCTTGCGCACATTAATAACATTGAACTCGGCGACACGATTGAATTGAACGCACTACTATCCACTTGGGGCGAATTAGCGGGAAGAGAACTGGCAGACAAACCTTTTGAGTTAACCGTGGTGGGCATTTATTCTGCTGACCTATACGAACGGCCATTATTCAGATTTTCCGATATTTTTACAAGCTTTGAGACCATTGCGTCCGCTGGGTGGGAATCTAATCTGGGACTTAATATGACAGCAGAATATTTCCTAAGAAACCCAGACTATCTCGAATTATTCGAGAACGAGGTAAGAGCAAAGGGCTTACCAGACACCTATATTGTTTCTATAAACCAACCAGCCTACGACAGGGTAGCTGGCCCCATGCTAAGCATGAAATCCGCTGTAATGACATTTTCGATTGTGATTTTGATTCTCGGGAGCCTCGTGCTTGCACTAATATCGTTCTTGGTTATTCGCGAGCGCAAGTATGAAGTTGGCGTACTACGGGCGATGGGGATGGAAAGGGGCAAAGTTGCCTTCGGTATCCTCACAGAGGCAGTTGTTATAACCACACTATGCCTTGTGGTTGGATTAGGCCTAGGAAACGCTGTGGCGCAGCCTATCGCGAACGGATTATTAGGAAACAGAGTTGCCGCCGCCGAGGCCAGGTCAGAGGAATTACAGCAAGACAGAGTTGCGGCTGTTGTTGTTTTTGGCGGTCAAATGCAGTCAGAACACAGCATAGGCTATCGGCCAGAAAGTGAAATAACTGTAGCCATAAGCGCGAATGTTATCATTCAGATTATTATCATAACACTTGCCTTAGCAGCGTTATCTGGCATTATCGGGGTTGTTATAATCACCCAATATGAACCGTTGAAAATTCTTAGAGAAAGAAGTTAGGGAGGGAAAATTGTGAACGCACTTACACTACAAAATATTTCTTATGAATATGAGGGAACAAATAGAGTCATATTCAAAGACGTAAGCTTACGGTTTGGAGCCGGAAAAGTAACTACCATTGTTGGAAAGTCCGGTGCAGGAAAGTCAACACTGCTCTCCCTATTGTCGGGACTAGACGTAGCAACAAGCGGACGGATTAGTTTTGGCGGCAAAAATCTTTCTGAAATCAATCGCAACCGCTACAGAGCACAAAAGGTCGGGATAATATTTCAGAGCCTAAATCTGCTGACCAATGCCACGGCTATTGATAATATTATTTTGTCAATGAACATAAGCGGCATAACGGGAATAGACAAAAAGACGCGAGCGTTTGAACTTTTGGCAAGAGTGGGTATTTCACGGGAAAAGGCTCACCGTAAAATCCTGAAACTGTCTGGCGGTGAACAGCAACGTATCAGCATCGCACGAGCATTGGCGCATGACCCGATGTTAATCATTGCGGACGAACCTACAGGCAGCTTAGATAAAGATACTGAAGCAAATGTGTTAGAAATTTTCAAATCACTTGCACACGATGACGGCAAGTGCGTGATAATCGTGACCCATTCAGAAAATGTAACCGCCATTGCGGATGAGGTATGGGGCTTAGAAGATGGTGTTCTCTGCTTGCTGCCAGTACAAACAGACACAGGAGGTGGACGTGATGTATGTAATCCGCCACGCGCTTTTGAATCTTGGAAAGAATAAAGGGCGTAATATCCTGCTGGGTGTAATTATCTTTGCAGTTATCACCGCAGCGTTCGTGACTTTAGCGATTTTTAATACTACAGGGATTGTTATTCAAGAAACAAGATATACGCTAGGAAGAATGGTACGCGTTGCACCAAGGCAGATTGTATATGGAGAAGCATCAGTCTCTTTTGAGCAATTTTTAAGCTTTGCTGAATCGGAATATGTTCATGAGGCAGATATCAGAGAGAGCCGTACAAGCATCAATGGGATTGAAGCGATATATTATCTGAAGCAACCTGAGATGCTTACAAACTTTGAAGCCGAACTACGAAGTAGAGGTCTGCCGGATACTTATTCTGTGGTATCAGAGGAATTATCATTTGAAAACGTAACCGGGAATTTAGAGAACCTACACAATTTATCGCTTACATTTTTAGTCATTGTGCTTATCTTAGGTGCGTTTATTATGGTGCTTCTATCGGCCATCTCTATCCGTGAACGCAAATATGAAGTTGGTGTTCTGCGGGCGATGGGTATGAAAAAGAAAAAAGTCGCACTTGGGCTTTGGATTGAAATAATCACAATCACATGTATATGTTTTGCACTTGGTATGGGCGCAGGAACGATGTTATCACAACCGATATCTGACGTGATAATGACCGGGCAAGCCGATTCTATAAATGTCAATATATCGGTAAACGCAATTACTGTAATGGGGATATTGGGAATATCAATCCTGCTGGCTTCTATCACGGGTTTTATATCTGTCAGCTGGATTAACAAATGCGAACCTATAAAAATCTTGACTGAGCGGAATTGAGGCGCGAAGCGCCGATGTTGACGCGTGGTTTTACGCGGTCAAAAACCAATTGGAGTGAAAATTATGAAATGCTTAGAAATACGAAACGTATCCTACCGCTATGAGGGGGGTACAGACAACGTATTAAAAAATATCAGCGCATCGTTTGAAAGCGGTAAAGTATATGCGATTATTGGGCAGTCCGGCGCGGGAAAATCTACGCTTCTATCGCTGATTTCCGGTCTGGATATCTGCAGGGATGGCGATATTTACTACAACGGAAAAAATATGAGGAAAATTGACCGTGATGAGTATCGCGCAAAAAACGTTGGTGTAATTTTCCAAAGCTATAATCTGCTACTTAATTCGACGGCAGCTTACAATATAACCCTATCCATGAACATCAGCGATAGCAATATCAAAGAACGACAGGCAAAGAAAAATCATGCTTATTTCTTGCTTGACAAAGTAGGTATCGACCGGGAAACTGCCGACCGAAAAATTCTCAAACTTTCCGGTGGTGAACAACAACGTGTGGGAATAGCGCGGGCATTATCACATGACCCTAATGTGGTTATTGCGGACGAGCCAACAGGTAATCTTGATGCTAAAACTGAAAAGTCAGTTTTAGAAATAATATCCCGTTTAGCACATGAGGACAACAAATGCGTGATTATCGTCACTCATTCCAAAAAAGTGACAGCTATCGCGGACGAGGTGATTTCCATTCAATCGGGGCAGTTGTTATGCAAGCCCATGAATTTATAAGCCTGTGGCAGACATTAGCTTAATCAAGCTTATGCTTTTTTACTTTTCTTTTTCCTATTGCCCACCAACATATATGAAGGAATATCATTGGCATGATCCGCACTTCGCTCTAAATCTATAATCATATCCGTAAACACAACACCACTTCTGGGTTCGCAGATTTCATTTTGCAGCCTGTTGATATGATTTTCTGTAAACTCTAACGTTAGAGTATCAACTGTATCTTCAAGGGATTCGATTTCGCCAAGGAGAGTAGCGTCATTGTTTATAAAGGCTGTGTGTGACTTTGCTGTAAGATTTGTAACTACAGAACCTAGCATTTTCAGCTCTTCAGTAGCTTCTGCCGAGAACTTTAAGTCGTTCTCTATAATCAGCGTTGTATGCTCTGCAATATTTTCAGCATGGTCACCGAGTCTTTCTAAATCGTATAAGATTCTGAATAAACGGCTAATCCTCTTGGCATAGGATTTTGGAAGGTTCATATTGTTCATCTTCGTAAGCTTAGCTGAGGCCTTTCTGGTTAAGTTATCAATAATCTTTTCATTACCAAAGACTTTTTTTGCCTTATCTGCATCTTTTTCGAAGAAGGCCTCAAGTGCCATCTCCAAGGTCTCGTTAGCAATCTTTTGTATGCGACCAAGCTCAAGATGGGCATTTCTAAGTGCAAGGGCAGGGCTTTGGGCAACTTTCGTATCCAGATACATAAGTTTTTTTTCATATGTGATATCAACAGCATCTGATTCCTTCATAGGAATAAGCTTCATCATAAGCGCCGCAGCCTGCCTCACAAATGGCAAAATCAGGAACAATGTGGCAAAATTGTAGAAGGTATGGAACATCGCAACCTGCTGGCCGCTTTCTGACCATGTAGATTGAAACCAGCCAAGGATACCAGGAAAGAGGAATATAAGCGTCCCAAAAACAGTACTGCCGATAATATCAAACATTATATGAAACAGCGCAGCCCGCTTACTTTCCCGGTTTGCCGGAATAGACGCTATAACAGTAGTAATACTGGTACCGATATTGGTACCAAGCACAATAAATGCAGATGTCTCAAAGGGGATAGGAACCCCCTGTACATGAAGTGTTACCAAAAGCCCCATAGTAGCCGATGAGCTTTGGATGACAGCGGTAAAAATAAACCCGACAAGTATGGCCAAAACAGGATTTTCAAAGGTGGTAAGCATTGCGTTAAAAGAAGGGTCATCCGCAAGGGCCCTAAGGGGAGCCCCCATTGTGGTAATACCAAAGAACAAAACTCCAAACCCCAAAATTACATAGCCTATATTTTTATGAGTCTTCTTTCGCAAGAATAAATGAATTATCGCCCCTACAAAGATAAATAAAGGTGCATATGCATCTACCCGAAATGCAACCAAATGGGAGCTAAAAGTGGTACCCACATTGGCACCCATAATTATGCCTACTGCCTGAGTCAAATTCATTAGTCCAGAGTTGACAAAGCTTACTGTCATAATGGTGGTAGCTGTTGAGCTATTGATTACAATTGTAGCAAGTATTCCCATTATAACGGCAAAGAATCTGTTAGAGGTTGCTCGTTGAAGTATGTTCTGGAGTCGATCTCCAGCTAGGACTTCTATCCCGCTGGACATCATTTTCATACCATACAAAAACAATCCCAAACCACCTGCAACGATTAATGGCGCTTGCAATGCTGGATTCATGAATTTTCCACCTTAATTATAGATTGCTGCGGTTTTACCGCATTGTTTACGGGTTACAAATTAAAGAGCTATACTATTGTATGGCCATCTCTGGGGCAGCAGTTTCGACACGCCTATCCAGGTTTCTCCTTGCGGCACTAAGCATCAACTTAATCCTGTTAAGCTGATTAACCTCACTGGCTCCGGGGTCATAGTCTACTGCCACAATATTAGAATCGGGATACATATTATGCAAGGCCTTAATAATCCCCTTGCCGGTAACATGATTAGGCAGGCATGCAAAAGGCTGAGTACATACAATATTAGGCACTCCAGATAATATCAGCTCAATCATCTCAGCAGTAAGGAACCAACCCTCCCCGGTTGTATTCCCTAAAGAGACAATAGGACTAGCAAGTTCGCCCATCTTATCAATAGGCACTGGGGCATGAAAGCGCTTGCTTGCTTCCAAGGCCTTCCGCATAGGCTTACGGTACAGTTCAATAGCCCAGATTGCCATATTCCCGGCAAACTTAGCCTTCTTGGATCCGCCAAGATATCGCTCTTTAAAATTAACATTGTAGGCAGAATATAGAAGGAAGTCGATTAAATCAGGTACAACAGCTTCGGCGCCTTCCTTTTCCAAAAGCCCAACAATATCATTGTTTGCAGTTGGATGATATTTAACCAAAATCTCTCCAACAACCCCAACGCGTGGAAGCACTATATCCTTTAAAGGCAGATTGTCAAAATCATTTACAATAGCCCGGATATTACGTTTATACTCTCGGCGGCCTCCTCGTTTTATTGCCTCTTGGCACTTAGCGTTCCATTTATCATAAAGCGCATTGGCCGAGCCGGGTTCCGCTTCATAAGGCCGTGTGCGGTAAAGCACTCGCATTAATAAATCCCCGTACACAAGTGCCTGTATAGCTTTATTGAATAACCCAGGAGAAAATGTAAATCCAGGATTCTTCTCAAGCCCCATGGCACTAAGGGAAATGACAGGAATATGCTCCATTCCAGCCTTTTTCAACGCTTTACGGAAGAACCCGATATAATTGGAGGCTCTACACCCGCCCCCTGTCTGTGACATTAGCACAGAGACATTGTTAAGATCATAATCCCCGCTAAACAAGGCGTTCATTACTTGCCCCACAGCTATAAGTGCCGGGTAGCAAGCATCATTATTTACATATTTAAGCCCAGTGTCGATACAATCCTTATCAATAGCAGGCATGATAGCGAGGTTATACCCGCATGATTCAAATGCGTATTTTAGTATGTCAAAGTGAATGGGTGCCATTTGTGGCGAGATAATCGTATGCTTTGCCCGCATTTCTTTGGTAAAAATCACGCGCTCTGGGCGAGGTTTTGGTGCGCGGGTCATGATTCCACGCTCACGCCGCTCAGAAAGCGCTGCGAACAATGACCTGATACGAATCCGAGCAGAACCAAGATTACTGACCTCGTCAATCTTAATCAGAGTGAATATCTTCCCGGCCGCTTCAAGAATCTCCTGAATCTCGTCGGCGGTTACGGCATCCAGCCCACATCCAAAACTATTAAGTTGGATAAGTTCAACATCTTCACGGGTACGCACCCAATAAGCTGCCGCATAAAGCCTAGAATGATATGCCCATTGGTCTCTGACACCAAGTGGCCTTTCAATGTTGCCCATATGTGCAACAGCATCTTCACTAAGTACCGCAATGCCATAAGAGTTTATAAGTTCAGGAATACCATGGTTAATTTCTGGGTCAATGTGGTATGGTCGTCCTGCAAGTACAACAGCATTGAGGCCGTTTAAAATAATATAGTCTACAGCATCTTCGCCCATTTTTTTAACATCGGCGTGATACCTTGCCTGTTCTTCCAAAGCTTTTTGGGTAGCTGCCCGCACTTCCTCTTTTGGAATATGAGGAAATTCCTCAATAAGTCGTGATTCAAGAGTTGCAGGGTCATTGAGATTAAAGAACGGATTATGAAACTTGACTCCGTATTCTATTAGTTCTTCCATATTGTTTTTTATGTTTTCTGGGTATGAGGTAACAATCGGGCAGTTGAAATGCATATCTGCCCCAGGTACAGTGCATTGTTCAAGTGGAATTGATGGATAGAAAATATATTTCACGCCGCTACCTATAAGCGCCATTACATGTCCATGGGCTAGCTTGGCCGGGTAACACTCACTCTCACTAGGGATAGACTCAATACCCAATTCATAAAGGCTTCTTGAGGAGCGTGGCGATAACTCGACCCGGTACCCTAGCTCTGTAAAAAAGGTGTACCACAATGGGTAACTTTCATACATATTCATGACTCTGGGTAGTCCTACAGTGCCTCTGTGGGCATTTTCCTCGTCAAGCGGGGTATACCCAAAGAGGCGGTTATATTTATCTTCGTATAAATTCGGAACCTTTTCAGTGCTTGTAGCAGTATTACCCAGCCCTTTTTCACAGCGATTACCAGAAATAAAGCGCTTTGCCTGCCCCATTGTTTCAAATCTGTTGACCGTAAGCAAACAATTGTTTTCACAGGCCTTACAGCGGGTGTGTGAGGTGGATACCTCCAATTGGCTAAGTGCTTCTGCGCTAAGCAAAGTAGATTTTCTACCAGGGCGATAGCGGCCTTTTGCAAGGAGGGCTGCACCATAAGCCCCCATAAGCCCTGCAATATCAGGACGAATGGCTTCCCGGTCACTTACAATTTCAAAGGCCCGAAGCACAGCCTCATTGTAAAAAGTCCCACCTTGGACCACGATACGCTTACCCATCTGAGAAGGGTCAGTAATCTTTATTACCTTCAAAAGTGCATTTTTTATAACGGAATATGCAAGCCCCGCAGAAATATCAGCAACAGATGCCCCTTCTTTTTGGGCCTGCTTTACCCGTGAGTTCATAAAAACCGTACAACGCGAGCCTAAATCTACAGGGTTCTCCGCAAACAAAGAGTTCTTAGCAAAATCATTAATGGGCAAATCCAAAGATCTGGCAAATGTCTCAAGGAAGGAGCCGCACCCGGCAGAACATGCTTCATTTAATAAAACCGTGTCAATGATCCCATTTTTAATACGAAGACATTTCATGTCCTGACCGCCGATATCCAATATAAAATCTACATCAGGGTCAAAAAACGCGGCTGCCTTGTAATGGGCTACTGTCTCGATTTCACCCATATCCGCTCCTAAGGCCGACATCAAAAGAGCCTCGCCATAACCGGTGACACAGCTAAATCTCAGGTTTGCCGTCGTGGGAAGCTTAGAATAAATCTCATTCAGGGCCTGACTCGCTACTTGCAACGGGTTACCTTCGTTATTGGAATAAAACGTATACAAAAGCGAGCCATCGTCTCCTATTACAACAGCCTTAGTGGTAGTAGATCCGGCATCCAGCCCAAAGAAACAATCTCCTTCGTAAGAAGCCAAATCAGACTTTGGAACTGTGTATCTAGAATGACGTTTCTTGAACTTTACGTATTCGTCTTCATCTACGAATAGAGGTTTAAGACGTGCAATTTCCATGGGAAGTTCTTGTCTGCCATCAAGGTTTTCAATAAGTGCATCTACATCCATTTCGGCTCCTTCATCAGTAGAGCGATATGCCGCACCCAAAGCCGCAAATAAATGAGATGCCTCCGGAGCTATTGCCTGATTTGGTGGCAATTTTAATACATCGATAAACCTGGCTCTTAGTTCCGAAAGAAAGTGCAAAGGCCCACCTAAAAACGCAACATTACCCCTTATAGGTTTGCCACAGGCAAGGCCGCTAATTATCTGGCTAACAATGGCTTGAAAAATAGAAACCGCAAGGTCAGCTCTGGCAGTTCCTTCATTAATAAGAGGCTGTAGGTCACTCTTGGCAAAAACCCCACATCTGGCAGCTATGGGGTATATAACCTGAAAATCCTTTGCCAGATCGTTAAGTCCTATTGCGTCTGTATCCAAAAGTGTCGCCATTTGGTCAATAAAAGAGCCTGTACCTCCAGCACATATACCGTTCATGCGCTGTTCAATGGTATTGGTAAAATAGATAATCTTGGCGTCTTCCCCACCGATTTCAATAGCTACATCGGTCTGGGGAGCGTGTACTGCGATAGCATCAGACACGGCAATTACTTCCTGAACAAAAGGTACCCCAACCCAGTTAGCAAGGGAAAGCCCTCCAGAGCCAGTAATCATAGCCTTAAAGGTAAAATCCCCAAGCTCTCGCCTGGCCTCTCGTACCATTTCCAGCAATGTTTCCTTTATATTGGAATGATGCCGACGATATTGGGCAAACAGGGTGGCCCCTTCGCCATCTAAAATAACCAGTTTAATAGTTGTTGAGCCAATGTCTATTCCAAGTTTATATGTAAACATTAATGTAACCCCCTTTTGATTTACAACGTTGCTATTATATCGTTTTTGTGTTTCTCGTAAAGCGGAAAATTATGAATTTCGTCAAAAAATTTGCCGCGAAGCCGCCATTTTATTCATTGACACTATTTAGGATTACAACTACAATAAAGTCGAAATACACACAAAAGAGGAAATAGGGGGTAATATCAAGTGAGAGACCAAGAAAAATACGGATACAATCGTGATGATATAGACCATAACCACCATGATGATTACGATAATTATGATGATTATGACGATACAAGTAAGTCACCCGTAACAGACTATAAAAATAGCTCCCGCGACGATATGGGGAATGAAATGGCACGCAATGCCGTAGGGCGTTTTCTGGATTCGGAAGCCGATGATAATCCATCTGGATATGATGGAAGACGAAAAGAAAGACCTGCCCCTAGGCCCCTAGACCCACGGGACGCAGAGCCTACTGCTGACACTTGGCGCCCAACATCCCCTCCTAACTTTGAAGATGATGCGGAGTTTTTAAGCCAACTTGCAAATGCCCGAAGAGACAGACCACGCCGTGGGGCGCGGGAAGCAAACCCTATGCCAAAACCTGCAGTCCGTGTTAACGCAGAGCGGAGACGCCGTACACCTCCACACATGGAGCATTATGAAGCCTCGCCAGATGAATCTGCACCAATGGATGATGAGGATTTCAGCAATTTCCGCAACCGTTACTCTGCTCATGATGTGATTTCAACACCCAAAGAAACACGAGAAAAAGAAACCAGAGTAAAAGAAGCTAGGGACGGCGGAACTGTTGCTCCTATTGCGGTACACCGCAGAGAGGCAGCTGCTTCTCATTCTCCATCTGAAGGAGATGGAGCCAACCCGTTGCGATACTTACTTGCAATAGTTTTGGTAGGAGTACTTGCGTTGATGGCTTTTTTGGCATTTAACAACAGGAACCTAAGACGTGATTTATATGCCGCCCAAGCCCAAGTTAATGAAGCAGATGACTCAGCCGGGGAACTGGAGCGGTTGAATCTAGAGCTTAATGGATATAGAGCTGATCTAACTGAGGCAAGGGTAACCATTGAAGATTTGGAAGCGCAACTAGGGGCACAAGGTTATGCAAGTACTACAGAGGATGACCCATACGCAAATGAAGAAACACCAAATCGCCCAAATGATGAAACCACGCCGGAGGAACCTCCTCAACCTCCGCCAACTCCAGACCCAGTTATCCATATAGTGCAACCTGGAGAAGTACTATCAAGGATAGCAAATCAACATTATGGTAGCTCTGCTCAGATATATATAGATAAAATTGTAGCTGCTAATGATCATCTAACCAACGCTAACGCCATACAACCTGGTCAAGAACTGGTTATCCCTCCAAGGGAATAATCATGTCCCTTTCGGCATAGTTTAAAGTATGGATTTCATTTTCAACCGGATGGGGCAAAAAAATGGATATTAAGAATATGTCTTTGGTTCAGTTAAAAGAATATGCCAAGGAAATTGGACTAAAGAATGTATCTAGAACAAAAAAGGCAGATTTGATTGCTCTTATTGAGGAGCAGATTATCCCTGCCGAGGCACTGGGTTTCATTGCATCAGAAGATGTAAGGGACGAAATTAATGAAAAAACTGATGAAATAGTTCATGAAGCTGATAAAATCCCAGACGAAGTCATTACGTCTGGGATTCCGTTTAGCGAATCAATTCCTTCTGAACCAGCTTCCCCAGAGCCAACCAATTCTGAAATTCAAGTCGTAGCTCCTATTCAGGAACAAGAAACGGCTGAAGGTATATTAGAAATCCTTCCGGATGGTTTTGGATTTTTACGAGTTGATAATTTCTTGCCCAGTCATGGGGATATATATATTTCCCCAACTCAAATAAGGCGTTTTGGTCTGCGCACCGGGGACTTAGTATGTGGAGTTACCCGCCATAACAGTGCCGATAAATTTAGTGCACTATCCTATATTAATCATGTAAATGGTGACCCACCGTATATGGCGTCTCGCCGTCCTTATTTCGAATATCTTACTCCCATCTTTCCAACACGGCGGATAAATCTTGAAACCGGGCGAACATCACGCCATCAGCTTGCACCTCGGATTATTGATTTATTTTCCCCTATTGGATTCGGTCAGCGGGGGATGATTGTCTCTCCGCCAAAGGCAGGCAAAACAGTACTTCTTAAGCAGATTGCCAATGCCATCACTCATAACTATCCTGATGTGCATTTGATTGTACTGCTAATTGATGAGCGTCCAGAAGAGGTTACAGATATGGAACGTTCAATACTAGGGGAGCACTGTACTGTTGTGTCTTCTACATTTGATGAGCAGCCGGAGAATCATAAGCGTGTTGCAGAAATAGTGTTGGAGCGGGCTAAGCGTTTAGTAGAGCAGAAAAAGGATTTGGTAATCCTTATGGATTCTATTACCCGATTAGGAAGGGCTTATAATCTTACCATTCCGGCAGGGGGGCGCACTCTTTCCGGTGGTCTTGATCCTGCGGCGCTATATATGCCAAAGAAGTTCTTTGGAGCGGCGCGAAATGTGGAGGAAGGTGGCTCTCTTACGGTTTTGGCAACAGCCCTTGTGGATACAGGCAGCAAAATGGACGATGTAATCTTTGAAGAGTTTAAGGGTACGGGTAATATGGAATTGGTGCTGGATAGACGAATGGCAGAAAGACGGATATTCCCAGCTATTGATATTGTGCGCTCAGGCACCCGGCGAGAGGAACTGCTTTTGAGCGGCAGAGAAATTGACGCTATGTATAAGCTGCGGGAGATGAGTGGACGTATCCCATCGACAGAGTTTTCCGAGCAGGTTGGAGATATGCTTCTTAAATCAGATGATAATAGGGATTTTGTTAATGGGTTTATGGAGATTAGAAAATATTAATCATAGCGAATCAAATAAGAACGGACTCGTCTGAGGCAAAAATTTTAACATAAAAATCGCCGCGAAAGCGGCGATTTTAGGTTTTATATCAAAGTTTTGATCAAATCTTTTCAAAAGTTTGCAGGGCTTTTTTAGCAGGCGTTAATAAATCTCTCGTGCGCCGTCGTCTACCTCCGCTACATAGAAATCAGCAACAAGTCCGCTTGATTTTGTATACTGTTGTCCTACTTTTTTAATAAAATCTTCAATTTTGTCCTTGTGCACGATGCTTACTGTGCAACCGCCGAACCCGGCTCCAGTCATCCGTGAGCCAATCATTTCTTTAAAATCACTAGCAGCTTGAACGAGGGCATCCAGTTCAGCCCCTGTGACTTCATAGAAATCCCGTAAGGAGTTATGAGAAGCAGTCATTAGCTTGCCAAATGTGGAGATATCTCCTTTGCTAAGGGCTTGTACAGCGGTTTTAACGCGATCGTTTTCACTTATAGCATGACATGCACGATTAAATGCAATAGCCTCTGCGGAAAGAGATGCGGAGGTCATACCTTCTTTGATGGTATCTTCCCCAAAGGCTTTTTTTGAATGCTCTGTAAATTTCTCAAAGTCTATTTCGCATAGATTTTGGATATCAGTTGCTTTTTTCAATATTTCAAGAGCATACTCACATTCTGCTCTGCGTTCATTGTACTTTGAGTCTATTAATGCCCGAGGTTTATTGGTATTGGCTAGGATTAGTCTATAATCCCCCAGCTCTAATGGTACGTATTGATACTTTAATGTGTTGCAATTGAGCAAGATAGCGTGATTCTTTTTCCCCATTGCAGATGCAAACTGATCCATGATACCGCAGTTTACACCTAGATATTCGTTCTCTGCCCGCTGGCAAAGTAGAGCGATCTCAATTGGGTCAAGACCCGTTTCATAAATTGTATTTAGAGCAAAGGCAACCAGCACATTAATGCTGGCGGATGACGAAAGTCCGGCATTACTGGGCAGATTACCCCACACGTATAAATCAAAACCACCAAGTGTATGTCCCATATCCATAAGAAGCTTAGTTACAGCCTTTGGGTTGTTGGCCCATCTATGTTCTGGATTATATTCCAAATTATCTGTGCTTACTGTAATTAGCGGTTTTATATTTGCGCTAAAAAGTCGCATGATATTATCGTCTCGCTTTGCAATGGCTGCGTATGTCCCTAGTGTTAGGGCACATGGGAATACATATCCCCCGTTGTAGTCTATATGTTCCCCGATTAGATTCACCCGGCCAGGGGCATAAAAAAAACGTGGTTCTCCACCATTTGGAAAGGCACGTTTGTATCCGTTTCTGAGTTCATTAGTATCCATTGCATCCTCCTATGCTTCTTTATATAGGATTATTTAAACATAAATTGGCTTAGTATGCTATACTTATCTTCACAAAAGAATGTAACGCTAGGAGATAGTGTAAAATATCTGCGTAGCGGATTTCATTGAGTAGAACCGTGAAGCGGTTGTGCGAATTGTATCAACATCAAGTAACGCCGATGAAGGAGGCATGAATTAATTTATGAAGGTAATTTTATTAGAAGATGTAAAAAACATAGGTAAAAAAGGACAGGTGATAAACACCTCAGATGGTCATGCTCGTAACTTTCTATTTCCAAGAAAGCTGGCGATAGAAGCCACAGCCGCCAATATGGCCAACTTGGAAGCCCAGCAACAAAAAGCTCAGCATAAAGTTGAAACAGAAGTAAAGGCGGCTCAGGAGTTAGCTGAGAAACTTCAGGCAAAGCCTGTTATCCTAAAGGTGAAAGTAGGGGATAAGGGCAGGATGTTTGGCTCAATTTCTAATAAAGAAATAGCCGAAGCCATTCAATCCCAACTAGGCTTAATAGTAGATAAAAAGAAAATAGTACTTGCTGATCCAGTAAAAGCTGTAGGCACCTACACAGTAACAGTAAAACTTCATGCCCAAGTTGCCGCAAAGCTAAATGTAGAAATTCAAGCAGCAGACTAATATGTTAGAGCCTAACCCACAAGCCCAAGTACCCCGAATCCCTCCCCATGATATGGAGGCGGAGCAGGCGGTACTTGCAAGTATGCTTTTTGATAGGGAAGCTATCTCAACGGCCATGGAAGTTGTTCATGGTGTTGATTTCTATCGCCCAGATAATCAAGCAATTTACGAAACCATGATAGAGCTCTTTACACTAAACGAGCCTGTAGACGTAATAACTCTAAGCGATAAATTAGGCGAAAAAGGCCTCCTTGACCAAATAGGCCGGGATAGAGTAATGCAACTTGCAGCCGCCTATTATACATCTGCAAATATCCGTCATCACGCACAAATAGTCGCTGAAAAATCACTTCTCCGTCAGTTGATAAAGGCTTCAACAGGGATTACAAACGCAGGCTACGACGCTAGAGAAGAAGTAGCCGCAATAATGGAGATGGCAGAAAAAAGCATCTTTAATATTGCCCAGCGTAGTAACACCAGGGATTTTGCACATATTAGTGATGTTGTGGTATTGGCAGTAGAAAAGCTGGAGGAGCTTAATAAGAATCAAGGCAAAGTCACAGGGGTAGAAACCGGATTTACAGACTTTGATAGACGTACCGCGGGCCTTCAACCATCGGATCTTATCCTGGTTGGAGCGCGCCCTTCTATGGGGAAGACTGCCTTTTTGCTTAACATTGCCCAGCACGCAGCACTTCATAATCATGTGCCCACGGCTATTTTTAGCCTGGAAATGTCAAAAGAACAACTCGGAAATCGTATGCTGGCGGTGGAATCTGGTATAGACTCCCAAATAATACGTACAGGAGCCCTAGATAGGCCCGAATACTGGGACAGAATATCAGAAATAATGCCTACATTATCACGTGCCCCCTTGTATATAGACGATACTCCGGGGATTACGATAACAGAAATGCGAGCCAAATGTCGTCGCCTTAAAATTGAGCGCCAACTAGGACTAGTGGTAGTAGACTATCTGCAATTGATGACATCGCCTGCAAGTAATAGACCAGAAAGCAGACAGCAAGAAATCTCTGAGATTTCCCGATCATTGAAAGCCCTGGCTAAGGAGATCAATGTTCCCATGCTGGTAGCCGCCCAGCTTAGCCGTGCTGTTGAAGCCCGAAAAGACCACAGGCCAATGTTAAGTGACCTTCGTGAATCTGGAGCTATAGAGCAGGATGCAGATGTCGTAGCCTTCTTATACAGGGACGAATACTACAACCCCGACACATTAAAAAAAGGGCACGCCGAGGTTATAATAGCCAAGCAACGGAATGGCCCAACAGGTACAGTAGAATTGACCTTCCTAGGTCATCTTACAAAATTTGTTGATGCAGCAAGAAATAATGATAATCCAAGAAGGGAGCAGTAAAATGGGAAAAATTAATGTAACCGTATGGGATGAGACCATTGGCCCACTTGGGCCGTACCCTAATGGGATTTATCAGGCGATTGCCGATTTCTTAGAAGAATCTAAGGAGTTTGGTACGGTACGAACCTCGACCCAGCCCCAAGCTGAGCATGGTTTATCAGTTGAAGTACTAGCCGATACAGATGTACTAATCTGGTGGGGGCATTGCCATCACAATGATGTTGATGACGAGATAGTGGAGCGAGTCCGTAAGAGGGTAATGGAAGGAATGGGGCTAATTGTGCTTCATTCAGGGCACGCATCAAAAATATTTTCAAAACTCATGGGTACAGATACTTTGGGTCTTCGTTGGCGTGAGGCTGATGAGCTTGAAAGGGTTTGGAAAATAGAATCCAACCATCCAATAACCATAGGTATTCCCGATTATTTTGACATACCCAAATCTGAAATGTATGGAGAACATTTTTGTATACCTGCCCCAGATGAGCTGCTGTTTATCAGCTGGCATCAGGGTGGGGAAGTATTTCGTAGCGGCTGTACCTTCAAGCGCGGAAAAGGAAAGATATTTTACTTTGCTCCAGGACATGAAACTTTTCCTATATACTACATGCCGGAAGTGCAGCAAGTAATAATCAATGCGGCAAAATGGGCCGCGCCTTTACCGATGGAGCCAGTGATAACGGGTCATACCCCAGAGTCTCCAGAGGCCATGCGCCTTTGTGGACAGTGATTACCTAAATCTGTTATAATACTGAGGTATAGAAAGAAGGTGATGACCAATTGGCTGAAAATACAACATCTGTTGCCGTTGGCGACATACACACAGGTAAGGTACTTAAAATTAAACCCTTTGGGGCAATTGTGTCCCTGCCTGGCGGAGTGCCGGGATTGGTGCATATTTCTCAAATTACCAATGGTTTCGTACAAGATGTAGGCGATGTGCTGGCGGTAGGGGATGAAGTGGATGTTCGGGTAGTATCTCACGACCAGGCTTCCGGCAAGATTTCCTTATCTATGAAGGATGTACCTCAGCGCCGTGCCTACAATGATGATGACGAAGAAGAGTATGATGATTATGGCTATAGATACGAGCCTCCCCCAGTAATAACAGCAGCACAAGCCGCAAACTTTGAAGAAAAGTTTAAAGCATGGCAGAAAGTTTCCAATGAGCGTATCGCAGGTATAAATAAGCGCAACAAGCGTAGATGAACATAAAAAAGAACCGTCGCATAAATGCAACGGTTCTTTTTTTATTGTTGTAAAAATCGATCTCCATTAATTATTATCCCATCATCGTCCCAGTAAAATGAGAGCCAGTTATAAATTCCATCCCTCATAGCTAGTACGATTGAGCTGCCATCTAAGCTAAAGCTGCCCTCAGAAGTTATTATAAGACGATAATTACCATCGCCTGTATTTTCTGTCTCAACCATAGCTCCGCTATAGGCAAGATGAAACTCCCGAATATTATCAATATCGTCAGGGGTTGCATCGTATATGATGGCTTTGGTGATGGAGGTAAACAAATCACCGTCAAATATATAGGTAATATGCTCGTCGTTAAAAGTAAGCTCTTCTATTTCCCATATGCCATCTAAGTGAAGTGCCATGTCTGAGTCAGATTCTATTCTAAGATTGGAAAGAATAGCAAGCGCAGAACCAAATACCAGCGCAGCAAAAAAAACTAATGCAATAGCTGCGGTGATAATAGGAACCTTGCGCTCTGTGGTTTTGTTGAAGCGATTTTTGCAGTAATGACAATGACTTTTACCGGGCGGTATTTTTCTTTTACAACGTGGACAAATCATTGTGTGTTTTATGGGCGGCGTAAGAAAGCAGCATATAGCCAGCCTTCGCCTTGGGCTGTAGAAATACGTACCCAGCCTTGTCTAAACTCAAGAACAGTAACAACAGTGCCTCTGGATACATAGGTAAATGCGGCATGGGATGTACCTGGGCCTCTGCGGACATTGACAAATTGAGCATAGTCCACGGTGTGTTGTGAATTTGCAGGGAAGTTTTCTGCTCTTAGTTGGGCGTGTGGTGTTGGGGTGCCAAGTCCTGTTGGTGCTGTTGTTGATGCACTTCCGGAAGCTCTGGCAGCTATAACCGCATCATTGGATAGAAATCCGGCGAAAATCCAGCCTTGACCGCTGGCAGTATCCAATCGTACCCACATCTGCCTGTACTCAAGGACTGTAACGGTTGTACCTCTGGCCAAGTGTGTAAACGCAGTATATGAATTAGCAGGACCGCGACGGATGTTTACATGTGAGGCAAAATCTACAGTGGCTGTAGAATTTGCTGGAAACATATCTGCTCTTAACAGGTGCTGGGGAGTGCGGCTACCTGCGACTACAGCTGTTCCGCTTCCACTAGTAGTACCGGTTCCGGTTGTAAGGGGAGGCGCTGCTGCCATTTCCCTTGAAAGATAACCCGCATAAATCCAGCCTTCACCTGAAGGTGTGTTTACTCGAACCCACTTGTTTCTGTATTCTAACACTGTAACAACGGTACCTCTGGTAAGGTGTGTAAAGGCGGCATAACGTGGGTGGGGACCTCTGCGTACATTGAGTGCGCTGGCATATTCCACCCTTTGCTCGCTGCCTACAGGGAACATTCCTGCATGGATTTGATCTACTGGGGTGGGCCTTGTGGCAAATACCATAACCCCTGGTATAAATACCAGCATTGCAAGTAGCAACAACAACATTCTTTTAACTCTCATTTGTAACCCCTCCAAACTTTTTCCGACATATCGAATTAATTCGGAATTCACGCAATCGCTCGCAACTCTGCTAGTGTTTCGGCTTGAACGACATCATTCTTCGTTAAATTCACTTTATCGGCTAATTTTTTGGTATTTCTACCTAAATGTAACATAGTTGTAATATACAGTCAAACGAGATTAGATTCGACTTTGTTCCATTTAATCTCCCATTTTTTCAGCGATTGCCTTGGTGTGGTGCACTGTTCCACGGCGATGGTGCGGAGGCGCGTATATACTGTATAGGCGCATGGGTGTTCTTCCTATATTGGTAATATTATGCCATGTTCCCGCAGGGATGAAGACAGCTGAGTTATTGAATACAGGCTGACGGAAAGTTAAATTGCGCCTGGAAGGACCCATTTGTGCAATACCTTGGCCTTCTACTATCAATAGGAATTGATCGTC
Source organism: Defluviitaleaceae bacterium (assembly GCA_009780185.1). Taxonomy (GTDB): domain Bacteria; phylum Bacillota; class Clostridia; order Lachnospirales; family WQUN01; genus WRAN01. The sequence goes on along the minus strand of WRAN01000001.1, from coordinate 186,660 downwards.
ATCTTGATGTACTTCTAAGCCGATGTCTTCCCCTGGCCTGAGTGTCATTAATGTTAGCTGTAAATGTGGCCCAGTCCATAGGGTGGTGCGGTAGTTGTTGTTTTGATGGGCTGCTCTGTTTATGTCTACAACATAGGGATGAGGGCCGTGGTCTTGGGGGCGTACAGTGGGGTGGGGTGGGTGATGAGGCGGAGCTGGTGGTCTTGGATGAGGGTGAGATGGATGAGGTTGTGGATGTGGTGGATGAGGTCTTCTTGGGTGCAAACGTCTTCTAATCATGGTATGCCTCCTAATCAATGAGCAAAAATCGCGATGCTTTAACGCGTTTTTGCGAATGGTTTTTGCCGAAAGGCAAAAAGATTTCCTGCTTTGAGCAAAAATCGCGATGCTTTAACGCGTTTTTGCGAATGGCTTTTGCCGAAAGGCAAAAAGATTTCCTGCTTTGAGCAAAAATCGCGATGCTTTAACGCGTTTTTGCGAATGGTTTTTGCCGAAAGGCAAAAAGATTTCCTGCTTTGAGCAAAAATCGCGATGCTTTTTCCACATAATATGAAGATTAGCCTTCTAGGTTGCATACACATGGTCTGGATTTGACAGGAGAGATATACCTCGCTAAAATAACCAGCGTTTCAAGTGTCCGTAGCTCAGGGGATAGAGCGTTCGCCTCCGGAGCGAAAGGTCGCGCGTTCGATTCGCGCCGGATACGTAAAATCACACCCTTAGCTCAGTTGGCAGAGCAGCTGACTCTTAATCAGCGGGTCTAGGGTTCGAGCCCCTAAGGGTGTAACTGGAAAAGCCCCGCAATCACTGGATTGCGGGGCTTTTAGCCTGTAAGGCTACGAAATCAGCATGTTATTGGTGGGGTATCAGTGAGGTAACGAAGTGCTATTACATCATTATGTGTCTATGCTAGTTTATAAGACTATTTATATGATTTCAAATCAGGAAAATATAGTTAATTAATTTTTTTCACGTACTGGGATTACCTCGTTTACTTAACGATTAAAAAGGTAAATCGTCATCATCAATTGATGATATCATACTATTCGAATACTCATTCAATTCAATGTAGTCATCCATAACTGCGCTTGGATTTGGAAAAATCAACTTGCCTTCTTTAAAAATATTTTTAAAGGTTATTTGCGTTGTTGTTTCTTTATATCCATAACTAGGTGTTTCACTAAAAATATAAAGGCCATCTTCATCATTAGATACATTAGAATATCCAAATAAATCCATTAGCTCTATTAATTGTTCTGGTGTTTTAAAAAGAAGAGTGATATTTGTTTTAAGCAATTTTTTCAAATGTCCCAATATAGGATTTCCAGCATACTTCCCAAACCCTTGGTTTTCTAATAAGAATGTTGTGCCTTGTGATAGATTTGATAAATTATTGTCAAATTTCTGAATCAATGCATCGAGCCTAGTAGCCGAATCATTTATTTTTGAGTATGCTCCGCTTTGCCTATCACGTTCTTTTTGATCTAAGTAAACTTGAAAAAGGTTAGCCCATTGCTTTTTAAGAAAATCGGAGATATCCGTTGAGTTTTGGAATTCATGAATTACTACTCTCTCTGATTCATGAGCATACATGTCATTAATAAAATCAAAAATTCTTGTGTCATTTACCGAATCATAAAACATTTCCTCTTTAGCAAATCGCTCTCCCTTTTTTGTTAAATTTATTTTATATGTGCGAAATTCAGAAAGAACACTACTGTCCACAAAAACATATACTTGTTTCTTGTATTCCAAGGCGGTTTTCATTTCACGCATCGTTATAGAATCGTCTGGAGAAGCTTCGCTTCCAAAATTTCCGCCAATTATACCAACTAAAATGTCGCATTGTTGTGCAGCAAGGAAGCAATCGCTTTTTAATGTATCAGTAATATTATAACCGATATCTCCTTTATCACTTCTAACAGGATCATACCCCAAGCTCCTAATGAACGCTTCTAGATTTTCTCTGATTTGCTTTAAATCATAGCATGTAGAACTAATCATCACTTTTGGTATCGCCATGTAAAACACTCCTCCTATGTCATATCATAAATGGGGATTGTATTTTCATCATAAATAATTTCATGTATAATTAAACTCTCTTATCTACACCAGCTTTCTTCAATGTTTTAAGCGCACTTGATCGTTTAGTAATACTTCCATCAACAACAATATTCCTACCTGTTATTGGAGAATACCAGATTTCATGGTCACCTTTGCCATAACGTAGGAAGTAGCAACCTTCTTGCATGAGGGCTTTCTTAACAGTACGTGTATAGTCTGCCATTATACAGCGGCTGTCTCTATAACCAGACGTTCAGCTTCAAAATGTATTTGAAAATCACCTGTGTAATCTAAATTTAGCTCAAGCATTTCCGGAATGGCATCACGCACTCGCTCAACAAGATTATCAAAAGAGCTAGATTCAAGAACTATTCCAAGATTGTCTTCCGACTCAGCAATCCAAACGCCATCATCCCATATCATTTTAATTTTGCATGTTTTCATTTTATTTACGCCCTTCTTATATTTTGTTATTTGTATTGTATACCATATTCATGTAGAAAATCCAATGACAGGTATACCCCATCCACATCCTGGCAAGAATCTAACCCTAATAGATTCTTAAAAGGAGACAATAAAATGAACAGACTACGTAAAGAGGTGAAAATATTGGCGCTGAGCCTTGCGCTGGGGCTGGTGTTTGCGATAAGTGTCGCGGCATATTCCTATGTATACTCAGTGGCAGTGCAGGAGGATATTGCCAGCAATGTAATCCGCTTTCATGTACAGGCTAATAGCGATAGTGAGGCTGACCAGGAGATAAAGGATATAGTGCGAGATGAGTTGCTTAGTGAGTTTGAAGGGATATTTAATCAGATTGACAATGTTAAGGAGTCCCGACAGATAATCAAAAATGAACTTCCTGCAATCCAGGCACATGCAAAGGCTACTATGCAGCAGTTGGGGCTGGATTATGAAGTAGACGCAAGGATGGAAAGAGTATTCTTCCCGACTAAGACATATGGGGAGTTATCCTTTCCTCCGGGAGTATATGAGGCTTTGCAGATAACAATCGGAACGGGCACAGGGCAAAACTGGTGGTGCCTGATGTTTCCGCCGCTATGTTTTGTAGATATGACTAGTACGGACTCGGGAAGGCAGCAGTTGGCTGATACCGTAAGTGATGAATCTTTTCGGTTATTGACTCATCAAGAGGAAGGCTCTGGGGCAACTGCAGAGGTACGATTTAGAGTTGTTGAATGGTGGCAAAGTCGCCGTAGAAACGATGTGCAGCCCAGTCATTTAGCTGGGAGATAATATAGCAATTCATCTTTAAATCAGCCGTTTTTATATGAAAAAGCACTCACAGGAAGAACGACTCCTTGTGAGTGTTTTTTAGGTTCAATGTGGATTGTTTTTTTGGGTAAAAGCTTATTTCTAAAATGCCAACATAAGTATGATGGCAGTCAGGTTTAGGCATACACTAACCAGCACTATTAGTGCCAATGCATATGGTGGTTTTACTCCTGCATTTACTAGCCTATGATGGAAGTAAGTGGTGTTGCTTGAGGAATCGGCTACAGTTACGGATTGTTTGGCCAGCAGCCTTCTTATAAAAACCCGTATGCTTTCGAATATAGGGACTCCCATTGCTAATATGGGGATGAATACCGATATTACTGTTGCTTGTTTAAAAGCCCCGTGTAAGGATATTGCGGCTAGTAAATAGCCTAAAAGGTATGCCCCGGAGTCGCCCATGTAGACCTTGGCTGGGGGGAGATTGTGGCGTAGGAACCCGGTGGTTGCACCTATGAATAGTACTGCCATAAAGGCCGAGGCGGATTGGTTCATAACTAAAGCCACTACGAAAAGAGTACAGCCGGAGAGCATTGCCAGTAGGCCGGAAAGCCCGTCTAAGCCATCCATAAAGTTGAACACGGTTACGAGGCCTACAAACCATAATACTGTAAGTGCAAACTGTACACCAATATGAAAATATACATAGGTATCAGTAAATGGATTCATGAATCCGGTAAAGCGTATTCCTGCTGCGAAGGCAAGCACTGCCGCGGCTATTTGCACTAGCATCCTTGGCCATACAGGGAATTCTTTGCCCCGTGTTTTTGAAAAATCGTCAATGAGGCCTACAGTTAAAATCATGGTACCGCCGGGTATAAGTGCCCACAGGCCTATAGTATCTTCCATTGTTGAGGCAAGTGTGGGAATTACAACGGGGCCTAGACCGGCGACGAAAACAATAAAACCCACAGCAAAGGCAATGAACATAACAGCTCCTCCCACTAGTGGTACGGGGGAAGTATGTTTTTTGCGCTCGGTGGGTTTATCTGTAAAATCCAGTTTTTCGGCCAGTTTTGTAAATATTGGCATCAGAACCATTACCAATACAAAGGCCAGTAAAAAGGCTATTGCATATCTCATTTGAATTCATCCTTTGTTAGATAACACTATTTATCGTGTCCTCGATTACGGACATTACTCTTTTTGCGCCGTTGACTTGTTCATGTAAGGCCATTGCCTCTGAAAATATTTCCCGTTCATTATAAAGCATATCAATGTCTTTTAGCAATCTTTCGACAGTCATTTTGCTTTCTGGCAACAACATGGAAAATCCTTGTAGAACAAAGGATTCTGCGTTAAGTATTTGATCGCCTCGGCTTTTTTCTAGGGGTAGGGGAATGAGTAAATTAGGTTTTTTTAAGGCCAGTAATTCGAAAATGGTATTAGCTCCCGCCCGGGAAATAACAATATTTGCCAGGGCATATAAGTCAGCTAGGCCTTCTTTTACATATTCAAACTCTGTGTAGCCTGGGATATTGGCGCCGGCTGCATTTCCTTTGCCGCATAGGTGAATCACTCTGTATTTGCGAAGGAGCTGGGGCAGGGCTTCTCTTATTTTTGTGTTGATTGCTGCGGCTCCCTGGCTGCCTCCTGTGACCAAAATCACAGGCTTTCCGCCTTTTGCCCACTGACACATGGCGAGTCCTTTGTCTTTATCGCCTTGTAATAGCTCTTCGCGAATTGGGGAGCCGGTAAGTACTCCTTTTCCTACAGGTAAATGTGCAAGGGTTTCAGGGAAGGATGCACAGATTTTACTGGTAAATGGTTGGGAAAGTCTGTTCGCAAGTCCTGGTGTTAGATCTGATTCATGAGAAACGCCTTTCACTCTTAAAACGCGAGCAGCAGCCAGCACCGGAACTGTTACAAATCCTCCTTTGGAGAATACAATATCTGGCTTTATCTGGCGTATGACTTTAATTGCGTTGCCAAAGCCTTTTATAACACGGAAAATATCTGTTATGTTTTTTATATCCATGTACCGCCTCAGTTTTCCGGCGGAGATTCCGTGGTAGGGGATACCTGCTTCTTTTACCAGTTCTTTTTCCAGGCCGTCATGACTTCCAATGTAATGGACTTCATAGTTTTTAGCCTTTAGTAGAGGCAGTAATGCCAGGTTTGGGGTAACATGTCCGGCTGTTCCCCCTCCAGTTAGAATAATTTTTTTCATTTTTCACCCGTTTTGTGGATTTGTTATACTTTTATTTTTAGCCTGTTATAATTATCACCCATAAATACTCATTCTGGCAAGGGAAGGTACCTTGACCTATGAAAAAACTACTACTTACCTGGGGTTTGCTTGTATTGATGCTGGGGATTTTAGGTGCTTGTGGAAGTGAGGCTCCTGACGATTACCCAGCTCCAACCCCCTATGATTATTATGAAGATTATCATAACGATTACTATCCTGATCCAGCGCCAACTCCTGAGTATGTCCCCGGTTTTGATCACTATGATGTGAGCATAACCATTGACCCAGGAACTCGCACTGTGTCGGGTATTTCTCGTACAACTTTCTCCAACCGAACCGGAGAGCCTCTTGGAACTATTGTGATAAGGGTTTTTTTTAATGCCTTTAATGAAGGTAATGCTCATTATTTTTCTGAGTTTGAGCGTAGTATATTTCGTCATGGTCATAGTTATGGCTATATGGATATTCAACATGTTTCCATGAATAACGAAGATGTTGAGTATAATCTTGAGAGCACTGTTTTGACCCTCTATCCTGACGAACCTTTGTCTCCTGGAGAAACTGTGCAATTGGTGCTTCAATACAATGCATATGTGCCGTCTATTGCCCACCGCACTGGGGCCAACCAGCAAGCCATGTGGTTTGGGATGTTTCTTCCTGTTGTCGCGGCTCAGGATGATAGCGGTTGGATAATAAATGATTATTATCCCGCTGGGGATCCTTTTGTGCTTAACATGGCTAGCTTTGAAGTGGAGATTATTACCCCTGCCGACTATATCGTTGCAGGCACAGGAGTAATTTTAGATGAAATAATCTCAGAGGAAACAGATAGAAGAATCACAGTTTTTACCTCTTCAAGTGCAAGATGTTTTGCCTTTGCTGTATCTCCTTATTTTCAGCGTGAAAGCATTACTGTGGAGGGTGTTGATGTTCATTTATATTATTACACTTTAGACCTTCCTATAGACGATATTATGGAAATTATTTATGCCAGTGTTGGACATATGTCAAACAGGGTTGGGGCTTATCCTTTTGACCATATTCGTGTTGTGGAAACGGATATGTTTCTTAGTGGGGTTTCATTTTCAAATATTGTCTTTATGAATACTGCAACTTTGAGGCAGCCTAACAGCCAGGCTCTTAGCCGGGTTTTAGGGCAGCAGTGGTTTTCGTATGTTGTTGGGAGTAATCAAGTCACCGAGTCTTGGTTAGATAAGGGGCTTATAAGATACATAACTGCTGAGCTTTTTTATCTGAGGCCACTGGATTTAAGAAATTATATGGCGGAGGAACATGCCTTGATTTACGGGCGTACTGATTTGTTTATGACAAGGAGTTTAGGTAGTTTTGACAGCTGGATGGATTATTTTCATACCCATCATATTAAATCGATGCTTATGTTCAATGCACTTCATAACCAAATGGGAGACAGGTTGTTTTGGGAGCTTGTAAGACAGTATTTCCAGACATTTTATTTACAGGTTGCGTCAGGGGCAGATTTTATAAGTTTGGCAGAAGAGATATATGGTGACAGTCTTCAAGACTTTTTTAGGCAGTGGATACGGGCCGGAACGGTGCCACCACTACCGATTAGACCAGAGATTGAGGGGGAAGAATTAATACAATGAATAGAAATAGAGATAGACGGTATCCAAGATACCGGGAGCCGGTGTTTTCAAAGAAATTTACAGCGTTCTTGCTTTTGCTTGCGGTTGTAGCCGCTGGGTTTGCTGTGTATATTGTGATGTTTACTTATCCTGGTATTGGAGTGGCAGGCGTTTACGAAGATCCTTCTGGATATGAGAACACTCCCAACACCGCTTCCCAAGATGCGCAGATTAATAATGGTAATGATACTTTGGATACGGAAGACCAGAACGAAATAGGGGAACAGGCAACTGTTGTAAATACACCCCCGGATGAAGTTGCGGAGAATCCATCCTCGTATTCAATCCCTTATGACCCCTATGTACCTTATGTGCCTTCGTATGACGAGTTTGTATTGCTTACAACAGTGGATAATTCTCAGCTTCCATGGTATTTGAAACTGGTAAATCGCTACAATTTCCTAGATTATTATTTTCATCCTCAGCTTATGGCTATTGGTGGCGGGCATTATTTTGACGCACGTGCCTATAGGTCATTGCTGGATATGTTAGAGTCTGCCCGCAGCGAAGGGTTATCTCCTATTGTAGCGTCTTCTTTTAGGTCGGTCTCTAGACAGACTACGCTTTTTAATAATCGCATACAGCGGTTTATAGATGATGGGTATGAAGAGGATGACGCATTTGAGGCTGCACGTCGCATTGTGGCCTATCCAGGCACAAGCGAGCATAATCTAGGTCTTGCTGTGGATATTGTGGCATTAAGCTACCAGAACCTAACTGAAAATCAAGCCAATACCCCTGAGGGGATTTGGCTTGCACAAAATAGTTATAGATACGGGTTTGTACTGCGGTACCCTGAGGATAAACAGCATATAACCAATATCATTTTCGAGCCCTGGCATTTCAGGTATGTGGGCAGGGACGCGGCTGCGGAAATGTTTTATAGGAATCTGGTATTGGAGGAATTTGTTAGCGAGTTGTTGGGTTCGTAAAAGATAGTTAAAAGCTTGACCAAAACTTTATATAAAACCGCGCAAAGGACGCGCGGTTTTTGGCGTTGGTTTAGAAGTTCAGCCGGCAAGGAGGCATGAATTAATTTATGATTGAGTTAAATGGTGTTAATAAAACCTTCCGCATTGCTAAGCGGCAAGGTGGGTTTTCGCGCGCTTTTAGAGCGCTTTTTTCCCGTGAATATGAATATATACGGGCGCTTAAAAATGTTAGTTTTACTGTTAATGATGGTGAAATGGTGGGGTATATTGGGCCTAATGGTGCCGGAAAGAGTACTACTATAAAGATTATGTGCGGTGTCCTTAATCCGGATGGTGGTACATGTAATATTAATGGACGCACTCCTTGGAAGAACCGAGTGGCTCATGTGCGGGAGATTGGGGTTGTGTTTGGGCAGCGTAGCCAGTTGTGGTGGGATGTACCTGTTGTTGATAGCTTTGAATTGATACGGGATATCTATAAGACGGATGCAGCCACTTATAAGCGTAACTTGGATGAGCTTGTAGAGCTTTTAGAATTGCATGAGATTCTTAAAACCCCGGCAAGAAGCCTGAGCCTAGGCCAGCGAATGCGCTGTGAGATTGTGGCGTCTTTGTTGCATGACCCAAAGATTTTATTTTTGGACGAGCCTACAATCGGTTTGGATGCGGTGTCTAAGCTGGCTGTACGGCAGTTTATTAAGCGGCTTAATGCCGAACGTGGTACTACAGTACTGCTTACTACCCATGATATGCAAGATATTGAAGCCCTTACAGAAAGGATAATACTAATAGGCAAGGGGCAGATTCTACTTGATGGTAGTTTGACTCAGTTGAAGGCGGAGGCTCCTAAAGGGGCTAATGCGGAGGAAATGGTGGCGGCTTTGTATAAAGAGTATGCTATATAAAACCTTTGTCGTTATCATCAAAACCGCTTTCGTCATTATCATCAAAACCGCTTTTGACCAAAAAATAACCTAAATCGTGTGTTTATCTGCTAGACAAGGAGATGTCTTATGTTTGGGCTTACTGCTATTAATTTCAAGCCCTATCGGGCTTTGTTCCGTATACGTTTTACCAATACATTGCAGTATCGTGCCGCGGCTTTTGCCGGGCTTACTACCCAGTTTGCCTGGGGTTTTATGTATATCTTGGCATTTGCGGCCTTCTATCGAAGTAACCCTGGAAGCTTCCCTATGGAATTTTCACATACTGTGACCTATATTTGGTTACAGCAGGCTTTTGTAGCTTTATTTTTCCTGTGGTTTTACGATAATAGTATTATTGAATCTGTAGAAAGCGGCTCTATTGCTTACGAGCTTGTAAGGCCTATGGATTTATATAGTCGCTGGTTTAGTATCACTGCCGCCAACCGGGTTTCTCGCACTCTTTTGCGGGCTATTCCTATCCTTGCAATTGCTATCTTTCTGCCTCGTCCTTTCCGTTTGGTTCTGCCTGTAGAGCTAATGCGGTATATACTGTTTTTTATTAGTATGGCCTTGGCATTGGGGGTTGTTTTGTCTTTTTCTATGCTGATTTATATCTCGGCGTTTTATACCATCAATAGCATGGGAACCCGTATTATCTTTGGGGTGTCTGCGGATTTTCTTTCTGGGGCGTATATCCCGCTACCGTTTTTTCCTGATACTATGCGGTTTGTTTTGGAGCTTTTGCCTTTTGGCTCTATGCAGAATATGCCACTTTTGATTTTTAGTGGTCATGTTTATGGTGTGGCGGCTTTTAGGGGGATTGGGATACAGTTATTTTGGCTTGTAACCTTGGTTATTGTGGGGCGTTTTTGGATGAGTCGGGCTTTAAAGCGTGTTGTGGCTCAGGGAGGGTGATTATATGAATCTATATATGAAGTTCTTCTTAATGCATCTCAAAAGCCAGATGCAGTACAAAGTCTCGTTTTTCTTCAATATCTTGGGGCAGTTTCTGGTTAGCTTTGCTGTGTTTATGAGCCTTTCTTTTTTGTTTATGTTATTCGATGATGTGGAGGGCTTTACGTACCAGGAAGTGCTTATTGGCTTTGCGGTTATGATGCTGGGGTTCTCTCTTGGAGAGATGTTTGGCCGGGGATTTGATACTTTCCCACGGATTTTAGGTAATGGAACTTTTGATAGGGCGCTGGTTAGGCCTCGGAATATTATTTTCCAGGTGCTTGCCGGTACTATGGACTTTACCCGCCTTGGGCGAGCTGCTCAGGCTGTAGTAGTGTTTGTTTATGTAATCCCTAATAGCGGCGTTGACTGGACGCTGACGAGGGTTATGACTCTGGTGTTGATGATTGTCTGTGGTACACTGCTGTTTTTTGGGCTATTTGTGGTGTACGCGTCCTTTTCATTTTTTACTGTTGAGGGGCTGGAGTTTATGAATATCTTTACAGATGGGGGTAGGGAACATGGACGGCTACCTTTTTCCGTATACGGTGAGAATGTGCTAAGGTTTCTTACCTATGTGATCCCTCTTGCTTTGGTGCAGTATTATCCGCTTTTGTTTTTATTGGGGCGAGAAACCAGTCTGTTATATGCTTTTGCACCAGTGTTTGCACTGCTTTTTCTGATTCCTTGCTTTGTCTTTTTCCGCTTTGGTTTAAGCAGATATAAATCTACTGGATCATAATACTAGTATAAGCCAAATTGACATAAGTCGATAAAATATAGTACCATGGTTAAGCCCCCCGCATTTGTCATAATCAAAGACGGGGGGCTTAAAGCGTCAGTGGGGTGGTACATATGCAGTTTAGTTTTAAGCGATATGAAAAAAAATATCTGGTAACCCATAAACAGGCCGCCGCTGTTACGGCTGCCTTGTTGAAATACATGGACTTAGATGAATACGGGACATATTGGGTACAGAACATATATATGGACACAGATAACTGGGATGTAATCAACAAATCTCTGGAGAAGCCCCTATATAAAGAAAAAATGCGTCTCCGCTGCTACGGCATCCCTGATGAAACCAGTAATATTTTTTTAGAGTTAAAGAAGAAGTTTGCAGGGGTAGTATACAAGCGCAGAATGGCTTTCTCTTTGGAAGCCTTAAAGCAGCCATTAAGGGAAATGCTGCCAAAAGAAGACCAGCAAATTGCCAAAGAGCTGGATTTTTATTTAAAAGGAAATGCTGTGGATGAAAAGATGTTTATTGCATTTAAGCGAACAGCATATACAGGGGTAGTAAACCCTGAACTTAGAGTGACTTTTGACAATGATATAAGATACAGATGCTATAATCTGGATTTTAGTAACCCCGAATATGGCAGGCAGGTTCTTCATGAAAATTATCAACTAATGGAAATAAAGACACCGATTAGTATACCCTTATGGCTTAGCCGGGCACTAAGTGAAAATGGCATTTATAGAACATCCTATTCAAAATACGGCACCTGTTTTACGGATTACTGTGCGCAGAAAGGCGATGTGAAGTTATATGCTTGAGACTCTAACCAGCAGCATAACCGCCGGAGAGCTTCCTATCTTAACGGCTGTGATATTATGTACCTTTGTATCTCTAATTTTGGGGCTGGGAGTTGCTTTTATATATCAATTTAAAAGCGCGTATAGCCAAGGCCTTGCAATGATTTTGGTGTTGATGCCTGCTTTGGTGCAGATAGTTATAATGCTGGCCAGTGGTAACATAGGCGTTGGTATTGCCCTTGCCGGGGCTTTTGGGCTTATACGTTTCCGCTCGGTACCTGGTAATGCCCGCGATATTGGCCATTTGTTCTTGTCCATGGGGCTTGGGTTTGTTACTGGATTGGGATATTTATTTTTCGCGTTTATATTCTTGATTATTATCGGTGGCGCAAGTGTTGCCCTAACTATTACCAATTTTGGGAGCGGAGAGCTTAACTTCCGTACTCTTCGCATAAAAATCCCAGAAAACCTCGACTATGATGGGCTTTTTGACGATGTGCTGGCAAAATACACGTCAAGCTCTGATCTGGATAATGTAAGAACCACTCAAATGGGAAGCCTATATGAGTTGACATACTCTATACGCCTAAAATCCCCTTCCATTCCTAAGGAATTTATAGATGAGCTTCGCGCCAGGAATGGCAATCTTAGTATCATTATCGGTCGTGGAAGGCGTGACATGGAAGAATTATAAACGCAAATCGAAATGCAAATCCAAAAGATGAAAATAAGCGGCCTCGGTGCTTGGCCGCAGTACATTTACGCCCTCAGGCTCAAAGAGCCGTATTTCCCTGCCAGCCACGGATTTACGGCCTTTTTTTGTAAAGAGATGTACCATGTCTTTAGTCTTGAAAATGGAGTCCGGATGCCTCTCGCAATAAAATGAAATAGGAATAAAATCCTTCTCCAGCTGAGGCTCCGTTGTAAAGGAGTATAATCTGTGCCAAGAATCATGGTGTCGCTGATAAACTACATATCCCAAAAATGAATCCTCTTCAATTATGTATTGTTCCCTCTCTTGCTTGTCTATTTTTCCAATCAAAAAGGGTAGTGGCCTTTTTGGCATCACTACCCCTGCACCTACATCTATTATAAAGTCTCCGTCTTTACAGGTCACCCTGAGAATACGGTGCCGCCGCATTGGTATCTCAGGTTCATCTTTCAGAAATCTGGCCATATAGTCCATCACTTTAAAGCCCAAACTCCGCAGCAGCCACGCGAATAGCCCATTAAGCTCGAAACAGTAACCGCCTCGCTTGCGGCGTATGATTTTGTCATACATATCATCTATTTCCAGTGAAATAGGTATGCCTCGCATAATATCCAGATTCTCATACGGTACGCTCTCTAAATGCAGCCGCTGCAATGCATAGAGGGTGGAAAAGTCTATTTTGGCCTTGCCTATGAAGCCAATCCGCTGCAAATAACTTGAAATCCTATCCATATTATCCCCCAGAAAGCACCACCCTGCGGCCGCTCACGCTCCATCTGATATCATATCCAAGAATCTCGGCTATGGTTCTTAGGGGGATAAATAAATACTCACCGATATATAGTGATCCTGGGACATCCATATCTATTCTTTGCATATTAGCCGCCATAAATAAATCCCCGACACGGTGGGCAATACTGATACCTCTGCGAGACATGCTGACAATCCCTGTTTCAGGGTTGTAACTCACATCAAGGCCAAATATATTTTCAAGCTCGTTGATATGCACCATAACTCTATTTTGCAGATTAATCAAAGAAAGATTAAGCTCATGCTCCACTCCATTTACCGTAATGGCAATAGGGCTATGATTCGTGTGATATTCCACCAACACCCATAGCGGGTCATGCCCTGGTATACGCCCATTGAAAAAATCGTCCAGCCAACTAACGCGAAGCTCTAACCAGTTGAGGAGATAAACTACATGTCCCGGATGGTCTTCTATATCAATCATTGCCTGAGGCGCAGGGATACGAGGCACAGCTACCCCCAGTATCTGATGCCGTTCAAAATTCCTCTCGAATTCTGTTTGATAATCTTGTGCAAGCTGCCGTACATGGTTAATCATCTGAGCAATTTCTTCATCCACAATTTCATTCCAGCGAGCTACAACCGCATCAAAAAACTCAGGCATTTGCATGAGATATCGATACCAATAATTAAATAAGGCTACATATAAATATTCCGGCCCGCGGCCCATTTGCTGGTGCAGAACATTCCCCGCTGCAAGGTCAAAATCCCAAATCGGCCCCATAAAAAGCCTGCGTTCATCGCCTTGACCCCGGATATGCATAAATATGCTGAGCTGATTGACTACGTCGTATTCTTTAAACAGCTCATGAACCAGATAAAAATCAATAAAGGAATCCAGGTCAATAAGCTTTATAGCCTCGTCAAAACCTTGCTGGCGCACGGCATAACTAACCCTATGAAGATACTCATCAACATATGCCACATGCTCTGGGGTACGGCGACTGCGGTTGCCGGGATACCGTATGTCATAGGCTAGTCCATTAATATTTACAAAGGTATCATTCAAAATCCCTTGACTATGGGCGCGGTGATCCAGCTCCAAAAAGAAATCGCTTAGAGCCGGGTCTTCATCCCACACAAGCTGCATTCGGCCGGGGTTTACATCTCGCTCGTCTGTAAGAATGTATACCCCCATATATTCACCGTTTACATATAAATGAACATGATGAGGAGTTGGCGTAAAATCTAACCCAGAAAGCAAATTTCCCAGATGAAGGGCACTATAATTTCTTAGTAAAGATCGGTCAAAGAAGTCCGCAAGGAGTATCCAGTCTGTGGCTGCATAGTCAGAGCCCAGCATCGGGCGTGGCTCTTCAAACCGAATACGCAGTGGTCGCTTATCCGCCCCGTTACGCCAAGTGGAGTTACCTCGCCCACGGAACCGAGTCTCCACTGGTTCGAAGTTTAGCCCAAGGGCCGCACCGGATACTGAAAGTGTACCGCTATGCCAAAACTCTCGCTCTACGGTGAAAGGATTATAGTAAGTTGTAATACTAATGGAAGGGAAACTAGGGCCTTGTGGCGGCTGGGCTACAATATTGTCCCACCAGTCATTAATCCAGTCATATCTCCGCTCAAAAAATGCCGTAAGCCAAAAATGCCGCCCTTCATACCATTCCAGTAAATATTCAACCTGCCCTTCGAATGTATCAATTTCCCGGGTTTCTTGAGGCAACATCACAAACCAGGGAGGGTTACCTCCAAGGATATGGTTGTGTCGTTCAAAATTTCTTTCAAATGATTGATCATAATTTTCTGTAATGAACGTTATATGATCAATCATCTGGCGAACTTGTACATCCTTGATTTCATCCCATCTAGCCGCCACAATTTCGAACATCCCTGGGGTTGACATAAGATGCCTAAACCAGTTATTCCGCCATCCGGCAAAGATATGAGTATAGGGAGTCCAATATAGGGTATTACCTGCCGAACGGTCAAAGTCCCATACAGGGCCAAAATGAATCCGCCGCTCATCTCCTTGGCCGCGTAGGGTCATGAATACGCTAAAGCTAGCTACGTCGATATTCTTCATAAACTCCTGCACAAGGTAAAAATCTACAAAGGAGGGGATATCAATAACCCTCGAAATTGTCTCTAAATCTCTTGATCGGATCACTCTATCCACATACTGAACATGGTCACGCAAGTATTCCAGATGCCCATCCCAGTCACTCTGATTGGGAAAGCGGATATCATATGCTCGTTCTTCATCCCCAATTCCTGCTATGAAAAAATCCACATCCATTTCAAATTCATCGGCTCGCCAGCCTACAAGATGACCGTCAAGTTCAAACATATACTCACTAAGGGCAGGATCAGGGTCAAAAATAAGAGGCGCACGGCCAGGCTCAGGGTTACGCTCGTCTGTAAGCTGGTAAAGCCCCATGTATTCACCATTAACATATAGATGAACAAACTGGGACGACGGGGTGAAATCAAGATTATCTAACATACTGGCTAGGTAAAGCGCGCTATGATTTCTCAAAATCCCAGGGTCAAAAAGATTGGCTAGTAAAATCCATTCCCGGTGGGCATATTCACTGCCAAACATAGTCCGGGCTTCAGGGAAACGTAGGCGTAAAGGCCGTTTTTCCGTCCCTCTCACCCAGGTAGAGTTGCCTCGTCCGCGGATTCGTACATCTATATTTTCAAAATCAAATTCATCCGTCCCCCAAAGGGTAATAGCCCCATCGTGCCAAAAATCTCGCTCAACGGTAAATGGGTCATAATGAGATGCAATATGCAAAGAAGGGAAACCGTCATATCCTTCAAGTTCCATTATTGGGGCAAAAAGTGGGGTGCTGGGGATATACCCTTCCATGGCAGCCACAGTTTCATATTGAGAGGGAAGGGGAGGCACTTCGTAATCATTTCCCCAATTACATGATGTAAATAAAAAACCTATTAACATTAAAAGACCTATGCCAAAAAATCTAATCCGCACTGTCAATTACCTCCTTGGTAGACATCGCCTAGGATATTAGCATGTTGTAAAAATCGCGTAAATATATTTTGTGTAAAATTTGAATTTAAATTCCTAATAAAAAAGCCTCATCCCTTAGCTAATGCGTAAGGGATGAGGCTTTTAATTTGAGAGGATTATAAATTAATTTCGAAGGGGGAAGCTGGCAGCCCGTGAGCATTGTAAAGAACTACCGTAGGACAATCAGCCCAGGCAAAGCGGGCTTTTTTTGCCTCAAGTCCCCCGATTTTAACTAAAAGGATTTCGTCTTCTATTATCCCTACCAAGTGATGAGATATATCATTTGAATCAATTACCTCAACTACAGGGCGGCCATGCTTTGCCCACAGGCCTTCCCCGTGAAGGAAATTAATCGTTATTTTTCCGTTCATCATGGCGGCGGACTTTGCAATAGGGCCAGAGTATGGAATATTTTTGCCATATGCTAAGCTCTTAGCTGCCAGTGCCAACCGCTCCCCTACAGTTTTTTTATCTTGTGGGTGAAGGTCATTGTATTCGCCACAGTCTATTGTAACCGCCATTGCGGTATTTTCAATCTCAAGGCATTGTCTTTGCTCCTCACGTAGCTCGGCCCAGTTTTGGCCATTGCCAGCAGGGTCTACAAAGTTTGCCAGCTGAGTGAAGATAACCGGGACATCCCCAAAATGCATACGCATATGCCCCACAAAGGCTTCATACACGGCCTTGTACCCTTGTGGGCTACTTGTATTGGACTCTCCTTGGTACCAGATTATACCATCAATGGAATATCCTAAAACCGGAGCCATCATATAATTGTAGACACAAGATGGGACATTATAAAGCCACAATGCTGCAGGTGCTGGAGGCATGGTATGGCCTACGCGGCGTTTCCATGGGCCAAGTAGACTTATTTTGCTGTCTTCATAAGAAAGCTCGTATGTTTTTCCTGGTGTGAAGTGGTGCTTATTTGTGGCACCTACGGCTCTTATTGCTACGGTGTTTTTTCCGGGTTGGAGCAGGCCTTTAGGGATGGTACCGCTACAGGGGGGATATTGGTAGTCAACTGATATTACAAGTTCACCGTTTATATAAACCTTTACGCTGTCTACTACTCGACCTAGGGTTAGCTTTACATGGTCGGGTATATTTTCGGGTAGGTATATATCCTTCCTATACCATATGGAACCGTGGTCTGGGCGGTTAGAATTGTCCAGTAGCATGGCCTCTTCCCAGTGAGAATGATCATATTCTCGGCTATGCCAGCCTTTTTTAAGGCCTTCGTCATTATCATCAAAACTGCGCTGCCATTCCGCTATGGGAGTCGCGCTTTCCCTTTCTTTAAGCTGTACATATCCTGGAGTTTTGTAGGGCTCTAGGCGTTCGTAGAATCCTGGGAAGGTGCGGATTATATCCTCAGGCAACCAGCCTTCAGCCGGGGTGCCGCCTGCTGCTACATTGACCAGGCCAATAGGTGTATTCAGCTCTAATGCCTGTGCAAAAAAGAAAGGAACCGCGAATATTTCTTCCAAAAATCCCTCTGTGGCAGGTTTCCAGCAGGCATTTGTGTCATCTCGAGGAGCATCGAAAGCCATACCTTTTTCCACTTGGAAAGCGCGGATTTGTGGGGCTTCTTTTATATAAGGATCAAGAAGCGGCCTTGCACGGGATATGGGCTGTTCCATATTGGACTGGCCGCCGCATAGCCACACATGGCCTATATAAACATCGTTGATAATTTTGTCTCCGATTACAAGAGTATGAGGGCCGCCATATACTTCAGATTCAATGATAGCATCAAATCGTCCATTATCATCGGTGGTTACTTTTCTGGTTTTATCAAAAAAAACAACTTCAACCTCTGTGCCAGGCTGAGCCCAACCCCAGATTTTTGCATTCTTGTTAATTACCATACCATCGCTGAAAATTGCCGGTAGTTTAATCATTTTGCCGCCTCCTCAAACTGGAACCATTCTAAATCTATATTCGATCCGGGAAGGAATATAAATCTTAATGTGCCACTGCCTTTTAGTGATGTTTCCAGAGAGATATGGATATGGCTATAGTCACTACTTGTGGGTAGGGTTAGCAGGTTAATGACATCGTCACCGAAGCTCATGCGGATAGTGTTTTTATCCAGTTGTGACCGCCAAGAAATATTTAGCCCTGTTGCATTATCAAACGTCATATTTTCAAATTCGATTGTTACGTTATTGCCAATGCCCTCTACCGCCGTATCCTTCACTGTAAAGTTGTCTCCATAAATATGGTTTGCTGTGGCAAAGGGTATTTTGCCCAAATTATCCTTCTTGAATTGGAAGCCCTTTACATGTACCTTTAGATTAAACACCAGACACAGAGTCTGGATTCCTGTAAGTCTCTCTGGAAGCTTATAGGTTACATATTGATAGGTATTCCATATTGAGCCTTTATCGTAGCGCACAGTGCACAGTTTGCGCCCATCATCGGGCATTCCCTGCCAGATTTCAATATCAAAAGGTTCCTTTGGCAGTGGAAATAGTCCCATTGTTATCTCATCCGAGCCATAAGGGCCAAAATCCAAGTCATCAAAGCCAACATGGCTTATCCCGTCACGTAAAGTGGCTATGCCGCGTTCGTTGCCATTTGTAAGTTCTACATTGCTTCGGGTGTATAGCCCACCGGAAATAAAGCTGTATGGATCTAGAAATGGCTTGCCAAAGCCTGCTATCTCAATAGGCAAAAGGGAAATAAGGCTAGGGTGGTCATTGCCGTTTGCGGCCTGGCAGCGAATGAAGACCTCTCCATCACCTTTTGGATGCAAAATGGCGCTTTGGCCGTCGTTGACTACTTCCAGTTGCCCAAGGGGGCTATCTATACCAGATGCGTCTGCCAGCCGCCAAGTTAGGTCTTTGTATGTGGCGTTTGGAGGATAGGTTTTTGCGGTAATACTGTATCCATCGGCATTTAACTCAATTTTGCGGATTGGAATATCCGATAAGTCAAATTCCGCTTTTATTGGGGCTTTAGATATTACCAGAAGCTTTCCGTTAAATAGTCTGCGGCTTGGAGACGTGTATTGGTCATAGTCTGCCGAGTCTCCGTTGTCTGTACCAATAAAATCACCGATTATTTTTACTCGGTTAGTGGCGTTTTCTACTGGGTTTCCTTGGATATCCAGGGCTGATATTTCTGTAAATATTAACTCGGAGTATTGGATAGATTTAGTTGACAGGCTTGCGGCGTCTCCAAATGAGTGCTGCTGGGCTTCGGCTATGACATTTCCATTTTCGTCATAAGCCAGGGCTTTAAGTATGCCTGGTTCGTAGGGGATGATGTAATTTGTTGTTATGTCGTTTTTTTGGCGGCCAAGGAATTTTCCGTTTAAAAAAAGCTCTACGTTAGGGGCGTTGGAAGCAATGCGTACATCTATTGGTTGGCCCGGTGACCAATCCCAGTACGGGAAAAGATGAATCATAGGGGCTTTTTTATAATCCGTCCAGGCAGACTTGTATATATAATAGGAATCTTTTGGAAACCCTGCGGTATCTACTTGGCCGAAGTGGGAGTTCTTGGTGTGATAAGGGGTTGGCTCTCCGATATAATCAGTGCCGGTCCACAGGAATTGCCCCATTGTAAAGGGTGCGTCTCGGTGGGCTTTTATACAAGCCTCGGAGTTTTTTGCTCCCCAGCTTGTTGCTGAGTTGCCAAGGGCGGAGCATTGGAGGTCATCGTCGGCAAGCAAGGCCTTTCTTAATGGGAAGTGATATATCCCACGGCTTTGTACTGTGGAAGCAGTTTCGCCGCCGTAGATTATCCAGCTTGGGTTTTTTGTGTGGTGGTCGTGATATAAATATTCGGCGTAGTTGTAGCCCATTAGCTTTATGATATCTGCTGATACATGTGTATTTTCCCATGGCATATAATTAGAGCATAGTGTAGCCGGGGCGTGATCCTCTGGGTCGTGAAGTCTTACTAAATTCATTAGTTGCTTTAATGTATTGGCGCCATCATGGGCGTCTGCGTGGGTATCGTAAATCTCATTGCCTACGCTCCACATGATAATCGAAGGACAGTTTCTGTCACGGCGTACCCATGAAGCCACATCTTTTTCTACCCATTCATCAAAGAATCGGGCGTAATCATACGTGGTTTTAGGCCGCTTCCATACATCTGTGAGCTCAGTCATTACCACGAATCCCATTTCATCTGTTAGCTCCATCAGGCCGGCGGCGGGGGGATTATGAGCCGTGCGGATGGCGTTAACTCCCATTTCACGGAGGGTTTCCAGCTGGCGACGGGCAGCATCTTTATTAAAAGCCGCGCCTAAAGCACCCAAGTCGTGATGTTGGCATACGCCGTTTATCTGCACTCGTCTACCGTTAAGTTCAAAGCCTCCTTTTGGGGAAAAGCCTATTTCACGGAAGCCGAAGCGGGTGTGAGCAGTATCTTGAATTTCTCCGTCTACGATTAAAAAAGATTCCAACGTATAGCAGTTGGGACATTCTATATCCCATAGATTTGGATTTTTCACCACTAAGCTGCCATCTGGTTGGGTTTCATATTCTGCATCTAGCTTATGAATGATTTTGTATTCTGAAGATGCCTTCACCTCTGCAGTAATATTTACAAGCCACTTATCTACTTCACGCTTAGGCGTAATATAAATGCCGTTATGAACAAAATGGGCGGCATTTTTTATTTCCAGCCATGTGTCACGGTAAATCCCCGCGCCGCTATACCAGCGGGAGTTGGGAGACACATGGTTTACTTCTACAATGATTTCATTTTCGCCATCATGGATAAACGATGTAATATCATGAAAAAATGCTGTATACCCATTTTTCCATTCCCCAGCCAAATAGCCATTTACATAAACATAACTATCCATATACACCCCATCAAAGTGGAGGATAATCCTCTGCCCATAGGTAGGGGATAGGCTAAATTTCTTGCGATAAACACCCACATCACTTTTATAAAGATTTAGGGTATCACGAATTAGCCAATCATGTGGTAGTGCTACATCCTGCCAGTTACTATCTCCTTTAATCTGAAACTGCCAGCCGTTATTAAAACAAGTTCTCATATTAATCCTCCTATGCCTTATTGATATATACATATGTACCAGGAAAATAAGGCAAAATCAAATTTCGATTTAAGCTTTTGTGATAATCTCCTATGTTCCGTAGTTTTTACAAACAATTTCTAGTTACTCCATGTACATAATGTCAAGTCACAGCTATTATGCTGTGCAAGATATGGTCAACATTCATAAATCACCAAGGGGAGCTGTTTATGGTTAAAACGAAAGACCGCCCTAGGACTAGGATTAGCAATTGGAAGAGCTATTGGATAAGACATTGGGCCTTATATGCAATGCTTATTCTACCGATTGCTTTCTTTTTTATCTTTAGCTACATGCCCATGGTTAATATCCTAATTGCCTTTAAGCGCAATAATATTATCGCGCCAATTATGGAGGTGCCTTGGGTTGGGCTTGACAATTTTCGCTGGGCCTTTGAAAATGTACAGTTCTTTCAGGCTGTGCGAAATACCCTTATGTTTAGTGCCTTGGACTTGATTGTTGGGTTTCCTGCTCCTATAATCCTTGCTTTGTTGCTTAACGAGGTTAAGTTTAAAAAGTTTAAGAAAGTAACCCAAACCATTTCGTATATGCCATTCTTCCTTTCTTGGGTTATCGTTGGGGGATTATCCATTCGGTTACTAGGTCCCTCAGGTTCTGTTAATAACATTCTAATGAATTGGTTTGGCTTAGAGGCGCCTTTCCCCTTTATCACTTCTGGATATCACTGGGTAGGTACTAATGTATTATTTGCAGTATGGCGCGGTCTTGGATGGAATACAATTATTTATCTTGCCGCAATTACGGGTGTTAACACAGAATTGTATGAGGCCGCTGATATGGATGGCGCCACTCGTCTGCGTAAAATGTGGCACGTAACCCTTCCTGGTATCCGTCCTGTAATCGTAATCCTATTTATCCTTACCATTGGCCAGATTATGGGTGCTGACATGGCAAGATATCTTGCTATGGAAAATCTGCTTGTTAGGGATTTTTCACTGGTGCTTCCTATATTCGTATTTAGATGGGGTATCCAGGGTATGCAGTATCACCGTGCGGCGGCTGTTGGGCTTATGGCATCAATTATTAACCTGGCGTTTTTGTTTGGTGCAAATATGCTTGCACGTAAACTGGGCGGCCGTGGGCTGTTCTAGGAGGAGGGTAATATGAGCGCATCTAGAGTAATGGCAAAAAGCCGCCTCAAAAGGCCTACCATTGGCGACTGGGTAATAGTAGTAATTATGATTTTGTTGATAGCCATATGTTTATTGCCTGTAATGACAGTGGTAGCAACATCGTTTAGTAGCGCCCACTATCTTATACGAAGAGAGATAACCTTCTGGCCTAGAGGTTTCCATATAGCAGCCTACCAAGACGTAATTGGAGACAGCCGCTTTATGTGGTCTTTGGCATG
The DNA here is from genome assembly GCA_009780185.1 of Defluviitaleaceae bacterium. Lineage (GTDB taxonomy): Bacteria > Bacillota > Clostridia > Lachnospirales > WQUN01 > WRAN01. The sequence continues at coordinate 164,143 of WRAN01000001.1, read as the reverse complement.
GACCGGGATACTTACAGGTATTGTAATTGTGGCAAACCTGATTATGACAATACTTTGCGCCTATCCACTCACATATGACTCATTAAAAGGGCGCAAGATATTAACAGTATTGATTATCTTTACAATGTATTTCAATGCTGGGTTGGTTCCAACATTTATGTTATTTAGAAGGCTTGGACTTCTTAATAACCCGATGGTATTGATTATACCCGGTATGATTAGCGTGTTTAATATGATAATCATGCGTAATTTCTTCTTCGGAATTCCTGACAGCCTTAAAGAATCTGCTGAAATTGATGGAGCGGGGCCTTTGACATGTCTTGTAAAGATATATCTACCTTTGTCTACACCAGTACTTGCGACTATTGGGCTTTTTGTAGCTGTTGGCCGCTGGAATGGGTTTATGGACGCATTGTTCTTCCTTCCTGGTAATGCTCGGTTTCATCCAATTCAGTTGCTGCTTTACAATATCCTTAATAATATTACTGCTGTAGACGTGCAAGACCCGGGGGCTGCTCAAGCACCCGGATGGGGCGAGACTGTACAGGCTGCCGCCATTGTAATTGCAATGGTACCCATATTATGTGTTTATCCATGGGTACAGAAATATTTTGTTCAGGGTGCTACCCTTGGTGCTGTAAAGGGCTAACCAAGGTTCACTATAAAATGTTTTCAAAAAAGAGAGGAGTAGTTTTAAATGAAAAAGTTTCTCAAATTGCTAATGGTAATTGCAGTACTTGCAGCTCTATTGGCAGTAGTTGCTGCCTGTGGTAGCGACGACGAAGACGCTGCCACTCCAGATGAAGTGGCAACCCCTGCACCACCACCAGAAACACCACCGCCAGGTGAAGACGGAGACGTAGAAGTAGACGCAGGTGATGAAAGACTTACAAGAAATAATCTTGACGAAAACCTACGTTTTAATGACCCTGTAACCATCCGTCCAATGCTATGGGACCGTTCAAGTGACCGCGTACCTGAGTTTGCAGAAGGCTACTGGGCACAATGGGTTTCATCTAACATCCTTGAAGACCACAACATAGTACTTGACTGGGTGCAAGTTCCCCGTTGGGATCAAGAGCCCTTCCTATCTACCCTTCTAGGTGCTGGAGATGCCCCTGATGTATCTTTCACTTTCGGCTTTGGTATGGTTGAAACCTTTGCCCAAATGGACGGTATCATGGATTTGGCTCCGCTACTAAGAGAGTACAATGACTGGCTTCCAAATATGTATGGCTTAGTTGGTTCAAACGTATATTGGAATCTTAACCCAGACACGGGCGAGCTTTTTGCAATTGCTAACCGTATGGTAGCTGACGGCCGTGTTAATACTTTTGTGCGTGAAGATTGGCTTAACACACTCAACATTGCACCGCCAACAAATCTTCAAGAGTTTGAAGATATGCTAATTGCATTTAGAGATAATGCTGATACCCTTCTTGGTGCAGATGCTAACCGCATGATTCCTTTCCGCCTTACTGATGATGTGGGCTGGACTGCGGATCCGCTTATTTCATCTTTCATTCCAGACAATATTACAGAGCGTGATTTCTTTGTGCATGGTTTTGATGATAGACGTTTTATGATGCCCGGTATGCAAGACGGTTTGCGTGTGCTTAACCGTTGGTTCCATGAGGATTTACTATGGAATGACTTCCCGCTGTACTCTGCTGGTGACGATATCATAGACGACCAAATCATCCTTGGTTTTGTTGGTGCGTTCTCTCATAACTGGGATTATCCTTTCCGCCAAGACCCAGGTGTTATTGTTCGTATGCAGGAAGAAACCGGCAACCCTGATGCTAACTTCATCGTTGTTAATCCATTCCCCAACGATGCTGGTAATATCGTGCATTACATGCCAGGTTCAACAGACCGTACAATCTTCTTCCCAGCTACCAATAACGAGCCTGTTGCTTCATTGCTGTATCTTGACTGGATGAGCAGACTTTCAACCAGATCTATGCTTGCTTTTGGTTATGAAGGTGTGCACCATGTAAGACATGCAAATGGCGCGTTTGAACTCTTACCTGCTGAAGTACACACTTTTGAACTTGATGCTGACGGCGAACCTGTGCTTGATGAAGATGGTGACCCAATCATATTGGAAACCCATTTCAACTGGCCTGATCATCAGCATATCCCATCTCTGCGTAACTTTGATATCTCTCTAATGATTAATGGTGTTGAGCTTGGTGACCCAGCTCTTAATGCCGCTACTGTAGCACTTGGTTATCCAGGTATTGATTCTGCCCGTATTGCCGATGCACGTAATGCCGGTCTAGATCATGCCCGTATTGCCCGTAGGGTGCAACTACGCCCAATTGCGGCTCAAGAAGGTATGTCTGACCCACTATCAAACGAGCGTGACCGTATTTTTGCGGTTCTTATTACCGCAACAACTCCAGAAAACTTTGATTCTGCATGGACAACTATGTTCCAAGGCTACTTGAACATGGGCGGTCAAGCCATTCTCAACGAGCGCGAACAAGCTTGGATTGAGCAGTTTGGAGATGTAGATTTCCAAAACGGTCCAGACTGGTTTGAAACTACACATTAATAATCACTAATAAGACCCCTTAAAACTTGCAGGTATGACCTGGGGTTTTAAGGGGTTTTTTGCTGTCTAAGAAAGGAAATATTTATGGATTTTAAGAAAAAAGCACGCGAATTAATCGCCCAAATGACTTTAGAGGAAAAAGTTTCTCAAATGTTACATGGAGCTGGGGCGGTAGAACGCCTTGGCATACCTGCATACAACTGGTGGAATGAAGCCCTGCACGGCGTAGCCCGGGCAGGCACAGCCACTATGTTCCCACAAGCCATAGCCATGGCTGCAACCTTTGACCCGATTTTATTGAAACACATAGCTGATGCTATAGCTACAGAAGGCCGTGCAAAATATCACGCATATCAATCAGAAGGCGACCATGATATCTACAAGGGCCTTACGTTTTGGTCTCCCAATATCAATATCTTCCGCGACCCAAGGTGGGGCAGGGGACACGAAACCTATGGTGAAGACCCATTCCTTACATCTCGTCTAGGGGTGGCCTTTATACAAGGCTTACAAGGTGATGACCCTAACTCACTAAAAACCGTGGCCTGCGCTAAGCATTACGCCGTTCACTCCGGCCCGGAAAGTGAGCGTCACTCCTTTGACGCTATCTGTAATGAATATGATTTGTGGAATACCTATCTGCCTCACTTTGAAGCTGCGGTAAAAGAAGGCAATGTGGAATCTGTAATGGGTGCATATAACCGTACTTTGGGCGAGCCTTGCTGTGGCTCGCAGCTTCTGATTGGGGATATTTTAAGGGGCAAATGGGGCTTTGATGGCCACTTTGTCAGCGATTGCTGGGCAGTGGAAGATTTCCACAAGCACCACTTTGTGACGGAGACTCCAGTAGATTCTGTTGCGTTGGCTGTGAAAATGGGCTGCGATTTATGTTGCGGTCATGTTTATGAGTTGACAGCCGTAGCTGTTCAAGAAGGTAAACTTGCTGAAGCGGAAGTAGATCAAGCCGTTGAGCGGTTGTTTGTAGCCCGTATGAAACTTGGGCTTCTAGGGGCACCAGAAAGGCCTGAGTTCGTAAATATCCCTTACGATGTAGTGGATTCTGATGAGCATAACGAAATCAATCTTGAAGTAACCCGTCGTGCTCCGGTTCTTCTTAAAAACGATGGCACTCTGCCATTAGATTTTGCAAAACTAAGCTCTATTGCTGTAATCGGCCCTAATGCCGATAGCCGCCGTGCCCTAGAAGGCAACTATCAAGGTACCGCAACCAGATATGTAACAGTGCTTGACGGTGTGCGTAAAATTGCTGCTGAACATGATGTAAAAGTACGCTATGCCCAAGGCTGCCACTTATATAAAAACCGCACTTCTAATCTATCTTTCGAAGATAACCTTGTAGCAGAGGCCTTAATAGCCACAAAGCGTAGTGATGCCGTTATACTTTGTATGGGACTGGATGCTGATATTGAAGGAGAAGAGGGCGACACCGGAAACGAGTTCTCAAGTGGCGATAAAAATGATCTTAATCTTCCAGGCCGTCAGCAAAATCTTGTAGAAAAAGTAGTAGAAGCCGCTGCCGGAAAACCGGTAATCTTAGTGCTAATTTCAGGTTCAGCCTTAGCTGTAACCTGGGCAGATAAGAATGTAAGCGGTATTTTGCAAGCCTTCTACACTGGAGCATTAGGTGGTCAAGCCATTGCAGAAATCATTGCAGGTATGGTAAATCCATCCGGAAAGCTCCCTGTGACCTTCTATAAGAGCACCGACGAACTGCCTGACTTCCGCAGTTATGATATGACCAATCGCACTTACCGCTACTTTACAGGGGAGACATTATACCCCTTCGGTTTTGGCCTTAGCTATACCAGTTTTGAGCTAAGCGGCCTGACCGCAAGCAAAGAAAGTTGTACCGTAACAGTAAAAAACACTGGCAACCGCGCAGGTCGTCAAACCGTACAAGTATACGTAAAATCCCCAGGGCAAAAAGAAAACCACGCACTTTGTGGCGTAGCCTCAGTCTGTCTGGACGCTGGTAAATCTCATGAGGTAACAATTGAGCTTGCCAAAACAGCCTTCTCTCGTTGGGACGAAAACGGCGACTTATACGAGTTGGATGGCTCTCACACCTTGTATGTAGGCTTTGGCCAGCCGGATAAGCGTACTTCTCAGCTTTATGGTACAAAGGTATTAACCACAGAAGTATAAGCAGCAATATAGTTTTACGAAAAAAGCCGGGATCAGAAGCCCTGAGCAGTCTTGAACTGAACGGGGCTTTTGTTTATATAAATAACATTGGCGATGGAAGAATATGTGACATAATAAAGAAAAGAGGCGATGTTATGATCAAAAACGATGAGCTATGTACCGCTCTGACCAAAATGCTAGAGGTGAGAATAGCTGAAGCTAAGTATACGACAGCGGAGTTTAAAGTCGGTTCAGTAGGGGATGTACATCTGATTGAAGGATTGGCAAAAACCACTTTTGGTGAGGAGCTGCCCTTTAAAATTGTATTGAAAACCCAGGATAAGTGGCTGCGCCCAGGAGACCCGAGCTCTTGGCGTAGGGAATACGACTTATATATATCTGATTTCTGCAAGGTGTTGCCGGAGCATTTCTCTTGGCCAAAATGTTATCATGCCACTATAGACGGAGATATCACACAAATTTGGATGGAATATGCCGAAGGAATATCCGGCTTAGAATTGACCACAGATATTCTAGAAAAAGCTGCCTATGAAATAGGCTGCTTTCAAGGCAAGGTATATACCCAACCGGGACTGCTTCCAAGCATTTCAAATTTTAGTGATACAGGATATTTAAAAAGAGACTATGAACAGTGGCATAATCAGGAATATAGTTTGGATGAGCTAATCACAGATGCTTGCCCACTTCCTAATGGTATAAAACAGGCTCTAAAAGACGGTAGAATTGTGCTTTGCGGGAAATCCTTAGAATATAGTTATCTACGCTCTGGTGAATGTAAAATCCCCGAACATCTAAAGCAAATGCTATATGAAATTGACGATAACCTGGATGCACTGTTTGTTGAAATATCAAAATTGCCCATTGTGTTATGTCATAGAGATTTTTTTAATGAGAACATTATCTATATCGGCGGTATTTTCCGGTTGATAGACTGGGATACATCAGGCTGGGGGTATTTGGGTGAGGATGTGGCCTGCCTGATATCTGATGATATTGACTTTGATAAGTTTGAAGAATACTGCCAAAGGCTGATTCCTGCGTATTATAAGGGTATTTCTAAATACATGGATACTTCGCAAATACAGAAAAATTTTATCAAGGAAATGATCCTTTTAAAGTTTGGATATAGGAAAGTAGCAGACTATATGTTTGCTGATAATGATAAGGAAAGAGACGTGCCAGTTAGAGAGCTTGAGAAGCTGTACTCAATGAGATAAAATCCTATATTTAATAGGGGCGCATAGACTGCGCCCCTTGATATTAAGGGTCTAATTTACCAGACATAAAAAATCCCCTTTTTGGGGGATTTTTTATGTCTGGGATGCCCGATTTTTGCAGGCAGGTCTTTTGGGATTAGAATAGACCGCTGATTACTCCGTTTTCATCTACATCTATTTCTACTGCTGCCGGGATTTTTGGCAGTCCTGGCATGGTTAGGATATCTCCGGTTAGGGCTACTACAAACCCTGCCCCGGCTGATAGGCGAACCTGACGTACAGTTATTGTAAAGTCTTCTGCGGCACCCAGGCGTTTCGGGTCATCTGTAAAGGAATACTGGGTTTTAGCCATACATACCGGTAGGTCGCCGTAGCCTAGTTTTGTCAGGCTACGTACTTGTTTCGCGGCTTCTGCTGTCAGGGTTAGGCCGCTGGCTCTGTATACTTTTTTGGCTATGGTTTCCATTTTGGATTTTAAGGTTTTATCTAGGTCGTAGGTGTGGCGGAAGTTGTTGGGGGTATCTGTGGCTTTTAACACGGCTTTGGCTAGTTCTATACCGCCTTCTCCGCCTTTGCCAAATACTTCTGACAGGGCGATTGTTGCGCCAAGGGCGGTTACCGCCTCTTGTACATATGCGATTTCTTTTTCTGTATCACTTGGGAAGCGGTTAAGGGCTACTACACAGGGAAGGCCGTAAGTATCTGTAATATTGCTTACATGGCGGGCTAGGTTTGGCAGGCCTGCAGCTAGGGCTTCCATATTTTCTTGGTTTAGGTTGGCCTTTTCGCAGCCGCCGTGGTATTTCAGTGCCCGTACTGTTGCCACCAGTACTACCGCCGCCGGGGCTATTCCCATACGACGACATTTAATATTTAGAAATTTTTCTGCCCCAAGGTCTGCCCCGAATCCTGCCTCTGTAACTACTATATCGCCTAGACCCATGGCCATTTTTGTGGCTATGGCAGAATTGCAGCCGTGAGCGATATTGGCAAATGGCCCGCCGTGGAGAATTGCTGGTGTGCCTTCAAGGGTTTGTACTAGATTAGGATCGAAGGCGTCTTTTAGTAGGGCGGCCATGGCTCCTTGGGCGTTAAGGTCTCCGGCGGTTACCGATTTTCCTGCGTAGGTGTAGGCTACTACGATTTTGGCTAGGTTTTCTTTTAAAGCTGTTAGGCTTTCGGATAGGCAGAAGGTTGCCATTACTTCCGATGCGGCGGTTATATCAAAGCCGTCTTCCCTTGGGGTGCCGTTGGCTTTACCTCCTAGGCCGTTTAGCATGTTGCGTAGCTGACGGTCGTTCATGTCTAGGGCGCGATGCCATACTACTTGCCTTGGGTCTATGTTTAAGGTATTGCCTTGATAGATGTGATTGTCCAGGATGGCGGCCAACAGGTTATTGGCGGCGGTGATTGCGTGAAGGTCGCCTGTGAAATGGAGGTTAATGTCTTCCATTGGTACTACCTGGGCATAGCCTCCGCCTGCTGCGCCGCCCTTCATGCCAAAGACCGGACCCAATGATGGCTCTCTTAGGCAGATTACAACCTTTTCTTCTACTATCTTAGAAAGGGCATCTCCCAGGCCTACTGTTGTTGTGGTTTTGCCTTCCCCGGCTGGTGTTGGGCTTATGGCAGTCACGAGAATGACCTTGCCAGGAGGCTGGTCTACTCCAGGCGCGCGGTGATTGATTTTGGCCTTATAGTGGCCATAGGGGGAGATGTGCTCTGGAGAAATGCCTAATTTTGCGGCGATTTCACCGATTGGCTTGGGCTTTGCGGCCTGGGCGATTTTAATGTCTGATAGCATGAAATCACTCCTTAGAGGAAATAATGGAAATTCTGTGGACATTATATCATACTAACCCATTCTACCAACCGCATACGATGGATTGCAGCCATTATTTCGTATGGGCGGGGTAAATCCATAAAACGCTCCATTGTTGTGAAGAAGCCTGTGTCTATAAGGTCTAAGCCTTCTATTTCTATTTGAGAATATAAGTCATCCACCCATTTAGCCACATCAACTTTTTTGCCAGAAATCTTTTTGGGGTCTAGGCCACGCATTGCCAGTGCCATTGCTTCCATGTCGCTTAAGCTTTCGTTGGCTTTTGCTAAGTGGCGTAGGATAAATGCCAAGGCATTGACTTGGGCTGAGGTGGTTATATCGTGGAGGTTACGGATATCTATGCGTTCGTCTCCGATGACAATAAAACCCGTGTCTGAAATGGACAGTTTTTCTGTTCCCTTGCCTAAGGGGTATGAGGTTAGGCTATTGTTTACCAGTCCTCTTACAGTTTGCCACTGGGCGTTAGTGCTTACTAGGGTTGTTTTTTCTGATAAATGCTTTGCTTTTGTTGTGACATCATTCATTATAAAGTCATCCATCATGTAGATTTTATCTGCTACGCTTAGGTATTCGCCGCTGCCGCCGATTACTAATATTGTGGAAGTGCCCATGCTTGCCAGCTCTTGCACCCTGTCTGTGAATGGGGTAATGGGTTCCTTTTCTATTAGCTCCTTCATTATTGCATCACGGATCATGAAGTTGGTTGCGCTTCGGTCTTCGTCTATTAGGAGAAGCTTAGCACCGCAGGAGATGGCTTCCATGATATTGGCGGCTTGGGAGGTGGAACCGGAGGCGTGTGGTGTGGAAAAGGTAACTGTATCACCGCTGGGTATCCACTTTATGAAAGGGGAAATATTGAGGCAGGATACAGAACGGCCATCCTCGGCGGTTATGGTTACTGCGGTGTTATCGGTAATACAAAGCTCGCGGCCATCTCCTGCAACATGATTATAAATCCCAGCGGATATGGCGGCGAGAACCGTGGATTTACCAGAATATCCGCCTCCTGTTATTACCGTAACCCCGTGGCGTATCCCCATGCCCGTTATTCCGGCGACAGTGATTTCATCCTCTGGCGGGCTTTGAAAGGGTAGTGCGCTTTTCATTGGGGCTTTAGTGCCTCGCTCTCTGGCCAGGATACTTCCATTGGCTATAAAGGAACAATAATCATTCTGGGCTAGGAAGTCGCGGATGGCTCGTTGGGTTTCTTCTAATTTGTATGCCGCTGCTAGAGCCTTTTTATCGAACTCACGGATAAAACGCTCTGCGGCATCGGGCATTTGCTTACATAGCATGGTTTTTGTACGCTCTATTTTCATAAATGGCAGCTGCACTTCCATGCGGATGCATAGGCACATTGGGTCTGGGGGCGGATCTATATCTGGGTTTATCAGGATGTTATTGCCACCGAGGTCTTCATAATCCTTTGAGTCGATTATCGCGAAGTAGGCAGCATTTCTCATTAGTACAACCGGGCCAGGGTTGTAGATGATGAACTTTCCGTTTTCCCGGTCTGGTCTGGCTCTGTTGGCGTATTCTGCGTTGATTGTTTCGAAGTATGGTGTGATGGCTCTTAGGCAGAAGTCTGCTGCAGCTGTTGTTAGATGGGTTATTCCTAGTCTTTCTACCGGGATTGCGATGGTTACTGTAGGGCGGTCTAGCGCTAGCTTGTGGGTGCGGTCTAGGTTGTAGGCTACGTTATTAAGCCAGTGTGTTGGCCTGCGCTCCATTATGCCTTTGTCTACTTCGCGGCCCTTTTTTACAACATGACATTCGCCGTCGTATAAATCTTTTAATACTTGACGGCCTTCTACGGTTACATAATAACGATAGGTTGTGGTTTTTTTATCTGAGATTTTACTCAGATACCAGTGAAGTCTTTTTAGCAAATGTTCTCTCCTTTTTGATGGGCTTGAGACAATAAAAAACGCCGCTGATAAACTCAGCGGCGCACTAAAAAGACCTATGATATAAGAATCTAAAAGGCCGATGCGGACAATCTGAGTTTATGTGTGTGGGATTTGTTAGCGTTTTTCATATTGTCCAGCCTCCTATTCAATGAGCAAAAACCGCAGTGCTTTAATGCGTTTTTGCGAATGATTTTACCGTAGGCAAAAGATTTCCTACGTTTTTTATTTTTGCTGCGGCGATATTAAACCATACTTCTTTAAGAATTGCAAGTGTTTAGAACCCTAGAAACCCGAACAGCGTTGTTAGGCCTTCGATGTTGCTTTGGATTTGTTCTAAAACTGCGTCCATCTCTTCTGGCGTTGCATCCATCACGAATAGCTGATTAGCAGGGTCGATTGTTGGAAGCAGGGCAATATCAATGGCTTCATGCCTAAAGAAGGCTCCTAGAACGATTTCAAATTGCAATTGGGTACTATCAATACCAAAGCCTAATCTATCCATATCCAGGGTGAAGAAGTTATCACCAACGGCTTTTGCGCCTTGTGCAAATGCTTCAAAACTAAAGATATCAAAGCCATCATCAAGCGAAAAATCCAATCCTACATAGAAGCGGTTTTCAATGGTACGGTCTACATGCCAGCCAAAGCCTAATGTGATTTCGTCCCACCTGTCTGCGAAGTGGATTGTGATTTCATCTTTACGGCTGAAGCCGTTTTCTTCGTTTAGGCTTGAGTAGATTTCCATACTTAGTAGCCATGGGTCTACTAGGTCTTCTAGTTCTATTGTCCATTTTATTTGACCTACATGGTCACCGCTTAGATTGTTGTAGACTACCAACATCCTTATTTCGTCGCGGCCATCGCTTAGTACACCTTCAACTTCTATTCCAAGTAATACCCCTTGGGAAATGCTGTATCCAACTACTACATCCTGGGTAAAATGAAGTCTTATTAGTTCCTCATAAATCATGGGCAGCTCATGAAATAATTCTGTTGCAAGTGCCGGGTCAATGGCATCAAAATCTACGGCTTCTAGCATTGTAAGAAGGCCATTCCATAGTTGATGCAGTGACTTGGTCGCATCATGGGCGGATACTACCATGGTATAACCAACGCCGTCGGTTTCAACTTCTGCTACTTCCAGCATATTTCCCAATATGTCTAGTAACAAAACCTCTATATCAAAGGCATAGGCAAAGGCTTCCATCATGGCTTCTTGAAGTTCTAGTTGATGGGTAAACTCTTGCCCTATCATGCCCATTTCTTCTAGGCCCATGAATAGGTCAGCCATTTCGTATGCTAGTTCCTCCACATCTATAGCAAAATAACGATCATACAAAAGGGGTACTTGTACAGAGGCCACCGGTCCATCAATACCAATATTCATTATGTCGAATGGAAGCCCCATCAGGCTTATTCCGCTTTCTATGTAGCGGAAGTTATTGTGGCTGTACCCTGTGATGTTTAAGCCCGGCCTTAAAAGCATAGCTTCTACCACGGCTTCGCCATCTATTGTTAGGCTGTCCAGCAGCACAGTGAAGTGTGACCTTGTAGGCGCATCCTCTAAATCTACAGGATTTATATACATAAGTTGCGTAAACACCTGCTGCGGGAACTCTTCTGTATAATTGAAAGAAGTAAAAGCTCCAAGTACAGATGCCGCTTCGCGAGCCTCGCGCATATCAGCTACTGCCATTGAAAATGCTTCGCCAGGTGCTAATGCCACCTCCGGCTCGGTGGTGCTACAGGCACCAAAGGCCAATAACAGTACAAGTAAGATGGCGCATAATGTGCCGCTCGAAATAATACGTTTCATAGTGATCTCCTCCTTAAATTCTATTATTTCACAATGAAATTATCATCCTTGCATCCCAATGTCAAGGGAATTTCTAAGCTTTTGAAACCCTGTTTACTTCCTCGGGAAATTGGTCTATCATGTGTCGAATAATTGCAAAAGAAGCACTCGAAATGTCACGTTTTGTGATTTAAATGCAGTTGATTACACGTAGTGAGTTGTTTCTTGGCTTATAAAGGAGATATGCAAATGAAAAAAATTGGTAGGAAAATAATACTACATACCATTGTGGCCTTGGTTTCGGCTGTGGTATTTTTTGCTTCTACTCAAGCGGCTTATGCCGATGTGCTGTTCGAACATAGGGAATCCGAGTCGTTGGTTCCTGGGGTGACATACGAGCGAGTTCTTCGTATGACAGAGCGGGGTATGTTGGATATCCATGTACTCTTGGTTCCTCTTGATAATCCATATATATATATTGGGCCGATAGCGTCTGAGCGTGAACTAGGCCTTAAAGAGACAACTACCAATCTCCTTGCAGGTACTGGGGCAGTTGCTGGTATCAATGCAGACTTCTTTGGATTGGCGGGGAATCATTCTGTTCATTTTGGGCCGATGGCCATGGATGGAGAGCTTCTTGGGCTTAATACACATACCAACCATAGCCGCAACGAGTTTGCTACCTTTTTCTTAGATACCAATAATAATCCTTTCTTCGAGTATATCCGGGCGGATATTCGCTTCTATAATAATGGAGCGCGCAATTTTGATATTGCGTCCCTTAATGTCGTAGGCAATGAGCTTAATTTCCCTGTAATCGTTGACAGAAATCTCATGGTTAATACAAACCCACTATTGGAGCGATTTAATGGCTTGGTTAAGTATGTAGTTGAAAATAATAGGATAACCCAGGTATCTCGTGGTATGGTGGTTGTGCCTTACAACGGTTATGTGTTTGTATTACCTGGGCATATGTATGAAAGCCATGGGCATCTAATTAGCCTTGGGGATAGTACGTCGCTAAGTGTTGGCAATAACCTGGGGATAGATTTCTCGCGTATCCAGGCTGCAATTGGCGGCGGCGGATTGATATTGAATCAAGGCCAGACAGTAACCGGTGCCGGAGTTGCCCCTAATGCACGCCACCCACGGAGTGCTATTGGGGTTAATCGCGATGGTAACCAGCTGATTCTTATGGTGGTAGATGGGCGTAGCCACTCTATCGGGGCCACTCAGAATGAAATGGCGGATTTGCTCAGGAGCTTTGGCGCTTGGGATGCCATGCATTTTGACGGTGGTGGTTCGTCTACAATGGTGTTGCGTAAAGTAGATGGTAGCTATACTGTAGCTAATACCCCGTCTGATGGAGCTCAGCGCCGTATAATTAATGCCCTTGGGGTGTTTGACTCCAGGCCCTTTGAGCCAACCGCGATTTATATCCATGTGCCTCAGATGGCTGAGCTTAGGGCCAACCCTACTTCTGTCGCGCTATTTGGGAGTGGACAGACGGCTACTCTTCGTTTCTCCGGTATAGCTGCTGACGGTAATCATGTGTCTGTTATACCTGTAAGCGCTGTGGAGTTTACTGTTGTGCCGTCGGCCCTTGGTACAGTTGAAAACGGTGTATTTACCGCCGGAAGTGGTTATGGGCATATTGTAGCTTCTGTAAATGGCATTAACACATATATCCCAGTGACCATAGGTGGTGAGCCTCAGCCTTTGAATATACTTGGGGCCGGGCGCAGTTTTGTTGGTTATCCTGCCGCATATGTATCTGGTGAAGTAACAATGGAAGCAAGTAATATCCGCTTAGATTATGACTTTGCCATATCTGCTGCGACTCAGGCCGCTCATGTTTCCCTTTATCCTCCTGTGGCTTTGCCAGCGGGTACTATTGCCCTCAATCTTGAAGTGCGTGGTAACAACTCTGGTCACTGGCTTCGCGGTCGGGTGCGTGATGGCGCTGGGCGGCATCATAATATTGATTTTACTAATAATATAAACTTCAATAATTGGGATAGCCTTACAGCTCTTTTACCATCTGGTGTATCTGGTCCGTTTGTGCTGGATAGGATTTATGTCGTGGCTTTAAGCTCAACTGCGGCGGCTCGTCATACTTTACAATTTGGCCGGATGGAAACAATAGTGGCGCCTCCTATACCTACCAATGTGCCTCAAGGGCCTGTATTTAGGGATTGGATGTGGGCACAGCGCGGTTTTGCTGGCGTTCCTGCTGGAAATAATGTTAGTTTTGCCCTGCCTTATTCCGGAGCAGAAGTGGAATATGACGTTAGAAGTGCAGGTGGCTTTGCAGCGGTAACTATGACACTTTACGGTGGAAGGCTCGGCACAGACCAATGGCGTAATTTCCTATCTGATATCAGGTCTACAAATCCATCTAATGTGGTAATACTCATGGATGATAACCCTCAAAGAGCCTTCCGTCATGCCATGGAGTTTGAACTATTTCATCTGGCTTTGGAAGAGCTTATAGGTGAGGGGCGCAATGTATTTGTTGTGTCTAACACAGGTGCGAATACTGCGGTTGTGATAAGAAATGGAGTACGATATATCAATCTCGCCCAAGGTCGTAACGAAGTACATTTCCGCACCTATGGCACTCAAATATGGTGGACTGATTAATGACTAATTTGAAACAGGATAAAGAAGCAGATTTTAGAGATGATATTGCAAAGGTAGACGCACGTCCCGCTCGTACTGTTTTTGTAATGATGACCATTATGGTTGTGGGAAAAGCCATGGGGCTTTTGCGTGACAGTATGCAAGCATTGCATTTTGGGGCAGATACCCCATATAGTGTAGCCTTTGTAAACGCCAGTGCTTTGCCGCGAAATTTTTTGGATATTATGTTTGCGGCTGCGCTTTCTGCCAGTTTTATTCCTGTGTTTACTGCCCGGATTGAAACTAAGGGTAAAAGAGAGGCTTTTGATTTAGCCTCTCTTTTTATTAGTGTGTCGCTGGTTTTGCTTGGGGTTGTTACTGTTATTGCTGTGGTATTTGCCGGGCCGCTTCATGATTTTGTTTATATTATTCTCCCTGGAAGATTGTCAGGGGATGGTGTATGTAGGGTAATGGATGCTAGTACCCGAAATATGGGTGTAGAGCTATTACGGTTTATGCTTCCGCTTATGTTTTTAAGCGGACTAGCATTTTCTTTTACCGGGATACTGCAATCACTTGGGGAGTTTCGCCTTCCGGCGGCTATGAGTGTTGTGTCCAATGGTGTTATTTTGGTGTATTACTTTTTTATGGTTGATAGGTTTGGGGTGCGTGGTCTTGCTGTTGCTTTTTTGATTGGATGGGCTATGCAGGCTGTTATTCAGGTGCCTTGGCTTGTAAAGCATAAGTTTAAGTTTAGATTTAGGATTAACTTGAAGGATAGTGGTCTTAGGGAGATTGGGGCGCTTACGCTTCCCGTGCTTGCGGCTTCTTGGATGCTTCCTGTTAATTTTCAGGTGAATCTTATGGCGGTAGGCAGCCTTTATGGTGGGGTTATCGGGGGGCCTGCCCTTCAATTTGCTTATAATCTGTATACAATTGTAAGTGGGGTATTTATTCTTTCTGTGGCTAATATTCTTTTCCCTAAACTGTCTCGCCAGGTAGCTACAAAAGATGAGGACGGGTTTAAGAATAGCCTTGGGGAAACTGTACGGGTGTTATTCTTCTTTCTTTTGCCTCTTACACTGGGACTGATGGCGCTTAGTCAGCCTTTGGTTCAGTTGGTATTTGGGAGAGGAATGTTTGATGCTGTTGCAGTGGAGATTGCGTCTACGGCTTTATTTTTCTTTTCTATAGGGATTGTGGGATATGGTTTTCAGGTGATTTTGTGTCGGGCTTGCTTTGCCAGGAAGGACGGAAAGACACCTCTAATTGCAGCTATTGGAGCCATTGGGGTCAATGCCATTTTAAGCTTTGCTCTTCTTAGGTTGGAGATTGCGGGGCCTGCCCTTGCCAGTGCTATCGGGATTAGCCTTGGGTCTGGGATAATGTTGGTTATACTGACCAAGAAAGGATACTTGGCTTGGCCAAAGGATTTAATATTGGATATCCTAAAAATGGCGGCATTGGCGGCTTGGATGTTTGTAGCTGTGAGGTTTACTTTAGGGATACTTAATGAAAGCCCCGTACTGCTACAGGTGGCAGTTCCGGGGCTTATAGGGGCTATAATTTATATTGGTGGCTGTATGCTTTTTAGGATGAAGGAACTAAATTTTATTATTAAAATGTTTAGGAGATGATGGTTATGTCAATGTCTAGGTTGCATTTGAGGCGGATGGTTACTACTGCTGTGTTTTTGGCTATATCCCTTATACTTAGATTTTCTGCCTCGGGGTACATACCTCTTTTTGGAGCCCATGGTGCACGGGTCGGGATTCATGGGGTGTTTACTATTTTGCCTGCTATTTTATTTGGGCCCTGGTATGGAGCTGTGGCTTCCGGTCTTGGGGATATGCTTGGGCATTTTATCCGGCCTACGCCGGGTGAGGCTTGGCTTTGGCAGATTACTGTAATCATGACTGTGGGCGGGTTTATACGTGGCTGGGTATGGCGGCTTTTAAGGGGGCGCGGCAAAACTGGTCTTCGTGCGGTGGTTGTTGCTATGACTGTGTTGTTTTTGGCCTTCGGTAGTTTTAGTATGATTCAGTTAAGGCTTGGAGGCATAACTCGTGGTTTTTATGATGGAATTGAAGACCCAAGAGCTATAGATACATCTGAAATGAACTTTATGAGCCGGATGGTTATAGCCCGCACCCAAAACACCGGGAATCCGGCCAGAAATCTATCTGATAGAATATTCGAGACTACCTATGCACCTATTGGAGCCAGTGTGCTAGGGTTAATAATACTTGGAGTTGACTTAATTTTATCTAAAAAAATAAAACCGGAAGTAATCCCCGGTTCTGGTGTTTTTGCGCCGTGGAATGGTAGCATCATGCCTATTGCGCTTACTGTGATTTTAGTGAGCTTGCTTATTAATACTGCCAACTCTATACAGTTGTGGTTTACTATTACAGCATGGCGGGGATTCCCGTTTATGTATATATGGCTGCCTAGAGCAGTTGTATCCTTGCTTAACAGCACCGTCAATGTATTTATCGCGGCATTGCTTTTGGGCGTCTGCTATAAGCAGCCACATATGAGAGCGATTATTGATGCTGGAGGATCAGCCCAGGATCATAGCCCCAAATCCGGGGATGGTGATTTTTAGTTCTCCTTTATTAACGTGATACCAAATCCCATCACGATGAAACCCATCGTCACAGGTAATAATTAGCTGCATCATTTGCCCGTCAATTACCCCAAGTTTCCATACAGGTAGCACTACCTCTATGGGCTTGGGGTTATTATTTATTGCCACTACTATTTTTTGCTTATCGTCCCAGCGGCCGTAGGATAGGAATCCATGGTTGGTCCATAGGAACTCTACTGAGCCGGTTTTTAACACGGGGTACATACGTCTTATTCCTATTAGATTGCGATGGAGTTCTATTAGATTGGTGTCTTCTTTGCCCCAGGGGAAAGGGCGGCGTGAGTCTGGGTCTGTCCAGCCTGCCAGGCCTGCTTCGTCGCCATAATATACTGTGGGTGCGCCAGGCCATGTCATTTGGAATACAATGGCTTCCATTAAGATATTTTTGTTGGTTCCTATTTCCGCGGCACGAGGACCTACGGTGTTGTGCCGCCCTGTTGTGCCGATTGTACGGGTAAGAAAGCGTGAATGGTCGTGGTTGGAGAGTTGGTTCATAGAGGACTGCATAGCGTGGATGTTTAGCTTTGTCATGCTGTAGCGCATGGCGTTTTCGAAGGCCATTGCGTTATTTTTTAGGTGGGGGCGGCTTTCGTCGCTATGCTTACTTACCCCGGTTAGGAACCATGTGATAGGCTCCATAAACGCGTCGTAGTTCATGATAGTGTCCCACTGGGTGCCGTCTAGCCAGCTGGATGAATCCCCATAGTTTTCTGCAAGAATTATTGCGTCTGGGTTAGCTTCTTTTACTGCAACCCTAAATGCCCGCCAGAATTTATGATTAAATTCACGAGTGCGGCCTAGGTCGGCGGCTACATCCAGCCGCCAGCCGTCTGCGTTAAAGGGTGGAGATACCCATTTTTTTGCAATTTCCATTATATATTCGCAAAGCTCTGGAGAGTCTTCGAAGTTGAGTTTTGGGTGGTTGGAGTTGTCCCACCAGCCGTCGTAATCATTGTTATTAGGCCATTTATGTTTATGCCATAGGAAGTAGCTGTTGTACGGGCTATCTTCGGTGTGATATGCCCCTGGGGGATAGCCTGCGTCCTTGTAAAAGCTTTGAGTATCCATCCACTTGTTGAAACAGCCGCAGTGATTGAATACACCGTCTAGGATGACACGCATCCCGTGACGGTGTGCAAGCTCTATAAACTCAACCATTAGGGCGTTACTGGCTTCTAGGTTTTTTATGCTTGCGGTGCGGTGGCGATATTTTGTGGCGTAGCGGTTATGAACTTTTTCGAAGCGCAGTGATTCGCCGCTATCGTCTACTATTGCCCCAAAATGAGGGTCTATATAGTCGTAGTCTTGAATGTCGTATTTGTGGTTGCTTGGAGATACAAAAACTGGGGAGAGGAAGAGTACTTCAATCCCAAGAGATTGTAAGTAGCCCATTTTTTGCATGATTCCTCTAAGATCCCCTCCTTGGAAGTTGCATACATCCAACATCTGGACATCGCTGCCCCAGGGTACGGACTTTGCTGTCACTCCTAGGTAGGCATATTCGTGGTCTACCACATCGTTGGTTGGGTCGCCGTTTTTGAATCGGTCGACGAAGATATGGTACATAACGGCACCTGTTGCCCATTTGGGGACATTGATGCCGGAAGCTAGGCGAAAATGATAGGCTGGATCCAAGTTTTGGTGGATGCCTCCTTTGTTGTAGAAGATATTATCTACCTCAAAAAAGTAGCGCAACTCATTTTCCGCAGCTACAATTATAGTGGTGTAGTAATCGAATAGAGAATCTGACGCGGTTTTGTTCATAAGAAACTTGTCAGGGTTGCCACAGATATGTAACTGGGCAGTATGGATATTATCCTTTAGGGTGCGGAGACGTATTTCTACTAAGTCACCAGGTGCAGGGTCATTGGGGGTGACAAATTGCATTGTTTCATCGCTAAAAATGGCTTCTTTGTTAAACGGGGTCATATGATCACCTTTAGTTAAAATTTGCGTTTGCAAGTCTTTCGGCGTATTGGGACAATAAGCCTAGAGTATCTAGTAGTACCCAGATGGTGAAACGATCTCTTAGGCTGTGGGCGTGAAGTATACCGTTTATAAAATCTTCTCGGCTTATCTCAAGATCAATTGGGGTAGTTGGGCCGCCTAGGTTGGCTATTGCAGCTTCAACTTGGGGGCGAAGACTTAAGTTTTGGGACAGGATTTGCTTTATAGTCTGCCAGTTTTCTATTTTTTCATGTGTTATATCCTCTTCCAATAGCCATTCGGTGGCTTGTAGTACTAATAGAGTTGTTACGCCTACTTTAGCTCCATGAAGGGCAGGGATAGTACCTTCTGCTATTGCTTTCATTTCCCAATAATGGGAAAGATGATGTTCTGCTCCTGAGGCTGGCTTAGAGTGTCCGGCTTTTTGCATTACCAGGCCGGAGTTAAGTAGAGCTTCCATTATGGATTCCGGAGTTTTGGCATTGAAGCAACCCTTGGCAATATTGCGCATTTCATCTGCTAATTGTTGGCAGAAAGTGTCAAGGTTAGGATAGAGCAGGCCTTCCATTTCCCAATCCGCAACGCTGGTGAATTTGCCTATTATGTCAGCAAATCCAGCGGCAGTTAGGTTATCAGGTGCTGTTTTATAGATTTCAGGGTCAGCTAGTACTCCATTTGGGGGGGATACGAAATAGGTTTGTTTTACATTGTCTACAATGGGGGCTGTGACCGCGGAGGTATAGCCATCCATTGAAGCAGCCGTTGCTACTATAAAATAGGGTATCCCTAAGCGCGAAGAAACATACCGCACCAAGTCACAAATCGTGCCAGAACCTACGGCTACTATGACCTCATGTCCCTCAGCGGCTATGAAGATTTTGCCGATGGCGGTTTCGTCTGGGATTAGGCTTGGACTCCCTAGGGTAGGGGAAAGAGTAAGAAGCTGGGTGTTTTCCAAGAAACTTGCGAATGGGGCGGTATTGTCATCCGCTACCGTGAGGATTTTCTCATATTTTCCAATCCATGAATAAAAGGTATCGCGGTTAGCCGTTACTTGTGTAATAATGGGATTATGAATCATAATCTCACTCCTTTGCGGGGGATATAATATCATAACGAGGTGGGAAATGCGTCAATATAAACAGCTTAAAACAAAAAAAGGCCGCAGTGAAACAGGCCTTTTTCTGGTTGAGGGCGAAAAGTTTGTTAATGAAATCCCTGCCGATTGGGAAGTTGTCCATATAATTGTTGCCCAGCGGTTTGCCGAGGGTAAACATTTATCCTCATATAAGCAGATTGCACCAGTTGAAGTGGTACGGGATGGGCTTTTCGATAGTATTGCGGACACGGTTACACCTCAGGGGATAATGGCAGTTGTTAGACAAAAAAAATGGCAACTAGGTCAGCTTATAACACCAGATGGATTTATTTTGATAGGCGAAAATCTTAATGACCCAGGAAATATCGGTACGCTTATTAGAACAGCTGCCGCTGCGGGAGCCAGTGGCGTGATTTTAAGCGCTGGAAGCGGGGATATATATAATCCTAAAGTGTTGCGGGCTGCGGCAGGGGCTGCTTTGAGGCTACCTATTGTTGTTGATGCGGTTTTACCTGAAGTTCTGCCTGAAATAAAAAAAGCCGGGTATGCGGTATACGCGGCTCATTTGCATGGAGCGGTTTTGCCTTACAATTTAAATTTACAAGACTCTTTCTGCTTTATGGTAGGCAATGAAGCCAGCGGCCTAACATCGGAAGCATCGGCTTTGGCTGACATGATGGTACGGCTACCAATGAAAAGAGATACAGAATCCCTTAATGCCTCCATTGCGGGAGGAATACTATTGTATGAGGCCGTTAGGCAACGATTATCTTAATTGTTAATATGTCTCCGGAGAGGCAAATTTTTACTCACGTTTAATTGAACCCCATACCTTTTTATTTTTGCCATACCTAACAAATGCCTGAAACCGGCTATAAAGCATCAGGTATCTAAAAAAAGTAAATTCTAGAAAACATATTAATAATGCCTTTACTAAGTCGATAGTAGATAGCTTAAATTTCTGCTGATATATGTGTTGCGAGTAAATACATAAGCTTAGAACAACGCCATATATTACATATAGGGCTAAAAATATTATCATAAATCTCACGTTAAGAATATTCAGATGTGCAGCAATGATTATAGATGCAACGCCGAATATTTCTATAATAGGCGATAGAAGTTCGTATAACAGATAATACATAAATGATAAAAAGCTTACTAGTCCAAACCTGAGGTTTAAAAAAATCTGCCAGTGTTCACGCATACTTTGAAACATGCCTATATGCCAACGTCTGCGCTGACCAATTAAATCCTTGATTTGTGATGGGGCTTGAGTCAGGCAAACAGAGTTTGAGGCATAACGAATACGGTATTTTATATTATTATTTCTACAGTAGACATGGGTTTTTAGTACTAATTCCATGTCTTCGCCTAGGCTGTTACTGTCATAACCACCTGCGGCAATAACTATAGATTTTTTGAATAACCCGAAAGCGCCAGATATTATCAAATTGCCATTAAACGTATCAAAAAGAATACGGCTGCCCAAAAATGTACGGTCGTATTCTATAGCTTGCATGCTCACTAACAAACTCGAGGGAAGCCTGTAGTTTACAGCCATTCCATTTTCTATCTGTACGCATTGTGATATTAGTACCATGCCCCCTACAGATACTGTTGTATCATCTTCAAGTATTGGCTGTACAATTTTCTCCAAAGAATTTTTTTGCAAAAAAGAATCTGCGTCCATGCAAATAAAATATGGATACCGGCAACTGTTAATGCCCATATTTAAGGCATCGGCCTTGCCACCATTAAGCTTACGTATAAGAGTAAGATTTACATTGCCTATTTTTTGTTCGTACACGGCAATGTGGGGCTTGCATTCTAATAGACAATTAATTGGTCGATTATAAAATTTCATGTCAAATTCATCTATTAACAGTTGTGATGTATCATCATTGGATTCATCATCTACTACAACAATTTCATAATGCTGGTAGTCCAAGGCTAGTAGGGACTTTACACTTTTTATTATTACAGTAGCCTCATTGAATGCAGGTATAATAATGGATATAGGTATCGTAGTATGTTTTAGTTCGTTTTTTAGAATCTGCATACGTTCTTTATTGCGTAGCGTGTAAGCCCCTACAGCCACAGACATGAAAGCAAAAGTTGCATAAATCAATAAATATGCTATAAAGAATATGCTGGAAAAAAGAACAAATTGTGCTAGGATATTTGTCATATTATAAGCTCACTCATGTTCATGTCTTTTTTATTATTTTGGTGCTCTAGCATGTATTGCACAATCTGGAAAGCACCGTTACTCTTACTGGCAATACAATCAATATGATAATCCAGATGTTCGTCCAGTATAGCAAGAGAAGATGCAGCACCGTACTGTACATACCAGTTATCGCTTTGTAGCGCGGTGGTTAAAGCATTAATGGTATTTTGGCCGGGATATTGGCTTAATGTAGCCGCAGCTTCAGTTGCAAAATCATAGTTTTCAGTTTGGTTTAGATATTCTATTAAGACTGACTGCGCGGGCGCATATCTGTATTTTTTATAGTAACGGATAATTGCTAGGCGAACTTCAGCGTCTATTGATTTATTTCTCAGCACAGGCAAAAAAGTATCTTTAAACGCATCTGAAAACATTGTTATAAATATTATCACTCCTAATATTAGATTGTCGTTCCATATTTTATATTTTCCCCATAAATACAGAGATAACACCTCTTTATCGCCAGTAAAGTTAAATAAATCTTCTGCCAACAGTTTATGATGTATGAAAATATTTTTATCATTAAATAGCTGTAAGGTATTTACTACCCCATAAACATCACCTACACTGCAAAGAACTTTTAAAACATTGGACCTACAATAGATGTCGGAATCTTCTATGTACGAAACCATTGCGCTTATAATATCGGCGCAAATTCCTTCTGTATCTTTAGCTAGTTGCGGGTGCTGTGAAATGAAATAAGCAAAATATGCACGTTCTTCATTTTTCTTTCGTCTGTAAATAACTGCAAGAGTATGAAAAACTTTACTCTGTACTAGCGTCACTATATATTGGTTATAAAGGTCTGTGCCATATTCTAGCTTAAAGTAGTTGAGTGCATTGGAAAATGCAATTAGCTTCTCTACGTGTTTTAAGCTTTTTATCATGTGCTTTTCATATTTAGGGTCAGATTTCCTTATCTTATTTTCTTTTGTAAATTGCTGATTCATGACCTTGATCCATTTATTGGTATTGTTTGACATCGCTTTACTGCTGCTTTTTTTGCGATAAATAACCATTGCGTTGTATATCATAAGAGAGAAACAGCCAATCAGATACATAACAATAGCCATATGAATTCTTATATCTGTTATCATATTATCTCCTCCATGCTTCTTGCATAATATAATAAGAAAGCTTTAACCGCTCGTGAAACTGTAAATTGCCCCTCCATGTGTGTAAACGTATTGGAGACATATCTACATAGCTTGAGTTGGAATGGGCAACACCAATATAGATATGGTTGATTGCTAAACCCTCTACACCAAAGTTGTCAAAATAATCGTCGTGTACTCGCATTGTTGACGGATCAAAAAAATTCAAAAGCATCCATGGTATTCTAATTTCGATGAGATTATCGCCAAAACTAAAGTCTGCCAAAGAGTTAAAATCGTGATGGCGTGGATTATTTGCCCCATGTGTAAGCAACCCTGTTTCCCAAGACAGCATCCTCCGTTGAGCGAGGGTGGTTAGTTCATTTTCCTCAAATATTTGTGTGTTTTGTAATGCAACCATAATTGGTACAAACTCCGATTCCCACCTGGACGGTACAAAGGCAAAGGGATTTTCTCCGGTTTTCTCTTCATGAAAGCGCATGAATGTTGCATTGTAGCGCATATTGACCAACAATCTAGTATCTGTTGTATCGTGTATTTTTAGCAAAAAGTTGGCAGGCTGAGAAAATTCCAAATGTTGGTAGATTGATGTGCCTGATTTTGGCGTTACTTTGATAGGTAAGTACAGCCTATTTCCTGGCTCGACGCCATTACCTTGTATCATCAGATAAAGCCCCTGCATACTTTGCTGAGCATACACGCTAAAACCATCGTACTCATGGATTCGATGATAATCTTTCCATTCGTCTGCAATGCCATCAATATAGACAGGGCGACTATAGGCACCTGGATCGAAAGCCATAAGCCCATATCCTTGTGATTGAGATTGGATATTGTTCCAATATTGGTTGCGCCAGGTGTCTGTTGCAAATGCTGTGTTCCAAGTGCGCCTCTCCCAGTTATCTTGCCATGTGGAAATTATATTGCCTGCCCATCCTAGTTCCTCTAGTTTATTGCTTAACAAAGCTAACGCTTCTCCTTGTTGCCTTTCGTTGTAAGGAGTAGAATCCATACGTATAGGAGCACGACCTGAGGATACACTAAAACCAACTGCCACTATCGGCATTGTGTGGTACCGTACCAGCAAATCCAAGTAACCATTAAAATTGCATTCCAAATTTAGTTCGTCTAATAAATGAGCGATTTCATTCCGCTGGGCTGAGGTCATAAGGCTTAAAAAATCATCGGCAAAGTAAAATAATTGGTAAGCTGCAAAAACTCCAGCTTGCATATGCTCCGAAGGAATAATGTTTTCGTGGTCTAATTGTGCATATTTGCGTAATTGCGCTGCATAAAACATCTCATATTCAATGAAGTCTATTATTGGGTTGGAAAGAAAGCTTATTGGTCTTTGGGTTTTAAAGCGGCGAGTTTCATAATCTATTGCGTCATTCATTACATTGGCAAGCATTGCTTCAAACCTATTAGCTTCTTCGCTTGTACTAAAAAAGCGCCCTTCAAAGCTATCTGGCATGTCAACATTATTTATTATATAGGCTATTGTGTCCGCATTCCAATTCGCGCCAACAACAAATCCTACAACCCATGAGGATATATCTCGTAAATAAGTTTGAATACCATGTCTGTTAAGTAAGTCAATCCTATTGCCATGTATAATATCTATGGCCCTTCTAAGAGATTGAGTTAGATCTTCCCTATATGTGCCTCCAACGCCTTGGATTAGTAAGAGATAGTCTTCCCCAGTCGTATTAAATTTATGCAGTGCATTGTAAAAGTTACTGTGCATAATATCTGTCGCGTATACAGTTGTAACACCCATATCTACCATGTATCCAAACCAGCGCAGATAATCTTCTTTGTTGGCGCCTAATTCCCAATACGATTGACTTGGCACAAATGAATTAACTTCAACACCGCGCAATAATAGCGGTGTATCGCTACCGTCTCTAAAAATCCCGCTATCTTCTGTGTGGAATGTAATATTTATCGGCGCGTTTGGGCGAAAGTCAATAAAGAAGCCCATGTAAAAGTGAGCATGGAAAATCACGACAGCCAGTATCATTATTGCTACTACGGAAATTAGATATTTTGCCACACTAACAACTCCTATGGTAAATGCCACAATGCATGTCTGGAACGATGGCTGTATTGACGCAATATTACAATATGATTGTCTATCCAACGGCCACGCTCTATCATGAAATCTCGCTTTTGTGCCATAGCCTCTTCAAAGCTGGATGGATTAAGGTCTGCTTCTGTAATCCCTTCCAAACGCTCTTCCGGCCGTGGCTGACGGCGCGCCAGATGGCTTACATTTCTATAATCGAAGCTGTATCCCCATACATCAAAATTTCGGTCAATGGCACTACCAAGCCATTCGATTACATCATCCATGTAGTTTAAAAGCCTTTCTTCGGATAACGCACCTTGTCTTAGGCTATTCCAGCGATTTATAACTTTTTCTGTAAAATATGATGACATAAACAATCGGTCAAGCCAACCACGTCCGTTGAGATAAAATTCGTCTACAGGCAAACTTAAGAAAAAGTTATCGAATATATTGTTAAAATCCCATACAGGGCCTGCAACCAACCTGCCTCTAATATCTTTGTGGAAATAGGTAGAACCCGCAAATAGATCATTGTTGCCTATAAATTCGTTGATGATAAAGAAATCAACAAAGGAATCAATGTCAATGTATCGCTCTACTGTCCTTGGATTCAACAACATATCATGGGAGTACAAAAACCGTTCAATGGTGTTGATACTGCCCATGACATAATTGCGTACCCTTTCGCTTTGGTTTAAGTGAGTGGGATATAAAATCTCCATTGTGCTTTCGAATTCTTGCCTTAAAGTGTATGTGCTAAAGGTTTCTATTTCTCTGTCTGTGCGCTGAGTCCAATCTATACGAAAAAAATAGCTGGTTTCAGGCATACCTGGTCTATATCGGCTTAAACTAACGCGGCTAGGCTCTACTCTCAAAGTTTCCATAAGCACGTAAAGCCCTTGAAATTCGCCGTTTAAAATCAATTCAAAAAACCGTACTCCCGGTACAAATCGCCCTGACATAACATCAAAAGCAATGTTCATCCACATGTAATTGCGTATTAGGGTTTTGTCTAAGAACGGGCCGTGTAACGCCCACTCGTGTCCGGGAGCCATACCCAACAACGGCAGACGATTATTGCTATCATCTGCATTAACTAGACGTATACGGTAGTTGGGCTTATCAAAAAAGCGAGATGAGTTGCCGCGGATGCGTATGGCGGCCAACGATTCGAAGGTAGGGGTATCTGAGTCATGGTTCCAGCCATTGGAGTTATCTATAACCGATATATGGGCTGTGGTTTCTGTTTCATCTTCCGGAGTTGTATGAAATGTGTTTCGCATTTCGGTATCATGTTCGTCCATGCCAAACGCTAGCGGTCGGCCTGGTATATCCTGGCTAAATGTATCAACGATTATTATAGGCAAATGGGTGCATAGAAATATATCTTGGTTGCAATCCGAGCATATCCCCAAATCTGCTTCGCTTGGGTTTCTCAAATGCTGATGGTATCTAATGGCTTCGCTATTTGTGTCAAGATTCATGATAATCAGCAAAAGTACCACTATTGCAACAAAGGAGCCTGCATAGTAAACAATGCTTTTACGCATAAAATCACCCGCTTATTTCATCATTTTGGGTAACGATGTTCACATACTCCATGCCTTCTTTTTCGTACAACAATTGAGTGATATTTTTCCCGCTTTTGTAGGTTAGGTTATAGGTGCGCCTGTCAAGCTCGTAAATCATCTCCAAAGATTCGACTGTTGTGTTTTTTACCCGCAGAAGTGCTTTTCTGTTAAAATGTGTAAATACAATCCCTTCGATATCCTTTTCTAGGCTTCGGTTACTTTTTATAATTAACAAAATCCGATTTTCATTTCGTACCTTGCCCATAATCAGCAGTATAATAAATACTGCGGTACTGCCAATGATTGCAGTCCAAAAATCGGCTACACCGCTACATAAACCAACAATAACCGCCCAAAAGATATATGCGGTATCTCTAGAATCTTTTATCGCGGTACGGAAACGGACGATGGACAATGCCCCTGCCATACCCAAAGACAACGCTATATTATTGCCTATAACCGTCATAACTGTACAAGTCAAGATAGTTATCGTAACCAACGATACATTAAACTTACCGCTATATGATGTTCCTGTATGTGTATACCAATATGAAACATAAATTACCATGCTTAAAATGGTTGCGACTGTAATACGTATCGCAATATCATGCAATGTTAAGCTGCCGCTTTGACTTACTAAATCTCTTAATACTCCAGTCATTGTATCCTCCTACGTTGCAGATTAGTGTGCACGTTTTACCCTGTTGTTATTCCCATTTAAAAGTAATAATTATCTAGCATAGGTCTTCCTAAACAATACTTACTTATCGCTCGTTCGCTTTCGTTGCAGCTTTGAACTATATCTTTGATATAACTAAGCAAAAAGTTATTGTATTTGATTTCTAGTACAACCATGAACGGGTCAAATATGGGGTTTTCTACCAAGTCATGAGAAAAAATGTCGAAACAAGCCTCAGTCCCTTTAATATGGTGGTCAAAAGTTACTCGTGTCTCATTTTCTTTTGAAATAAAAACTTTGCGCGTGTATGACACAACTGTCTTAGGGCGGTAGCATCGCATACCCATAATGCCAAAACATTCATCTGCAAAGTCAGACTTGCATTCCAGTAGTGCTGTATAGTCACCGGCAATAAGGCGAAGAGATTTGCTTTTGTCTAATGTCAAAGAGCGTTTTTTTTGCCATTGGCCTTGCTTTTGCTTTAGCTCTAATTTTGCGGATTTAGAGTTGGGGCCATAGTTTCGCAGCCGTATTTTCTTACGGACTTCTACACCGCTAATCTTTTCCTCATAATCGGTATCGTCTATATCATCAAAATATAAAGAGCGAACCAGATAGCCATCTTTGCTGCTGTGAGGGTCCTCCATAAGAATGCGGGAAAATTGGCGAGATAAGTAATAATACCTATCAAGACTTATTAGGTATTTTTTTTCTTGCCTAAGAACTTCATCCATATTAGATCGCCTCCAGAAAATACTGCGTGATACGGATTCCAAGTAAATAGCACATGAATTTATTTGGAATCCGTATGAAATAAAAAGCCCTATTAAGAAGTGTCCCAATATTGCTAGTAATTATCCATTGAACCTTTTTACTCATGCAAAAAAATAAGACTAACACGGCAACCCTTGTTTTTACTGGGTTTTATCGGTTAGTCTTATTCTTTTGCATAATTTTTCTCTTTCTTGCAAAACTAAG
Source organism: Defluviitaleaceae bacterium (assembly GCA_009780185.1). Classification (GTDB taxonomy): domain Bacteria; phylum Bacillota; class Clostridia; order Lachnospirales; family WQUN01; genus WRAN01. Next base: position 135,687 of record WRAN01000001.1, on the reverse strand, counting down.
TGCAAATATTCTAGAAAGGGGCAAAATCATGCCAGGATTAAAGCAATCAGAGCTTAACTGGATTCGCGAAGTTGTGCCAGGCCATCAAACAATGTCTGGAAAACTCAAAGACTACGCTAATCAAGTGCAAGACCCACAGCTAAAGCAAATGTTTACCCAAGCCTCCACCCAGGCCACCCAGGCCGCAAGTAAGTTATTACAAATGTTATAGTTCGCACAAAGTGCGAGGGGGTAGCACCCCCATTTAAATGAGAGGAGTCACCGACTATGCAAGAGAAAGATATCGTATTAGATGTACTAAGCGGCGTAAAGTCCAGCTTATCACATTATGCAACATTTATCAGCGAAACCGCATGTCCAAATCTGCGCCAAACCTTCCAGCAAATGCGGGATGGCGATGAAAAATTCCAGTATGACCTTTATAAAATCGCGGAGCAAAAAGGCTACTATGCCTGTTCTCCAACTGCATCACCACAGGATGTAAATTCTGTAAAATCAGCCTTATCCAGTGGGCAAGCTGGAATGATGGTTTAAGGTGTTAAGACCTTGAGGCTCTGCCTCAAACACCGTAAGCTTTTTGAAAAAAGCTTAACCAAAAACTTTATACAAAACCGCGCTTTCGCGCGGTTTTGGGGTTTTTGGTAGTTAATCTTCAGTTTTGATGATTGGAACAACCCTGTTTTCGTTTTTGATGATTGGAACAAACCCTATTACATGTAATGTATATTGCTAGTCAATATGTGGTCGTATAGTTATTCCTAATATCTTCTCTACTATATATGCTATTTTTATCATTTTTCCTTCATCATGCCTGCGTGCTGTCCAACTGGCGTTTAAGGGTAGGTTATTATCTTTTCTTTGGCCGATTGGCATTGTCATGCTGGGGAACCCGGTGAAGGGTGCTATATACATGAATTGATCACCTAGTAGTACATCCAGATTATGCTCTGTAAAGAGATCATCCATTTCAGTTATGGCCTTTTCTCTTTTGATTAGGGCCTCTATATAGGCTGGCTCTGTCAGATTGCCCGAGAATTTATTTTCAGACTCCACTAATAGGCTTTGACCGTATTTAAGGGCTACTGCTGCATTGGCCTGGTTGTATTCGATTATATCTTTTAGGCTCTTCAACTTAACATTACTTTCAAACGCTGTATTATTAAGATATCTGTTCATACAGGATTTAAACTCATGTTGCATTATGGTTACCCTAGTGTCGTAGTGCCGTTCCAGTTCAAGATTATCTACTAGTTCGGCCCCAGCCGCTTTTAATGTTTCGCACAACTTATCAAATGCGGCCATTGATTCATCCCCTTCGGGTTTGTGGTCACATTCTTTTATGCGGTTTAGGCCTATTCTTATGCCTTTTAAGTCGTCACCTTCCAGGAATTTTGTAAAGTTGACCGAGGCTAGTATCCCAAGGAGAATAGCCGCGTCTGTTACATTTCTGGCCATGGGCCCGGCAGTGTCAAAGGCACGGGATATTGGAATAATCCCTTCTTGGGTTATAAGGCCGATTGTAGGTTTTATCCCTACAACGCCGTTGGCGGCGGCAGGCGCAACAATAGAGCCCGAAGTTTCTGTACCAATAGATAAAGTGGAAAGCCCTGCCGCGACAGCAGCCGCTGAACCAGAGCTAGAGCCACTTACGTCTTTCTCCCGGTTGTATGGGTTTAATGTTTGACCTCCTCTGGAGCTGTATCCATTGGGCATACCCTCTCTGGTCATATAGTTGGCAAACTCGGTCATATTGGCCTTGCCTATTACTATAGCCCCTGTATCCCTTAGCTGGTCGATAATTGGTGCCGTATTTGAGCAGTTATCTGCCAAGGCCACAGACCCGGCACTGGTGCGCATATTACTTCCTGTGCCGATATTATCCTTTACAAGTACTGGAACGCCAAAAAGCGGTGGCATTTCTTTGGTTTTTTTATAGCGTTTGTCTAGATTTTCTGCAATAAGTAGGCTTTCAGGGTTTAACTCAATTACTGATTTCAGGCCTCCTTCACAAGAGTCTATCTTGGCTATTCTGGCTAGCTGGGCCAGTACCACCTCTTTTACGGTTACTTTCCCCAAAGCGTAGGCCTCGTGTAGTTCTTTGATTGACAGATAAGGAATATCTAGCATCTTCAAGCTCCCTTCTACTAAGCGCACGAAGCGCACAACTCTTATTGGCGCGGCGAAGCCGCTTTCTTATTACACCACATTGGAGTGATTAAATGCAACATAAAAAAAGATTTATATTGGTTTTTATCGCCATACTGGCAATAGGCCTGTGTACTGCTGGCCGTCCCGCACCAAAGCCATACACTATACTGATATATATGAACGGCTCTGACCTGGAAAGTGACTTTGGTGCCGCTACAACCGACCTGGTAGAGATGCTGGATTCAGGCCTAGATTCCCGCAATGCCAATATAGTAATACTAACGGGAGGAACCTATCGCTGGCAAAACGATGTTATCCCCGCGGGAGACTGTGTTATATGGGAAATAAAAGATGGCTGGCTATATGAAGTTACCAGTATGGGGAATGTAAGCATGGGTGACCCCACAACTTTACGGGATTTTATTGTATACGGAATGGATAACTATCCGGCAGATAGATTCGGGTTAATAATGTGGGACCACGGCGGAGGCTCAATTGCAGGCTTTGGCCATGATGAAAAGTTTAATGATGACAGCTTAACTTTACATGATATGTGGCTGGCTTTTGAAGAATCAGGACTTAGGAACAGCAAGTTGGAGTTCCTTGGCTTTGATGCCTGCCTAATGGCCACAATAGAAATGGCGGTGCTGGCTTCCGATTATGCGTATGTGTTAATAGCCTCAGAAGATCTTGAGCCGGGAGACGGTTGGGATTATACGTTTTTAGGTGCCCTTAACACTAAGCCTCAAATGAACGGTATCACATTAGGGAAGACCATTGTAGATAGTTTTATGGATTTCTATGGCCCCGATAGTGATGAGCTGCTGAGTCTAAGTGTTACAGATCTAACCCGTGTACAGCCAGTTATGGACACAATGGGGGAACTTATGGCGGTAGCGTCCAACAGATTAAAATCGCAAAACGGCCCGTCATTTCACCAATTGGCTCAAAAAAGAGGGGTTACCAAAACCTTTGGGGAAGGAAGCCCCAGAGATAACTATTCTGATATGGTGGATATAGGAGATATGGCCCGCCATCTCGCAGAATATTTCCCCCATGAGGCTAGAGCAGTACAGCGGGCACTTCATAGATGTGTTGTGTATAACCGACACAACTCTGATGTAGACCTATACGGCCTTGCTACATTTTATATCTATGGCGGAAAATCTGAAGGAACCCATTCCCTTCGTATCTATTCGGACTTAGAAATGGACGCGAACTATACAGCTTACTTGCATCATTTCTTTAATGGACTAGTCAATAGGCGAAGTGGGCGGGATATTATTCCTCCAATACAATCAGAGCTGGTGCTCTGGCAGCCCCTTAACAATAATATATATCGCATGGCGGGATTACTGCAAACCGCGGCCCCGGCAGATGATTTATTATGGCCTCAACTAAACGGAAGGCCCATAAGCATGTACTCCGTTGCCACGACAGCCCGTAACCGCTTGTATGCGGTACCGGCCGAGATCAACGGCAGGGATGGGGATATAATGATAGTATTTAACCGCTGCTACCCCCAAGGGCATATCCGAGGCGTGAGATATTTTGACGGCCATGTAATCCAAAAAGGATATGATCCGATAGAACCGGGAGATAAGATTGCGATATATGCATTGGAATGGGATTTTAGCAGGGATACGATAGAAAAGAACTGGCATAAAGGAGATGTTTTCACCGTAACCGATGGATTGCGGCTCACTTGGTCTGTTGCGCGTGAAGGATATAGGCTAGGGTATCGTCACACAGGAGCGTACCGAGATGTAGAGTATACTCAACCTTTTTAAGAACAATAAAAAAGGAGCCGCTACGCATATTGCGCATCGGCTCCTTTGCTGTTGTGAATACTTACATTGCATTTTGCCCGTCTTCGTTTTTACCTTTATTCTTCTTTCCTTTACGCATCATAAAGAACAAAAGAAGTAAGCTAATCCCAGCCAATGAGATACCTGTTATGGTAACTATCATGGGCCCATCCCCTCCGGTCATAGGCAAGTCAAACTCTGGGCGGTTGCTTATAAGGTAGGCAGCTACAGAGTACATATGATCCTCCTGACAATTGTCATCGCAATTTATATTACAACTGTCAATCATTATAGCATGATTTGGGAATCTTTCAATATCAGGGGTACCAACTGCCCCGCCTGAGTGTATTATCCGGCTATTAAGCTCTCTGCCCTGGATGCCTCTGAAGCTTTGACCGTCAAAATCTCCTACTGTTATCCGCCATTGACCCCAAGGGGCTGCGTATCCTACTGGTGCTATCATTTCAACTAATTGATAGAAACGGCCTGGCATCATAGGGAACCACATAGGATTCGGGTTGGCGCCGCCATTACTTATTTCCTCTGATACTAAAGACCAAGTACCAGGCATTGGAATACTTGGGGTAGGGATTACCATATTGGGTGAAACTAGCAGGTCGACAGGCTCTCCTAAGCCGTTGTATACAAATAGCCTAAACACAGCACCAGGTAGATAAGTATGATCGATAGTGTCATGTAAGAGATATTCATTAGTCTTTAGGAATGGCCATAAACGGGTTGGGGTATTGCTTACAGACCAAATACTGTTCCATGGATAGTTGGGGTTGTCGGGGTGAGGGCTTATTACTGTAAAGTTAGGCGCTACGCTAAACTCGCTGCATACAGAGATGGATTCGACATAGCTATATCGGTCAGTGATTATGTTCCAGCGTCCCAGTAATGGAATTAGATAACCAGAGTTATCTGGGACAGATACTTCTCTCAACCTATACTGATTTGTTGAGTTGGCTGTAAATGGCCTGGTAATCACTACAACGCCGGCTGGGTTAGGAGTAGGTGAGGGTGGTGTATTCCCCGGGAAAACAGGTATAGCCGTACCACTTGGAGCAGCTTCGTATACAACTTCCCAGCTTCCTCCAGAGATTGACCGTTCTACTACGAACACTACGCCGTTTAAAGGATTACCGATTCTATCCAGCTTTGTAAACATAAGGCGAGGGCGTCTGTTACCCACGTGCCAGCTTTGGATTAAGCCGGGGTTTGCGGCATTCATATCTAAAAAGTATAGAGGATGGTTGGCTACGGCAGTTATGCTGACTATTTTTGCATCTATTGTGACATTTGCGTCGGTATGCCTTTCTACTCTAATAATCCAATGGTCTTCCGGTAGGATGTAGCCTACAGGCGGGACTAGTTCACGGAGTCTGTATTCTCTATAGGTCGCAGGTGCTACCGGGGGTGAGAATATATGCTGTTGGGCAAATGTTACAACCCCATTGGCTGCACCGGTGGCTGTTGCCATTTGTACCCATTCACCTTGTTCTTCATCCCAACGATCTAGTGCAAATTGAGCATTGGGGCGGGTTTCTATTGGGCGTGGGGATGGAGCGACTGCGGTATAGAATGATTCGCTTACTTTGGTAAATATCAAGCGCTGCTGCCATACGGCTTCTATATCTATACGTCCGTTTGGTGTGGTTCTTTCTAGGCAGTCATCGTCGTCTGGGTTTACATAGCCATTCATTTGGATATTGGCAATCTGGGTTGCGTTAAGAACATCGCCGGTCACCAATGCGCTTGGAGCTGTAACACGCCAGCCCATAAATATCATTGCTGGGTCTGGGTGGGTAGGGTTTGTCGGCACAACTGCATTGGCGGATATATTATGGTTTGGTGCAGGTGATGGGGGTAGGGCGGCGGGTATATTCGCGGCGGCGGTTTGGGTGATTGTAAGGCCTTCTGGCACCCATACTCTTCTATTGGCAGAGTTGCCACCAATTGCGCCTCCGTTTAAGTTGAAGTCGAAAACGCCATCCCATCTTGCGTGCACCGTTGTAAGTTCGGTTATTGCAGGAGATACACCCGGAACAATTATTGTTCCGGCTCCTTCTGGTTGGATGTTCCATCGGCCAAAGAGCCACTCATAACCTGATCCTGGGCGCGTTGGTATACCTATGTGATTTAGATTGGCATTGCTTAGGGAGTTACCAACTCTAACTGGTACAGATGTCCTTGTAATGTCGTTCAACACGCCTCCGTTTGGCTCAAAGTTAACAATTATACTCCATATAGCATAGAAGGTACCTGTTGTAAATGTTATATTTCCTGTAGGTAAACTAGTTCCCATTCCATTACGCTGTGTGTTCCATTGGTAAAACTCCAATGTACCAGTGGGATCATATGGTGGAGCCGGGAGACTTATAGGGCTACCAACGGTAAAAGGCATCCTACGGTATTCGTTACCGCTTGGAGGCGTTGACCATCCGGTTGGCCACGAAACCACAGGTGGGCCAAATGTATGGGTTGATGCTACATAATGGTTGCCATGGAATTCCAAAGATGTGCCTGCCCATATTCCATAAAGGGTCATTGGGCCAGAGAAAACCTCCCATGTTTCAGGGTTCATTAGTGGTATTGTAGAATCTGGGCCGAACATTACACCTGTACCATCGGCTCTTGTGTTCCAACCCAAGAATGTTGTACCAACTGCGTTTCCTGCATAGTTAATGTTACCAAGGGCCGGCCAGTTAAACCCAGAAAGAGTAGGGTTAGGCTGAGGAAAGTCTAGCGTATGAGGATAGTTATGCCCTGCAGGACGGGTGGGGTTTGGCTCAGGGAATGTAGGTGGTGTATGAATAGTATCATGTCTAGTGTTAAAAGAGTATCCAGAAGCAAGGGTAATAGTGCGGCTTGGTGGCTGCAATATTTCTAAACCGGGGCTCAAAGACCCAAGATTAGGATTAAAGGTAAGATTCATCCCCCATTGGGCAAAAACCTCTACCTCCCTAACCGTTGGGAATCCAGGAGCAGGTAATATATTAGCCACAGGTATGGCTCCGGTTAGAAGGCCGCCAATGCCGTTAGTGCCATTGGGGCATGTATTCCAATGTTGCCCGGCATTTGCTACGTTTAAGGTTCCAGCAGGTCTATTATTCCAAAAACCAGTGGTAACGGGCCACTGCCAATGAGTGCTCATGGTTACAAACCCAGGGCGAGACAAGCTAGTGCCGCCAAAGGGGAACGGGGATGCAATAATCATATGGTCAGGTGGCGCACCCATGCCGCCTTGAGAGGTAGTATTCCAGCCAACATTAATCATGTTGGTCATGGTTATTGGTGTTGTACCAATAACCGGAGGTGTCAGCTGTGTATGATCACTATTGGATGTTACGCTTCCTGGCGGAAATGTATTGAAGACTATAGTATTACCATGTCCAACTCTACGATATGGGAGTGTATGTGCACCAATATTGGCATCGCTAGCATTAGGGTTAAAACGAACTGTAATGTAAGGTGCCCAGTGGGCAAATACTGTTATATCGCTAGCAACAACAGATGTATTGCCAAAGGTTATACGGTTATAGAAGTTACCACCAGCAAAACTTAAGAATGGTGAAAAGTCTGATGCTGGCCTCGTGATATATGGGATACTTGAAGTCACTGGATAAGCCGGGTTAGGCATGAATTGGGGATGTGAAAACCATCCCATAAACACATAACCATCTTTGCGAGGGAAAGTAGGCATTGTTCTATAGTGGATACTGGAGTGCCCGTTTTGCGCAGCACTAGCTATGTTACCACCTTGCAGGAATCCGGGCCCTGGGCCGGGAATATCAACATAGTGATTGTCGGTTCCAAAAGTGACAAAGGGACGTGGTCTCCATGTATCATGCTGGCGATACCACTCCCCGCCTTGGGGGTCAAATGTGATAATTACGGAGTCGTTACGTGTCCAGTGTGCGAAAACAACACGGCTTGCGTCTACTGGAGTGCCTAGTAAAAACTCCTGCGCATTTTCCCATGGAGTGCCGATTATAGATGAAGTCCTTGGGTTTATATCCACAAAAACCCCGCCGCCGCTATTCCAAGATGTAGGGATTTCCATATCCCACCATCCATTAAATGTGTAACCTGCCCTAGAGACATCAATATCCTCAGGGTTTGCGGAAACAGTAATAGGCAGATACTGCCTAGGTGCTGGCATATCGGTGTATATATTGCGCTGAACCCCATGGGTTCCTATATTAGAGCCACTATGAGCCGCAGGAATGTCACGGAATAGTGTGTAGCTGCCTGACCCGCCAAAAGGATAGAAGCCGGAAGGCTGGGGATGAGCCTGCCCTCCATTTGGGTTGAATATAACCCTATACACCCAGTGGGCATAAACATCAATAGAACTGTCTACTATAGTGTTAGCCCAATAACGAGGAACCGGTGGTGCTGAGCCATGATTAAATTCATGAGCAAAGCCTGGGCTAGCCCAGCGATCACCAGAACCCGACCAGCCATTTGGTGCTGTCCACCATCCTTCTAAGTATAATCCGGAACCGATTGGCGGTATAACACTTGGTGCAGTACGTGGCCATAAGGTAGTCGTGTTAAGGCGCGGTGGCGCACCCACACCTGGGGTGCTACTTGAATCATTAATGCTTGTATTTGGATATGCATAACGCCTGTTGCTATGTCCTGGTGCAATAGCACCGCCATCTGGTACAAAAGTTATAAACGGGTTATTAGGAGATGTCCATCTAGCGTGAAGCATCATTGGTTCATATATAGGAGAATCTCCAGTAAATAAGTTGCCGCCTGATGCAGTACCAACATCCCACCATCCCCAGAATGTAAAACCTGGCCAGTCAGTTGGATCTGTAAGTTGCCGTGGGAATGCCCTACCCGGAGTTTCGTTAATACTCCAGCCTTCAATGATATTAGTGCGAGGGACAAAGTGATTTGGGTTATTGGGGTCAGTGCCAATAGGTATTGGTGCACCGTTTAAACTAAAGTTAACAGTTACATACCAAATCATGAAAACCTCAAATGGGCCGTTTACTGCACAGACAAAGGTATTACCGTCAAATGGGTCACCTCTGCCGTCAGCTTGGGTGTTCCAGCCTCTAATTGCACGGCCGCCTTCCGGGTGAGAGGGGTTAACAGGCATTTCGCCCGGCCCTATTGTTCCGCCAGATGCATCTCCGGTAGTAGTGGAGCGTGCGCCTTCGCCGGGAGGTGTACCTAGCCCTCCAGGTGTATTGGGGTTAAAGATTACTGTTATCCCCATACGCGGGCCGATATGATAGCCAGACATGGATTCGATGCAAACAAAATAAAGATTATCTCCAAGGCCCATAAGACTATGGTCATAATCATAAATCTCGAAGTCACCAAAATACACTAGCTCATCGCCAATGGCTACAAAATTATATGGGTCATAGTAATCAGGTGCATTTCCTAAATATGATTCATCTATGTAGTAGCCACTGTAGTCGTCAAAATCATACTCGTGGTAGTGTTCGTAGGCAAAGATTGCTACAGCTACTGCCATAATCAAAAAGACCAGCATAATAAGCACGCGAGCTTTTTGGGATTCAATCATCCTTTTCAAGCTAGACTGGTTAGCCATTAAGCCAACCCCCTTTCAATGCAAATAAACATTTCAATAAAACTAATCATAGTTAATGTGGCCTATTATACTCTTATTAAGCTAAACATGGTAGTGGATATTGATAACAAAAGCATTACGTATTTGTAACAGATATATTAAGCCTATGTAAGGGATACCCCTGTCGTTTTGTAGATGGAGTGGGATTATCAAAATATTGACAAAAAAAAGAAAAAAGCAGATATTTAGAAGGCGCAGTATAGATTCCAAGCATAAAGCACATGATTTTATTTAGAGTCCAATTTCAACCGAAATCGCTATAAAGGGAGAAAAAATATGTATGAGTGGAATAAGACGCAATTAATCGCAATAACGGGTATGTTTACGGCAATCATTTTTCTTTTAATGTTTATGGGGATAGGGTTTCTTCCATTGCCTTTTGTACGTCCAACAATTTTGCATATTCCCGTTATTATCGGAGCGCTGCTGATGGGGCCTAAGTATGGAGCTTTATTGGGTTTTATGTTTGGCCTTGCCAGTATGCTTTTTGCCACATATAACCCAGGGGCTACCTCTTTTATATTTTCCCCATTTATTAATTTGCCCGGCACAGACAATGGAAGTTTGTTGGCGTTGTTGGTGGCATTTGTGCCTAGGATACTTGTAGGGATTATACCCTGGTATGTATTTGTAGGTTTAAGGAAGTTACTGCCCCCTAAGCTTGCTATAGCTAATTATGCCATTGCAGGGATAGTTGGAAGTTTGACTAATACCTTATTGGTAATGCATTTTATTTATGTTTTCTTCGCTGATTCTTGGAACTCGGCACTGGCTGCTCCTGCGCCGATAGATGCCATTTATGCTGCAATATGGGGTCTTATTGCTGCCAATGGTGTGCCGGAGGCTATTACAGCCGCAGTGCTGGTTGCCGCCATTGTAGGAACGCTGGTGATTGTAATAGAGAAAACATTAAACGTGCTAAAGAGGTAAGTGTGAAACATCCGCGTAGCGGGTTTTCACACCAACTTTTTTGTGACGCCGACGAAGGAGGCATGAGTTAAACTATGGTACTAGGCATAGATGTAGGAGGATCTACTACAAAAATTGTAGGCTTTAAGGATAAGGAACGCTGCGTTGGTATGATGCAAGTCGAGGCTAAAGATCAGTTAACCTCGGCTTTTGGTGCTTTTGGAAAATTTACAGCCAAACACAGTCTTAAAATAAGCGATATCCGCCAGATAGTGCTGACCGGTGTAGGTTCCAGCTATTTACATGGTATGTATGATATCCCCACAAAACGGGTGGATGAGTTTCTAGCAATAGGTCTTGGCGGGTTAAGAATGGCAACGCTTGATTCTGCCATAATTGTAAGTGTTGGTACAGGTACTGCCCTTGTGCGAGCCTGTGGGACTGATATCTCCCATATTGGCGGAAGCGGGGTAGGGGGAGGCACTTTGCAAAAACTTGCCGGACGTTTTGCCGGAGCCAGCAGCTTTGACCGTATTACTGATCTTGCCGCCCAAGGAGATTTAAGCGCCGTAGATTTGCAATTAGGTGATATAACCCGTGCAAAAATCGGAAACCTTCCTTATGATACCACCGTTTCTAATTTTGGAAACCTGAAAGATACTGCCACACCTGCGGATATTGTACGCGGACTTATTAATATGATATTCGAAAGTGTAGGTATGATGGCGGTTTTTGCAACGCTTAGGGATAATATTTCAGATGTGGTGCTTATTGGGTCGCTTAGCGTGATACCTCAGGCCAAGGAAGTGCTTGATACTTTGTCAAAAATGTATCCAATTAAATTTCATGTGCCTGAAGATGCGATTTATGCTACCGCAGTAGGGGCTGCCCTTTCTGAGTTTTGATGATGATATTAGTCTCAATCCAGCAAGCAACCCCATCATTATCATTACTGGGACAAGAATCATCTGCCACTGCCTTCACCGCATCAAGTCCATTGCCCATAACCACGCCAGTGCCTACATATTCCAGCATGTCAATATCATTTAAATCGTCTCCAAAGGCCACGATTTCTTCTTTTTTAATGCCCCAATGTGCAGCCACTGCGGCAACGGCTTTGGACTTTGTCGCGTCTTTATGGGTTATCATCGCAAGCCCATCTAAAGCCATTACCATATATGAATCGTTGGGCAGATGCTTATTAATAAATTCTATATCATCTGGATTTAGGTTATATGTGATAATTTTTTCTGCGTCCTTATCGTGGGTAGAAAAGTCTACGATTTCAAAAAGGGTCACTTCCGGCCATACATCCGACATAATGAAGTTGGAATGATCATAGCCACCATATTGAGAGGACATGGGCAGGCCTCGCTTGTGGCAGGCTACGAGTAGCTTACGAGCCTCTAAACTTGGGATAAGGCTTTTGTATATAAGCATATCGCCGATTTTTGCAATGGCTCCGTTGGCTGTGGCATAGCCGTCAAAAAGATGCATCGGGGCAAGGGAAAGCGAACTGGCTGTTCTGCCTGTGGCGAAGATTATCTTTATACCTTGCTCTCGGCAGTGGGCTAGGGTTTTCATGGTGCGTTCGGATACGGTTTTGTCCGACCGTAGCAGTGTTCCGTCTAGGTCTGTAACAATCATTTTGATTTGGGTTTTCATATGACCTCACTTAATAAAAATAGCCGTGCAATTTAACTAGCGCGGCTATTATATCCGTTATCTTGGCCTATTGCCATTATATTGTTTGTCGTAGTTGTTAAAATCATGGCTTACTGATAATCCTTCCGAATCATTTAAATTTTCATTATGATATACGAGGTGCTTGGGTCGTTGTCTGTTTGCGTGTTTGTCCCAACTGGGTTTATAATGCAAAAAAATAATGTCAGGTTATAGGAGGATTATTATGATTAATTTCTCAACAGCAGAGGCGATTCTACACAAGTACAATAAAGAGCCATTCCATATCCAGCATGCTGAGGCTGTATCCGGTGCAATGGGGTATTTTGCAAAGAAGCTTGACCCAGAGAGGGAAGAATATTGGCGTATAATCGGCTTAATCCATGACACAGATTTTGAGCAGTATCCGGAAGAGCACTGTGTCAAAGGCATAGAGCTGTTAAAAGCTGAAGGTGTACCGGAAGATATGGTCCGCTCTGCCCTTAGCCACGGCTGGGGTATGACTGGCAGCCCATATGAGCCACAACACATAATGGAAAAGGTGTTGTACGCTGTAGACGAACTTACAGGCCTGATTGGTGCCGCTGCCCTAATGCGCCCATCCAAAAGCACCCTGGATATGGAGTTATCCAGCCTTAAAAAGAAGTTTAAAGACAAGCGTTTCGCCGCAGGCTGCTCCCGGGATACAATTGCAAAAGGGGCAGAAATGCTGGGGTGGAGCCTGGATGAACTTTTGTCAGAGACATTGCAAGCAATGCGTGAGGTAGAAAATGCAGACAATCAGTAGTCACTCTGGAAGAACCGCCAAGGTTTCAGGGCCGGTAAGAGAAATCACAAAAGCGGAATACACAACAACAGCAGTAAAACCGGCCCAATTCCCAGAAAACGGCTGGCCGGAAGTAGCCTTTGTGGGCCGCTCTAACGTAGGCAAATCCTCCCTTATAAATGCAATGCTAAATAGAAAAAAGCTGGCTCGTACCAGCCAAAATCCAGGAAAAACACGTACAATCAACTTCTTTAACGTAGAAGACAGGCTCTACTTTGTAGATCTGCCAGGTTACGGCTATGCCAAAGTCAGCAAATCCGAATCCGCAAAATGGGGTGAAATGGTAGATAGCTACCTAAAAAATCGTCCTCAGTTAAAGCACATCTTTCTGCTTATGGATATCCGTCATGAACCCAGCGTATATGACCGCCAAATTCACGAATGGTGTAAGCACTACAATTTATCTTTCACTGTAATAGCTACCAAAAGTGACAAAATAAAAAAAAGCCAAGTGCAAAAACACCTGGCGGTAATTCGTAAAGCATTGGGAGAAGAGGCTCCACCCATACCTTTTTCAAGTGAATCATGGGAAGGTAGGGAAGTTGTGTGGGATGTAATTGAAAAGGAAATAGCAACGGAGGTAGATTAAATGTCGATAGCCTCAGCCAAATGTATCGAATGTGCAAGTACAATTAATGTAGATGATAGCAAAAAAGCAGCCGTATGCCCTTACTGCGGCGAGGCTTTCATTGTAGCAGAAGCCATTGGCCATTATCGCGCAAGTAGTGCAACAAAATCAAGCACTGCATCTAGTGTGTACGAGAATAAGTTAAAGGGCTTTACCATCGAAGTGGGTGTATTAAAAAGGTATTCTGGTGAGGAAAGAGATGTGGTCATACCCAGTTCAGTTATAGAAATTGGAGAAGCTGCTTTCAAATCCTTGCCTATCACTAGTGTCGTAATCCCAAGCAGTGTTACAAATATCAGTGATTCAGCTTTCTATGCTTGCACTAATCTTAAGAACGTAATAATCCCGGGTAGTGTCACAAGTATTGGAAATCATGCTTTTAATTCTTGTGCTGGCTTAGATAGTATATCTATACCAGATAGTGTTACCAGTATAGGAAGCTATGCATTTCACAATTGTAAGAGACTAAAAAATATTTCTGCCTCCAGAAATCTAGAAAACCTAAGCAATGGTATTTTTAGTGATTGCACAAGCATTGAAACTATAGTTATACCAAGTGGTATTAAAAGTATTGGCGCATACGCTTTTACCGATTGTATAAGCCTTAAAAATATAACAATCCCAGGTAGTGTTAAAACTATAGAAAAATATGCATTTAAAGAGTGCACTGCATTAAAATCGGTATCCCTCCAGGAGGGAGTTGTAAGCATAGATGAGTATGCTTTTACAGAGTGTTCAAGTCTAGAAGCAATAAACTTCCCTAATGGACTAGTCAGTATAGGTGTTTGGGCGTTCTATAAATGTAAAAACCTTACAGATGTAGTAATACCTAGCAGTATGACAACCATCTCTGCTGATACATTTTTGTCGTGCGAAGGATTAAAAAGCGTAACTCTACCCAGCAGCATCACAAGCATAGGTGATGGTGCGTTTTGTGGTTGCAAAAGCCTAAAAAAGATAACAATACCAAGTAAGGTTAAGACGATTGGCTCTAGCGCATTTGGCAGTTGTGATAACCTTACAAGTGTAACTATACCAAGTAAAGTCTCAGACTTGGGAGATGATGCATTCTGTAGCTGTCAAAAACTTAAAACCGTCAATATATCTTCAGAGCTGCTAGATCAGGCACTTAACAGATGTTTTAAATACACGCCATTTATAAAAGAAGAGCGAAAGCGCAGAGGCCTATGTGAGTACTGCGGTAGTGGATTAAGCTTCTTTGGGAAATGCAAAGCTTCATGTCCTAAATATTATACGTAAAGAGTGTAAAATCCAATGTCATTAAGTTAAGAACCAAAGGAAGAACAGAGGATGCCAAGGAGCCCCTGCCTTTTTGCTTATCCTCAAAAACAAATGGGTGATAATAAAGAAATTAAATTATTCTTGATGAGGATGAGAAATATGAATCTTACTAGGCCACCCTGTAGTTATTCAGCCCCTTTTCTAAGCGAAAACCAAGACCAGTATCTTAGTCTTGATAAATTTAGACCTTTTTTCGCTACTGGGAGATTGTGATGTTTATATCTTGTAAGGGATATGCACATCCTAATTACATAACAACCCGTCAAGCCACCCATACCCATCAGGATATGTCGCATCTATTGCATCCAAAAGCCACTTTTAGCTTCCGTCAGAAAGCGTTAGCATAATCGCTGTCCTCTCTTTTATCAAACCCAAGCTCGATAAAATTAAGCTCTTTCGCATGCCCTTCGCTAGGCTGTTTGTATGAATACACGTCTATTCTGCCATCTCCTAACAGGCGTTCGAGTTTAAACATCTCCGGAGAGTCGCCATGCTTTACAGATTAATGTTTGGAGCGAAATGTGTGGCCGCAAGACCGTCTTCACTGTTTCGGCTATGATTTCCTCTCCATTTTATCGTAGACATTGCTGTCCGGCAATTCGAGTAGGGGCGCATAACAGTAAGCAACTTAACGAAAATGTAATAAATTTCAGTTGCAAATTTGATAGTCAGTGTCTATAATTACGCGATAATTTTTGCCCGTATTCAAAGAGCAGTAATTACAAAAACCAAATATTCAAATATTTTAACGGTTGGTCAGCAGTGCGGATTGCTGATTTCAAGGAGACTATCACTTTTGGGGGACGTGATTCTATGGAATGTCCCCCCCCCCCCATATCCTTATCAAATAATGAAGATTTTCTTATTTGGAGGGTTTCTTTCTCCTCGATCTTGTTTTGTAAGGTATGACCCCGCCATTGTTGTTTTAAGCAAGCACATAATTTAGTGAGGAGTAGTTTTATGAAGTGTAACAAAGTCGACAGCAAGTTTAAAAAACCAGCAGTCACAAGCTGGAAGCGGATGCTGATAATGTTTTGCGTACTAATGATTTTTGCCGTAATTGCCGTGTTTGCGTTTGACGGCTACGATGCAGGGTATGGGTACCCGGCTTTACAGAGTTACTATGGTGAATATGATTACATAGAGCATGGTTACTACCCCTACAGTACAGATAGCGCATATTACGGATATAGCCCTTACTACCCTTATCCACAAGGCGATTATAGTTACTTGGCGGATGGGTATGAGGACTATGGTTATATTGGCTATGCCCCCAGTTATGATGGCTATAGCCCGATTTCCCCATACTATGACTTCGAATTTTTCGAGTCCGTAGGCATGTTGGAACGGGTAGAGGGCGGTACTGTTTTGCATCCGGAGCCCACTCCCAACCAGTATGGCATAATGCCCGTAACTTCGTTACCCGCAGGCGCAACATGGCTTGCACTGCAGGCGGCAATAAACGCACCACATATACCAACAACACCTGCAAACACGCCATACCATACCGTAACATATACAATAACAATTAATGCCACAACAATAACCGCACCAGATGGTGTTGGGTCTATTGTTGTTATCGACGGTCGTAATATAACTCTGGTAAGCGGCCTTGCTGGCAATGTTACTCTTATTCAAAACAACGCAACAAACGCCTACAATACTGGCTACAGGCATTTAGAAATTGTTCGTTCGAGGTTAACACTGGACCGTATCACTTTAACAAGATCTACACCTTTTTCAGCCGGTGTCGGCGGCGGTGTAGTGATGCATGCCGGTGGCGGCACCCCGCCGGCTACACCATGGGGGGCAACCCTTTATATGACCGGCGGCTCTGTGATAGAAAATAGCAGACAAGGGAGTGGCGGCGCCATAGGGGCGGGCCGAAACAGCCGCATCTATTTAAGAAATGCCATCATCAGAAATACTCATGCTAACTCTCCGCTGGGGGCTGTTGGAGTTGGAGGGGCGATTCATGGAAGCGGGACACCTGGACTGTGGGTGGAAATGTGGGCACCCTCGCAGGTTTATGGGAATAGAGCAACAGGGACCGGAGGATCCTTTGTTATAGGTAATATTGAAAACCGTAGCCATCCCACCAACCCACGAAACCCAGCTCTGGGGGAGGCTGTTTTCACCATGCATGGCGGCTCTATACACGATAGCTTTGCCGGCATGGATGGAGGCGGGGTTAGGGTCGGCGTTGACGGTTATTTCTACATGCACGGCGGTACTATACGCAACAACTATGCCGCGCGGCGCGGCGGCGGCGTGGAAATAGTAGAAGATTCCACATTTATATGGACCGGTGGGTCTATTATAGACAATGGCAGAAACCAAGCTGGGGAGATTGTTACCCCACGTGGAGGCGGACTTTCCGTACTTGGCGGCGGCAGCGTGCATATATCCGGTGACGCCCCAAAGGTAGTTTCGGGTAATTACAGCCTTATCGAGGGCGGCGGCATATATATGAGCAGTGTGGGCCCTTTGGGGCAAAATGTCAGCGTTTTACGCGTGAACTATGGGACGCAGGTTGACATAGCCATCGGATCTAACTTCATTGTCCAAGGCAACCACACAAACGGGATAGGCGGCGGAATATATATCGAAAACGATTCCTTTGTGCGTGATGTTGTCACCTTTAATTTTGGCGCATCCCTTATTATGAACAGCGGCATAGTCCGCAATAACAGTGCAAACACATATGGCGGGGGCATAGCCCTAAGAGAGCGCAGCGGCGACCCGAATATGGTGGTGACACTTACTCTTAACCCAAGTTCTATTGTAGAGGACAATTCATCGGGAACCAGCGGTGGCGGGGTATCTTTATATGACCGGGCGCATCTTATCATAGACGGAGGCATAATCCGCGGTAATACAGCAGTACTTAGCGGCGGCGGGGTTAGGAATGATAATGCTACAGTTACCATGTACAGCGGCGCAATTTACAATAACCGCTATGCCAACAGGGATGCCGCTGGTGTGACAAGCGGTGTCATACCGGAAGGCGGCGGGGTTTGGGTCAGGGGCCAAAACGGGATATTTACCATGACTGGCGGTACAATAGGCGACCCAAATCCCGCCCACAGTAATCGCGCCCTGCGTGGCGGCGGGGTATGGGTCGGCGGTGGCGCAAGGTTTTATATGGAAGATCGCCTGGACAACTCTGGCAACGTAATATCTCCAGGCGTAGGCCAAGTAATAGGCAACACCGCCACTGGCACTGGCCCCGTAGGCGCAGGCAACCCCAATCACGGCGGAGGCGGAGTATATGTTGTGGGTGCAAACTCCACTTTTAACTTCAGTGCTGGCAGCGTAGATAAAAACACGGCAGACCAAGGCGGCGGCGTAATGGTTGCAGCTGGCGCACATCTTAACTTGTCGGGCACAGCCGTTATCGATAGCAATCATGCAGAGGCACGTCTTACCGCCGCCCAGTGGAATAATGCGCAAACTGGAGGAGGCGGCGGCGTAATGGTTTTGGGCTATGGCTCTCCAGCCAATAGTCCCACCATCTTTACCATGACTGGCGGCAGGATTTCCCGCAACACCAGTACGCCCCAGTCTGGCACATCTGGCGGTGCTGGAGTACATGTGGCCAGCGCTCACACTGGAGTATTACCCGCTGTCTATTTAAGCAGTACAGCAATTTTTAATATGTCTGACGGCGTAATCGGCGGGCCCGATCTCACATATGCCAACCGATTCCTTGCAGCTTCAGGTGCTGGTGCGGGCGTAATTGTTCTTAGCGCAACCTTTAACATGAGCGGCGATGCCGCAATCATGTTTAATGATACAAACAACACCCAGCATGGTGGTGGGATATGGATGTCTGGGCCTGTCCAGAACCCATACCCAGGCGTTTATACGTCACATGCCAATGTTACATTAAGCGGTAGTGCCCGCGTAACCAACAACGATGCAGGCATATCGGCCGGCATACGCCAGCATACAGGCAGCGGCGGTATTTTAACCGTAAAAGATAACGTGCTAATCGCATATAACAGGACCAACAACGGCGGCGCTGGCGGCGGCGGAGTAGGAGTTGGCGGCGGACGCTTCTACTTCCAGGGCGGCACCATCCGCAACCACAGCACACCCAGGGGCGCTTCTGGGCCAGTCAACCCCTTTGTCCCTTTTGGGGGCGGTATACGCCAAGATGGCGGGGTGGTAATCATGACTGGCGGTGAAATCCGGGATAATCAGGTTGGCAGAGACGGTGCGGGGATTATGGTAAATGCCGGCAGGCTTTATATCCGCGGCGGGCATATATTCCGTAATACTGCTGCCGGCACATCCAATGCCGACGGGCGGGGCGGCGGAGTGTTTGTAAATAATGCTACTGCTACATTTACCATGACTGGCGGGTATATCGGCCGTGAAGCGCCATACGGCCTTGCACCTGGCGGGGCTAACCCTAACGCCAATGCTGCCACCACTGGCGGCGGTGCATGGGTAGGCGGCGGCGCAACATTTACCATGTCCAAAGGCAACGTTAACGGCACACCAACCATAGGTACGATATTAGGCAACATAGCCACAGGCGATCAAGCCCATCAAGGCGGCGGCGGTGTGTATGTCACAGGCGGCAGCGGTTCTGGTGCAAGCTTTGCCCCCTCTGCTTTTACCATTAATGCGGGGACTATCGGCGGCGGCACGCGGGCACATGGGAACCACGCCGCAATAGCAGGTGGCGGCGTACATGTAAATGGCGGCGCAGTGTTTACAATGGAGGATGAGGGTATAATCAGCCGCAATACCGCAGGAAGAGATGACACCCCCGCTGGTACAGGCACAGCAGGTGGCGGTGTACGTATAAACGACAATGCAAGCGTATTTACCATGAATGGCGGGTTAATCCAGTACAATGTGGCCCTAGGCCCCCAAAGTGACGGCGGTGGCGTGCGGCTTATGCATGGAAGAATGTATATGTATGACGGCACAATAAGGGCCAACACAACCACCCGCAACGGCGGTGGCGTAGCTGTAGGAAACAATACCTCAGCCATATCCCCCACGACTTTCACTATGCATGGTGGGGTAATAGGCGGCCCAGATGACGAAGATGGAAATACCGCAAATGCAATGGGCGGCGGCATAATGGTAGCAAGCGGCACAATAAATATGTACGAAGGTATAGTGGAAGGCAACACCGCGGCCTTAGACGGCGGTGGAATAAATATCGGCGGTATACCGCGCGGCTCATTATTGATAATGAGTGGAAGCGGAGCCAAAATAATCCGTAATAACCAAGCGCGGCACGGCGGCGGTGTTAATGTAGGACCAGACGCAAGATTTGAAATGGAAGCTGGATTGATATATGGAAACACGGCTGTACAAAATGGCGGCGGTGTATCCGTAGGCGATGGCGGGGCCTTTTTTATGGGCGACCGCGAATATGACGATAACGGTACTATAATAATAACCCCTGGCACCGGCCGCATAGAAGGCAACCTAGCCACAGGCACAGCAGCCAACCAAGGCGGTGGTGGTGTATTTGTCACAGGCGATACCACTGCGGTTACCCTTCAAGCTGGCAGCATTGAAGCCAACCGCGCCCATCGCGGCGGCGGCGTAATGATAACTGGCGGCGATTTCAACATGCGCGGCGGTAACATAAGCCATAACACATACGCCATTCTCCCTGGCAGCACTATATTAGCCGGTGGCGGCGTGCATATAGCAGGCGCAGCTGGCCGCTTCAATATGTACAGGGGCACTCTTGATAATAACGAGGCCGAAACAGGCGGTGGGATGCATATACAAATGGGTACATTTAACCTGCGAGGCACATACAACAAAAACATCACCAATAACCACGCTACCTTCGGCGGCGGTGTATGGGTAGCCGAAGACGGCGAAATGCGCATGCAAGCCAGCCCAGCCGCATCAGGCGTAGAAATAGCCCACAACACAGCTACCCAGCGTGGCGGTGGTATTTTTACAGAAGCGGCTGAGTACGGCAACCCACTTACCAGGCTCACCGGCCCATACAGGGCCTATCATAATCTTTACCTGCGGGGTGTGAACTTTAACAGTAATAGAGCCGGACACAGAGAGTTTTCGCCTATAAACGCCCTTGATGTTATGCCCAGACCCGTTGACGATTGGGTATCTTTAAGTGTGGATATCCATCCCTTTAACAACTACGACATAAACTTTATAAGATGGTTTGACCTGCCCCTAACCGGTGGCACGGGAACATATAATATATTCATAGCTCCCGGCTCGATATTACTGGGCGCGGTGGCGGTTGTTATTATCATCAAAAAGTTTAGTAATAAATCTGATACAGGCTTAACTGAAAACGGTCAAGCATAGCGTTCCACAAAACTTAAAAGGTAATACTCGTGGGCTGGCGCACTTCAATTGCCAGCCCCCAATACTTAACAGCCCCAGCACAGTGCCGCCTTGCATCGCCTTGGCCTTTTTATGCGCTTTAATGTCGGCCTTATGCTTAAAAATTCATGATGATTTTTCGGAAATATTGCATATAATATGAGTGTACAGCAAGGTACAACAAATAAAGTTATCTGGGTAATTCGGGTGCTTCGCCACCGTTAAGTGAGACTCGTAATTAAGAGGGGCGGTTATGTAACCGTCCCTCGTTTTATAAGTGCAGGAGAAGCATGGACAAACAATTAGATTTTTATTAATAAGTGCGGGTTACATAACATATCTATTGCAATTTCATTTCAAGGTGCCGCACATAGATTATTATAAAACAAGCCAGCACGATAAATTTATGTGTGGTATTGTTTTGTCCGTAAACGGTCATGATTATTTTGCTCCAATATCGTTGATACTTTAATGATACTATCAATGATATAAGAATGCATCTCAATACAAAAAACAAATGCGACTATCCATCTGGATGCGAAATCACATTGAATAGATTGCGTTCAATGTTGTCTAAGTATAGTTTGAAGTGTGACTTGTTGAAAACTCATAATATCGTGAACTAGCAAAGTGAATTACACTTATGGCAGCGAGCTATCATATGAATCCCTATATTTTCGTATGGAGTTTGGAGAAAAGCCGCTGTTATTGAGTCAAATGGGCTTTACCAGATTTAGGTGGTTGCAAAATGATATTCTTTCAGATATTTTAAGATTTTTGCGAAATGTATCAACTATAGAACGAGTATTAAGTGAGTATTCTTCATGGTTTTCTAAGCGTTTATATTTGGAGCGAACAAAATATGATTTGCATGATGTAGTTGGCGAGTGTAATATTAAACGTCAGAGAGTACACCGTAGATGAATTTACGAAAAAATTGCAAGAAATTTGTAATCATATTGAACGAATAAGCCGTTGGTTTTTGGATGAAAAATAATTTCATTAAGGAAACAATTATCTCTTTTATCTGTCGACATTATTGTCATTTTAAATATTTATATTTTGGACACAAAACCTCCTTGACAAAAATTATCTGAAGATAATATTTCCGGCAAGCTGTCTGATGAACGCTTTATAAAGCGTGAGTTTGTAGACAGGATAGAAATATCCGCAACGGAACAAAAGTAAAACTAAGCAAGAATCGCAAAGAGAAACGGCGTAGCTTGCGCCACGCCGTCCACATCTTAAAACTTTTCTTACGTCAGCCGCCTATAAGGGGTGCGGTTTTTGTCATAAGATTTGATTTGTGATTTTTATTTACTCACTTGATTCAGCGCTACATCTCCCACATAAGGAAGTTTAAACTGATGCCCTAGAGCTGCACGCAGTATCAGGAAAATCTTGCTGGATACAAACAACAAGCGCCATACCCACATTACGGGCCAGACTACAATGCTTAACAGCCAGCCGATAAGCGGTAAGCCTGTTATTAAACCTACTACCCAGTACACTACCCATAGGAATAGGAACCATAGCGTGGATTGCAGGGCGTGAAAACGTACGTTTTTGTTCTCTCTTTCAGCAACCAGTACAAATAAGCCGGATAGTGGGCCGAGTACATAGCTAAGGGCGGCTACAATATTTTCGTTTAAACCAAAGATTGATTTGTTCATTTTATATCCTCCTTGTTTGTCATTTAACTTCTTACAACAACAGATACGGAGTTTAAAAAGGAAAGTCTGCTTAATCTAAATCCGTTAAACGAGCTATATATTGATTTCTTGTTAGGGGCATGTGGTTAGGGAATCGGGCTTGTAGCTCTTCGAATAACTCTCTGGCTTCGGCGTGGCGGGTTTCGTCTTCGGTGTACAGGCGGCCTAATGCCATAAGGAAGGCAGCAGGGCGAGGGGAATCTTCTGTCATAAAGCGTACTGCCATCTCTAGGTCTACCAGGGCCTTATAGAAATCATTGGCGTTGAAAGCTGCTATGCCTTCATTCATGAACTGGGTACTTAGTACTGGGTAGGCACTGGCTCTTATTGCGTCGGCTCTAGAAGCTATTTCCAAAGACATGTCTGTCATATCTAGCTCGTCTAGTCTGTTAATAGCCTCTAGCAGTTGACCGTCTCTATATAGATTTTCTATATGCTGGAAGCGGATCATTCGGTCTTGTATATCGTAAAGTGCTTCCCATTCGTCTAGGCTTTGGCGCATTTCTTCTAAGTTACTGTTCATTTCTTCCATTGTAGCTTCGTGCTGCCTTGCATCTTCGTCGCGGGCATCACGGGCATCGGATAATCTGTCGCGGTATGTCTGGATTTGGCTTTCGTTTTGTCTGTGCAGTGCTGGGAAGAGAAGAACATATACAACTGCAAAAGAGCAGGCTGCACCTATTACAAAAGCTAGGATAATATCTAAGCGGAAGGACCGTTGTTTTTTCTCGGTTACAGGTACGGGCCTGGTGAAAGATGCTGTCTTCCCGGATCCTGAAGCAGATTCTTTGCGCCCTGTTATGCGGCCTTGGGGTTTGCGGAGTTCTGTCCGGGCGCGGTTCGGGGTTAGAATCGAAAGGTAGTTTAGGGCTACGGGGTTTTGGATATCAATTGCAAGAACCCGTTCAGATGCAGCGGCGGCTTTTTCTCTGTCGTTTTGGATTAGGTGACATAGAGCTAGCAGGTTTAGAGCGTCTACGAACTTGGGGTTAAGCTCTACTGCACGCTTTAGTTGGATTATAGCTAGATCATCCGATTTTTGCTTTAGATATGTTAGAGCCTGGTTGTATTTTAATGCTGCGTCGTTTAGGTCTTCTAGGGCGCGGCTGTTTTTTCTGGCTTCTTCTACATAGTGAGATGCCGGATTGTTTTCTTTTAACAACGATTGGCTTACCACCCAGTGCTTTAGGGCTTCGCCTACATAGCCTATTTCGAATAAGGCAAGTCCCAATAGGTTGCGAGCTGGGACGTTGTTCTTATTTACAGATACGCTTCGGTTTAATAGTTCAATTCCTTGGGTTAGGTCACTGTTGTTAAGTTTTGACAGGCCTTTATTATATAATTTATCAGATAGGCGCACTGTACCGGCATAGAGAACTGGGTCTACTTTGCAGTTTGGGCAGATGCTGCCTTCGTTATATTCTTTTTCGCAGTTGGGACATTGCATATGGTCACTCTTTCCCGTGTTTATTCAGTTTGGTTTTATTCGGCAGTATCCTTTGCCCCTTTAGGTTCTAGTTCAGGGGTTTTGGTTGATTTGTCTTTATTCGAGATATATTGCAGTAAATCCATAATATCCATAATTTCGTCTCGCACCGCTTCTTCTACTTCGTCAACTGTTCGGATAGGCTTGTACTTGCTAATTTCTTCCTTAAAATCAATCATCTATATTACCTCCCACATTTTTCTACATTATTTTATCATATTCTTTTAAAGGCGCAATAGGGTGTGGCGTGCTGCGCAAACTCTAAAGACTAAGGATTATGTTAAAGTCCTTCATCCAGGTATTAATTTGCAAAAAGTAGGCAATAGTTTGTGGTACAGTCATTAATTGGCCGTACCATGGCAGTGTGGTTTCAGCTGTTAGTAGCTTGGTGATGGCTTCTTTTGATGCTATGTTAAAAATAGGTGCGTGGTTATCTTGTAGTACTACCTTTATCATATCCGTTACCCGGCTCATATATGCTGGGTTATGTGTTTTGGGGAAGGGACTTTTTTTGCGCCACAATACGTTTTCGGGCAAAATACCTTTTAGGGCTTCTCTTAACAGGCCTTTTTCTCGATCTTTGTGGTTTTTCATGCTCCAGGGGACATTGTACATATATTCCACCAGGCGGTGGTCTAGGAATGGGGAGCGTACGATTAATTTGGCAGCTGTGCTCATGGTTTCGTTGCGGGTGGCTAGGTTTTGTAGAAACCAGTAAATGTTTAGGTAATACATTTGGCGGATGCGCTTTTCCTTTGGATCGTCGTCGTATAGGGTTTCGGCGGCGGATATAGTGTTTTCGTAGCGGGAGCTGACATAGGATTCTGGATTTATACTTCGCAGTATATCTGGATGTACGAATTGGCTGCGGTATTCTATTTTTTGGGACCATGGAAAAATCTTGGAAAACAGGCGTTCTTCGTCCTGATACCAGGGGTAGCCTCCAAAGATTTCGTCAGCGCCTTCTCCTGAGATGGCTACAGGAACGGATTCTCTTACTCTTTCGCAAAAAAGCAGTAACGCGGAGTCCACATCCGCCATACCTGGTACGCCTCGTGCGTGCATTGCCGGGGTAAGGGCATCGGCTAGCTCGTCCGAGCCTAGTACAACACGGCTATGCCGTGCTCCTATGGCTCGAACCATTTCTTTTATAAATGCGTTATCATCATCCGGTTGGAAATCAGTTTGATTAAAATACTTGTCATTGCCAAAATAGTCTACAGAGAATGTTTCTTTGCAATTAGAAAGAGCGGTTAGGGCGCTGGAGTCTAGTCCGCCGGATAAGAAGGCACCCATTCCTGGCGTTGTTTGGCGGATAATTGAATCTTTTAAAATTTTCAAGATGGTCTGGGTGGTTTCTTCCAGCGATTCCCTGTGGGGCTTGGCCTTTAGCTTCCAATACGAGCTGGTGGTTAGCCCAGCATCTTTGGAGTAGGTTGCCCAGTGGCCTGGTTTTAGTTCTTTTATATCTCTAAAAAGGGTTGTGCCTGGTGTGCGGCCTGGGCCTAATAGGAAAAGGTCCGCTACTCCTTCTTGATCCATTATGGGTTGTACTTTAGGGTGGCATAGTACTGTGTTTATATCAGAAGCGAAGGCAAGTCCATGCTGGCCTACTGAGTAAAATAGTGGTTTTAGCCCAAGCCTGTCACGAGCCATAAACAATCGTTGGCTATCCCATATTGCAAAGGTATACATTCCCAGAAATTTGTCAACACAAGATTCTCCCCAAGCCATGTATCCATGAAGCACTACGGCTCCGTCGGAGGTATCGTGGAATCTGTAACCTAGGGTTCGTAGCTCCGTTAATAACTCCTCTTTATTGTATAGTTCCCCGTCATATACCAGGACATACACTTTTTGGCCAAGTACTGCTCTTATAGGGCCGCGGCCTGCCACCGAACTGGTGGTACAGCTATGTAATAGGCACACATCTTGGGAAATGAATGTACCATGCTCGTCAGAGCCTCGTTTTTTAAGTGAGGCCTGCATTGCTTCGCATACTGATGCCAATTGCAAGTTATTTCCATGGCTTATAAAGCCGCCTATTGCGCTCATTTATTCACTCTCCGAGTTTATCAATGTAATATCGTATTCTTTGGAGAGTGGGGAGGTGAACAAAAATCCCCACATCCCCTCAAAACAGCATTTCAACCAACCGAAACAACAGATTAGCACTAACCCCAGCAGAGACCCCGGCGATTGTATGATATAAAATAGATTTACCTGCCAGCTTAGGATAACCTAAGTTTTCCATCATAGCCAGGTGAGTACTCATAAACCCACTCCAGCACATAATCATACCTACAATAACTGCAACATCCCGCCTGCCAATAACCCCTTCAGATATAAGAACAGGAACCAGCCCCATAGATGCTCCGGCAGAGCCTAGGGCTGTAAGCGGAACAGCAATGGCGCTTGTATCAGTAAAACCAAATAAGGGACGGATAATAAACCCAAGCATTTCGCCAACGGCGGGGATAAAGCCTACTCCTTCAAATGCACCGCCTGTGAAGCCGTAATCTCCGGCTCCGTTGGTTAGTATTAGTATGACTGTACATATAATCAGTACTCCCGGGGCAATAGAAAGTCCCATTTTTACCCCTCTATGCCCCCCGCTAAGAAGCGCTTCCATAAGGCGGTTAAATCCGCTGCCATCACGGGTAGTACGGTAGTTTATTACATCAAATTGAGTGTCCACTTCATCTATGGCGTTTTCAGTCCGTCCGAATACTTTGGCTGTATGGCGTAGCATTAGCCTTACGCTTACAACACTTCCAATTAATGCGCCTATTTTGCCGATTACCAAAGGAAGAAAGAATGATTGTCCTTCTGGCCCGGTAATCCCAGCAACAAATGCAGTGAGAATAAGCCCCATGCCAAAGGCGGTACCCAGGTTGGTTAGAGCCGGGATCTGGTATTTTTTGAAATAGGCCTGATATCCTTCGTTATCTGTGAGAGTAAGGATTGCGGGGTTATCAGAAAGGTAGGTAGTAAAAATGCCAACAACGGAAGCCCCAGGCATACCGTATACAACACGGACCGCACGGGACAGCAGTTTGTTGGCAATGGATACTACACCAAACTCCATAAATAGCTCGGATATGGCTCCGGCAATTATTGCCACAGCCATAATATAAAACACAGTTTCAGTGAGTAGGGCGTAGGAGGTATTGATAATGGTATTAAGCATATTGGTGCCGCCCATGACGTTACCGATTATGCCAAAAAAGGCAAAAAAGCAAACAATAAAAAGTAACCCTTCTGCTGATATGGCCTTTTTTACCATTGTATCGCCTCCAAAGGTTCAAATTGATTTGTTTTTATGGGTAAAAGCTCGCATTATGTGCCTATTGTGTAGGGTCTGTGAGATTTGCATTTGTTGCCATAAATTCTTTTATGGTTTTAGGAGAAATATTCCCTTCCATTGGGCCAAAGGCAGCGGTGTTTAGGGCGGCTGCGGCAGAGGCTTGCTTTGCAGTCTCTTCTAAAGAAAGGCCATCCATTAACCCGCATAGAAAACCGGCATCAAAGCAGTCTCCAGCACCTGTTGGGTCAATCGGGGTTATAGGGTAGACACCCAAGGAGAAATCTTCATCTCTAGTGAATATCCTGCATCCCTTGCTCCCTAGCTTTACAGCGATTATTTCCAGCACAGGGTTTTCAAAAAGAGTGGCTACAGCAGACTCCATATCCGGTTTTGATGATATTGCCAAAAGCTCTTCATAACCTGGCAGCAATACCGAGCAGTTGTGTATAATCGGCGCTAACATCTTGACTAAGTTGCGCCCCTTGAGCAATTCTGGGCGAATATTGGGGTCAAAGCTAATTTTTACTCCTGCCCGAAGTAACATCTTGGTAGTGTTGATAATCTCCTGATATAAGTTATCATCTGCCATTAAAGAGCAACCCATGATATGAAAGTATTCTGGTGTCGGAAAGGAAAGATATTCAATATTGGGACATTTTGCGGTAACAGCCGGGGTATTATTTATATGAAAAATAAAGGAGCGCTCCCCGATATCATTGTAAGTCACAAAAGCTGCTGCGGTTGAGCCATTTTTTACAACTTTTATCATAGATGTATCAACGCCGTCTTTTTCTAAGCGAGTCAAGCAATTGCTGCCAAAATCATCATTGCCTACACATCCGATTATCCCAGCCTGATGCCCTAGTCTTGCAACTGTATCTATAAAAATTGCCGGAGCACCGGAAGGATACGGTCCCATAAAAACCCCTGTTTTATCAAGAGGCATATTAGGTTTAGGGCGCATAATTTCTACTAGGATTTCCCCCATTGTCCATATCTTCATCCGTCAATCAACACCTTTAGAGCTGTGTCTGGGTTGTTTTCTATATAGACAAAAGCGTTAGCAAGCTGTGCAAGAGGGAAATGCGCACTCATTAGTGGGTCGACTTTTATTTTGCCCTCACTTACAAATCGAATGGTATCTTCCCAATCTTCTTTTACATACATAAGGGTGCCGATTAAGTTAAGCTCTTTGTCTTGAACCAGCCCCATGCTGACTGTGGTCATATCCCCAAAAACACCGGCTACTATTATATCTGTGCCTTTTCGGGCAATGTTTATAGCTTGCTCTATGGTTTGGGTTATGCCTACACATTCGATTATTACATCCGCACCGTCAGGGCCCCATAATTTTGCTATTTCTTCTGACAGGTCTTGATTTGCTATATTCACTGTGTGATCTATTCCGCAGCTTTTTGCCAGCTTTAGACGAGGAGTGCTTAGGTCTGTGATTATTACGGATTCAGCACCCATAGCTTTTGCTGCTTGGGCGGCTAAGTTGCCAATGGTTCCCGCACCTTGCACGACTACCCGCTTTCCCTGTACCCCACCGACTCGGCGGCATGCATGGACACCTACAGCTACAGGCTCCAGCATTGCCCCTTGGTCGAAGGTCATGCTGTTAGGAAGTTTTAAGACAAGGCTCGCGTCAACCGCTAACTTTTCCTGGGCAGAACCAGGAGATTGACATCCTATTACTTTAAGATTTATGCAAATATTATATCGTCCCATTTTACAATTGCGACATTGGCCGCAAAAAAGCTGTGGCATAACTGTTACTTTATCCCCAACCGAAAAGCCTGTAACTCCCTGGCCAATCTCAGAAATAGTACCGGAGAACTCGTGCCCTGGAATTACAGGCAAAGAAACAAAAGGGTGCTTGTCATAATACGCATGGATATCTGAGCCGCAGATTCCTGTACGAACAATGTTTATAACAACTTGGCCGGGAGCCGCAACAGGAATAGGTGCATCCCCTGGGATGATGGTCTTGGGGCCGACAAGGGTCATTTGTAACATGATGGTACCTCCTTTGTACATTGTTTTAATAATAGCATTTATATTATAATCAAACAGGGTGAGTCAATGAAAATTATTAAGAAAACAATAAGATATCTATTTATCTTAGGATGCATAATAGTGGTCATACATATTATCCATGCCTTGACACTTGATAGAATAATACAATATAAGGAAATTGAGTTCGTATCCTCAAGGTGGCCTGAAGAATTAGAGGGCTACCGTATTGCATTTATCACAGATACCCATATGATATCAAATAGACGCCTCGAAAGGGTAGTTGAGGAGTTAAACGCTCGCAACATAGATTTATTGTTGCTTGGTGGTGATTACATGTCTTTAGGCCATGGTATCCGCTATCGTGAGCAGGTGGCGATCCTGTCTGGAACTCAAACCACGGACGGTATTTATGGCGTTGAAGGTAATCATGATAACTATATACGCCTGTTCGCAGCCATGGAAGCCTATGGGATGACCCCCCTTTTTAATACCGGTCAGCAAATCCGTGAAGGGTTTTTCTTAGCTGGAGTAAAAGATCTTTGGAATAATCGGCCATGTATCGCCACTTCTATAGAAGGTGCAGGGGATGATTTTGTACTATTGCTGTCTCACAATCCGGATGTTGCCATGCATCAAGACACCACACATATAGATTTATTTTTAGCGGGTCATACCCACGGCGGTCAGATTACTTTTTTTGGCCTATGGGCACCATACCTGGTTCGCGGCTCTATAACTAGTTATAACCAGAGGTTTAGATATGGATGGGCAGAAAGCCGTAGTGGTACGCCTGTATATGTAAGCAGGGGAATAGGGGGATATGTGCCAAGGGTTTTTGCGCGGCCTCAGGTTATTATTATAACGATGGGTGCAAAATAATATTAACTTGACACCCACTAAGGAGCGAATCTATAATACCCCCTGCAAGTGAATGCCCGAGTGGCGGAATTGGTAGACGCAAGGGACTTAAAATCCCTCGAATGCAAATTCGTGCCGGTTCGAGTCCGGCCTCGGGCAGATAAGTGGTCTTACTTAAACCAGCACATGGTAAATCATGGAGCTGGTTTTTGTTTGCCGTTAGCAATTTACATATCCAAAAAATGTAGTATGACCTCTATTGTCGGGTGTCTGTTCGCCTGACCGTTCGCGCTGTCCAGAAGATACCCGAAACCCCAGTGTTTATCACGAAGTAAACGCAATTAGGGAAATGACTCCTTACTATGTTTTCTCATTGTAAGTTTCCACGTTGGCGCGGGCGGGAGCCGTCAGGGTGTGGGTTGCGGAATCCCGTCACCCACACTCTAACGAATACGGAGAAAGCCCCAGTTAAGGGGCTATTCTCGTCTTGCCGTAGTGGGTGGTTGTCTACCTATTCGCTGAGCAGTCTTTCAATGTCTCGCTTGGCGTAGATAACTCGGTAGATGTTAATCTCTCGCTTCGCCTCGTCAACCGTATAAAATAGGGCGTGACCCTCAAGGTTCATACGGCGATATTTCGGGTTAGCTGGGTATTCTTGACACATAAGCGGGGTATCTTCGAGTAAGTCTAGCTTATGCTCAATCTCCTTGAAAAGCCGTTTGGCTTTGTTGGGGTGAGGCTCGAGGATATTAGCAAGTCTTGCTAAGTCCCGATTAGCGTATGAAGAGAGTATCACCTTATACTTCATAGCCGAACCGTTCCCTGATTGGGCCGAACACTTCGTCTCGAGTCAACCACCTAGTATCTGGGTCGTTCTCAACTTCAGCCAGCTTCTTTAAGATTGCTTGGTCTTCCAAGTATTCCTGAGTCACCATATCAAACGGGATTCTTCGCTCACGAACTAGAGCTTTGAGACTTGAGTTGAAGAAGGTGGTCATATTTATACCCATCTCATCAAGCATTCTCTCGGCTTGCTCCTTAGTCGCGCCATCTACTCTAACAGTGATTGCTTTATCCGCTACTGTTCTGGTTGCCATATTCAATCAGCTCCTTTCTCTTACATTCGATTATACAGCAAATGCTTTATAAATGCAATCATGCATTTATTCCTACGGCAAGAAATAAGTTGCGCTCCACCCATACACGTTATAGCAGGCTCTTTACAGGGGTCAAAGAACAAAAGCAAATGACTTTTGGAGCGATTGGACATAGTAAAATTGGGGTCAAAGGGCTATTTTCGGCTACGTATGACGCAGTAAAAAAGTCTGGGCTTATGCTTATATTTTCGACCACATGGAAGAAAATAACGCAAAATTGCAAATGACCCTTGACTGTGCTAAACGAGCCGTGTATGGTGTGAGTGTAATAAATTAACGAAAGAGGTAAATGATGCAAACAGCCTAACAAAATCACCACTGAAAGCCGAAGAGCTACGGCGGTTTGTCGAACTTATTCAGTGGCTACATAAATCGGAAGTCAAATCACAACGAAAGGAGGGCAATGAAAGCCATTATTCTGGCTAGGGTTTCAAGCAAAGACCAAGAGGAAAATAATTCCATCCCAGCGCAAACAAGACGTGCCAAGGAATACACCGCACGCCAAAATATGGACGTGCTAGACATCTATCCCCTAACCGAGTCCTCCAGCAAAGCCAATCGCATCAAGTTTAGCGAAATTATCAGCCAGATTAAAAGTGCCAAGGAGACGATTGCTTTAGTGGTGGACACTGTGGATAGGCTTCAGCGTGGCTTTCGTGAGTCGGTGTTGCTGGACGAGCTACGAAAGAGCGGTAAGCTGGAGCTTCACTTTATGCGTGAGAACCTGATTATTCACCAAACCTCTAACAGTGCCGATATTCTCCGCTGGGATATGGGTGTGATGTTTGCTAAAAGCTATGTCACCCAATTAAGCGACAACGTTCGCCGTGGACAAGAAGAAAAACTCCGCAATGGCGAATGGCTGGGCAAAGCCCCTTTTGGTTACAAAAACATCACCAAAGACAAAAAGGCTTGGATTCAGCCAGACGAGAATGCTCCGATCGTGGTGGCACTATACACACGCTACGCTTCGGGTGCTACGTCTATGCAAAAACTCCGCCCGTGGCTGCTTGAGACCTATGGTGTGAAGATGTCGCAAGGTCAGCTATACAAAGTCCTCAAAAACCCGTTCTACATAGGTAGGATGCGCTTGAAAGGCAAACTTTACCCACACGTATATAAGACGATCATGAGTGAGGAATTATATGATGCCGTTCGAAAGGTTGCCTCAAGGTATAATAAGCCAGCGTTTAAGTATGCTGGTCTCCCTTATCTATATCGTGGGCTGTTTGTCTGCAAAGACTGCGGCTGCCGTATTACGCCCGAGCAAGCCAAAGGCTACATCTACTACCACTGCACACAGCACAAAGGCAAGCATGGTGCTTCTTGGTTTCGTGAAGAAGAAATCACACGTCAGCTACAGGAAGCTGTAACCGCCATCCACCCTACCAGAGAGCAATATGATGCGGTTATGAACGCTCTAGGGCTCGCAGAAAAAGACCAGGCCGCTACCAAAGCTACGCTCACGACACGATTCAACACCGAGTTAGCGAAAATCAACGCCCGAACTGGGCGACTGTTTGATGTCTATATGGACGGTGATATTGAAAAAGACGAGTATAAAGCCAAGCGCAACGAATACGACCACCAGAAAAGTAGACTGGAGAAAAGGCTATTATCGCTGGACGAAGCAAGCAGTGATTGGTATAAGAACGCTATTGCCATAATGCGGCTAGTGCGCAATCTACCCCAAAGGTTTGCGGAAAGTTCTGAAATAGAAGAAAAACGCCGTCTTCTTAAAATCCTATTTCGGAACTTATGGATAGACGGCGACAAACTGGGGTGGGAATACCAAAAACCGTTTGATTCTATGGCTTCACACGCAAATCATTCACTATGGCGGGGAGTAGAGGCTGTGTTCACAGAATCTTATGATGAGTTTTCTGTGCTTGCCAGCTCTATCGAGCTTTTCCTTGAGTCGGAATAGCCTCCACGCTTATAGGGATTATATCACATACATGGTATAATAAAGCATATGAAAAAATCGACAGTTCGTGCAATTGTGTCCCTTATGGCTGACTCTGACACCCAGCGGAGGCATGGGAGGGGTGAACAATCAAACACTGCTTTAGCTATAAGTATCGTAATCATTACAACTGGAGTGTTAATTGGAGCTTTAGTTTTTGCTTTACTTTGGTTAGCAGAAATTGATACTAGCACAATAGAGCAATACGTACCAAGCATTTTAATCGGTGTCGGAATCGCTGGGGCGGCAGTCTTAGTAACAGTTGTGATGATTCTGCTTTATCGTGCTGCTTACTTTAGGTCTAAGGCGTTTATTCGTATCCAGAAAGGCGTAAAAGACCTGATTTCCGAATTCAACGACCTAAACATATATGCCGACCAACTCAGCCTTAATATTTTGGGCGGTCAAACAAAGCAAGACTTCGTAGGAGAGACCGCAAACACTAGCAGATGGAACTATCAACACTCTGGGCTTTTCAGCAGACAAAACCACAACTACATATACCACTGCTCTCGTTCAGTAGTTAGCAGCGCACAACTCGACGGGTTCAAGTATCTATGTAAATACTTTAATGTAGATATTAGCGAAGACAGTCGCAACTCCGCCAACGAGATGTTGGGAAACTTTGAGTCCTACGCCGAATCAAGACATCTGCTTCAGGAGAAAAGGAATGATTTGTTCGATAAAATTAAAAACGACTTGCCATTTTTAATCAGGTCATTTAAGAAGTCGTTATATAAAAAGCTAGGCTTGGTTGACCTAGACTTGAAGTCTGTAATTTACCCAAGATACATATTCCAGTATACGAGTTCTGGAGGAAACAGTGGCCTACGATACACTCTTGAACTGTCGTCACCTCAACTACAAAAGCTCGTCGTTTGGTTGGACGATAAGATAAAGTACAAAAAGTCAGCGCAGTATCAAAGAATGATTATGACTGCGGATTTTAGAGAGAAAATTAAATCGCGAGACAAGTATGCTTGTAAAATATGTAAAGTTAGCATAAAGCAGGAACCAACATTGCTCCTAGAAATTGACCATATCATACCAATATCTAAAGGTGGAATGTCTGTTGAGGAGAACCTTCAGTGCTTGTGCTGGAAATGCAATAGATCAAAGGGTGCAAAAGTCGCAAAGGCGTAGAATTATTCCAGTAACGTCCCGATACTCGCATGTTAAAAAACACAGGCTCCCCATAAAAAGGGAGACCTGTGTTTTTTATTTTCTCAATATTTCAACCGCTCGTTCTAAAACACTATCCCACGGTCTTGATTCAAGCATATCTATTCTCATATCTTCACAGGATTTTTTTATCCAATTATTGTAAGAAATGCATATCTCTGCCCGGAAAGTTTGTTTTTCTCCACCCTCACGCGCCTGGTAATTGCTAATAATTTGATTTATATCGTTTTCTTGTATAAATAACGCTTTAACCTTTGAGCTAATCATAGGCTTTACCAGTTCTGGTAGTATAAAGTCACCTTCTATAATAAAAGGGATATTCTCATCTACATGTCTTTCCACTAGCTCAACCAAAAACTCTGACATTTCCCTGCTGACATCCTTCAACCATTGTACATTCCATTCGACACCTAGGTTCATCCAATTGTGCCCGTTCACATCGTTAATAGCGGGGAACATAGCTTTTGTTGCATCTGTCTTGTCTACCACAGACTTTACAGTGCGCTGTATATCATCAAATTCAAGAACATTAATACCGAAATGCCTTGCTAGTTCATATGCTATTGTTGATTTCCCTATGCCAGAAGCACCGCCAACAATTAGTACTGTCCAATTGCGTTTTTCCATGATGAGTAATCATGCTCCTTTCTTGACTACGATTCCGCACCAGCGCTGCTTAAGAACCTGGTACACACATAATAATTACTGCTATCCATGATAGCAGAAGTCACTGCTGAACCTAACATAAAGAATGTTTATAACCATTTTTTCCAGCTCTTATTATAGATAAAACCAATGGAATGAAAATGTAATATAATTAAAAAGGTTGGATTGACTGAGAATACTCAGCAAATCCAACCTTTTTATATTCAGGGGCAGTAGGACTTGAACCCACGACATCCGGTTTTGGAGACCGACGTTCTACCAACTGAACTATACCCCTATCTGCGACCAAACCCAATCATCATCAGCCCCAGCCGCAAGGGGTATTATATAGTGCTTAAAAAATATGTCAAGGGTTGACGGTTTTACCCGGGGCATATTAGACTGACTTCATATTATAGCGGATTGATTTCATTATAATAGCGACTTTGCCGTATTGTTAGAATTATGTATTTTGAGCACTGTAGAGTAATGTAAATATGCAATTGGAGGCGAGGGGTTATGACGACCCGGAAATTATTCAATAATATGGAAATTCCTCTTATAGGGATGGGAACCTTTGGGAGTGACCATGTTACCCCAGATGAGGTGGCCGCGGCTGTGTATGGCGCTATTGGGGCGGGATATCGGCTTATTGATTGTGCCGCTATTTATGGCAATGAGGATAAAATCGGGGAAGTTTTTGAAAAGGCTCTGACTGAAGGAATTGTTACTCGTGATGAGTTGTTCGTTACCTCTAAGGTGTGGAATGATATGCATGGACGAGGGGATGTGCTTTTATCCTGCGCCAAGTCACTTAGGGACTTGAGGTTGGATTATATTGATATGTACTTTGTCCATTGGCCATTTCCTAATTATCATGCCCCTGGTTGTGATGGTGATGCCCGTAATCCAGATTCCAGACCTTTTGATAAAGATGAGTTTATGGCTGTCTGGCGTCAGATGGAACGGCTTATGTATATGGGGCTGGTCAGATCCTTGGGGATGTCTAATATGACTATTGCAAAACTGGAAGAGGTGCTTCCTCTGTGCCGTATTAGGCCTGCTGCAATTGAAATGGAATTGCATCCGGCTTTTCAACAGCCGGAGCTTTTTGATTATTGTGTCCATAAGTCTATTCAGCCTATTGGGTTTTGCCCTATTGGATCACCTAATCGTCCTGAACGGGATAAGGATGAATCTGACGTTTCAGCTATAGAGATGCCTGAGATTGTGACAATTGCAGAGGCTCATGGTGTTCATCCGGCTATTGTGTGTTTAAAATGGGCAGTACAGCGGGGGCAGATTCCCATTCCGTTTTCAGTAAAGGAGGAGAAATATATTAATAATTTAATTTGTATAAATGAAGATCCGTTGACTGATGAAGAAATGGAGCAAATTGCGGCGGCGGATAAGAAATGTCGATTGATTAAAGGGCAAGTATTTTTATGGGAAGGTGCGGAGAGTTGGCGTGACCTTTGGGATGGAGAAGTATAGACAGTTGTTATTTGTAGACATATAATTCCTGCAATACTATTTGAGAGGGGTTTACTGATGAGTATCAAGACATTTGAACTGGCTAACAAAAACGGCATGACCATGACTGTCACCAATCTGGGGTGTGCGATTATATCTCTTCGCGTACCCAAAAAAGATGGGAATCTGCTGGATATCGTTCATGGCCTGGACAGCGCTAAAGACTATACAAAGGCACATCCATTCTTTGGTGTGATATGCGGGCGTGTTGCCAACCGTATTGGATATGCAAAGTTTTCATTGGATGGCAAGGAATATGCTATGGAAGCCAATGATGGATTGCATCATCTTCATGGTGGAAGCAATGGTTTTGACAAGAAGCTATGGACAGTGGAGGAAGTTGCAACCAATAAAATATCACTTTCTTATGTAAGTCTTGATGGGGATAGTGGGTATCCCGGCAAGCTTGTGGCCTATTGTGTTTACACCCTCAAAGATGACAATACTTTGCGCATTGACTATAGAGCTGAGGCAGATACGAAAACCGTTTGTAATATGACAAATCATAGTTACTTTAATCTGGAAGGTTATGATGCTAAGGATATATATGGCCATGAGATGCAAGTCTTTTCAGATAAAATTACCGCAGTTGACGACGCTTTAATCCCTACAGGGGAACTTATTGGTGTTGATGGAACACCTTTTGATTTCCGAAAAGCCAAGACTATCGGCCAGGATATTGAGGCAACTGGGGTAGGCTATGACCATAACTATGCCCTTGAAGGGCCTGGGGTTTGTGCTGTAGTGTATTCACCTGTGAGTGGGATTGAAATGACTGTTAGAACCGATAGTCCAGGATTGCAGTTTTATACTGGGAATTTCTTAGATGGAACGGTAACGGGCAAAGGTGTGAATTACCAGAAACATAGTGCTCTTTGTCTTGAGACGCAGCTATTCCCTGACTGTGTAAATAAGCCTGAGTTTCCTTCTCCTTTGGTAACACCAGACAGACCACAACAGTCCTATACGGAGTTTTCATTTGCAGTAAGATAAATGGTTTATCTTGACTATGCGTCTCATTCTCCGGTTTCTAAGGCTGCACTTGATGCCCTTATCCAGGCTGAGAATAGGTACATTGGAAACCCGATGTCTAAACATACTGCCGGACAGATGGCAAAGGATGAGTTATCTCGTATAACTGGGGATATGGCAGATTTTTTGCAGGTACAGTCTTCTGAAATTATTTTTACCTCCGGGGCCAGCGAGGCTAATAATCTGGCTATTAAAGGCATTGCACGGGCTTATAGCTATAAGGGCAGGCATATATTATCTACGCCCCTGGAGCATCCGTCTGTAAGCGGTGCTTTGGCTTTTTTGCAGGATGAAGGTTATGAAATTGAGCTTCTTAGGATTATGCCTGATGGTAAGATTGACTTAGAATATCTAGATAAGGCTATTCGTCCGGATACGGTGCTAGTATGCGTTAGTGCTGTAGATAGTGAACTAGGGGTTATACAGCCCTTGGCTGAAATATCAGAAATAATTGCAAGGCATCCAAGTTGCCATTTGCATATAGACGCGGCTCAAGCCATGGGAAAGATACATGTTTCCATGGCTGGAGCGTCTACTTTGAGTTTTTCTTCTCATAAGTTTTATGGAATTTGCGGCAGTGGGGTGTTGGTGAAGAGGGAAGGGGTTGTGCTTGAGCCTTTAGTTCATGGTGGTGCAAGTACATCAATTTACCGTAGCGGTACTCCTGCTGTGGGTCTTGCTGCTTCTTGTCTTGTGGCTTTGGAAGTGTCACTTAAAAAGCAGTCTTGTTGGCACAAAAGCGTTGTTGCTTTACGGGAATACTTGCTAAATGCCTTTAATGCGTATCCATTGGTGCGAATCAACAGCCCACATGATGGTAGCCCATATATATTGAACCTTAGCGTAAAAGGAGTGAAGGGCACCCGGTTTGTGGAGGCGCTGGATAAACAGGGTATTTGTGCTTCTGTAAAATCCGCGTGCTCTACAGATAACGCCCCGTCTCGTCCGGTTATGGCAGTGAGCCGGGATAAGCAAAACGCCCTTAACTCCTGGAGGGTAAGTTTAAGCCATATGACTACTCTGGAGGAGTTGGATATTTTTGTACGTGAGTTCGAAAGAGTGTACTGCAAATTGACACAGTAAAAGTAATACAAGTGTTCTGCCTGCAAAGGATGAAAGTTAATGAAATCACTTACTGCTTTGGAAAGTATCGAGCGGAGTATCAGTAAAAAGTTTCGCAAAAGTATCTGGCGGCCTTTTATTGAGGGGCTTAAACGTTATGAGCTTATCAGTGAAGGAGATCATATTGCTGTATGTATATCAGGGGGAAAGGATTCTATGCTTTTGGCTAAGCTTATGCAGGCTATTAAGCGGTATAGTCTTTTTCCTTTTGAGCTGAAATTTATTGTAATGGATCCGGGGTATAATGAAATTAATCGCCAGAAAATCATTGCCAATGCTTCAACTCTCCAGATTCCTATTTCCATTTTTGAATCTAATATATTTGAGACGGTGGTTAAAACAGACCGTTCCCCTTGTTACCTCTGCGCTAGGATGCGCCGGGGTTTTCTTTATGCCCACGCGCAAAAGTTGGGGTGTAATAAAATTGCACTAGGGCATCATTTTTCTGATGTAATAGAAACAGCGCTGATGAATATGTTTTACGGGTCAGAGTTTGGTACAATGATGCCTAAGCTAAAAAGCAAAAATTATCCTGGAATGGAATTGATACGGCCAATGTATTGTGTACATGAAGAGGCTATTATCAGTTGGGCAAGATATAATGGGCTAAGCTTTATACAATGCGCGTGTCCGCTTTCGGAGAACTGCAATATTTTTGACGCAAGTGGCGGCGCGTCAAAGCGCCAGGAGGTTAAAGCGCTTTTAAAGCAGTTAAAGCGGGATAATAAAGATGTGGAAACAAGTATTTTTGCAAGTCTACATCGGGTTAATATTGATACTGTGCTTGGGTATCGTAAAGGCGAACAGGAGTTTAATTTTTTGGATAATTGGGAGGGATAGGTATGGAACCATATTATTTGGCGTATGAAAAGCGGTATAAGGCAGTGTATGAGGCTGGTGTAAAGATTTGGGGGAAACAACCGTGTGATGAGGCTTTGCGAATGGCGCTTACTAGGTGGGTTGTTTATAGTAGCTTGAGAAGGAAGAAAATTATAGAGTTCGCTTGTGGTGAAGGTACTGTAGGTACATTTTTGACGCAATTAGAGTGTCGCTATCATGGGTTTGATGTTTCTCCATCAGCGGTGGCTCGGGCAAAGGAGGTTTTATCTGGTTATTATAGGGAGCCTTCTGTCTCGGTGTTGGATTTAGTAAACAAGTGTCCGCCCGGAAAATATGATGCAGCCTTGGATGTCTCAGGTCTTCATATGATTGTAGTGGATGCCGATAGAGAAAAATATCTTGCCAATATGCTATCGGTATTGAAGCCAGGTGCTCCGGCTCTGTTTTTCAGGGAAGTGTATCGCGAAGATGCATATAGTGGCCCGGTAAACTCCTTTGAGCAGTGGCTCACTATTGAGGGAAGCGATTACGAAACGCCATCCCCTCGCACTGTGACCAATGACGACGTGGAGTATACAGTTAATATACCTTTAGTTCCCGCAAGAGGGAAGAATAAAGAAGACTATATAAGCGAAATGACTGCCGCTGGGTTTGTTGTGGATGATTTTGTTGTTTTGGATGTGAATGAGGACATCCCGTTTTCTGCCGCTATATACGTACACAAACCGCATACCCCTCTGGGATAGCTGCGTTGGAGGAGGATTCCGATTGACTAAAATAAGATTATGCTTTTCTAAATCCGGTTCACTACGCTTCATAGGTCACCTCGACTTTCTTAAAGTATTTCAACAAACCATACGCCGGGCAAAGCTTCCGATAGCCTATTCCCAGGGCTTCAATCCACATATGCAGCTGTCATTCGCTTTGCCGCTCCCACTGGGTATGACCAGCAATAATGACTATGCTGATATTGTGCTTGAGCAGGAGCTATCGACGGAAGAAATCATATCCAGGCTTAACTCTAATATTCCCGAGGGCTTATATATCAAAACAGCCATTCCCTTTGAAGGCTCAGGTGCTGCTTCATTAGTATCTGTCGCGGATTATCAGCTTATCACCGAAATAAACCCAGAAACCATTCAGCCCCTACTTTCTCAGGAAGCCATTGTAATCCCAAAGAAAACAAAAAGCGGTATAAAAGACACCGATATTCGTTTAGATATTTTCAATATATATGAAAATGAATCAGGTGTTATGTTGCGTTTAGCCGCCGGAAGCGGGCGATTTTTAAACCCTTTAATCGTGGCAAAGCTATTAACAGGGCAAGAAACTTCCACCTCTTCTATAATACGTCACGATTTATACCGCCAAGACAAAGAAAAGGGGCTGATTTCCCTAAATGAAACGCTTATTTCTTGAAAATAAAAAAGGGCAAGTTTATACAGCCCTGACCATAGACAATAAACTTAGAGAAATATATATAGACCCCTTAGAAAAGGGGTCTTTAGTTGGTCAAATTATTCTTGGCCGATTGGATGTAATATTGCCGGGTCATTTAGCCTTCGTAGACATAGGCACCGGCAAAAACGCAATGATGAATATAGCCATACCCAACCATCTAAAAAAAGGCCAGCCCGTCCTTGTACAAGTATATAAAGACCCAACCGGCCAAAAAGGAGCATATGTAGGCCAAGAGCTGAAGCACAAAGGCCGCAGTGTAATTCTATTTGAAAGCATACGCCAAGATATAGGCATTTCCCAAAAAATCACCGACGAAAAAGAACGGAAACGTCTGCGAAAGATAGCTATCAAGACCCTACCCAAGGGCTTTGGAGTAATAGTGCGTACTAATGCTGAAGGGCTTAATCTTGAAACCATAAAATCCGAAGTGGAGCAACTTCACAGGCAGCACCAGCAAATTAAAGCGCGAGCGGAGTATTCTACCTTCCCGGCGCTTATTTATCCTGATACCGCAGTCGTATCTACCCCGATAATTACTGATATGATATCTGATGACTTAGATGAGGTATGGATTAGTGGTTTAGATTTTATTGAAGTAAAACAAGCCATTATTGATATAACACCAGCTTTGGAAAATCGCATCTTTGATTATGATAACGCTGACTGTGGGCCTCTTTTAGATGCCAACAACATAACTCCGCAAATCTCAGCAGCCTTAAAAAAAACCGTCCAGCTGCCTTGTGGCGGCTTTATAACCATAGAACAAACCGAAGCTTGCGTAGTAATTGATGTAAACACAGGCCGATACACAGGAAAAAAAGATTTCCGCCAAACAGTACTAAAAACTAACCTAGAAGCCGCAACAGAAATTGCATGGCAACTGGTACTCAGAAATCTTTCAGGGATAATAATAGTTGACTTTATTGATATGAAGTATGAGAGTGACAGAAGTGCCTTATTGGGTGCCTTAGCAAACGAAATCAGATATGATCGAATAAAAACAAATCTGGTAGGTATAACAGAACTAGGCCTCGTGCAATTGACCAGGCGAAGAACGAGGGAACCATTATCTCGCCTGCTGGAACAGGATTGCCCCAATTGTAAAGGAAAGGGCCAAATCCAAATATAAGCTGATCAGTTTTGATGATAATGATAAAACCAGGAAAGTAACATTATTTTTTCGTTTAGTTGGGTATTTGCCGTTTATGGCTATATGAGGAGGAATCATGGGGGGAATTCTTTTCAGGGAAAGATATAGGCACGAGGTGTTATGGGCAAAGAAACCAAAAGAGGACGAGCCTGACCAAATAGTGCGTCTTCACATTCACCTCAAGGCAACAGCGGAAGTTGCAAAAGAACTTTACGAAACATGGATGCCTTTATTTTTTTATGTTTTTCTACCAGCCGCACCGGGGTGAGGTGCGGCCTCTCTTGCAAGGGGTACTACTGACCGGAATTAACCGTCTGTCATTAGGGCGATATATTTATACAAAGTTGGCCGAGAGATTTCGCATACTTTTGCTTAGTCTGTTTTTGAGAGTTCTCTGGATTTATATAAAGCGAACTTCTCCAAGGCCTTTTTGGGAATGTCTTTGGCCGCCAGCCCTGGTCGGCCAAGCCGGATACCTTTCGCCCTGGCATTGGCCAGGCCGCTATGAATCCACTTGATTGTCATTTTGCGCTCTAGCTCTGCGAATACTCCTATGATTTGAAGCATCGCCTCGGTCATGGGATCGATCTGATCGGTGTAGTCTATTATCAGGGTGCCGATCACCAGTTTTAACTGCCGCTCTTTCGCCAGCTCGATTACGTCGCACAGCTGCTTTAGTGACCTGGTTAGCCGGGAGACTTCTAGGGAGATTAATGTGTCACCGGTCTTGATGTGGCTTAGGACTTTATTCAGTTCCTTCCGGTTGTATTTGGCTCCCATCGCATACTCCATGTAAATATCTTCATCGTTTATTCCTCTTGCCAGTAGCTCCCGCCGCTGACGTTCAACGTCCTGCTTTGTGTCATTGGTGCTGCATCTTCCATAGCCGTATATTTTGGGCGTGGCTCATCCTCCTTTCTTATATGCTTCTAGAATCGACGTAATGGGGCCTAGAATCGTTTCTAGGGTTTATATAGTAAAAAGTAAAATAAATCGTTGAAGCGCATTAAAAAGCCCCTTACGGACAGTCTACCGTAAGGGGCTTTTATTTTTCTTAGAATGGTTCTTAGACTTTGTTAATTAAATCAGGTGCTTTGCTTTACAACAATTTGCACTTCAAAAATCCAAAGAAGTCAACTAACGACAGGTATGCGCATACTCGCCACTCGGCTCTTGATTTCGGGCACCACATCTTCCGCACGTTCTAATCCTTGTAACAACAAGGGTGCATGCAAGAGGCTGACCACACCTTACAGTATGACGAACATTACTAACGCTACTCCATCCACCCCACTGATGTGGCACGTTAAAAGCTGTACAAAAAGTAGACAATGGAGAAATATCAATATATTCATCATTTTCGAAGCTTATTAAGCTCTGTAAAATAATATCGCAACATGTATAATCACATGCTTGATACCCTGCTACTCTCGCGTTATTTACGGGTTCTGAAGCAAAAGATAAAGCAGGAAATGCCGCAAATACCATTACAACTGCTACCAAAACAGACATAATTTTTTTTCTTCTCATTTTTCTTCCTCCTTAGTTAGGCCAGCAATATGTTAGCCATTTCACTTGCAGTTATTTGCTTTTTACAAATAAATAATTTAAAACCTCATAAGGTAATAGCGATT
Organism: Defluviitaleaceae bacterium; assembly: GCA_009780185.1. GTDB lineage: Bacteria > Bacillota > Clostridia > Lachnospirales > WQUN01 > WRAN01. The sequence goes on along the minus strand of WRAN01000001.1, from coordinate 91,320 downwards.
ATTAATTCGAAACACATCAAGAACCCTGTATAGTGGCACCATCAGAACAGTAACTCCACCAGGATCGCCACCCGAAATTAAACCAACTGGATTCCCTGCCGATGTAAGCACAGGTCCCCCGCTATTACCAGATGCAGTTGTTCCTGTTTGTGATCGTAAATATGTCATTTGATACATGTAGCGTCCACTATATATATGCCGGGCATGATTAGTCATAATGTTTCCGCTTAAAAATGAAGCGGATCTTCCGCCGTATGCATTAACCCAATTTCCCACTATTGGCATTGAAACTGGCAGATTTGGATTAATATTAGATCCATTTGGCAAAGTATTCGAAACTTGATTAGACCCTGTAAATTCAACAAATGATGCATTTACACCCCGTACTCCTTGCCCACTTCTCCCATACAACCACATTGCTGATCTTACTCTGCCAACTTGCCTGCCACCAACCCCTCTTTCTATAACATCATTTCCAGTTCTAAATGTTGTACCAGCAGTTGTTAAAAATCCGCTGGTTCCAGTCCGTGCACACCTAACCCTAAATCCTACTGTGGCGTAGTCTCCCCCGCCAGTTAAATACCTTCTTCTTACCAAGCTGCCAGTATTTAACGTCGTATTAAACGGAATAATACCTTCCTGCTGATATATATTGTCCCAATAGTTATTATTGTAATTCCAATCCACATCATTATAATGAAATGTTGTATTTTCAGAATCACCTCCCATTGTAATCCTGCCGCTTTGCTGTAATACCACAGCAGGTGAGTCACTAATATATCTTTTAAATCCTTCAATCATTTGATTGTTATATTCAACAATATATACGACAACTCTATTTAGGAATATATCTGGAAAAACAAGCGTTACATTATATGAGTATATACACTGCTGCTCATCGTTTCGCCTAGAGGATGTGCTTGCTATCTCATCCGTGATGGAAAGCAATTCTTCAAATGAGTACTCAACATATCTATACCTCAATCCTGCATCTAAAAGAGAACCTATTGTATCGTGATTGTGAGCATATTCTAATTCTGATTCTACAATAAAGACAACCAGCTTACCGTCATAATCAATTGCAGATCCGCCATAGAATTCAGGATATATGACACTTCCATCCCTTGCAGTCATAAATCCCTCTTGTATTAAAGAATGCTGATGTCTAGCGCCTCTCTCGTTTACAGAATAATTTTCACCGAGAACGGCGTCTACTTCTGCATCTATTTCTAACAATTCTTCTAGTGTAATACCCATCTCTGCCAGTTCTTCCAGTGTAGTACCTGCATCTAGTGCTGCCATCTCTTCTAAAACTGCGTCTATTTCCGTTTGCTCATTAATGCCATACTCGTATGAACCAAAATCATTCGCAAATGCAAATACTGCTGTACTCAAAACAAAAATCATAACAAGGACAATACATACCAATTTCTTTTTCATTTTGATTCCTCCTTAGTAGGAAATATATTTGCCTTAATCATCTGTACTCACAGGGATTATGTAGGCAATACATATATTATCATTACCAAAATGATCCTGTCAACAATAAGATAAATCAAACTAAATCTTTTAGGTGACGCAAAGATGTGCTACTCTCGCTTCATTTTGCATCTTTTTAACATTTATGCAAAAAATTGCATTATTTTCGCCCAAGCAACCAATTGATTATTCCTGTTTTTTTCCTTCTGGAATTGCCAAGTGGCTCATAGTGCCAACATGAAGGGCTTGAGCGGCTGTGGCTGATTGCTGAGCGTTTACTAATGCAGACGTTAAGTCTGCAATTTGTTTATCTTTAATTTCGAGCTGACTATCCTCAATTTCCAATTGTGACTGCAATACCTCTATGTTTTTCTTTAGTACCTCAATAATTTCACCGTCAAAGAGAGGTGTTTCTTTTGACGGTTCTTTGAGACATCTAAGACTTTATTCTTCTTGCCGGTCTCAGCACTAAAAGCCTGTTTTATAAGGCTTTCACCGTCAAATGATACCATCAAAACACCGTCAAGCTTTGACGTGAAAGACTGTAAAGTGTTTGATAGTGGCGGGCGTTTTATTCTATGGAATACTGCTTGTTTCGTTGCTCCTATTTTGTCAGCTATTTGTTTTATTATTTCATATTTTAAGCACCCCCTTATTTAAGTTGATGTAATAAATAATCACGTTCCTTTGCTTAACTTAGGGAGTAGTCATTTTCTCACTGGTCGAAATTTATAAAACGACTTTGCTTTGCTGAGGATTTTTGTTTTGGGGTAGCTACTTTGGCTGTATCTTGGCGAATCCATTTTCTAATGGTAGCCATATGATTAGGGTATCGTTTTCCGGTACTTGCAATTTGCTGATCTAGTCGCTGGATATAATCCTTGGTTACTTCCTCGCCGTACTCTTCAATGAGCTTTTTATAATCGGCATCTGAAGTTTACTCGAAAATACAAATCACCACCATTGGCTTAGCCTATAGCGGTGATTTAAAGTTTAGAACTTTCTAAAAATTTATTGAGTTTGGTGTAAAGCCTCAAGGTCTTAATCCCTAACTCTTAAAATCCTCTTTAAAATATTTCCTACAAACCTAGGCAATTTTATTACCCGTATCTTCATATCCTTCACATCACTCACCTCGCGAATACATACCAAAAACCCATGATTATAAGCGCCGCGGCAAGTAGAAATCCCCATGTGGGCATCATAAACTGTATAATCATTCCTACACCTACAAAGAAACATATAAGTCCGATTAATCTCTTTTTCCTGAACATAGCTCTACCTCCACGGTAGCCATTTCCTGTAAATATAAGAAATGGCTGTTTGTCTATGTTTTATTTTATGTCCTATTGGGTAAATTTGTGATATACTGGTTTTTGGAAAAATTAAATTATAATTTTAGGAGGCTGTTTTGATGGTAAAAGTAGGTATTAATGGTTTTGGTCGTATTGGTCGCTTAGCTTTCCGCTATGCAATGACCCGTGATGATGTACAGGTAGTTGCAATTAATGATCCGTTTATTGACTTGGATTATATGGTCTACATGCTAAAGTATGACTCTGTTCACGGGCGCTTTAATGGCACAATCGAAATTGAAGGTGATAAGCTTGTTGTAAACGGCAAGAAAATAGCCGTATATACAAATATGAAGCCTCAAGAAATCCCATGGGCAAAAGATGGTGTTGAGTTTGTTGCGGAATGTTCTGGCGTTTTCTTAACCCAGGACGCAGCCAAAGCCTATCTGGATGGCGGTGCAAAGAAAGTCGTATTCTCAGCACCTGCTAAAGACGATACTCCAACTTTTGTAATGGGCGTAAACGAAGAAAAATACACCCCAGATATGCATATCGTATCTAACGCCAGCTGTACCACCAACTGTTTAGCACCTGTAGCTAAAGTGCTTAACGATAACTTTGGTATAACAGAGGGTCTTATGACCACTGTACACGCTACAACCGCAACACAAAAAACTGTTGACGGCCCATCAGCTAAAGATTGGAGAGGTGGGAGGTCAGCATCAGCCAATATCATTCCATCTTCAACCGGTGCTGCACGTGCTGTAGGCTTAGTTATTCCAGAGCTTAAAGGTAAGCTAACTGGTATGGCATTCCGAGTACCAACAGTTAATGTTTCTGTAGTAGACCTAACTGTGCGCCTTGCAAAGCCTGCTTCTTATGAAGATATCAAAACCGCTATTAAAAAAGCTGCTGAAGGCCCAATGAAAGGTGTTTTGGCTTATACCGAGGACGATGTTGTATCATCTGACTTCATTGGAGAATCTTGTACCAGCGTTTTTGATGCAAAAGCTGGTATCGCCCTCAATGATAACTTTGTAAAAGTTGTGTCATGGTATGATAATGAGTGGGGTTACTCCTGCAAACTTATTGACTTGATGCGCCATATGGCTAAAGTTGAAGGTAAGTAGAATTAAATAAATGAAGCAAAAAACCGCTATATCATTAGATGATATGGCGGTTTTTTTATTAGAGTTCTTCTGAAATCAAAAGGCACGATTTCAGAAGAAGCAAAAGACTTATAATGAAACCTACTTTCAAAATCATAAAACGTGATTTCGAAAGAGGTCTATTATCAAAAATTGTGATTTATAACAATTTCTATTATGTATTGAGAACATCATCCTAGTCAGGGTATAATCACCATGGATATTATTATACCCTTATGGGTTAGGAGGAATGCTAGTGGCAAAGATTACATTCTTAGGGGCAGGCAGTACCGTATTTGCACGGAACTTATTGGGAGACGCAATGTGCTCACCAGTGCTAAGTGATAGCCATATTGCCCTTTATGACATTGATGGTAAACGCCTGCAAGAAAGCGAAACCATTATCAAAGCCATCAATGAAGGCCTTGGTGGTAAAGCCACAATAACTGCCCATTTAGGGGTAGAAAATCGCAAGGAAGCCCTTCGTGGCGCTGACTTTGTAATCAACGCCATTCAGGTGGGGTTGTATGAACCATGTACTGTTATTGATTTTGAAGTGCCTAAAAAGTACGGGCTGCGCCAAACCATTGCAGATACCCTTGGTATCGGCGGTATAATGCGGGGTCTTCGTACGATTCCTGTAATGGCAGATTTTGCGCGTGATATGGAAGAGGTATGTCCAGATGCATGGTTTTTGAATTATACCAACCCCATGTCAATCCTGACTGGATATATGCTGCATCACACCGGAGTAAAAACACTAGGTCTCTGTCATAGCGTACAAGGCTGCAGCCGGGAAATATTAAGAGGCGTTGATTTGCTTGATAAATTAGAGGGCTGTAAGCAGCTAATCGCCGGAATCAACCACATGGGTTGGCTTCTTGAGATTAAGGATAAGAACGGCAATGATCTATATCCCGAGATTAGAAAGCGCGCCGCAGCTAAAAACGCAAGTGAAAAACATTGGGATATGGTTCGTTTTGATTATATCGATAAGTTGGGCTATTATTGCACAGAATCCAGTGAACATAATGCTGAATATAACCCATGGTACATCAAGGCCAGGTATCCGGAGCTAATTGATAAGTTTAATATCCCATTAGATGAATATCCTCGCCGCTGTGTGAATCAGATAGCCGCATGGGAAAAGGATTACGCATCCCTTACCGCTGAAGCGTCAACAAAGCCTCATACCCGCAGCTCGGAATACGCTTCCTATATCATGGAGTCGTTAATAACCGGAGTTCCTACTAAAATAGGAGGCAATGTCCTTAATAAAGGTGGGCTAATAGAAAACCTACCTAAGGAAGCCTGTGTGGAGCTTCCATGTATGGTAGACAACTATGGGGTAAATCCATGCTATGTAGGTAAGTTGCCGGTACATTTGGCTGCTATGAACATGACACATGTCAATGTGCATCTAATAACCATAGAAGCTGCCGCAACATTAAAAAAAGAGCATATATATCATGCCGCAATGCTAGACCCTCATACCGCGGCAGAGCTAAGTATTGACGATATCCGCTCAATGGTAGATGATTTGATCGAAGCCCATGGAGATTGGCTGCCTAAGTATAGATAATAAAAAAAATCCGCTTGGCTAACATTAGCCAGGCGGATTTTTTGTGTCTTTACAGAGATGACAAAGAATATAATAACATTTCCATATCAGTAATTTGAAATTTTCTAACTGCTTCATCATTGTGAGGAAAAAAACGTAATCTTGCGTTTTTGCGGTACACAGTTAGAGCCTCATCTATGCTTTTTACCGAGTTAAAATCAACAGTTTCAGTTTTAGATACAGATGTAACCAAAACACTTATATATGGATTGGATGCGACTTTATTTGATGATACCACCTGTACGTCTGATAATGGATCGCTACTTAGAGCCGCGCCCTGATGTATCATGGTTTTTACCGTAGCAAGCACTTCAACAGCAGGGGCTTCCAGCCAGATGAGCTTACAGTTTTGGGACGGAAAATCTCTTAGATGGGCTTTCAAAGCTGGGTTGTTGGTGTAAATAGTATAGTGCATACTTTTTTGCCCCCTTTGTCTTTATGTTTAAGTGGTTACATCTTTTCACTTAAAAAGAATGATTCCATTGCTGGTACTGCTTCAGCCGCGTCTTCACCTTCTGCTATGATATTTAGTTCTTGGCCTTCTTGCATGTTTAGTGAAATTATACCCATTATGCTTTTGGCATTGGCGGTTTTCTCATCTATAACCAGAGATATGCGGCTTTTGAATTTACTTGCAGCCTGCACTAAAAGAGCTACTGCGGAAGGCTCTAAAAACTCGCTGACCTTTACTGAGCGTTGAATCATTTTAATCGCCTGCTTTCTGTGCTTGATTTATTTATATTTTTTCATTTCTTCAGCTATTTCTACTATTTTGCGTAGTCTGTGGTTTACGCCTGATTTCCCTACTTTAGGGGTAAGCATTGCACCTATTTCTGCTAAGCTGGCTGTATCGTGGGTTTTTCTTAGTTTTGCTACATCTTGCAGTGGCTTTGATAGGTAGTTTAGGCCTGCTTCTTTTGTTATAAATTCAATTGCTTCGATTTGAGCTTGGGCCGCTGTTACTGTTTTTTCTAGATTGGCTGCTTCGCAATTTACTTGACGGTTTACTGTGTTGCGCAGATCTTTTGCTACCCGTTCATTTTCGAAGGCTAGTAGGGATTTACTTGCTCCGATAATTTTTAGTACATCGGAGATTTCCTCTGCTTCTTTTAAATATACTATAGCGGTGTCGTTTTTGGCTAGGGTTTTGGGGTGTAAGCCGTAATATACTAGGTTATTTGTAAGCTTCTTTGCTTCTTTTTCAGGTAACGTGAAGGATAGGTGATATGCTTTTACTGGGTCGGTAATAGTGCCGCCCAAAATAAAACATTGGCGAATATGCTTTTTACGTCTATTGCCCCTTGTTATATCTGAAACCTCTTCGCGAATACGGGATGAGAATGACAACGCGATCAGTCCTTTTTTTGTGCTTCCTTACGGTATTCTTCCCTGTGGATATCACGGTGTACTACGTCTGCGGTTTGGTCGCGCTGGGTTAGTGCACGATGTAGGTCTTGAGCTAGCGCTACTGAGCGGTGTCGGCCTCCGGTACAGCCTATACCTACTATCAGCTGGTTTTTGCCTTCAGCAATATAGTGGGGGATCAGCATGTGCAGCATGTTTAAAAGGCTTTCCATGAAGCGGGCTGTGATCTCGTGACGTAGTACAAAGTCCCGTACATCCGGGTCTAGGCCGGATTGTGGTTTTAGCTCTGGATCATAGAATGGGTTGGGTAGGAAGCGTACATCGAAAACCAGGTCGGCTTCGTTGGGGATGCCGTTTTTGAACCCGAAAGATATAACGTTTACTTTAAACTGATTGAATTCAGCGTCTTTGGAAAATATATCATGGATTTTAATTTTTAGTTGCCTTGGAAGTAGGAAACTGGTGTCTAGTATATAGGAGGCCTTGGCTCGGACTTCCTCCAGCTGAGCACGTTCCTTAGTTATGCCTACGCTTACAAGGCCATCTTTGGCCAGCGGGTGGAGATGGCGGGTTTCTTTATAGCGGTTTAGAAGTATGTCATTGGCAGCGTCTAGGAATAGGATAGAGTAGGTAAGGCCTAGGTTTTTAAGGGAATCCAGGCCTGTAAAGAAATCGGAGAACATTATTCCTCCGCGAATATCTATGCCTAAGGCGGCCTGCGTTATGCCTGTGTCGGGTTTAAGGCAAAGCTCGGCAAAGCTGCCTATTAGAGCAGGGGGTAGGTTATCTACGCAGTGGTAGCCAGCGTTTTCTAAGATTTTTAGAACTGTAGTTTTTCCAGCACCGGACATACCGGTTACTATCACTATGTGCATGTATGTCTCCTTTGGGATTAATTAAATCCTATCATTTGTACTTCTGGCTCTAGCCATATATGTGTTGCTTGGTGGACTTTATCTTGTATTTGTTCTATTAATGACAATACATCTTTTGCTGTGGCGTTGCCAATGTTGACAACGAAACCTGCGTGTTTTTCAGACACTTGGGCTCCTCCTATTGTGAAGCCTTTTAAGCCGCAGTCGTCTATCATCTTTGCAGCATACATACCTTCTGCCTTTGGGCGTTTGAAAGTGCTTCCGGCGCTGTGTTTGTCTAGGGGCTGGCTATCGCGGCGGAGGCCGTTTAGGTTTGTCATTTTTGCTTTTATTTCATCTTTGTTCTTTGAAGGTAACAGAAATTTTGCTTCTGTGATTATTGCATCTTCATGTTGAAATCTACTTTTACGGTAGCCGAAGGCTAGGGATTCTTTTTCGTGGGTAACTAGTTCGCCGTTTGCATAAAGAGCCGTTACGCTTTCGCATATATCTTTTATTTCATGTTTATAGGCCCCTGCGTTCATATATATTGCGCCGCCTACTGTCCCTGGTATTCCGGAAGCAAATTCCATCTCTCCAAGTGAGGCTTCATATGCCGCGTCTGCTAGCTTACGCAGGTTTGTACCGCTTCCGGCAGTTATATAATTGCCGTCTACATGGATATTGTTCATCTTAGTTGTGACTATTACTACTCCTTTTATTCCGTCATCTGATACCAGTACATTATTTCCTTTGCCCAGCACGGTTACCTTGAAACTTGCTTCTATGCAAGCTTTCCATACTTTTGTGATTTCGTTACTGTTTCTTGGGGTAACATATACTTCCGCCGGGCCGCCAATGCCAAAGGACGTATGGCGGGCCATGGGTTCATCTGCCAGTACCAAACCCTCTGGTAATAAAGGGCTGATTACGTTAAAAGCTGTCATCTATGCCTCCGTTGTTGCTGATGTTTTCCATTACACGTTTTGTTAGGGCTTCGGCTGCGTTGTAGCCCATTTTTTTCTGGCGGTGGTTTATTGCGGCAGATTCGCAAATAATTGCAAGGCTGCGCCCTGGTCTTATTGGGATGGAGTGGCTGCTTACCTTATTGCCCAAAATCTCTGTAAATTCCTCCACTTGGCCCAGGCGGTCATACGTCCTGGTTTGGTCCCATAGCTCTAAGTTTATAATCAGGTCTATGGATTGGGTGGGTTTAATGGACTGTACCCCAAACATTTTCATCATATCTATTATGCCTATGCCTCTGAGCTCTAGGAAATAACGGATATTTGGAGGGCAGCTTCCAACCAAGGTTTCTTGGGATACCCTACGTACCTCTACTGCGTCGTCTGCAATAAAGCGATGTCCGCGCTTTATCAGCTCAAGGGCTGTTTCGCTTTTGCCTACTCCGCTTTCTCCGATAATTAGAGTGCCTACGCCATAAATGTCCAATAAGCATCCGTGCATAGTAATCCGTGGAGCCAGCTCTACCTTCATCCAGCTTATTACATCTGCAATAAAATCTGTTGTGCTTTCTCTTGTGGTTAGTATTGGTACATTATATTCCTGAGCATAGTCCAACATTTCTGGAAACAGGCCTAGCTTGCGGCTTACAACTATTGCGGGTATGGGGTGCTGAAAAATGCGGCGTAGGTTTTCCTGTCTGTATTTTATATCCAATTTTTGCAGATAAGTATGCTCTACCATACCGATAATTTGCAATCTTTCGGCGTCAAAGTAATCAAAAAAACCGGCAATCTGTAATGCGGGTCGGTTGATATTAACCTGGGTTAGTATTTTGGACTCTATATCAACGGTTGGGGTCATTAGTTTTAAGTTGAATTGGGAGATTACGTCCTTTAATGGGATCGCATATCCGCTTCCGGGCTTGTTGAAAGCACCGCTGGCTTCTAGTCCGCTCATGTTTCACCTCTAAAAAATTTATACACTGCCTCGGCACTGGCCTTGTTCATGGATGGAGCTTCAATTAGAGCCTCCATTTCCGCGTCTTTTATAGCTTCGATGCTTTTAAAATGCCTTAGAAGTGCCTTTCGCCTGGTTGGGCCTATGCCTTCAATATCATCTAATATAGACCTAACTTGGCTGTCGGTTCTTAGCTTGCGATGGTATTCCAGTGCAAAGCGATGTACTTCATCCTGTATCCTTGTAATAAGCTTAAAGCCTTCGCTAGTACGGGGCAGGGCGGCCTCTTTGCCTTCGTATAATAATCCTCTGGTGCGGTGGCGATCGTCTTTTACCATTCCGCAAACAGGCAAATCCATTCCTAAGGCTGTAAGGGCTTTTTTTGCTGCTGTTATCTGGCCTTTGCCGCCGTCTACAAATATTACATCTGGTAGCTTCGCGAAGGCTGTATGCTCAGCTTGGTACCGGGCTAAACGTCTGGTAATTATTTCTTCCATTCCAGCGTAGTCGTCTGGGCCTACTACAGCTTTTAGCTTAAACTTGCGATAGTCGCTGTTTTTTGCTCTGCCGTTTTCAAATACAATCATAGAGCCTACGGATTCATATCCTTGGATATTGGAAATATCATAGGCTTCGATTCTGGTTAACGGGCTTTTGAAATCTATTGCTTTGGAAATATCCGAAAGAGCGATGGTATCTCGTTCGGCTTCTTTTTTTATTGTGGCTTCAGATTGAGAAATGATTAATTCTGCATTGGTTTGGGCTAGTTTTACTAAATCTTTTTTCTTACCACGCTGGGGGATGTTTATAGAAACCTGGCGTTTTGATAGATTTGACAGCCATTCTTCTATCAGTATTTTCTCAGCGGGAGGTTGTGCTAGCAGTAGTTCTTTGGGGATGATTGCCGCTTCGCTATAAAACTGCTTAATAAAAGCGGAAAGTATGTCTCCGTCTTCTTCCGCTGCTGTTGCAGTCATCATAAATCGCTCGTTACCAGAGAGCTTCCCGTCTCTCACGAAAAAGACTTGTATTAAAGCCTCGTCTTTTTCTTTGTTGCGGGCTATGGCAAGTACATCCTGGTCTTCACCATTGGCTTCTACTTTTTGTCTTTCTTGTAAAAGATTTAGTGCGTTTATTGTGTCACGGATATCTGCTGCTCGTTCGAATTCCATAGCCTCAGAAGCAGTAGTCATTTCCTTTGTAAGTCGCTCCATTACAGGAGTGGTTTTGCCTCGTATAAAGCGCTCTGCTTCTGCCACATAGGTGCAATATTCTTCTTCGGATATCAGCTTGTTGCAAGGGGCTTTGCACTGGCCTATATGGTAGTTGAGGCAGGGACGATCCTTGTTAAAGTCTTGAGGGAAGCGCTTCGAGCAGCGTCTTATAGGCCATAGACGGTGTACTAGGTTTAATATTTCCTTCATTCTGGTGGTATCTACATATGGGCCATAGTATCTGGCTTTATCCTTGCCTCTATTTCGTGTAAATAAAAATCTCGGCAGCCGCTCGTGGACGGTGATTCTTATATAAGGGTAGGCCTTATCGTCTTTTAGGCGGATGTTGTATTTGGGTTGGTGTTGCTTTATCAGGTTGTTTTCCAGCACAAAGGCTTCTATTTCGTTATCTGTTACCACATAGTCAATGGTGGCTATATTGCTTACCAGTACCTTTGTTTTTGGGGTTACTGAATCATTGAAATAGCTTCGGACTCGCTTATATAGGTTAATGGCTTTGCCTACGTATATAATCGCACCCTTTACGTCCCGCATGATATATACCCCTGGTTTGTGAGGCATATTTTCCCAGAGTTTTGGCTTTGCATCGGACATTTAGTACTCAGTCCCTTGATAATCTCCATAGCCTTGAGGCGGTTCCTCTGCTGGAGGGTCTTCTTCCGGTGGGGGGGTAGGGGTAGGTACCGGAATATATTCTTCCACAATTTGTGACATAAATAATGAGCGGTTATTTTCGCCTGTGGATATATCAACATAGGTTACATAGTCATGGAAGCCTTGGGCAATAGCTACAAGTAGATAACGCCCTGGATACAGCTCTGTAGTAACAGGGGTCTGGCCTACGAATTGGTCGTTTAGCCATATTTGTGCGCCCGGTGGTACAGAAGTTATTGTTAAGGTTCCGGTTTGGGGTACGGGAGTCTCTTCTTCTAGGGTGATATTGATGCTTACTATAGCTTGATTCATCTCTACAGAACGCTCGTAGGTGTAGAATCCATCCCGCTCTACTCTTATAGCAAGTACATCCCCAAAATCAAATTCTAGTGCGGCATGGGCAGATGTAAGCTCGTTGTTTATAAATACTCTTGATCCGGATGGTGATACGGTAAGCTCAAGGAAAGCCTGGCTTGGCTCTACATCTGTTAAGTCTACGGTTGTTGTTTCACCTTGGCGGATTTCGATTTCTGTTATATATGCTTCAATGTTGCGGCCTTCTACGGTTATACGGTATCTGCCTTCCGGTAGGGTGATTGTTTCATCAATGTTGGCAAAGCGGTGAATCCCTTGACCTAGTGGGTCCATAATTACTCGGCCATCCGCAATAGATTCTCCTCCGGAAAACCGAAGGAAGCCATGACCATAGGCTACTTCAACAAGCCAGATAGTCCCAGCCAAGGTAATAAGGGTTACGGTATCGTCTGGTGAAATATCTGTAAGCAAGAAAGGGTTACCTTGGTACAGTACCAAAGTATATTCGGTAAATGTAAACACATCATTACCTACGGTAATCGTTGAGTTCTCCATATCCAAGCGCCAGTCTGCTGGCATTAAATCTCTGGTAATGGTTTGCCGCAATGTAAACAATTGGTTTGTGTCTGGGTCATAAGCAATATCCATTAGATGCCCTACAGATAGGTTTTCAAGCTCCATGGCATTGCCAAAGCGGTCAGCCAAGGCAGTGTCTTCTATAAATGTAAATGACCTGGAGATATTATTTGAGATGTTTAGCAAAGTTGCGTTTTGACCAGATACTGCCGTGACCAGGCCGGTCATGTTGCGGCTATTGACGGGGATAGGTGTGGGGGTTGGGCTTGGAGAAGGGGTGGCTTGTACGGTGGTTTCTCTGTCTGGGTCAAACATCCGTGGAAAAGCCATAGCAAAAGCAGTCATACCAATGCCTACGGCTACAACAATAAGAATAATATAAAAAGTAGCCGCCTGCTTGCTGCGGCGCGCTCGACGCTTGGGACGTCTTCCATCGGTTCTGCGGCCTGGGATATCAGTGGGCTCTTCTTCTAGAAATAATGAGGGTTCCTCTGGGAGAGGAGTTGGGCGGGGACGCCTGGTAGTTTCGGTTGTTCTGGGGCGACGTCTTGGATACTCGTTTAAAGGATTAGATGGATGAGGGCGCCTGTCTGTATCCTCTGATGGGCGTGACCGCCTTTCGGTGCTTTCTGAAGGGCGTGGGCGTCTTGCATCATCATCCGGTGGGGTATATCTTCTTGTATGCTCGTCTTTTTGAGCTGAAGTAGGAGGATTTGTTGTGTAGGTCGAAGGTCGTCTATGGCTACTGTAAGTTGGTGGGTTGGGGCGGCGGATTACTGGTTCATCTGGAATCGGTGGCGATTCATTGTTTGGTGGGGTGCCGCTTTCATTATTTATATGATCATCAGGTTTATCGTGCATAAGTTACTCCTTTTACACATATGTGATATATACAGAATTCGCACAATCGCTACATGATTCTGCTCATGGAATGACGCTATTAACTATAGGCGCGAAAAATGCCATTGTAAATGAGTTTCGCGTAATGAGTAATTAATATAGGCCTTCCAAAAGAAAAATTCCAATACATGGAATAATATTGGCAACTTATGACTATCATAGATATGAAGACAAAGCTAATTTTTCTGTCGATGAAGGAGGCATGATTTAATCTATGGCCAAAACAGCAGCAGTTCCTATTTCCTCTCAAAACAACATCACGAAAACTCACTGGACAGTGCGCGCATATGTAGACAAAGATGAAGTAAGTAAAGCAAAGGTAAAATCTCACAAACTAAGCATAGAAGACATGCAAATAGTAGCAGCCCTTGAAGATGCAGCTAATGATATGGCCTTTATACATAGCTGCTTTGACCATATCACAGAAGAGCTGCTAATTGATTGTCTTATTTACGAGCTTAAGGCTGTGTCACTAAGGCATAAGTATTTCTTGGAATTGTGCAAAGAAAGAGGAATAGTTAGCGGTAGCCCTAAAAAATAGGGTTTACTAAAAAAGATACGCAAATTTTTGCGTATCTTTAAGTCATGGGGGTAAGGTTATGGGTACAATGATGTGGCTAGCCTTGGCACTAGGTGCAGGATTTCTTGCATATTTAATTTATACCCGTCAATTCGGGTGGCTTATTAGAGTTGCGCGTAATATGGCTCTTGGAGTAGGGGGTATGCTTATATTTAATCTTATGCTTTCCGGCTTTGGCTTAACTGTAGGTATAAATGTGATTACAACTCTTGTTGTGGGGCTTTTAGGTGCCCCGGGATTTTTATTGCTGTATGGAACCCAAATGATTGTGGGATAGTAAAGCCGCTTGCTGTGCGGCAAAAAGTTCTTCAGCTACACGTTGGTCATGTTCTAATACATAATCCCAACCTAGAGCATGGACTACAGCGTTCATATCCAACCATATACTATAAAACTCTGCCTCGGTGCCGGCAAAAATCATCTGCCACGAGGCAGTTTCTATTACCGGGCGGATTGCATCCCGCATTTCTCTTATATTCTGTGAATCCATAGGTCTTGTAAAGTTTACTGTCGGTGGTGCGGATATCATTCCATTATCTAATACAAAATCTAAAGGCGTATTACTGCCAAACCGTGCCGTCCATTCAGATTGAAGACGTGTTACATCGGCATATGCCGCGGAAGGCCACAATCTTGGGTTAAACGGAAGACCTGTAAGCGGGTTAAGTTCTCGACCGTAAAGGCTTATAGGCACAGTTATGTTTCCATGCCATGCACCTTGGCTAAAAGTACCTCCACCCCAAGCGGAAGGTACCTCTACATCGCGGAAGCTACCTGTGTGAACCCCGGCAGACAGGCCAAACTCAGTCAAGACAGGGATATTATTTTCCATTTCCCATGTAAGTCCTTCCGGGCCTGCATTAACAATCTGATTGCCTTCCGGAGACGCCAGCCAATCTATAAAATCTACTATACGTTCTGGGTTGCTTGCGTTTGCTCCAACCCCAATAACTAGGTCAGGGTGATTGGGGCCACTTGGATTGATGCTAAAATCATGATGGATTCGCTGATTCATAATAGGAATAAAATTGTATCCGATGCCCTGGGCAGCCCTGCCCGGAGTGTTAAAGCTCTGCATCCCAAGCCATGACCACCAGGAGAAAAGCACAGCTCCATCCTCAAACTTCTCCCATATATCTTCCCAGCTTTGATCCTGTGATGTCGGATCCAATATCCCTAGTTGATTAGCGTCAAAGTATAGCTTCAACGCACGTAAATATAAGCCGTTAATATCTAAAAAAGACTCAAATACCTGATTTTGAAAGTCTATAAAGCCGGTTGATGAAAACCAATCCATTCCCCCATATAACGTAGCAAATGCGGCAGCAGTATGGAGGATGGTATCATCTTCCGGGCCGGAATATAATGAGAATCCGTAAGTCCGCTGACCGGATTCTGAATATGGGACGGCACGCTGCATATCCACCAGTATAGCCAGTAGGTTTTCAATAGTGTAAATAGTAGGTGCCCCGATAGCCATATATGCATCCTGCCTAAGAAATGCTCCATTGTTAGGCACTAGGCCTGAAATCCTTGGGCTGGAGGCAGGCTGGGTAGAGACTTGAATAGGTAGCGCATAAATGCTATCAGTTAAAGTCAGCTGACGGGCGCGTTCTACCGCACCTGGGAAGTAGGTGGTGTAGCTGGTCATTCTGGTTTCCACAAGACCTGTAATATCAAGTAAAAGACCATCATTGATGGTTTCTCTTAGTCTGTGGGTTCCTATTATTACAAGGTCGCCTAGGTCACCCGCGGCTCTACGGCTTTGGAATAGCTCTTCCATGTTGCCGGCACCCAGATAATCAATGGTCATATTAAAACGCTCTTCAACTATTTGGGCAAACCAACCGATGCCTTCTCCGGTGTGGCCCCCCGCCCAGTCATTGTAAAATTCTATCGTGATATGTCGGCCTTGTCCCCTATTTGTTGCCCAACGTGTTACGAATACTGCAATCACAATCATGATCACTATAATAGCTCCGAGGGCTATAAGCCGGATTGGTTGTTTCATAGTTATAATTACCTCTCTTCATTTGATTCGCTATAGCGATTTCGTTTGAAATTGAGCTTCAGACTACGCCGAAAAATGCGTTGAAGCGTCGCATTTTCCGGCTTGCTTCAGCTCATTTCAAATCGAAACGCTTATACAGCGAACGGCTTTCGAAATATACCCTTCGAGGATACCTATCTTAGGAGATTATGTCAATCTGACACAACATCGGTTATAATTCTTTTATGAGAAAATTAGTCCTGTTAGCGATTAACGCAAAATACGTACACTCAGCCTTAGCGGTATGGATTTTATCCGACGCGGTAAAAAGATATGCCAGCATATCTCATGAGGTAGAAGTGATAGAGGCCACAATCCATCAATCAGATGATGAGATTGCTAGGATTATTGCCGCGCATAAGCCGGATGTTGTCGGTATTTCCACATATATCTGGAACGGGGGGAAACTACAAGGTTTGCTAACCCTTCTTAGAGAACACTTGCCCGACGCTGTGTTTATTTTAGGGGGACCTGAGGCATCCTTTAATAGTGATTTCTGGCTGGAAAGCGGAGCCGATTATGTTGTACATGGGGAAGGGGAGCAAAAGCTTCCAGCCTTACTTGACCAATTGGCAACCGGCAAAACGCAAGAGCTTTTACCCAAAAAAACAAGTCAATTTGTTGATCCATATAGTGATCAATATATTAGCACGCTAAAAGGAAAGCTTGCCTATCTGGAAACATCCAGAGGGTGTCCCTTTAAGTGTGCTTTTTGCTTATCTGGAGAGGATGAGGTGCGCTTTTTCCCTATAGAAATGGCAAAACAGCAGCTTCTGCGGCTTTCCAAAACAGGTGTAAAAACCATAAAACTAGTGGACCGAACATTTAACTGCAACCCAAAAAGAGCCTATGAACTTCTGGGATATGTAATTTCTCTGGACACCAACTGCTGCTTTCACTTCGAGATAGCTGCGGACTTACTTAATGATGAAACAATAGCGCTACTAGAAACCGCACAGCCAGGCCGTATACAATTCGAAGCCGGACTTCAAAGTTACCATGAGCCGACCTTAAAGGCGATTTTGCGAAAAACAGACTTAGAAAAAGCAGAAAAAAATATAAATGCCATTCTCAAATTCGGTAATATCCATGTTCATGTAGATTTAATTGCGGGGCTACCATATGAAACCCTGGAAATCTTCAAAACCAGCTTTAACAAAGCCTATAACATAGGTGCTCATAACCTGCAGCTAGGCTTTCTAAAGCTACTTCATGGTAGTGTGCTGCGAAACGAAGCCAACGAGCGGGGAATAATATATAACGAAACACCACCATATGAAATCATTTCAAGTCCATGGCTATCCCAGAAAGACCTTGCTGAGCTAAAGCAAACCGAAAATGCCCTGCGGCAGACCTATAATAAAGGCAGGTTCCTATCCACTCTTAATCATGTACTATCAGTTTTACATCTTGACCCCTATGATTTATTTTCAATGATAGGGAAAGCAGTAGCCAACCATGGGATGCCTCTGGAAGCCTATGCAGAAGAACTATACACATGTTTGTGTAAAATTATTGAGCCAGATGAAATACTCGGATATATGATTTGCGATTGGCTTGGCATGGTGCGGGGGAAAAACATGCCTGGATTCATGAGAAAGCCAGATACAAAGCGCAAGGCGGTAATCCCGATAGTCGAAAAAATCCTAAATCGCAAAATCTGCCGAGAAGAAATTGCATTTTTACCATCAGGAAAAATAATCTATGTGGATGTGGAAGATAGGGACATAGTAACAGGGCTTTATAAGGTGTATAATCTCGACCAATAAGAATGAAAGGTGGAGCGCTTTGGAAGAAAAAATAACATCTCCCCAGGTAGCAATAGAGGCCTTGTTAAACTTCGCCGTGACAAATGGACTTATGGAAGACAGTGATGTCATCTATACACGCAATCAAATATTCTCATATCTAAAAATTAGTGCAATTAACGAGGAGCAGCTACACAACCCAGAGCAGCTATACAATGGGTGCAAAACGGCCTCCTCTATGCTCAAATTTCTTGTTGATGATTATATAATCAGAGGCCATATGGAGGATACTCAGGATAAGCGAGATTCTATGGAAGCCGGTATAATGAATCTGATGATGCCCCGTCCATCTGAGATAAATAAAGAGTTTTGGGAACGGTACGCTAAAGACCCCGCAGATGCCACAGATTATTTTTACAAGCTATGCCGTGCCTCCAACTATATCCAAGTTGACCGAGTTAACCAAAACATAAAATGGGATGTAGCTTCACCCTATGGTGACATAGAAATTACAATTAATCTATCAAAGCCAGAAAAAGACCCAAAGGATATAGCCGCCGCAAGAAATAAGCCTCCATCAGGCTATCCCAAATGCTTATTATGTGTAGAAAATACAGGCTTCGAAGGTACTCACAGCCACCCGGCTCGCCAAAACCTTCGAGCCATTCCTATAAAAATTAATAACGAAAACTGGTATCTTCAATACTCGCCCTATGTGTACTATAGCGAACATTCTATAATCTTTAATGAGCGACATACACCTATGAAAATATCCGGACAGACATTTCATAAGTTGATAGAATTCGTAAAGGCTTTTCCGCATTATTTCATCGGAAGCAATGCCGATTTACCTATTGTCGGGGGATCAATTTTAACTCACGATCATTTTCAAGGAGGGCGGCATCGTTTTCCTCTGGAAAGAGCGGCAGCGTATGCTGAATATCGTCATACTAAGTATCCAGATATAGCTATTTCACAAGTAGCATGGCCTATGTCTGTTGTGCGGTTGACGGCAGCTACAATGGATAGTGAAGGCCAACTATGCGAGCTTGCTAATCATATCCTAAACAACTGGCGAAACTATTCTAATTCTGCTGCGGATATATACGCATTTACCGGAGATACTCCACATAACACCATTACTCCAATAGCACGATTAAACGTAAATGGGCAACTGGAACTGGATTTGGTGCTACGCAATAATCGCACCACAAAAGAGTATCCCGATGGATTATTC
Source organism: Defluviitaleaceae bacterium (assembly GCA_009780185.1). Lineage (GTDB taxonomy): Bacteria > Bacillota > Clostridia > Lachnospirales > WQUN01 > WRAN01. The sequence continues at coordinate 72,340 of WRAN01000001.1, read as the reverse complement.
CACCCTCACCCAGACAAGCACCATATAAAAAAGGAAAACATCGGCCTTATAGAAGTGATGGGGTTAGCTATCTTGCCAGGCCGCCTACAAGAAACATTAAAGCAGGGTACAAAAGAAGAAGAGATAAAAATAAAAAACGAAATGGGCCAGGTTTTCCTGGAAGTGCTTCATGACTGTGGGGTGTTTAAGGATACGGATGCCGGACGAGAGCAGTTTAAAGAATTTATTAAGCATATTTTAAACTAAAATCATAAAACTCCCTTTGACGCATAGAATATTGTATCCATACAATTCTAAGTCAGAAAGGGAGATTTTTTTATGAACTATCAGACCTATACCGAGACATAGCCGAACGCACCTCGTAAATGTTTATGTAATTGTTTTTCACGTTGTTGAGTTGTTTTAATTATATTACTTTTCTACCTGGTATAATCGTAGACAAAATTACATAGAGCTAATGTAGTACTATTGAAATGCAGAGGTGAACTATGGAATCTATGTCAGTTGTCACAGTAAATGGTAGTATGTTTTTTATCAAAAATAATATACCAGATGATATAATAAAAAAAATTGATTCGATTGCAAAGGAAATGCAATTGTGTGTTAGCTTGAACGATAATACTAATGATACTGAGATGTTTTACGAGTTTTCTCAGAGAGTTAGTCAACAGTTAAACATTGATCTGGAGAAAATATTTATATCTCATGTTTATAGAATCAATGTATAATTTGCATTATGTTTTATCGCTAATTGCATCTGTTTCGCTGATACTAAAAACATCTTTCAATATAATGGTAGAGAACCTTCTGTACTGACTGGATGTATATGGAAAATTCTCTTTTGAGAAATCAAAGCGCCAATTTTTGAATTTTTCATCATAGAAAGCAAAATCTTTAATACCATTGAACTTAAGCTGTCGATTTAATGCGATAATAAAACCATTAATAGATATAACAGATAGTAACTTTGAATCTGTATTTTCCCAAGTGTGACGAAGATTTTTCTTTATGGCTGAAAAATAAATGCAAATATTGGTAACACAGAAGTCTATGTACGACTCATAAGCATGCATGTTTTCACTAAGCAGCGATTCCTTGTCACCAGTCCAAAAATTATATAAGCTGAGATTGTTTTCAGAGGGTTTTGTTGTAACTAAATATCTTAATGCAAATTTTATTATTGATGCTATTTTTATTTTTGAGCCTTCGAGTAATGAAAATTCAAACATATTATGAAAAATTTGTTGTTTATCCAACTTCTCAATAACCCTACGTGCAAGCGCAATATCTGATAAAGGATCTTTCAGAGTTTCTATTTGAAGTAAGACATCCGGTGGTACAGGTTTAGCATTAGAATTAATATCAAGGAATATTTCACTTTGGATTTTTACACGTTCATTTTCAGGCATTCCAGGAGGAAAGAGTAAGCCTGTGACTAAAAGATGTAATTGCTTTCTAAGCTCAGAAATTTTCTTTTCGTGGCGATCATTTGCCAAACCTTCAAAATGTGCAAATATCCTATGTTGACCATCAATTACGCAAATGCTATTCATTTCATTAGGAATTTCCAGTTTGCATCCAGGTTCGAAATTACCAATTTCACTAATCGTTTTTGCTTTACCTGAAACATCAATAAAATTAAGATTATCAGGTAAAGCAACAATTATGTTATTATAAAATGCCTCGCCATTTTTTGCTAAATAATTACGGATGCTTCTTATTTTTGCTTTATCAATTAAACGTTGATAAAGATACAGGGAGTCTGCCCAGTTATCCTTACGCAGTACATAACAAGTCTCTAAAAGCTTTTCAGCTGACATCATAAAAGAGATAACTCTGACCTCATTTCTAAGGCCGGTTATATCTTCAGGATAAATTATGGGGGCTTTTATCGTTGTCCTTTCACTATCGCTTTTTACACGTCCAATTAGATCAGAATTTAAGCTTAAAAAACGAAATATTTCATATTTTGCAGATTTTCTAATACATTGCACCATCCATTGGAAATAATTGAGAATCCTCGGGTTAATAAACAATAAATTGCTATATAATGAGCGTTCATCATCAGAAATAACTATCTCAGAATCTGAAATATAAAAATAAAAAACCTGATAACGTTCTACAGTATATCTTGTAAAAATATCTGCTTTTTCAGGACATATATGCTTAACGAATTCGAAAAAACATCGTAAATTGCTGTTGATTTCATGAAATGCTTCATTTTTTGTTCTTATATGATCTCTATCTTTATTTGCTCGACATGTTTCTTCGGAAACAATAATTATGTTTTCATAGGCAAAAAGGGCGTCTATCTCTATCTTGCGAAATCCAACTTTAAATTCCTTGCCTAATGTTGGAATATGTTCGAAGCCAGCACCCGTGAAAATATTTCTTATCTTACGTCTAAATGCTGTCTGCTTGCGCCTAAGCAATTGATCTGGTGTTTGCTTTTGTCCTTTTTTCATTGAGAAATCCTCGCTTCATGGAATATGTCCGGTAACTTAGCTACAGATGAATTAATATCTGGTTCGATAACTGGTACATCTTCTCTAATGTCTATTTCACCTGTGAGAGCTTGGTTTATGCGCCCTGTTGCAATATCATAATACCTATTCTCAATCTCTGCGCCAACAAACCTACATTTGTTTATTATAGCTGCGATACCCGTTGTTCCAGAACCCATAAAAGGATCAAAAACCAATCCGCCGCATGGAACTAATGCCTTTATCAGTCGCTGCGGTATTGCAACAGGAAACTGGCACGGATGCTCAGTTTTTTCAATATGTCGAGCCTTGACATTTGGGATTTCCCATACGTCGGAAGGATTTTTACCTAGTGGATGACCACTAAGATTACCTTTGTTAGGCCCTTTATATGATCTTTTTCCAGGGTATTTTTGTGGCACACGTATGCTATCTAGGTTAAAAGTATATTCATTTCCTTTTGTAAACCAAAGGATTGTTTCATGTCTTCCACTAAATCTATGAGTACTATTTAAACCATGGCCAAAGCACCAAATGATTCTATTTTTAAGGATCAAGGGATGTGTGAAGTGTTGACTGTTTTCTGTAAATATTTCGTAAATAATATAATCAAGAGGAATAACACTCGTATTTGATATGTGATATCCGACTTGCCAACATATGCTACCTCCGGGTTTTAAAATGCGATAAATATCTGTAAAAACATTCAAATGACGTTTTCTAAACATATTAATATCATCATGCGGATTTTCATATTCTTTTTTCATACAGTATGGTGGTGATGTTATAATTACATCAATAGACTCATCTGGCATTTTCTGTAAAAGATTTAAACAGTCACCATTATATAGAGTAATTTTATTGTCTGGTTTAAATCTCTTGTAAATCTTTAAATTATCCATATTGACCTGCCTTCTTCATTGTTTTACAGATGTTTCGACAATTCTTAATAATTATATCATATCCCAAAATACAACGGAAGGAGTGATTTATATTGGTATGTTTGTAATCCTATTATGCATACAATCTCCCTTTGATGCATAGAATATTGTATCCATACAATTCTAAATCAGAGAGGGAGTTTTTTTATGAACTATCAAGACCTATACCGGGACATAGCCGAACGCACCCGGGGAGATATCTACATAGGGGTAGTCGGCCCGGTGCGTACCGGGAAATCCACATTCATCAAGCGCTTCATGGATCTGCTGGTAATCCCCAACATAGAAAATAGTTACTCAAAAGAGCGGGCAAAGGACGAACTGCCTCAAAGCGCAGCAGGCCGTACAATCATGACCACAGAGCCGAAATTTGTTCCCAACGAGGCAGTAGAAATAAGGTTAGACGATGCTCTAAGCTTTAAAGTACGCATGATAGACTGTGTAGGCTATCTAGTTCCGGGGGCAATGGGCCACCTGGACGGCGAGCTACCCCGTATGGTATCCACCCCTTGGGCAGAAGAGAAAATCCCATTTGCTGAAGCAGCCGAAATGGGTACCCGTAAGGTTATTAATGACCATTCTACAATAGGCATTGTGTTAACCACAGACGGAAGCATAGCCGAAATCCCAAGAGAAGACTACATAGAGGCAGAAGAGCGGGTAATTCGGGAGCTAAAGCAAATCAATAAGCCTTTCGTGATTCTACTTAACACTCAAACTCCATTCTCCCCGGAAGCAGACCAGCTAAGAGAGCAGTTGGCTGCAAAATACGGTGCTCCGGTTATGGCAGTCAATGCCGCTCAGCTGAAAATCGAAGATATCCATGCTGTAATAGAGAAAGTGCTATATGAATTCCCTGTACAGGAAATAAGAATTAACTATCCAAAATGGATTGAAACCCTATCTTTAGACCACTGGCTAAAGCAAAGCTACATAGGTGCAGTAAAAGAAATGGTCAAGGGCATAGGCAAACTAAGAGAGATGCGGGAATGTGTAAGCTTATTAGATAGTAACGAGCATGTAAAAAAAGCTTTCCTAGATCGGATAGCTCTTGGGGAAGGCACGGCATACATTGAGCTTACAGTGGAAGAGCCCCTGTTCTACCAGATATTAAGTGAAACCACAGGTATGGATATAGCTGGGGAATACCAATTAATTGCCACGATTAAGGTGCTTGCAGAAGCAAAGCGTGAGTTTGATAAATTGAAATATGCTCTAGAAGAAGTACGACGCAAGGGCTATGGCATAGTAACACCAGCCACAGACGAAATGAAGCTAGAGCCCCCAGTACTAGTAAAACATGGCGCAAAATACGGAGTAAAAATCAAAGCAAGTGCTCCAAGTATTCATCTAATTCGTGCGGATATAGAAACTGAAATATCCCCATTAGTGGGCAACGAAAAACAAAGCGAAGATCTAATTGCTTACATCAATCAAGAGATGAATGAAGATCCCGGCCGGATTTGGGAGCTTAATATGTTTGGTAAGTCCATGCACGAAATGGTACGGGATGGGCTGCAGAATAAGCTGTTCCGTATGCCGGAAACTGCCCAGATGAAGTTTCAAGAAACATTACAAAAGATTATTAATGAAGGGTCTGGCGGGTTGATTTGTATTATTCTATAGTTAAATTATTTCAGGCGAATGGCGTATACTGCCATTCGCCTAATTATTTGTTATACTATAGCGAACGACATTGAGAAACATGATTGAAGGAGAAAAGGTGGTAATTCTATGTATAACTCCTTAATAAGATTAGATGGGAAAAAGATATTAATCACCGGCGTAAGCCGCCCTATGGGCATTGGCGCTACTCTTGCAAAACGTTTTGCTGAGGCGGGGGCTGAGGTCGTGGTTCATGGGTTTTCTGATTATGATATGACAACCAATCACCTAACTGCCATGCCGGATGGAACGGAAACGGTTGTAAATCTGCTTAATAACCAGGGGTTAAAGGTGGCGGCTGTTACATCTTCAGATTTAGAAGTGCCTGGTAATGCTGAAAAAGTGATTTCAGAGGCGGTAGCAGAATTGGGTTATCTTGATGGCTTAGTCTTAAACCATACAAATGGTGAAAGTGTAGAAATCGGGAATTGGACACCAGAACACATTGATCCTATCTTGCATGTAAATGTCCGCGCATCCATGATGATGATACAGTCTTTTGTTAGCCAGGTTGATACAACCAAAGACAACGCCATCACCCTTTTTACAAGCGGCCAATATTTAAGCCCCATGGTGAAGGAAATAGCTTATTGCGTATCAAAGGAGGCAATCATTTGTTTATGTAAGCAAACAGCACATTTGCTTGGCGATAAGAATATACGGGTAAACTGCGTAAACCCAGGGCCTAACGATACGGGTTACTGCTTTGGTGAAGATTATAAAAATGTTGCAAAGATGTTCCCGTCGGGACGTTGGGGTACGCCGGATGATACAGCTGATTTGCTTCTTTTTTTGCATAGTAGTTATGCTAAATGGATAACGGGACAAATTATTGCCAGTGATGGAGGAGTTAGGGAGAGTTGGTAGAGAGGCTACTAATAGCAAGTGTTATATCAGTATCTGACTTGATTCTGTGCTTTATTATATTAATTTCAGGGCTTGCCGAAATATTGCCTGTTTCGGCGAGCTTTTTTATTTGGGAAATGGATGTGTTTAGCATTTTGGCTAGAAGTACGCTTAGTTTTAAGTCGAAGGGGTATTGAGTTTTTATTTGTACCAGTAGGGGAACGGTGGCGGGGTTGGGACTTTCTACTGTGTATTCAATACCAGCATAGTCCACCACACAGGCTTGCTGCTTTAGGAAGTTGCGATTGAAAGCGTATTCCCATGCTAGGGCTGCGTCATTGTTTACAAACTTGTCAAATAGCCCTGGTGGAAGGTCTTTTGGGCGGATGCCTTTGTAGATGGTTAGTTTTAATGTACTGTCGCATTTTGTGCATTTGTATATTAGCCAGACATCCACTCGCTGCTGATTGGCGTTGGCTCGGAATTTTTCGCTGCAATAGTAATTGGATTTGCGGTTGCATTTGCTGCAGTGGCGTATTACTGTTGGAGTGGTTGTTGGTGTTACTGTCCATATTGTTTCGTTCATGTTTATCACCCATGGAATTTTAGGGTGTGAGTGGGAGGATTGTTACCTAAAAGACAATTATGTAATGAGTTTTAGGGTAATAAAAAACGCAACCGTCATTGATCTTACAGTGTTCCTCATAAGATGCAGTATACATGGTTGCGTTTACTCGTTTTGCTCTTGCTTTCGGCCTAGAGTGATTATTCTCTCTATACTTTTTTCTGATAGATAATGCCTAGTGGCAAGTTCGTTTACTTTGTGGCCGGATTTGTATTGGGCGTATATTTCGGCGTTTCGTTTTTTGGTTTCGGATTTGGATTTGGTGTTTTCTCCCCATTTTTTATGGGTTCCGGTTTTTCTTGGGATGTAAATATACGCTCCATCTGTATATTGTTGCATTAGCGCAAGAACATCCTCCGGGAAGATGTCTTGGGCGTTCGCATAGCGCATAGTGCTCCTCCCAAATAGTTTCTATGGAATGAGCAAAGGCTATTGCTATGCATTTATTTTTTTCGCAATAGCCTCTGCTATGCGATAGTTGCTGGAGTAGTCAAAACAGGTTTCCCCCCTTTTAAATCGGGCTCCGCCCTCTCGTAAGCTTCGCTTACTGGCCGGGTGGCCTGCCGCTTACGCGGCACCGTGCTCCACACGGCAAGATACTATAACATTTATTCGCTAATAGCTCTATAACCAACCCCGACTTCTGTAAGGATATATTTAGGTGCAGCGGGGTTTTTTTCTATTTTTCTTCTTATATTGGCCATATTAACCCTTAGAACTAAGTTATCGCTATTATATGGCCCCCATATTTCGGAGATAATCTGGTCATGGGTTAGTACTTTACCTGGGTTTATTGTTAGCAAGGTAACTATACGAAACTCAATTGGGGTTAGGTGAATGGCTTTTCCATCCACTTCTACGGTACGGTTTGAGTAGTTGATGTATAGGCCTTGAGACTTAAACTCTCCGCCGTTTATGCACCCTGGAGTCGTGGGGCTATAACGTAGGGCTGCTCGGATTCTTGCTAGGTGCTCTGGGCTGCCTATGGGCATGGTTAGGACATCGTTGGCTCCAGCATCTAGGGCATCTACCATGATCATTTCATCTTGGGAGTGAGATAGGGCAATAATATGAGTTTCGTGCGACCTGCGGAGGTTCTTTATTAAAGCCAAGCCTCCCATCCCCGGTAAGTTTAGGTCTACCATTATTAAATGAGGGTGCTGCTGATCTAAAATGGAAGTTACTGCCTTTGCCGTCCCTGCCATTAAAACATTGTAGAAATGCTGGGTTAAAACCTCTTTTGTGCTGGCGGAATATGGGTTTTTTCGTATTGCTAACAATATTGTTTTCTTTTCTTTCATGTCATTCCCTCAATCTTAACAAAATCTTTATATGCTTAAAATCCCAGGTATTGTAACATAGTACAGTACGCTTAACAGAATCTTTATATGAATTATTTTTCGAGGTCAAATTTATGTCAAAATATACCAGAGAAGAGCTTCGCGCAATCTTTAAAGCCATGTCACTAATCACAACTATGGGAGTGTCTATTGTCTCATGTGTTGGGATTGGTGTTTTTGTTGGGTGGCTTTTGGATCGATGGCTTGGCACTGAGCCTTGGCTTATTTTGGTGTTTTCTTTGTTGGGTGTTGTTGCGGCTTTTAAGACTATATTTGAATTGTTTAAGCGTGTGGATATAGGGGGCAAGAAATGATGGAAGCTACCCTAACTGGATATGCAAAGAAAATGATTATTGTAATAATTGCTACTTCTCTTTTGATAATAATTGTGATTGCTATTGTTTTCCGTAATTATTTTGCTGTAGAGTTTGGCTTGGGTGTGGTTATGGCTGGGATTTTGAATATCTGCAAGGTTTTATTGCTTAAGCATGCTGTTACTCGTGCATCCAGTATGGAAAACGGTGTTGGCGGATATACAGGGCTTATGTATTTTGCTAGGTTTTTGTTGACGGGGCTTGTATTAGTTGCTGCGCATTTTATTCCTTTTGTAGAGTTTCTTGGAGCTGTTCTTGGGCTTTTGTCTATGCCTATTGCAAGTTATGCCCTTAAATTTTTTATTAAAGATAAAGATGGCGATACTGTAACTACTAAAGAAACGGAGTAGGTGATGGCTTGCTAGATTTTGATCTTAATGTACACCGAGTCATAACCATTGGCTCAATTGATATTTGGATTACCGATACAACCTTTTCAATGGCTGGGATCATGCTTATTCTTATTATTTTTGCTGTGGTTGTTCGAATTAAGCTTTCTAAGTTTAAGGAAATACCTACCGGGTTTCAAAATTTTGTTGAGCTTATTGTGGAAATGTTCGAAAACTTTGTGGCGGGCAGCGCTGGGGCCAAGCTTAGCTGGGTTGGGGGCTGGTTTTTTACGGTGTTTTCATTTTTACTTCTTTCCAATATGAGTGGGGTTGTGTGGTTTGTAAGGCCTCCTACCGCGGATTGGACTGTGCCTTTATCACTTGCCATTATTACTGTTGTCTTGATGCAAGCAGTAGGGGTTTGGTATCGGGGATGGGATTATATTAGTAAATTCTTTAAGCCGTTTTTTTTATTTCTTCCGATAAATATCCTTGGGGAGTTATCCCGGCCGATTTCACTTAGTTTCCGTTTATTTGGGAATGTACTTGGCGGTATGATTTTGGTTAGCCTTGTTTATGCCCTTACACCTACTGTAGTTGCTATGTTTTTGCCTGTTGTGCTTCATGCTTACTTTGATGTTATATCTGGGGCAATGCAAGCTTTTGTATTTACTGTTTTAAGCCTTACTTATTTAGGGCTTGCTGTTTCTGAAGACTAAATTTTCCTAGGAGGAATCACATATGAATCCTGTAGCAGCAGTAATGATAGTTGCCTATATTACCAGCACTATCGCCATATTTAACGGATTTGCAACCACATTTACCCAGGCCAGAATTGCCTGTGTTGCTATTGATGCAATAGCACGCCAGCCGGAGGCCCGCGGCCCTATTACTACCGCCATGTTTGCAAGTCTTGCGATGGCTGAAACCGGTGGTATTTATGGCTTGGTTGTATCTATTATTATTCTTTTCCCCAATCCGATTCTTAACAACTTTATACAATATCTTGTTTAAGCATGAGTAATTTAATTTTTTGGCTGGAGGCATTACCTCTTGGCCGGATAATTGATTTTGATATGGCTACGGTTATCACTACTGTGGCTAATTTGGTGCCACTTTTAATCCTTGGTATCGTCTTTACAAAGGTGCTATATGCCCCTGTGCGTAAGATTCTTAATGACCGCACAGAGCGTATACGAAACCAGCTTGACGAAGCTAAAGAAGGCCGTGCCGCAGCAGGTGAGCTTAGGGCAAAATATGACCGCCAGCTAAAGGATATAGACCTTGAGCGGGTGGCTATTTTAGATGAAGCCCACAAGCAGGCAACCCATCAGCGTGAGCAAATCCTGTCTATAGCCAAAGATGAAGCAAAAGAGCTAAAAGACCGTGCAAGCATGGAAGTGGAAATGGAAAGAGAGCGCGTGCGAGAGGTAATCCACACTGCTCTTATTGATATTTCTTCAGATATGGCAGAGAAATTACTGTCGGCGGCGATAGATAGAAAGGCTCATGAGCGTCTTTTTAATGAAGGCCTTGAGGAACTTGATCGGGTGGTTTTTAGTGGCTGATTTACGTGTGCGGTACGCCAATGCACTGTTTGAGCTTAGTGTAGAGCGTGGACTTACATCAGATTATCTGGAACAGGCGGCCTTCATAAGCAGTGCTTTAGCTGGCGATGAATGTCAGCGTATAATCCGCCATCCTAGGATATCCATGGCACAAAAGTACGCCTTCCTTGATGGCGCTTTTGCCGGGCGTATCCATGATGATTTGCTTGGGTTTATGCGTCTTACTGTGACTAAGAATCGTGAGGAGTTTTTGGCCCCTGCGATGGATACCTTGGTTGAGATGATTCGCCGCCACCATAATTTTACTACTGCCAAAGTAGTATCCGCAGTTGAGCTTACCCCAGAGCAGAAAAATCAGCTAAAGGTAGTGCTTATGCGTAAAATTGGAAAACAAGTAGAGTTAAATATAGAGGTAGACCCCTCACTCATGGGGGGATTTAGACTTCATGTAGACGGTTATATCTTTGATAGAACGGTTAAACGGTTATTAAAAGACATGAAAGAAAACATAGGAAAAGGACACCTCAAATGATCTTTAAGCCTGATGAAATAAGTTCCATAATAAAAAAGCAAATACAGGATTATTCTGCCAAGATGGAAGTTGCCGAAGAGGGAATTGTCCTTCATGTTGGGGATGGTATCGCTAGGGTTTACGGCCTTCCTGGGGCAGTAAGCAGTGAGCTTTTGGAGTTTCCCGGTGATATCTTTGGGATAGCTTTAAACCTAGATGAAGACTCCATCGGCGTTGTGCTTCTTGGGCCGGATGCTAATATCCGAGAAGGTGACTTGGTAAAGCGCACAGGGCGGGTTGCTGAAGTCCCTGTTGGGGATAGCCTGCTAGGCCGGGTTGTCGATCCTTTGGGCGTTCCGCTAGATGGCGGTGACCCATTGCCGTACAATATCCCTACACGAGAAATTGAACGCATTGCGCCAGGGGTTATAGAGCGTAAAGAAGTAAATGTTCCTCTTCAAACGGGGATTATGGCTTTGGATGCGTTAGTACCTATAGGTAGGGGCCAGCGTGAGCTTATAATCGGTGATAGACAAACAGGAAAAACCGCGATTGCCATTGATACAATAATCAATCAGCGCAACACCGGGGTTCACTGTGTGTATGTAGCAATTGGGCAAAAGGCTTCTACCGTTGCACGGGTTGCCCGTACTTTACGGGATGCTTTTCCAGACGAAGACCCTGTAAATGAATACCGAGTGGGGGCAATGCGATATACCACCATAGTTGCCGCCAATGCCAGTGATACAGCTCCGATGCAATACATTGCTCCTTATTCCGGTTGCGCAATCGGTGAAGAGTGGATGGAGCAGGGGAAAGATGTACTGGTTATTTATGATGATTTATCTAAGCATGCCGTGGCATATCGTGCTTTGAGCTTGCTTCTTAGGAGGCCTCCCGGCCGTGAAGCTTATCCTGGCGATGTTTTCTATTTACATTCTCGTTTATTAGAAAGAGCGGCCTGTCTTGAAAAGGGCGGTACCCTAACGGCACTGCCTATTATCGAAACTCAGGCGGGGGATATTTCAGCATACATCCCAACCAATGTAATATCTATAACCGATGGACAGATTTTCTTAGAGACTGAGCTGTTTAACAGCGGAATCCGCCCTGCTATAAGCCCTGGCCTTAGTGTTTCCAGGGTAGGCGGTGCTGCCCAGACCAAGGTTATGAAGCAAATTGCAGGGCCGCTGCGCTTAGAATATGCCCGGTACCGGGAGTTAGCTGCCTTTTCTCGCTTTGGGTCAGACCTAAGCAAAGAAACAGAGTTGGCGCTGCAGATGGGTGAACGGGTTGTGGAAATGCTAAAGCAGCCACAAAACCAACCGCTTCCTTTTGAGGAGCAGATTGTATTTTTGTTTGCGGTAACTCAGGGGAACTTTCTTCAAGGCGTGCCTGTAAAACCTACATCTCTTATAGACAGGACAAAAACCGCTTTACTCAATTATTTTAAAGGCCGTGATATTCTGGCGGATATTAGAAATAAAAAAGAACTGACACCTGAAATTCGAGATGGGCTTTTCGAAACATTGAAGCAGTTTGTATGGTTACCTTTTGAGGAACTACTGATAATGCTGTTCGACCAAGGCAATAATGCCGCTTTAGGCATGACCGATGAAGAAATCCGCCAAGTTGCCGATGCACTATTATTGTTCCACTTTAACCAGCGTGATGATGTTCGCCGCTATATCGTGCGCGATAAAGGATTTACTAATGCCACAGAGGCAAAGATATTCCTGGAGATACCTGAAAGCAGCCCAATAGCAAAGATATACAGCTATGAAATTGCTGCGGCAAAGGCAAGGGGTGGAGACGATATTTCCCAGGAAAAACGTGACCCATTAATCGCCTCACTGCTGGAGCAGGCAATCCGTGAAACCAACAACTTCCTGACCCGCCTGTTCGATCAACGTCACGAGGGTAGGGGATATCTTGCTGAAATGTTCACTAGACTTAGGGAAGTAAAGACTAAGAGCGAAGCCATCCCTAAAGATTTACATGATTTATGTATAAATAATCTTAGGATGCTACTAACTCGCGAAGAAATGAGCAGCATCTTAGATAGATACAGGGGTAAATAATATGCCCTCAATAAATGCAATAAAACAGCGTCGGGCTGTTGTATCCAATATGAAGCAGGCCATGAAAGCCATGAACTTGGTGGCCACAGCTAAGCTTCGAAAGTCCAGAGAACGGTGGGGGAATACCCTGCCTTTTTTGGAAGGTACGGATAATATCATGCTGGGGGCTGCCAAAAGCCCTGCAACAGCGGGAAATATTTATGTAAAAGAACGGGGTTCTGATAATAAGACCACGGGATATTTGGTATTTTCCAGTGATAAAGGCAAATGCGGCTCCTATAACATAAATATTGGTAAAGCAGTAATTGACCACGCCAGAAAAGAAGGGAAAAATCCATTAATACTTCCAGTTGGGAGTCGCGGACTAGAGTTCTTTCTTTCTCAAAGCCAAAATATCCACCGCTTTATCGGAAGCATATCCGAAACCCCCGCATACGAAGAAGCAGAGGCTATAGGAGCACAAATTCTTGAGGATTTTGGCAATACGATAGATGAGTTATATATCGCCACAACCAAGTACCATACGGTATTAAATTTGGAACCTATAATTAAGCCTGTGCTTCCTCTAAGTCTACGGTTTGATATAAATGAAGAAGCTGAGCCACAGGAAATGGAATATGACCCAGACGTAGACAGTTTTCTTGAGTATATGGCTCCAATGTATGTAAATGTGCAAATCTATGGCGCAATGCTGGAGGCCGCACTATGCGAACAAGCTGCCAGAATGGTTGCAACAGATACAGCTACCAATAATGCACAGGAGCTGATTGACGATTTAACATTGTTATATAACCGCCAGCGCCAGAGCATTATTACCCAGGAAATAACGGAAATTGTCAGTGGTGCAAGTGCGCTTGTGTAAAAGTGCAATGTGAAAAATATTGAGTAGAAGTGCTACGCGATTGTGCGAAGTAATACGAGGAGAGTTTATTGTGAGATCGACAGGTAAACTACTGCAAATCATAGGCTCGGTAATAGACGTCCGCTTTGAAGGCGCTTTGCCTGCCTTATATAATGCAATTGAAGTCCCAGGGACTGACCTGATACTAGAGGTTTCCCAGCACTTGGGAGATAATACAGTACGATGTATTTCCATGGGCTCCACTGAGGGATTATCCCGCGGAATGGAAGCCTTTGACACCGGAGCGCCGATATCTGTTCCTGTTGGGCCAGAGACTTTAGGCCGTATGATGGACGTGCTGGGCCGTCCAATTGACAATAAACCTCCAGCCGAAACCGCGGAGCGCTGGTCTATCCACCGTAAGGCTCCAGGCTTTGCCGACCAAACAGACAAAGCCGAAATCCTAGAAACTGGAATAAAAGCAGTAGACCTACTATGCCCCTATGCCAAAGGTGGCAAAATTGGGTTGTTCGGCGGCGCAGGAGTAGGTAAAACCGTTATCATAATGGAACTGATTAACAATATAGCAAGCTTCCACGAAGGCATTTCTGTTTTTACAGGGGTAGGAGAGCGCACCCGTGAAGGGAACGACCTTTACCACGAAATGATGGCCTCTGGGGTATTAGACAGGGCCGCCCTAGTCTTTGGCCAGATGAACGAACCCCCCGGCGCACGTATGCGTGTAGGATTTACCGGTCTTACCATTGCAGAGTATTTTAGGGATATCTCCCGCCAGGATGTGCTTCTTTTCTTTGATAATATATTCCGTTTTGTTCAAGCTGGGTCTGAGGTTTCGGCTCTTCTTGGGCGCATCCCATCGGCAGTAGGCTACCAGCCTACACTTGCAACGGAGGTAGGTGCCCTGCAAGAGCGCATTACTTCCACCAAAACAGGCTCCATCACCTCCATCCAGGCCATATATGTACCCGCCGACGACTACACAGATCCATCTGTAGCCACAACATTCGCTCACTTAGACGCAACAACCAACCTATCTCGCCAAATAGCAGAAATAGGCATATACCCAGCTATCGATCCACTAGCTTCCACCTCGCGGATGCTGGAAAAGGGCATTGTAGGAGATAAGCATTACGATGTAGCTCGCAGAGTGCAGTCCACATTACAGCGTTATCGAGACTTGCAAGATATAATCGCAATCCTAGGTATGGATGAGCTATCCGAAGCCGATAAGCTAACCGTAGCCCGTGCCCGCAAGGTGCAATTCTTCCTATCCCAACCATTTACCGTTGCTGAAAAATTCACTGGAATAAAAGGCCGTTACGTAAAAATAGAAGACACAGTAGAAGGTTTTAGGCAAATACTAGACGGGGAGCATGATGCCATACCGGAAGGTATGTTCCAAAATGCCGGGACTATCCATGATGTGACCGCCCGGTTTGCGGAATCACAATTATAGGTACCTCAAATGACTGATAAAAAAATCGAAATATTTGTAATAACTCCCGACGCAACCGATCAAGAAGCATATAAATTTCATGGCCACTGCGATATGGCAATCCTTCGCTGTTTGACGGGGGATATGGGGATATTGCCGGGGCGTGTGCCTTGCTCTGTAATCTTAGGAGAAGGGGTATTGCGTATACTTGAAGAAGAAGCGCCGGAACGTAAAATCGCCATATTCGGCGGGGTTTTTCACTTTGAAGATGATGTGCTAAAAGTACTGACCCAGAAAGCGTTTCTACCCGGAGATATAGATATAACATCAACTCAGGCACAAGCCCAGGAATATGAAGCTCGCCTACTACAAGATATGTCTGTAGCCGAAAAAGATAAAATAAGAAAAGAGCTACACCACTGTAAAGTACTGTTGGATGTAGCAATATCGTGACATGTGATCGCTTCTGGCCAAAGTATCGGGACAGATAGCGCGAGACAGGATGATTCAATTGATTTTGCAACTAAAGGATATTCAAAAAAATATAGGTGCCGAGGAAATTCTAAATAATATCACCTTTATACTGGAAGAAAAGGAAAAAGCCGCTCTGGTTGGGGTAAATGGTGCTGGAAAAACCTCTGTATTTCGTATAATCACAGGACAGTGGCAGCCGGACGAGGGTGCCATGACTCACTCTCAGGGCTTAACCATAGGCTATCTGCCGCAGCTGGCAGAAACCGACCCCAATCTGCTGGAGTCCATTCCCACAAGCCAAACCTTATACGATGTATTAGACGCGGTATTCGAGCCTCTTAAAAAGCTGGAAGTCCAAATCCGAGCTTTAGAAGAGAAAATGACTAATCAAATAGGAGAAGCTCTTGATAACTCTCTGGAGAGATACTCCTTACTAACCTCTCGTTTTGAAGCGGCTGACGGCTATAGCGCGTCCAGCCGAGTAAGAGGCGTGCTTAAAGGCTTAAGCTTCACAGAAGACCAGTGGAAACAGCCCTTCGCGGAATTATCCGGCGGTCAAAAGACCCGTGCGTTACTGGGCCGTTTGCTGCTGGAAAGCCCGGATATAATGTTGCTGGACGAGCCAACCAACCACTTAGATATTGATAGTGTGGCATGGCTGGAAGATTATCTGCGAAACTCAAAAAGCGCAGTAATCCTAATCTCCCATGACCGATACTTCATGGACAAGGTAGTAACCAAAACAATCGAAATCGAACGTAAAAAATCAACTGTATATAATGGCAACTATACCTATTTTGCAGAAAAAAAAGCCAGAGACAGAGCCCTGGCCGAAAAGCAATTTGCCGAAAACCAAAAAGTAATAAAGCACCATGAAGAAGTAATAAAAACTCTGCGCTCTTACTCAACAGAAGCAGCAATTATCCGGGCAAAGAGTCGTGAAAAGCTACTTGCAAAAATCGAACGAGTAGACAAACCCACAAGCGACCCAACCAATATGCGTCTACGCTTAAAGCCGAAAATTACATCTGGCCATGATGTTCTTACTGTAGAGGACTTAAGTATGGCTTTTGGTGAAAAGCATCTCTTTTCCAATGTATCTTTTGATGTAAAAAAAGGAGATAGAATAGCCCTAATAGGCCCTAATGGTATTGGTAAAACAACCTTACTAAAAATCCTTATGGGTGAGCTTACTCCAATCACAGGTCGTATCCGTGAAGGCGTAAATGTACGACTAGGTTATTATGATCAAGCCCAAGATCATCTATCCGAAGATAAAAATATCTTCCAAGAGCTTGCGGACACATACCCCCGCCTAACCCAGACCGAAATCCGGACGGTACTTGGGGCATTTGTGTTTATTGGGGATGATGTATTCAAGCCCATTTCCGCACTAAGTGGCGGCGAGCGGGGCCGGGTAGCGTTGGCCAAGATAATGCTGGCAGGTGCTAATTTTCTTATACTTGACGAGCCTACTAACCATCTTGACCTTTTTTCCAAGGAAATACTGGAGGAAGCTCTGAAGGAGTTTACCGGAACGATTTTATACATTTCCCATGATAGATATTTCATAAATCATACCGCAACAATGGTGCTGGAGATGGAGCCCACCGGGCTAAAGCGTTATTATGGCAACTATGATTACTATATGGATAAGAAGGCCGAAGAGCTGGCGATGGCAGAAATAGACACTCCGGAACCCGAATCAGCTCTGCTAAATAACAAAGAAGAATATCAACGAAAAAAAGAGCAAGAAGCAGCAATCCGTCGTAGAAAAACTCAACTGGAAAAACTAGAAAAGCAAATAGCCAAAATAGAAGCAGCAATAACCGACTGTGACACCCGCCTAAACGACGAAATCACAAGCCGTGACGCGGAAGCTTCCGCTGCAATTTTCACTGAAAAAACAAAACTTGAAGAAGAGCTGGTAATACTTTATGATAACTGGGAACGTTTAAGCGAGTAGGAGGTAGTGATGAAACCAATAAAAGCATCAAGTGTAATATCCTATATCTTAGGTATGGCCTTTAACTTAGCCATCTTAGCTGTAGTAGCCTACGCAGTATACTGGTTTGCAATGTGGGGCTTTAATCAAGGCGGGACCTTTGCCGCACAAATGCTGGAAGAAGGCCCGGATTACGAAATCATCTTCGTATTAGAGGAAGACACTCCCAGAGCCGAAGCCGCCCAGATGCTATACCACGCCGGAGCAATAAACAATCCATGGCTCTTTCAATTAGAGATGTTCTTGAAAAATTCCACCAGAATATTCCGCGCCGGTACCTATACTCTTAACAGAAATATGTCCAACACGGAAGTTAATGCAACCCTGCGTCAAGGCCAGACACTTGCTGGTGCCGGCGAGGAACGCATAACTGTGCGAGAGGGCTGGACAATAAGAAACATGGCGGAGTATTTCGAGTATCGAGAGTTTTTCACCGCTGAGGAATTTATTGAGTACACTCAAACCGGAGATTTTAGCAACTTTCGATTTCTTCGTGATGTGCCGGATTTACCTGAGCGCACTCGGCTAGAAGGATATCTGTTTCCCGATACGTATTTTATTCCTGTTAATCCGTCTCCTCGAGATATAATTGTAAGAATGCTTAACCAATTTGAGGTAGTAATGGAGGGCCTGTGGTTACAAGCGGCAGATGATGCGGGCTTTACATTTGATGAAATAATCACAATGGCTTCGATTATTGAATCTGAAACAGGCCGAGCCGACGAGAGGGCATTAGTATCTCAAGTAATCCACCGTAGGCTCCGCGAGGGAATTCGTTTGCAAATGGATCCCACAGCGGTATATCTCCTTGGCATACATCGCAGCAGGGTTACTTGGGCTGACCTTCAAGTGGATACCCCTTACAATACTCATATCCACTATGGTCTACCCATTGGGCCAATTGGAAACCCAGGTAGAGCCAGTATCGAAGCTGCTTTATTTCCAGCAAATACAAATTATCTATTCTTTGTGGTGGATTATTCAGACCATTCCAGACATGTATTTAACACGAATTATCCAGACCATAATGCGGCGGTACAGCGTTATCATGCGTCTCTAGATAGATAGGAGGAGAAGTATATGCAAAGTTTCATTCAATATACTCCAACAGAAATAGTCTTCGGCCCAGGAGTAGAAAGCCAAACCGCTCAGTTGGTAAAAAAACATGGCGGAACCAAAGTGCTTGTAGTCTACGGAACAGGCAGCATAGAAAAATCTGGCTTGCTTGGAAAAATCACAGATCAGCTAGCATCAGAAGGCATACCTCATCTAATGCACGGCGGCGCAACCCCTAATCCGCATTTATCGTTTGCTCGTGCAGGAGTAAAAGCAGCAATCGCGTTTGGTGTGGATTTTATCCTAGCTATAGGCGGCGGAAGCGCCATAGATGCCGCAAAAGCTGTTGCCCACGGCACCAAAAACCCAGAAATAGATATTTGGAAGTTTTGGCTTAGGGAAGAACCCCTAACTAAATCTCTACCCATTGGGGTAGTTCTAACCATATCAGCCGCAGGTAGTGAAACTAGCAACTCCGCAGTACTAACCAACACAGAAGAAGGCCTAAAAAGAGGCCTTAACACAGATTTTAACCGCCCTGCTTTTGCGATAATGAACCCAGAACTAACGTACACTCTGCCAAGGTTCCAAATAAGCTGCGGCATAACAGATATTATGATGCATACCCTTGACCGTTATTTCTCTCCAGAAGCTAACGAAGGCAAAGTAAATGAAATGACAGACGAAATCGCCGAATCCCTACTTAGAGTGGTAATTAAAAACGGCCCATTGGTACTGCAAAACCCTGAAGATTATCAAGCCCAAAGTGAAATCATGTGGTGCGGCAGTCTTTCTCATAATGGTATATGTGGGCTTGGCCGTACTATGGATTTCTCTGTACATCAGCTAGGCCACGAACTAGGAGGCAGCTTCGATGTAGCTCATGGGGCAAGCCTTACCACGATGTGGGGTTCTTGGGCAAGATATTGTCTGGATGTTAATCCAGCTCGTTTTGCCAGGTACGCAAGAAAAGTATGGGGCGTAACTCAAAATGACGATTACACCGCCGCCAAAGAAGGCATAGAAAAAACGGTCGAATACTTCAAATCAATAGATATGCCAACCTGTTTTACAGAACTAGGCATAGGCATACAATCTGACGAAGTACTTGAACAACTATCATATAGCTGCGTACATTTCGGCAAACGCCTGGTTGGAAGCTTTAAACCTCTTAAAAAAGAGGATATTTTTGCAATCTACAAAGCCGCAAATAAATAAGAACAAAAAACTGACTATATAGTGCTATAAAAAGCCCACAACCTTGCCGCTGTGGGCTTTTTGTTCCGCTGACGAAGGAGGCATGAATTAAACAATGAATGAAATTAAATGTCCAAGGTGTAATGAGATGTTTCAGGTTGACGAGTCGGGATTTGCGGACATTGTAAAGCAAGTCCGGAATAGTGAATTTGAAAAAGCCCTCAAAGAGCGAGAAGCCCTAATGGAAGCCAGCAAAGAAGACGCAATTAAACTCGCCAAAGCCGACACAAAAAACGCTTTACAAGATGAATCTGCAAAGAAAGATGCCGAAATTGCAAGGTTAGAAGCAACAATAAAGAAATTTGACACTGAAAAACAATTAGCTGTTGTTGAAGCTCTTGCTAAGGTTGAAAAAGAACGTGACGTTCTCAAGGCCGAACTTGACAAAAAAGATGATATAAGGAAGCTTGCTGAAGCTACTATTAAGAATAGCTTGCAAGATGATATTGCTAAAAAAGAATCGCAAATTATCGAGCTTAAAGCCAAGATACAGACTCACGCAACCGAAAAACAGCTATCTGTCCTTGAAGCAGTAAGCAAAGTTGAAAAAGAGCGAGACAATCTGGCAAACGAGCTTAAATCCGAGCTTAAAGCAAAGGATGAAATGATTGCTTATTACAAGGATATGAAAGCCAAGCTATCAACAAAAATGGTTGGAGAGACTCTTGAGCAGCACTGCGAAATACAGTTTAACCAACTTCGCGCGACAGCCTTTCCAACGGCGTATTTTGAAAAAGATAACAATGCGAAGACCGGTAGTAAGGGTGATTATATTTACCGAGAGGTAGATAAAGACGGCAATGAAATAATTTCGATTATGTTTGAAATGAAAAATGAGGAAGATGAAACAGTAACAAAGAAAAAGAATGAGGATTTCTTGAAAGAGCTTGATAAAGATCGTAATGAAAAAGATTGCGAGTATGCCATATTAGTATCATTACTTGAATCAGATAACGAACTCTACAATTCGGGCATTGTTGATGTGTCGCATCGTTATCCCAAAATGTATATTATCCGGCCGCAATTTTTTATCCCAATGATTACCGTTTTGCGTAACGCTGCGCTCAATTCGCTTAAATACAAATCTGAACTTGCTTTGGTGCGAAGCCAAAATATTGACGTTACACATTTTGAAGAAGATTTAGAGACTTTCAAAGGAGGCTTTGCACGCAATGTTAATCTTTTCAGAAGCAAGTTTGAAACTGCGGTTGATGAGATTGATAAGGCTATTGTACGCTTGCAAAAAACCAAAGAAGCATTATTATCATCCGATAACAATCTGCGTTTGGCGAACAATAAACTTGAAGACTTGACTATTAAGCGTCTAACACGCAACAATCCAACCATGACAGCAAAATTTGCCGAACTTAAAAAACAAGAAGAGGACTAGGCAAAACTCTTGAAAATCTAACAATATAGGCGCATAATATGGCGAATTAATTCGCTTTAATCCCCGAAAAAATCCCAAGGAGGCAACAAATGAAAAAGGTAATCATAATTGGAGCAGCAGGCAGGGACTTCCACAACTTTAACACCTATTTTCGCAACAACCCAGTCTACCAGGTAGTAGCCTTCACCGCGGCACAAATCCCAGATATAGCAGGACGTAAGTACCCACCAGCCCTAGCTGGAGAGTTATATCCGGAAGGCATCCCCATTTATGTACAAGACGAGCTAGAATCTTTAATCGTAAAGCTAGAAGCTGACGAATGTGTATTTTCCTATAGCGATATTTCCTACCAAGATGTGATGGCATTAAGTGCCCGTGTCAACGCTGCCGGAGCCGACTTTTCCCTAATGGGATATAAAAACACGATGATTAAAAGCACAAAGCCTGTTATAGCGGTAGGCGCAATAAGAACCGGCTGTGGCAAAAGTCAAACCTCCCGCCGCATAGTGGAGGTACTTATGGAACATGGTCTAAAAGTAATAGCCATACGCCACCCAATGCCCTATGGAGATTTGGAAGAACAAAAAGTGCAGCGTTTCGCCACAATAGAAGACCTTAAAAAGCATCAATGTACTATAGAAGAAATGGAAGAATATGAGCCCCATATAGTAAGAGGTAATGTAATCTACGCAGGAGTAGACTACGAAGCCATTGTACGCGCTGCGGAAAACGACCCAGATGGCTGCGACGTAATACTTTGGGACGGCGGCAACAATGACTTCCCCTTCTACAAGCCTGATTTGATGGTGACAGTAGTAGACCCGCACCGCCCAGGTCACGAGTTAAGCTATTATCCGGGAGAAGTAACATTGCGTATTGCAGATGTAGTGGTAATAAACAAAATTGATAGCGCCAACTTTGAAGATATCCAAACCGTGAGGGCTAACATTAATAAGGTAAACCCAAATGCCATAGTAATAGAAGCCGCCTCAACCCTAACAGTAGAAGACCCATCCATGATCCGGGGCAAACGCGTACTTGTAGTGGAAGATGGCCCAACCCTTACTCATGGCGAAATGAAAATAGGTGCCGGAGTGGTAGCGGCTCGCCGTTTTGGCGCAAAGGAACTGGTAGACCCAAGCAAGACAGCAGTAGGCAAACTAGCCGAAACATTTAAAATCTACCCTAATATAGGAAACCTGCTGCCGGCAATGGGTTATGGCGAAGAGCAAATGAAGGACTTAGCCGCAACCATAGATAACACAGACTGTGACGCAGTGGTAATTGCAACACCAATTGACCTAAACAGAGTAATAAAAATATCCAAACCTAATACAAGAGTAGACTACAGCCTACAAGAGATAGGTAACCCAAACCTGGAAGATGTGCTGGTTGATTTTGTGTCAAAAATCAAAAAATAAGGAAAACAGTTTTGATGATAACGACAAAGGTTTTTAGGTGAAAACACTTGACGTAAAGGCTTTTGGATATTATTATATCTCGGTTACTAAGGATGTTATTAGGAGGATTTATATGTCAACGACTTTTATCATTTTATCTATCGTATTTGCGGTGGCTTGCTTGGCTCTTATCAGTGCTATTTTGCTACAAAAAAAACGTGACGCAGGTGGCGTAGGCAGTATTGCAGGTATGGGCAATGTAGCAGAAACCTACTGGGATAAAAACAAAGGCCGCTCAATGGAAGGCTCATTAGAAAAGTGGACCAAGATAGGTGCGGTTGTATTGGCGGCTCTTGCTCTTGTTCTTTGCCTAGTTTAGTAATATAGTATTTATAAATGAATAGCCCTTTCGGATGGCGATATCCGAAAGGGCTGTTTTTCATTTGATTCGCTATACTCACCATGGAGGAAACAATGCCTAGCTATGACGTAGGAGAACTAATAAAAAGAATCCGCAAACAAAAAGGGATAAGCCAAGAGGATTTGGCGTACCCCATAATAGATCGTTCAACCCTATCCAAAATAGAAAGCGGTAAAGCCGCCCCCCATAGAAAAACCTTGGAGTATCTTCTAGAGAGACTGGGATTTGACACAAGGGAGTTTATAAGCCATTTCCTGGTACCTGATGATATTAAAGTAGAACAGATATTAGATGAGCTACATTTAGCACTCAGGGTTGTGTTGCGCGAAATTAATACATCTGACAAAGATGAAAAATTCAATCAAATAGGAAAATTAATACAGCAGCTTGAAAGCAATACTGAGTTTGTGTCACATGCTCTAAATAAGCAGCTCCTTTTGGATTTCAAAGCAAGATATGCCTTTAATATAAAAGACGACGAAACTGCTTCCAGGCTTGCAAGAGAAGCTCTACTGATATCAATTCCAAATTTCAACGAAAACAATATCCCAAATTATTATTTAAACAAATGTTGTGGACGTATGCTTAATTTGTTGTCTATGATATATAAAGAAGCTAAAGATTATGACGCTGCAATAAACATCGCCAAAGGATTACTGGCTAATCAAAAGAATACTTTTAAAGAAGAAAGTGTCTTTATTAAGTCGGCTGCACCAATTTATACAAGCTTAGCAATGGCACTTGTTCTAGCAAACAGACCGGAAGAGGCCATTGAAATATGTGAAGAAGGCATAATTATGTGTAGTAAAACCCTTGAATATGCCTTCTGTGCGTCATTAACATGGTGGCAAGCTAAATCATTGTATTTATTGGGAAAGAAGGATGAGTATATTAACTTATCACGAAAAGTGTATTATACTTATGATGTGCTCAGGTCTCATTGGAACAGGGATTATGTAAGAGATAATGTACTAAACGATACCGGAGTAGATATTAGTATAGCAGCAAAAACGCATTGAGGCATTGCGATTTTTGTTCATTAGTATGATATCTTTTTGCCTTCAGCAAAAACCATTCACAAAAGCGCATTGAAACATTGCGATTTTTGTTCTTTAGTATGATATCTTTTTGCCTTCGGCAAAAACCATTCACAAAAACGCATTGAAACATTGCGATTTTTGTTCATTGATTAGGGGGATATATGCTTACGTTTGAAGAAACTCAAGAAGCCTTAAATCAGTTAATTGATGCTCTTCCACCAGGAATATTTAGAGAGCTTAACTGTGGTGTAGCGCTTACACCGGATACAATGTACGACGAAAATGGTCTGATGATCCTAGGCCAGTATCATGTACAACCTCATGGGCTTGGCCGATACGTGACGATTAACTACGGTTCATTACAGACAATACATGGACACCTAAACCCAGAGAACTTCCGCGAAAAGCTAAAGGGAGTGCTGTATCATGAGCTTACTCATCATATAGAGCATCTGGCAGGAGATCGTTCTTTGGAAATTAAAGATGCGGTTGATATCCGAAAAATGCTGTCTAGTTAAGTCAAAGCCGTGCCCTATAAGCTTTGGCATAAACCCAAAAATCGCCGCTTTCGCGGCGATTTTTATATTAAAGTTTTTGCCTCGCTTTTTTCAAAAAGCGAGCAGAGGTTTGGAGACGGAGTCTCCAAGGTTTTTTATTATCTAGGGAGTTATTTCTTGTACCACTTGCAGAGCCTTCTGGAGCTGAATATCTTCGTAAATATCCAGTTGCCCTATCTGGCGGCTGAGGGTCTCATCCATTTCAATCAAAATATCAGGCGCAACCCCAACCCCATGTATGGATGTTCCGTTGGGGGTGAAATACTTGGCTACAGTGACCTTAATAGCACTGCCATCAGATAGGGTTCTTAGATGCTGTACAATTCCTTTGCCAAAGGTCTGCTCTCCAATCAATACACCCATCTGTGTATCTTGAATTGCTCCGCTTAAAAGCTCGCTGGCACTGGCGCTTCGGCCATTTATTAGCACAACCAAGGGGAGGCCAAGATACTCGGCATCGGAGTTGAAGTCCTGTCTGCGCCCACTGGCATCAATGGTATACGATACAACACCTTCAGGCAGAAAGTAATTGGCGATATGGGTTACAACATGAAGATTACCGCCAGGATTATTGCGTAAGTCTAGCACCAACCCCGTCATACCTTTGGCCTGTAACTCGGCCATAGCAGCGCTAAACTGGTCTCTGGTGGCCTCGTCAAAGCCCTCGATACGTATGTATCCGGTTTGGTCGGGCATCATTTCATGAAATACAGAAGGTACGATTATCCTTGCTCTGGTTATTGTTACGTCGAATTCCTTGTTCTCATATGGCCTAAAAATAGAAAGAGTTACAATTGTGCCTTCCGGCCCCCTGATAGCACTCATTACATCAGCAGTTGGGCGCCCAACGGCAGGTATACCGTCAACGCCAATAATTTTATCTCCAGGAAGAAGTCCAGCTTCCGCGGCGGGCGAGCCACTAAAGGGCTGAGCTATGATTAGGGTCATAGTTTCAGAGTCCTCAAGCACCAATACCCCTATGCCTACAAATTCACCCTCAACCCGTTCACGGAAGGCTTGTAGCGCCTGGCGGTCAAAATATTGGGTATATGGATCGCCAACGCCATCCAAAAAACCTCTGTACATATTATCCATCAGCTCTTGCTTTTCAAAAGGAAACATGGATACTTCGTTTAATAACTCATAAATTTCCATTACTTTACTGTTGGGGTCCATCTGTCCACCCCAGCGTACATAGTGCTGGTATGTGTTATATCCAAAAACAGTAACTATCATTAATATGATACCTGTAGCCAAACCTATTGCAAATGATGTTTTGTTATCCATAATCTCCTCCAATAACCCCATTGTGGAATTGCTTCTTCATATATATATGTACATATATCTCAGAATATAGCAAGAAAATATAATGTAAAATTATGCCAGTCTATGTAATAGGGTTATGCTTGCATTTACATTAATTACCATATATAATACTGATATGGCAAGGATTTACATTTACATGCCTAACATTACTTTACTTGAGGAGGAGAAGCATGGCCGAGAAAAGGATTTCCGTGCTTATGGCGGACGACAACAAGGAATTTTGTGATGTAATCACTAATTACCTGGAGAAGTACAGCGATTTAGAAATTGTGGGGGTAGCCTATGATGGGCTGGAGGCCTATCAGAAAATCCAGGAGTTAAAACCCGACGTAGCAATAATTGACGGTGTAATGCCAAAACTTGATGGGCTAGGAGTATTGGAAAAACTGAATCTGGGAGAGTCCCAGGGATATGCCCCCATTTGCATTATCCTCTCAGCTATAACTCAGGATAAGATTACCCAAAAAGCTATAGAGTTAGGAGCAGAATACTATATAGCCAAGCCTTTTGACCTAGAGGCTCTAGTATCCCGGATTCGCCAATTAAAAGAGCAGCTAAGAAACCCAGTACACCAAACCATCGACGCCAGAAATGTGAAAAATCGTTCTCTTAGCCTTGAAACAAAGATCACAGGAATATTGCATGAAATAGGTGTCCCGGCTCATATCAGGGGCTATCATTATATGCGGGAAGCCATAATGATGGCGGTAGATGACTTGGATGTACTCAATTATATTACAAAGGAATTATACCCAACAATTGCCAAAAAATGCAATACCACTGCCAGCAGGGTAGAGAGAGCCATCCGCCATGCAATAGAAGTGGCATGGAGTAGGGGAAAAGTAGATGTGATAGACAGCCTCTTTGGATATACGATAAATAATCATAAAGGTAAACCTACTAATAGTGAGTTTATTGCTCTTATTGCGGATAGGCTTAGGTTAGAACTTAAAGCCAGTTAATACCTTGGAAACTCTGTCTCCAAACCTCTGCTCGCTTTTTGTAAAAAGCGAGGCAAAAACTTTAACATTAAAATCGCCGCGAAAGCGGCGATTTTTGGGTTTTATATCAAAGTTTTGATCAAACTTTTTTAAAAGTTTGCAGGGTTTGGGACTGAGTCCCAAGGTTTTTCTTTACTATGAGAACTAATGCTGCTACTGCCATTGCTGTAATCACACTGCCGGAAATAATAAATAATGACATTCCTGTGCCGCCAGATAGTGGCAACTCAAAGTCTGGCCAGTTGCCAAAATACCAGATATTGTGTTCTGGAGGAAGAGGATGATTAGTTCCAAGCGGGAATCTGGAATCTGTAGAAGCAAGGCCTGGAGATGTATGACCTCCAAATACAGTTACATTAAAAGGGTTCGAGCCTGCAGCCGCGTTTGAATTATAGGTAATTTGCCATTGCCCCATTGGAATCTGGAAGCCAGGTAGTGACATGACCTGCACCAGCTGGTAAGTAAATCTTGCGTCAAAGTCAAATGAAATCGGGCTATTTGCGCTAATAGCGGTGTAGTTATCACATGAGAACGGTATCTCCATCCACAGGGCACTTAATGCTTCACCGTTTGCGTCAAACCTAACTAATCTGCCGTCAGGGTCAGCATTGAACATGGCATCCGTCACATGAGGAGAGATTGTGCGGAATAGTATAAACTGCGTACCTGCCAATCGGTGGATATATGGGTCAACATCACGGAATACCCTTTGGTCAGTTGAGAAGAAGTAGAATGTCCCTTCCGGTCTATGCATGAAGTTGATATCTGCATTGTTTAGCGGATGTCGTGGCGTAACCTCAGCACCTTGGCTGGTGGTACCAAAAAGGCTATTGGCAATTGCCTCAGCAGCATTTTGGGGTGGTATCTCAATGGTTACGGCATTGTTGGCACTAAAATTGTTTACGCCGCTCAGGATGATATTGCTGTACGCAAATGTCGCTGGTGCGCCAGCCCAATCAGGGGTTACACGGGTCATTGGATCGCGGTATTCGTGTCGCATTGTGAATATAGCGCCACCCATGCCGCCGACTGGTAGATCGTCAACTATAGTACCTATGGCTCTGTTATTGTTGAAATTAACATTGCTTGCATAGAGGTATCCGTGGTTTGCTATCCATACGCCGCCGCCATCGCCGATAATTATATTAGTAATGTCATCGTTATTGCCGGCTATATTATGGTGAATAGTGCCGCCGACCATAGTAAACGCACCGCCGTCTACATACACTCCGCCGCCATATACGGCACGATTGCCTCTAATTTCTCCGTTTGTAAGCATAGCCTGACCATGATTTGCTGCGCTGCCGCGCTCAACAAAAACGCCACCACCTCTTTGGGCGGTATTGGCTTCATTTTGGGCCGCGCCTCCTATAATGCCACCGGTCATTGTGAATGTTCCGCCATCAGATGTGGCCGCCTGGCCACCGGCTACAAACACCCCGCCGCCATCGTTTAATGCGGTATTACCACGGACAGCGATTCCGGTTTCCAAGGTAAGTTCGGCATCTGGCGCGACCCATACTCCACCGCCATAATAGGCACGATTAAAATTGATTGAACTGGTGCCACCAGTTTGCAATGTCATAGAAGCATCAGGGGAAACCCAAGCACCGCCACCATAACGCGCACGGTTATTGTTAATGATTGTATTAGCATGAAGGATCAAGTTAATATCATCTGATATAAATATACCGCCGCCTCTTTGTCCTGCATCATTGCCAACAAAGCTTCGGGCAGTTGTACCTGGTGTGTTAAATACTGCTGCTTGTGCCCCTAGACTACGGGCGGGACCAATAAACAGGCCGCCCCCATCTTGGAGGGCTATATTACCACGGTTGGTACCGTCTGGATAAACGGCTCCAATCGCTCCGCTGTGCATATTGAATCTACCCGCATTGGTAGCATTATTTCCGCCCTGAATATATACGCCGCCACCATTTATACTGGCTGTGCCACGGGCTAGGGTTGAGCCAGCAGGGTTGCCGATTGTAGGGGAACCTGCCGCAATTGCAGGAGCGCCACCGGCAGCCGGAATAGCGGCATTATTGTTCATATTAAATATTGCGCCAGGGACATCTCCCATGCCGCCTTGTATATACACACCGCCGCCTCTCATTGCGCTGCCGCTTAAATATCCGCCCAACATGGTTAATGTATTAGCTCCATGGCCGCCTATTATACCAGCATGTAAAAACACACTTCCGCCATAACGCCCAGCAGTGTTGGAGACAACATTGCAGCCATTTAGATATAGATCTAGGCCGCGTCCCAGCCATATACCACCGCCATAGCCATTGGTAGCTGTGTTGTCGCTTATGTTGGCACCGGTTAATCTTCGGTTGTTACGTATATCATTGGGTTGTGTTACAAGGGGAGTGGTGTATACAACATCACTAACAAAAGGTACGACAGTATAAATATTGTCTATATTGGGTATCCACAGGCCTCCACCGTCATATTCAGCTATATTACCTAAAATATGGCCGCCCCTCATAGAAAGAAGTGCGCCGGGATGGCTGTGTGCAATACCAATACCGGTACCAATATCACGACCAGGGCGTAAAGCCACGCCACCGCCATGACCGTCAGATGTATTGCCTTGTACCATTCCGCTACCGCCAAAACGTAGGATACCTCCGGTTGCACCGCCTCCGGCCCCGCCGTCACGGACACCGCCGGCTACATACACACCGCCACCATATTCATACGCGTGGTTGCCAGGGCCAATAACTCCAGTACCGCTTATTACAAGCTCTGCACCATGAATTACTCCGCCGGCGCCTAGGGTACCATCATTGGTGCGGTAACCGCCACCAACATAAACGCCGCCGCCTTTATTGGCTGTGTTATGGGCGATAGTCCCTGGGCCGCCAAAGTTAAGGTTAAACCGCGGCGCAAGGGGAGATTGGGTGGTGTTAGCCGGAAGGGTATTACCGGAGAGATAAACACCGCCGCCCTTTTCTTGGGCGGTATTGCCAACGATGCTGCCGCCCATTACGTTAAAGTCTGCGCTGCGTGCAATCCTGTCACCGGAGCTTTCGTCTAGCGCACCTCCTGCATATATGCCTCCACCATTTACGGCATTATTATTATTGATAGATCCGCTAGTCATATGAAACGCGCCGCCATTGGCATAGCCACCGTTTCCGCTGCCTACTCGGTGACCTCCGCCCAAGAATACGCCGCCGCCATTTTGGGTTGCGGTGTTACCGTGTACATGGCCGCCAGCAATGGTAAGCCGACCGCCTAGGGCCTCGAAAGTGCCCGTATTATGTGTAGTGGCTGTGCCTTCACGGCGACCGCCTTGTATAAACACGCCACCGCCATTGGTTGCAGTGTTATTGTGTATATTTCCGCCATTTAGATTAAACCTGGAAACGGAGTCAACATTAATCTGATGGTTAGTATATAGGGTGCTGCCATGTATAAACACGCCTCCTCCATCGCCATAGTTACCGGCACCGTAACCGGCAGTATTTCCTCGGATAGAACCGTAATTCATAACAAACTCAGATCCACGAGCCCAGTTCGCACCAAGGCTGGTGCTAGGAGCACCCTGTCCTCTATCCAAAAATACTCCGCCGCCGTTTCTTACGGCTGTATTGTTCTCTATAACTCCATTGTACATATTAAATCTGGAACCATGTGCGATACCGGTAGTTTGTGCCGGTCCTGCGTTTTCTCGGATAGCACCGTCCATAAATACGCCGCCACCGTCGCCGCCTGGGTTGGCACCGGTTCCGCCGATGGCTCGGTTGCCTCTGATATAGCCATTGTTCATTGTAAATGTGCCGCCAAATGACAAGCCGGCCCCCGCGGTACGGTGTGCTCCTCTTATGAATACGCCTCCGCCTCTTATAGCTGTATTGTTGTAGATAACCCCATTATTCATTACAAATGTAGGAGAGAGTACATTGGCCGCGGCATTGCCGCCGGTGGCACCTTCAATAAACACCCCGCCGCCGCCTTGGGTTAGGTGGTCGCCGTAGGCCGTGTTGCCACTGATGCTACTGTCAATACCATTCATGGTAAATGTAGCGTTGCTGGAGCCCATATATACCCCGCCGCCGCTTAGCGCAGCATCATTGCCGTCTACGGTGGTGTCGTTTATGGTCAGTGTTCCACCAGCTATAAATACCCCACCGCCTCGCTGTGCGCCGATATTTTCATTTATTTGGGAATCTGTTGCTGTCATAACAGCTCCCATGTTGCGGATGCCGCTACCGTCTCCGGTATTTCTGATTATATTGTCACTTATGCTGGTTCTGGTAATTGTTACGGTACCGGTACCACCGGCATTAATGCCGCCGCCATGTTGACCGGTATCATTACCGTCTACATAAGAATCCGTTGCTGTAATCGCCCCAGCGCCTGTAATATTGATACCGCCGCCATTGCCTGTAGCGCTTCGCACTGTATTATCGCTTATACTGGTTCTTGTAAAGCTTACAGCGCCGGCGCCGCCGATATTAACGCCACCGCCGTTTAGCCCGGCAGAGTTACCGTCTAGAGTAACTAAATCAGTGGCATTCCCTGTCGCGGTAAATGACCCAGCACCATCAATTTGGATACCTCCGCCGAGGCCAACAATAGGGGTTATTGCTTGCCCAGGCCGGGCCGTTCCATTTGTTCTCACGCCAGCGAACATACCTCCGGCAAGATTACCGTTGACACTGCCGCCGTCAAGAGTTACATGGCTTCTGGTGTAAATACCGCCGCCGTCTCCAGTTGCGGAGTTGTTGTCAATGGTGAAATTGACACCCAAGAACCCGTGACCTTGTACATATACCCCGCCGCCATCGCGACCTAGCTGCATACCGGGTGACGCGGCACTAACCGCGCCTATGTTATAGGTATAACCGGCATGGTTGCCGGATATGCTTACCAGCCCTGTGTTATCTTGCACATGCATAAACCCGGTTTGTACCCATATAATGCCGCCACCATGTGTACCGGATGTATTGCCTTCAATATATTTGGGATTTGGCCCGCGGAAATAAAGATCACCGCCGCGAAGAAAGATTCCGCCGCCGCCTGCAACCGGCACCGCCTGTCCACCGATGGTTGCGGTTCCGGTTCTGGTATCTCTTGAGGTGTTATACGATATCCGGCCGCCGTACATATAAAGCGTTATTGTGTCACCTGTACCACGAGCCAATGATTCCATAAAGATACCGCCGCCGCCGCTAAAGGAGGTTGTTGTGGCGCCGCCGCCACCGTTATTTTCTATGATCGAACCGCCGGTCATTGTCATAGTGGAACCGTCTCTCATACGTACGCCACCGCCGGTGGTAACTGCAAAGTTATTACGAATAAACCCGCCATGCATATAAAAGTGAGCGCCGTGACTAAGGGTTACACCACCGCCACCACCGGTTCCGCCGGTGTCGGCACGTGATGAGCGGTTATACTCAATGCTTCCGCCGTGCAAATGAAAACTTGGGCCGTTCGCGACATTTCCTGATAAAGAAGAGTTCCTTACTAACACACCGCCGGCATTTTGTCCGCTCCAATTACCGCGAATATATCCGCCATGCATATGGACACTAGAGTTTGTGCCGATAACAGCTACTCCGCCTGCAGACCAGGCAGAGGTCCATACACCGGTTCCCCCTATATTACCTCGGCCAGAATTGCCTATTATCATGCCATCATTCATTATAAATGTTCCGCCGCCACTTACCGCCACACCACCACCTGCACGGGTTGCATGATTGCGATCAATTAGCATTGGGCCTACATTGGTGACCCATGTATTTGCGGCTGCGGCTGCGGCACCTTGATTTATCACATAAGTAACCGAAGCAGGATGACGGATGGTATTCCCATGCCCATCATCAGCATGGGTTGGGCTTGAGTGAGCACCGCCTATTGTACCTGCAAACATATAAAACCTTGCACTGGCACCGTCTACATGCACTCCTCCACCATCTGTGGATGAGCGGTTATTTGCGATTGTGCTATTTGTTTGCATCACTAATGTACCGTTATTGACTACAATTCCGCCATGGGTTCCAGTCCCTGATGGGCGAGTTCCAGTCGAGGTGCGCCCATCAATAGCAATATTCACCAACATCAAACGAGCACCGTTAGTGAGTGTAAAGTGGCGTGCACCACTGTTTTGGCGTAATTCGAGTGCAGTTGCACCTGTACCAAAAGCAGAGTTGTCACCTGGGGCAACATTCGTTCCATAGGTAGTTAAAATAATATTGAGGCCTGATCGTCCTGCTGGGGTACCGATTGTGATTCCAGCTGTCAAGTGAAACCCTTGGAAAGCAGGAGTAGCCAGATTATGCCCAATCTCTATTAGGAAGAATTCATCTGCTGCTGCATTTGCAGGTGCGGCAGCAATCGCGGCAACAAGACCATCATGGGTTGTAACGGGGTTATTTGCATATGGCGTAACCGTTCCCACAATTTGACTAGGCTGGATACCAATGTAGCTTGGCGCGTAACCTATATAACCGCCATGGTAATCATATTCCTCATCTGCATTATAAGGCAAATCGTAGTAAGTATGATCATCTCTACTATAAGACTCGTGGGCATAAAACGAGCCATCCTCATATTCTGGAGCTTGCCCTAGATAGCCTTCATCATGATAATGATTGTCTTGGTCGCCGTTGTTTTCATCCTCGTAGTTATACTCATTTATGTATGTATACACCGGCCCATTATCATCTATAAATCCGTATGGGTCTGAATCGTTGTCATATGCAAATATGGCTATCCCAACCACAACAAACAAGCTAGTAAGCATCAGTAATACTCGCACCATGACTTTGTTGTTTACATTTGATGACTTTACAGGCCCACGAGCCCTATAGTTTGCCTTTTTAGGCCCACGATCTTTGTAGTTCATTTATTTACTCCTTCCGTTTTTATCTCTACTTTTTAGCAATTTATTGATTATGTTTGCGTTTTCTCGGATACGTGCCATGTTTAGGAAAAAGACAATTAAGTTTATTATCACAGCCATTATTACCAATACCCATATGGGTGTGACTTCAAACCAATCGAATATCATTCCAAAGGCTATTAATACAGTAGTTGTGTATGTGATATCTAAAAAGACTTCTAATGCCAGATACTTACTCTCAAATTTGCGCGTTATAATAAATCCTGTATGAATCACAACATTGGCGGCAAAGGTTTGCAAAACGACTTTAGTAAAATAAAGGTCATAACCAGGGAGCATAAACCTAACAATAATCCCCAGTGCGACAACAGCAAGCCCGGTTGTAGTCATAATATTAGTGATAGTTCTCTTCATGTCTACATTTCCTCCTGCAATGCCTGTCTTATATTTTCAAGGTATTTTCTTGTTACAAATAATCTTTCAGAATTTTTTAGAGTTGCTTCCATCCGACTGTTTAGTAAGGGGGTGATTGAGTCAAGCATATTTATGTTTAGAACACAGGATTTGCTTATTTGGACAAACCCTAAGTGCGCCAAATCTTTCACAAGTTGGTAAAGGCGAAGCTCCGTTCTATATACCTCTCGTTCGCAATAAACAAAAGTCATCTTGTCTACACTTTCAAAGTAATAAATATCTGAAACAATTATAAACTTTTCACGGCCCTCAAGGGTGCATTTTATTCTGGTGTTAATAGCTTCCAAGGCAGCTACAATGCGCTCTACATCCTTGTTCATTGCGGCATATTTGATTCTGATTTCAACTTCTTCTATTGTTAAATCCTGTTCCAGCTTAACAATCATCAATCTCACCTACTTATTTGGATGATTATACTCAAAATTATAAAGTTGCTTTTGTACAAATCAAGATTAGTGCAACTAAGGTGCAACTAAGTTGCACTAAGATGCAAAATCTAAGTATTCGGGATTTTTGGCTTGGGGGAGTCCGCTCTTCATTTGTTTCGCAGTAGTTGATTAATTCAACCAAAATCAACTTTTAATCTATTGTTGTAACTATATCAGTGCCATATAATCTCACTGAAGGAGGCATGAATTAAAACATGGATCAAATAAACCTATCTCGCACTATTATTGTAAAGCGGCGTGAAAAAGGCATTACACAAGACCAGTTAGCCCAGTTTATTGGAGTGACTAAGGCATCTGTATCAAAGTGGGAAACAGGTCAGAGTTACCCGGATATTACATTATTACCCCAGTTGGCGGCATACTTCAATATCAGTATTGACGAGCTAATGGGTTATGAACCTCAAATGGCTGAGGATGATATTCGTAAGCTATACAAAGAACTATCACTAGAGTTTACATCCAAACCTTTTGAAGAAGTTATGACTCGCTGCCGAGATATTGTAAAAAAATACTACTCCTGTTTCCCGTTATTGTTACAGATGGGCATACTCTATTTGAATTACGGATACTATACTATCACTGGTTTAGATGATAATGACAAAACCAGAATAGTAAAAGAAGCCAAGGAACTGTTCCTGCGAGTAAGAGCACAAAGTCAAGACCCGGAGCTTAGACATATAACTCTACACATGCTGGCTACATGCGAGTTGCTGCTGGGCAATCCGAAAGAGGTAATAAGCATCTTTAAAGACACAAGAAAGCTAGTTCCCGCAACCAATGAAGTGTTGCTTTCCCAGGCGTATTTGATGGACGGTAAGGTAGAGGAAGCTAAAACAGAACTGCAGAATAGTATCTATGATAATATTTTCTGCGTAATTGGCGTAATTCCTGCGTATATGGATATAAATACAGATAACAAGGTTTATTTTCATGAGATTGTAACGCGAACTGTTGCGACTATTGATATATGGAAGGCTGATAATCTAATACCCGTGGGAATCATTCCTTTCTATTTATCAGCCGCTATCGGCTACGCGGCACATGGTTCTATAGACAAAGCCATTAAGATGCTTGAAAAGTATACAGAAATAGCAACAGGTGATATATTCCCTCTGACAATGAACCGAGACGACTTCTTCGACCTTGTAACCGTTTCCAATAATGATTTGCCTTTTGGTATAGCAGAAACTCCACGAGATGAAAAAACCATTATGCAAAGTATCGTAAATGGAGTGATTGATAACCCGGCCTTTGAAATCCTTCATAGTGATCCTCGCTTTATGAGTTTAACCGCTAAGTTAAGATATGGTTTTGATGATACCGACAAAGGTTTTTTATGCTTGGTTGGTAATAAAACGCCCGAAATAGGGCAATAGGAGGTATATAATGGATATTACTACATTATTACTTGTGCTGTCACCCCTTATTGTTATCACATTGGTTTTGCAGATTGCGGCAATTGTAAGCATAGCCCGAAAACCCGTTCCTGGGAATGATAAGCTTATATGGCTTTTGCTTTCGTTATTGGCAAACCCAATTGGGCCGATAATCTATTTTGCAATAGGGTCAAACAAACTAGATGAGCGAGTCGCTGAAATTGAAGATAATAAGGAGATGGAGAATTAATGAAATATGCAGTAAAAACCCAGGGTCTTACAAAGCGCTACAAAACTGCCCTGGCAGTAGACGATGTAAACCTTGCCATACCGGAAGGGGTATGCTGTGGTTTCTTAGGAAAAAATGGTGCCGGTAAGACCACAACATTAAAGATGCTGGTGGGTCTAAAGCGCCCAACCAATGGCAGTATCAGTATAATGGGACAAGAGCAATCGTTTGGTACCCAGGTACAGATGCCTTTTGGATATCTACCTGATGTCCCTAGTTTCTACGGATATATGACCGGAGCCGAGTTTTTAGATTTATGCGGTAAGCTATGTCATATGCCCACACCCCAGCGTAAAGCAAGGGTTAAAGAGCTATTAAAGCAGGTAGGTTTAGACAGAACGCGCACTCGTATAAACGGTTACTCCCGTGGAATGAAACAGCGTTTGGGTATTGCCCAGGCCATGATTAACAGCCCTCCTGTTATTTTCATGGACGAGCCTGTGTCTGCCTTAGACCCTATAGGTAGGCGCGATGTAGTGGATATAATCCAGTCTTTCAAAAATACGACGGTGATTTTCTCCACTCATATACTGGCAGACGTAGAAAACCTATGCGACTATATACTTATTATTGAAAAAGGAAAAATCCTGGCACATGACTATATGGCTAATCTTAAGGAGCGCCATTCACAAGGCAGTGCAAAAATACGGTTCTATACGCCTCAGGACGCGGCTACTTTTAAGTCTCACACGGCCCAGCATTTTACCGCGGATAATCAGGCTAATCCTTTGGAGCTTTTACTCCATTCTACATCCGGTAATATGCAGGAACTGAGTCACCATGTGACGGCATTACTACAAACCCATAGTCTGGCGATGGAATACTTTGGCGCTCACACGCCGCATTTGGAGGATATTTTCTATGAAGTTATCGGTAAGTAAGTGGTGTACATTTGCGGGTAAGGAGATTACGGAAAACCTGCGTTCTAAAAATATATTTGCACTGGCTTGTGTGTTTATTTTTCTTGCCTTGCTTAGTGTGCTGACTGCCCGCTTTATGGGCGAGATTATGGATTGGGCTTTAAGTATCGAAGGCGGAGCAGGGCTTATGATGGAGATTCCCGACCCTGTATGGACGGACAGTTATGTCCAGCTTTATTCTAACCTTACTTCAATGGGAATGCTTGCGTTTGTTATGATTTACATGGGGGCAATATTAAGAGAAAAGCGCTCTGGTACTATAGATCTGATGATGGCCAAAGGGCTCACGCCTACAGTGTTTGTCGTTGCCAAATATGCAGTTGCTGTGGCTGTTTCTATCCTTGCCCTTGTTGTGACAGTGCTGATAACTTATGTATATACATTGGTGTTGTTTGAGTATGGTGGGAATATTGGGCATGTGTTGTTGGGTGCTGTACCCTTTGGGGTATTTATGATAATGATGCTTGGTATCACTATTATGTGGTCAGCTATAGCAAAAAGCACCGCTATGAGTGCGGTGCTTGGGCTTGTGTCATTTTTTCTTTTTATTCCACTTGATTTGATTCCATGGATTGGGCGGTTTACGCCTGGTAGATTACTGGGGCATGGGGTATCGTTGTCTGTTGGGGTAGGAGCCGGTAATTATTTGGGTATCCAGATTGCTGTGGCTATAGTGGTGACAATTGTAGCGCTATGGATTGCGATACAGGTTTTGCGGAAAAGAGAAGGATAAATCGTAACCACGCTTTTTTATTGTCTTATAGTCTTTCTTGAAACGTGCGGAGTATCTAATCGTCAGCATCCAAATCCTCCATCAGTTCCTTTACGCTGTGAAATTGTCTGCTCATGTTGTGCCCAATGTTTACATCTTTAATTGCCGCAAGGGTTTCTTCGTTGGGGGTATTAAGCCGCATCTCAAAAGGAATACCTCTTGAGCGCACAGTTTGTCGTAAGAACACAGTAAGGGCTGTGGACATATTTAGCCCCAACTCGTTAAAAATTTCCTCTGACTGCTTTTTTAAGTCTGCATCAATACGGACGTTTAGATTTGTGGTTGCCATAGCTATCAACTCCTATTCATTAAGGCTTTAATAATAGTATATCCAATCTGGTACAAAATTCAACATGAATTTATGCTTTTGCTTTACGTTGTCATTGCGAACAAATAAACTGCACCTCAATTCACAAGCCCATTCTCAAACATGAGAGGTCATGGGGTATCGTTGTCTGTTGGGGTAGAGAGAGGGAGAAATTAACAAAATAAAATGCACATGCCACTCGATGATTGAGATTGGCATGTGCATTTTTATTCGCGCTTTTGGGGATATATCTTATTGCAGCTCTTCGCATACATCGCAGTCGCAATAGTCGTCAACGCAGACAGACAATGCAATTGCAATGGAGCGCCCCTGAGGGGGACCTATTGGCGGTTGATCCCCTCCGATTGAACCTGCGTAAACAGGCACTATATTCGGTTCACCCCTCTCTCGGATAATTCTATTGTAACAGGGTCGTTATGTGATGTATTATCAAAAACAACTTTGATGCGATTGATGGAGCTATCTCTTTATTGTATCAAGAGCCACTTGCAATTGCCAGCGAAAGCGAGATTTTGTTCTTGTCTATTTTTGTTCTTCGTGATAAAAAAGTTGTTTTTGATAATACTTTGAAAAGTGACCGTGTTACAATATATTTTCAATGAAAGGACTGTAGAATCAATGAAATCATTTAACCTATTATTCGTTTTGCCTGATGCCGATAGCAAACGTGTACTGGTTTGCAAAGATAGCGATCACTTGCCCTCATACGCAGAGCTGGTTGGAGAGAATGTGGGTTTTGACGAGCCGCATTTGTATAACAAGCATTTTGAAGTAGCTACAGGCATCTCTGTTTACAGGCGATACTCTTTTAATACACAAAAATATGTCGTGTTTGTTTTCGAGCGGGCCAATCAAAATGACTTTCATGTGAAAAATGACTATAAATAGTTGCTTTATGATGATTTTATAACCACTTGCCATGATGCTGAAATTGCCGAAATCGTTCGGGGGGTTAAGCATGATTACAATAAAAGCGCAAATATGCCGTGGGTTAGTGCCGATGGTTTTGCTCAATATTTTGCTTGGCTTAAAACCGTGTGTGATGAAAAAAGCATTGAGATAAACGGAGTAATAACTCAACTTAAAAATGCTTATGTATCAACTGTTTTTTGTGTTCCAACCAGTATGAGCAATCTCTATATGAAAATTCCAGGCAAGGTTTTTATTAACGAACTTCCTTTCACGCACAAGTTAAAAGAGTTTGGCATCGTTGATTTGCCAAACTGGATAGATTACAACCTCGACATGAATGTGTTTTTAATGAAAGATATGGGCGGAAATGACTTGCCGCATCAATCTGACATATGCACCCTAAAAAAAGTCATTTTACAGCTTGCGGAGATTCAAAAAGCTTCCATTTCCCATATTCCTCTTGATTTTGAACATTATGATTATAGCATTGTGTCACATATAAACAAACTGAATACATTTGCCGAAGAAACTTGTAAAATGCTTAAAGGAACACCGCACGAACTATCGGAAAGCGATAAAAACAAACTTGCAGAGCAATTGACAATCGCCAAATCTTTGCTCGAAATCGGGAACAATACTACCATTCCAAACGTCATACATCATGGAGATATTAGGCAAGGCAACATTAGGGTGATTGACAAGCAATATATGTTTTATGATTGGGCGTTGAGTTCGGTATCTCACCCATTTATTGAGATCGTTTCATTTCTGCACATAATCAGAAGGACTTTGCCAAATGAAAGCGATAAAGATATGCTTGCCGATTTCTACCTCAACGAATGGCTTGATTACGGCACACATGATGAATTGAAGCAGATTTATTCGTCACTTGCCGTTTTGAGGGATTTGTTTTTTGCTATAGTGGATTATGACTGGGTGCTTGCCGTAAAGCAGTCATGTGATAATCCGATAAACATCATGTCGGCTGATGGGTGGCTATTTGAAAGACGTTTGTATTATTTTGCGAATGTTCTTAAAAGATTTATAAGCACGTCGCTGGCGACATAATGAGATTATCAAAATGAAATGTACAACACACCCTTTCGGAACATTAGGCGAATATAAATATGCTGATATTATCTCTGTGCATGGCGGCAAATGGATATTCAATTTGTTTCGAGTAACTGTAACAAAAAAAGACGAGTTAGAAAATTGTAAGTAATAAGATTATAATAACAGCTGAACGAAATATATATTTTTGGAGGTATCATAACATGGAGAGATTTTCAATACCGGCTGTCGGCGGAATCATTGAAGGAGAGTTAGACGGCACAAGATGCATACTTACACAAACACGCATGAAAGCAGACGCGCAACACGATAATGGACTTATCGAAATACCTGCCGGGAAAATACGGGCATTTGAAAGCATATTTGATACACTTAAAAGGGAAATCAAAGAAGAAACTGGATTAGAAGTTGTTGAAGTTCAGGGTGAAAATGCAACCACGATTTACGAAGGTAACTCATACAAAGTTGTAAATTTTATGCCTTTTTCTTGTTCGCAGAATCTCATTGGCGATTATCCAATAATGGTTTTCGTGTTCATTTGCAAAGTTAAAGGTGAATTGTTACCTTTTTCTGATGAAGCGCAAAATTATAAATGGATTCCTATTGCAGAGGTAAAGCGGATTGTTGAAAATTCGCCGCAATCCCTATACCCTATGCACGTAGATACTTTGAAGAAATACATCTATTCACGCGAATAGTATAAGAATTATGAAGGATGATAAACGCCATGAAAAACATCAAAAGGCCTAAGCTAATTATTGTTGGACTGATTACATTTACCCTTTGTACTAGTATAATGGTGATTTCCCTAATTTCACTATCGCTATACAGGAGCAGAGTGGAAGATGACTACATCGTTCGTCAATACCTTGCAGAGCATATAGAAGGTGATTTTTCCATATGGCTTGTTGGCTCTTCCCGACAAGATAGCACTACAAGGAAATATATTTTTCAAGTCGGAGCTGAAGATACCCTCGAAATTATAATCCGCAATGGCGAAATCGAATCATCAAACTGGCTTCGTAGAGTTCCGCATATGTGGTCTGGCTCTGATTTTCGCTTTAATCGAAACGAAAGATGGCGGTAAACTTATATCAATATCAAGTCGATGAGGTGTTATAGAATGGGACGAAAATTAATAATATTCCTATTGCTGTCTGCCGTTTTGCTTTTGGTAGCGTGTGGCCATAAGTTTGAGGATGAGGCTTTCAACGAGTATATTCCAAACCATACAACAATCCAAGCAACTGACGAAGTCCAAATAACCATAGCTTATGTTACGGATGAGCTTTTATCGCACTTCGAAAGTTTTGTTATGTTTTATCCTGATGTTGATTCGCAAACAGGCGATGGGGTTGCCTTTATTCCGAGTGTTCCTGTACTAAATTTCAGATACATAAAAATTAATGGTGCAGAAGTTATGTTTATTGTAGAGGAAGATTTGCTTGTCTTAGACATATTACTGCCTGAAACACCTTTGCTTGTAGATTGGGTTGCTACAGGTTCTATGGCATACGGCGGATTTGCCTTTGATGATGAAAATGGCACAACACGATATTTTGCTTTTAATTACGATGCCGAGGGACTTACTGCGTTTAGATGGATGGAGTTTGACGGTAGCCTGAGCCTTTATGATGAACTGCAAGAAGCCACGATGCCATCAGCAACTATAGTCGTGCAATTAACATTGGATACAGAACTGATTTTGGAAAGCTCATCATATGCTAATGGTGAGGGTGAGCTAATCTTTACTGCTACAACAGACTTACATGAATTTGAACTGTTTACTGTAGGCATCGTTAGCGTTAGCGACCGTTGGATAGAAAATGAGTGGCAGCCATTTTATGTTAATGAATTGCTTGGGTATCAGGACGTGTTGTATCGCGGCGCACCTATTGTTGTGCCGTGGCAACTAAGTAGCCACTTTGGTATTGGCTTTTTGGACGAATATGGCATACGGCGAAATTTCATAATTAGCTTTGATGACGTGGGAGGGCGTGGATTCCCGCATTTGTTTTCTGACTTTTTCTTTCCTTTGTTCATCAATGAGTTTACGGATAGGGGGCAAGAAGTGGACAGCACAAATAACTCTAACAAAACAGTTATGCAGTCAAAT
The DNA here is from genome assembly GCA_009780185.1 of Defluviitaleaceae bacterium. Lineage (GTDB taxonomy): Bacteria > Bacillota > Clostridia > Lachnospirales > WQUN01 > WRAN01. Next base: position 29,787 of record WRAN01000001.1, on the reverse strand, counting down.
GAAAATATTAATGTAATCGTAGACGGAGCAGAAGTGATTTTTGATGGGCCGCAACCTATGATAGTGGATGGACAGATTATGATACCCATCGAGGCGGTGTTTGAGCAACTGGGTGCTAAAGTTGAACTGTATACAGTTGGAGCAGATTATAGGGTTTTAATTAGAGGGATTGCTGAGATGTCCTTTAGTATCGGCGAGGAAGCCGTGAATATCCATCCCCAGTGGCATATATCAAATCCGCCCCCGCAAATGATAAATGGACACGTTATGTTGCCTGTTGATATTGTGGTTACAGCCATTAGCGAACGTGGTCACTTTGCGATATGGGACGAAGAGCAGCTTGTGCTAAGCATTTTCAGTCTTGATTCCGAAGAAAACAAGCATCGAGTGATGAGTGAAGCGGCAAACTGGTATCGTGAAAGGGGAATAAATGCCGTTATGCTTGAGGAGATTGAAATAGTCGATTCTCATATGCTGTTTGCCCGCCCCAGTTTGGGTTTCGGAATTTTTTATATTATGGTAAATGATGACGAATTTATAACAGTTAATTCTGAATTAGATGGCGACCAAGCCACATACGGCATATTTGTTCCCGGCAGAGAGCGGACGCGTTTTGTAACTTGGAGACATGAAAGAGGCCCTGGAAGCCCTATTGAAGCAAGGACTTTTATTCAAATTTTTGAGGATGAAGAAGCGTTGTTGAGAGAGATGTTTCCTAATGTCCCAAATCCGCCGTTGCACTCCTCTAATCCCTTTGCAGCAGCTATATTAGAATATAACGCTGGGGGAGTAGATGCTACCCAGTATAATGAAATATGGGGCAGGGATTGGTTAGGCCCTAGCACTAAAGCAATTACAGTAAATATAGATGATGGAGGCACACAAGGTGTACTAGCTTGGCGGGTTATTGCTCCTGATGGTTCTCCTGTTCCTGATTTTAGATTATTTGCTTTACATAATGGCGTAATATCTTATTTGGATGTAGGGGGTTTATATGCCTTTGAAATGCACGTAACACAAGAAGGGCGTGTAGTAGAAGTTATGAGTCACCCGATGGCAAAAACAACATACACTTTGTTCGGCATAGAAAATGGGATATTAGTTAGATTACAACCACTATATAATCTTGATAACACCGTCTTTTGGACAGATTTTGAAGACGAAACGGAAAGCATCTTAAAATAGGAGAATAAGCTATATGCAGAAAATATAAATCTTAAAGTATCTGCGAATATGCATTGCTTCGTTGCTATGCTTATTGCTCATACACCAGCCAAAGAATGTTTATGCCACACCTGGCCATTAGAATTATTGGACGCTTCCTTGCGAATAACAGGACATTGGGTGGACAGGCGTTTTTATGTAATTCATTTTCGTGTCTACTTTATTGACTAGTGTCCAAAAGGGGCTGTGCACATTGCACAGCCCCCTTTTTTGAATTTTTAGAAGTGTCATACTCCTAGCATTTCCTTCATTTTAGCCAGCCCAGCCTCAAGCGCTTGGTTGGCTTTTTTTGCGTCTTTGCCGCCTGCTTGGGCATGGTTGGGGCGTCCGCCGCCGCCGCCGCCGCATATGGCCGCAGCTTCTTTTACCAAGTTGCCTGCATGGATGCCGCTTTTTACTGCGTCGTCGGTGGCGCTGGCTAGGAATTGGGCTGCGTTGGTTTCTGGGTTTACACCGCATAGTAACATACAGCCTGAAGTGATTTCGGCTTTAAGCTGGTCTGCCAGTTGGCGTAGGGCTTCTATGTCGTAGTTGTCTAGCTTGGCGGTTAGCAAGGTGAATCCTTTGTGGGTTTGGGCAGCTTTGAGTAAGTCGGAGGCAATATTGGCTTGCTGTTCTTTTGCGGCCTTTGAACTTTCCCGGGCAATATCTTTTTTAAGTTGTTTATTTTCTGCTAAAACAGCTTGCAATCTATCTAAAAATCCATCGCTGTTGGTTTTACATAGCTCTATCCCTTGGGCTAGGGTTTGAGACGCTTCTCTGTAAAGTGCAATAGCTCTGCGGCCTGTGGTGGCCTCTATACGGCGTACTCCTGCGGCTATGCCGCTTTCGGATAGCAGCTTGAAGGAACCGATGGCCTGTAGGTTGTCTACGTGGGTTCCGCCGCATAACTCTACGCTCCAGTCTCCCATGCTTACTACTCGTACGGTGTCGCCGTATTTTTCTCCAAAGAGTGCAATGGCGCCTTTGGCGCGGGCTTCGTCTGGGGTGGTTTCTACTACGTTTACCTGTGCGCCAGATAGAATGTGTTCGTTTACTAGTGCTTCTACCTTATCCCGTTCTTGTGGGGTGAGGGGGCCTTGGTGGCTAAAGTCGAATCGAAGGCTGTCTGGGCCTACTTCTGAGCCTTGTTGCTCTACATGGCTGCCTAGGACTTCCCGCAGGGCTTTTTGTAGTAGGTGGGTGGCTGAGTGGTTGCGCATTATATCTATGCGGCGGATACTACATATAGTGGCTTTTACTTTTTGCCCAATGCGCAAGGTGCCAGATATTATTTCTCCAATATGGACAATATTATTGCCTGCTACCTGCTGGCAGTCGGTGATTTCAATAATTAGTCCTTGGGCCGTGATTATGCCTATATCAGCTTTTTGCCCGCCGGAAGTGGCGTAGAAAGGAGTCTTGCTTAGTACAATGGATACATGTCCGGTAGAAGCCTCATCTGCCACACCGTCTCCGGCGATAATTCCCAATACCTCTCCTTCACAATCATAGGAGGAATATCCGCAAAACTCTGTTGGAAGACCAGGTGGCAGTTTATGATATATGGTTTCGTCAGCGCCCATGTAAGTGGAGACGCCACGGGCGGCGCGGGCACGAGTTTTTTGGTTTTCCATTTCCATGTCAAAGCCGTCTTTATCCATTGATAGGCCGTTTTCTTCTAATATTTCCCGCGTAAGATCATGGGGGAAACCGAAGGTGTCGTATAGTTTGAAAGCATCGGTTCCCGATAGGGTGTTTTGACCTTTTTCGCGTAATGTGAAAATATGCCTCTTTAGTAATGTCATGCCTGTGTCTAGGGTTTCTAGAAAGCGTTTTTCTTCTTGCTCTAATTGAGTAAGGATATAATCGGCCTTCTCCGCAAGGTTAGGGTATGCATGAGAATAAGAGTCTATAGCGTGCTGGGCAACAGTGGTAACAAAAGCACCCTTTAGCCCCAGTGCCTGTCCGTGGCGGATAGCCCTGCGAAGCATACGCCTAAGAATGTATCCTACACCTTCATTGGAGGCCTTAACCCCATCAGCAGCCATAAATGCAACGCTGCGCACATGGTCTGTAATAATATTGGCAGATACCAATTGAGCTGGAGTTAGGGTTTTATGTCCGGAAAGTTCCTGAACCTTGTCTCGGATGGTTTTAATATTATCTATATCAAAGATGGATGGGGCTTCTTGCACAACAATAGCAAGGCGCTCCAGGCCCATTCCTGTATCAATATTGGTAAAGGCTAGAGGCGCATAACCGCCATCTTCCAATTTGTCAAACTGCGTAAATACTAGGTTCCAGACTTCCATAAATCGGTCGCAGTCACAGCCTACGGCGCAAGCGGGGTTGCCACAGCCTGCGCTTTCCCCACGGTCAAAGTGGATTTCGGAACATGGGCCGCATGGGCCAACTCCGTGCTCCCAGAAGTTTTCGTTTTTGTCCATTTTGATAATACGGTCCGTTGGCAGGCCTATTTTGTCCTTCCATATGGTGTAGGCCTCATCATCTTCTTCATATACAGATACATATAGCTTATCCACTGGGATGCCCATTTCAATTGTAAGGAACTCCCAAGCCCAAGGGATTACCTCTTCCTTGAAATAATCTCCGAAGGAGAAGTTTCCCAGCATCTCAAAGAAAGACCCATGGCGGGCATCTTTGCCTACATCGTCTATATCTACGGTGCGGATGCATTTTTGGCAGGTGGCTACCCGTGGGGCCGGGGGGGATTCTTGGCCTGTAAAATATTTTTTCATGGGCGCCATGCCGGAGTTGATTAGCAGTAGGCTTTTGTCATTATCAGGCACTAAAGAGAAGCTGGGTAATAGATGGTGCTTTCTGGCAATAAAAAAATCCAAGAACTTGTCTCGGATTTGATTTACGGTTAATGATTTCATAGGAAACGCCTTCTTTCAGTCGATTTATGGCAGTATAAAGCGGGGTAGGGGGGATGTCAAATGGTTGCGGCTTTACCAGTGATTTTCAATTTCTTCCCGGATAATTTCCACGTATCGCTTAGCTTTTTTTATGTCGTTGTTTATTGTATATACGTCTCGTTGGGTGATTTCTAATATACACCCTTTGGCGGCGATTAAGGTTTCTTTTATATATTTTCGTAAAACTTCCTCGTCCAGATTGCTTCCTACTCCGAGGATGGTTGCTGTAGGTTTGCGATGAAAAATTATGCCGCTTCCGCGTAAGCGCTCGCCGATAAAATCTATATCACACCATGGGGATACGGAGGCTTTTCTCAGATTCGGAAGCTTGCTGATAGAGTCATCCCATATTGCATGAATAGGCTCGCAGCAGCCGTAGGACAACATGCCGAAATTGCTGGATATTTCTTGGTAGTATGGGAAGATAAATTCTTTAAACATAGCCGGTGAGATTGCGGCGGTTTCTTGAGAGTCCATATATCCCCATACGTCTGTTGATTTTAGGTTACTGGTGGATTTAAGCTCATTGTTAAAACACCAGCTTCCTTGGCCTAGGGTTTCGTTGCCGTTTGTGGTTTGGAGTCCTTGGGATTCTAGGTAGCGGTAGAACTGGGATGTATTGGCTACATATTTTTGCATCATTTTGTGGAATAGCTCTGGGTATTCTAGCATGGACACGTACATAGTTTCCATGCTCATTATGTGTACTAGGTCTTGGGTAGGGACGGAGTATAGGCAGTTCATTACCTTTTTTATTGGAAGGATATCACCAAAGATATCTTCCAGTAGTGCGGCTTCTTCTATATTGGATGCTGGGGGTAGAATTATAGATTCGCCCAGCTTATGAAAATCATCCTCAAGGTCATGGATATGATGATCAAATTTATGGCCTGTGCTGTTCTTGGCGTGTTGTCTGGTTACCGGAAGCCCAAAGTGGATAAGTTGGGGGTCGTTTGTTATTGGAAAATAATCAGGGACAGGGAAATCGTCCTGGAATAATTCGCGGTTTAGGAAGTTGCGGTATAGGGCAGTTTCTATGGTTCTGGCTTTTTCTCCTTCACAGCGAAGCCGCTCTGGGATTATTTCTTGTGCGAAAGTCCACATTTCTAGATGGAGTAGGGGGCGGCCTGGTTTTGCGGCGTTGTGGCGGTACCACTGCCTGATATTTTCTTGGTTTGCTTCCGAATGGGCGTACTCCATTTGCTTTTTTGCTAGATCTCTTAAAATATTTCTATCGGTTTGTGAAATCATATTTTTGTCCTTTCCTCTATTTATGCTGATATAATACATGAAAATGCGCCAAGGAGGGTATAAAAATGTTTTCATATGATTCATGTTGCTTATATAAAGATGGTAAACCATGGTTTCCATTTATGGGCGAAATCCACTATTCAAGGCTTCCGAAAAATGAATGGCGGGACGAGCTTCTTAAAATGAAGGCCGGAGGCATTACAGTGATTGCGTCCTATAACTTTTGGATACATCACGAAGAGATTAAGGGGCAATGGGACTTTGATGGCTGTAAGGACTTGAAGACTTTTGTGGAAACTGTAAAAGACTGTGGACTCTATATGTTTCTAAGAATAGGCCCCTGGTCACACGGGGAAGCCCGAAATGGCGGGTTTCCAGATTGGCTGATGACAGATGGTTGTACGATTCGCACAGATGACCCTGCATATCTGGCTTATGTTAAGGCGTTTTACACGAAGCTATACGAGCAGGTAGATGGATTGTTTTTTAAAGATGGTGGGCCGATAATTGGGGTTCAGATAGAAAATGAATATGGGCATTGTGGGGGCCTTTCTGGTGAGGCAGGGGAAGCCCATATGCGCACTCTTACAAAGATAGCCAAAGATATAGGCTTTGATGCTCCTATTTATACAGCAACAGGCTGGAACGGTGCTGTAACAGGGGGGCTTCTTCCTGTAATGGGTGGCTATCCTGATGCCCCATGGGATCAGACAATAAACGAGCTAGAACCCTCCGGTAATTATGTTTTTTCCTATGAACGTAATGATACCAGTATTGGTTCTGATTTAGGGGTGGGGGCAGCACTATCCTACGATACATCCAAATTCCCGTATCTTACTGCGGAGCTTGGCGGCGGTTTGCAGGTTACGCGCCTTAGGCGGACGGTGCCGTCAGCACAGGATATTGCCGCGATGAGTATTGCAAAGCTGGGTAGCGGATGTAATCTTTTGGGTTACTATATGTACCACGGCGGCGTAAATCCGGAAGGGAAGCTGACAACCTTACAGGAGTCTAAAGATAGCGGTGGGTATTGTGATTTGCCAGAGTTATCTTATGACTTTAGCGCACCGCTTGGGTCTTATGGGCAATATCAGTTTGCTTATCATGAGCTCCGCTTGCTTGGTATGTTTGTTGCGGATTTTGGTGAGTCCCTATGTACAATGCCGGCCCTAATCCCTGCTGATAACCCAGGTAACCCCAGTGATAGAAGCCGCTTTAGGTATAGCTTTAGGCATAATGATGGGTGGGGATATGTGTTCTTCAATAACCATGTAAGGCATATGATGCGGCCTCGTTATTCTCAGGTAACTGTGACTGTTCCCGGTATGGACTTACAGCTTCCTACATTTGATATTGCACCGGGTCAATTTGGATTCTATCCTTTTAATATGCCTGTAAATGGGGGAATAATAAAATTTGCCGAAGCTACGCCTTTATGTATGATTAACGGTACCACAGTGTTATACGGAACATCTATGGATGCCACCGGAGACGTACTTTTAGTTTCCAAAGAAGAAGCTCTTTGCGCGTACAAAATAACTGGTGATAAAGAGCGGCTAATCATTTCCAATAACCCTTTAATACAAGATGGTGACGAGATTCACTTCTTTGCCACTGAGGATTTGCAGGTAAAAGCATACCCGGCATGGGATAGCACCCCAGATGGTTTTGAATACAAGGGGATGGATGGAGTCTTTGGTGTATACGAAAAACGAATACTCAAATCTCAAGCATCATGCCAGGTGACACCCATATCAAGTACCCGCTATAAGCTTAACTTTAATAACCTTGACCCGAATCATGATTATGGATGCATCGTTAAATATACAGCCAATACTGCTAAGGCCTATATTGATGGCAGAATGGTAATAGACGATTTCTATAGAACAGGGCAGTGGTATATAGGCTTAGGGCGGCATAATTTCCCTAAAACAATTGAAATAGAGCTGGAGCCGCTATATGCAGATACTCAGGTTTACTTAGAAGCATGGCCGCCAATGAAAGATGATTCTGTATGTAGAATTGATGGAGTCGAAATAATCGCTATTAATCGGGTAGTGGTTAAGTAGCAAACTCAAACATTGTCAAACGAAAATTTCCCTGTTCGTATACAGATGCAAGTTTTGAGTTATGTATTTAGGGAAGTTTTGAACATGGAAAACCCGAAACGAACAGGGAGATGAATATCCCTATTTGCTCGGGTTTTGTTTTATACATTAGACCTCTTTCGAAATCACGTTCTATGATTTCGAAAGTAGGTTTCATTATAAGTCTTTTGCTTCTTCTGAAATCACGCCTTTTGATTTCAGAAGAACTCTAATAATTTCTGTTATTGTACCTAGCTCAACATAACAAATAAACGCAGCATAGTGATTATGCTTTGTTCTCTTGTATAGTTGCTCCTTGGCGAAAAATTATTATTGCCTGTACCTCCCATAATGCCTGCTGCTTGTATTTGACCTACAGCATCTACGGCCCATGATGATATGCGTACATTATCAGCAAATGTTGGGGATGAATGCGGTAAAGGTTGCCCAATTATTTCTGCAAGCCTTGCAAGCATAACTGCCGCTTGTTCTCTTGTTAAAGTATTATTAGGGGCAAAATTGCCGCTGCCTACACCAGTAACAACTCCTAAATAACCCATCTTTTGCACGTTTATGTCATTTGTATCGTTGAATTGCATACGCCCTGTGATTTCAGTGCCTGTGATTGTCTCATAAATGGATACGGCAAGGGCGGCAAATTCTGCGCGGGTTGTATTGTTGGTAAAGTTGTTTTGTAAAGATTGAGGTACAAGACCTGATTCTATAGCATTGCTTATACCTGTACGTGCCCATGTACTGGCGCTAGAGAGGTCAGGGTTGGTTGACTGAGGAGTAGGTGTAGGAGCAGGGGGCTCATTATTGCCGTCAACCACAATATATAAAAGGGGAGTGCCGAATGAACCTTCCACGCTGACCCTATAAACACCTTCGAGTAATGCAATAGTAGAACTAGCTGGAACGGTGTAATAAAATTCTGCATTAGGGTTTGGTATGAGTTCACCAGTAGTTAGAGTAAGTTGGGTTCTTGTTATATCCATCCCGCTAGGATTAGTTTCAAAATAAGCGAAGTAATCCATTATATCTGTATTGGTAGGTAGATGTAGTTGTGTGATGGGGAAGCCGTTCCCCGCAAATCTACCTTCCCACATGTCAAATACACTGATATCCCTGGCTATTGTAACAGTAGCTGGTGCTGTAGCATGGACCACTGTAACATTAGCTGGGAATCCCTCAATTCTAACATGCAATTGTTCCGTTGATACAATGTTAGAAATAAGAATGGATTCGTTACCAGCTTCATCATTGCCAACACGTACTGGCGTGTCTGCAAATGCCGATACCGACAACCCAATGCAAAGTGCAAGAACCAAAACAACACTAAGTAATTTTCTAACTGCATTTTTGTTTTTCATACTTTTTTCTCCTTTTTTATAGCATAATTATGTTTTGTGCTATATTCCATCAGCTATGGATTACTAACTTGTTACCATCCATGTCGATAAAATATTGATTCCCATCAATGCTAACAATTGCAAAACCTTCTTTAAATGCGCTAACGCTATTTGCTTGTACGGTGATAACATGTTCGCCACGTGTATTTATGCTGACATGATTGCCATCGGTATCACGTATCCACACCAGCCCTTCGGAAAGATTTCCAGCGCTGCCGTGGATAGAATAGCCTCTAAATGGCTCGAAGAGCTGATTTCCATCCCTGTCTATGATTGTAAGAAACATTACTCCACCTTCGTTCTCTAATGCAACAAAACAATATTCGCCTTCAAATCTAGGTCTGTGCGTATGCCCTAATTGACGTCTAACCAGTTGAGGAACATTAAACATTCTATTTCCATGAATATCGTGAAAGTGATCTGGAGGATTTCCTTGAGAATCTCGCCACGCATCTAATGCACTATCTGTGGAGGCTATTCCGCTTGAAATGTTTGAAAACATTATAACGTGACCTTCTTCAAGAGGTAGCATCTCATATGTGCCATCTCTTGAGATGAGAAAAACCCTCGCTCCCATTGAAGATTCTGGCGATGTAATCAATATGAATCTGTCTGCGTAATAATCATATTGAAAGCTAGTCATAGCAGCACCCTCCAACCTAAATATAACGTCAAGGGTTAGAAAATCTAAAATATAGATATCTCTTACTACAAGTCTATAAACAGAACCACTGCGCTCAAAGGCAGATAAATCTTGTACCAATATACCATCTGAGTGCCAAACTGTATTTGTGTTCGTGAGTTGCCAATCGGCAGTAAACTCGTGAATCCATTCTCCATCTCTACACAAAACCCCGATTTCTGTTTCGCTCCGGTCTATGGTTTCAATTTGTCTTTGCACCCATATATAACCATCTCGTAAGTGCCTAATCCCATCAAATCGTATGTCGTTATTATCTACGATAGTATTACCATACCTATCTACGATTTTGGTTCTAAGCCTTTCGAAGCCACTGTCCGTGATGATTGTAGACCTATTCGTAACTAAGGCTACTCCATTTGTAAAAGGTGTTCTTGGCTGGAGTTCGGCATCAATAAAAAACTGTATCCTGCCAACTGTATTTATCACAGCCCAACTTGTAGAGCCATCTTCAAGTTCAACTTCTACCCATGCTAGACCTTCGTTAAAATCTTCAGCGGAAACAATGGTATAGATGAGATTATGTTCTTCTTGTGCATTTTGCAGTTCTTGTTCTTGTGTAGATATAGAGTTAGGCGTTGAATCATCCTGATTCTGTGTTACCTCTGGTAGCTGCTCACTGTTATCACTATTGTCGCCACTACACGCTACAAGCATTAAAGCCATTACCACAATGACAGTGACACCCAGAGTAATAATTTTTCTGTTTATCAAAAAAATCCTCTCCCATTATCAAAAGGCCATACCTTTGACATTTATTTTTTGACGTTTATAGCGAATTAATTCGAAATCAGTCCTGCCTGTCGCCAAAAACGCATTGAATCGTCCGCGATTTTTGGCTTGGTCAAGACTGTTTCTCATTTAATTCGCTATATATGTCATAAAAGTATATTAATAAGTGCAAAAAAAAAATCAACACTCTAGTCGTGAGTGTCAATTTTCGGGAGAGTTTAGCAAACCATGCAATCTATAAAGGTATACTTATATGAACCATAAAAAATTCATCATCATACTCATAATCAATATCCCCACCCAATTTATTGCATGTTTGTTTCATGCTCTGCAATCCTATCCCATGACGTAAACTATCCTGCTTTTTAGTTTTGAGTAATCCCTCTTCCACCAGCGGAATAGCTCCTAACGTATTTCGCATACGGCACATAAATCGTGTAGGAGTGGTGATAGTCTCCATTTCAATAATCTTCGCAACATTCCCAGCTCTTTGACACGCTTCAATTGCATTATCCAGCCCATTGCTTAACAACACGCATAAGTCAAGAGATAGATAAGAGGTATCTGCTTTTATATCTAACTTTAGCTTAAAATCGATACCCTGTGCTCGCGCTTCTTCTTGCTTTGCGGACAACATGGTATCCAGCATAATATTCCCGGTTTCAACAATTAGAGAGTCATCATATGTGTTTCCCAATTTAGACAAGTTCTCCAATAACTCATCTGTACGTTGTTCTTTGCACAATATATATAGCATGTTTACATGATGCTTAAAATCATGAGACATTTTTTTTATTTGCTCTTGGGTTTCTAATAATTGTTTAATATACCTTTGTTGGGCAGTATTTTGTGCTTCAATAATCGTCAGGACTCGGTTCTTTTCGCTACTCTTTGCGATGTTCTCAATCAAAATAAATACACAAATTTTAACAATTATTATACCAAGCGTTGCAATAACCTCTATAGTAGAAATACCATGAGGGCTAAATGGGTGCATTACAAGATACGAAGTAAATATAAAGAATAGTACTTGCAACAAAAATAGTGCTACCAGCATTTTAGTGCTAATGGCGCTAAATATCTTTATCCTGACTCGTCTAATTATCATAAAAACTACTAATACAACTAAGCCGATCAGTATATTGAACTGATAGTTGTAAACATCGGATTGAATTAGGTCATAGAGTGAAATTCCATGAAATCCTGTTACTATAACCGCCGCAAGAATTTCTGATGATGCTATACAGAACCAAAAAAATATAGTAGACATTACAGCCAAACGTATTTTAGGCCTAAAACAAATAACAGCTACTAAAAAAGTAGATATTATAAACAGAGTAATTGATACAACACTATTTATAATAGTATCTGGCAAGTTATTGCTTAAAAAACGAATAGTTGTTATGAATAAAAGTATTAAAATTACCTTCCATAAAGAAACCTTCCTTTTATCATTTAGGAATGTTTTTATGCAAAAATAACTAAGCAAGGTAGAAGCAAAGCTAAATATGCCTGAAACTAACAATATATGAGAATCCATATCTTTACCATATCCCTTTAAATACTTCGTCAACTGCGTCTCTGTACTTTCTACTAACCGAAATTCTTTCCCCAGATTTCAATACTATACAGTTGCCAAAGTTTTTAAATACATACTTGGCGTTCACCAAAAACGACCTATGAACTCGTATAAAACCCTTATCTTTAAGATCTTCCTCTACTATAGACAACCGACCCCTGAAAGTAAAAGCCTCTTCCGCTGTTGTTGCAAGTATATATTGGTCATTGCTTTCGAAATATATTATGTCTGACAGCTTAAGACGGGCTGTTCCTTCGTCATATTTAAGTTTAATATTGTAAAACTCAGAACTATTTTTATGGCGATATTCGTCTAATAATCTATCCATCAGTTCATCTATTTGTTGTTGTGTGACAGGCTTGCACAAATAATCTTTTGCACCATATCGAAAACCCATTTGCATTTGGCTTTTCATATTAGTAACAAACACAATACCTGTGTCCACATCAATTTCTCTAATCTTCCCGGCCGTTCTAAAACCATCAATAACAGGCATTTCAATATCTATAAAGACATAATCAAAACTGCGACTATAGCCTTCAAGTAAGGTTTGGCCGCAGTTATATTCTGTTAATATGTAGTTACTTACTTTATTTCGGCTCATGTAATTATCCAGCATTTCACGAAGATGCTGATTATAAAGTGCTACATCATCACAAATTGCTATTTTCATTTAATATCATTCCTATATTTATGTTTTTATTCTGCCTAGAAAAACTACCTAACTACGTAAATTATTATACAGGATGACCTTCTGTGTCAACGTTTTCTGATCCATAGGCTTTCAAATTATATCAAAATCGATATATAAATAGAGGTTGTCTTGCAAAATATTTTTTGCAAGACAACCCTGTTACTTCGTACAATTACTCTGGGGTCATGTTTAAGGTTTTCAGTTTTGATGATTGGAACAAACCCTATTCGGTCCAGCAAATCCGCCATTCTATCCCTTAATAGCCCCAATCATAACCCCTTTGGTAAAGTGTTTTTGAATAAAGGGATATACCAATAAGATTGGCACAGTAGCAAACACGATTACCGCGTTTCTGATACTATCCGGGGGAGGCTGAATCATATCAGGGTCCCAGGCAACATCAGCAATATTACCTGCTGCCAACATTACAATATTACGCAACACCAGCTGAAGTGGCCACATGGCGCTGTTGGATGGAAGATACAGAAGTGCGGGGCGGAAGGAGTTCCAATATCCTACGGCATAAAATAGAGAGAATGTAGCCAGAGCCGCAGTAGAAAGAGGCAGAACAATCCGTAAGAACACCCGTAAATCAGAAGCCCCGTCAATCCGGGCAGAATCTTCAAGTTCTTCCGGTATGCCCTGGAAGAAGTTCTTTAAAACTATAAGATTCCAGATGCTAATGGCCCCAGGTAAAATCATAGCCCAGAAGCTATTCAAAAGCCCAAGCATGCGTATCGTAAGGAAGGTAGGTATCATACCACCGTTAAACAACATAGTAAATACTACCAATGACAACATAACATTGCGTCCGGCTAAGTATTTCTTAGACAGGGGGTAAGCAAAAGTTACTGTCATAAACATAGATACAAGTGTCCCGATTACAGTAACCGCGATGCTTACAAACATAGACCTAGGCAGCAACCTCGACTCCATTATAAACATATAAGCCTCAAGGCGTGGCTCACGGGGAATAAGGAAGAAGCCCCGAGCTGTAATCTCAGCCTGAGATGCAAATGACCCTGCAATGATATATATAAACGGAACTGTAGTTACAACAGCAAAAAGTATAAGAAAAATAATATTAAACCCGTCGAATATCCGGGAACCTATCGTATCGTTTCGTACCATAAATATCCCTCCCTAGAATATGCCGCTTTCGCCAACGAGTTTAGCAGCCCTATCGGCAATGATAACCAATATAAGGCCAATTACAGACTGGAATAATCCGATTGCGGTAGTAAAGCTGAAGTTGCCCCCAACAATACCTTCGCGGAATACAAAAACCTCAATTACATCAGAAACGGTACGGTTTCCTGCATTGCTTAGAAGGATTATCTGGTCGAAGTTAGTATCCAGTACACTTCCCATTTGCAAAATCAAAAGTAAAATAACAACGCTTCGAAGTGCGGGGAGGGTGATATGCCAGCACTGCTTCCACCTGCCGGCACCGTCTACAATAGCGGCTTCATACTGCTCCATATCCACACCTGAAAGTGCCGCGAGGAAGATAATAGTACCAAAACCAGCCCCGCGCCATATCCCTTGAACCACCATCATAGGACGGAAGGTGCTAACGCTTGTGAGGAATGGAATCGGCCCAATGCCAAAGTTTCCTAAAATAGCATTAACAGGTCCTCCACTGGAAAGTAACATAAAGGTCATAGATCCGATTATTACCCAGGAAATAAAGTGGGGAATATAGATAAGGGTCTGTATAGAGCGCTTAAACCATTGCCGCCGTACTTCGTTTAATAGTAGCGCAAGGATTATAGGCGCAGGAAATGCAAAGGCTATGTTCAAAAATGAAAGCCATAACGTATTTACCATAAGTGTATTGAAGTTGGGCCCAGTAAAGAAGCGCGTAAAATGGGCAAACCCAACCCAGTCGCTTTCCCAAAATCCTAACCAAAGGTTATAGTTTTGGAAAGAAACCAAGATACCCCACATAGGGAGATATCTAAACAGAATAAAAAACAGTATCCCAGGTATGCAAAGCAAATAAAGCACATAATGCTTACGAATTGCCCTAAAAAACCTGGAATGAACAGAGGCACTTGTCATAAAATTCACCGCCATTTTTAATTAAACCCGCTAGAACCAACCCCAAATTGGAACCGCGCAAGGCGCGGTTCCAATTAAGTTTTTGGTTAAGCTTTTTTCAAAAAGCTTACGGGGTTGGTCGTTTCACTGCGTGAAACTGCTCACCCATGCGACCTGGGTTGGGGCAGCGCCCCAAGGTTTTAACGGGTTTAGAAGCGTTACTTAAATGAATCCAACTGCGTCAAATCAATGGCGCATACATTACATACGCCTTTGTCTATGGGTTTGTTGAATAAGACAACATTGCCCTGACGGTTAAAGGACGGATGAGGATGTTCAGCACCTGTAGTAGGCTCTTCTAAGTTAGCCAGAACTGTTTCGGCGCCTGTGTGTGTGTTTACTAGGGTGATCTGGTTCTTCCAGCCTTTGTGTACACCTGTTACTCTGTCTGCCACAACCCATTTACCTGTACGGTCAGGGGCGCAGTGCAGAAACTGGGTTGATTCAGCCACTTGTGTAAAGCTATGGCCGTCACGAGTTCCACGCATAATATGATGTGGATAGCGGATGAAGTATAAATAATCTCCATCAGCAGTCCATACCTCATGGGTTATCCAGTCTCCTTCTTTTTCTACATAGTAGGGGCGTACGCGGCGGGTTGGGTAGTCAAATAGCCAAATCCGCTGTAATGCATCACCCATGGTTTCGTGGACATACATAACAGTTTCATCGTCGCCAGGGCAGGCCTGGCAGTGATTAAGGAAATGGTCATCTTGAAATACCACTTCAGACTTTCCGGTTTTGGGGTCAAGCACCACCAAGGCATAAATCTTGTTAGCCTGGTGATAGGAACACCATACCAAGCCTGACTTAGAAACGGAAAGATGTCCGTTGCATTTGCCAGGTGGGAATTCCGCTACTTCAGTCAAAATCCCAGTGCCTGTGTCCATACGGAACAGTGAATCATCTTTACGCACATAGGCATGAGGGCGATGATAATCTAGGCACATATTTGTGTATTCAGGGCCTAGAGCATGTTCTCTCTGACCGGTGGCATAATCTACCCGGTATACAGTGGTTTTGCCGTCAACGCTTTCCTTGTAATAGAAATACTTATCATCCTGAGTAAAGCTTTCGGTTGAGAAGTAAAACTTATCGGAACGTATCGGGGCGCTGTCTGTATACTGACGGATAATTAGGCCTGTGCCTTCGTCTTTATATTCAAACATTATCTTGCTGCCAGTGCTGCTGTAAATTCGTCAATAGATGCTTGGCCGCCTTCGGCATACCAACGGGCTACTTCGTTTCTAAAGCCTGCCATATCAAGAGTACCCATTACAAAGAGGATAACGGCATCATCAATGATTTGGTTAAGAGTACCTGATTGTGCAGTCCAGGTATCAGACATAAGAGCCAAGGATGGATCATGAACCGCCCATTGGATATTGGTCAATTGAACTTCTGTAATAGCATCTTCCCGGGAGTTTACGCCGTAAAGAGGCAGTACATGGTTTTGACGCATCATAAACTGGTTAAGACCTTCAACAACATCCATACCTGACGCAACTTCTTCAGGGGTGAATATGCGTACTCTGCCGTCTACCATTTCCCAGTTATAGCCTTCCGCGCCCCAAGATACAATGTTCTGACCTTGTGGGGAGTTGATGGCGTTAAGGAAAGCAAGATGATGCTGCAGATCCTCTGGGGTTGGTGCGCCTGTGGTGGAGATTGCTACATAACCGGCATGACCAGCGTGTGCACGGATTCTGCTTTCACCATGACGGTTGGCAACAGTTCCCATTACCCATACCATTTCGCCTGCGTCAACTTCTTCTTGAGTCATGAATTCATTGTCGCGAAGGCGGTTAGCGCTTCTGCGGGCTTCGTCGGATACGTCCATATGCCATCCAGAAAGGCCTGCGCCAAATTGAAGAGCCCAGTCTCCTGGAGGAAGAGCCGCAAAGTCAGGGTTGATTGCTCCAAGTGCGAACAGCTCACGGCTAAACTCAAGAGCTTCGATAAAGCCTTCATGCTCAAACCATGGTACAAATTCGCCGTCTACAACTTCCCAGCGGTTAGGAGCGCCATGCATTACAGCAAGATCATGGAATGGACCCATATGTGCGCCTGTCCAAGCCATACCATAGGTATTACCACCGTTTGGTTGTGGATCATTTTCTGTGAAAGCTACAAGTACATTGAATAAATCTTCCAATGTAGCAGGAACAGCTAAATCAAGGTACTCAAGCCAGTCTGAGCGGTAAACCATACCTGGGCGCCCTACTGGACGCTGACGGTAGATACCAAAGTGACGGCCGCCGATGGATACGTTGTTCATTACATCTGGGTTAACTCCGGCCAGGTTTTCCCACTGAGGGATATGGTCGGTTAGATCCCAAAGTGCGCCGCCTTGAGCAGCTTGCACGATTGGAAGGGTATTGCCAGTGATTACAACGATACCAGGAAGGTCGCCGGCTGCAAGACGCATGTTCATTTGCTCTGCAAAGTTGGCGTTAAGGATCATGTCCAACTCGATGTTGTAGCCAGATAGCTCTTCCAATTGTTGGATAGCTGGATGGTCTACAGAGATAAGTTCGCCAGAGTGGGAGATTGTAAGGATGCTGATGGTGTAATCCAGTTCATCTTCTACCTCATCCACTGGGTCTGGAGTAGTAGCTGGTGCTTCTGTTTCAGCTGCTGCGGTTGGTTCTGGTGTTGCAATTGGTGCTGGGTCTTCTGCTCTGCCACAGGCAGCAAAAAGGGCTAGCGCAAGTACGCCAACCACTAGCAGAAGGATTTTTTTTGATGTTTTCATTAAACTTCCTCCTTTTTGTGTACATCATACGATGATAGCGGTATTATATAGCTAGAAATTGAAAAGGGATGGCAATATCTTGTGGTATTTTTGCTCTATATTGGCATGATTGAAATGAGGTGTTTATGGACATTTTCTCCTATAACCTAGATATAAAACCTGACTCACTTTGGTATTACGTTGATACCACAGCAGAGGCCAAGGCAAATTTTGTATATCTGCACGAATTAGGGCATTTTAAAGCCGGGGAAAAATACTTCACCATCCGCCAAGGATTAGATTCCTTCCTTATTAAAATGACCCTTTCTGGCGGAGGTATTCTGGAATATAATGGTCAAACTCAAAAAATTGGGGCTGGGCAGTTTTTTTGGATAGATTGCGCCAACTGGCAGCACTATCGTACAGACCCTGAAATCGGGCATTGGGATGTGGTGTGGGTTCATTTTAGTGGGCCGACGGCGGCGGCCTACTATGAGGCATACAAGGAAATGTTTGATGGGGCAACAATAGGAAAGCTACCACTAGATTCTCCAATGGGTATGCTTATGGATATGCTTCTTAATCGTTTTCCTCTTTCCGAAAAGAAAAGCTTCTTTGAAGCGGATATACTTAATTCCGGCGTGTTGACACAGCTAATGATTGCATGTATTTCCGCGGCGCAAAGCAGTACAGAAGCTGTGCATATCCCTCCTGTGGTACAAGAAATTCGCAGCTATTTAAATATAAATTACGACCAGCGCATTACCCTGGATGGTTTGGCTCATGAGTTTAATTTGGATTCTCATTATTTGCAGAAGCTGTTTAAGAGATATATTAACCAGTCTCCCGCTACATATGTAATACATCTTCGCATGGCTCAAGCAAAGACGCTTCTCAGGACTACATCACAGCCTGTAAGTGAAATCGCCTCTAGGGTGGGGATGGATAATGTGAGTCATTTTACTCGGACATTTAAGAAGCTTGAGGGGCTTACTCCTGTGCAGTATCGCAAATTTTGGAATGTGGTATAAATGAATAAATATTCATATGTCTTGCATATTTATTCATCAGCTGATACAATTCTCAAAATTTAAATATTGGGGAGAGACATGTTAAATATATTTATTGATGGGCAGGCCGGAACCACAGGTTTGAAGCTAGAAGAGCGATTAAAGACCCGAAATGACATTAATCTGCTGATTATTGACCCGTCTAGGCGAAAAGACCCAGCTACACGCCAGAACTTAATGGCTAAAGCTGATGTAGTATTTTTGTGCCTGCCGGAAGACGAGGCAATAAAAGCCGCCTCAATGGCACCGCCAGATACAATAGTAATTGATGCATCCACCGCTCATAGGGTAGCGCCGGGCTGGGTTTATGGTTTGCCGGAGTTATCTGTGGCTCATCGCACGGCCATATCAACCGCTAAGCGTATTGCTGTCCCAGGCTGCCATGCTGCTGGGTTTATTGCTATGGTTTATCCTCTTCTTGAGTCAGGGATTATTTCCCGTGATGCTAAGCTTAATTGCAACTCATTAACGGGATATTCCGGCGGCGGCCGCACGATGATTGAAGAATATGAAAATAATAGAACCCCTGGCGACTATTTACAGGCCCCCAGACCTTACGCTCTGGGTTTAAAACATAAGCACCTGCCGGAAATGAAAGGAATCTGCGGTTTAGAGCACGCTCCGCACTTTGTGCCTACCGTCTGCGATATTGCCCAAGGTATGTTTGTAACGGTGCCGCTTTGGGGTTGTAATGTAGAAGACGTATGGCAAGCCTGGAGCCAGCATTATCGTTATAGCAAATTTATACAGGTAAAGGAAATAGATAATAACGGTATAATGAACATGACAGAATGTAATAATACCAACCGTATGGACTTATTCGTCTATGGCCATGAAACTCAGCTTTTATTGGGGGCGAGGCTGGATAACTTAGGGAAAGGCGCATCTGGTGCGGCTTTGCAATGTATGAATATCGCTTGTGGCTTGGATGAAGGCCTTGGGCTGGAGGATTGAAATGGATAATATAAAATTTATTGAAGGCGGTATTACAGCCCCAAAAGGATTTAAGGCTTCCGGTATCCACTGTGGTATACGCCGTAATAAAACCAAAAGAGACTTAGCGCTTATTTTAGCCGATAATCAATGCTCAGCCGCCGCTGTTGTCACAACCAATGTAGTAAAAGCCGCACCTATATGGCTTACATTAGAGAATCTAAAAGACGGATACGCACAAGCTATATTGGTTAACTCAGGCAATGCCAATGCCTGCGCACCTGGTGGAATGGAAGCAGCAAAGGCCTGTGTTGAGACAGCAGCCAGAGTCCTTGAGCTAAAACCAAGTGATATAATCGTCAACTCCACAGGCGTAATAGGCCAGCCTCTTCCTACAACCACGATAACAGATGCTATACCTGAGTTGGTAAGCGCTTTGTCTTGCGACTCCCAGCCGACGGCTGAAGCCATTATGACCACAGATACTTTTTCAAAAAGCGCCGCAGTAGAATGTGAAATCGGAGGAAAAAAAATTATATTCGGCGGCATTGCCAAAGGCTCTGGCATGATACATCCCAACATGGCTACTATGCTTGCTTTCTTGACAACAGACTGCAATATCTCCCCAGAAATATTAAGAGAAGCCCTAAAAGACTCCGTAAACCGCACTTATAATAGAATAAGTGTAGATGGCGATACCTCCACCAATGATATGACGGCTATATTAGCTTCAGGCACCGCAGGCAATCCACAAATAACAAAAAAAGGCGCTGATTACGACGCCTTTCTAATGGCACTTAACGCAATAAATTTAAAATTGGCAAAAGACATAGCCAAAGATGGTGAAGGAGCTACTAAACTAATCACCTGTAAAGTGAATAGTGCAGGCTGTGAAGAAGAAGCTGCTGCACTGGCTAAGTCGGTTATATCATCTTCATTGGTGAAGGCTGCAATGTTTGGTTCCGATGCCAACTGGGGTAGGGTGCTATGCGCCATGGGTTATTCCGGCGCAGGATTTGACCCAGCAAAAGTGGATGTATCCTTCTCATCCAAAACAGGCCGTATTGGTGTGTGTAAGCAAGGCATGGGCCTAGCCTTTGATGAAACTCTAGCCAAAGCCATACTAAGCCGTAGTGAAGTAATAATAGAAATCGACTTGAATAGCGGCGTACAATCTGCCGAAGCCTACGGCTGTGACTTAACCTACGACTACGTAAAAATCAATGGTGATTATAGAACTTAGAGATTGCATCTTTTCAAGAGTTGTCATACCACTGTTCTTGCGACTTATACAAGCGGGCGTACTCGCCATCTGCGGCTAGTAGTCTATCATGATTCCCATCTTCTACTAATCGGCCATTTTTTAACACTAAGATACGATCCACAAGCCGCACAGAGCCCAGTCTATGGGTGACTATAAATGCGGTCTTATCTTTAGCGATTTCGGCAAAGCGGTTATATATGCGTGTTTCCTCTACGGGGTCTATAGCGGCAGTAGGTTCGTCCAACACAATCATATCGTGAGCCCGGAACAGACCTCTTGCAATTGATATCCGTTGCCACTGGCCGCCAGAGAGGTCTACACCATCAAATTCCCGTGAAAGCATTGTCGAATATCCATCAGGAAAAGTGTTTGACTCAGGCTCAACACCTGCTTCTTCGCACACGCGGTCAAGAATCTCTTCATTTGCTTTAGTGGATATATCGCTAATGCTTATGTTTTCGCTAAGGAGCATCTGATATCGTTGGTATTTTTGAAATACAGCGGTGCTTCTTTGATAAAGCTCGCTTAACGGAATATCTTGTATATTTACCCCACCGTGAAGAACCTCGCCCGAGGACGCATGATACAGCCCAATTATCAGCCTCATCAATGTAGATTTCCCCGAACCATTTTCACCCACGACGGCAATGGTCGTACCCTTTTTAACCGTCAGACTAATGTCTTTAATCGCTTCCGCTTCGGCATTAGGGTAGCGGAAGCAGAGATCTTTAAGTTCAATATCTCCGGCTTCCTTAGCCTTCCCGCTTGTTTTGACTTCTGGTAAAGCAAGAAAATCCAGATAGTTGCCTACGCTTCCCATACTGCGGCTTACGAAGCGGAACTCATTTATAACCCCGTCCATCATATCTCTGATTCTAAATATCGAGGCAAAGACCGCCGCAAAGGCTCCTATACCAATAACCCCGCCTATTATGGCGTTTAACAAAAGGTATAAAACCCCGCCGTATCCAATAACGGTAAGCAATGATGTTACTGTGACCACAAGGGCGTCTTTTCTGTTGGAGATGCGCTGTATTTTTTGCATCTTTTTAAGCGCATTCGTAAACATATCCATAAAAATTGAAAAGCCGCCTAGTATCCGTGTTTCCTTGAAAAATTCTCTGTCGGTCATACAGCGCTCATAATAATCAAACTCGCGCCTGATGGGTGCTGCGGCATTTTCCTGTTTTATATAAATTTTCGCGGTTATAACCTGCCCAAGCGCCATAGGGATAAAAATAAAAATAACCGACAGCGCAAGCACAGGACTAAGCGAAAACAAATAAGCGCTCATCATCGCGAAGTAAGCCGCGTGAAATGTTAGCATGTATATTGTCATATTGGCCATGGCGCCTGCATTGAGACAGCCCTCATGGGCTTTATTTATTGTGTCCAGAGATGAAGTATCTTCAAATACCTCTGGAGAAAGACGTGATATTTTTTTGTGGATTTTGCTTTTTTCCTGCCCCAGCATTTTATTGATTAAAAAATGGCTCATGTAGTGAGAAATCGGCGTCAGTGCTTTGTTTGTTATAAACACTGCTGCCATCACACCCAAGGCAATAAATGCAGTCATTAACCCCACTGTGCCTTCATACAATGCCGCGCCTGCATCGAACAGTAATTGCTGAGATATGACCTCTCCAACCAAGAGCCCCGCACAACCAAGATAGAGTAGTATCAATATCAGAAAACGTATCTTACCCGCGAAAAAGAGCTTTGGGGTAACAAGTCTTAAAACATGCCAAAGACCATATTTGCTTTTCATATTAAAACGCCCTCGCTTTCTGAAGGCTTTGCATACCAGCTTCTTTGGTTTTCGAACATTTCGGCATAAATGCCGTTTTTGGACATCAGTTGGGCATGACTTCCCATTTCTGCAACTCTACCGCTGTCAATAACTACAATTTCATCAGCCATACGAGCCGCACCCAGACGGTGGGTTATAAATAAAGTGGAACGCCCTTTGCTTATTTCTGAAAAAAGTTTATATACTTCACTTTCTGCCACAGGGTCCAGTGCCGCTGTAGGTTCGTCCAATATTTGCATTGGTGCGTCGCCATAAAGTGTGCGAGCAATGGCTATACGCTGCCATTGTCCTCCTGACATATCTACCCCGCCTGGGCGTATTTTTCCAAGATTAGTCTCATATCCTTTGGGTAATTGTTCTACGCTGTTGTCAATCCCTATAAGATTTGCTGCCCATTTCATACGCTCATCGTCGTCTTGGTTTACATCGCCAAGCTTAATATTTTCGGCCAGTGATATGGAGTATCTTGCAAAATCCTGATAAACCACAGAAAACATGGCTTTTATTTCGCGTAGTTCATACTTCCTGAGATTGCGTCCATTGATAAATATATCGCCTTCGTAGTTATCATACAATCCTGTAAGAAGCTTGGTTATAGTTGTCTTACCAGCACCATTGACACCTGCAAAGGCATATTGTTTCCCGCCTTCCATCACTAAGGAGAAGTCATTGAGAATCTTTTTTTCGTTTCCGGGATATGTAAAGCTCACATTTTTGAATTCAATGCGTTCCAGCTTTACGGCACCTCTATCCGAAGGCGCGTCAAGTGCCCCTTCTTGCTGACTAAGGGCACCAAGGGATTCTATGTCCTTTAATTTACCGTATTGCCTGGATATATTAGAAATCGCATACACCATGAAAGTTCCCATAACCTCGACTAGTGCCACTACAGCAGTCGCTAAGCCTATAAACATCCCTGGTGTCATTTCTTGCCTCGATAAAGGAATAAGCATAAAACCAACCAAGATAGACGAAACCAGCAGTGTTACTGAGCCGGCACCGGCTCTTTGTGCCGTAAACCTGCTTGCGGCTTTCATTCTTGCTGTATGTGCGTGTAGAAATTGTTCCGACCATTTTGTATTAACTGCATCACTATAGCCAAATAAGCTACGCTCTTCCACCGTTTCACGGTCGGATAGTATCTGGGAAAGATAATCCGCACGCCGTTCGTGCTTTGCGGCCTGCACATCGGCGATGTGCTGCTTTTCGCCGCTCTTTTTAGACAGAAATGCAAGTGGTATCGTCATGGCTAGTACCAGCAGAGCCAGCCACCATATTTGTGTCAAAATGACGGTTAAAACAGAGATTATCCTTACTGCAATTGCAATCAGCGTATACGCATTGTTGATGCCGCCGATAATATCCCGCTCCGGTTCCTTACACACTCTGGATATAAGATTCCAGGAGTCATTGTCTTCTATATGGCGGTAGCTTAAACGGGCGCGCTTATCTATAAGCGCTTCGCGTAGGGCCTTTGTTAGATTTAGTGTGAATATTCCGTCGACAAAAGACATTAATGCAGTTTGCATGTGGGTATATATCATTATCAGCAAAATTAGCCCCATGGGTAAAATGATTTCGCTAATATCAGCAGTGCCAGTAAAGTAAGATATTGCAGTGTCAATAAACCGTGCAGTTACATATACCTGCATCGCCGGTATTAAAGCCGTGATAATGCGGTTTGTTGTTTTGATCAACATGCAACCCGGTGAAATCCTCATTGGAAGAATGATAAAATCCCAAAAATGAATTTTTATATTATTAATGGTGAATCTTTTCATCCCGGTTCTCCTTAGTTCTTAGTAGCCGCAAACCTCACGGTATACTGCCTCAAGTTCTAACCCAAATACCTCGGCTGATAATGGCTGGGCAGCCGCATAGGCCCGCCTGGCCACTCTTTTAGCAAAATCAGGATTATTTAACACATATGCAACTGTGTCAGCGGCTTCATGATCCTCTTCAAAAATAAACCCGGTTTCTTTGTGCCTTACTAGGCCAAGAAAGGCCGGGTCTTTTTTTATTACAACAGGGAGTCTGGCAGCCATGGCTTCGATATAGGTAAGGCCCTGGGTTTCGGAAGTAGAAGCTGTGGCAAAAACATCTCCTATTGCATAGTACTTAGGGATATCTGCCCACGGCTTTAAGCCAGCAAAAATTACAGATTCGTATACTCCAAGGCGTTTTGCCTGGGCTGTCAGCTCTCCCCTAACAGGGCCATCTCCGACAATCAGCATTTTGGCACTTGGAACCATGGAAAGGAGTTTTGGCATCATTTCGATAAGCACATCCAGGCTTTTTTCCTTTGCTACGCGACCTATTACAGATATCACTTTATCATCTGGTTTAAGTCCTAACTCTGTACGGGTTTTTGCTAAATCCTTTGAAGAAAATCGTGCTGGGCTAAAGGGCATAAAATCAAGCCCTGTAGGGATTGTATGAATTTCCTTTTGTACGCCAATATTTTTTAAATATGTTGCCGTTGTATCTGTTGGGGCAATAACCGCGTCTGCACGGTTACAAAAAACCCGGCTATACCGCTGGGCGCCTCTTCTTGTTATTAGTCTTCCGTTGGCGATATAGTGTACATAATCCTCATACATAGTGTGATAGGTATGCACCATAGGTATGCTGTACATCTTACTTAAAAGCTTGCCAAAGAAACCAAGGCTAAACTCAGTATAAGTGTGAATCACATCAAGCTTTAACTTCCTGGCCTTATATATAAGATGGGGTGGATAAAAAAAAGCCATGCGATGCGTGTCTTTCAAGAAAAACAGTGGGACACTTGGCAGCCTAAATACCTTAGATTCAAAGGTAGGAGCCTCTGGATCTGTAGTTGTAAAAATATATACCCTGTGTCCAAGCTTTGTAAGCTCGGCTTGCAGCATCTGCGCCGAGGTCACAACGCCGCTAATCCTGGGGTAGTACATATCTGTAAATAAACCTATATTCATTTGTGCTCCTTTTAATGGGGCCTTGCGCTTATATATATGATTTTAGATCATTGATTAAGGCTGTGAGTTTCTCATCCGCTTCTTGGAAGGTTGCGCTTCTGCCCATTGCTACGCCTACGTATAGCTTGATTTTGGGTTCTGTTCCGGAAGGGCGTATACACGCCCATGACCCGTCTTCCATGGCGAAGTATAGTACATTGGATATAGGGAGGCCTGTTTTTTTTGTAACTCCTGATTTTATGCATTTAGCTGTATCAGTTAGATAATCTCTTGCTTGAATAAGGCTTGAGCCGCCAAGGGTCATAGGTGGTGTAGTTCTTAGATCAGTCATTATACGTTTAATATCGTTTAGGCCTTCAATGCCTTTCATCGTAATGGAAGCAATTTTTTCTTTGTATAGACCATATTTCTTATATAGTCCAAGCAGTACTTGGTAGAGATTAAGGCCTTGCTTGCGATAATACGCTGCTGCTTCGCATACCAGTAAACTGGCGGCAATTGCGTCTTTATCTCTTGCGTATGTGCCTGTAAGATAGCCATAGCTTTCCTCAAAGCCCAGGATATATGTGTGATTCCCTGTTTCTTCAAATTGCTTAATCATTTCACCGATATATTTAAATCCTGTAAGCACTTCAAAATAGTCCATATCATAAGCTTTGGCGATGGCACGGGTCATATTGGTGGATACGATTGTAGAGATTACCGCTCCATTCTTAGGAAGATCAGCCCTTTCAGAAAGCATATATTCAGTTAGCAAAACGCCGGTCATATTTCCTGAGAGGAATATATATTCTCCTTCGTGCTTACAGGCAACGCCGACCCGGTCCGCGTCAGGGTCAGTGGCTATTATGATATCCGCGTCTACTTCTTTGGCGAGGTCTAATGCTAGGGCAAAAGCCGCTTTATCTTCCGGGTTAGGGTAGGCGACAGTTGGAAACTCTCCATCGGGTTCGGTTTGCGTTTCTACTACATATACGTGCTTGAATCCCGTTTCACTTAGGACGCGTCGTACTCCAACATTACCTGTTCCATGTAGAGGAGTAAAAACGATTTTCAAATCTGATTCGGGGATGATATCAGGGTTTAAGCAGCATGATTTCACATTTTCGAAAAAGGCATCATCAACTTCTGATGGGACTATGTTGTAAAGACCTTGTGCTTTCGCGTCTTTAAGCTGCATGGTTTTGACCATCGAGAAATCTGTGATTTTATTAACCTCAGAAATTATTGCCTCATCTCTAGGGTAGGGACATTGTCCACCATCTGACCAATAAACCTTGTATCCGTTGTATTCTGGGGGGTTATGGCTTGCGGTGATTACAATCCCGGAAATGCAGCCTAGATGCCTTACCGCGAACGAAAGAAGTGGTGTAGGTCTAAGACTATCGAATACATAGGCTTTAATCCCATTGGCTGAAAGCACCAACGCAGCTTCGAGTGAAAATTCAGGAGACATGCGCCTGCAATCGTGTGCAATGGCTACGCCCATGCCGGGCGTATATGAATCTGAGGCTAAAATATAGTTAGCAAGCCCCTGAGTGGCTTTGCGAATGGTATAGATATTTAGCCGATTACTACCGGCTCCAAGTACACCCCGCATCCCTCCTGTACCGAATTCTAAATCACGGAAGAAGCGGTCTTCAATTTCTTTTTCATTATCTTTAATAGCTAGAAGCTCATCTTTGGTATCCTGGTCAACCAGTGGGTGTGAAAGCCAATTATCATATTGCGTGCGATAATTCATATAAATCCTCCCTTAGATATAAAATACCCCTTAAAACCATCCATCCCCAAACCGCGCAAAGTGCGGTTTTTTATAAGTTTTGGTTAAGCTTTTAAAAAGCTTCTGGCTGGTCGCAAATGCAAAAAGCACATTTGTTGATCGCCCATGCAACCTGGGGATGTGGGGCGAAGCCCCACGGTTTTAAAGGGTTTTAATTAACGTTTAAATATGTTAGTAATCTTGCTATGCCATTTGGGGGCTTCATCGGCCCCGGTTTCGGACTTTCTGCGGGATTTTCGTTGCTCTGCTAGTTGTTGCTTTGTTTTCATGCCCTTCATGCTTACAATGTAAGCCCCTGCAATTTCTACTGTTACTGTTTTCTTTACCGGAAGGGCAGGAAATACCGCATTGTCGCATATAAGAGTCACTATTTGGGGCCCGATTTTAGCCTTAACTAGGGGCATCTTCATTATGCGTCCCATTCGTGGGATCTGGCTGGCCATGGCCTTTGGCAGATTTGCGTTGGTTACCTTGTCCTTTTTCTTATCTATTACATAAATTGTCGCGGTTTGCTTATGACGCTCTACCATTTCTTGTTGGTCGGACATTCTTTTGCCTGCCCACTTGTTGAGAAAGTACAACACCGCAACAACAATACCCAAGATTAGTACAATCAAAATCATTACATCAAAAATACCAAAACCACCTGTAAATGGAAACAAATAAATCCCTCCGTATATCATGTCTTTTTTCTTTGCGGCAAAACCGCTCTACGAATTATATAAAGTTTACGTGTCTTAGGCAAATTTTCCTACTCCTCAAAAGGAGGTACCATCTCAGATCTGCCTCTAACCCACCATGGCGCAGACTCACCGGCTCTCTTATACCACTCCATAGCCTGGTTGTGATCCTTGTGAACCCCAAGTCCGTGTTCATACATCATACCAAGATAAGAGGCTGCCCTTGAGTCAGTACTAGGCATTTGTTTAAACAGGTACGCTGCCCTTTCAAAGTCCTGCGTGACACCACGCCCATAGAAATACATAGCGGCAAGGAAATTTATTCCGCTTGGATTTCCAAGTTCCACAGCTTCCCGGTACCAATGTAAAGCCTGGTGATAATCTTCTTCAACTCCAAGGCCAAATTCATAAGCCATCCCAAGGTTTACCATTGAATTTGTATCACCTTGCAAAGCGGCTGTGTTAAACCAGTAGACAGCCTCTTCATAGCTCTGCTCTACGCCATGCCCTTGTGCATATCTTGCGCCTAAGTTGCCTTGAGCCATTGCATTACCCTGGGCGGCAGCGCGTTTATACCAATATACGGCTTGCTCGTCATCAACTTCTGTTCCAAGGCCAACAGAAAACATTACCCCAATTCGTACCTGAGAAAACTCGTTATCTTGCCGGGCGGCCTGTAAGTACCAATAAAGTGCCTGCTCGTAATTCTGATTAAGAAGATGCCCACTATCGTAAAGCCATCCTATATGAGCTTGTATCTCCGGGTCATGGGTTTCACCTGCTTGATAAAACCAAAATATAGCACGATCATGATTGCGCCTTACACCAATCCCG
This sequence comes from Defluviitaleaceae bacterium, assembly GCA_009780185.1. Classification (GTDB taxonomy): domain Bacteria; phylum Bacillota; class Clostridia; order Lachnospirales; family WQUN01; genus WRAN01. The sequence continues at coordinate 1,022 of WRAN01000001.1, read as the reverse complement.
TCACGATAGTTAATAGCCAGCGCCAACATGGCTTCATTGTGTCCTTGCTCTGCTGCCTGTCTAAACCAAGACGTAGCCGTACTAAAATCTTGTACAATCATCAAAATACGCCCAAGTTCGTACTGGGCATCCATATCCCCTTGTCGCGCTTGCTCATCCAAAGTTGGCTCTTGCAGCCCGCCTTCTTCGGGTATCTGTGACATAAATTGCCGCGTGGCGATAACAGAGTGTATAGTCATAACCCCGCCGGTTACAGCAAATATCAGAATCAGGATATAAACAAAAGCCTTAAATCCCATCGCCTTAGAAGACTCAATGCCAGCTTCTTCTATATCTGGCTCCGGCTGATTAATTTCCGGAGAAAACAAATCTCTTAACTGCCGCCCAAGAAGTGCATCTGCTTGCTCTTGCCCTCTGACATCGTCAATTTTGTACTCCAAACGAGGCTTACCAAGACTCATTGCGTGAGAAGCCGCAAATTGCATATTGCTACTTCCACTGCTTGCCCTCGATGTGACCATCAAAAACACAGAGCACATATCAATCATTTGGAGATTTATATCATTTCCACCTGTTAAGCTATTTCTGTCAGCGAACCAGCATCTTAAACCGACTTTTTCAAGCCGCGCTATCAGATGCTTGACTTTTGGCAAATCTGAATCTGAATAACAGATAAATAAATCACTTGGGAGCATCGTATAATTGTCGTAATCCAATAATAAAACCCCTTTCGAAACCATTATATCGGTTTTTTAAGGGGTTTTCTAGGGCTGATTATGATATTTACTACGTCATCAGCATTGTGGGCGCGCTGGAGGTTATTCCTGGACTTGAGACTTATGAAGCTGCACAGCCTCTTCTATCTTCTTCGGCACCCTGGGCGGACCTGTTTGTTCAATTATTATGACGCCGTCGTAGTTGTAGAATCCGATGTTATCATTTACTTTCCAGCCATTAATTGCTCTTACTTCTTTTGGGATACTAATCCTATAAAGATCATCAATGGGTCTTATTTTTATAGC